>DERN01000011.1:370234-598629 GCA_002360925.1 Flavobacteriaceae bacterium UBA3339 | reverse complement strand
ACAAAATAATATGTGTCGAAAATATGTTAACAATATTGGTTTATGAGCCGAGGATGATAAGCAACCGATTTAAGGTGGTTATAGCGTTGTGGCTCACCTCTTCCCATTCCGAACAGAGTAGTTAAGCCCAATAGCGCAGATGGTACTGCATTTTAATGTGGGAGAGTATGTCGCCGCATTTTTTTAGAAAGTCATTTACAGAAATGTAAAGGACTTTTTTTTGTATATAATGGTTTTTAATTGAGAATTGATTAGTAATTTGTTTGTACCTTTGTAGAAAGATATAATAAGAATATGAAAGAAACTATAATTGCTCCGTCTGTATTAGCTGCTGATTTTGCTAATTTACAACGCGATATAGAAATGATTAACAATAGTTCAGCCGATTGGTTTCATATCGATATTATGGATGGTGTTTTTGTTCCAAATATTTCATTCGGAATGCCTGTTTTAGCAGCTATCCAAAAACACGCAAAAAAAACTATTGATGTTCATTTAATGATTGTTGATCCCGATCGTTATATTGATGTCTTTAAGTCTTTAGGAGCAGATGTTTTGACTGTTCATTATGAGGCGTGTACACATTTACATCGTTCTTTACAAGCTATAAAAGCAGCTGGTATGAAAGCTGGAGTGGCTATTAACCCTCATACAAATGTCAGTTTGTTAGAAGATGTAATTAAAGACATTGATGTTGTATGTGTAATGAGTGTAAATCCTGGATTTGGAGGACAATCATTCATTGAAAACACATACAATAAAGTGAAGCAATTAAAAGAAATTATCATTAGAAATAATGCTAATACTTTAATTGAGATTGATGGAGGTGTAACAGATAATAATGCTGCCGACTTGGTAAATGCTGGGGCTGACATTTTAGTAGCAGGAAGTTTTGTTTTTAATGCTAAAGATCCAGTAACTACAATCAAAAATTTGAAAGATATTACAGATGTTAGTAAAGAGTAATGGCTTTATATTTTGAACTAGTAATTATTAAGAAATAAAGGAAGCCACTCAAATTGAGTGGCTTTATTATATAGTCTTAAATTATTACCCAATTACAGCCCCGTTATAAACTCCTTCAGTTTCGGGGGTTACGAAAACTAATTTTCCTTCTTTGGTTTCTGTTAATAAAAGCATTCCTTCGCTTTCAACGCCACGTAATTTTCTTGGAGCTAAGTTTACTAAAACAGTCACTTGTTTTCCGATTACTTCTTCTGGTGAGAAATGTTCTGCAATTCCTGAAACAATTGTTCGAATATCGATTCCAGTATCGACTTTTAAAACTAATAATTTATTGGCTTTTGGCATTTTTTCTGCTTCGATAATAGTTCCAACACGTAAATCGATTTTAGCAAAATCATCAAATTGTGCAGTCTCTTTCCGAGGTTCTACCGTTTTTGCTTCTGCAGCATTACTAATTTTAATTGCTTCTAATCGGTCTATTTGTTTTTGAATTTCTTCATCTTCTATTTTCGCAAATAATAATTCTGCTTGTCCGATTTGATGACCGGAAAGAAGTAAATTCGATGTTTCAGAAATTTTGTTCCAAGCAATTGCTTCCGAAATATTCAACATGCTTTTCAATTTCGTAGCCGAAAAAGGTAAAAAAGGTTCTGCTAATGTTGATAAAGCAGCTGCAATTTGCAAGGCAACCCACATTTGGGTTTTTACTCTTTCTTCGTCTGTTTTAATCAACTTCCAAGGCTCTTCGTCGGCTAAATATTTATTCCCTAAACGAGCCACATTCATCATTTCTCCTAAAGCTTCACGAAAACGGTAACGTTCAATCGAACTTTCGATAACTGCCGGATACGCTTTTAATTCAGCTAAAGTTTGCTCGTCAACTTCGGTTAAAGCGTTCGGAGTTGGAATAATTCCGTTGTAATATTTATTAGATAAAACAATAACTCGATTGATGAAATTTCCGAAAATTGCGACCAATTCGTTGTTATTTCTTGCCTGAAAATCTTTCCAAGTAAAATCATTGTCTTTTGTTTCTGGTGCGTTTGCGGTTAAAGCATAACGTAAAACGTCTTGTTTGTTAGGGAAATCGACCAAATATTCATTTAACCAAACTGCCCAGTTTTTAGAAGTCGATAATTTATTCCCTTCTAAATTCAAGAATTCATTTGCAGGAACGTTATCAGGTAAAATATAGCTTCCTTCGGCTTTTAACATAGCCGGGAAAATCACGCAATGGAACACAATATTATCTTTCCCGATAAAATGAACCAATTTAGTATCTTGATCTTTCCAATAAAGCTCCCAATCTTTTCCTTCGCGAGCAGCCCATTCTTTTGTAGATGAAATATATCCAATAGGCGCATCGAACCAAACGTACAATTTTTTACCTTCGGCTCCTTCAACCGGAACGTCTATTCCCCAATCTAAATCGCGAGTTACCGCACGAGGTTTTAATCCATCATCTAACCACGATTTTACTTGTCCGTAAACATTCGGTTTCCAATCGTTTTTATGTCCTTCTAAAATCCATTCACGCAAAAAAGCATCGTATTGATCTAACGGTAAAAACCAGTGTTTTGTTTCTTTTAAAATAGGAGTAGAACCTGTAATAGTCGATTTGGGATTGATTAAATCTGTTGCGTTTAGCGATGTTCCGCATTTTTCGCATTGATCGCCATAAGCGCCTTCGTTTCCACATTTAGGACATGTTCCCGTTACAAAACGATCTGCTAAAAACTGATCTGCTTCGGCATCGTATAATTGCTCTGTAACTTCTTCGATAAACTTTCCATCATCATACAATTTTCGAAAGAATTCTGAAGCCGTTTTATGATGAACTTCAGCAGAAGTACGCGAATAATTATCGAACGAAATTCCGAATTCGTTAAAAGAATCTTTAATGATTTTGTTGTATTTATCGATTACTTGCTGTGGCGTAATTCCTTCTTTTTTAGCTTTCATCGAAATCGCAACTCCGTGCTCGTCAGATCCGCAAATAAATGCAACATCTTTATTTTGCTGACGTAAAAAACGAGTGTAAATATCAGCGGGAACGTAAACTCCAGCCAAATGTCCAATATGTATAGGTCCGTTTGTGTAAGGCAAAGCTGCCGTAACGGTATATCTTTTAGGATTTTGAATCATGATTGTTTGGTTTTCAATCTACAAAAATAGTGAAAAACAAACAGAGTTTAAGTAAATCGGATTTTGAATTTTCTGAATAAAGAAACCTCAGTAAGATTTTTTTAATTAAACAGAGGTTTTTGGTGTTTTTAGTGTTAAAACAGATTCACGAGTATAAAACCTCCTAAGTTATTTTCGTTGTGTTTCATAGGTCCGTACCAATCAAAATTAGCGGCGGCTCCAAACGAAATATCTTTGTAAGTTAAGCCTGTGCGTAACATTACATAACTTCTCGCATGAAAATCGAGTCCTACATTTTGCGTATACAAACCTTGAGCTCTTGTATAAAGATTCAGTTTTTCGCTTACTTTTGGTTTGTATTCTACTAATGCAAGTATATCGAAATTGGCGTTTTTGGTTAAGTCGATGCGTGGGTTTGCTATAACCAATAATTCAGGATTTCCGTATGAAAAGAGAATTCCAGCAGAAGGACGAATTCCATCAATTGGATTCCAAATAAAACCACCTGATAAATCAATTCCTTTTATAATGCTGTAAGTTAAATTTCCTTGCAACATATAATCGTTAACTTTTGGTTCGCCCCATTCTGCCTGAAAATTGGTGACACTGAAAAAACCGAGTTTTGGAACACTTTGAAGTTTTTTGTTGATGATCATTTGATAAGCTAAAGCTCGATCTCCGGCAAAAGTTTCCATTATTAAAGGTGGATTTTTTACTACAGGCGCTTCTTGTGCAATAGCTTGAAAGGTGCAAATTAATAAAGATGCACTTAAGAATGTTTTGAAGGGTTTCATTTTTAGAAATATTTTTAAGCAAAAATAAATCGTCGAATATGAAGTATTAAGTCATAAAAAAGCTTCTATTGGTATTTTTCAATCATTTTGCGATATTCCATCGGAGATTGATTGGTGTGTTTTCGAAAGAACTTTCCAAAGTACGAAACATCATTAAAACCTAAATCAAAAGCAATTTCACTAATATCTTTAGATGTTTGCAATAATAAAACTTTAGCTTCTTGTAAAATAATTTCATTATGAATTTCTTGCGCCGATTTACTCAACTGATTTTTTATGATTTTATTGAGATGATTGGGTGAAATGTGAAGTAATTCAGCGTAATTACTAATTTTAAGTCCTTTTTTTAAGTTTAGATTTACAAGTTGTATATACTTCAAAACTAGATCTTTTTTCTTGTCTAAACTAGAAGGAGCGTATTTGTTTTGAAATGTGATTTCTGTTAAAACCGTTCTTAAGTATTGCGCGATTAATTCTTTATTTTGGATCCAGTTTTGTTGATACAAATTGTTTATTGTTTCTAAAAGTTGATGAATTCTGTTTGCTGTTTCTTGAGACAAAACAATCTTTGTATTTTCGAAATCGGTAGTTTTCCATTGAAGTAAAAAAGGATTATTCGTTAAAAAGGAATCTGAAAAATGGCAGTAAAAGCCGTTTAAATCTTCTGAATGAAATTCGGTTGTCGAAATCTGAAATTTTGGAATAATCATCAATTCATTTTGCCGAACATCATAATTTACAATACCTAATTGCCTTTTGACATAACCATTGGTAACAAATAAAAAATCGTTAACGGTTTTTCGATGTGGCGGAAACGGAAGTCGCAATTTTATGTTTTTGTCGTGAAGCGCGTGTATAAAAAAGTCGTTAACACTTCCTTTCAAAATTTCTTGATGAGGAGCGAAATCAATAAACTGATTTTTAAAATCAAAAGGCTGAAATGTGGAAATGATCTTTTTTTCTGACAAAATTCCAAAAATTAATGGACAACAATATACAAAGAAACCTGCAAAATTTTAAAAAACGTTGCAGGTTTATATTAAGATTTGTCCTAAAACTTATATGGTTTTATGGTAAAGGTTGCCCAACTTGAATATCGCAACGATGCCCCGGTTGTCCGTGCGCAGGATTTGGTTTTCCTTGCATTCCAGGTTCTGTAGCAAATTGTTGTTGCGGAGCCGCTTGTTGAGTTTGTGTAGGTGCTTGTGCGCTTCCTCCACCTAAAAATCCTTGTCCGCCAGAATTTGCTGGAGTAGAAGCTGTTGGTTGTGTCGGAGCCGAATTTAAAGGAGCGCCAACTGCAATATCGCAACGATGTCCTGGTTCTCCATGAGGCGGATTCATTCCTGCTGCTGTTTCTGTTGTTGCGTGATTATGACCTTCGTGACCTTCTCCTGGCGCATGATTGTGTCCTGCATGAGGATCCGCTGCTTCAGTCGCAGTTTCTGTGGTTGTGGTAGTTTCGGTAGTCGTCTCCGTAGCTTCTGATTTAGAATCTTTACAAGATACCAATCCAAAAGCGGCAAATAACGCTATGATTGTTAATTTCTTCATGATTACTATATTGATTGAGTAACAAATATAATAATTTTCATTAAAAAAATGCACGTAACTGAATGCTTCCTGTATGAATGGTTTTCGATGTTTCGCTTGTTCTGCCTTGATAGCTGATGTTTGCGTCTAAATATTTGGTTAAGTTTCGTTGAAATAACACGCGCCACGTAAGATTTTTTCCAGGTTGCAAACCTTCTAACATTTGATAAGCCACAGCCGATAAAGGATTTCCAGTGAATTTATTCTGATAAAACGAAAATTCTCCATTAAATGTAAACTTTTGCGAAGTACTCCAATTAAACGAAGTTCCGATTCGGTGTTGTTCTAAAGTTTCTAAATCGCCTTGTGTATTTTCTTTGTTTTTCCATTCATAAAACAATTCGATTCGAGCGTTTTGAGAAAATAAATAACCAATTCTTGGATTTAAACTTACATTATTTAATAAGTAGTTCTTAGAACCATAATTTTCCGAAATACTTTCTACAACATCGTATTTCGAAGTTAATTGCGCTAGCCACCATTTGTTTAAAAGATGCTGGAACTGTAGTTGATGCGTCGTAATTTTATTATCTAAACTTCCGTAATTCATCAGGTTTTTTGCCCGATTGTTTATTAACGAATAAATAGTTGTGTAATGTTGTTTTCCTCGATTAAAATAAATCGAATTGCGAATATTCGAATTTTCTGCAACTAAATTATCTGATGAAGAACCAAACGGATTCCAAGCGATTCCGTTGTTATCTCTCAAAATACTTCGATCCATAATAAAAGAAGACTGAATATGGAATTGACTTAGGTTTTTTTTAAATCCGATTTCGTTTTGCCAGATACTAAAATTGAAATTAAAAACTTGCGTTAATTTTGTTTGATGCGTTTTCACAAACGTTTGATTGGGTAAATACATGCGCACATAAATTGCCAAATCAGGATAAGGCGCAATTTCGAATTCTTCCAATTCTTGAACTCCATTTCCGTTGTAATCATTCCACATATGCGTTCCCAAACCGGGTTCAACCTGAATATAAGTAAATTCTTGTTGTGCAACCGAACCCGACGACGTTTCGTAAACAGTATTGGTTTGAATTAAATTTTTAAAATAACGATCGTTGTACGCAATTCGTGAATTAAGAGTTGGTTCAACTTTCGATGTTTCGGTATGTTTTAATCGTCGGTAATTGGCATAAATCGATAAATCGCTTGTTTCGGTTTTAAACAGTTGCGATTTCATGTAAACTGCATGCGATTTGGCAACATTACTTAAAATATTGTTTTGCAAACTGTCGTTCACGCGATAACGATATCCAACTTCTACAAACATATTCAACGTATCGCCGCGACCTGCAAAGGCATCGATTTGCGTATATTTTTGCGAAAGTGACTGAAATTGTTGTGTTGCAACTTCTTTTACCTGATAATTTTCTAAATCTAAACGAGTTCCAGCCCAATTTTTCCCTTTTTGATACGTTGCTTGCGATTTACTTCGGATAAAATCGGTGTTGTAAATGCTTCCTTTTGCAGAAAGATAACTGGTGTTGGTTTTGAAATTCAGATTTTTTAATTGATAATTTCCGTTTAAAGATTGTTTGTGTCCAATATAACTGTCGCTATATTCTAATCGATCATATTGATAGGTAAAAAAACTTTGTTCGTTCGGTTTTATTTTAGAACCTAAACTGATTAAAGATTGATTTCCGAATGTATTTGAAGTATTCCAATCTCGATTAAATTCGATTGAATATAAACGTTCGATTGTTTTAAAATTCTGACTTACGAATTGAAGGTTTCCAAAAACATCGACTTTCCATTTATGGTCGATTATTCGGTGTGTTGCATTTACATTTGCGGCAAAACCTTTGTTGTCTTTATCGTCGATTGGCGAAAATAAGTTTTGATCGTTATTGCTAAATCCAACTTCAAAATCAATCGAAGTATTTTCTTTTGGTTTAAATTCTCCTAAAACTGTTGCAAGTGTTAATCTGGTTGGTGCAATTAATTGAATTAATGGTTCGTAATCGCCTTGCATTTTTCCGTCCATAGGTTCAGAAAATTCATAAATCTTCCCGATAGTTGCTGAATTTGCTAAACGATAATTTCCGTTATTCGGACCAACATAACTAAACGAAACCATATACAATGTATCGGTTGGATTGTTCGAATATTGATAGAATTCATAACCGTTTTGAAACACTTTTTTGTACAATGTTTTATTTTCGGAATACGAATCTTGATAAGCCGAAGGCGCTAACATTAATTCCGGATTGTTACCGGCTTGTTTTAATATTTCGATTTGTTCTTTATTCAGATTTTGCTGTAAAGGTTGATTTTTAATATCGGTTTCGGTATAAACATAACCTGCAATATTCCATTTTTCGCGTTCATGTTTAATTCCGCCGTAACCTAAAAAGCGTGTGTAATTTCGGTCGGTATATTGATATTCTACTACAATTCGCATTTCGGACGTAATAGGAAATAACGTCGTAAAACGGATTTCACCCGAATTGTAATCAATCACATAATCGTTTTGCTCGCCGCGCGTTAGTTTTCGTCCGTTTACATAAACCGATTCCGAACCCGAAATAATTAAAATATACAATTGATTGTTGTTTCCTTTTAATTTATACGGACCTTGATTTCCTTCTTGTCCAACAAATTCGCTTTTGGCATATTGTCCGCGAACTAAAGCAGTTGCGGTTTCTATCGTTGTTTTGGATTGATCATTTTCGAATTTAAGAGTTCCTGAAATCCCTTGTACTTTTTTGTTGAAATTTAGGAATTTGGAATTTCGATTTTCTAAAAATAAATCTCCTGCTTTAACACTCCAATCGGTCGAAAAAAGTTCTATAAAAATCTGATCGAATTCATCCATTTTCTGCGAATAACCGCCATTTTGCAACGGAACATTACTGTCTTGAAGCGAAGCGCGAATCTGAATATTATCTGAAAGATTTCCTACAATTTGTAAATCAAGATTAGAATTGGTGACTAAATTTTGATTGTTCCCAACCGTAATTCCGCGTGAAATACTTCCATTCGTATTTAATCCTTCAAAAGGAGTAAAAGTGGAGGTTTTCTTTTCAGGAACCGTAAAAATATACGCTCCGTCTTTATTCGGAACAATTCGTTTGGTATCGTAAAGCGCATATGTTTGCGTTAAAAAATCCGGAAAATTCAAATATGAAATAACCAGCGTATCGTTTACAGGTTGCTTTAAAGTTAGTTGCGCTTTATTGAAATCGACCGAATAATTTAAAGTGTCGATTGTTTTTCCTTGCTTATTCAAAATCTTGAAATAATTGCTGTTCAGCGCAACGCTATCTATTTGAATCGTGTTTGTAAGCGAATCGGAAATAACGGTTTTGGTTTTGTATAAACTGTTGTTTTGTGCCCAAGAATCGGCAAAAAAGAGTAAACAAATCAGTATCCAAAACAGTTTTTTCATATTTAATAAACTCGGAAAAACATAAAATAGTATGTTGTTTTACATTTTTGTGCAAGATAGCAACTTTGAAAAAGTAAATAAACGAAAAAAGCCCGAAACGTTGTTTTGTTTCAGACTTTGATTTGTTTTTATAATCATATTAAAACGTATATCCCAATTTCACGCCGGCTTTAAAAACAAAATTGTCAAAATCTCGGTTATCAACATCATCTTTACCTTTAACTTCCCATTTCCAATTAAAACCAACGGAAGGATCAATACTTAAGCTTTTTGTCAATTGAATTTTATAACCAACATTTGGATTAAAAATACTCCAATACGAATATTTTCCCTCAAATTTTTCGCCGTTAACCATATCATCAAACTTAATTTCTCCATGAGCTAAAAAGTTTTCGGCATAGAAACCTTCACGAATCCCTTTTTTAAAATAATTACGAGTTCCTAATTCCGCAACAAAACCTTCTCCGGTTGTTTTGAAATTTTTCTCATCTAATTCTAATTGTCCGTAACCTACATTCAAAATCCACGAACTTAATCGTTGATCTGCTTTTGCACCTTTGTTAAATTCAATGCTAACTCCGTATTGCGTAGGTTGTGAAAAATTGTAACTAGCAGAAACAGTTACAACGTCTTTTTGTTTTTCCTGAGCAAATGCTCCTACAGAAACGAGTCCTAATAAATAGATAAATTTTTTCATGATTTTAGAAAGTTTAAAGTTTTGTTAAGGCTAGCCAAAAAACGTGCCATGAATTTAAAAGCAAAAAAAATCCGCTCATCGAGCGGATTTTTTAAATCTATTCTTTAGTAACAATCTGCATGGTTTCACGATTGATTTGTTGCAATAAAACTGTTTTATCTGCAATCACTTTCTTCGCTGCCTCTTCGGTAAAATGACGAATAGTATATAACGAAACATTTTCGTTATAGGTAATATTGAAGTTGTTAGAAAGATCTTCGACAATGTTTTCAAAGTTTCCGAATTTATCGTCGACACAAACCGTAAAACTAATTGCAGAATTCTGAATAACGTTCACTTTAATATGTTGTTCAGCGAACATTTTAAAAATATCACTCACCTGATTTTCCATAATAAAAGAGAAGTCTTTCGAGGAAATAGAAACCATTAATTGATCTTTTTTAACAATAAAACAAGCCGTTGCGGGTTCTAAATCAGCTCCTTTAGAAACCGAAGTTCCCGGTAATGTAGGATTCACGAATGATTTCACATATAACGGAATTTCTTTACGTTGTAAAGGTTGTAATGTTTTAGGATGGATGACAGAAGCACCGTAAAAAGCCAATTCAATAGCTTCGTGATACGAAATTTGATTCAACAAAACAGTATCTTCAAAATAACGTGGATCGGCATTTAAAACCCCCGGAACATCTTTCCAAATGGTAACGCTATTTGCGTTTAAGCAATAAGCGAAAATTGCAGCGGAATAATCCGACCCTTCTCGACCTAAAGTTACAGAAAAATGATTTGGATCTGATCCGATAAAACCTTGCGTTATATATAATTTTTCGGACTGAATTTGATTCTTGATGTTGTTTTCGGTCTTTTCCCAATCAACCATTCCATCACGATACGTTGTATCTGTTTTGATCATGTTTCTAGCATCAATCCAAATTGTTTCAATTCCTTGCTCGTTAAAGAAATAACTTAGAATCGTGGTCGAAACTATTTCTCCGTACGAAACAATTTGATCGTAAACAAAATTGTAATTAGGCGATTTATTCATGGAAAGGAAAAATTCCATTTCGCCAAACAAAACATTCACTTTATCAAAAACTAAATGATTTTTATTCTCGAACAACTCATTCATAATTTCTAAATGGTAGTTCTTGACAATTTGGATAGCGTTTTTTAGTTCTTCGGGCTTCTTAAAATAAGCGTTAATTATATCCTCTAACGCATTTGTTGTCTTGCCCATTGCAGAAGCAATTATTAAACTGTTTTCGTAACCTACGGTTTGTAAAACGTGTAAAACGTTACGGACTGCCTGCGGATCCTTGATCGACGCACCTCCAAATTTAAATACTCTCATTTTTGCTTTAATAGTACATTAAGTTCATTATTGATTAAATTGTTTTGTTTGTTTTGTTTGTTTTGTTTGTTTTGTTTGTTTTGTTTGTTTTGTTTGTTTTGTTTGTTTGGGATGCAAATGTAAATAATGAGATTTAGCGAAACAACATACTTTAGAAAATTCTAAGTAAATGAAGGCTTATTTTGTACATTTTGTCGATATTTGTATCACTTTTACAATAAAACATGGAAGAAAGATATATTACATTAGGCGAGTTTATTATTAAAAAACAAGACGATTTCCAATATACATCTGGTGAATTATCAAGATTAATGAATTCGATTCGTTTGGCTGCTAAAATTGTAGCTCAGAAAGTAAATCAAGCGGGATTGGTTGATATTACCGGAGCTTTTGGAAAAGAAAACATTCAAGGCGAACAACAACAAAAATTAGATGTTTTTGCAAATGATGTTTTTATTCAAACATTGACAAACCGAGAAATTGTTTGCGGAATTGGTTCAGAAGAAAACGATGATTTTATCACAATTTCAGGTTCGGACGGAGCGAATAAAAACAAATATGTAGTTTTAATGGATCCTTTAGATGGATCTTCGAATATTGATGTAAATGTTTCGGTTGGAACAATTTTTTCTATTTACAGACGTGTTTCAGAAATTGGAACACCTGTAACACAAGAAGATTTTCTTCAGAAAGGAAACGCGCAAGTTGCAGCAGGTTATGTAATTTATGGATCGTCTACCATGTTAGTTTACACAACAGGAAATGGAGTTAATGGTTTTACATTAGATCCAGCTTTGGGAACTTTTTTCCTTTCGCATCCTGATATGAAAATTGCCGAAGACGGAATGATTTATTCTGTAAATGAAGGAAACTTTAAACAGTTCGATCGAGGTGTAAAAGAATATATTGATTATTGTAAAGATGATTCTTCTAAATGCCCGTATAGCGGACGTTATATCGGGAGCTTGGTTGCCGACGTTCATAGAAATATGCTAAAAGGCGGAATTTATATGTATCCAGGAACGATTTCGAAACCAAACGGAAAATTACGTTTGTTATACGAATGTAATCCTTTTGCAATGATTATTGAGCAAGCAGGCGGAAAAGCAACGGATGGAAAACAACGTATTTTAGATATTGAACCGACAGAATTACACCAAAGAGTTCCTTTTTTCTGTGGAAGTAAAAATATGATTGAAAAGTTAGAAAGTTATTTATAAAAAAGCGAGTATTTAAATACTCGCTTTTTTGTTGATGTTCTTAATATAAACATCCATTTCTTGTTTAAAATTATCCAGATTATATTCCATTACCAATAAACTCAAGGCTTTATCTGTAATCAAATTAATATCGCCCGAAAAACCTAAAGCCGATGTAAATTTGCGCAATGTTTGTTTTTGTTTTGGACCTAAAATGTGATTTATAAAAACCATTCGTGCCAAATCATATAAACGCTCAATACGCTGTTCTTGCAAATAAGGCGGATTTACTGGACAACTATTCGGATTTTTCATAATATCCTTATAATCCTGTTCAGAAATATCCAATTTATCAGCCAATGCATTAATAAAGTCTAATTCTTCTTGTGTAACATCGCCATCGTTATATGCTACGCGCACAATAGATGCAAAATGTCCTTTGTTTCTCTCTTTGAAACCGCTGTCATAAATATCTTGGTATAACATAACTTCGTGTTTTATTATTCAATCTAAATTTAACATAAAAAAAATAATTTAAAAACATATATAGATAAATTATGATTTTTTTAAAAGAAATCGCATTTAAATATTTTTTTTAAATAGTTATAATAAAGTGATCAAAACTTTCTTAATGAACAACTTTTTGTGTAATTTTGCACCACTATTTAGTGTTAAAAAATATATAATTTTTTTGTTTCGGATTATTGTATGAAAACCGCAGAAAAGTTGAACAAATACGATAAAGCCTATTTGCGCATTGCGAAAGAATGGGGACAGTTATCGTATTGTCAACGAAGAAAAGTTGGTGCCATTATTGTGAAGGATCGAATGATAATTTCTGATGGATATAACGGTACACCTTCTGGATTTGAAAATTGCTGTGAAGATGAAGAAGGATTGACTAAATGGTATGTTTTGCATGCCGAAGCCAATGCTATTCTAAAGGTTGCGAAATCTACGCAATCAAGCGAAGGCGCTACGTTGTATATTACAATGAGTCCTTGCAAAGATTGCAGTAAATTAATTCATCAGGCAGGAATTGTTCGTGTGGTTTATCAAGAAGGTTATAAAGATTTAGCAGGAATTGAACTTTTAAAGAGAGCTGGAGTGGAAGTGGTACAGATAGAAGATTTAAGCTCTTTGTTGTATGAATAAGAAAAATTATTTATGGCCTTTACTAGCAACGGGATCGCTAGCTATAGGAATTGTTTTGGGCGGATATTTAACAAAAAGTGGAGTTCCATTTTCTGTTAAGGAAAACTATGGCCGTGTAAAACTGAATAAACTTATTGATTTAATCGAGCAAGAATATGTTGATAATATAAATACCGATTCTATTATCGATATGACAGTAAACAACATTTTAGCACAATTAGACCCGCATTCTACTTATATCTCAAAATCCGATTTCGAAGATGTTCAAAATGCCATGAAAGGTTCTTTTGTTGGAATCGGAATCAATTATTATGTTTTAAATGATACTTTGGCAATTGTAAAACCTTTGCCGGGCGGACCTTCTTCTAAAGCTGGATTAAAAGCAGGAGATCGAATTCTTTATGCCGATAAAGTACAGCTTTTTAATCAAGGATTATCGAATGATTCTATCATAAATCTTATTCGCGGAACAGATGGTTCCAAAACACTTTTAAAAGTTTACAGAAAATCTGCTAACAAAACATTCGATGTTGAAATTACTCGAGGCGATGTCCCTTTAAAAAGTGTTGATGTTGCAATTAAATTCGACAAAAAGCGTGGTTATATAAAGATTAATCGTTTTGCCGAAACTACTTATAATGAATTTAAAACAGGTTTAGAAGCTTTGTTGAATGAAGGTATTTCTGAATTGGTTTTAGATTTACGTGAAAATGGCGGCGGATATATGGAACCGGCAATTCAAATAGCCGATGAATTCTTAAAAAAGAACGAAGTCATTGTAAAAACGGTTAATAAAAAAGGGAACGTAAAGGTTACAAAAGCTTCGAATAAAGGCTTGTTCGAAAATCAAAAATTATACGTTTTAATTAATGAGAACTCTGCTTCGGCAAGCGAAATTATTGCAGGAGCTATTCAAGATAACGATCGTGGAACAATTGTTGGACGTCGTTCTTACGGAAAAGGATTGGTTCAACGCGAAATGTATTTAGGTGACGGATCGGCTGTTCGCTTAACAACAGCTAGATATTACACGCCTTCGGGAAGATCAATTCAAAAACCTTATATGGATGGTTTGGATGAATATAACAATGATTTGAACAATCGATTTAAATCAGGTGAATTGTATTCGAAAGACAGTATTCATTTGGCTGATAGTTTACAGTTTAAAACCGTTACAGGAAGAACTGTTTTTGGTGGCGGAGGAATTGTTCCTGATGTATTTGTTCCGTTGAAGAATAAGCATGGAGAAGATGCGATTCAACTTTTAATGAAAACCAGTTTGGTAAGTTACTATGTTTTTGAAGAGATAGAGAAGGAAAGAGCGTTTTTAGAAGGTTTGTCTTCAAAACAATTAGCCGAACAGATATACAATAATCCAAAATATTTCGAAGACCTAAAACGACACTTGAAATCAAGTGGATTAACCTTTAATTTAGATCGTCATAAAAAGAATATCATGTTTTATTTAGTTGCTGAATATATTCATCAATTGTATGACGAAAATGCATATTACCTTTGGGTTCTTCAACAAGATCCAATGATACAAAAAATAAACGCCTTAAATTAATTTAAGGCGTTTATTCTTCTTCTTAAGATTTGTAAATACTTCAGAGATTTTTTTACCAATTTCGTCTTGTTTTCAAAAAAACTTGTTGTTTCTGTTTAAAATCCTATACTAAAATTATAGTTTTCAGAGGTATTTAATCTAGCTTTATTATAAGTTTGTTTTGTAAGTAGATAATTACAACATTGAGAATTAACTCTTGAAATTTAATACTTTTTATATATTATTTAGTAAGATTTAAATAGTATAAGAATTGTTAAAAACAAACCCCAACTTTATAAGTTGGGGTTTTGTTTAATTTGCTAAGATATTAATCTTATTATCTTGTAGTTCTAGAGTGCCCGATTTAATTGGTAAATAATAGGTGTTATTATCAATTTTTTCAAACTTTTTCTCGAACTGAGGTTCAAATTGTAGATTGTTTCCTACGATTTTTATTCTTCCTTCTGTTAATAAAGAAACAATAGGGGCGTGGTTATTTAACATTTGAAACTCGCCATCAACTCCAGGAACTGAAACTGCAGTTACCTGACCTGAAAATAATTTAGCTTCTGGAGAAACAATTTCTAAAATCATACTGAATGGTTTTTAAAATTACTCAGCCAACATTTTCTCTCCGGCAGCAATTGCATCTTCAATTGTACCTTTTAAGTTGAATGCAGCTTCTGGTAAATGATCTAATTCACCATCAATAATCATGTTAAATCCTTTGATTGTATCTTTAATATCAACTAAAACTCCCGGAATACCCGTAAATTGTTCTGCTACGTGGAATGGTTGAGATAAGAAACGTTGAACTCGACGTGCGCGGTGTACAGCTAATTTATCTTGTTCAGATAATTCTTCCATACCTAAGATAGCGATAATGTCTTGTAATTCTTTATATTTTTGTAAGATTTCTTTTACACGTTGTGCACAAGCATAATGCTCTTTTCCTAAGATTTCAGGAGTTAAGATACGAGAAGTAGAATCTAATGGATCTACTGCAGGATAAATACCTAACTCAGAAATTTTACGAGATAATACCGTAGTAGCATCTAAGTGAGCAAATGTTGTAGCAGGAGCCGGATCCGTTAAGTCATCCGCAGGAACGTAAACCGCCTGAACTGATGTAATTGATCCTGTTTTTGTAGATGTAATACGCTCTTGCATAGCACCCATTTCTGTTGCTAATGTAGGTTGGTAACCTACAGCAGAAGGCATACGTCCTAATAATGCAGATACTTCAGAACCTGCCTGTGTGAAACGGAAGATGTTATCAACGAAGAAAAGAACATCTTTTCCTTGTCCATCACCAGCTCCGTCACGGAAATATTCAGCAATTGTTAAACCTGATAAAGCTACACGAGCACGTGCTCCAGGTGGCTCATTCATCTGTCCGAATACGAAAGTTGCTTTAGAATCCATCATTCCAGATTTATCAACTTTAGTTAAATCCCAACCTCCATTTTCCATAGAGTGCATGAAATCGTCACCGTATTTGATAATTCCAGATTCTAACATCTCGCGTAATAAATCGTTACCTTCACGAGTACGTTCACCAACACCGGCAAATACAGATAAACCTCCGTGTCCTTTTGCAATGTTGTTGATTAATTCCTGAATCAATACTGTTTTACCAACACCAGCACCACCAAAAAGACCAATTTTACCACCTTTTGCATAAGGTTCGATCAAATCGATTACTTTAATTCCTGTGAATAAAACTTCGCTAGATGTAGATAAATCTTCGAATTTAGGAGCTGGACGGTGAATTGGCAATCCATTTGCACCATCTTTTGGTAATGCTTCTAATCCGTCAATTGGATCTCCAACAACGTTGAAAAGACGTCCGAAAACTTCTTTACCAATTGGCATTTGGATAGGGCTACCTAAAGCTACTACTTCGATACCACGGCTTAAACCGTCTGTAGAATCCATTGAAATGGTACGTACAGTGTCTTCACCGATATGAGATTGAACTTCTAAAACTAATTTTGATCCATCTGCTTTAGTAACTTCTAATGAATCATAAATCTTCGGTAATGCAGCAGAAGTAGTATCAAATACTACGTCAACTACCGGTCCGATAACTTGTGCAACTTTTCCTGTAACTTTAGACATTGCTTATGTATTTATTTAACAGCTAATTATCAATTGTGAAAAAACGACTTTTTTCGATGTGCAAAGATAGTTTTTTTTTGTAATAAATAATAATGTGGAAGTAGAAATATTGAAATAAAAATAAAAAGTGGACTTATCGAAACAAGTCCACTTTAAATAACCAAAAAAAACACTTATGAAAAACTTTATTCTATTACATGTAGTAGAATGAGTTATGATGTAAAGTTACACAAGTTTTTTTAATTACAAAATATTTTTATGTTTTTATTCTACTGTTACCGATTTAGCCAAATTTCTTGGTTGATCTACATTGGCACCTCTTAAAACCGCAACATGATATGATAATAATTGTAACGGAATAGTTGCAATGATTGATGTTAAAGCTTCGGTAGAAGAAGGCATTTCGATTACGTGATCTGCAAGATTTCGTACCTGAACATCGCCTTTAGAAACCAATGCAATGATTTTTCCGCTTCTTGCTTTAATTTCTTGAATGTTGCTCACCACTTTGTCGTAATGATTTTGTTGTGGAGCAATTACAATAACTGGCATATTCTCGTCGATTAAAGCAATTGGACCGTGTTTCATTTCTGCTGCAGGATATCCTTCCGCATGAATGTATGAAATTTCTTTTAATTTTAAAGCTCCTTCTAAAGCTACAGGGAAATTAAATCCGCGACCTAAGAATAAACAGTTTGGAGAGTCTTTATAAACTTTAGAAATTTCTAAAATATGATCGTTTTGAGTTAAGGCTTCTGCAACTTTTTCAGGAATTAGCTCTAATTCTAATAAATTACGTAAATAATCAGATTGAGAAATAGTTCCTTTTGCTTTGGCTAATCTTAAAGCAATTAATGCTAAAACAGTAATCTGAGTTGTAAATGCTTTTGTTGAAGCAACTCCGATTTCAGGACCAGCGTGCGTGTATGCTCCTGCGTGTGTTTCGCGTGCGATAGAAGAACCCACAACATTACAAACTCCAAAAACAAATGCACCCTTTTCTTTAGCTAATTTAATAGCAGCTAAAGTATCTGCTGTTTCTCCTGATTGAGAAATAGCAATTAAAACATCGTCTTCATTTATGATTGGATTTCGGTATCTGAATTCAGAAGCGTATTCTACTTCAACAGGAATGCGAGCAAACTCTTCAATCATATATTCAGCAACCAAGCCTGCGTGCCACGAAGTTCCACAAGCTGCAATAATAATACGTTTTGCGTTAAGGAATTTTTCTAAATTATCTTCAATTCCTGCCATTTTAATAATTCCTTTGTCGGCTAATAAGCGTCCGCGGAATGTATCACGAATTACTTCTGGTTGTTCGTAAATCTCTTTCAACATAAAATGGTCGTAACCACCTTTTTCGATCTGCTCTAAATTCAATTGTAATTCTTGAATATAAGGGCTTACCTCTAAACCATTTTTAATTTTGCGGATTTTAATAGGTTTGTGTAAACGAATAATTGCCATTTCTTCGTCTTCCAAATAAATCGCGTTATTAGTATATTCGATAAAAGGAGATGCGTCCGACGCTACAAAATATTCACCTTCACCAATACCAATTGCCAATGGACTTCCTAAACGAGCTGCAATGATTTCGTTTGGTCTTTTTATATCCATTACACAAATAGCATAAGCACCAACAACTTGATTTAATGCTACCTGAACAGCTTTTCCTATTTTTAAACCTTTGTTTTTCTGAATGTCTTCAATTAAATTAACCAAAACTTCCGTGTCTGTATCAGATTTAAACGTATAGCCACGATTGATTAATTCTTGTTTTAAAGGTTCGTAATTTTCGATAATCCCATTGTGAATAATTACTAATTCACCTGAATTTGAAAAATGTGGATGCGAATTTACATCATTCGGAACTCCATGAGTTGCCCAACGTGTATGTCCAATTCCCATTGAACCTTTAGTTGTATTTTCAATTTCTGCTTTCGATTCCAGATCAGAAACTTTACCTTTTGTTTTGCTCGAAGTAAATTTCTCTCCATCATATAATGCCAAACCGGCACTGTCGTATCCTCTGTATTCTAAGCGTTTTAATCCTTTAATAATAATCGGATAAGCTTCTCTAGGACCAATATAACCTACTATTCCGCACATAAATTACTTGTTTTCTTTAGTATAATAAATTTCCAACTTCATGCGTAAATCGCCATTTGTTGCATCCGGACCATAAATAACCGTTCCGAATGGATTCATTGATGCAGTAAGCGGAGTTTTTTTGTCTGAACCTTTTAATGGATTCATAGAAGTATTGGTAATATCGTTTGCTACAACTAAACCTAAAGAAACATTAGTAGAGTCTTTTTTGATTAGGTTGTTAAGATGATCTGTAATTCTAAATTGATATTTGTAAACAGATTCTTTGTTCTTTACCAAAATTCCGTTGTATTTAGATTTTGGCGGAGAAGTAGTTAAATCTGTTGTGTAATCTTGTATAACCTTATTGTTTTTATAATCATATAAATACAAGCGTTTAGGATACGATAAAGTATCTGAACCTACTAAAGATTTATCGACATAGAACGTTAAAATGGCCTGATTAATTAACCAATTGTTTGCAATGATTTTATCTAATTCGTCAGGTTTTCCGTTTTTGTCTGAGTCTTCTCCGAATAAATCGATTTTAGAGAAAGTACTGTTTCCACCGCCTTTTAACCAAATCGCACCGAATGAATTATTGTCTAATTTAAAATTGTTGTCTAATAAATTTACTGTAGTTGCCGATGATTTTCCGTCACCGCTATTATCGAAACCAATTCTAAATTCTAATGTTTTGCGTTCGCGTTTTGGTTTATTTGTTGTAGCATCAAGATCTCCATCTTGCTTGTAAACAAAAACAACTTTCCCTTTAGCTAATTCTAATTGAGCTAAATTATTTTGATTAAAAGCATCAACAGCTTCAAAATACAAACCACGGAAGTATTCTTTTAAAATACCGTTGTTTGTAAGAGATTGGTGTTTGTTATTAGCGAAAAATTTCGATTGGAAGTAATTTTTATCCAAATCTAACCAAACTCCAGGCGCTAAACGCTCCTTTATTTTAGGTTTGTCTTTGTCGTCTTTTTGCGGTGTTCCGTCAGCATTATATGCATAAAGTTTGATTTCGCTTTTGTTGAATTCAAACTCGGTGTTTTGCAACGTATTGGTCGAATTATTTAAACGATCGGTTCCGTTGATTCCTTTTTTATATTGATCAAACGTTTTCTTTTCGTCGGCATAATAAAACTGAGTTTCAAAATTATTATTCGGATCGGTTGGTCTTAAATAATAACCGTTTTCATATACGTTTAATGCAAATTTTCCGCCTCCGAAAATGTTCGAAACATTGTAACTTTTATTTCCGTCAGAATCTGTTGAAGAAACTGTACTTGTAAATGGAATATAAACGTAAACCGAATCTAAAACCGGATTAGCTCCAATAGAAGTTAAACTTTCGTTATCCGGCATTTCGATTTGTGTAACGAAATGTGCCGCGGTTTTTCCAAAAGTGCTGTGCGTATAAACTCCGAAATTGTTTACAGGTAAATTGCGCGTATTTGCAATTCCTGCATCGTTGTTTGTTGCCAAAATGTTTTGCACATCGTATTTGTCAAAACCAAATTGATCGCTATCGATTACTTCCGAACCCATTTCTGTGAATTCTTGCTCGCAAGACCACATTCCAAAGGTCAAAATAGAAAAAACAAATACTTTCGTTATCGATTTTCTTCTCATATAAATCTTTAAATTAAACCTTGTTAAGATAAAATTCCGGATACAACTCTGTCATTTTATCTTTCGCGGCGAAAGGTAAGAAAGGTTTATTCGAACTTTGTATATAATTTGTTAAATCTTCAGAGATCTCATCAGAAGAAATAATGATTCCGTCAGAATGATCAATGGCATTCTTCATGATGTTTTCGTAAGTTGCATCTTTTAAATCAGCTATATCTTTTGAATCAAACGCATCGAAAACAACTTTATCGTACATGTTCTCAGATAATTTCCCTTTAAATCCTTCTGAATAAACAGAAGTAACTATTTTAGTGTCGGCAAAAATAGTTTCGTCGTTGTAATATTTTTTCATGTAAAGCGGCAATAAAGAAGCCATCCATCCATGAACGTGAATTACATCCGGAACCCAATTTAATTTTTTAACGGTTTCAACTACGCCTTTTACAAAGAAAATAGCACGTTCATCGTTATCGTCAAACATTGCCGTGTCTTCATCTCCAAAAGTTCCTTTTCTTTTAAAATAATCGTCGTTATCTATAAAATAAACCTGAATTCTTTCTTTCGGAATAGAAGCTACTTTGATGATTAAAGGCATGTCCATGTCATTGATTACCAAATTCATTCCCGAAAGCCTGATTACTTCGTGAAGTTGATGTCTTCTTTCATTAATACAGCCGTATCTTGGCATAAAGATACGAATTTGACCACCTAAATCATTAATCATTTTCGGAGTGTCGAATGAAGTTTGTGAAACTTCGTTTTCAGGTAAATAAGGCACTACTTCAGATGATACATACAATATCCTCTTATCTCTCATCATTGTGTTGTTTTAATTAAAAATGCTTTTAAACATGCAAATTTACGAAAAATTGTCGACATTATTAAGTAAAGTACTAATTTTGCACGCACAAAACTTTTAAAATCATGAATGTACTTCATGCTCAAAGCCAGTTAAAACAGCGTCTGGCTTCTGTAAAAAACACAAAACAAACCATTGGATTCGTTCCTACAATGGGAGCTATTCATAACGGACATCTTTCGTTGTTGAAACAAGCTTTGTTAGAAAATGATGTGGTTGTGATCAGTATTTTTGTAAATCCTACTCAGTTTAATAATTCCGAAGATTTAGAAAAGTATCCGCGCACATTAGAGGACGACATTGAAATGATTCAGTCTGTTTCCGATAAAATCATTGTGTATGCACCAAGTGTAGACGATATTTATGAAGGAAATACGATTGCTCAGAAATTTGATTACGACGGATTGGAAAATGAAATGGAAGGCGCAAATCGTCCAGGACATTTTGATGGAGTTGGAACGATTGTTAAAAAATTATTCGAAATCATTGAACCTACAAAAGCGTATTTTGGCGAGAAAGATTTTCAGCAATTACAAATTGTTCGGAAAATGGTTCAGAAAGATAATATAAACATTGAAATCGTTGGTTGTCCTATTTTTCGTCAAGAAAATGGTTTGGCAATGAGTTCAAGAAATCAAAGGTTAAGCGAAGAAGCAAGAGAGAAATCGACCGAAATCTATAAAATTTTAAAGCAAGCAAAAGAGTTGTTTGCAACTTCTACAGTAGAAGAAGTGCTTTTGTTTGTAAAGAAAGCTTTTAACAGCAAACCTGAATTTACTTTAGAATATTTTGTAATTGCAGACGAAGCAAATTTGCAAACCGCATCAGTAAAAGAAGCAGGTAAAAAATACCGTGCTTTTGTTGTGGCACATATCGAAAATGTTCGACTAATTGATAACCTTGCGTTTAATTAAAATTTATAACTTTGCCTTATGCAAATAGAAGTTTTAAAATCAAAAATCCACCGTGTTAAAGTAACGGGTGCCGATTTAAATTATATTGGAAGTATCACAATTGATATAGCTTTAATGGAAGCTGCTAATATTATTGAAGGAGAAAAAGTATCTATTGTAAACATTAACAATGGAGAACGTTTTGAAACCTACGCTATTCCCGGACCAAGAAATAGCGGCGAAATTACATTAAATGGTCCGGCTGCTAGAAAAGTGCACAAAGACGATATTATTATTATAATTACGTATGCTTTAATGGAATTTCAAGAAGCTAAGGAATTTAAACCTTGGGTGATTTTTCCGAATGAAGAAAACAATTCTTTAAAATAATTATTGAAAACATTTAAGAAAATAGCTAATATAATACTCCCACTTTTGTTGGGAGTTTTTTTGGTTTATTACGCTTACAATCAGTTTACTTTTGAGCAGATTCAGGAAATGAAAAGCTATTTCCAAACTGCCGATTATTTTTACGTTGCTTTGTCGCTTCTTTTTATGAAGTTAAGTCATGCTTCACGTGCGTATCGTTGGAAATACAGCTTGCAATATTTAGGCTATTCGTCTTCCTTTTGGAATAACTTCATGGCAATTTCAATCGGATATTTGTTAAATATGACTGTTCCGCGTTCGGGCGAAATTTCCCGAGCTTTGGTTTTGCAGAAATACAACAACATTCCGTTCGATAAAGGTTTTGGAACCATTATTGCCGAACGAATCATCGATTTGGTTTTTCTTTTGTTTTTTGTAACGCTCGCACTTGTTTTGCAATACAATCAATTGGTCGATTTTCTTTCTCAGCATATTCCAATTAATCAATTAATCGTTATTTTAGGAGTTTTGGCAATTTTAGGAATCGTCGGACTTTATTTGTTGTACACTTCGCAATGGAAATTCTTTGTTTTTATTCGAAGCAAAATTTCAGGTTTGATCGAAGGTATTTTGAGTATTTTTAAAATGCCGCATCGGATTCCGTTTTTAATTCACAGCTGTATTATTTGGATTGGTTTTGTGTTGACTTTTTATTTTGGAACAAAAGTATTGCCCGAAACCAGCGAAATTTCGTTTGGAGTTACCTTAATTGCTTTTGTTGTAGGAAGCTTGGCAATAAGTTTTACAAACGGCGGAGTAGGAGCTTTTCCTTTAATGATTTCCAAAATTTTGGCTTTATATGCTATTCCACTTACCGTAGGAACCGCTTTCGGTTGGATTTTATGGACTTCGCAAACTGTATTGATTTTAGTTTTAGGCGGTTTGGCTTTTTTGTTTCTACCTATTATAAATAAAACAAAATAGTTTTCTAAATATCTCGTAATTTTATTGTTAGGTGTTTTTCGTATGTTTGTATTCAAAACAAAACATTATGAAAACAAACAAAATTCTTAAAACAGTAAGCGGCTTATTGTTGTTATCAATGCTTTATTTTTTATGGAAAGGAAACGGAATTATATCTTCCTTTTCAGGAATATTAGCTAGTGTTATAATGTTTTGGATGGAACGTAAAAAACGCAAACAAACAGAGTAATCTCGCTTTTTAGCTTTAAAACTATTTGTGACATTTGGCGTCGTAACTTTCGCCTTTAAGCCTAAATTCGTACTTTCGTTATCTAATATGTTTTTAGTCGTTATGCTTATAGCTTAATGCCTAAAGCTTAAAGCAAAAAAGATGGCAAAAGTAAAAACAGCATTTTTTTGTTCTTCCTGCGGAACGCAATTTTCAAAATGGATGGGACAATGTACTTCGTGTAAACAATGGAATACGATTGTGGAAGAAGTAATTCAGAAAGAAGAAAAAGTGGCATGGCAAACCAAATCGTCTTCGGGAATTAAAAAAGCTGCAAAACCGCTGTTAATTCAGGAAATCGACAATACACGCGAAATTCGATTAAATACCTTAGATCACGAATTGAATCGAGTTTTAGGTGGCGGAATTGTTCCAGGATCTATGATTTTATTAGGCGGCGAACCCGGAATTGGAAAAAGTACACTTTTGCTACAGCTTTCGTTAAAATTACCTTACAAAGTATTATATGTTTCGGGCGAAGAAAGTCAGAAACAAATAAAAATGCGTGCCGAACGCATTAATCCAAATAATAATTCGTGTTATATTTTAACCGAAACCAACACGCAAAACATCTTTAAACAAGTCGAAGAAATAGAACCCGATGTTTTAATTATCGATTCTATTCAAACGCTTTATACCGATTATATCGAAGCTTCGGCGGGAAGCATTTCGCAAATAAAGGAAACAACTGCCGAGTTGATTAAATTTGCAAAAGAAACATCGACTCCGGTTATTTTGATTGGTCATATTACGAAAGACGGAAACATTGCCGGACCTAAGATTTTAGAACACATGGTGGATACGGTTCTTCAGTTCGAAGGCGATCGAAATCATGTTTACAGAATTCTTCGTGCTTTAAAAAATCGATTCGGTTCTACAGCCGAATTAGGAATTTACGAAATGTTAGGTTCGGGATTACGCGAAGTTTCAAATCCGTCCGAAATATTACTTTCACATCGCGAAGAAGAACTTTCGGGAACAGCGATTGCTTCCACTTTAGAAGGAATGCGCCCTTTAATGATCGAGATTCAAGCTTTGGTAAGTACCGCAGTTTACGGAACGCCACAACGAAGTGCTACCGGATATAACTTAAAGCGCTTAAATATGATTTTGGCGGTTTTAGAAAAAAGAGCCGGTTTCCGTTTGGGAATGAAAGACGTTTTCTTAAATGTTACAGGCGGAATTAATGTAGACGATCCGGCAATTGATTTGGCGGTTGTAGCTTCGATTCTTTCATCGAATGAAGATGATGCAATTCCGAAAGATTATTGTTTTGCCGGTGAAGTAGGATTGTCGGGCGAAATTCGTCCGGTAAATCGAGTAGATCAACGAATTCAGGAAGCCGAGAAATTAGGTTTCGCCAAAATATTTATTTCTAAATACAATAAGATTACCTATAATTCTAAAAAAATTGAACTTGTTTTGGTTTCAAAAATTGAAGATTTGGTAAGTGCTTTATTCTAATTAAAAAGAGGTCGTTTTACGACCTCTTTTCTCTTTTAAAACTTGAAATTTATTCCAAATCTAGTATAGAAATTACTTAAAGTATGTTGTTGTGTTTGATTGTTTGGTGTAAAAATAACTTCTTCTTTATCCTTGTCAAAAGCATTTACACCTAACATAATGTAAGGTTCTATTTTAAATCTACTTTCTGAATTTATCGTGTATTTTAATCCCGTGTTTAAACCTATATTGAAATCAGATGCTTTTCCATTCGCTCTAAAATTATTCCCCCCGTTTTGATAGTTTCTGTGTCCACTTTGAAAGGAAGCATTGGTTCCTACAAAATAGTTCAAATTTTTTATTAGATACCTATTGTATTGTAAGTCTAAATCAAAATAATTATCTAAACTTCTTCCGCCAGATCTTCCATAACTTTCATATTGTGTAGAATACTCCTGAAAGTACAAGTTGTAATTTATTCCTAAAGTAAGCGAAGATTTTTCATTTAAAGTTCTTTCCGCTAAAATTCCCATTTTGTAACTATGTGTATTGTCTAATTTATAGTTTAAGGGATTAGAAGGAGCTTTTCCAGTGTAAAATTGATCGCTCCCTAAATGAAAACCAAAATTCCATTTTTTTTCTTGAGCATTTACTAGATTTGACAGGCATAGAGCACTCACAAAGACTGCTGTTTTTTTGAATCGTTTCATAAATGTTTGTTTTAATTATACAAAGCGAAAATAGCCTTTGAATTGCTACCCTTTTGTTAAAAAAGGCAAGGTAATTGTTATAATTATTGTAAATTTAGAGAACGAAATTATTTCTTTTTATGAAAAACCTTTTATTTCCTGCGGTTATTGCTTTTAGTATAACAGCAAATGCACAAAAGCCTGTTTTTACACAAGCAAAAATCGAATCGGCCAGAGTTTACAATAATGCAGCCGAGTTAAAACATAAAACAACGGTGCAAATTCCTTCGGGAACTTCGGAAATCGTCATTACGAACGTAGCAAATTATCTAAACGAAAGTACGGTTCAAATTGGTGTTCCAAAAAATGTAACGGTTATGTCGGTTCAGTTTACGAATGCGTATGTCGAAGAATACGATAATAATCAAGATTCGCCTTTGGTAAAACCGGTAAAAGACGAAATCGAAAATAAAGAGGCCGAATTAAAAATTCTTCAAAATAAATTGTATGCCGAACGAGGAAGTTTGGAGATATTAGAAGAAAACCAATCGATGAAAGAATCTCAAAATTTCTCGGTTGCCGAATTGTCTAAATTAGTTGATTTTTACAAAAACAAAAAAATAGAATTAGGAAACTCTATTGATGCCTTAGAAAAACAAAATAGAAAACTTCAAGAAGAATTAACTGCTTTAAAAGGGAAATTAACGTTTAATCAAACGTCTGCCGAAAAAACAAGTCAAGGAAAATTGATTGTAAACGTCATGAGTAGTCAGTCGGGAAGCATTCCTTTAGAAGTTTCTTATTTAACCAATCAAGCAACATGGCAACCGAGTTACGAAATGCGAATCGATAAAATAAACGATCCAATTCAAATGTTGTATAAAGCGCAAGTGCGCCAAAATACTGGAATTGATTGGAAAAATATTAAATTATCTTTAACCAGCGGGCAAGCTAATCAAAATACAATTGCGCCCGAATTACAACCTTGGTTTCTAGATTATAGAAATTCGGGTCTTATGGTTACAAGTAAATCAATCGAAGGTAGACCGAATGCAAGTATGATTCAAACCTTACAAGGACAAGTTCCTGGGGTAAATATATCTAGATCAAATTCTCGTAAACCTTATGATGATGAATATCAGGAAGTTTCTGAGAATCCTTCAACATTAGAACATTACACCCAAATAAACGAATCACAATTAAATATCACGTTTAATATTGATATTCCATACACGATTTTAAGTAATAACAAAGGACACAGCGTAGCGTTAAAAGACACGCAATTACCAGCAACCTACAGTTATGTTACGATTCCGAAATTAGATACAAATGCATATTTAGTCGCGAAAATTAAAAATTATGGAGATTATAATATTTTACCAGGCGAAGCAAATGTGATTTTTGAAGGAATGTACGTTGGTAAAACCTTTGTAAACGCGAATGCAAACGAAGACGATTTAAGATTGAGCTTAGGAAAAGATCCGAATATTTCGGTTAGCAGAATCTTAATTTCCGATAAATCGGGAACTAAAACATTGTCATCTCGTAAAGTTCAGGATTTTGTTTATGAAATTTCTGTTCGCAATAATAAAAAGGAAAACATCAGTATTGTGCTAGAAGATCAAATGCCAATTAGCAGTAATTCGGATATAGAAGTTACCTTAAGCGATAAAGGCGGAGCGAAACTCGATGAAGAAAAAGGAAAATTAAGCTGGGAAGTAAATTTTAAATCGAACGAAACTAAAAAGATTCGATTTGGTTATCAAGTAAAATCTGCAAAAGATAAAAACTTAGGAATTTAATACAAAAAACGCAGCCTATTCGGGTTGCGTTTTGTTTTCGTTATGTTGCGCGATTAAAAAATCGTGAAAATCGGTTGAACTTGGTAATTCAAATAATTCTAAATTAAAATAAGGAATTACAGCTAAAATGTGATCAAAAATATCTGCCATTATACCTTCGTATTTTGGCCATTCGGTTGTGTTGGTAAAAACGTAAATTTCAATCGGAAGTCCGTGTTCTGTTGGTTGTAAATGACGAACCATTAAGTGAAATTGTTTATGCGTGTTTTTGTTGTTTAACAAATAACGATTCACATATTCTCTAAACAAACCAATATTCGTCATGCGCCTTCCGTTTACCAACATAGTCGGATCATCAACATGCGTTCTATTATATTCGGCAATTTCTTGTTGACGCTCGATAATGTACGATTTCAGCAATTTAATTCGTTTTAAATTCTCGATTTCATCAGCTTCTAAAAATCGAATCGATCCCATTTTAATATTGATAGAACGTTTAATTCTTCGTCCGCCTGATTTTTGCATTCCTCTGTAATTTCGGAACGAATCGCTGATTAAAGCATAAGTTGGAATTGTTGTAATGGTTTTATCAAAATTCTGAACTTTTACCGTACTTAAATTAATTTCTAAAACTGTTCCGTCGGCTCCGTATTTCGTCATTTCAATCCAATCGCCAACTCGAACCATATCGTTAGACGAAACTTGAATACTTGCAACAAATCCTAAAATCGTATCCTTAAAAACTAATAAAATAATAGCCGAAGCTGCTCCGAATGCTCCTAAAACGGTCGAAGGTGAAACGCCGCGTAAATGCGTAAAAATAATGACAAAACAAATAATGTAAAGGATGATGGAAACAACCTGAAAATAACTGTCGAGCGGTTTATTAGAGAAACTCTTTTTGCTTTTTAAATAATCTTTTAAAGAATGTGCGAGCGATTTAAGCAGAATCGTAATTGCGAAAATAAAAAGGACATCGGTAACTTTTAAAATAGCCGAAGTAGATTCCGGAAAACCAGTGAAAATAAATGGAATTGATTGTTGGGCAATCCAAAGCGGAACCAAATGAATGGCATTTTTCAACACGCCGTTTCGAATCAAATAATCGTCGATTTTGGTTTTACTTTTTCGAATTGTTTTTATCATAATCAGCATAAAAACTCTTCGAAGAACATAATCTAAAGCATATAAAATTAGAAACAAACCAATAATTAAAACGATGCTGTTTAAAATGTGCGCCGTTTGAGTATTGATGCCTAATTGAAGCCAAAGATTTAATCCGAATTTATATATTTCGCTTTGAATTTGATCGTTAATTAAATCCATAATTCGTTTTCGTTTCTCTTAATTTAATTTTTTGAAAATATAATAAAGCTTATTTAAAACTCTGATTAACAAATATCTAAATAAAAAAATCCCGATTTCGGGATTTAATTGATTAAAAATCGTTTAGCATTTTAGAAATTTCGTCCAATTTCGGAGTTAAAATTACTTCAATGCGCCTATTTTTAGCTTTCCCTTCGTTTGATGAATTTGTAGCAATAGGAGAGAATTCGCTTCTTCCTGCCGCCGTTAGATTCTTCTTGTCGATTCGAGAATTTTCTTCTAAAATATTAACGATTGCCGTTGCACGTTTTGTAGATAAATCCCAGTTATTTGTAATTCCGCCACCTAAATTTCCAACAATTTTATCGTTATCGGTATGTCCTTCAATTAAAATTGAAATTTCAGGATTTTGTGCTAAAACCGAACCTAATTGCTCAACAGCAGCGCGACCAGAACTACTTACAGCCCAACTTCCCGAAGGAAACAACAATTTATTTTCCATCGAAACATAAACTTTTCCGTTTTTCTGTTCAACAGTTAGTCCTTTTCCTTCAAACTCAAATAGTGCTTTCGATAAAGCATCTTTTAGTTTACGAAGACTTTTGTTTTGTGCATCTAACATGTTTTCTAGTTCAGCAACACGAGAAGATTTTCCGTCCAATTCTTTTTTCAAATTATTTAAACGGTCGATTTCTGCTTGAATTGCAGCATCAGAATTTTTAGATAATTGATTGTATTCAACCGAAAGTCTGTCGCGTTCGGCTGTCATTTTATCTAATTGATCTTTTAACGATTGATTTTTTCCTCCTAAATCAAAAGCCGAAGCTTTATTTTCTTCGTTTTCGGTACTTAATCGCTCTAAATCCTGAGCGCAAGCTTTGTATTTTGCGTCTAATTCGTTGTACAATCTTCTTGAAACACATGAAGTGAAAACAAGAGATAAACTACTTAGAACAATTATTTTTTTTAACATAATATCTGTTTATTCGATTTCTATTGCAACAGGACAGTGATCTGAATGTTTGGCTTCGGGCAAAATATAAGCGCGTTTTACACGATCTTTCATTGCATCGTCTACCAACATATAATCAATTCTCCAACCTTTATTGTTGTTTCGCGCGTTTGCTCTGTAACTCCACCAACTATAATTGTGCGGTTCCGGATTAAACATTCTAAACGTATCAACCCAACCATCTTTCATAAATCCGTCTAACCATTCTCTTTCTTCAGGCAAAAATCCCGAAACTTTTGCGTTACGAATAGGATCGTGAATGTCGATTGCTTGATGACAAATATTGTAATCGCCACCAATAATCAGGTTTGGAATCGATTTTCGCAATTCATTGATATAAATTCTAAAATCGTCCATATATTGGAATTTATGACTTAATCGATCAATGTTTGTTCCTGATGGAAGATAAAGCGACATTACAGAAAAACCGTCAAAATCGGCTCTTAAATTTCTTCCTTCGTCATCCATATATGGAATTCCGGTTCCGAAAATGACATTTTTTGGTTCTATTTTCGAAAGAATTGCAACTCCGCTATACCCCTTTTTTTGCGCCGGATAATAATATTGATACGGATAGCCTGCTGCGGAAATTTCTAAAGTAGGAATCTGACTTTCTACAGCTTTTATTTCCTGTAAACAGATAATGTCCGGATTTGCAGCCTGTAACCAATCTAAAAATCCTTTGGTAATTGCGGCTCTAATTCCGTTTACATTATATGATAGTATTTTCATTTGTTGAGTGAATTTTTCCAAAAATAAACATTTCCCTATAAAGAATCGGGATATTTAACGACTTCTTGACTATTTTGTGGAATGAATTTGAAAATATTTTTTCAATCTACGCTGCGAAATTCAAATTCATCAAACCTTTTTTATATATTTAAAGGTTGGGAACTAATCTTAAAACTGGATTAGAAATGTTGTTTGAATTAAAATGTGTAGTTATGAATTGTTATCTTTGCCAAAAAGTTGTTAAATGGGGTTAGTAACCGCAAAAGAAATAGCACAGGTAATTAAATTGGAAAAGTACGGATTTTTAGGTACTTTTTCTGGTTGGTTACTAATGAAAGTGCTGAAGATTTCTGAATTAAATAAAATATACGATCGAAATAAACATTTAGAAGATACCGAGTTTTTAAATGCTATTTTGAATGAGTTTCAGATCGAGTTCGAGATTGATCCGGAAGAACTGAAACGCTTGCCCAAAAAGGGGCCTTATATTACGATTTCTAATCATCCGTTAGGAGGAATAGACGGAATTCTATTGTTAAAATTAATGCGCGAACATGATCCTGATTTCAAGATTATTGCGAATTTTTTATTGCATAGAATTGAGCCGTTAAAGCCTTTTATAATGCCTGTAAATCCGTTTGATTCACATAAAGATGCTAAGTCGAGCGTTATGGGAATTAAAGAAACTTTGTTGCATTTAAGTGAAGGAAAACCTTTAGGGATTTTCCCGGCAGGAGAAGTTTCGAATTTCGAGGAAGACGATAAAATTGTAGATAAACCTTGGGAAGAAGGTGCATTGAAATTGATAAAGAAAGCGCAAGTTCCGGTTATTCCGATTTACTTTCATGCAAAAAACAGTCAGTTGTTTTATACGCTTTCTAAAATAAGTCCAACATTACAAACAGCAAAATTACCTTCGGAATTACTTACGCAAAAAGATCGTGTAATTCGTGTGCGAATTGGAAAACCAATTACAGCAGCCGAACAAATTGAACATGGCGAAACATTAGAAGAGTTCGGAAAGTTTTTACGACAAAAAACTTATCTTTTAGCTAATACAACGAAAGACGATAAAAAGCAATATATTAAAATTCCGTCGTTTAAATTGCCTGCGCCTCCTCCTCAAGAAATCGAGCATCCGGTGTTAGAAGATTTAATTGTAAAAGAAGTTGAAGAACTGCGTAAAGGAAACGATCGTTTATTGCAAAGTAAAAACTACGAAGTTTTCCTGACCGAGTCTAAAAACATTCCGCACATTTTAAAGGAAATAGGTCGTTTACGTGAAATTACGTTTCGTGCTGTTGGTGAAGGAACCAATAAATCGATCGATTTAGATCATTACGATAATTACTATCATCATATGTTTTTGTGGGATGATGATGCAAAATGTATTGCTGGAGCTTACCGAATGGGATTGGGAAAAAACATTTATTCTAAATACGGAATCAATGGCTTTTATTTGACCGAATTATTCAAATTCGAACCGGAAATTTATTCCATGTTAGAACAATCTATAGAAATGGGTCGCGCGTTTATCGTTAAAGATTATCAGCAAAAACCAATGCCATTATTCTTGTTATGGAAAGGAATTGTGCATACAACTTTGCGATATCCAGAACATAAATATTTGATTGGCGGGGTAAGCATTAGCAATCAGTTTACGGATTTTAGTAAATCATTGATGATCGAATTTATGAAATCGCATTTTTATGATCCGTATGTGGCACAATATGTTCAGGCTAAAAAAGAGTTTAAAGTAACTTTAAAAGATGCCGATAAAGATTTTGTTTTTAACGAAGCCGAGGCCGATTTAAATAAATTCGATAAGTTGATTGAAGAAGTTGAACCAGGAGGATTGCGTCTGCCTGTATTAATCAAAAAATACATCAAACAAAATGCGCGTGTGGTTGCTTTTAATGTAGATCCGCTATTCAACAATGCAATTGACGGATTGATGTATATTAGGATTGCCGATTTGCCAGAAAGTACGGTTCGTCCTGTAATTGAAGAATTGCAAATGGAACTGGAACGTAAGATAAATGAAAAAATAGAAGAATAAAAAAACGCGGGAAATTTCCCGCGTTTTTGTTTTTAAAACCAGCCTTTTTGGTTTTTAATATATTCGTTGTAAAAATCTTGATCCGATTTGGTTAGATAAATAATTCCTTCTATTAAACCAATAAGAGCCATTGCACCTACAATAAAATATCCAATCAAAAAACAAGCGCTAATGTAGCCAATTAAACTTATAATAAGCATAATAATGCCTTCGGTATTGTAACCTAAAATAAACTTGTGAATTCCTAAATGTCCAAGAAAAATTCCCAGAATCCCAGCCAATGTTTTTTTGCTATTCGCATCTTGAAGGTATTTTGGAACACTTTGATAAGATGGTTGATAAGTTGGATTTTGAGTTGTATGATATGGATTTGGTTGTGTTTGATTTGAATTATTCGTCTGTTGAATAGTTTCGTTTTGAACCGATTGATTTTCAGATTGAATATGATTATTGTTCTTAAACGAAGTAATGATTTTATCGACAATACATTGTGCTAATTTCTCTTTACTTTCAATTGTCCAACCAGCAATATGCGGAGAAAGAAGTACATTATCTACTTGAATTAGATATTGAAAAGTTTCGGGAAGTTCGTTTTCAGAAAACATATTTTCGAAAGATGATTTTTCGTATTCTAAAACATCTAATCCCGCACCTTTTATTTTTCCTGACTTTAACGCTTCGACCAAATCATTTGTGTTAACCGATTTTCCACGAGCAGTATTTATAAACCAAAACGATTTCGAAAAACCATCAATAAACTCTTTGTTGATTAAATGAAAAGTAGACTCAGTTTGTGGTGTGTGTAAACTTACAATATCGGCTTGTAATTGCAATTGCGATAAAGAAACTTGTTGCGCGTTGTTGTCTCCAACATTCGGCTTAATGTCGTAACAAATAACTTTGCAATTAAAACCTTTTAAACGTTGAGCAAAAGCTTTTCCCATGTTTCCGTAACCAATAATTCCAATGGTTTTTCCTTCAATTTCAATGCCTCGGTTTTCTTCGCGTTTCCAAATTCCTTGTTGAACTTCCAAATCCACATGTTTTAGTTTGTTCATTAGGTTTAAAAGCATTCCTAAAGCGTGTTCGGCAACAGCAGTACGATTTCCTTCCGGAGCAGCAATTAGTTGAATTCCTTTTTGTTCGGCGTACTCACAATCAATATTTTCAAGACCTGCGCCTACACGTCCGATAAATTTTAAGTTTGTTGCGGCATCTAAAAAGGTTTTATCAATCTTAAAACGACTTCTTAAAATAATTCCATCGTATTGATGAATCATTTGCTCGATTGCTTCTTTAGGAGCGTAATAATTCTCGTCGTTTTCAAAACCAGCTGCATTAAGCTGTTCTATAAGTAACGGATGGTTTTTATCTAAGTGTAGTATTTTCATGGATGGATGATTTTATTTCAAAGATAAAAATTTCTTAAGTTACTTATTGTGAGTTTGTGGATTATGTTCGTTTCCTTTCTTTATATCATTTAGCTCTAACTGCTCAATAAAATAAGAAGGGGTTAAACCGGTTTCGGATTTAAATTGATTAGTAAAGGTTTTAGAATTAGAAAAACCGTACATTTCGGCTAATTCTTGCATTGAATGCTTTCGTAAATTAGATTTATGTGTAAGATCTGTTAGAGCTTGTTGAATTCTAAGTTTGTTGATATAGCTACTAAAACCTTCTTTATGTGTATTCAATATTTTTGAAAGCGTATTGCGATTTGTTCCGAGTGACTCTGCTAAATCATCTAATTTAACAGGATTTAGATAGCGCTTTTCTTTTTCAAAACGATCTAATTCATTCAGTAAGCGTTGTTCCGTAAAACTTAATTCCTTACTTGTATCTTGAAAATCTTTAGAAACAGCACTCTTATCTTTTTCTCTTTTCAAAGAGAAATTAGGATATTGCTGTTCATTTGCAAGAATTTCATTCAATAGATTGTTGAAACTCTGTCGCGATTTCTTTTTTTGTATGTATTGCCAATATGAGTAAAAAGTTAATAATAGTAGTGTAATACCTAAAATAATGATCCAAAAACTGAAGGTGTTTTGGTTTGTTTTTAATTGTTTTTGTAAAGTATCACGATCATATTCTAACTTTTTTGTTTCTAATTCGTAATGAAGAGTGTTTGTAATGTTTTGTTGTTCTTTTTCGAACTGTTGATTTAATGCAATTAAGTTTTCGGTAGCCTGTAATTGCAATTTTGGTTGATTTGTTTCTTTATAATAGGCAATTAGGTAGTCGTAGGTTTCGCGTAATTCGTAGTTTAAAAACTTCTTTGTTTTGAACAATTCGTCTATTTTGATAAAATAATCAATAGCTTTTTGCTTTTGATTCTGTTGCCATGCGATTTTTCCTAAGTAGAGATAAATAACATGTTCGTTGGTAAAGTCTTCACTTTCTTGAATAAAAGGCAATGCTTTTTCAAAATTTTGTTGTGCTAAAACATAGTTATTCTGTAAAAAACTCAATCCGCCTTTTATATAATTTAAATAAGCGTTTTCTAATGCTTTATGATTTGACTTAAGTAATTCAATATTTTGTTCACTTTCTTTAATTGTAGATGACAGTGAATCAATGTTTTTTAATTGCCAATAAGTTCGATTGAGACAATATAAAGAATTGATATATCCTCGAATATGGTTATAATCTTTTTTGTGTTGAAAATAATCTTTTGCTTTTAAAAAATATGATAAAGCTTTTTGATAATCCCGAGAATGAAAGTATATGTTTCCAATATCAATACGAGTGGAATTTAGGTTGTATTGATTATTGCTTTTTAGATTGTATTCTTCCGCTTCTATAGAATAATTTAAAGCATGTTTAAAATCTCTATTTGCGTAAAGAAACGATGATTTTATTAATAATGCGCGCTCGATTAAACTATCATTTTTGATTTTTTTTCCAATATTTACCAAATCTTCTGTTAGAGATAAAGCTTTCGATTCGGATATTAAAAAAACTTTTTTTTCTAAACCTTGATACTCTTTTAAGCTGTTTTTTTCTTGTTGTGCCTTATGAATATAAAGGTTTAAATATTGAATTTTCTTTCCTTTAGAAATGGTGTCAGTTTGAATGATTTTCCATAAACTTTCATATGAACTATCAGCTGTTTGCCCTAAAGTCAAAATAGGAAACAGAAAAATTATCATTATTAAAAGGATAGGAGTAACGGCTTTATGAAAAATCATAATCTTGAAATAGATACTTCTACAAAAATAGCGAAAAGTTTTTTAAAATTAAGGCTTCTTAAATGCTTGTTAGTGCCATTATTATATATGTTTTGTGATAATTTTTCTTCTTAGGTGATAATTTTTCCTTCAACAAGGCAATTGTGATTTTAAATTATGATTTTTTTTCCATTGATTTCTTTTTTAGACTCTCATATTTGTCAATGAAACGAAGCTACCCGGGCAGCAGTAAAAAACCGAAACAATGAAACAATTTTTTTTATGGGCTGTTGTTATTTCAGCTTTATGCAGTTCGTGCGATTCAAAAGAAGATCTTTTTTCAGATAAGGTCAACAGTAAGCAATATTCTTCTAAAATTAATAGTGTAGATGATTATATAGCTTATAAAAATGTTATGTCAAGTTTTGTTTACAATCCTATGTATTCATATAATGTAAATTTACAAAGGTATGAAGAGCATGTAAATCTATATTTGTATTCTAATGAAAACGATAAATATATCGCAATTGATTTAGAAAGATTGAGTTTGTTGCTAAATGTTAATGAAGCGTCGTTTGTTGAACATTTAGATTATACAAGCGAGGCAAAAAAGATTATGATTGATATCTTGAATTATAATTACAATAGTGCAGCTCAAGCTTATCTTGTTTTAAACGAAAATGAAAATCGAATTGTACAAACTTTATTTGCAATGCATAATGAAGGAAACGATGATGATTTATGGAAAGGCAGGAGGAATATAGCTTTTGCTTACGGCGCCCAATATAGTTTTAAACAAGCAGTATTGTATGCTGGTGCTGTAGAGTTGAGAGGTTCAGTAGTTAACAATTGATTAGTTATCTGAGGATAAAGAAATAACCAAATCTATTTATATTACCTATTTGTTTCGGAAACCGATAGTCCGGAATGTCGGTTTTGCGAAAACAATAAAATAATGGAATGAAATTTTTTGAAAAAGAATGTCATATTATTAATAATTAAAGCTCTTAAAACAAGCTTTTGATTGGGGTAGCCAAAAAGCGTTTCTAAATATAGAAACGCTTTTTATTATTTTATAAAATAGGATATAAGTGAAGTTAAAACCCTAAAATCATTTTGGCTATCGTGAAATAGATCAACAAACCAAAAATATCGTTGCTCGTGGTAATAAAAGGTCCGGTTGCGATTGCAGGATCAATTCCATATTTGTTTAACATAATAGGAATAAACGTTCCGATAAGGCTTGCTAAAATCATAACCGTAACTAATGCTAAAACAATAGTTGATGAAATTTCGTAAGTTGTTCCCATTATAAAATGAGTAGCCAGCAAAAGCACAAGGGCTAAAATGGCACTATTTAATAGAGCAAGTAACATTTCTTTTCCCAAACGTTTCCATATAGATCCGGAAAGGCTGTTGTTTGCTAAACCTTGCACAATAATTGCCGACGATTGCACACCTACATTTCCTGCCATTGCTGCAACTAACGGAGTAAAGAAAAACAATGTAGCATATTTTTCCATTGCATCTCCAAAACTTTGCGAAACATTTACTGCAATAAAACTTCCGATTAATGCTAAAAGTAACCAAGGAAGTCTAGCGCGAGTTAAATTCCAAATACTGTCATCAGCTTCAACATCCTGCGAAATACCGGCTGCTAACTGATAATCACGATCGGCTTCTTCTTTAATAACATCTACGATATCATCGATTGTAATGCGCCCCATTAAACGTCCGGTTTCATCAATAACCGGAATTGCTTCTAAATCATATTTCTGCATGATACGCGCAACTTCGGTACTTTCGGTATCTACTTTTACGTAATCAACTTTTGGGATGTAAATATCTTTAATCTGAGTTGTGGTCGATGAGGTAATTAAATCTTTTAACGACAAACGTCCTTTTAAGCGATCTTCATCATCTACCACATAAATCGAATGGACGCGCGAAACGTTTTCGGCTTGTTTTCGAATTTCCTGAATACACGTTAAAACATTCCAATTTTCGTTTGCCTGAATGTATTCTTTCGCCATTAAACCACCCGCAGTATCTTCGTCGTAACGTAAAAGTTCTACGATGTCTTTGGCGTGTTCAAAATCTTCTAATTCCGAAATTACTTCCTCTTTAATTTCTTCGGGTAATTCGGCAATAATGTCTACCGCGTCATCGGTATCCATCTCATCTAACTCTTCCGCAATTTCTTTTGCAGAAAGGTTATTTAAGATTTTTTCACGGACTTCTTCATCAAGTTCAAGTAGAATTTCAGAACTAATTTCCGATTCAATGATTTTAAAAAGATAACCTGCATCTTTAGCATCTAATTCGTTAATTATTTCTGCAATATCAGCAAAGTGAATGTCCTCGAGTTTCTGGAGTAACTCGCGTTCGTTTTGTTCGTCAATTAAACTTTCGATCTCAAGGATAAATTCTTTACTGATTTTGAATTCCATAAGCTTCTATTTTCTGAGTTAATGAAATAAATTCTTCTACACTTAATTGTTCTGGGCGCATGTTGAAAATTTCGTCTTCTTTCAAACCGTCTGAAAGAAAACTTTTCAAGCTGTTACGCATGGTTTTTCTACGTTGATTGAATGCTGTTTTTACAACGGTGAAAAATAATTTTTCGTTACAAGGTAACGTATAATTTTCTTTTCGAATCATACGCATGACGCCCGATTTTACTTTTGGAGGCGGAGTGAAAACGTGTTCCGAAACAGTAAAAAGATATTCGGTGTCATAAAAAGCTTGAGCTAGAACCGATAGAATACCATAAGCTTTACTTCCTTTTTTTTCGCAAATACGTTCGGCAACTTCTTTTTGAAACATACCCGAAAACTCCGGAATCTGATCGCGCATTTCAAGCGTTCTAAATACAATCTGGGTTGAAATATTATACGGAAAGTTTCCGATAATAGCAAATTGTTCCTCTAAAAAAACTTTCTTTAAATTATACTTTAAAAAGTCTTCGCCAATAATATGATCGTGTAGCTTTTCGTAATGTTTTTCAAGATACGCAACTGATTCAGTATCAATTTCGACCACAAAAGTTTCAATCGGTTTTTCTAACAAATATTTGGTTAAAACGCCCATTCCAGGACCAATTTCCAATACTTTGTTATATCCGTTCAACGTCAAGGAATCGGCAATTCTTTTTGCAACGTTTTCGTCGTTCAAGAAATGCTGTCCCAGATGTTTTTTTGCTTTTACTTTATCCTGATTATTCATACTCGCCAATGATTTCTAAATCGGTACGGAATGCCAGCATTTTATCGGCAAACAATTGTAATCCTTCTTGTTGAAGACGAGGCGCATGATTCGCTTTATAATCTGCAAGTGCTTCTTTCGAAGGAGCAAAATATTGAGCCGAATACGTAACACCGCCCATTTCTTCATCGACCAAAACTTTTACCAATCGAGCCGAAGTAAAACAGCCGGTTGCAATAATTTCTTTAATGTGTTTAGTCTGCATCCAGTTCAGCCATTGATCGTGAGCCGATTCGTCTATATTGATGGTAACATTGTAAATAATCATAGGTTTTATTTTTAGAAAAAAACACCAATTGAATGATTGGTGTTTTTAAAATTTAGTTGATAATATCGAATCCGCAGTAAGGTTTTAATACGTCTGGTATTACGATGCCTTCTGGGGTTTGGTAATTTTCTAAAATACCTGCCAATACGCGTGGCAATGCTAACGACGAACCATTTAAAGTGTGCGCCAATTGTGTTTTTCCGTCTTTTCCTTTAAAACGTAATTTTAAACGATTTGCTTGGAATGTTTCGAAATTAGAAACCGATGAAATTTCTAACCAACGATCCTGAGCCGTTGAAAACACTTCGAAATCGTAAGTTAAAGCCGACGTAAAGCCCATGTCGCCACCGCATAAACGTAAAATACGGTAAGGTAATTTCAATTCGTTTAAAATTCCTTTTACGTGTTCTACCATTCCGTCTAAAGCTTCGTACGATTTTTCAGGATGTTCAATACGAACAATTTCTACTTTATCGAATTGGTGCAAACGATTTAATCCGCGAACGTGCGCTCCGTAAGAACCAGCTTCTCTTCTAAAACAAGGTGTATATCCCGTTTTTTTAACAGGCAATTCACTTTCTTGTAAAATAACATCGCGGTATAAATTGGTTACCGGAACTTCGGCAGTTGGAATTAAATATAAATCATCCGCAACAGCGTGATACATTTGTCCTTCTTTATCAGGTAATTGCCCTGTTCCGTAACCAGAAGCTTCGTTGATTAAATGCGGAACTTGCACTTCGTCGTAACCAGCTTCGGTATTTTTATCTAAGAAATAACTAATTAAAGCGCGTTGTAACTTAGCTCCTTTTCCTTTATAAACGGGGAAACCAGCTCCTGTAATTTTTGCACCTAATTCAAAATCAATAATGTCGTATTTCTTTGCTAATTCCCAATGCGGTAAAGCGCCTTCAAACAATTGCGGGATTTCTCCATGTTCAAAAACGTTTAAATTATCGTCCGCGGTTTTTCCTTCCGGAACAATATCCGTCGGGGTATTCGGAATTTGATATAATTGATTCGTTAATTTGTCTGCCAATGTGTTTAGAATCTCTTTTAATTCAGCAGTTTTCTCTTTAGACTGAGCGGTTTTTTCTTTCAACTCTTCGGCTTTTTCCTTCTCGCCGTTGCGCATTAAATCACCAATCTCTTTGGATAGCTTGTTGGATTCGGCTAAAAGATTGTCTAATTCCACCTGAGTGCTTCTGCGTTGTTCGTCTAAGTCTATGACTTTTTGAATCATTTCAGCAGCATCAAGATTTCTTTTCGCAAGGGCTTTTACCACCTTTTCCTGATTTTCTCTAATGTAAGCTATCTGTAACATAATAAATGAATTAATAAGAGGCAAATTTACATAATTTCTTTGGGATTAGGCAAGGTATTGATTGAATAATTCCGTTCTGTTTTACCGCTTGAATTTAAAAGAAATAATAGTATTTTTACGAGAAATCCCTTCTTTATGAAAAGAACTTTTTTTGCTTTTGTTTTCGGTCTTGTCGGTTTAATTGCCTCGGCTCAAATATCTTCAGACAAAGAATTTGATTATCGTTTTTACGAGAAAAAAGCTGCCGAAAAACGATTGGCTTTTAAGCAAAATCCGAATACGGCGAATTACGATGTAGTTTATCAGAAATTAGAATTAGAAGTTGATCCTTCCGAATATTTTATCTCCGGAACGGTAACAACGCAATTTATTCCAACCGAAGATCTCCAAAACATCGTTTTCGATTTAAGTCATCAGTTACAAGTTCACGAAGTAAAACAAGGGAATACTGCTTTACATTTTACACAAGCTTCAAACGAAATTACGATTCAGTTGGCGCAAAATGTTAATTTAGGAACTACAGGCGAAATTGCGATTACCTATTCTGGAATTCCGCCAAGAGCAAACGAAGCTTTTACACAAAGTTATCATAATGGTTCGCCAATTATTTGGACACTTTCTGAACCTTTTGGCGCGCTCGATTGGTTTCCGTGCAAACAATCGTTAGATGATAAAATCGATTCGATTGATATTTATCTTAAAACGCCCAAAGATATGATTGCAGTTGCAAATGGATTAGAACAATCGCAAACGACACATAACGACGGAACTAAAACCACGCATTTTAAACATAATTATCCTATTCCGCCTTATTTGGTTGCCATTGCAGTAACTAATTACAAAATTTATGAACAAATGGCTGGTTCGGCACCAAATACGTTTCCGATCATCAATTATCTGTATCCCGAAACGTACGATTCGGCTGTAAATCAATTGGCGGTTACCTTGCCGATTATGGATGTTTTTGAAAACTTGTTTGGAACGTATCCTTTTCATACCGAAAAATATGGACATGCGCAGTTTGGTTGGAATGGCGGAATGGAACATACAACGGTTTCGTTTATGGGAGGTTTTTCGCGCAGATTGATTGCACATGAATTGGCGCATCATTGGTTTGGCGATAAAATTACATGCGGAAGTTGGAAAGATATTTGGATTAATGAAGGATTCGCCGAATATATGGCAGGTTTGGTTGTAGAACATTTAGATGGTTCGCAACCTTTTGTTGATTGGAAAGCGACTAAAATAAATAGTGGAACTTCTGTTTCGGGTGGAAATTTGTATTTAACAGATGCGCAAGCTTTAGATTCCGACCGAATTTTTAGCAGCCGAATTACGTACGACAAAGGATCTATGGTGGTGCATATGTTGCGTTATGTTTTAGGCGATGAGGTTTTTTATCGTGGAATGCGTAATTTTCTAGAAGATCCGCAACTTGCTTATGGTTTCGCTGTGACTTCGCAAGTAAAACAACATTTAGAAACAGCTTCGAACAAAAACTTATCCGAGTTTTTTAACGATTGGATTTACGGACAAGGATTTCCGTCGTATCAGCTCGATGCCGAATATACTGCTTCAAAAGTAAAGCTTGTTCTTTCGCAAACTACTTCGCATGCTGAAATTCCTTTTTTCGAAATGCCGGTTACGATTCAATTAATTGCCGAGGATAATCAAACCGAAACAGTCGTTTTACAACATACTCAAAATCATCAGGAATTTGTTTTGGATACGCAGTTGCAAAAAATTCAGACTATTGTAATTGATCCGTTTAAAGATATTATATCGGCAAATAATCAAGTTACGATAAAAGAAGGAGAAGTGCTTGTAGAAGATTTTAAGGTTTTTCCGAATCCTTCTAAAAACTTTTTTCAGGTTCAAATTCCAAGTTCTTGGGAAGTGAAATCTATTAACCTATTCGATACAAAAGGAAAAATGATTGCTAAAAACATTGGGAATTTATATCAAACCGAACATTTGGCAAGCGGAATGTATATTTTGTCGGTCGAAACAGCTGAAAGAACCTATCATAAAAAAGTTATAAAAAACTAAAATGAATCTAAAGTGTATCAATTAGTAAGGTTAAAATCTTACATTTGTGCAACAAAAATAGAAAGTACAATCATTAATGGACATATTAATTAAACTATCTCAATTTTTATTGAGTTTGTCTCTTTTAATCGTTTTACACGAGTTAGGACACTTTATTCCCGCGAAACTTTTTAAAACACGCGTTGAAAAATTCTATCTGTTTTTTGATATTAAATTCTCTTTATTTAAGAAAAAAATTGGCGATACCGTTTACGGAATCGGATGGCTTCCGTTAGGCGGATATGTAAAAATTGCCGGAATGATCGACGAAAGTATGGATACCGAGCAAATGAAGCAAGATCCACAACCTTGGGAATTTCGTTCAAAACCGGCTTGGCAACGATTAATTATTATGTTGGGCGGTGTAACCGTGAATTTTATCTTGGCTTTCGTTATCTATATTGGAATGACTTGGTATTACGGTGATCGATATGTTGCAAACGATAGTTTAAAAAATGGAGTTTGGGTTCAATCGCCAGCTTTAGAAAGTGCCGGAATGCAATCAGGAGATAAAATTGTTTCGATAGATGGAAAGAAATTACAGCGAATTAATGAAGCTCCGGCTCAATTAATCACAGCTAAAGAAATTGAAATTAACCGCAACGGAGAGGAACAAACTATAAAATTGCCTGTAAATTTTGTTGATCAATTAATGGCAAATAAAACAGGCGGCTTAATTGCACCACGTATTCCGCTTATTGTTTCTCAGGTTCCTGAAGATTCTCAAAATAAAGATGCATTAAAACCAGGAGATTTTATTGTTGCTTTGAATGATACAAAAATTGATTTTGCAGATCAATTTAAAATTGAAATCGAAAAGTATAAAAACGAAACGGTTACTGCTACAGTAAAACGTGATGAAAGTGAATTAAAAGTACCTGTAAAGATTGATGGAGAAGGAAAAGTAGGGATTGCATTTGCTTTAAATTTAAAAGAGAAAGATGCAGAACGTTTAGGTTTGTACGAAATTTCTCACGAGCATTATTCGTTTGCTTCTTCAATTCCAATCGGTCTTAAAAAAGGAAAAGATCAATTGGTAGGTTATGGAAAGCAATTAAAAATGATTGTAAATCCAGAAACGGGAGCTTATAAAGGCGTTGGCGGATTTAAAGCTATTTTCGATATTTTTCCTCAAACTTGGAGTTGGGAAGTGTTTTGGAGCATCACGGCTTTCTTGTCAATTATGCTTGGAGTAATGAACTTATTGCCAATTCCGGCATTAGATGGTGGACATGTGTTATTTCTTTTATACGAAATGATTTCGGGGCGCAAGCCAAGTGATAAATTCTTAGAGTACGCTCAAACAGTTGGTTTTGTTTTACTTATCGCTTTATTACTCTTCGCAAACGGAAACGACATATTTAAAGCGATTACCGGCAAATAAAAAAAATAACGATTTTTTAAAAAAGGTATTTGTAGAAACGAAAAATCCTACTATATTTGCATCGCAATAAAGGTAACACACCTTCCTCCTTAGCTCAGTTGGTTAGAGCATCTGACTGTTAATCAGAGGGTCCTTGGTTCGAGCCCAAGAGGGGGAGCAAATTGCGAAAGCGAATACTTTTTATTGTAAAATAGAAAACTTAAAATTTAAGTTTCCTCCTTAGCTCAGTTGGTTAGAGCATCTGACTGTTAATCAGAGGGTCCTTGGTTCGAGCCCAAGAGGGGGAGCAAATTTGCCAAAAGCGAATTCAAGATTTTAAATTTATAAGTTTCCTCCTTAGCTCAGTTGGTTAGAGCATCTGACTGTTAATCAGAGGGTCCTTGGTTCGAGCCCAAGAGGGGGAGCAAAATTCATAAAGCCTTACAGAAATGTGAGGCTTTTTTGTTGTTTAAAACAGTTTTACTGAGTTCGTCAACTTTTATTACAGAAAATACTAAGGTAGTATAAAAGTAAAAGGAGTAAAATTCGGTGGATGAGGTTTTGAAACATTCAAAAATATTCTAGCGGTTAAATAACCAAATATAAAAGACTATCCGTAACTAAATACCGATAGTCTTTTATGTCTAATCTTTTAATGCTATAGTAATTAATTACATTTTTTTAGGCGGAAGATCAAACGCAATGGCATTGTGCTCAAAATGTCCTTTGTGCGATCCGTCACAGAAAGGTTTGTTTTTAGACAAACCGCATCGACAAATCGAAAGTACTGTTCTACCTTGTAAACCATAAAGGTTTCCTTCTTTATCTACGATTTCGAAATCTCCTTCAATTTTTACCGATCCATTGTCATTAATGGTAAGTTTTGTTTTTGACATAGTTGTATGAGTTATTAGTTTGATCACAAAACTATGCATAAACTTAATGATTTTTACTTGTTTGATTCTATTTAGAAACGTTCTTTTATACGTTTTGTAAATCCAACTAATATATAAAACACTTTAAATTTATTAGATGTATAACTATAACTCTTCTAAATAGTAACAGTTTGGATACTAGGTATATTGTACATAGATAAAGCGTAGATAGTAAGTGGATTTCCTTTTTTACTTCTCGGATAAGTCTCTTCCTGAGTTCTAGCATCTGTAAAAAGAGAAGGTTCTAAATTGTTTTAATTGTAAAATTTTATGCTTCCATTTAATTTTTAATTTCAATAATTAATATTTACTCCATACAGACAAATTTATTTCGTAAATTCGAGTGTTTATTTATTTTCAGCAAAAAAGGATTATAAAAATCAGTTAGCTGAAATGTTTACATTAAACTGATTAAGTAGGTATTTAGATTTTTTAAGTAATATCTGCAAAATATAAATTCATTCGTGCCGATTTTAATGTTGGCATGATATTGGCTAAATAAAAAAAACATAAAAAAGAAAAGATATGAAAAGTTTAAAAATGTTAGTTCTGTTTCTTAGCGTCACTTCAATGACATTTGCACAGGAAACTATTAAAATGCAGGTAAAAGAAAACAAAGTTCCTTGTATGGGCGTAGCTCCAATGGAGTGTTTACAAGTTAAAATCGGCAAAGAAAAAGAATGGACGTACTTTTATAGCAATATCGAAGGATTTAATTTTGAGCCGGGATATCGTTATAAATTAAAAGTCGAAAAAACGAAAAAAGAAGGAAATATTCCTGCGGACGCTTCGGCTTATTCTTATAAATTAAAGAAAGTCGTTTGTAAAAAGAAAGTAAAATCTTCGGGAACAATGAAATCAGATATTCTAAACAAAAAAATGGTACTTTCTAAAATGAATGGAAAGGCAATTAATAACGGAAAAGTTTATTTTACGCTTGACAGTAATACTAATTCTATGAATGGTAAAAGTGGATGTAATCGTTTCGGAGCTTCATTTAAGTTAGATGGAAACAAGCTGCAAGTAACTCCTGGAATGGGAACTTTAATGGCTTGTGATGAAGAAAGTATGCGTTTAGAACAAGATTTTCTTAAAGCATTAGAACAGAAAAACTTCGATATTGAAACGAATGGCTCTACTGTTAAATTCAAAAAAGCAAACAGTAAAGAAGTTGTGATGGAATTCAATATTCCGACAGAAAATGAAATTTGGTCATTTATCGACGGAAAAAAATGGAAGTTATTTATGTTAGATAATGTTGGGCAAGATTACGGAAAAGCATTTATTCAATTCGATGCTAAAAACAAAAAAGTAAACGGAAACAGCGGATGTAACAACTTCTTCGGATCTTATACAACAGTAGAAAATTCGATTACTTTTTCGGGAATGGGATCTACAAGAATGGCTTGTATGGATGAAAAAGCATCTGAAACAGAACATAAAGTATTGAAATATTTATCGGAAGCAACAGTTCATTTCGATGTTGCAGAACAAACTTTAAATTTTTATGTAAACGATCGATTAATCATGATGTTCGGTTTATATACAGAATAAAAAATATAAAAGCCTTCTTCGGAAGGCTTTTTCGTTGTCAAAAAGTTAAAGTCGGTAACTAAGTCAAATATCTTTCTAATTTTGCATTAATGATTCGGTTTACTAAAATAATATTGCTCGTATTATTCAGTTGTTTTTTAACAACAGGAAATGCTTTTGCACATATTCAATCTACAGAAAAAACCGTTTCATGTTGTGAATCTCCGTCAGAAACAAATAGTTGTTGCGAGAAAAACATAACTTCTAAAAACACATCATGTAAAGATCATGCGTGTTGCTCTAAAATGATTAATAACATTGTTTTGTTTTCTGAAATTCAACAAGATTTTAATCTTCAAACTTCTATTTTTAATGTGAAGCAACAACCAAATACATTGGTAAATCTTCATGTAAAAAATCATTTTTTAGCTATTTGGCAGCCGCCTAAAATAAGTTTAAATTTATAATTGCTAGCCCAAAATATGTCTTTTTGATAAAGATGTAACAGGGGATTTTTATATAATTTAAACTTCTAAAAATGAAAAAAATATATTTATTGGGAACAATGAGTTTGTTCTCTGTTGCTACCGTTTTTGCGCAAATCAAGAATGCCGAAACAAAAACTTTTAAAGTAAAAGGAAATTGTGCTTCCGCAAAAGAAATGATCGAAACAGCAGGAAATCAAAAACGAATTTCTACAGTTTCTTATAATGTTAAAGAAGGAACTGCGATCTTGACATTTGATAAAACAAAAACAACTTGTGAAGCCATTCTGAAAAAAATCGCTTTAGCCGGATTTGACAATGATGTCTATTTTGCTCCGGATAATGTGTATGAAAAACTAACGAAAGATTGCCAATATACACGCGATAAGAAATCGATAGATCATTCGGTACATTCAAGTATGATGCACAATCACTCTGAAATGCAATCACATACCGAAATGGATCATGCAAATCATGAAATGCAAACTAATGATAAGTCGCAAATGATATTTGATACTTATTTTAAGATGAAAGATGCTTTTGTGCAAGCAAATCAGTCCGAAATTTTAAAACAAGCAACTGCATTTAAAAAGGTATTGAATAATGACGAGAAAGAAGCTGTTTCTGCTAAAGAACTAACCTCTTTAGAAGATATAATCAATAAAATTATTCAAGAAAAAGATCTGAAAAAACAACGCAAACTTTTTGCCGAGCTAACAGATCCTATGTACAAGTTGGCAAAAAACGTTAAACTAAAATCTACCATTTATTATCAAAATTGCCCGATGTTTGAAGGCGGAGCGAATTGGTTAAGTAAAGATTCGGTTATCAAAAATCCGTTTTATGGAAACCAAATGCTTTCGTGCGGAAGTACAGTAGAAACTTTAAAATAATGTAGGGTTATGAAAACAGATTTTAAGATTCAGAATTGGTTCTTTGGACTCATCGCATTTGTTGTTTCGTTTAATTTGCATGCGCAAAAACGCGTAGAATATAATTTGTTTGTTCGTGATACAATTGTGAACTTTTCGGGAAAAGAAAAGCGAGCTATTTCGGTAAATGGTCAAATTCCAATGCCTACTTTAGAGTTTACCGAAGGCGATACTGCGGTTATTCGTGTTCACAACGAATTAAAAGAAAGTACGTCTTTGCATTGGCACGGGTTGTGGCTTCCAAATAGAGAAGATGGTGTGCCTTTACTTACACAAATGCCGATTGAACCGGGAACTACTTACACATATTCCTTTCCCATTATTCAAAACGGAACGCATTGGTATCACAGTCATTCCGGATATCAGGAACAAATCGGAATGTACGGTTCTATGATTTTAAAGAAGCGAGAAAATGATCCAACTTTTAGAAAAGGGATTGATGATTTGCCAACGGTTTCGGTTATGTTGAGCGAATGGACGGATTTAAAACCCGAAAATGTTCAGCGAATGCTGCATAATGCGAATGATTGGTTTGGAATTAAAAAAGGATCAACGCAAAGTTATGCAGAAGCGATTCGGGCGGGACACTTTAAAACGAAACTGACAAATGAATGGAGGCGTATGTTGGCAATGGATGTAAGTGATGTTTATTACGAAAAGTTTTTAATAAACGGATTACCCGAAAGTCAGTTGAAACAATTTAAAGCAGGCGATAAAGTACGATTGAGAATCTCGAACGGAGGCGCTTCGTCGTATTTTTGGCTGCGATATGCGGGAGGTAAAATGACGGTTGTAGCAAATGATGGAAATGATGTAGAACCTATTGAGGTAGATCGTTTAATTATCGGAGTTTCCGAAACTTATGATGTAGTCGTAACGATTCCCGAAAAAGGCGTTTCGTACGAATTTCAGGCAACTCCAGAAGACCGAACCTCTTTAACTTCTTTGTTTATTGGGGAAGGAAAAAAGCAATTGATAGAACCACTTCCGAAGTTGAAATATTTTGAAGGAATGAAGATGATGAACGATATGATGAACATGGACGGGACGATGAACGATATGGGAATGAAAATGAGTTTGCAAGAAATGGATATGAATACCGTAATGTATCCTGAAATTACAGGCGAAGCACAAAAGAAAACCTTAAAAAAAGAAAAAGTTTCTGAAGAACATCATCAAGAAATAAATCATTCAGAAATGAGCGGAATGGATCATTCTTCACATGGAAATACAGCTTCAACAATCACAACATTAAATTACGGAATGTTGAAATCTCCTGAAAATACAGAACACCCAAAAGATGCTCCTGTAAAAGAATTACGCTTCGAATTAACCGGAAATATGAATCGTTATGTGTGGAGTATGGATAATAAAGTGATGTCTGAAACAGATAAAATTCCGGTTAAAAAAGGCGAGATTCTGCGTATTACTTTATACAACAATTCTATGATGCGCCATCCGATGCACTTACATGGTTTTGATTTTCGAGTAATTAATAAAAACGGTGTTTATTCACCTTTAAAAAATGTGTTGGATATTATGCCGATGGAAACCAATGTAATAGAATTTCTGGCAAATACCGAAGGCGATTGGTTTTTTCATTGTCACATTTTGTATCACATGATGGCAGGAATGAATCGCGTTTTCGAAGTTGGAAATTATGAAAATCCATTATTGCCCAATAAAGAAAAAGCATATAAAATGTTACAGCGCGAAAGTAATATGACGCATTTTATGATTGAAAACGATTTTGCAACCAATGGAAACGATGGAATGTTAATGTTGCAAAATGCACGTTGGGCGCTAACTTCTGAATGGGCTTTGGGATACAACAACATGCATGGTTATGAAGTCGAAACTCATTTAGGTCGTTTTTTAGGTCGCAATCAATGGTTTCAGGTATTTGTAGGGTTTGATTGGCGTTACCGAAAAATGGGACATCACGAAGTAGAAAAGAATCTTTTTGGGCAAAAAAACACGAAAGATGAACGAGCTTTAGTAAGTGCCGGATTTGTTTACACGTTGCCGATGCTGGTTAATTTTCAGGCAGAAGTTTATCACGATGGAAATGTTAGATTGCAATTGATGCGAGAAGATATTCCGATTTCTAAACGAATTCGTGCTGGTTTTATGGTCAATACCGATAAAGAATACATGGGCGAATTAAGTTATATTCTAAATCGAAATATGAGCGTAAGAACACATTACGACAGCGATATGGGATTTGGTTTAGGTCTTAAATTGAATTATTAGAACAAAAGCGCTTTATTTTCATAAAGCGCTTTTTATTTTACATACGACATCATAACCAAAAAAAAAAAACAATAAAAAGTAATCCAATAAAACCGCTCGATTTCTTTTGGTAAAGTTGGCTCAATGTATAGTTATTAGGAAAAAAGGGACGCATTAAAACGCTACCTAAAATCCGGATTCCTTTCCATATTTTAGAAAAAATATAATCGCCAAATAAATCATCTAACATATCCTTATTCGATTTAATAAACTTCTTTCTTTTTCTACTTTTGAATAATTTTAATGTCTTTTAAATTGTGAAGCCATCTTATTTCGGTATCGGTAAAATATTCGGGTTCCGGAACATATTTCGGGTTTGGAATATACCAAGGCGTTTTTTCGAAATAGTTTTTAAGTATTTTATTATTAAAAACATAACCACGTCGGGCATAAGGTAAATTTTGAAGTACTTTTAAAGAATTCTCGTCTAAAACTTCACTAAAATAAATTCGATTTTCAGTACTTAATGGCAAATCGAATGACATATCGAAAGGTTCGCCTCCGGTTAAATAGTTCTGAGTAAATAAAAATAATTCTCCGTTAGGACGAAAGTTTTTCTTTTTAAACTGAATTTCTCCTTCTTGAATAAAAAATGCCGTTGCCTTTTCCCCATTCGAATGACGATATTCAGGAGTGTAAGCGTCTATTTTCTTTCCAATTCCTTTAATCGTCCATTCACTTTCCGATTTAAAGAAAGTAGGATTTATGTAAAAATCTTGATAATCGCCCATGTCGATATTTAACGTAAAATCATCGATTTGTTTATTTGCCCAGCGGTTTGCAGCAGTTAAAATATATTCGAAATCGTACAAATAATCGATAGACCCCGATAAATGGAACATATAAGTATGTACCAAATTGTTGTTTCCGGGTAAAAAAGTAGCATTGAAATGATACACATAATAAAAATCGGCATCGCCAAAATCTCTTTCTCCTTCAATATCGCTCAAAAGAAATTTCTTGTCCTTATTTTCATTCGAAATGTAAGAGATTTCGTACGGCAATACTTTCGAATTTAAATTCACTGTAAAATCATGCATATACGGATGTTGTCCGTTTTTAGGAGAAAAACTACTGTCGCCGCTTGGAGAAAAAGCTTCGAAACCCACTAAAATAGTCTTGTCGTTTTTTTCGGGATTAAAAAAAGTATAATCAACTGTAACTTCCAAATAATCGTTATGAACGCGTTTTAAAGACAAAATTTCCTTTTTTACCTGAATGCTCGTTTCGTTAATAGGAATAAGTTGATTTCCGCTCATATAATATGCGCCGTCGTTTGCGGAACAAAAAAAGCTATTTAATAAAAGCAATGCAAGGATGATGTTTTTCATACTATTGGTTTAATAATATTCGTAATATTTAAAAAGAACCGTTGTGGGAACTCGGCTATTTACGGTTTTAAAAAAGTGAAATACGGTTGGATTGTTATAAATATCGACTGATTTTACGATTCTGATATCTTCAGATGTTTTTGTTTCTTCATTTTCGGTAACAGTCAGATTTAAAGCCACTTTTTCTAAAACATTTTCGTTGTAAGTATATGTCGTTTTTTCTTCCGAAGTGTACGAATCTCTTTTAAAAATGACTTTATCAACGGTAAAATCCTTGTTTAATGAAATAAATCGGACCGTATTTGTATTATCGTTTACAGAAGTAATTTTGTATTCCAAATCGCTTGTCCAAACAAATTGATACTTTAAATGTTCTTTCGGAAAATCGTTCAACCAATAATCTTCCTCATAGCTGATATTTTTGCCCGAACCTTTAAAAATCGATTTGCTAACATAGTTGTAATCGGGTAAATTATACGATCGGTTATATAAAATTATATCTCCGTTTTTATTAAAAGTCATGTATGTTTTTCCTGAATAATTCAACGTGTCGGTCGGAATTCGATATTTAGAAACATCGACCATATAGGTTGTAACCGATTTTACATTTCCGTTTAAGCCATATTCTTTTTTTTGTGAATATCCGCTGTTTTGTGAAAAAGCAAATTGTGTAAAACACAATAAAAGAATAAAAAATAGGTGTTTTATAATCATTTCGGAGTATTTGGTCGTTTAATTTGATAAAGCCAAGATACGAATAGTTCGGGAAACGAGATTAAATAACGATTCCTAATTCCATTGTTGAATGATTACGCAAACATTTGAACGATCTTTTAAGGCAAATTCTAAAGCGCCCCAAGGACGTTTGGTAATTTTGTCTAAGTTAGGATGTAAAAGATGCGGATGCGAAGTGGCAATTTCGTTATAAACGCTTTCGATATCGTTTGTGTGAAGCCTGAATTCCGGTCGGTCTTTTAAAGCATATTCCGTGTTTTCGAACAAGAAAAAAGCCAGATTTCCGTTTTCCACAACACAACAAGGAATGGTGGCATTTAAATCCTGAAAACCAAATTCAAAACCTAAACACTCAACAAAAAGTTCTAATCCGTCTTGAATGTTTTCATAAAAAACGTTCGGCATTAGTTTCGTAAATTCCATAAATCAACAATTTAAAAGTGTTTGTTTTTAAATTAGTACTTTTAGCATTCATTAAAAGTAATTAATTGTTTTAGAATAAAAGTACGTTTACATGAGGTTTTTCGTTGTTTTATTTCTTCTTTTTCAAACATTTTGTTTTGCGCAACAATCTTTGTTTCATTATAAAACAAGTGATAAGCAAACATTTAATATTCAAAGAGGAACCAAAGAAATTTTTCATTATTTAAAGATTGATCGCGGACAGATTGAAGAAAATACGCTGTTCGAAATAGACAATTCTACCAAGAAATTGGTTATTCCGCAGGATGGTTTTTATGAAATAAAAGCGTCTTTTAATTTCAACCCAAATACCACATTAATTAAAAATAATAGAGGAGGAGTGAACTTTGGAATCGTTCAGATTTCGGAAGATAATGAGCAGTTTATTGCGGCTACGCGCAAATCGTTCGATCAAGAAAATCAGACCGTTTTTTCTAAAATAAAGGTTTATCCAACCATTGTATATCTTCAAAAAGGAGTTGCAGTTGCGCCTGCTGTAAATTCTGGTTTAATGGGAACTATTTTGTTGGGAAGCGAAATTGGTTGCGATAAAAAAGAAAGAAATTGCGTTTCGTTCGAGTGGGAAATTAAATTAATAAGTAGTGAAAAAGCATATCAAAAGTATTTTTAGTTTAGTGTTTTTTGTGATGAGTTTTGTTGGTTTTGCACAAGAGCCTTCGTTTTACATCCGCAGTTTACGCAGTATTCATCTCGAAAATAAACCGTCGGTTTTACAGCCCGTTTCGTTTAACGACGTCGATGTGGTGTATAATAAAATCGGGCAGTTTCTTAATAAACGCATTACGGTTTCATCAACTGGGAATTATGAAATTTCGGGTTTTGCCAATATCAATCCCGGTGTAATGGGAACTTCTATAAAAGATAGTTTAACAATGGAATTGTATCTTATTAAAAATCGTGAAACGGAAAACGAAACGATTATTGCTACAACTCGATTTACATTTCGATACGGAAATTTAGATGTTGCTTCAGGTTTGCATACCGAGCTTGTTTTGGTACAATTGCAAGCGAATGATGAAATTTCGATGTGGGTAAAAATTTTACCGGAAAGTACTGTGAAAATAAACGAAAGCCCAAAATACGATCATATAAACAAACCAACCGGAATGGAACAAATTGCCGGAATAAGAATTGCAAAGAAATAAAGTAGTTTTAGATAACCTTTAACTGTTAAAGCAACGGAGCTAATAACCTGCAAATGGAAGCAAAGGTTTTATAATACCATTTTTCGTTTTGCCATGTTTCGGCAGTAAAAAGTCGGCTCTGTTTTGCGTCGTTTATGAATTTTTGCGACAATTGGTTTGCTAATGTTTCATCTAAAAATAAAGTCGAAGTTTCGAAATTAATTAAAAAACTTCTCGAATCTAAATTGGTGGTTCCTACATAACTCAATAAACCGTCAATGCAAATTGTTTTCGCATGAATAAAGCCTTTTTCGTATAAATACACTTTTACGCCACGTTGTACAAAGGGTTTTAAGAATGATAAAGTTGCTGCCTGAACAACTGCAGAATCGCCTTTTGCCGAAATCATCAACGAAACTTCAACTCCTTTTGAAACTGCAATAAGCAGAGCTGTTTTAAACGATTCGGTCGGAATAAAATAAGGCGTACACAATTGCACACTTTTTTGCGCACTCGAAATACTTAAAATCATCGATTCCATAATATAAGGTGGCATACTTCCGGGAGAAGAAAAAGCAAAAGTTACGGGAAGTTTCGGATAGTTTATTTCGGTGTCGGGAACGTATTTTTTGCTTAAACCAAACACTTGATTCGAAATACTTTGCCAATGCAGCCAAAATTGAACTTGTAACATTTTAGCAGCATCGCCTTGAATTCGGATAGAAGTATCGCGCCAATAAAGTCCAATTTTATTTGGATTGATGTATTTATCCGAAATATTGATTCCTCCTGTATAAGCAATTAATCCGTCAATAATTGCGATTTTTCGATGATTTCTATAATTACTGTTTGCTAAAGATGTAAACCGAACGGGAAGGAAAACTTCGAACTGAATTCCTAAACTTTCATAATGTTTTTGGTGTTTCGCTAATTTAGAAGAACCAAAATCGTCAATAATCAAACGAACTTCAACGCCTTGTTTTACTTTTTCTACAAGCAAATTTAAAATGGTAGTTCCGATTTCGTCTTCTTCAAAAATGTAATATTCAATATGAATGTGATGTTGTGCTTTGCGAAGATCTTCAATCAATAAAGGAAATTTTTCTTCGCCATTAAAAAGTAAATCTACTTTGTTGTTCGAGGTTGGAATAGAGTTTTTTGTTCGAACTAGATATTCAAACGCATCATTCAAATGCAGGTCGTAGGTTTCGGTAAGTCGAATTTCCTTTTCAATAAACGATTGCAATTCCTGCCATTCTCCTTCTAATTTATGAGTGTATTTTTCGTCTAACTTCCTGAAATATTTATCTTTTTGAAATTTCTGACCGAAAAAATAATATAAAACTACACCAACTAAAGGAAGGAAAACGATTACTAAAATCCAAGCAATGGTTTTTTCGGGCTTTCCATTTTCAATCAAAATCAAAATAATAGTCGCAATATTCACCAAAGTAATCGGAAGCCAATACCATTGACTTATAAAATTCCAAATGATGTCTATGTTTTCCATAACTTGCGTTGATTTAAATCTAAATTACCGATTTGTTAATACATTTGCAATGAATTTTTTTAAGAAATGGTTTGAGAAAACCGAGAAAATTGAAACGAATACCGATTTTATGAAGAAATATTTAATTGTTGGTTTGGGAAACATAGGATCCGAATATGTAAATACGCGCCACAATATTGGATTTAAAGCGGTTGATTTTATGGCAAAAGAAGCCGAAGCTTCGTTCGAAACTGTAAAATTAGGTGCTTTAACAGAAATAAAAGTAAAAGGAAGAACGCTTTTTTTACTAAAACCCAATACGTACATGAATCTTTCGGGAAAAGCTGTGCAATATTGGATGGACAAAGAAAAAATTGCAAAAGAAAATGTATTAATAATTACAGATGATTTAAATTTACCATTCGGAACCATTCGCATAAAACCCAAAGGATCAGATGGCGGGCACAACGGATTAAAGAATATTCAGGCAGTTTTAAACAGTTCGGAATATCCCCGTTTACGTTTCGGAATATCCGATCAATTTAAAAAAGGTCAGCAGGTAGATTACGTGTTGGGCGATTGGAGCGATGAAGAAAATAAACTTTTAAGTGAACGTTTAGAAGTGGTTTCTAAGGCTGTGAAAGAATTTGCTTTGGCAGGTTTAAACAATGCAATGAACAATTATAATGGTAAATAAATATATGAAAAAACTTTTAACGCTTTTAGCCATTTCGGCTTTGGCAGCAAGCTGTAATTCAACAAAAGGTGTTGTTTCTACCAACTGGTTAGGAAAAACGGTTACGGTAAAAACGGCAATTCCTGAAAACGGAATCATTACAGCAACACGCGAATTCGAAAAAGGTCTGAATTTAAACGGATTTAATGAATTGTATCCGCAACCGCATTTTGATCCGAAAGCAGTTTTGGTTCAGTACGAATTTAATAGAAATAAGTCGGAAGATTTATATGCAGATGATTTTTATAAAGAAGAAATCTTTATGGAAATTCCCGCAGAAGCTTTTAAGAAAGAATATAAAAATGCCGATTTAGAACAAGTGAAATTGGTTTACGGGAAACATTGTTATTGCAAAGGCGAAGCAGGTTATTACAAAATTACCGACGGAACGTTGAAAGTAGACCATTCCGATAAACAAACTAAAGTGAAATTGTCGTTTAAATCTCCAGTTTCTTCTTTAATCGAAAACATAGAATTTACAGTAGAATAAATTTAAAGATGCTTAAAAAGCATCTTTTTTTATATTTGCTTTATGCGTATCATTCTTTATATCGGTGCTTTTTTTACTTTTCATTCTGCAAACGCTCAGACCGAAGAGCTTGTTGCTATTCCTAAAACAGTGAATAAAACTGCTGTGCAAACAGATTCTACAAGTTATGAAATGGATATTACAAATTTTAAAACCATAAACGGACAAGATATAAGAATGTTTGTGGCTTCGAATTATGAATATCCGTATGAAGCGTTAGCCGAAGATATAAGCGGAACGATTGTGGCAGAGTTTATTGTTGAAAAAACAGGAAAAGTACACGAAGTACAAATTGTAAAGGGTGTTTGCGAAAGTTGCGATACCGAAGCAATTCGAGTTATTAAAAGAATACAATTACATCCTATAGAAATAAACCAAAAACGAGAACGAGTACGTTTTAGAATTCCAATTCACCTGATATTGGAATAGTTGTTTGGGAATTATTACTACCTTTGCATCGATTTATGGTAGAACATTCGTGTTCTTTAAAAGGGAATCAAGTAAGATATTATCAAATCTTGAGCTGTACCCGCAACTGTAAGCTATTAAACTTGTCGTTAACTTTTTGTCACTGGAAATTCTGGGAAGACCGACGATAAGATGCAAGCCAGGAGACCTGCCAAATCATTTTCAACTTTCGGGAATAAAAGTGGTGGAAATTCTTTAAAACTATTTTCATAATCCAATCTATTCCTAAAGTTTCGGGTGTTAAACTTTAATTTTTTTATATGATGAAAAGAATTACTTTAGGATTCTTATTGTTTTTTACGCAATTTATTTTTGCTCAGTTTACCGCAAACGATGTAAAGTTTTATGTAGGAACTGGAAACCAGACTGCTTATTTAGTAGTTGACTTTAAAGACGGAACCGATGATCGTTCATACGCTTGGGGATATCGTTTTAATACTGTAGATAATAAGAAGATGGTTGATATCTTAACAGAGATTCAGGCTGTTGAACCTAACTTCTCTTACTTTGCTTCTTCTAATGGAACTTATTTAGACGCAGTACAATTTAATGATCACGATTCTGATAATATGCCTTATGATGATTGGAGTATTTGGAATGGTTCTTCGGCATCTAATATGAGTCAAAATGCAGGAATAGGAATGTCATTACAAGATAATGGATGGTATGGAGTTTCTTGGGGATGGACTAATCCGAGTGTTGCGCATCCTGCAACTCCAATTCCCGCGTACAGTTCGCAATGGTATAGTAAGAATGATATTACGACTTGGTTAGGAACAGGAGCAAATCAAAGTTTAATTGTTATTGATTTCGGAACCGATACAGCTAATGTTGCCGATTCATATGTTTTCGGAATTAAATATAATGGAACTATTACTGCCGAAGACGCTTTAGATCTTATTGCAACAGAAGTAACAGGTTTTGATTATGTGATGAATACGAATGTTCTATCGTCAGTAACTATTGGTTCTAAAACTGAAACAGCAACAGCGAATAATACATGGAAAACATATAAAGGGACAGATCTTTCTAATTGGAAAACCGAAAACAACTTTTCACAAACCTCTCTTACTAATAACGAATGGTTAGGATTAAGTATTGGTTCTAGAAGGCCTTTTACTCCACAAGAAATTACATCTTCGCTTTCTGTAGGAAAAATTACAACTGTTGATTTTTCTGTTTATCCCAATCCAGCGAATGATGTGTTGAATATTCAAACAAATGAAACAATTAAACAAGTAACAGTTTATAACATGCAAGGAAGAAAGTTAATTCAAGAAGCTTCTTCCGTTTTAAACATTACATCCCTTTCTTCAGGGGTCTATTTAGTGGAATTGCAAACTACAAATGGCACTTCTTCGGTTAAGTTTATCAAGAAGTAACATATAAAAATCACTCTAGGAAGAGATTGAATTGACTAATTGATTTCCTTCTAGAGTTTTAACTTTAATAAATAAATCACATGAAAAAAATTACTTTTTTAATAGCCTTTGTGTTATGCAATCTTTTTGGGTTTTCTCAGACAGAATATTTAGATGGAGTACTCGTTTTAAATGAAGGCGGGGCAGGATCCGTAAATTCCACAGTTTCTTTTATATCAACTACTAACGTAGTAACAAACAATGTTTATGGTTTAACAAATCCAGGAATGTCGTTAGGAGATACAGGGCAAAGTCTTACGATGTATAAAGACATAGCTGTAGTTGTTTTAAATATATCGAATGAAGTAAAGATTGTAAATAACAGAACTTTTCAACACATTGCATCTGTTTCAACAGGTTTAGTAAACCCAAGATATTCGGCGGTTTATAACGATAAAGCCTATGTTACATGCAAGGGATCTACAACTACAGGAGGTTATTTGGCTGTTATTGATTTAACAACTAATACATTAGAAAACACGATTACGATCTCGAACGGAGCTGAAAAGATTATTGAGGTTAATGGTAAGTTATATATTGCGCATGAAGATGCCGATATTATTTCGGTATATGATATTGCAACGCAACAATTAGATGAAATACAGGTGGCTTCAACTCCTTCAGAATTAAAAGTAATCGGAAATGATTTATACGTTTTGTGTGGAGTTCAACCTTGGGGAACTGGTACTGCATCTATATATAAAATTGATTTAGTTACAGATACTGTTTCAAGTACAATTGCTGTTCCGGCTACTATTAAAGCATTTCATATGGATACAGATGGAAATTATTTATATATGTCCTCTCTTGCAGATGTGTATAGATACGAAATTGCAACGAATACTTTTGATAGCACTGCATTTATTTCAACAGGTATAACTAATTTTATGGGAATGTATGGAATGAATGTAATTGATGGATTTGTTTACATTGCCGATGCTAAGAATTTCGTAAGTTCAGGAAGTGCTTATGTTTATTCTACCCAAAACGGAACTTTATCGCATACTTATACAGTTGGGGTTACGCCGAATCATTTTTACAAATCTGCACAAACGAATCTATCAACAAATAAACCAACAATAGTGTCTGTTTCGGTTTATCCTAATCCAACAACAGAAATGTTGAATATTCAAGTAAACGAAACAATTAAACAGGTAACGGTTTATAATATGCAAGGAAGAAAATTAATTCAAGACGCTTCTTCTGCATTAAATGTAGCTTCGCTTCCTGCAGGAATTTATTTATTGGAAGTCCTAACAGTTAAAGGAACAGCATCTACTAAGTTTGTTAAAAAATAAATAAAAAATCCATTTGTATTTTTCACCTAAGCGCACTTCTTATAATTATAAGAAGTGCGCTTTTTTAGTTTCACAGAATTGTTTTATGAATTTTAATAGAACATGAGAAAGTAGATAACAAGCATTTAAGGTGTCTTTATTGAATTAGCTTTTCAATAAAATTTGAATTAATTTAGCAAACCCAAAAAGAGAGGTGTCCGAGTGGTTGAAGGAGCAAGCCTGGAAAGTTTGTATGTGGGTAACTGCATCGAGGGTTCGAATCCCTTCCTCTCTGCTAAAAACCCTCTTAAATACTAATATTTAAGAGGGTTTTGTTTTTCGGGTGCTAATTTAGGTGCTACAAGTAATTGTGAAAAATTTTATAAACATTTGCTTTTCTATGAAAAATCTAAATACTCCCAAAAATATATTCTTAATATAGCTTCCGAAAACTTCCCTTTTACTGAAGTAGATTGTTTTACGGTTGAGTCTTTTTAAATGTGTTCTTAAAGCTAAGTTTTCGATTGGTAAAAAGCGACCTGTTTTGTGAATCGAGGTTGAAATTAAACTTTTATAATTTCTTAATTTGTCTATGAATATGGCTATTGGAGAAGTATTGTAAATCTGGTCGATTACTTTTTTAAAAAGATTTGTTCTTTTACCGACCGAAAAACATATTACTTTGTTAGTTTCTTTTCTTATAGTATTACCTTTATATCTGGAAGATAATTTTTCTCTAAATCTAATTGATTTTTGATACAAAATCAATACATTTAATTTACTGAAAATCAATAACTAATAAAATATATTTAAAAATAATAATACAATAATGTTTACATTTTAAAAAACAAGGTGAATTAAACAACTGTTTTTACAACAGTTTATAAATACGGAGAGAAAATCCCCCGTATCCTCTTGCTATAATTTACCCTCATTTTTACAGAGCTTTTACTAACTTTTAAACATAACAAAGCCTCAATACTTTACTGTAAAGAGGCTTTGTTGTTATAACTTTAGTTTGAATTTATTAAACATATTCTTATAAAAGAATATAAAGAAGAGAATTAGCCCTATTATAACTTTCAGAAAAACATTAATATCAAACAATTTTTGAGATGTAAAATAAATATTCATTAAATATTCAATACTAAATATAGCTAGTAAACTTACGGTAAAATATATTTTATTCTTTGTTCTAAGGCAGTAATATAAAGGAACCGAGAACAATATAACATCAATAACTGGAAAAAATAAAACAATCCATAAATAATAAAATAAGTCCCGCCCATTTCTTATGTTATTTAATTCTAATAATTTGAAACTGTTGTCCTTTATCATAAATAAAAGAAATATAATAAAATACTTTATAAATATGTAAAGTACTACGTTTAGGAATTTTAGTTTAAGCATAATCAATTACGTTTATGAAATACAGATGGATAATATGAGAAGTTGCGCATTGCTCTTCCACCTGTACGTCCTTCTCCCATTGCTGGTGGCGAATAACCTGTAACTGGTGCTGTATGCGTACCTATGAATGATGGTTGTTTATAATTCATCAGCGTGGTATTTGTATTATTTAGTTTTAAAGTTGCTGATGGAAAAATATTAGGATATGGGTTTACTGATAAATTTCTACTTCCTTTATCAAAACTAATATTTAATTTTTGTGCTACATCTACAATCTTATACCCCCATAGATTTCAATCCTTTTTTCTCAATAGATGGAACATTTGCATGTTGCTCGAAGTTTATAGACATTCCGGATTTTGTAAAATAATTATTACTTCCATCTTCTCCAGGATAATAATCCCTACCTTTTAAAAATGAAATACCAAAAGTTTCTCCAATTACAGTAGTTTTTGTAGCGTTTAATCCTGTTAGTTCTCCAGCACTATTTTTACTTGAAGAAATTTTAATTGTAGTTGTTAACTTATCTCCTTCTGGAAGACTTCTTAATGGCCCATCATAATTATCCGCAATATAACTTTAAAAGTAAAAGATAATTCTTTTCCGATAGTATACTCATTGTAAAGTTTGTATTAAATAAAGAAAAGAGGTTTGAAATCTCTTTCTTTTAAACAAATTCTAACTGAATAGAATTATTATAACTTACCTGTAATCTCGTGTTCGTCTTTATTATTAAACAATTTAAAATTAAAGCTTAAAAATCCAGAGTTTGTAAGCATTACAAATTCCATCAATAACATGTCTGGTGTATTACCTGCTACGTCCTTATAAAAGCCGAACCTAACTAAATCAATAATAGTATAGTAACTATAAAATATTTTATTAAATAAACCTCTACAATAATCTTTTTGGGCTTCTTTATAACTCTTTTAACAAGCCTTCAGATTCCACTTGATATGAATAGATTTTAATTGAATCTGTTGCTTCTTTAATAAGGTAAAATGTTTCTTTCGAATTATAGTTTTCTCTCGTTACATTATATATAAATAAATACTCTGATTTAGAGTTAGTTCCATCAACTATATTTGTTTCCCACTTTAAAAGTTTTTTATCAATAACTTTTCCTAGCTTAATATCGACAATACCACTTTGTTTCTTAAACTCTTCTTTTGATATTTTTTCAAAAAATAAATTACTAAATAGTTTTAAATTATCATCGCCCTTATCAAGTTTAACATTCTCAAAATAAGTATTAACTACTTTTTCTCCTTCAACTTTATCAGTTGTAGTATTTTTTCGTTGTACACTTAAGTTATTGCAAGAATACAAAAACGATAGAGTAACCAGTACTAATATTACTTTTCTCATAAATTAAATTTATTGGTATACTTTACCTTCACATTCCCAATTATAAGATAGAATTGTATCTTTTTTATGGATATTAAAAGTTAACTCTCCTTTTCTTTTAATAATGGTATCTCCACGTTCAATCTGATCTCTGTAGATATACCACCATCTTTGATTTTCAGAGGAAACAGTGTGTTTACCATCTACTATGCTAATACCTTTTATTGACATTGTAGTAGTGGTTTCGGGTGATAATTCATCCACAATTATTAAACATTCTTCATTTCTTAATCCATTTGCATGCCATTCACAATCTGTTTTGCAGGATATAAATATAAAAAGAGAGCTAATGATAAAGATTATTTTTTTCATTGTTTAAAACATTTTTGGTTGGGTTATTGCTTGCAATACGGTATTTTGAATTCTAGATACCCCTTGTGACATATCTTTTCTTAGATTACTAAATTTATAAACATTTGTATTAGATTTCGAAACCCCTCCACCATAACCTAATCCAACTCCATAGGTTTTAGCTCCACGTTCTGCATGCATAGTTTTATTTCCTATAGTTCTAGAACTAACTCCATAACTACCTTTAACTCCGTAACCTAATGAATATGATAAATCTTCTCCTCCTAGCTCACTTAATATATCTGTACTACCTCCAAACGAATTATGAGCATTTAGAGTGATACCTGCACTAAATCCAGGTTTTGTAAATTCGCCTATTCCGTAATCAAATCCGTAAACTAATGCTACATTATTTCCTGTTGCTGCTAACGAGAGTATGAAATTAAAATTAACAATTCCTCCACTGGCTCCAATACTTCCTCCAATACTCATTGCATCAGGTCCCATTGGCATACCATAAGCATCACTACTATTTCCAGGTACCATAGCTAATGCTTCTCTCCTAAAATTCTCCATAATACCATCAGCCATTTTTGCACCAAAACTTCTATTATCCTTGGTGATTTCTAGTGGAGATAGATTGTCACTGTACATATCATTACCTCCTCCACTAGTATCTTCCCAAATACCATTTGTAAATTTCCAAGAACCATCTTGATCTGTCCATAAATCCCCTTCTTTTCCTCCTGGAGGAGGTGTTGCACTCATACCAGTAGGGTCAATGAGGTTGATTGGATTGTTGTGTACGTAATGATACGGTGTCCAGTCTGGATATTTTTCCGCGAGTGGATCTACATTCAACCACCGTCCTAAAGCAGGATCATAATTACGTGCGCCAAAATCGTATAAATCTAACCCTAATTCACTATTCCATTCTTTTCCTCCAAACTTATACTTCTCAGCCGCTTCATTTCTATAAGCATTCGCAATTTCGTTATAGCCTTTATGCTTTAACCCAAAAGGATAATAATTGTTCTCTTCTAATATCTCTGTAGCGGGTTCTATCGTTCCATTTCCGTTGATATCTGCATAACTAAGACGTATATTCCCTAAATGATCTTTATATTGATATACATATAAAAACTGATTACTTCCTTTATATTTCACATATCCTTCATCATGTGGAAAAAACTGTAATTCGTCGTTTTCATATTGGAATCCGTTAATATAATCTGTTTTTATCGGCTGCTGACCGTTTATTAATACATTTTTTTGTAAACGTGTTCCGTACGAATCATAAAGGTATGTTATTTTACCAATTGTAAAAGTAATTTCAATAGGTAAACTAAGATGATTATATTTAATATCTTGTATCCCTTTATTTTTATCTGTTTTAACGTTACCCATTAAATCATAAGTATAGTCAACATCTGTATTATTGCCATCTAAAAAACCAACACTATTATTTGTTAAATCTTTTACACTTTTTAATTGATTTCCACTATAAAGATATTGGAGGTCATCTAATTCTAAAATGTTGCCATTCGGGAGTTCTTCACCGGTTCTAAAAAGGGTTAAAATATTACCGTTACGATCATAAGTCAGCCTCTCATTATATTCTCCTTTTGAAAATTTACTGGTTATAGCTCCATTGTAAAAATCTGCATTTGTTAATTGATATAAATGATCATAAGTGTATTTATAACCTCTAATTTTATTATCATTCTTGGTTTTAGTTTCAATATAGCTAATAGATCCATCAAATAGCGGTTTATTAATATCCCCTACATTATTTACATTTTTTAAACCATTATAATATAACTTCATATTAAATAAATGATTATCATCGTTAATGTTATTAACATCGGTTAACCATCCTCTAATATTATATTTATATGATACATTTTGTAAATAAGTGCTCCCTTGCAAATTCTTGGTTCCATTTTTTTTAACAATTAGTTGATTTATAGAATTGTAAGAATTAAATAAAATAAGTTCAGGAGCTTCATTATTTATTTTATGTGTTATCTTTTCAACCTTATCGTTAAACTTATTATAAGAAAGATTTTTTTCTATAATTATTGGGGAATCATTTTGTAGTTTTTTATGGGTGATCTGCTCTTTTAAAAGTCTTCCATAAAAATCAAATTTATTATTCACAATGGACATTCCTCCTAAATAATTAAAATGCTCTATACGCACCAGTCTATTATATTTTTTATCATAATAATGATATTTTTTCTCCCATTTATTTGTCCCCATTATGTTAATAAATTCTGCTACTAATGATTCTTTAAGTTGCCCATCACCGTTACCAATCAAAGTTTGTCCTTCATATGAACCGAAATTGGATGCTCCTGTGTTACTATATGAATCATAATATTTAATGTTAAGAATTGTCAAATTATCAGTAGGAAAGGCGTCGTTGGAATAAAATATATTGATGCCGTTATTTGAAAAAGAGGATTCGATTCTTTTTTCTGAAAAAGATAAATTCACTGCTTGATCAACCCTAATTTGTAGTTCATTTCTTGTCAGCGCACTTTTGTAGATGCCGGAATAAATTTCTCTATCAAGAATATCATATTTAAAAAAAATCCACTCAGCTCCTTCTAGGATTGGATTTTGTTTAAGAATCAATCTGTTGTTTAAATCATAAATAAAATATTCCCAATTAGCCCCTGGATTCTTTTTTTCGACCATCCGGCCTCTATCGTCATATTTGAATTGAAAACAATAATCATTTATTATTTGAGAGGTTAAATTGTCAGCTTTAGAAGCAATGGGTGGGATAATCAAAACAATATTTCCTAAATCATCATATATATAATAAGTATCATGTTTTTTATTATTATTAAATTTTCTGGAAAGTATTTTCAAACCATCTTTTGTAATAAATTCTTGAGTCGTAAAATTGTTCGAACCAGCAACCCAATTTTCATCTTTGATTGTATTTTTATTTAAGACTCCTCCAGAATACAATCCATTATTTTGGATTTGATTATCATATGTTTTAAAATTAGCATTGAAGTTTGTAATAGCTTTAATAATTTTGACGGAATCATTTTTTGCATTTGTATCATAATCGTAAAATACTTCATTGCCACTTCCTTTTGACCATATAGTACCTTCTGAAGCATTTGCTATGACACGTGATAAAGAAGAATTATCGAGTATTGTTTCCTTATAAGGTTTTGTAGTATTTTCAAATTCCAATTTATTATAATAAGCAATCACATCATTTAATGCGTTATCATTATACTTTTGCGAAGCATAAGCGGATGCGTAGAATAAGTAATTTTTCACTTTTCTTCCAAAACCATCATATTCGATAGGTTGTATCAGGTCATTTCCCTCACTAGATTGTTTATGAAGTACCGTTTGAATTGCTCTACCTAAATCATCATAATAAATAATATTCTCTTTAACATCGTTAGCATTTTCTAAGCGATACGTACTCTCTTTAATGTAATTCTTTTCAATACTAGGTTGAGAATACAGCGACAGCGTACTAAAAAGAATCAAAGATATAGTGAATGTCTTTTTATTTAAAATTGTAATCATAGCGTTTAATTATGTTTCCATTGTTGTCAAGTATAGCTTCTAATTGTCTTTGTTCATTATAGATATATTTTTTAGTCATCCCATTGGATTCCGTAATAGTTGAAATACCTATTAAAGGGTAATGTGTGTAAGTAGTTACGAAAGCATTTTTAAAAATAGGATTATTTCTAAATGTATTTAATGCTGTTAAAAAGACACTTTCTCCCTGATTCGAATTAAACTGTAATTGACTAATTAATAGTGGATCAATATCTTCATATCTAATATTCTCGATCTTGGCTATTGGTAAAGTTCCATCATATCCATAAATCATCACAGCATACTTTTCTGAGTTTAATCTGTACTCTATTGGATTACCGTTTTCATCATATTTTAAATACTCAATAACTTCTTGAGGACGTCCAAATGAAGGGTTAGGAACTTTAAATGTTTTAACTTTAGATAAGTAGGCATTTCTTAAGGTAATGTTAGGAGCTCCTAAAATTGGTGTTTCAAAAATCTTGTAATCATATTCCGTTTCATCTGTGAGTTTTCCATTCATAGAAAGAGATTTCTTATAAGGAAATGAAATCATATTTCTAGAATGCATAAAGTTCAACCAATCATAGTCGGCATCTTTATAGGGATAACTATATGTTTCCAAAAGTTTTTCATCTGAACTGTTTGTAGTAGACTTTTCAATTAGACTACCTGACCTATTATATTTATAATCTGTTGATAATATATAGTTTTGCGTAGGAAAATGATGTGTTTGAGTCATTTTTATCAATTCTAATTTCGAATTATAATAATGAATATTAAAGCTAAACAAATACAATCCGTGGTAGGTATAATAATCTGCTGCACTAATAGGATAACCTGAAAGAAATTTAAATTCAAATTTCATTTGACTCTTGGAAGCATTTTTTTCATAATATAAATGACCTTTTAAATAATTTGTTTTTAGACCTCGTAGAATATTAGAGTTTATACTAGGCAGTTTAATTACATCGTAAAAATAATCTTCCGTTAGTATCTTTTGCGAATCGTTATAAATCTCTTTTTTTATTAGTTTTCCAAAGAGTCTTTCTTCTTTATCTCCAAAGGTATTTACTTTAGGAAAAGGATATATCCCTTTACCTTTTCTTGCAATATATCCAAAAGAAGACTTTAATAAATCATTGTTAAAAAAAGGAGCATAGGATTCTCCTATAAAAGTTTCCTTTTTCCCTTTCTCATAATCAAACTCTTCATCAGAAGGTCCTGATATAGAATTAACGTTAGGCTCAATATCAGAAATTTTAAAATAGTATTTATTTAATATTTTTTTTCCGGATCCTTTTGTATCTATGATTTCTTCTGCAACATTTTCATAAACAATACTTCTACCTAAATAATCCACTGTTTCTCCCTTAGGTTTAGTTGAAAGATGGACCATCTTTTTTATAATGTCATTTTCGCTTTTGCCAAGTCTTTTCCATTCTTCGGCTGAATAATAATAATAGCGATACCACATTCTATACATTTCTAAACTACCAGCTAAACTGAAGAAATCATATGAATTATTTTCGTAGGGAATTCTCATATCAAATTCATTATCTAAAGCATAATTAGAGATGTGAGCAAAAGAGGGTTTATATATTAAAGTTCCACTTGAATAATTAGAATTCGTAAAGTTATTGTAATTATATTTTTTTGATTTTAATACGTCGTTATTAGCTGATAAATAGTGTAATTCTGCTACTCTGACTCCGGGACCAAGAGCTTTTCTATTTAACAATTGAAATTGAGAATAAGTATTTGATTCATATACAATTTTTAACTTTCCTTTAGTAGGAAAAGTAATATAATTCAAAGTACCCGCTTTGACGGCATCACTTTTAACTGAACGATCTGCCCCGTTTATTGTTATGTAATTAGTGCCTGCAGGGATATCATATAGGATATCATAGGAATTATTCACATTTTTTACGAGATAACAAGTAGGAAATGCGGGGTGTTGGTTAATTTGCATACCTAAATTATAACCAAAAATATCTTGGTATTCGTCGAATCCTTTAGGTGCAAGATGATCTATACGATCATATTCGAAAATAAAAGGATTTTTTAAGGTAGAATCATTTATACTACTTAAAAACATTCTTTTTTCTTCATGTTGACCTCCAACATCATAATCTGAATAAGAATATTCTTTATTTAGCTTAAACCCCTTTATTTTTGAGTTTTTATTCCATATACTTATTTCATTAAGGCTTAAGCCTCCACTATGTAAGTCTCTTCTATCAGAGCGGCTTGTTGAATAATTGAATTTAATTTTAGTGTTTTGATAAGATATTTCAGAAACGGCATAACCATCTAACTCATAATCTAATTTACGTAACCCATATGGTGTAAGCATAGGGAAAAGATTATAATTTTTTCCTTTATACTCACCATAGTGATCTCTGGTAATTCCAGTTTGGTATTTATAATTATCTTTAATATAACTATAACTGATTATTTGACTGTTAGGTAAAACAATTTTTGATATTTTCCATTTATTGACTGTAGGTCTATAATATTTATATTGAACTATTCTTTTACCATTTATTCCCGTACTATGATTAAGTTTTATTTCTTTTAATACATCTTGATGAAAGATTTCATATTTGTCAAAAATATATTTTATACCTTTTGTGTCTGTTATGATAAACTCCGTAATAATCCGTTCTTTAGAATCGTAAAATGTTGAATTGTATTTATTGTAATTGTAAAAATCTACGAGATCTGTTTTAAATTCAATTTTTACCCCCAATTCATTTAAAGGAACTGCTTCAAAATAATCTGAGGTTTTTTCCATCAGTGTTCCGTCGGAAAAGATTTGATCAATCGGTTTAAGTATAAAAGAGAAAACCTTTTTTCCTACAGAAAAATGAAATACATCTGGTTCTGTGTCAATATTCATCGTGGGTAAAAACTCCTCCTGCCAAATAGAGTATTTCATTAATTCGGCTAAATTTCCTATTTCATTTTTGGGAACTCCCGGTATATGAGGATTAGGGAAAAAATTAGCATAAGATGATCCTCGAGAAGCATTAATATACCCCAAACCATTATGAGGAACTGTAGAAAAAAGATTTCTTACATTATAAGAATGATAATCTGGTGGTAAGAAATCATTTGAAAAATTTATATTACTTTGTGTAAATCCAAACATTGGAAGCAAAGGATATCGAATATCATCTGGAATGTCGTTTACGATTCTAGTAATTTCTCCCCCAGCAATCAAATCCCAACCTATACCTACTTCATTAGAGTTTTCATTAACCTTTACTCCTGATGTTGAGTATTTTAGGTTGATAGGAAAATCTTCATAAGGAGTTTTAATGTTAAATAAATCTATAGAAATCCCAAATTTTCCTGTAGCGAAATCTACTTCTCCTTCATTTGAATAGTTTACAAAGTCATATGATTTTGGTATAGCTGATGTTTGAGATGTATAAGGAGCTAAATCTTTTTCGGTCAGCTGCGCTTGACAATTTATCAAGGAAGATATAAAAATTAAGAAGAAGGTATATAAGTGTTTATTCATAACTAGTTCTTGATTACTTTTACCGAAGTATTTATCACATCGGTTTTAATATTAATAACATAAGTTCCAACAGCGTAACGGCTTAAATCGACCATAACTATATCGTATTTTAAAGCTTCGGTGTGTAAAAGTTTTCCGCTTAAATCAAATACATTAACCACACCTTCTTTGTATTCGTGATTGATGACGATCTGCGTGTAACCTTCTGTAGGGTTAGGGAAGGCTTCAATTTTAATTTCAGGATCTTTTGTTTTATTTTTAGTCCCCAGCTTTACTACCCAATAGTCGTTTCTTCCTTGTGCCGTTTTTTTATATTCTGCATTCTTTCCTGTTGAATTACCTGCAAAAACAAAATCTCCATCTCGTGTCACCACTGCTTTACGCAATAAATCATCTCCGCTGGTAGATAGTTCCTTTTCCCAAACAACTTCTCCTTCAGTGTTTACCTGAAACGCCACATAACTTTTCTTTGCAGTTTTCTTGTCCATTTTATAGCCTGAAAGCAGAAAGTCTTTGCTTTTGGTTAAAGTGGTGGAAGTTAAAAACTCACTCCCTTTTAAATCGAAATGATATTGGTTAGAAGGTTCAAATTTAGCGTTGGTTTTAAGCAGAAAAAAATCGCTTCCGTTTTCTGGGGAAACACTTAAATTTCCCGTTCCGCTTTCAGAAAACGTATGACCTGTTACGATATAACCTTCTTTGCTTTCTGCAATCAGAATTTCATTTAGTTCATCATCATTTTCCCCACCCAATACGTATTCATTTAAAAGTGTTCCTTTATCCTCTAATTCCAAAATCCAGATGTCGTAACCTCCGTAATTCTCTTTTTGTTTGGTTCCTGAAACAGGGGAATTAGAAACTCCCCCTATGATATAACCTTTTTCGGTTTCAACTATGGTACGAGGTTCATCATTATACTGTCCGCCAAAAGTCTGTTCCCATTCCACCACACCTTTTTTGTCAATTTTAATGATCCAAAAGTCCAATCCTCCCAAACGCTCGTCTTTTTTGGCTTCACTTTTTGCTGAGTTAGTGGTAGCGGCAATCAAATAACCACCTCCTTTTACCTGCTTAATGGCAATGAGTTTATCATCGCCTTCACCGCCATAACTTTGTTGCCACTGTACACCGCCTTTAGCATCTAGCTTTACCAACCAAATATCGTTTTTACCATTATTTTCAGAGGTTTTAAAACTACCTTTGTCGGAATCCGAATAACCGCCTAACAAATAGCCAACATCTGAAGTCGGAATGATTTTCTTTAAAATGTCCTGACCTTCTCCACCAAAACTCAATTGCCATTCTTCCTCGCCGTTTTGATCCATCTTCCAGATGAAATAATCCAAACTGCCCTGACCGTTTTCCTTTTTGACACCTGTTTTACCCGAAAGGGAGCTTCCTGCCAGTATAAATCCGTAGTCGACCGTTGGAACCATATCGAACAGATAGTCTGAGTGTGCTCCACCGATGCTTTTTTCCCATACTACTTTTTGGCTGTATCCGTACTGTACGAACATGCCGATAAGTAGAAAAAGTAATTGTTTTTTCATAAAATGTTAAATCTAGTAATGATGCTTTCTAATTCAAGCGAATGTAATAGTCCGATGTTAAGTATTTAATAATTCCTTATGAACAAAAAATTAAATCTTCTTTTTAAATTTTAAAACCCTTTTTTACTGAATTAAAACTACAATCTTCTTCTAATTCCTTTTGGCTTTTCCTTTAACTCCGATGGTTTTTCAAGCACAACTTTTTGTGTTGTTTGTTTTTTTGTCCCCGTTAATTCAGCTAATTTTTCCTTTCGTTCTTGAATACTTATCTTAAACGCCATTGAATAATCTGGAATAATCGAACCATTTATTTTGATTTGCAATTCAGGTTCTGCAGCATTTTGTTGTTGCTTCATTAATCGTTTGTTTTCTGCAAGAATTTTATCTCTACCGAATAATAACGGAACTTTTTCAGGTTGTTGTTTCATCAAATCGTGGTAATAATATGTTTTGTATTCAAAATCTTTCAGTGTACCCAAAACATAGGTTTCGGCTTTTTGCCTAAAGCGTTCTAGGGGTTGGTTTGAAATTCTAAATCCCTTGTAAAGCAATCGTTCGGGGTCTAAAACGATTTCCTGTTTTTTGAAATGCTCTGTAAAATCGGGATACGGATTTCCGTTTTCATAGTCTTTCACAATAGCTGACAAGGCATTTTGTATGTTTTTATCAAAAGCACTTAAAGTCGTTATCTGTTGTTTAATATCCAAGCTTTGATTTTTTTCAACAGCATTTACAATATCTTTTGCCTTAATTCCAATCTGACTTCCTTTATACGCCTGCTTGTTGTATCGAAACGAAACACCGCTTAATCCATTTTTATTAAAAGTGGTTTTACAGGCAATTCTCTTTTTTGAAAGTTGCGTTTCTAAGTCTTTTACATCGCTTAGAAATGATAAAACGTGTACTAATTCATCGTAAACAAACTGTTTTGTATCAGAAATATTGGCTGATTTCTCTCGAAAAACTTTGTTTCTAGGCATTTCTTTTCTGGTAAATCGGTAACCATTTTCAGATTTGGAATCATACACAATGGTTCTGCCTTGTGTATATCGAAGATTTAACTGTTTTTCCACTTTATCACAAGCTACTTGTAAACGGTTTTTGATGTAACTCGTGTCTAAATTTTTACCTTCCAGATTTACTTTATTAATAATCCAATGGTAATGTTCTACATCGGTGTCGTTGTGTTTTACAACCAAATATTGATTTTTGTCCTTGTTGAAATGAATTTCATTCAACGCTAAATGCATTGCTTCTAAACTTTTTCTTAATGGCAATCGTTCGTCTTTGTGAAAACTAAACGCAATATGTAAAACAGGTCGTGAGCTTTTGGAATTAGAATCGGCAATAAAACGCATTTGTTTCGCCATTTCGGACGAAGTTCCCCAAACATTGTTTTGTTCAATTACGATTGGTTTTTGATGAAATTGCAAATATTTTTCATGTTCTTTTAAAACATACGAAATCGCGCCTTTAAATCCTGTCCCGGTATTTGAAAACGCAATCATGGGTCGAATACTTTATTGATTTTTTGTAATAGCTCCATGATGACAGGAAGCTCTTTTTTTTGATGTGCATACCTCGTCAATTGGTTTAAATTATTTGCCAAACCAATTAATATTTTTCGGTCTAAAATCCCTTCCGAAATTTCATTAGTTGATTTCGCCCAAGCGTGTCCGTTTAACAAAAATTGACGTGCTAAATCCGATATACTTAAATGATATTTTTCGGCTCTTTTCTGAATCTGTTTTTTCTCTAAAACACTAACTCGAATTACAATCATTTGATCTCTTATAATCTCTTTTTTATTCATTTTTAAAAGTTTGAAAAATTAGCGAAGCGTGAAGATTTTTCCGCTCCGCAGGACAAGGGTCGGAAATAGGATATGCAATGAGAGAAACGGTTTGTATATACATTTCAGCCCCTTGCTTCTACGTAAAGTATTTATAGCCTTCTATTATTTTTTACAGGTGATTTCTTAATCAAAAATTCATTCAGGTCTTTTGAATTGGAATAAATCTTCCGAAAATCTGTACATTTTCCATTTCCTTTTTCAAGAAGTTTTTGCGTTGCTTTTGTACCTGCTTCGTCTGAATCAAGTGTTAAAAAAACACGTTCATAGCGTTCCATAATCGAATCGATTTTCGAACTCAGTACCAAAGAATTTAGAATTACAAAATCATGTGTTTTTTCTAATTTTGGATGCAAGGTCAAGAGTGCCATAAAGTCGCTCCACGATTCTAAAATCACAACTGATTTCGATTCGTTTTTTAAATGCGTAAACCATTTTTTGCCCAAACAAATTTTGACATATTTATTCCGAATTTCGAATCCGTTTTGGTCGTTTTTAAACCCAACTCCAAAATAGTTTTTACCGTTTAGTTGATAATGAACTTCACATGAATAATTTCTGCACAGTTCTAAATTGAGTTTTCGACTTTTCAAATAATCCAGTAAAACAGGATTTGATAAAGTTTGCACGGTCGTTATTTCGTACGATTTTTTTTGTTCCGTTTCCTCGTCTAAAACAGCTGTAGGTTGCTGTTGAAAAGAAAAAGAGTTGAAATCTTCTCGAAGAATTTTTAAAGCATTCGGAATATCACATTGATAATACCTCATCATGAAATCCAAAACGTTACCACCAAAACCTTCTCCGAAATCGTAAAATAGATTTTTGCGTAAATCGACTTTAAAAGAAGCGGTTTGTTCTTTTCTAAACGGACTTAAATACCAAATTTCGTGATTGAATGTCCGTATTTTACAAGCTCCCATTTGATCTAAAATGGAGCTTAATTTTATGGTTTTTGCTGTTTCGCAGTTCATGGTGTAAGAATTAAAAAATTATAATTTTAAGTGAGCTTGATGCAGAAATCACCTAAATCATTGATTACATATGTCTTAACTTGCATCAACACCTGCATCATTGCATCACTTTATTTTGTATCTGCATCAGTTTTGCATCAAAAAAGACGTTTTTTTAATTTGATGCAGACTTTGATGCAATCATTTTTCTAAGGGTTACAAGGCTTTAGCTTCATTTTGCATCAAAACATCAAATAGTTTATAGAACAAAAACTTTTTTATGGTGTAAAATCGTCCTCTACGATCCACTTTTACGTATTCGCCATGCGACAATAGTTCAATTCCTTGATACGATTTGGTATTATCTTCGGGAGTGAAATTCCATCGCTTCAAAATATTTCTTATTTCATTAGCAGAAATAGAAATTCTGTTGTTTTGTTTTCGCAAAAGAAGATACAAATCGTTAGGTGCTACTTTGAGTTCTTCCTCGTCCATTTTCTCAAAACATTCGTGCAGTAGTTCCAGAATCAGTAATTCGCTCTTATTTCGGTTGACTAGCTTTAGAAGCGATGCGGTCATAATTTGTTCTGGCTTAAACCACATACGTGTTTTTTGTTCAGAAAAATAAGCTCGTGTTTGTAAGAATTTTAAGAAGTACGGAATTTCTTTATGTAGCTTTTTCAAGAAAAACACATCTTCTGTGGGAATCGGGCGGATTTTTCGAATCCAGAAACGAATTTCTTCTTCATCAATCTGAATAAAATTATCTTCGTTATTGGAACACAAAATAAATTTGGCGAAAAACTCGATTTCCTGACGGTCTTTTCCTTTAGCTTCTACTTTGTCTTTATCGGTTGTAGAAAGATATTTTAAGCGTTCGGTTATTTCTTTCTTGTCAAAAAACACTTCGTCAATAGCCACAATCAACATACTTGCCCAATCGGAATTGAACTGTGAACCAAACGAATCGCCTTTAATATAGGTCATGTTCATTCCGAAAATAGCTTTCATCCATTTGATAAACGAACTTTTCCCTGTGGATCGTTCTTTGCTGACCAAACACAGAATCGGCAGAGTCTGCGTGGGTTTTTCGTACAACAATTTAATGTAATCCAAACCTAATGCTGTTTGTTCGCCAAAAATATGGTTCATAAAATGCAGCGAATTCGGAATGAGTTTTTCGAGTTCTTCCAGCGAAAACTCTTTGTCAATGGGCTTCACAGGAAGCTCATTGTACGTATTATAAAAATCACCAACGATTTGCTCATAGCCAAAATGGTTGGGGATGCAGCAAAAACCGTCCAATTTAAGTACGTTGTTCAAAAATGATTTACCGTGATCGGAAATAATCGTTTCCCGATTCCAGCGAACCATGACTTTGACTTTATCGCCCGAAATTAAAGGCTTGTCGATGATTTTAAAATAGGAAGTACCTACTCGGATGTAGGGAATATCTAAGGTCATATCAATCATATTTAAAAGGTTATCTTCTGTATTTTAATGACTTTACATTTTGTAAAGCAGACATTAAATCCAAGTGATTGATACGGTAAAATCTACCGATTTTTTCGGCTTTGATTGTTCCTTTAAGGACATGGGAGCGAACGGTCTGATAATCTAATTTTAGAATCTGAGAAGCTTCTTTGAAAGAATAGAACTTCTTTTGTAGCTCTAGTTCAGGCTCTTTTTGAATAGAATATAGCAAGTCCTTTAAGACTTCTAATTCATCAAGAATAGTTTGAAATGGATTTGTTTGCATATCTGTAGATTTTTAATTTCTGCAAACAAAATTGTATAATGAAGATAATAACGTATGCAATTCTACTCAATTGCTTAAAATTTAATACTTAAAATTAAATAATTGTGATAATTCTTTACATAGGGTTTCTTCGAATTCATTGAATTTTATGGTAATAGCTCTTGAAAAAGTACCTTTATCGAAATTCGTATGATATTCGTTTTCCATTGCTTCAATAATAGTATTATCCTGAAAATCGGGGTTAATAATATGTTGGTCTTTTAAAAAACGATGAATTCTTATAAAGGAAGATTTTTGGTCAACAAGAAGATTGTGATTTTCGTCAATGAATTTTTTATCTTTTAGAAATAGAAGAAAAAGCGCTGCATTCTTTTCTCCGATCATAATATCGGATAGACGGATTTCTCTTTTTACTTTAGCCTTTAAAGCGAAGTACAAGAAAAGGGTATGTTCTGCTCCGTTTAAAAAGTTTTCTTGTAAAATCATCAATTTACTGGAACTTAAATGTTTCAGTGATTCTTTTCTATAATGACATAAACAATAGTCAATCTTATCTTGAAAGTTATGGTTTCTAGATTCGTCGATATTTTTAAAATGATAACTAAAGAAGTTATCTTGTTTATCGTATTCTATTAAAAATTCATTTTTTGTTTTCTCTGTTAATACAATTTGATTGGCTTTGGAAATAGCTTTATCAATCCGGACGGATAACATCTTCTGAATTTTATTTCCTTTTATCCAATAATAGAGCATCATAGGATAACCAACCAACTCATCCCAGAAAAACCATTTTCCATATAGCTTCTTTTGATCCATATCTATTAATTGAAAACTACGTTCATGTAATTTATTTTATCCTCTTCGCTTGGACGGTAATATGCGTTAAAAACTTCCAGACTGGTATGTCCTGTATAACTCATAATCACTTTATCAGGAACTCGTTTATTTTTCATAATAGTAATAAAACTTCTACGAGCAGTGTGAGAAGATATTCTTTTGTAAAATTCAGATTTCTTTTCTACTAATTCATCCCCATATTTCATCGTTTTTTTGATTTCATCGGTAAATTCCAATTCTTGAAAAACTTCTTTGATAAATTTATTCATTTTTTGATTGGAAATACTCGGAAGTTCATAATCATATTTTTCTAAAATTTACCGTGAAATACTATTGAGTGGAATGGCTAAGTTTTTTGATTTGCTCTTCATGTCAATTACCCGAATAAAATCTCCATCAATATCATCTTTCGTTATACGGCTATAATTACCAAAGCGCAAACCTGTAACACAACCAAAAACGAACAAATCTCTTACTCGTTCTAACCTTTTGTTTTTGCTAAAATCATGATTGTAAATTTCATCAACCTGCTGGTAATTCAATGCGATTTCATCAGTACGGAACTTGGGAGGTTTTTGAAAATTAATAAAATCATTATTGTAGGTGTATTTCTTATTTAACGCCCAATATAAAAAAGTTTTTAATAAACCAACATCTCTATGAATGGTGTTAGCAGAATGATCTTTAATCTCTACACAATATTTAATAAACTCATTGTATATTTTTACATTGAAGTTCCCTAAAGTAATCTTAATTTTCGAGTAATTCTGAAATTCGAAAAGTAAATTCTTGTTATATTCGTATCTCGTTTTTGTTGATTTAGAAATTCCTTTCCCTGTATAATCGTTGGTTCGTTCATCAATAAATTCATCATAGACTCTAAAGAAATCTTCTTTTGCTTTAATATTTTTGAATTCTTCATCGAACCGCTGTCTTATTATAGTAATACTTAACTCTTCATTGATGTTTTTGTACCGATTTACAATTTCAGTAAAGAAGCTACTATATCTATCTAACTGCTTTTTTATGCTTCTATGAATTTCCGATTTTTTAGTACGTCCATTCAAGTAATTAGGTTGTCTGTTCTCAAAATCCCATTCGCAAGGTTTTATCTTTTCACCAGTAGAATAAATAAAATTCTTATTTTCATTACCAAAGTATGATCGGAAATAGATTAAGGTCTCCTTGTCGGAATTCGGCTCTTTTAGCTTAAAGGTGTAATTCATAGGTGCTAATTTAGGTGCTACTTATTCAATATTTAAACATAAAAACAAATTGTTTTAGTTTATGTAAATATATGTAAAATATTGATATATAGTAATTTTGTATGTAATTAGTGATGATTGATTATACAAGGTTCACTTCCCTTCCTCTCTGCATTTTTTACTGTCTTAAAAATAACTGTTTTACAAGAATCTTCTCTGTAATTATAAAACCAAACAAAGTATCTCAGTGAAATATCTGTAAGTAGGTTAGAGTAGTTTTTGTTTGGCTAATAAATTTCGTTTTTACCTATCTTTATAAGAATCTTAATTCTGTCTTTAGTTTTAAGAATAACAGATTCAAAAAGAGTTGTTTAACATCAAAAGTGTTAGGAAGTATGATAAAACGGCTAAACATAGAAAGATTACCGAAAATAATAAATGTTATTATTATGACATTTCTACTTTTTACAAGTGTTTCTTCTGTTGCGCAGGTCTTGAGTGTGGGTTATAAATATCAAGAAGAGGGAATGTTTCAGGCAACATTTAATTATCCGTTTCTTTTTAGTAGTTCTACACATCACGAATTAATGCTTGGCGTAGATTATACTTCAAAAAACGACCAAGCTTCTTCGGGATTAACACCGCAATTTACATATGGTTATTACATTATAGATAATGCCGATAATGATTATACCTTAATGGCTGGAATTTCGACAGGATACAACTTTAATTTCAATTCTACTTTCGAAAATCAGCTCAAAGTAACTCCTTATGTGTACACAGAATTAATTGGTTTGCTTAATGTAAAAGTTGGAGTCGATTATTCGGTTCAATTGCAAAAAGGATATCCTTTTTTGTCTGTTGGATTAGGTGGTTTACATTTATTCAGACATTTAAAAATGATGTGATTTTAGATTAATTGTTCCTTTTAAAATATTTTAATATTTTTAGATATATTTAAATAATTGGATATGAGATTTATAATTACATTTTTTATTCTTTTTTCATCTTTTTGTAATGCCCAAACAATATCAGGCAGAGTTATAGATGAAAAAACAGGAATGTCTATTGCTGATGTATCAGTTTTTTTTGATAATTCAACAATATCTACTTTAACAGGAACAGATGGAACTTTTTTAATCCAAATTCCAGATAGAAACAATAATACGTTAGTTTTTAGTGTTTTCGGATATGAATATTATGTTTTAAAGAATCCTATTTCTCAACAAAATTTAAAAATCGCTTTAAAGTTAGAAGATAATGAATTAGATGAAATTGTAATTGATAATACATTGTTTTCTAGAAAGGAAATGTTGAAAGCTTTTAAGTATTTCTTTATTGGTAATACAGATAATGCAAAAAAAACAAAGATCTTAAACGAGAAAGATATTTCATTTTATTACGACAAAAAAGAGAAAACTTTCTATGCTTCTTCAAGTAAACCTTTAAGTATAGAAAATAAAAACTTAGCATATAAAATTCTTTTTCATTTAGACAACTTTGAAGTAGCTTTTAAAACATTGAGTATAGCCCCTCAAGACTATGTAAATAGTCATTTCTTTGGATATATGCAATATCAGGATTTAGCAAAAAATAGTAAGAAGACTTTAGATAGAAGGGAAGTGTTGTATAGTGAAACTTATACTTCCTTTTTCAAAAAACTAGCACAAAAACAACTAGAAGATAGTAATTTTGTACTTGCAGCAAATGGATTTCAAATCGATCAAAATGAATTCTTCGATATAAAAGAAACCGAAGATGGTTATAATCTAAAATTGCTCAAAAGACCAACTCGCAAAAAGCCTATTATATCTAAAAAGGCAATTATTAATGGAGTGTTTAATCTTAATGATCAAACGGAATATACAGAAGAAGAAGTCCCATTCGTGGTGTTAAACACAAAAACAAAACAGCAATCTCAATTATATTTTCAAAAGCAAGATGTTGACATTGATATAAAAGGAAATCTTAAAAATCCTGTCGATGTACTTTTTAGTGGTTATTTCGGAGATCTTAAAGTTGCCGATATGTTACCTTTAGATTTTATTAGTTCTAATAAAGATGTAATTAAAAAAGAGGAAGTAAAAGTTACAGAGGAAATGTTAAGCAAATTAACTTATGAAGATTTTGAGAAAGAAGCAGTTGATTTTTATACTTCAAAGGATTATGTTTCACATGTTAAAGCTAGAAAGCGTTTTTTCGATAAGTTAAAGGTCGAATATAATGATAAAGTTCATGAACCTTTTGTTCTTTGGATAGATACAAATTTAAAAAGTACTTTGTTTACTTCTAAGAAAGAAGCAATAACTCTGCATGATAATTTTGTTTCGACTTATAAAGTAATTAAGAATCGACAAAATAATATTGGAAAAAAAGAAGATCATTTTCGAGAGATTTATGGAGAAAAAAAATTTGATGAAATGTATTCAAAAGCTATTTTAGGAGGTATTATTAGTGGGGCTGAGTTCCCCAAACCAAAATAAAAGCCCGTCATTTGACGGGCTTTTATTTTATAGAAAACTAATTTATTCTTTTACATTCAACAGAATGGATAATTCATCTAATTGTGCAGGATCGATTGTTGCAGGTGCGTCAATCATCACATCGCGACCCGAATTGTTTTTAGGGAACGCAATAAAATCGCGAATAGTTTCTTGTCCACCTAAAATAGCTGTTAAACGATCCAATCCAAAAGCTAAACCTCCGTGTGGTGGCGCGCCGTATTGGAAAGCATTCATTAAGAAACCAAATTGCTCTTGCGCTTGTTCTGCAGTAAATCCTAAATGTTTAAACATTAAAGCTTGCATTTCTTTATCGTGAATACGGATCGAACCTCCACCGATTTCGTTTCCGTTTAATACCAAGTCGTAAGCATTTGCACGTACTTTTCCCGGATCGGTATCTAATAAATGCATGTCTTCTGGTTTTGGCGATGTAAACGGATGGTGCATTGCGTGGAATCTTTCAGATTCTTCGTCCCACTCTAATAATGGGAAATCTACAACCCATAAAGGTGCAAATTCGTCTGGTTTACGCAATCCCATGCGGTTACCCAATTCCATGCGTAAAGCAGATAATTGTGCGCGTGTTTTATTTGCAGGTCCTGATAAAACCAAGATTAAATCGCCTTCGTTAGCGTTTGTAGCTTCTGCCCATTTTGCTAAATCGGCTTGATCGTAAAACTTATCTACCGATGATTTGTATTGTCCGTTTGCTTCGCATTTTACGTACACCATTCCCGATGCACCAACTTGCGGACGCTTAACCCAATCAATCAATCCGTCTATTTCTTTTCTTGTGTATGAAGCAGCTCCCGGAACGGCAATTCCTACAATTAATTCAGCCGAATTGAAAACCGAAAATTCTTTATGTTGTGCTACAGCGTTTAATTCACCGAATTTCATTCCAAAGCGAATATCTGGTTTGTCGTTTCCATATGCACGCATTGCCTCGTCGAATGTCATACGAGGAAATTTTTCGATATCGATATTGTGAATCGTTCTTAATAAATGACGTGTTAATCCTTCAAAAACATTTAAAATATCTTCTTGTTCAATGAACGACATTTCGCAGTCGATTTGAGTAAACTCGGGCTGACGATCGGCACGTAAATCTTCATCACGGAAACATTTCACTATTTGGAAATATTTATCCATTCCGGCAACCATCAACAATTGTTTAAATGTTTGTGGCGATTGTGGTAAAGCGTAAAACTGCCCTGGATTCATACGTGAAGGAACCACGAAATCGCGCGCACCTTCTGGTGTAGACTTGATTAAGTAGGGAGTTTCGACTTCACAGAAATCTAAGTTTGATAAATAATTGCGAACTTCCTGCGTTACTTTATGACGGAATAACAAGCTGTTTTTAACCGGATTACGACGAATATCTAAATAACGATATTTCATACGAATGTCTTCTCCGCCATCGGTTTCATCTTCAATCGTGAAAGGAGGTAATTGTGAAGCGTTTAAAATGTTTAATTCCTTCACTAAAACTTCAATTGCGCCGGTTGGCAATTTATCGTTTTTAGCTTCACGTTCAATAACGATTCCTTTTACTTGAATAACAAACTCACGACCTAATGATTTTGCCAATTCCATTACAGAAGTTTCTGTACGAACTTCGTCAAAAATCAACTGAGTAATTCCGTAACGATCACGTAAATCTACCCAAATCATGAATCCTTTGTCACGAGATTTTTGTACCCATCCCGCAAGCGTAACTTCTTTATTAACATCGGCTGCACGTAATTCGCCGCAATTATGACTTCTATACATTTTTATCGAAAAAAAGTTTTGTGCAAAGTTAATCTTTTTGTGGCTTGTATATTTGTTTCTAAATAAAAAGTGTAATTTAATGCTAGAAAATGTTCCTTTATGAAATATCTCTTGTTTTTTATTCTTTGTTTTCCTTTTAGTCTTTCGGCTCAAATTTTAAAAGGAAAAGTGGTCGATGCGCAAACAAATAAACCTTTAGAAAATGCCGATGTGTTTATTGATCAGACTTCGATTGGAACTTCTACAAACGAAAACGGATTGTTTGAATTAGACGCAAAAGGTGCGCAGCAACAAGTTATTATTAACACTTTTGGATATAAAAACAAGGCTTTTTCTACAAGCGATTTTAAAACTTTTAAAACTATTTCGTTAGAACCTGAAGACGAAATATTGCAGGAAGTTGTGATTGAAGCGTCGCTTTTTTCTCGGAAAGAATTGCTTAAAACGTTTAAACATTTCTTTTTGGGAACAACTACAAACGGAAAGAAAGCGATTATTGAGAACGAAGACGATTTGGTTTTGTATTACGATAAAGAACAGCGTATGTTGATTTGCGAAAGCCCGAAACCAATCCGAGTTTTAAACAAGAATTTGGGTTATCGCGTTTTGTTCTATTTGAACGAAGCTAAAATCACATTTCGAAATAAAACCATTAATCCCGAATCGTATCATCAATCTATTATTTTCGGATATACCAGCTTTACCGATTTAAGTAAAAAAAGAACCGAATATGTAAAACAGCGCAATAAAACGTTCGATGTTTCGGCAAATCCGTTTTGGTTGGCTTTTTTAAAAAATAATCTAAAAGAAAACGATTATTACTTTTATGTAAACGGAATGATTATAGAACGCGACGATTATTTTTCGATTGAACTAAAAAGCGATGATTTTAAAGTTACCTTAATTCAAAAACCTGTTGCAAAAGGCTTTAAAAATACCGAAAATATCGAGCCTTTTAATGTTACGCACGTTAAACGAAAAGAACAAAAATCATTGATTTATGTGTTAGATAATGAAATTTATATTAATAAAAACGGCTTTGTAATAAATCCGCAAAGCATTGTTTACGGCGGTTATTTTTCTGATTTAAAAATTGCCGATATGTTACCGATGGATTTTAGTAAATAAAAAATAAAAATGATTAAAAAAGTTTTAGTGTTTGTTGTTGCTTGTTCTTTCTCTGGTTTTGGGCAAAATAAAGAAGTGAAAGAGCGTATAAACGATTTACAAGAATCGATCGATGGTTTAGAGCAAATTGATAATATGTACGATTTGAAATTAATTATAAAACCAGGCGATTCTGAGTTCGACGAAAATGATTCGTATGCGTTTACAAAAAGCGTAAAACCTCAGGAATCTTCTCAAATAATAACCCAATTAAATCAAAGGGTTTTTTATCAGGATATTATTGCGCCTTATTCTATTTTGAGAATTCAAGATTCTGATTCGTTCGATTGGATTAGAATGTTGGGCGTAGATAATTTCTTTTTTCACGATCATCCCGATTATAAACCGGTTTTTACTTTGTTGAAAGTATATTTTTTAGACGGAACATCGAAAACCGCTAAAGAAATTTTAGTTCCCAATCAAGCCGAAGTGTTAAATGACGATAAAAGCAGTTTTAACGACGAATATTTCTTAATAAATTCAACAAAATCTGTTACTTCAATTGAATATTCTGTTTCGATGAAAGGAACTCAGGTCGAAACTTTAACGTTTAGTCCCGATAAAACTGAAAATGTTTTAAATAACCAAACAATCCGCGTTATAAATTGGTCGGGAAAAGAAGTCGGTTTTCAATTTTCAGACAATGCATTTAAAGAATTGCTGGGAATGGATGCGGTTTATAAAAACGGAAAGTTTTTAAACGAAAAGGGGTCTAACTCTACCACTTTGCCACCAAAAACGAAACGAAAACAACTTCAAAATTTAAGTAAGTTTTATGCCGAAACAATTCAACTTGCTAAAAAGAACAATTTTAAAACAGTTAAAGATTTAGATGATTATATCACAAAAAATCATCCCGAAGTCGATACGATTACTCCAAACGATGTTTTAAAGAACTTTTATTTCTCCGGACCGCCTTCCGAAATCCATTTGTATTTCCCGAAAGAAGCAAAACCTTCCGAAAATGAAATCGTTAAAAACGAACGCTTTGCTGGTTACGGCAGAATAGACAAAAGAGTTGTAGCAGCCGATTTTAAAACGCGTAAGCAAGGTATTATGAATTTGCAAGGCGAATGGTTGGTAAAACCCGATTATGAATACATTTCGAATCTAAATGACTATTTTTTTACAGCAAAAAAAGAAAATGAAAATAACGGTTCTTATTTCTGGTTAAGCGATGATGGAAAGCAATGGAAAAATATGTACAATATTGAACCTTATCGAAATGAAGTTTACGGAGATTTTGTAGTTGTGGAAAAAGATGTAAACGGACCAAAAGGAATTATCAATATTAAAACAGGCGAAATGGTAATGCCAACAATTTATAACAATATTTATGTTGAAGAAAATTTGTTTGTAGTTGATAACGACGAAGAATTGATTTTGTTAGATGAAAAAGCGAATAAGATTATTTCTGGAAACTATAAAAGTATTCGCATCAACAAACCTTTTATTTATTTGCTGCCTTTAAACGGAAATAACTTTAATGGATATCAAGTGTTTAATTACAAAGGTCAAAATATTTCGACGAATTTTCTTTCGGACGGAGGATATGAATCGGGAAGTGATCTAGTTTTAGTTTACAAAAAAGGAAAAGGAGAATACGAGCGCAATTATTTTTATTTAAATACAAAAGGCGATGTCGTTATTACAGTCGATCCTGCTAAATATGAACGTGCCGAACGTTTTACGAACGATCGCGCTTTGTGGAGAACAAAAGACGGAATGTATGGTTTTGTAGATACAAAAGGAAAAACGGCAATTCCGTTTGATTATATCGATGCTTCTGAATTTAGAGGGAAATATGCTTTGATAAAACGCAAAATTTCTGATGGAAAAATTTGGATTGGTTTGATTGATGAGAAAGGAAAACCTCATACAGAATTTAAACAGTGGCCTTATTACATTGGATACAGCGAAAATGATAAAACGTGGATTTATAATTTAGACGATAAAACTGTTTACGACGGCGAAGGAAATTTGATTAAACGAGATTAATCGTTTCTGTTATTCATTTTGACGTTTTATGATATTTTCTAAAAGAGCTTAATGCGTTAATTGTTGTTTTAAATCTTAAAAACAGAATAAAACCAAATAATTGGTTAAAAATAATTAAGGATTTGTTAAAAAAAATGTTTATGTTTGAATAAGACCAAACAATTAAACAATGGATAATAGAAAACGCAAAACCATTCTTTTCTTAGGAATGGCTTTATTTGCTATGTTTTTTGGAGCAGGAAATTTATTATTACCTGCTTTTTTAGGACTTCAAACTAGAACCGATTGGGTTTCTGCCTTTTCAGGTTTTTCTTTAACTGCAATTTTAGCTCCCTTTTTAGCCGTTTTTGCGGTAGCCATTTCGGGTAATTATTTTACCGATTTAGGATCTCGTGCTAATGTAAAATTTGCTTATGCCTTAGCCTTAATCAATGTTTTGTGTATAGGTCCGCTTATTGCTTTGCCTCGTTCAGGCGCATCGGTTTATGAAGTAGCCATACAGCCTATTTTATCCAATGCTCAGCCAGTTTGGGTTAGCGTTATTTTCTTTGGAGTTGTGATGGTTTTGTCTTTTTCAATGAATAAGCTAACCGAAGTTTTAGGAAAACTTTTGGGACCAATTTTGCTTTTCTTTTTAGCTGTTTTAATTGTGCCGGCTTTGTTTATTGGTTCAGAAGTCGATCTTCCGCCAACCATTATCGAAGACCGTTTTTATGTAGGTTTTCAGGAAGGATATCAAACTATGGACGTTTTAGCCGGGTTGATTTTTGCTGTTATTTTAATTGCCGGAGCAAAAAGCAGAGGTTATACGCATGTAAACGATAGAATAGAAGTGGTTGTAAAATCGGCTATTTTTGCTGCAGGATGTATGTTGCTGGTTTATGGCGGAATGTTTTATTTAGGCGCTCATGCAAATGTTGAAATTACCAATTTAAGTAGATCGGGATTGCTTTTACATATTGCTACACAGCAATTGGGATCGAACGGGATTTATTTGATTTCGATTTTGATGATATTGGCTTGTTTAACAACGGCGATTGCACTTACAGCAGGTTCTGCAAACTTTTTTGAACGACTTACAAAAGGGAAATTAGGTTATATAGAAGGAATTATTTCTATTACATTGGTATCGGTTATTTTAGGAATTACAGGAGTTGACGCTATTATTGATTATGCTTCTACGTTATTAAACTTTATTTATCCGGTTACTTTGGTATTGATTCTTTCGGTTTTATTGTTTGGTGGAACCATTAAAAATCAAAAACCGTATTTTATAACTTTAATTATTACCATGGTTATTTCGTTTATACGAGTTTTAATTAAATGGTTTCCAAATGAAGAAGTATTTACGCAACTGTTAGAAGCTTTACCTTTAGCCCGATTTAATTTAGAATGGGTTCTTCCGGCAGTATTAACGTTTATTATTACATGTTTTGCTTTAGGTCGAAATTTAAATAGAAAGTAGATTTAACTTTACAATTGTTTTAGTCGTTTGAAAAACTTATCTTTAAGAAAATATTTGTTTAATTATTAAATTTTTGAAATGGGAAAAGGAGATAAAAAAACAACAAGAGGAAAGATTATTAGAGGAAGTTATGGCGTTAAGCGTCCAAGATCAAAACCTAAGAAAACAACTTCCGAAAAGTAATCAACAAAAAAGCGGCTGGTAAATTTACCAGCCGCTTTTTTGTTTCTTTTTATCTCGTACCGTTCGCGGTCCAAGTTTTGCCATCTTTCAAGAAAAGGATTTTCAATTCGCTGGCATTTATTTTAATGTAATGCGTTTCGGTCGATCCAACCATTACGGCAGTATTCTCATTTTTTTCGATTTCAACACCTGTAATATCAGGAATTCCGTCCGAAAATAAGAAGTTGTATTTATCACCAACTTTCACTACTTGAACATGTCCGTTATCGTTCGATTTATTTTCTCCATCACTAACATAAGTTACTTTACCATTATATCTTCCGATGAAAAAATCATTGTTTACCGGATCGTCATCATCGCTACAAGCAACAAACGATAAGGTTGAAATAGTAAGAAATAAGATTCCGAAAATTTTTAAAAACTTTTTCATAACAATTCATTTTTTAAATTCATTGAAATAAAAAACAATTATTGTGCCTTTCGGATTTTTAGTGTATTTAAATTAGTTTTAGTGTGTTTAAAATGTTAAAATGTGGTTTTTTTACTCATTTTTTGTAGAGTATTTCTTTAAATATACAAATGCTAAACTTGCGCCGATGCTTGCCATACCCACACCAACTAAAACCGGAGTATTATATGCGAAGCCTAATGTTATGGGAATTCCTCCAAAATAAGCGCCCAACGTATTTCCTACATTAAAACTCGCCTGACCTGCTGCTGCTGCAATAGTTTCAGATCCTTTTGCCGAAGTAATCAACATCATTTGTAAAGGCGAACCAATTGTAAAAGCTACCATTCCGGTTATAAAAGCCATAATATAAGTCATTTCGGTTATTGATGCCGTAAAATAAACTGCAACAAGCGTTAGCGCCATTGTAGAAAAACAAGAAATTGCAGCTTTTGTTGGCGAAATGGTATCGGCTAATTTCCCTCCTAAAATATTTCCGAAAAACATTCCCAATCCAACTAAAATCATTATGATAGGAACGCGGTCTTCGGCTAAATTTCCAACTTTTGTAACCATTGGTGAAATGTAGGAAATCCAAGAAAATAAACCACCAGTTCCGATTGAGATTATAGTGACGATAAGCCAAGCCTTAGGTTGTTTAAAATACGAAAGTTGTTGTGTGATTTTTCCGTTCGATCTTCCATCTAAATCGGGGAGCCAAAAGTATAAAGCCAAAAAAGTAACCAAGCCCAATAAAGCAATAATACTGTACGTAATGCGCCACGAATAATGATGACCAATGTAAGTTCCTAAAGGAACGCCGGCTAAATTCGCAATCGTCATTCCGGTAAACATAAACGCAATAGCTTGCGCTTCTTTTCCCTTTTTAGCTAATTGCGCCGCAACAACCGAACCGACTCCGAAAAAAGCTCCGTGAGGCAATCCCGACATAAACCGACTAATAAGCAAAGTGTTGTATTCGGGAGCAAATGCAAACAATCCGTTGAAAATTAAAAAAAGCACCATTAAAAAAAGCAATACTTTTTTAGGTGAAAATCTTCCTGTAAATAAGGTTAAAATGGGTGCGCCAATTACAACGCCTAAAGCGTAAAGTGCAATAAAATGTGCTGCCTGAGTTATTTCGATCTGTTGGTCTTTTGCAATATCTTGTAGAATTCCCATCATGGTAAACTCTGTCATTCCAATAGCCAAACCTCCAAAAGCCAGTGCAATTAATCCTTTATTCATAAATCTAACAAAATGCAAATGTACTTTATAAGATTTTAAATTGTGAATGTTTCTAAAAAGCTAACGTATTATTAACTGTTGTTTTTATTCTAAAAATAAATTTATTTAAATAAAATCATAAAAAAATAAGACAGTATATACGAAATTTAAATGGAATTGATATATTCGTAGTATAAATAATTAAAAATATCTAAAGTAAAAGATTACTATTATTATGAAACAAAAAATGTCTGAAGATCAGAAATTTATCTTTGATTCAATTTTTACCCAAGTTCGTTCAGGTTTTTTTAGCTTAGAAGACATTCAGGACAACATTATTGAAGAAGTTGAAGATAACGGTTTTGAAGACGAAATATCGGAAGACTGGGTACAAGAAAAAATTGATGAAGTGTATCAAGAATTAAAAGCAGAAAGTACTTCGTGGGAATATCCTACAATGACAGAACGTTTGGTAGCTGCTTTTGATGAACTTTCGGAATCTCATAAAGTTATTGCTCTGCATTATCCAGGATATACGATGGATGAAGGCGAATATGAGGTAGTTGAAATTGAACGTGCTTTAATTGATAATAATCAAAAGTCTGAAGGATATTGCTTTTATAACGGTCAGGATTTAGAACGAGCAGTTCGTGGAGAAGGTTTGCATATTGCTTTTCAGAAAATTGATAATGAAAGCGATGTTGTTTCTAAAGAAGTAGCACATAAAATTGTAAGTGTTTTACAAAAACATAATTTAGATGTTGAGTGGAACGGAAAAGCAAGTTCAAGAATCTTTTTACCTCATTTTAAATGGGAGCAAGTCTATGATGAAGATGCTCGCGATTTGTTGAATTATAATGATGTTATTGATATTATACTAGAAAATAAATAATCAAAAAATCCACTTGTAGCTTAATTAACAAGTGGATTTTTAATTTTAACTAATTCAATCTTGTTTGTTTACAAACGGTTTTGTTCTTCTGTACCTTCTACTTTTTGGATTGATTTTACTTTTTGATTTCCAAAATGATAACGAAGTGTAATTGTAAAGTTTTGAGTATCGGTTGAATCCATGAAATAATTGTTCTGGTTGGCGTATTTGGTTGCAATTTTCATTTTTTCGGTATAAAAAATATCATTGAAAGCTAATGAAGCATCTAGCTTTTTATCAAAGAATTTTCGTGTCATTTGTAACGAAGTACTTGAATAATCCGAAATAGTAAAAGTTCCCTGAATACTTGGTGTTGTATAGAAATAACTCGCGTTTAACGTCCAATCCGTATTTTGGTCTAATTGAATTTGCACATTGGCACGTCCGTTAAAACTCAACTTTTTGTTTTCGTAAATCTGCTCATCTAATCCCCAAAAAAGTTGTTTTCTATATTCGGTATTTGCACTTAAATCTACTGAAAGTATAGGCGAAATTTCAAAATTCTTGTAAAGTTGTAATCCATAAGAATGCTCGTCTTTTATATTGGTGTATTTGTACAAAATGGTTTTGTTTTCGGGCATTTGAAAATTAATTTCCATTGAAGGATATTTTTCATATCTAAAATAAGGCGTAATAATAGCGTTTTTAAAACTGTAATTTAGTTCGATATTATGTGTTAAAGTGGCACGCAAACGTGGATCGCCTTGAAAATAAGAATATTCGTTGTAGTACGATTTTGTAGGATTTAACCAAGCATAATACGGGCGCGAAATTCGTTTTCCGTATGATAGTCCTAATTGATGTGTGTTTTCAAAAGTTCGTTGCACATAAAGCGTAGGAAACCATTCTAAATACGATTGTTTGTTTTGATCGAAAGGATTTTCTACAATGCCTTTTAAATTGGTATATTCGGTACGTAATCCTGCTTTAAACGACCATTTTTCCATATCGTATCCCACCGATGTATAAGCTGCATAATTTTGTTCTTTGTACGAAAATTGATTGCTTTTTTCTGGATTGTGTTCTAAATTGCCGCTTTCATCATCTGCAAAGTCCATTTTAAATTCCGATGAAATGTTGCTGAATTTTAAGCCGTTATCCCAACTTATATTTCCTTTTTTGTAAGCATCATCTACCTGAAAACTTAAAACTTGCGTATTGTTTTTCTCGGTATTTGTAAATTGGTTTTTAGAAGTTTCTTTTTGGGTAATAATATCCTGAAACTTTCTTTTATTGTTATACGTATATTGTGCATTTGAAGACAATGTATGATTGTTAATTTTTTGCTGATATTGCACAAATGAATTCAATTTATTGCTCCAATCGTTATGATTATTTAAAGTATAAAACTGAGAAGTAATTTCGTTATTTGCATTGGTAATTGTGGTAGGAATGTTATACAAACCATGTGAATTTGGCTGATAAAATCCATTAATTCCAAAATTAATTGATGTTAAAGAATCTTTTTGATAGCCCACAATGGCATTCCATGTATTTTGCGATTTGCTTGTGTCTTTACGGTTTGTAATGGTTTTCCATGTTGTGTTATCTTCTTGGTAATGAACGTAATCATTGCTTTTACGTACATAATTACCACCACCACGATAATAACTTGCAGCAAAATTCCATTTGCCAACATTGTAAAAATTGCTTATCCCCATTATTCCTTTTGCGTACATGCTTTGTTCATATTTGCCAAACAAAGTGCCTTTATAACCCAATAATTTGTTTTCTTTTAGTTTGATATTCACAATGGCTGCGCCTGAAGCTTCGTATTGAGCAGGCGGATTGGTAATTACTTCAATAGATTGTAATTCGTTTCCAGGTGTGTTTTCTAAAAGCGTTTGCAATTCTTGTGGAGACATCAACCATTTTTTATCGTTAATAGTCACTAAAATATTGTTGTTATTACGTACTTGCAGATTTCCGTTTTTTACAGTGATATTCGGAGTGCGTTTTAAAATTTCCCAAGTGTTTAGGTTGGAAAGGGTGCTGTTTTCGACATCAAAAACCAAGCGATCAATTTTTTGTTTGATTTTAGGTCTTTTTACCTGAATGGTTAATTCTGCTAATTGTTCTTCCGACGATTTTAGTTGAATTGTTAACGGATTAGTCGTTTCTTCAACAGAAATGAATTGCTTAAATGGTTCGTAAAAAAGCGCATCTATTTGCAATACAACGTTGTTTAAATCGGTTTCAAATTCAAATCTACCTAAAGAATCGGTTGCAACAGATTGAATGTATTCTTCATCTGGAGTTACAATTTGAATTTCTATTTCTGAAATAGGAATATGTGCATCGTTTAATACAATTCCTTTTATGTTTTTTTGGTGAGCCAAAACCGAAAAGCAACAAAAACAAACGAATAAAGTTATAATATGTTTCATGATTTTTGTTTTTACAAAGTTGCGTCACAAAACGCTTGGCTTTGGTTAATGAACGGTTAACAACGGGTTAATGTGTTTTTACAAAAGCAGCATTGTGTATATTTGCTTTAATGAAAAAGAAAAAAATACATCCAATTGTCTATTTTTCACTACTATTTGTGGTATTGGTTTCTATACAGGCGTATTTTCTGTACAATACGGTATTATTAAAACGAAACGAAATTAAGGCAAGAGCCAAAGGAATATTAGAAAAGGTAGATGTTGATTATAAGTTTTTAGAAGATACCAATTGGGATGAAAGTTTGTATAAATGGTATGAATATCCTGATAAGAAAATATCCGAAGCAAGTTTCATTAAAAGTATAAAGTTTGTTAACGATAGTCTTTCGCCAACCTTACAAAAATTTGTTGAACAACAATACAAAGAAACAGGTTTAAAGCTGGCCTTTAAGAAAGAATTAAAGCGTGTTTATGATTTAAAAGCGCATAATGAAATCATTTCAAATCCTTTGGTTATTTATCAAACAAATCCAAAGCCTGAAGAAAATTATTTGCTGAGCGAATCAAATTGGGAATCAACTTATTCTGCTTCCAAAACAGAAGATGTAGAAAATATTGATCCTAAAGGCGGTATTAAAAAGTTTGTTTCTCAAAATAGCGAGCGTAGTTACAACATTACCCAAGCTATGTATTTTGATGTTTTAAACCTGAATCAAATTTTATTTAAAGAGTTGTGGAGTTTGTTTTTGGTATCCATTGTATTAATGATTTTGGTGCTTTGGTTGTATTTTCAATCGTACAAAAAGTACAAAGAACAACATTTACAGGTTTTACTTTTGCACGATACCATTGATAATGTGGCGCATGAATTTAAAACGCCTTTGGCAACTTTAAAAGTAGCTTCAAAACAAATGCGCATTATTAAAAAAGATGAAACGCTTGATTTAATGGATAGACAAATTCATAGATTAGAGCATTTGCTAAAACCTTTAGATGAGGTTGAAACATTAGATAAAAAAGCTACAGAACAACAAATACATGATTTTTTACAAGATTATACTGTTTTGTATCCTGAAATTCATTGGAATATCAACATTCAATCAAAAGACGATTTTAAAATGAGTTCGGTTGAAATGGAAACTATCTTAGGTAATTTAATTGAAAACAGTATTAAGTACGGAGGGAAAGCGTTGGATATTAAAGTAATGCAGCTGCAAGATTCTTTGGAAATAGGAGTGAAGGATAACGGAATAGGCATTGCAAAAGAAGAACAACGAAAGATTTTTGATAAATATTACCGCGTTGCCACAAACAATATTCACAATGTAAAAGGGTTGGGCTTAGGTTTGTATTTGGTTCAAAAAATGGTTCAAAAACACCAAGGAACCATTCAAATGAAAAGCGATTTAGGAAAAGGATGCGAAATAACAATTAAAATATGAGCAAGGTAACAGTTTTATTGGTTGAAGATGAATATGATTTTGGTTTTATATTAAAGCAATACCTTGAAATGTCTGGGTTTAATGTGCATTGGTATCAAAATCCTTTACTTGTTTTAGATGAAATAAATGTTGTACAAAACTGTGAAATTGCCATTTTAGATGTAATGTTACCTAATATGGATGGATTTACATTAGCCAAAAAACTACAAGAAAAGTTGCATTGCCCTTTTTTGTTTCTTACGGCTAAAAACCAACAAATAGACCGCATTTTAGGATTGAAAATAGGAGCCGATGATTACGTAGCAAAACCTTGCGACCCAGAAGAGTTGGTTTTACGGTTACACAATATTTTAAAACGTAAAAGCACTCATAAAACCAATCAATATAAATTAGGAAACTATTTGTTTCTACCCGAACAATTAGTACTTACACATGACGAAACAAAGTTTCAGCTTACCGAAAGAGAAGTGAATTTATTGTTACTTTTATTAGAATACAACGAACGAATGATAACGCGCGAAATAATATTACAAAACGTTTGGAATGCAACCGATTATTTTACTGGGCGCAGCATGGACGTTTTTATAAGTCGCCTTAGAAAATACTTTCAATACGATGGTCGTATTAAGATACAATCCGTTCGTGGTGTTGGTTTTCAAATTAGTTTTCCTATAAACGAGTAGTTATTTCCTCGTGTACAAAAAAGAATAACAATCATAACATTGTTGCGAAATAATCAAGCTATCACCTTTAACCGAAATAGCTTCTTTCATTAGTCTTTTGCTTATAATAATATCTTGTAGTTCGCTACTGTGGATAACTTTTCCTTTTTCGATATTAAAATCTTCTTTTGAAATCAACTGATCATTTTCAAATCGAGAAATTTTACCATTCTTAATAACCAATTTCATTTCTTTCTCTGGTTTTATAGTTCTTCCGGCAAAACCGCCGCTTTGTTGTTGTAAAATCCAAGTGCCGTTATAACTTTTTTTCGAGTTTTGTAAAGATGAACAAGCCACTAAAAATAAGATTGGAATTAATAAAACGATTCTTTTCATAACTTAATTTTTAGTAAAGTTATTTTTTTAATTGAAATTAGGCGCGCAACATGATAGAAAGTTTTAACTTTAAATAAAAAATGAAATTCGGGAAAGTCGAAGATCCTTCTTTAGTAGATTTTACATTGCCAACAACGCATCCTGCAACATATAAAGTATTAGAAAAACATAAGTCTAATGCGCCTTTCGAAGTGTTTGTAGGTTGTGCAAAATGGAATAAAACCGATTTAAAAGGATTTTATCCAAAAGGAACAAAAGACGAATTGGCATATTACAGTCAGCAATTTAACAGCATTGAATTAAACGCGACGTATTACAACACACCTTCAAAAGATCAAGTGGCTAAATGGAAAGAAAAAACACCAAATGATTTTAAGTTTTTTCCTAAAATTCCGCAATCTATCAGTCATTATAGTCGTTTGTTAAATACCGACGAAAAAGTCATGGCATTTACAGATTCAATTGCTTTTTTCGAAGAAAAATTAGGAATGATTTTCCTTCAAATGCACGAAAATTTTAAACCAAAAGATTTCGATCGATTGCAAGATTTTGTTCGTCGTTTCCCAAAAGGTTTTCCATTGGCTATTGAAGTCCGCAACGAAGAATGGTTTGCTAATAAAGCTGTTTTTGATGCGTATTGCGAAATGTTAGAAAAACACAATAAAACCAATATCATTGTAGATACTGCTGGGCGTCGCGATATGGTTCATATGCGTTTAACAAACGAAACCGCTTTTGTGCGTTATGTGAGTGCAAACGATGATTCGGATCAGGACCGATTAGACGAATGGCTAAATGTTTTGCAAGATTGGCGTAAAAACGGATTGCAAAAACTGTATTTCTTTATTCATCAAAATGTAGAATTAGAATCGCCTTTGCTGGCTACTTATTTCATTAAAAAACTAAATAAAACGTTTCAGTTAGATCTTCCGCATCCCGGGAAAAATCATCTAGAATTGTTTTAAAATCGAAACATCATGAATTTGAATTTTTTAGAAAGTGTAAAAAGACAATTTGCTTATTACAAACAATTGGGCGATAAAACGTTTATGCAATTAAACGATGAAGATTTCTTTTGGCAATACAATCAGGAAAGTAACAGCATTGCTACGATTGTAAAGCATTTGTGGGGAAATATGCTTTCGCGTTGGACGGATATTTTTACAACCGACGGAGAAAAAGAAGGGCGAAATCGAGATAGTGAATTCGAAAACGATTTGCAATCTAAAGATGAGGTTTTGCAAAAATGGGAAGAAGGTTGGAATCGGTTATTCGAAACAGTAAACAGTTTGTCCGAATCAGATTTAGAGCGAATTATTTACATTCGAAACGAAAGGCATACGGTTCTAGAAGCTATAAATCGTCAGTTGGCGCATTATCCGTATCACGTTGGACAGATAGTGTTTGTGGGAAAAATGATTCAAAACGAAAAGTGGAACTCGCTTTCTATTCCTCGAAATAAATCGAACGATTACAATCAAACAAAATTTGCTCAAGAAAAGAAACGTAAACATTTTACAGACGAAGATTAAATACAGAAAAACAAATTATGAGTTTATCAATTCAGGAAATTCTCAAAAAAAACGATCATAGAACGTGGGAAAATCCTTCGAAAAATTACCAATATTATCAAGAATGGAACGATGCGTTGTTTTTTCATTGGAAAGTAGATGTTGAAACCTTACAAAAAATTGTTCCCGAAAAATTGGAGCTAGATTTGTTAAATGGCGAAGCTTGGGTTTCGCTCGTAGCTTTTACAATGGAAAAAATCCGTCCGATTGGTTTACCAGCTGTTTCTTTTATTTCGAATTTCGATGAAATCAATCTAAGAACCTATGTTGTAAAGGACGGAAAACCGGGCGTATATTTTTTGAATATTGAAGCAGGAAAATTGTGGTCGGCTAAAATTGCCAAAGCACTTTCTGGACTTCCGTATGAATTTGCTCGAATGCGAAGAAATCGAACGAATGCTTTTCAGTCGATTTTTGATAAAAAAGGATTTTCATTTTCGGCTCGTTATCGAATTGGAAAATTGGTAGAAGAAAAGTCTGAAATTGATCTTTTCTTAACCGAACGTTATTGTTTGTATACAGAAGAAAAAAATGAAATTTACCGCTTCGAAATTCATCACGTTCCTTGGGAAATCAATCAATTGTGGGTTTCAGAATTAGAAACAAATTATCGATTAGAAACGATTGATTTAAATAGAATTCCACAAAAAATGCACTATTCAAAAGGAGTTCAAGTTGTTGCTTGGGGAAAAGTAAAAGTGTAAATAAAAAATACGGCGAAGACTTTTACAAGTTTACTTCGCCGAATCATTAGAAGGGTTTATTGATTTTTATTTTGAATAGTTTCTTTACCGCGTTCGTATTGCGGAGCCCAATTTATATCGATATTTAATTCATTTGCAAATTGATAAACCAAATGTGGATTTCGTAAAAACGCTCGACCAATCAATACAAAATCTGCTTCATGGTTTTGAAGGATTTGTTCGGCTTGTTTGGCAGAATTAATGATTCCGACAGTTCCGGTTAAAATTCCCGTTTCGTTTTTAATTCTGTTTGCAAAAGGAACTTGATAATTTTCATGTACCGGAATTTCCTGATGATGAACTGCGCCACCTGTAGAAACATCGACTACTTCAACGCCCATCGATTTTAAAATATGAACTAGTTTTACGCTTTCAAAACACGTCCAGCTGCCTTCTGCCCAATCGGTTGCCGAAATACGAACCCAAAGTGATTGCTTTGTTAAAACTTTTGAAACTTCGTTGATAATTTCGATTAAAAAACGAATACGATTTTCAAAACTCCCTCCGTATTCATCGGTTCTATTATTGATTAGTGGCGAAAAAAACTGATGAATTAAATAACCATGCGCGCCGTGAATTTCAATAATATCGTAACCTGCTTCAACTGCACGTTCGGCCGCAGCTTTAAAATCATGTACAATTCGTTTTATTTCTTCTTTTGTCAATGCAACAGGCGGATGATCTTTTTCATGAAAAGGAATGGAAGACGGACCAACAGTTTGCCAGCCATTTTCTTCGTTCGGACGAAATTGATTTCGATTAATCCAAGGTTTGTTTGTGCTTGCTTTTCTGCCGGCGTGTGCTAATTGAATTCCAATTAAACTACCTTGAGAATGTACAAAATTCACGATGTCTTTTAATGGAGCAATATGTTCGTCTCTCCAAATTCCCAAATCTCCGTACGTAATTCGCCCTTCAGGAGAAACTGCCGAAGCTTCCTGAATAATCAATCCTGCTTTACCAATTGCAAACTGACCTAAATGTACCAAATGCCAATGATTTGCAAAGCCATCTTCGCATGAATATTGGCACATGGGCGAAACTACGATTCTGTTTTGTAAAGTATAATTTTTTAATTGTAAAGGTTGAAATAATAAACTCATAATAAAGAAATTACTTCCTATAAAATTACAACTTTATTTTCGAGATTAGATTATGTTTTACTTATACTTTTAAAGCTTTTCGAACTTCAGGTGCTACTTTTGTTCCAAATAACTCAATCGATTTCATAATCATTTTATGATCGGGTGCACCCACATCCATTTGTCCAACAAAACGAGTATGCCCAAACCATTCGTGTTGTTGTAAAATTTTATCAATAACTTCATTAGGTTCGTCCATAAAATAGGCGCCTTCTGGTCGCGCAGTATTCAAAAACACTTCTTTACTAAACGGTGCCCAACCACGATCTTTTCCAATGTTATCCATTTGTGCAGCATAAAAAGGATAATAATCGTCTTTAATTTTGGCATCGCCAACAAAAACGTGCGAATTAATTCCAACCTGCATTTTTAAAGGATCATGTCCCGCAGCTAAATAATTCTCTTTATAATAATCAATCAAAGGTTTAAAATTAATTGGTAATCCGCCAATTATTGCAAACATAATCGGAACGCCTAATCGCGCAGCTCTTAAAACTGAAGCCGGAGTTCCGCCAACAGCAATCCACAAAGGTAATTGTGCTTGAACTGGTTTTGGAAACAGATTTACATTTTTTAAACTCTGCGTTAATCTGCCTTCCCACGAAATATCGGTTCCGTTTTTATGAAGAACCTCTAAAAGCATCAGTAATTTATCTTCGAACAAAGCGTCGTAATTTTTTAAATCGAAACCAAAAAGAGGGAACGATTCGATAAAACTTCCACGACCAGCCATAATATGTGCGCGCCCGTTCGAAATATTATCCAACATACTAAAATCTTCGAACAAACGAATCGGATCCGAAGAACTTAAAACGGTTACAGCCGAACCTAATTTAATGTTTTTCGTAATAGCAGCGGCTGCACTTAAAAATAATTGCGGATTTGTAACAACGTAATCTTCGCGGTGATGTTCGCCAATTTCAAAAACGTCTAAACCAACTTCGTCGGCAAGTTTTACCTGTTCTAACATTTCGTTTAAACGTTTTGACGGAGCAATAGCTTGTTTTGTATGCGGATTCGGCGTTAAATCGCCAAACATTGAAATTCCTAATTCCATAACTTAAAGTTTTGTATAAAGTTCGAACATTTTTAATAGATTTTACTTGAAGTAGATTAAGAAGTTTTTTGAAATTAAAAGAGAAGAAACTGTTTTTGATATGCAAGTTGAAAGTTAAATAAGAATTAAAAATCGAAATTTTCTTTTTTTCTCTTGGTAGCAGAATAAATATTCTTAATTTTGCTATTTAGAATTAAATTAAATAAAGTTAATAAAGAAATCTAAGATATTCGAATATGAAAAAGTCGCTTTTCACAGTAGCATTCTTACTGGCAGCATTTTTCGGAAATGCTCAAAAAAACACGTTATTAGATGGTGGATTTTGGAAAAACAATCCTAATCTTGAAACGGTAAAAGCAGAGATTGCAAAAGGGAACAGTCCGTCTGAACAAAATCCGGGCTTTTTCGATCCTGTTGTAATGGCGATAAATAGTAGGGTTTCTAACGATGTAATTCAATTTTTAATTGATCAAAAAGGAAACTCAATCGATAAAAAAACGCATCACTCAAGAACATATCTTCAATGGGCTGCGGCTTCTGGAAATCTAGAATTAGTAAAAAATCTTTTGGCAAAAGGTTCCGATGTTCACTATAAAGACAGTCACGGTTCTGATGTTATTACTTACGCGGCAGAAGGCGGAAATACAAATACCGAAGTTTACGATGCGTTGATAAAAGCAGGTGCAAATGTAAAAATTAAGAATGAAGACGGAGCAACTTTAATGATGTTAACGATTTCGGGAGATGACGATTTAAAATTAGTAGATTATTTCACTTCGAAAGGATTGTCGATTAAAGATAAAGATGCGCACGGACGCACAGTTGCAGATTATGCAGCACGATTAGGAAATCTTCAAATCATAGATAAATTAATTGCAAAAGGTGTAAAACCTACCGATCAGGCGTTGTTTTTTGCTACAATGGGCTCAAGATCTAAAACAAACGGATTAGACGTTTATCAATCATTAGTTACAAAATACGGATTAAATCCTTTGGCAGTTAATCCAAATCAAGCAACACTTTTACATTCATTAGTTCGTCGTCCTAATATGGAAATTATTCAATATTTCTTAGAAAAAGGAGTAGATGCAAGCAAAGCCGACAAAGAAGGAAATACTGCTTTAATGGTAGCGTCGCAAGGGAAGGATGAAAAATTGATCGAAACTTTATTGTCGAAATCTAAAAATGTAAATGCTGCGAACGAAAAAGGCGAAACGGCTTTAATGAAAGCAATGAGTGCAGGTTCTGCTGAAGTAGCAGCTTTATTAATTAAAAACGGAGCGAATGCTAAAGCGGTAGATAAAGACGGAAATAACGTTGTGTATTATTGGTTTAATTCGTTCAAACCAAATAATGCAGACGAATTTTCTTCAAAATTAACTTTATTAAAAACGGCAGGAGTCGATGTAAAAGCAACGCAACAAAACGGAAATACATTATTGCATTTAGCGGTTGATAAAGACGATATTTCGTTAGTGAAAAAAGCGATAGAGTTAGGTGCAAACGTAAATGCGCAAGACGAAGACGGCAATTCGGCTTTACATAAAGCAGCTTTAATTTCGAAAGACGATAAAATCTTAAAAGCGTTGGTTGAAGCAGGAATTAAGAAAGATTTACAAACCGAATTCGGAGAAACTGCTTACGATTTAGCTAAAGAAAACGAATTCTTAACTCAGAATAAAGTATCAATCGACTTTTTGAAATAATATAGTTTTTAATGCTTTTGTTGTTCTAAATAAAATCGGAATGACAAAAAGATATAATTCAAAAAATAAAAAAATGAAAAGCAATTTAAAATTCATGATTTTAAGCATTTTTGCTTTACTAATATCAAACGGTGTTTTTGCGCAAACAACAAAATACAAAACCATGATCCAGATGAATAATTATTCTGGAAAAGAAGCGTATGTCGTAATTTCGTTAATCAATCCTAAAGGGCAATACGAACAAACTTTGGGCGTTTTAGGAACCGATAACGAATGGTACAATACGCTAAAAGAATGGGATAAATTCCGCACAAAGAAAAAAGAAAAATTAAATGCAGTAACCGGAGCTTCGATTGCAGGTGGCGCGCGTGCAACTCGTGTAATTGAATTCGAAACTGCCAAGTTAGAAAAAGGTTACAAAATTCGATTTGAATCTGCGGTCGAAACACAAAAATATTATTCAAAAGATGCTGAGGTTGCATTGTCAGCTGATGCGTTAAATAATAAAGAAGGAATTAAAGGTAACGGATATATCCGCGCCGTACGATTCATAAAAGTTCAGTAAAATGACCTTATCTATTTGGAGGTATGCCCATTTGGCTTTGGCGATTTTATCGTCTGCTTTTTTACTCATTCTTTCTGTAACCGGCGTTATTTTGGCTTACGATGCGATTGATGAAAAAATGCCGTCTTATCGGGTAGAAAATTTCGAAAATATAAATCTCGCTCAAGTGTTACCTGCTTTGAGCGAGCATTATTTTGAAGTAATCGATGTAAAAGTAGATCATAACGATTTTGTTATGATCGATGCAATGGACGAAGATGGAAACGCTTTTCAAGCTTATATCGATCCTTTAACAGGAAAACAATTAGGCGAAATTAAGCCTAAAAGCAGTTTCATTCAATGGACAACAGCTTTGCATAGATCGTTGTTTTTAAAAGAAACGGGAAGAGCTATTGTTGGAGTAGTTTCGTTTCTTCTTTTTTTTATTTCGATCAGCGGATTTGTACTGATTTTAAAACGTCAGCAAGGACTTAAAAACTTCTTTGTAAAAGTCAATAAAGATTTCTTTTCGCAATACTTTCATGTTGTTACCGGACGCTGGCTTTTAATTCCGGTTTTGGTTATTGCCTTAACAGGAACGATTATTTTTATGGTTCGTTTAGATTTTTTTAAAGGAGAAAATCAAGAAATCGAGTATAAAATCGTAGAAGAAGCAGAAGCAAAAGAATTAAAAGATATTGCTTTTTTTCAGAACACGAAATTAGCCGATGTAGAGCGTATCGAATTTCCTTTTATTCCCGACGACGAAGCAGAACCTTTTGTTGTTCATTTAAAAGACCGTTCGGTTTCGATAAATCAGGTAAACGGAAGTTTGATTTCCGAAAGTATTTATCCTTATTCTGCTGTTCTCGAAAAAATAAATATCAATCTTCATACAGGTCGTACCAGTATTGTTTGGGCTGTTATTTTAGGATTGGCATCGCTTAATATTCTGTTTTTTATTTATACGGGATTTGTGATTATGTTTCGCAGAACTCGAACTAAAATCCAAAATAAATTTACGGTAAAAGATGCTGAAATTGTATTGTTGGTTGGTTCGGAAAACGGAACTACGTTAACATTTGCAAACCACATTCACAAGCAATTGCTTAATCAAGGACAAAAATCGTATATAACGCAAATGAATCAATATCAGGAATTTCCTGAAATGAAACATTTGGTTGTTTTTACATCGACTTACGGATTGGGCGAACCGCCAACAAATGCAACACGATTTAAAGAATTACTTTCTAAATATCCGCAAAAACAAACCGTCGATTTTTCGGTTGTTGGTTTTGGTTCAAAATCTTATGCCGATTATTGCGCTTATGCCGAAGAAGTAGATCAGTTATTATCGAACCAAAATTGGGCAAAACAATTGGTGCCTTTATGTACGGTAAACGATCGCTCTACGAAAGAATTTGTAGAATGGGTAAAGCTTTGGAGCGAAAAAACGTTAAACGCTTTAGTCAATACGCCAGCGGTTTATGAAGCTAAAATTCCGGGATTGACTAAATTTAAAGTTGTAGAAAAAACGAGTGTAACCGAAGATAATACAACCTTTAAGGTAGTTTTAAAATCAACGAAAAAACAAATATTTGAATCGGGCGATTTATTGGCAATTTATCCTGCAAACGATAATCAAGAACGTTTTTATTCGATTGGAAAAAAAGACGAAACCGTTCAATTAATCGTAAAATTATTTCCAAACGGATTAGGTTCGGAATTTTTGCATCAATTGCAAATCGGAAATGAAATTTCGGCTCGAATCATGACAAATGCTAAATTCCATTTACCTAAAAAGGCTCAAAATGTAGCAATGATTGCAAACGGAACGGGAATTGCACCTTTCTTGGGAATGATTTCAGAAAATGTAACGCAACAGAAAATTCGTTTATATACCGGTTTTAGACACGATAATTCTTTAATTACAGATTATCGTAAATTTGCTGAAGAAAATATTCAAAAAGGTCAATTAGAATCGATTCATTTTGCTTTTTCTCGAGAAGAAAACAAGCAGTATGTAATGGATTTAATTAAACAAGACGAAGTATATTTTGCCGATTTGTTAAAGCAAAACGGAACCATTATGATTTGTGGAGCTTTAAAAATGCAACGCGATGTAGAAATGCTGCTCGACGAAATTATGCAAAAGTTTAATGGTAAACCTTTAAGCGTTTATCAAAATCAAATTTTAACCGATTGTTACTAAAATCTTCACATATTAAAGTTATAAACAGAACCGTTTTTACCGTTCTGTTTTTGTTGTTTTATACGTTTTCTTTTGCACAAGAAAACGTTCTAGTTCAACGAAAAGTCGTTCTAATGGGCTCTGTTTTCAATATTACAATCGTAGATTGCGATAGTTTAAGTGCAAATAAAAATATAGACAAAACTATTGAAGAAATAAGTCGGATCGAGAATCTAATTTCAGAATGGCAACCACATACGCAGATTTCACAAGTCAATCAAAATGCGGGAATCCGAGCTGTAAAAGTCGATAAAGAAGTTTTTGAATTAACTCAAAGAGCTCTTTTTTATTCAGAAATGACGAATGGAGCTTTTGATATTTCGACCGCTTCGATGGATAAAATTTGGAAATTCGACGGATCAATGACCGAAAAGCCAAGCGAAGAAGCAATTTTAAAATCGATTACAAATGTCAATTATCAAAACATTGTTTTAGATAGTATTTCATCTACTATTTTTCTTGCTAAAAAAGGAATGAAGATTGGTTTTGGTTCTATCGGAAAAGGTTATGCAGCCGACAAAGGACGCGAATTAATGATGAAATTAGGCGTTAAATCGGGCATTGTCGATGCTTCGGGCGATATTGCGACTTGGGGAACGCAACCCAACGGAAAAGCTTGGACTATTGGAATTCGAAATCCTTTTAAAAAACACAAAACAGCAAAAGTTTTAAAACTAAAATACGGAGCCGTTGCAACTTCGGGCAGTTATGAAAAATATGCCGAAATAGACGATATTCGTTATTCGCATATTTTAAATCCAAAAACAGGTTATCCAGCAACAGGTTTAACAAGTGTTACTATTTCCGGACCTTCGGCAGAATTTGCCAATGCTTTAAGTACTTCTATAATGGTTTTAGGCGCAAAAGAAGGAAAAAAACTCGCTAAAAAATATCCTAAGTATCAATTCTTATTTATTACCGATCAAGGTAAAGTTGTGAAGTAATTGATGTTAAATCATACTCTTTTTTGTTTCTAATGTAACGAATTAAGATTCTCTCCAACTAACGAATAGAATTTTAACTCGAAATAAATACGTTATAGAAATATGAAAAAGATCGTTACTTTTTTCTGTGCTTTATTTATGTCGGTTGCATTAAAAGCGCAAACCGATGTATACAACAAAGCGGTTTTACAATTACAGAATAATTATAATGAAGGGAAATATACCGAAGTTTTTAATAGTTTTTCGACCGAAATGCAAGATGCTTTGCCTTTAGAAAACACCAAACAGTTTTTAAGCGGATTGAAAAGTGATGCAGGAATTATTAAAAGTTTTTCGTTTCAGCGTTTTGAACATACAACGGTTGGAGTTTACAAAACCGAGTTCGAAAACGGAGTTTTTTCTTTAAATATTTCGTTAGATAAAGCAAACAAAATCAACGGACTTTTCTTAAAACCTTTTGAAGAAGAAAACAATGCAAATGTTACAAACGGATTGACTGAATATCCTAAAGAAATAAGTGCTATTATTTTCGAAAAGACAAAAGATTTTCCAAACAATACACAACTTTCTATTGCAGTTGTACAAAACGGAAAAACAAACTATTACGGAATCATAAAGCAGAATGATGAGATAAAACCGATCGAAAATCAAGATCAAGTGTTTGAAATTGGTTCTATTACAAAGGTTTTTACATCGAGCGTTTTTGCGTCGTTGGTTGAAGATAATTCGATTAAAATAGACGGTTTTATCAATCCATATTATACTTTTCCGTTTAAAAATAAAACACAAATTCGTTTTTACGATTTAGCAAACCATACTTCCGGATTACCTCGTTTACCTAAAAATCTTGATTTATCGAACGAGGGAAATCCATATAAAAACTATGGTTCTAAAGAGTTAAATACGTATTTAAAAGATCTTTTGAAGTTAGAAAGTAAACCAGCCGAAAAATATTCGTATTCAAATTTAGGAGCCGGAATTTTAGGATATACATTAGGATTATCGCAAAAAATAACTTTTCAAGAATTGCTTCAAAGAAGAATATTCGACAAATACAAAATGAACAATTCGTACACAAGTTCTGCAAATTTAGGAAGCAAACTAGTAAAAGGATTAAGTGTAAATGGGGAAGAAGTTCCGAATTGGGATTTTGACATTTTGTTTGGGGGCGGTGGCATTTTATCTTCAACTTCGGACCTAGTTAAATTTGCAAAAGCGCAATTCGATTTAAATAATAAAGAATTGGCTTTAACCCGAAAAGCAACTTTTACGATTAACGAAAATATGAAAGTTGGCTTAGGTTGGCATATTCTAAAATCCAAAAAAGGAACCGATTTATTTTGGCATAATGGCGGAACAGCAGGATATTCTTCTTCTATGAGTGTTGATGTAGAAAACAAAACGGCGGTTGTAATATTGTCGAACCTTTCGGCTTTTAGTTCAAAAAACGTGAACATTGATAAAATATGTTTAGAACTTATAAACGAGATTTCGAAATAATATAAAACGGTTTTAGAATTTTTAATATTTCTTAAAAAGCTTTAAGTTTTGTAACTTAGAAAGTTTGTAGTAAGTAACTTTCTAAAAAGTACGAGGCTAACTAATATATCACTTAATTAAACGTATTTTGAATTTTAAACAATTGCTTTCCGATTTTTTTGAATATGAACTTTATACGATCAAATCGCACAATATTAGTATTACAATAGGAACGATTCTATTTATTGTTTTTACCTTGTTGATTACCAAATACGGATTAACTTTTTTAAGAAAAGCTTTTATTAAAAAAGCCTCGCCCGATGCAGCTTTAAGGTTACGAAGTGTTTTTAATTTTGTTAATTACTTCATTTATATTGTTGTATTCTTTTTTATACTTAATGTAATTGGTTTGAATATTACGATGATTTGGACTACATCGGCAGCTTTATTTGTTGGTTTGGGATTTGCTCTGCAAGATATTTTTAGAGATATTATTGCAGGTATTTATATTTTATTCGATAAAACGTTGAATATTGGCGATGTAATTGAAATTAACGGACAAGTGGCTCGTGTAAAAGCTATTCATTTAAGATGTACCATTGTAGAAACCCGAAATTTAAAAGATATTGTAATTCCTAATCGAAAATTAATTGATGATATTGTGTACAATTGGACGCATGAAGATCCAGTTATTCGGGCCAGAATCGATGTTGGTATATATATTGGTACAGATGTAGAATTGGTGAAATCGGTTTTGTTGTCTGCTGTAGAAGATAATAAAGAGGTATTAAAGAAACCACATCCTATTGTTTTTATCGATCAGTTTGGCGAATCATCAATTCGTTTAATTCTGTATTATTTTATAGAAAATGCCTTCGATAACGATCGTATCTCAAGCGATATTCGTTTTGCCATCGATAAAAAATTTAAACTAAATAATATTTCACTTCCGGTTCCAGTTTTAAAAGTAGATCAAACCGCTGTTAATTCGGTTACATAACGATCAATTGAAATTTTGAGCAAAAGCAATTCAGAACTTTTTAAAGTTAGATGACTTTTAAGACTTTACACTAAAAAAGTAGAAATGTTATAAAGAAGTAGATTCCTGTCATTCTGTGCTTGACACAGAATCGCATTATTATTTCATTTTGTGAAATGATAAGGGAATAAAAAGGTGTCGAGAACTTAAAAAAAGAAATTTCTCGATACAAAATCCTCTCCGCTTCGTTACAGAAAACAAAGCAACAAGAAGTCAATTCAATATGAATCAGACTTAGGTTTAAAGTTAATTTTGTAGCTTTGCAACGTTAAATTGTTCTAATGAAAACACAGCCAAATTACCAAACGTATTTAATTAATTTAGACCGCGCTACCGATCGTTTAAAGCATATGCAAAACGAGTTTGAAAAAAGCGGAATTTCGTACGAACGCATTACTGCTGTCGATGCTAAAACTTTAGATCACAGTTCGTATAGAATTAAAAATAAATACGATCGTGATTTGGTTCCGGGAGAAATCGGATGTTATCTAAGCCATATAAAAACACTTGAAGTTTTTTTGGCTTCGGATTATGATTTTGCCATGATTATTGAAGATGATGCCGTTTTACAGCCCGATTTTAAAAATATAATTGAAAAAGCGCTGAATAATTATAGTAGTCTTCCGTCTAAACATCAATGGGATGTTTTAAAACTAGCAAACGGAAAAAGAAGAAATATTAAAGTAGCAACTTTAGACGAAACGTATTTTATAGGAGCTTGCGGAACAAGTATTCCTATTACAACTATTGCGGCAATTTGGACAAGAAAAGCAGCTCAGAAATTCCTAAATAAAGTAAATAAACCTATTGCAACCATTCAACGACCGATTGATTGCGATTTGCAACATCCTTGGGAATTTAATTTGCGAATTTATAATTTGTTGCCTTCTTTGGTTGATGGAGCGGGAGTTGAAACTCAGATTCAAATAAATCAGAATCTTAAAAAAGCCAAACTATCTAAACAGGTGTTATACGAAGTAAATCGTGTGTTTTTTAAATATACGTATTTGATTAATCATCATGGTTTTAAAAAGTTTTACGATAGTTTTATAGCTAAAAAAACAGAACGAGTTTCATAAAACTCACTAAAAGCGTTCTGCTTTAGCTAATATGTTTAGTCGTATTTTATCGTAGATCCAATTAAAAACAATGGTGTACGGAAAAAATTAGATTAACATTCCTAATTCTAATAAAAAAGCGTCGATTAATCCCATATTAAAAAGCAACGCAATTGGCGGAACTGTAAGTAAAATCAATCCTACTTCAAAACCAATTCCGTGTAATATGCGTACGAAAGCTGTTTTTTTGAATTGGTATTTTAGCTGTAATTTGTCGAAAATAAAATTGAAAAGATAGTTCCAAATCATTGCAATTATAGAAACAATTAAAGCAAGCAAACCTGATTCTGCCATAGGTTTTCCAGAAATAAAAGCAATAATAGGAGCGCTGGTAATAATTCCAATCAATTCATAAGACACAGCGTGAAACGTACGTTCGTACGGACTTCTACTTCTAATGTGTTCAATAAATTTCATTTACAATAAATTTTGCAATTAAAACCTATACAAAATTAATGAAATTAACCGAAAGGCGTTTCAATGTTTTCTTTGATTGTAAAGTCTTAATTTAAACCTTTTTATACAAATCCCAAACTTTAACCTGATCGTTTCTTCCTTTTAAAACAGATTTTTGATAGAAGTTTGGATTCTTTTTGGCTTTTTTATCTACAAATGCATTTATTTTATTCAAAAACAAAATCCAGTATTTCGCTTTAGAATATGGAAGTCCCAAAGCTTCTCGACTTTTTTTACCTAATAAAACTTCGTTATAACCCAAATTGGTTTTTTGCACAAACCATTTCATAAATCTATTGTTTGTAAACGAAACTTTTAAAGGTTCTTCGTACAATGCGTAAGCCAAAGCTTTAGAATCTTCGTCGATTCCTTTTTGCGATTTACTCCATAAATACAAACGCTGTGCAGCTTGTTCGGTAGTATCGGGAAGTAATTCTATCGGAATTCCCAATAAATAACCAACGTATTTCCATAAATGTAAAATTCCTTTTAATTCATTGGTTGTAGGCGCCAGTTGCAATTTTGCCAAACCGTCGGCAAACACAATCGAAAAACCTAAATTAGTTGCTACCATATCCCAAGTATTTAAAGGTCGTCCCCAAAGTTCAGGTTTCCAATCAGGATGTTTTTCAATCATAATGCGCGAATATGAATGAATCATCCGCGTGGTTAAAATACTTAATAAACCTGCTTGTTTTGGTTTTAATCCGTTTTTAGCGGTTACCTGCATCCAAAATTCAACCGTGTCCGACAATCGTTTTACTGCACCTTTTTTTAACGATCCCGTAAAAATTAAAGGTTTGTTTATGGCAGACGATTCGTATCCGCCCATTAAACAATAATTGCGTAAAACCGATAAAGCCGAAGTTCCGCATCGATTGCTGTAATTCGATCCAAATTCGATCCTTTCGTAATCAACCCAATCCGGAATTTCTTTATACGATTGAAATAGCAAAACGGTTTCTTCAGAAAGTTGATTCTTATTTGCAGGGAAATGAAGATAATCTTCTAACAGTTTTTGTAAACCATCGTTAAATCCGTTCGGGATAAAATAATGCGAAGCAACCGAATCGCCCAATTCGTCTACTTTAAAATAATACGGAATCCACTCTTTGCTTTCGTCAAGATGTGTTTCTTTCGGAAGATATTTTGGCAATAAATTCAATAAAGTAGGTTCCCAATAACTAGAAAAAGAGGAATTGTGAACAGATATAATATAGCGTTCCGGAGTTTTCATTGGTTAAAGATATGAAAAAGAAGTGTGTAACAATTGTTACTGCCGATTATTTTCGTTACCCGAACTTTGTAGTGTTTAAAAATAGAAAATAATATGTGGTCTGATTTTATAGGATACTTTTTAGCGATACTTGTAGGAATATCATTAGGGTTAATCGGCAGTGGCGGTTCTATTCTTACAGTTCCTATTTTAGTATACATCCTTGCAATCGAACCTTTAATGGCGACTTTGTATTCTTTATTTATTGTAGGAACCACTTCGTTGGTTGGAGGTATTCAAAATGCATTACAGCGAAAAGTAGATTTTAAAACGGTTTTTATTTTTGGAATTCCGTCTATTGCATCGGTTTATTTTACAAGAGCTTTTTTGCTTCCAATTGTACCCGATAACCTGTTTACAATTGCAGGTTTTGAATTTACCAAACCTATTGCATTAATGGTGTTGTTTGCTATTGTCATGATTGCCGCATCGATTGCGATGATAAAACCTTGTGTTAATTGCAATGATAACGAAACAAAAGCAATGCAGTTTAATTATCCGATGATTTTACTAAACGGAATTTTCGTTGGAATCTTAACAGGATTAGTAGGCGCAGGTGGCGGATTTTTAATCATTCCATCGTTGGTTTTCTTCGCAAAAATGCCCATTAAAGCAGCAGTTGGCACTTCCTTATTCATTATTTCAATGAATGCCTTGTTGGGTTTTGCAGGAAGTTTTCAGCAAGCTACGAATATAGATTGGCTGTTATTACTTAGTTTTTCAGCCTTATCGGTTATTGGAATCTTCATCGGAATCTTTCTTTCTAAACGAATAGACGGATCAAAATTAAAGTCCATTTTTGGATGGTTTGTACTGCTAATGGGTATGTATATTCTAATAAAAGAGTTAACTTTATAGGAGATTTAGTTATTAGGTAAAAGTCACAAAATGAAGACGATATTAAGTTAAAAATGAACAAAATTTAATAAACATAAACTAAATTATATTATTATGAAAATTGAGCAAATTTATACAGGATGTTTAGCACACGGTGCTTATTATATCGAAAGCAATGGCGAAGCGGTTATTATTGATCCATTGCGCGAAGTACAACCTTATATAGACAGAGCTGAAAAAGACGGAGCTAAAATTAAATATGTTTTAGAAACGCATTTTCATGCCGATTTTGTGAGCGGACATTTAGATTTAGCTAAGAAAACCGGAGGAACTATTGTGTACGGACCAACAGCAAAACCAGGTTTCGAAGCACATATTGCAACCGATGGTGAAATTTTGAAAGTAGGTAATGTAACAATTAAAGTACTTCATACGCCAGGACATACGATGGAAAGTTCTTGTTTTTTATTGACAGATAAAGACGGAAAAGATGTCGGAATTTTTACAGGAGATACTTTGTTTATTGGCGACGTTGGTCGACCAGATTTGGCTCAGAAAGTAATTCCAGATCTTACACAAGATAAATTAGCGGCGCATCTTTACGATTCGTTACATAACAAAATCATGCCTTTGGCAGATGATATTATGGTGTATCCAGGTCACGGAGCAGGTTCGGCTTGTGGTAAAAATATGAGCAAGGAAACAACCGATACTTTAGGAAATCAAAAGAAAACCAATTATGCGTTACAGCCAATGTCGAAAGAAGCGTTTATTGAACAGCTTTTAGACGGATTAATGCCGCCTCCGGGATATTTTCCGGAAAACGTTTTAATGAATATTAAAGGTTACGAAAGCATCGATGAGGTTTTAGATAAAGGATTAAGAGGTTTAAATCCGCAAGAATTCGAAGACACAGCAAACGAAACGAGCGCTTTGGTTTTAGATACAAGAGCTCCGCAAAATTTTGCAAAAGCATTTATTCCGAATTCAATCAATATCGGAATCGACGGAAATTTTGCTCCTTGGGCTGGTGCTTTGATTTCGGATATCAAACAAAATATTCTGTTAATTGCTGCCGACGAAGGTCGCGAAGAAGAAATTATTACGCGTTTAGCTCGCGTTGGTTACGACAATACGGTTGGTTTCTTAAAAGGAGGTTTTGACAGTTGGAAAGATTCTGGAAAAGAAATGGATCATATCGAATCAATTACAGCAGATGAGTTAGCAGATCGTTTAGCAGCAAATCCCGATTTAAACATTTTAGACGTTCGTAAACAAAGCGAACATTTGTCAGAACACGTTTTAGGTTCGCAAAATGTTGCTTTAGATTATATCAATGATAATTTTACGCAAGTCGATAAAAATAAAACCTATTATGTGCATTGTGCGGGAGGATATCGTTCTATGATTTTTATTTCGATTTTAAAAGCACGCGGATACAACAATTTAATCGATGTTCAAGGAGGTTTTTCGGCAATAAAAGAAACCGGAAAGTTTAAGGTTAGCGATTACGTTTGTCCTACAACTTTATTATAATTGATTGAATTAAATAAACCGAATAACTGTAATTGAATTTATTTGTCATTCAGAATGAAATGATGAATCTAAATATCGTCTATTTTGGATTTCTCCTTTTGTCGAAATGACAAATGTGTTCTTCTTATTCAGATTAAATGAAGATCCGAATTTGCGAAACAATTATAGAATAATGACATAATTCAATTACAGTTATTTTAAAAAGAACGAAAGATGTTTGGAATTTTAAAAGCGATGTTTCCTGCAAACAAGCAAGACGATTTAATATCGTATATAAAAAAAGGAGCTTTGTTGATTGATGTGCGTTCGGTTCAGGAATTTAATTCGGGAAGCGCAAAAGATGCAATCAACATTCCGTTAGATCAATTATCAAAACAATTAGGTCAGTTAAAAGGCAAAGAAAATATTATTGTATTTTGCCGAAGCGGAGCTCGAAGTGCGCAAGCTAAAATGATTTTAAATAAAAACGGATTCGAATCAGTTGTAAACGGCGGATCTTGGCAAAAAGTAAAATCAGTTAAAGAATCGTACAGTTAAAAGTGATTTTTGTTAATTCGAACAAAGAGAGAAATCTTAAAAAATCAATTTTAGCTATACAAATAATAGAGCTTGTCTAAAAGTAATACAGTTGTCAAGTTGAATTTATTTCAGCTTCTCATAAAATCTGTAAATCAAAACAATGTGATTCTGATTTGAACTTGCTAACTAAACGAAGTTAATCAAGTTCAGAACGACAGAAAATAAGTACTTTTTAGACATTCTCATTTTAATAAAAGTATTATGGAGAATTTTTTTAGAAATTGGAATTTTATGAGATTGCTTCGTTTGGCAATGGGAATTTTCATTGTAGTACAAGGTATTTTATATAATCAGTGGTTTTTTGTTGTAATCGGAGCCGTTTTTAGTTTAATGCCTTTGTTTAATGTAGGTTGCTGTACTACAAACTGCGCTACAAATCGTTACGATGGAAAAGGAAAAGACGATGAAGTGATTTTTGAAGAAATAAAAGTAAAAAAAGACTAACAATGAACTTTATCAAAAAGAATTTATTGGTAATAATAGGTGTAATTATAGGCGCAATTTCCGGATATCTTTATTGGAAATATGTAGGTTGCTTATCGGGAACTTGCGCCATTACATCGAAACCAACTAACAGTACGTTATACGGAATGTTAATGGGCGGATTGGTATTTTCATTGTTTCCGTCTTCGAAAAAGAAAAAAGATATAAACTCTTAATTAAGTAAATACAATGACATTTAAAGAAATAATAAATCAGGATAAACCGGTGTTAATCGATTTTTTTGCCGAATGGTGCGGACCTTGTAAAATGCAATCGCCTATTTTAGAAGAATTAAAACAGCGAATAGGAGAGAAGGCAGATATTATTAAAATCGATGTAGATAAAAACCAACAAGTCGCTGCAATGTATCAAATTCGAAGCGTTCCTACTTTGGCTATTTTTAAAAATGGTGAAATTCGTTGGAGACAATCGGGCATTTTTTCGGCAAATGAATTAGAACGATTGATCAATGAAAATATTTAAAATAAAAACGGTTGTCGTAACACTTTTTTTTGTTTTTTCGTTGACTACTTGTACTAAATCGTCCGATAAAATTAAAACGATTTCAAGTACAGAATTACAATCTAAAGTTGGTCAGAAAATCCAATTGATAGATGTTCGCACACCCGATGAGTTTTTAGAAAACAACATAGAAGGCGCGCAAAATATCGATATTTCTTCTAATGATTTTGAACAAAAAGTAGCACAATTAGATCAAAATAAACCCATTTATGTGTACTGCCGAAAAGGAAGTCGAAGCCGAAAAGCATCGCAGAAATTAGAAGATTTAGGTTTTACCGAAATCTACGACCTTAAAGGCGGTATTTTAGAATGGAATAAAAATATAAATAATTGAAAAAGAAGATCTAAAGTGATCTTCTTTTGTTTTTGTGCATAAAACTATTAACTTTAGTTGCTAAGTTCTATATTAGGTTTATGATAGTTATCTGAATTATTTTCTTTAATAAAAAGCATTTTGAAAAAAATATATATGACTCTAATTTTTGTTGTTGGAGTTATCTTAATACAGTTCGTTCTGTCGCTACTTTTATACAAAATAATTCCAAGTAGTAATGTAGAACAATCAGTCTTAATAGCGATTGATCTAAGTTATTTTTTTGCTTTTATTGTTTTATATTTTCTTACTAAAAGATATAATGTCAGATATTTACAAAAATCGAATTTATATACCGCATTTTTCTTTGTTGTTTTTATCGTTTTCTTTCTTTTTTCTGAAGGTTTTAGATTTTCGAATTTTTTTAATTTCTCTTCTGAATTAACATTTAAAACAATAGGTTCTTTATATAGTAAAACCGATACTTATAAGTTATTTAGAACTTTAATTATAATACCAATTTTAGAAGAATTTATATTCCGCAAGTTTCTATTTAAACTCCTAGCGGTAAATAGAACAAAATTGCTGATTCCTATTATTATCACAAATCTAGCTTTTAGTTTTCTACATTTAGATTTTGATTATTTTTTAATCTTTTTTATAAGTGGTTTATTACTTTCAAATATTTATTTAAGAAGTCAAAATATTTTAATTCCCATCCTAGCTCATTCGTTCGTTAATTTATTAATTCTATATCTTTATTAGATTTAGTTTTTACATTTCGAATATTTTGAAAATAGATAGTTTTTAATGAAATAGCTTATTTGTGCTTTTTTATTTGAGAAAAATCAGTTGAATGAAAGTATCTTTGTAAATAAAATAAATCACAACCCTTTTTATGTTACAAGAAGCTTCGGAAAAACGCAAGAAAATTGCCACTGCGATTGCTTTTTCTTCTATTCCGCTTTCTGGTTTTATGACCGATATATATTTGCCTTCTTTTCCTTCTATGGCTAAAGATTTGCAAGTTCCCGAACATGATGTTCAACTAACGTTAACCGTTTTTTTATTAAGTTACGGAATTTCGCAACTTTTTATCGGTAGTGTTTTAGATAGTATCGGAAGATATAAACCCAAATTAATTTCGTTGGTTATTCTTATTACGTGTAGTATTTTAATTTCGTTAACCAATTCTATTACGCTTATTTCTTTGTTGCGAATTGTTCAAGGAGCTGCGATTTCGTTAATGGTTGTTGCAAATCGAGCGTTTTTTGTTGATATGTATCAAGGCGAAAAACTTAAAAACTATTTAAGCTATTTTACCATTGTTTGGTCGTGCGGTCCTATTCTTGCTCCTTTTTTAGGAGGCTATTTAGAGAAGCTGTTTAGTTGGCATGCGAATTTTTACTTTTTGGCTATTTACGGAAGTATTTTATTGGTTTTAGATTTAATATTTAGCGGTGAAACTTTAATAAACAGGAAGAAGTTTAATCTAAAAGAAGTTACCGTTTTGTATAAAAGTATGTTGAGTAATCCGATGTTCATTTTAGGAATTATTACGTTAGGAATTGCGTATTCGGTTGTAATGGTTTTTAATATCTCTGGACCTTTTATCATCGAGAATGCTTTTCATCAAAACTCTGTTGTAATTGGTTATTGTACTTTGATATTAGGTTTTTCATGGATGATTGGTGGAATTCTGAGTAAGAAACTAGCTCATTTTAACTTTCAAAAACGCATTTTCATTCCGTCAACTATTCAGTTAATTGTAATTTTTATGTTGCTTGTCATTAGTTTCGGATACGAAAATCTTTATGTTTTAATGCTATTCGCTTTTATAATTCATATTTGTTCAGGTTTCCTTTATACTATTTTTTTTACAAACAGCATGCTTTATTTTCCGAATAATGCCGGAATTGCTGGCGGTTTGCTTGGCGGTTTGGTTTATGTAATTACATCGATTACAAGCTTTATGATTTCGAATTTCGGAAAAGTTTCAACTCAACTCGATTTAAGTTGGCGTTATCTTATCATGTCAACTATTATGTTTGTTGTGATTCTATATTCGCTTTGGTTGATTAGAAGAAAAGAATATTAGATAAAAAAATAGTTCTATAAAACAAAAAAGTCGGTTTGAATTTCAAACCGACTTTTTAAATAATAAAAGATGACTAAATTAAATTTAAAATCATAGAAGGACACAATCCTATGATAATATTGATGATAATAAACACCACTGCAACAATTGGGTAAATAACCGATTTTGAAAGCTCGATGTTTTGATGTTCTTCGTTTTTAAATGTGTACATCGTCATAATTACTTTAAAATAGTAATAAATGCTGATGATAGAGTTGATAACTCCTAAAATAACCAACGTTACATATCCGTTAGATAAAGCGGTTTTAAAAAGGAAAAACTTCGCAAAGAATCCCGATAAAATAGGAATTCCTCCCATAGATAATAAAGCTAACGAAAGTACAAAAGCCATTAAAGGCGAGCGTTTTCCTAAACCGCGGAAATGTAAAATTAATTCTTCTTTTTTGTTTTCTGTTACGTAAATAATAACCGAAAATGCTGCAATACCAGCGGTTGCATATGCAGTTGCGTAATATAATAATTCAGCGCCCGATTTTTGTAAACTTAAAAGTGTAAACATCATAAAACCTGCATGCGAAATACCTGAATAAGCCAATAATCGTTTGATATTGTTTTGTTTTAACGCCACAATATTTCCTACAAACATCGTACAGATAATCAATACGTAAATAATTTGCGTGTAAATTTCGGGCATAGAAGCCTGTAACGCAAACGATAATTTGAACAAAGACGAAACCGCTGCTACTTTAGCCAATGTACTCATGGTTGTTGTTGTAAGTAGCGGAGATCCTTGGTAAACGTCCGGAGCCCAAAAATGGAACGGGAATGCAGCTATTTTAAACAACATACCAATTGCAACCATGGTAAAACCAATTGCTAACCAAGCAGGAGTTCCCGGTAAAGTTGCGGCAGTTGCAATTTCGCCTAAATAAAAACTTGCAGTTGCGCCGTACATTAAAGCAATTCCGAATAAAACAAAACCAGAAGCGAACGATCCCATAAGGAAATATTTCATTCCGGCTTCGTTACTTTTAATTTTATCAGGAACGCTTGCTGCTAAAACATATAACGAAATAGAAAGAATTTCTAATCCAATAAAAAACATCACCATATGTTCAAAAGCTACCATGCAAACGGCACCAATTAACACAAATATTTTAAGTGAAATGAAATCTGATAATTTAGAAGAACGGTTTTTATAAAAGTCGTTTCCTAAAGCCACAATTCCCATTGTTAATCCTATAAAAAGAATCGAAAACCATTGTCCGAAGCTATTTAACTGAATCATGTTGAACAAATCAGTTTTTACAATCGGATTCGGACATAAAGTTGCTGCAATAGCTCCGCCTAAACCTAAAATGGTAAAGGGAACGATTCCTTTGCGGAAATTTATAATTTCTAAAAGTAATATCACAACGGCTAAGCCGGCAAGTACTATTAATGTATTCATAATTTTATTCTTTAAAAGAAGCCTTTACAAGGTTGGCGTTGCTAATGAAATGATTTGATAAACAGGAGCAGGATAAATTCCTAATCCTACAATAATCAGAACTAACACTGCCAATAAAATAAATTCTTTAGTATCAACATCTGCAAACGTTCTTTCGTTTGTTGCGCCCAACATACTTTGTTGGAACATTTTTAGCATATAATAAGCTCCTAAAATAATGGTTGTTCCTCCAAAAATGGCATACCACAAATTAACGGTCGATAAGCTGTACAATAATGTAAACTCACCAATAAAACTGAATGTTCCAGGTAAACCGATCGATGCAAATACCAAAACCAAGAAGAACGAACTGAACTTTACCGCTTGTGAACGAATTCCGCCCATTTCCGAAATTAAATAGGTTTGATATCTGTTGTGAATAATTTCAGCCATAAAAAACAAACCAACTACAACAAAACCATGCGCCAACATTTGAATAATGGCTCCTTGTGTTCCGTCGAATGAATTCGTGTAAGCTCCCGCAGCAATTAAACCAACGTGCGCCATTGATGAATAAGCCAATAAACGTTTTATGTTATTTTGACGCAAAGCAATTAACGAAGCATAAATAATTCCGATAATACAGAATACTACAACGGTATTTACAATATGTTTTTCTACTCCGTTTGTTAAAGGTAATTGCCATCTTAAAATAGAATACAATCCCATTTTAAGCATAATTCCCGAAAGTAACATCGTCCCGATTGCAGGCGATTTTTCGTAGGTATTTGCTTGCCATGTATGGAAAGGAAATACCGGAATTTTAATAGCGTAAGCAAGGAAGAAAGCTAAATAAATCCAATTAGCTTCGCGAACTGTTAAAGCAGCTGATTTTAACGTATTCCAATCGAACGAACCTGTTTTTACATATAAATACACAAAAGCAACCAACATAAATAACGAACCTGCAAAGGTGTAAATGAAAAACGTAATCATGGTTTTCTTGCGAATTTTAAATTCGTCGTTCCCCCATAATAATCCAATGAAGAAAATCGGAATTAAAGCCAATTCCCAGAAAATGTAATATAAAAATCCGTCCGAAGCCATAAAGGTTCCGCACATTGCAAAAGTCATAAAAAGAACCAAAGCAAAAAGCGATTGCGGTTTTTCGAACTGATCTTTGCGTGTTGTTAAAATGATAATCGGTACTAAAAGCGTTGTTAATCCTAACATAGCATACGCTAATCCGTCTACATAAAAAGAAAGATTAATGTTTAGGTTTTCGATCCAAGGATAGGTTTCCGTTAAAATCGCTCCCGATTGCATTTGAGGAAAAAAGCTGAACCAAACCGCTGCGCCTATCAAACTTACTACAATTGCAAGTGTTCTAGCCAGTTGTTTGCCCGCAAAAAAGGTAATTGCAGCTCCAACAAGATATATAAGTAATACTAAACTAATATTCATAATTTAATTCTTAATTGGCAATGAATAAATAAAACATAATGGCGCTTACACCAAGTACAAAAACAAACAAATACAAACCAATGTTTCCGTTTTGCGATTTTTTTGCCTGATATGACAATTCGCCCGCAAAAAGACCAACAGTAGAAATGATTCCGCTGATTAATCCTTCGATATTGCGTTTAAAGAAACCACCTAAAGCGTTTAAAGGTTGTACGATTACGAATTGGTAAATATCATCTAAATAATATTTTTCGACCAATAGTTTTTGAAGTCCCGGAACGTTGTTGTCGTTTACCGGAACATGTTTGTTTTTAATGTATTTAGAATACGCAATTCCAATTCCGATCAAAGCTCCAACAATTGCAATTCCCATCAACATATATTCGGTTGTACCTAATTCGTGCGGATGTGCTGCGGCATTGTTTACGATAACAGGAGCCAGATAATTGTTTAACCAACTACTTCCAGGAATACTTATTAAACCACCAATTGCTGCTAAAACTGCTAAAACAATTAAAGGTAATGTCATGGCTGCCGGACTTTCGTGTAAATGATCTTCTTGTTCTTTTGTTCCTCTGAATTTGTTGAAGAACGTTAAGAAAACCAAACGGAACATATAGAAAGCGGTTAAAATAGATGCGAATGAACCAATAATCCAAAGGATTTTGTTTTCGTGGAAAGCGGTCATTAAGATTTCGTCTTTAGAGAAGAATCCTGATAAAGGCGGAATTCCGGAAATTGCCAAAGACGAAATTAAAAACGTAATATAGGTAATTTTCATGCTCTTTTTTAATCCGCCCATATGACGCATATCTTGTTCGCCACCAATTGCGTGAATAACCGAACCAGATCCCAAGAATAAACAAGCTTTAAAGAAAGCGTGTGTGATTACGTGGAAAACAGCAATCTCATAAGCGCCTAATCCTAATGCCATAAACATTAATCCTAATTGCGAAACGGTTGAAAAAGCCAATACTTTTTTAATGTCGTTTTGTACTAAAGCAATCGAAGCGGCAACTAACGAAGTCAATCCACCAATAACGGCAATTATAAACTGAATATTCGGAGTTAAATCGAAAATAAAGTTCATTCTGGTAATTAAGAAAATACCAGCCGTAACCATTGTAGCTGCGTGAATTAAAGCCGAAACAGGAGTTGGACCTGCCATGGCGTCCGGTAACCAAGTGAAAAGGGGCAATTGCGCCGATTTTCCTGTTGCACCAATAAACAATCCTAAAGTTGCGATTGATAAAATAGCAACCGAAGTTCCTAAGTTTTCGTACTCTAAGAAGTTTTTGATTTCGATGAAATCAATCGTTCCAAAAATATGTAAGATTACGAACGTTCCAACCAAGAAACCTAAGTCTCCAATACGGTTCATGATGAACGCTTTTTTAGCAGCATCGTTGTAATCTTGATTCTGATACCAGAAACCAATCAATAAATATGAACAAAGTCCAACGCCTTCCCATCCAATAAACATCATTAACAAGTTACTTCCGGTTACTAAAACCATCATAAAGAATACGAAAAGGTTTAAGTACGAGAAAAACTTATGATAGTTTTCGTCGTCGTGCATGTACGATGTACTGTAAATGTGAATCAAAGTTCCGATTCCGGTTACAAATAATAACCAAAGAATGGCTAACTGATCGTAATAAAATCCGAAATCGACCGAATAGTTTAGGATTTCAATCCATTTAAACCAAACGTGTTTTTCTGGCGAAGCTCCGTTTTGAAGCGCCATAAACTGAACAACAGTTATAATAAAAGCTATACCGATTGTTGCAGAAGATAAAAAACCTACTGCCTTTTTACCCAAAGATTTTCCGAAAAACGTACTAATTAAGAATCCGGCTAAAGGCAAAAGCAATGCTATAGTCAATAAAGTAGTATCCATGCTTATCCTTTTAAGTTTTTAAGTTTGTCAATATCAATAGAGCCAATATTTCTGTAAATAGCTACTAAAATAGCTAAACCAATTGCTACTTCGGCAGCTGCAACCGCCATGGTAAAAAATACGAATACTTGTCCGTTGGCATCTTCGTGATAGTTCGAAAAAGCAACCAATAACAGATTGGCAGAATTCAACATAATTTCGATCGACATAAACATGACAATCGCATTTCTGCGGTATAAAATACCAAAAACGCCAATGCAGAATAAAATAAGCGAAAGGTAAATGTATTGTTCTATACCTATAATTTGTAATACATGTTCCATTATGCAGTCGTTTTATCTTTTTTAGAAATTAATACGGCACCAATCATGGCCATCAATAATAACACAGCAGCCATTTCAAAAGGAACCACAAATTCGTTTAATAAGATTTTTCCTAATACTTCGATCGATTGGTAATCTTTTCCTGTGGCAACATACGATTCTACTGCCGGAGCATTTTGTATTAAAGCCGAAACTAAAACCAAACCGATTAAACAAAAGCACACCACCGCAATTAATTTGGTAAAAAACGGTTTTGATATTTCTTTACTAATGTTTAAGTTCATTAACATAATGGTAAACAACATCAAAATCATGATGGCTCCAGAATACACAATGATGTGAACCATTGCCAGAAATTGTGAATTGAATAAGGCATAATGACCGGCGATACTGAAAAAACTCACAACCAACCAAATGGCACTGTGAATGGGGTTTTTAGACAAAACGGTCATAAAAGCACTGCCTAAAGTCAAAGCCGATAATATATAAAAAATAATTTCGATCATCTTTTAGCTGTTTTGTTTGGTGTTGTTAATAGCTTGATCTAAAGGCATCACCAATTGTTCTTTGCCGTAAATGAAGCTTTCACGAGAAGTGTTTGCTTTTACGATTTTTTTAGATGTTGTAAGATAAATGGCTTGTTTTGGGCAAGCTTCTTCGCACAAACCACAATAGATGCAACGCAACATATTGATTTCGTAGATTTCGGCGTATTTTTCTTCGCGGTACAAATGTTTTTCGTCTGGTTTGCGTTCGGCGGCTTTCATGGTAATAGCTTCTGCCGGACACGAAACAGCACACAATCCGCAAGCTGTACAACGCTCTCTTCCTTCTTCGTCGCGCATTAACATATGTTGTCCGCGATAAACAGGACTAAACGGACGAGTTTCTTCAGGATAGTTAATGGTTACTTTCTTTTTAAACATGTGTTTTAAAGTTGTAGCCATTCCGCCTGCAATTGCACCAATATACAAACGTTCACCCAACGTCATGTTTTTGTTGGATACTTGTTTTTTTCTTCCTGATAATGATATATTTTCTATAGACATGTTTCAGATTTTAGCGCATTAATAATAAAACGACTCCTGTAATGATGATGTTTGCGATTGCTAACGGAATTAAAGATTTCCATCCTAAATTCATTAATTGATCGTAACGGAAACGCGGAATTGTCCAACGCACCCACATATACAAGAAGATGAAGAAACATATTTTAGCAAACAGCACAAAAATTCCGATGATGTTTGCGGTGTTTTCTCCCCAATTTTCTGCAGCCCAAGTCATTCCTGGATAGTTGTAAGCTCCTAAATAAAGAACTGCCAAAATGGTTGAAGAAATAAACATAGCGGCATATTCGGCAAAAAGGAAGAATCCCATTCGCATAGAAGAATATTCGGTATGATAACCACCAATTAATTCTTGTTCACATTCTGCCAAGTCAAAAGGTGTTCTGTTTGTTTCGGCAAACGAACAAACTAAAAAGATGATGAATCCTAATGGTTGATAGAAAATGTTCCAATTCATTTCGTGCTGATTCGCTGCAATTTCACGCAAGCTCATCGAGCTGTGCATCATCAATAAAGCAACGATCGACAATCCCATCGCGATTTCATACGAAATCATTTGTGAAGCCACACGCATGGCACTGATTAACGAATATTTATTGTTCGAAGCCCATCCACCAATCATGACTCCGTAAACGCTTACAGATAAAACTGCAAAAACGTAAAGCATGGCTACATTGATGTCTGTTGCTTGAAGAATTACTTTTCTTCCTCCAATTTCCAAAGTATCTCCCCACGGAATAACAGCCGAAGTCATTAATGCCATGGTCATGGAAATGAAAGGTCCTAATACAAATAAAAAGGTATTAGGCGTATTGGGCATGAATTCTTCTTTCGCAAATAATTTCATACCATCTGCTAAAGGTTGAAGAATTCCTCCCGGACCTGCGCGGTTCGGACCTCTACGATCCTGAATCCAAGCAGCAATTTTACGTTCGGCCAATGTAGAATACATGGCAAACAACATGGTAATGGCGAAAACCGCTACAATGATAACTCCTTTTTCTATGATAATAGCTTGTTCCATAATTACGAATTTTCTTGGTTATTATATGGAACATCTTTCATACTGATTTTCTTACGATCTTGATCGCGACCTTGTAAGATTTGTTTTTCGGTATGAATGTCTACCTTTTTCATATCGCGTGTGTAATTGTTTTGATTGATTACAGAGAATTTTTCGAATTTTCTCGGCCCTTCAATTACCCAATCCTTCACGTCTTTATGATCGAAACGACATTCGTTGCAAATAAAATCTTCTACTTCGTGATATTCGTCTTTACGAGCTGTTACACGTTGAATTTCGTTTCCGAACATCCACAATGTTGTTTTTCCGCAACATTTGTCACAATTTCTATGCGCGTTAAACGGTTTGTTAAACCAAACACGCGATTTAAAACGGAATGTTTTGTCGGTTAAAGCTCCAACCGGACAAACATCAATCATGTTTCCAGACATTTCGTGATCGATAGCAGCAGAAACATACGTTGAGATTTGTGCATGATCGCCACGATTTAAAACTCCGTGATTTCTTGATCCGCAAATTTGCTCGGCTGTATGTACACAACGATAGCATACAATACAACGATTCATATGTAATTGAATTTTGTCGCCGATATCTTCTGGTTCAAACGTTCTTTTTTCTTCTTTGAAACGTGTTTTTTCCAATCCGTGATTAAATGCCAGATTCTGTAAATCGCATTCACCAGCCTGATCGCAAACTGGGCAATCTAACGGGTGGTTAATCAATAAGAATTCTGTAACTGCTTTTCGAGCATCTAAAGCTCTATCCGAAGTTTTAACTTTTACTTCCATTCCGTCCATAACACCGGTTTTACACGATGGCATCATTTTCGGCATTGGGCGCGGATCTGCTTCACTTCCTTTTGATACTTCTACCAAACAAGCGCGACAGTTTCCTCCTGTATCTTTCAATTTAGAATAGTAGCACATGGCAGGCGGAACCACATCGCCACCAATCATACGAGCGGCTTGCAATACGGTTGTTCCTGGTTCTACTTCTATTTCTATTCCGTCTATAGTAACTTTCATAATTTATATATTAAACGGTGGTATTTTGTAGTAAATGTTTTACTTTCTCGAAAGGTTCATTTACAAAGTGATCTCTGTTTTTAATTTTTTCAGGGAAACGAATGTGATATTCAAACTCATCTCTAAAATGACGAATTGCTGCAGCAACTGGCCAAGCGGCAGCATCGCCTAAAGGACAAATCGTGTTTCCTTCGATTTTAGATTGAATGCTCCATAACAAATCGATATCTTCCTCTGTTCCATGTCCGTTTTCTATTCTCCATAAGATTTTTTCCATCCATCCGGTTCCTTCGCGACAAGGCGAACATTGTCCGCAACTTTCATGATGATAGAATCGAGAGAAATTCCAAGTATTACGAACAATACAAGCGGTATCGTTATAAACAATAAAACCACCCGAACCTAAAGACGAACCTGTTGCAAAACCTCCGTCAGCTAATGATTCGTACGTCATTAAACGGTCTTCGTTGTTAGCTGTTTTAAAGATTAAGTGATTTGGTAAAATTGGTACCGAAGATCCGCCGGGAATTAATCCTTTTAACGGACGATCATCGATCATTCCACCACAATATTCGTCTGAATTCATGAATTCATCAACGGTCATTCCCATTTCGATTTCATAAACTCCTGGTTTTTTAACGTGTCCGGAAACAGAAAAAAGTTTTGTTCCTGTAGAACGACCTAAACCGATTTTAGAATAATCTTCGCCCGAATTTAAAATAATCCAAGGCACTGTAGAAATCGATTCTACGTTATTTACAACCGTTGGATTTTGCCATAAACCTTTAACAGCAGGGAACGGCGGTTTAATACGCGGATTTCCACGTTTACCTTCTAACGATTCGATTAAAGCGGTTTCTTCGCCACAAATGTAGGCTCCGCCTCCGCAATGAACGTGAAGATCTAAATCGTAACCTGTTCCTTTAATATTTTTACCCAACCAACCGGCAGCGTATGCTTCTTTAATTGCGCGTTCTAATGTTTTAAAAACCCACATATATTCACCGCGAATGTAGATGTACGATAAGTTGGCACCTAAAGCAAACGATGAAACAATCATTCCTTCAATCAATAAATGTGGAATGTATTCCATTAAATAACGGTCTTTAAAAGTACCTGGTTCAGATTCGTCGGCGTTGCAAACTAAATGACGAGGATTTCCTGATTTTTTATCGATGAAACTCCATTTTAATCCAACAGGGAATCCAGCACCACCTCGACCCCTTAACCCCGAAGTTTTTACTTCTTCGGTAATATCGTCGGGATTCATTTTTAAAGCCTTCTCAACTGCTGCGTATCCACCATTTTCGCGATAAACTTCGTATGTTTTGATACCCGGAATATGGATTTTTTCGAATAATATTTTCTTTCCCATGGTATTATTTATCGTGTAAGGTTATGTTACCTTGTTTACAATCTTGAATCAATTGATCTATTTTTTCTTTGGTTAAATGCTCGTGATAAAAATCGCCTAATTGTAACATGGGCGCGTATCCGCAAGCACCTAAACATTGTACACCTGCAACGGAAAATAAACCGTCGGCAGTTACTTCGCCTGGTTTAACTCCTAATTTTTCGCAAGTATATTCCATTAAATCTTCGGCTTTGTTGATGGCGCAACAAGAAGTCTGACAGAATTCGAACATGAATTTACCTATTGGTTTTTGGTTGAACATGGTATAGAATGTAACCACTTCGTAAACTTCGATAGGTGTAATATTTAATAATTCGGCTGCTTTATTTTGTAATTCAACACTTAACCAATTGTCGTGCGCATCTTGTAATTCGTGCAAAACCGGAAGTAAAGCCGATTTTTGTCTTCCTTCAGGATAATGACCAATCAACTCCTGAATGCGTTGCATTAATTCAGGTGTCATATTGATTTCTTGATGATATTTCTTTAATGTTTCCATGTCTTAACAGTCTAATTCTCCGGCAATAACGTTTAAGCTCGAAAGGGTAATAATAGCATCGGATAAACTTTGATTTTTTACCATTTCGTTATAAGCTTGATAATATATAAAACACGGTCTGCGGAAATGTAAACGATACGGAACGCGACTTCCGTTTGTAATTAAATAGAAACCTAATTCTCCGTTTCCGCCCTCAACTGCGTTGTACACTTCGGTATTCGGAACAGGAATTTCTCCCATTACAATTTTGAAATGATAAATCAACGCTTCCATATTGTTGTAAACTTCTTCTTTTGGAGGAAGATAATATTCAGGAACATCGGCATGATAAGGACCTTCTGGCATTTTATCGATTGCCTGACGAATGATTTTCATACTTTCCCAAACTTCGGCATTACGAACACAGAAACGATCGTAACAATCACCGTTTTCTCCTACCGGGATATCGAATTCGAAATCTTCGTACGAGCAATAAGGTGTTGCAACACGAATGTCGTAATCAACGCCGGCTGCACGTAAATTTGGACCTGTAAAACCATAACTCATAGCGCGTTCTGCCGAAATAGCACCAGCGCCAATAGTTCGGTCCATAAAAATACGATTACGAGAAAGTAAGCCTTCAAATTCTTTCCAAACAGTTGGAAATTCATCTAAAAACTCGTGAATTTTTTTCCAAGCTGTTTCGCTCCATTCGCGCTCAAAACCTCCAATGCGTCCCATGTTGGTTGTTAAACGTGCTCCGCAGATTTCTTCATAAATTTCGTAAATCTTTTCTCGGTATTGCATTACATATAAGAAACCGGTTAAAGCTCCTGTATCAACTCCCATTACCGAACTACAAATAATATGATCGGCAATACGAGCCAATTCCATAATAATAACACGTAAATATTGTACGCGTTTTGGAATTTCGATACCTAATGCTTTTTCAACCGTCATCCACCAACCGGTATTATTGATAGGTGACGAACAGTAATTTAAACGATCGGTTAAAACGTTGATTTGATAAAAAGGTCGGTTTTCGGCAATTTTTTCAAATGCGCGGTGAATGTATCCAACAGTTCCTTCGCCGTCAATGATTTTTTCACCATCCATTAATAAGATGTTCTGAAAAATACCATGCGTTGCAGGGTGTGTAGGACCTAAGTTTAAGATCGATAATTCTACACCATCTTTTATTCTTCTTTCCTCGATTTCTTTTTCAAATCGTTTTTCAGGGACTAATAGTAAATCTGACATCTTATTATTTTTAACAATTAGAACCCGTTCTTCCAAAGAAACGGTCGTCTTTATCGGTTCTTCCTTGATCTTCCAAAGGGAATTCTTTTCGCATTGGGAAAGATTCCATTTCATCCATATTTAAAATACGTTTTAATTGCGGATGATTTTTGAATTTAATCCCGTAAAAGTCATACGTTTCGCGTTCTTGCCAGTTGGCTCCGGCGTAAAGAGAAACCAAACTGTCTACTTCTGGATTGTTCGCAGGAAGAAATACTTTAATGCGAATTCTTACGTTGCTAAACCAATTGTGTAAGTGATATACAACGCAGAACTGACGCTCCTGATCATAGTCGGGATAGTGTATTCCACAAACATCGGTAAGGAAATTGAAGTTCATTTCGTTGTCTTCTTTCAAGAATTTTACTATTTCGAACGAAGCTTCTTTTTTAACTTCAAAAGCCAGCATACCATGTTCAACATGAAAGTTTTCTACTTTCGGGCTAAACTTTTGACTTAATGTTTGCTGAATGATTTCGTTTGTTAAGCTCATCGTTATTTAATGTTATATGAGTTTAATAAATCTTTATATTCTTGACTGCTTCTGCGACGAACCGATTCGTTCTTCACAATGTTTTGCAGCTCTAAAATTCCGTCTAAAATTTGCTCTGGTCTTGGCGGACATCCCGGAACGTAAACATCGACCGGAATAACTTTGTCTATTCCTTGTAAAACAGAATACGTATCGAAAACGCCTCCTGTACTTGCACAAGCACCAACCGCAATAACCCATTTAGGTTCTGCCATTTGTTCGTAAACCTGACGTAAAATCGGCGCCATTTTTTTAGAAATAGTTCCCATTACCAAAAGCATATCGGCTTGGCGAGGTGAGAAACTCATACGCTCTGAACCAAATCGACCAATATCGTAAGTTGCAGCCATGGTTGCCATGTATTCAATACCGCAACAAGAAGTTGCAAATGGTAAAGGCCACATAGAATTAGCGCGTGCTAAACCAACTACTTCGCTTAATTTTGTTGCAAAAAAACCTTCGCCCGAAAAGCCTTCAGGCGCTGCAACTTGTTTTATGTTTGATGAATCGCTCATAATAATTTCGTTATGTTTAATCCCACTCTAAACCTTTTTTCTTGAATTCGTATAAAAGACCTACGACTAAAAGAAACATGAAAACGCCCATTTTCGCAAAACCTTCCCAACCTAATTCTAGGAAGTTTACTGCCCAAGGATACATGAAAATTACTTCTACATCGAATAAAACGAATAAAATGGCAACTAAAAAGTAACGCACATTAAAAGGTACGCGGGCATTACCAAAAGATTCGATTCCACATTCAAAGTTTACATCCTTATTTTTAGAAGCTTTTTTAGGACCTAAATAACTTGAAACTAGAATTGTAACAAAGACAAAACCAGCCGCAAGCCCAAGCTGCATAAGGATTGGGATTATATCTGCTTGTGTAGATTGCATAATTTTAGAAAATATTAACTTAGAATTCCCAAATATAGATTTTTAAAGACTCATAAAAAATGATTATGCCTATAAAAATTAGCTATTTAAGAGTTTTGGAAATAATTTATAATGGTTTTAAATAATAAATATGGAAATAAAAAAAGCACCTACTTTTGTAGGTGCTTATGGAATTTAAGTAAATATAATTTTTAAAAATATATTATAAAACAACAACGTCTGTTGCGATTTTTCCTTTTTTTCCATCAGACTCAACGTAGTTAACTACATCACCATCTCTTAACTCTCTAGATTTGATTCCAGAAATGTGAACGAAAATGTCTTGATTTGTTTCTTGATCTGTGATAAAACCAAATCCTTTTGATTCATTGAAGAACTTTACTGTACCTGTTCTCATTTAATAATAAAATAAATTAATAATAGTCAAAGATAATCTTTTTATGTGGTTGTCAAAGTCTTAATCGAATTTTTTACAAAAAAATAAACCAAACTTTAAATTAGAACTGATTTAATTGAGACTTTGGAGGTTATGTTTTATAATCTAAGTGTTGAAATTACAAATGTCACAATAAATCTGATCATTAGTTTTTAAAGTGTTTTTAAGTTTCATTCAATGTTACTACTTAACGAAATCTTTTCTTTCGCAAAACGTTTTCGCTAATATAATTAAAATAAGATGGTTAAAAAACTATACAGAAAAGATGGAAATATAAAGAGAAGATTACAAAACAAAAAAACCGAGCTTGTAGCTCGGTTTTAATATTATTCTTCAACAGGTTTTTGCATAACGAATGTTTCCATAAACGCTGTAGTATAGTTACCAGCAACATAATTTGGATCGTCCATTAATTGTCTGTGGAATGGAATCGTTGTTTTAATTCCTTCAATTACGAATTCGTCTAAAGCACGTTTCATTTTATTGATTGCCTCTTCACGAGTTTGTGCAGTTGTAATCAACTTGGCAATCATTGAATCGTAGTTTGGTGGAATTACATAACCCGAATATACGTGCGTATCTAAACGAACTCCGTGACCTCCTGGCGCGTGTAACGTTGTAATTCTTCCCGGAGAAGGACGGAAATCGTTAAAAGGATCTTCCGCATTGATACGACATTCGATTGAGTGTAATTGAGGTAAGTAGTTTTTACCCGAAATAGGAATTCCGGCTGCTACTAATATTTGTTCGCGAATCAAATCGTAATCAATTACTTGTTCTGTAATTGGGTGTTCAACCTGAATACGTGTGTTCATTTCCATGAAATAGAAGTTACGGTCTTTGTCAACCAAAAATTCAATGGTACCTGCACCTTCGTATTTAATGTATTCGGCAGCTCTAACAGCAGCTTCTCCCATTTTATCTCTTAATTCATCTGTCATGAACGGAGAAGGAGTTTCTTCTGTTAATTTTTGGTGACGACGTTGGATCGAACAATCACGTTCTGATAAGTGACATGCTTTTCCGTAAGCGTCTCCCACAACTTGAATTTCGATATGACGTGGATCTACAATTAGTTTTTCCATGTACATTCCGTCGTTTCCAAAAGCAGCAGCAGCCTCTTGACGTGCGCTTTCCCAAGCTTTATCTAAATCTTCGGCTTTCCAGATTTCACGCATCCCACGACCACCGCCACCGGCAGTTGCTTTCATCATTACAGGAAATCCGATTTCTGCAGCAACCTTTTTAGCATGCTCTAAAGATTCCAATAAACCTTCTGATCCTGGTACTGTTGGTACCCCGGCTGCTTTCATGGTTTCTTTAGCAGTTGCTTTATCTCCCATTTTTTCGATCATTTCAGGAGAAGCACCGATAAATTTGATTCCGTGTTTTTCGCACAATGCAGAAAACTTAGCGTTTTCTGATAAGAAACCATAACCCGGATGAATTGCATCGGCGTTGGTGATTTCTGCAGCAGCGATAATGTTGGTCATTTTCAAGTACGATTGTGCACTTGGTGCCGGACCGATACAAACCGCTTCATCGGCGAATCTAACGTGTAAACTTTCTGCATCGGCAGTAGAGTACACGGCAACAGTTTTGATGCCCATTTCGCGACACGTTCTAATAACGCGAAGCGCAATTTCACCTCTGTTAGCAATTAATATTTTTTTAAACATAAACTTAAGGTTTAGTTAGATGACAATCATTAGAAAATAGTAGTGAACCACTAAGATGGATCAACTAAGAATAATGGTTGGTCAAATTCTACTGGAGACGAATCGTCTACCAAAACTTTTACGATTTTTCCAGAAACTTCAGATTCGATTTCGTTGAAAAGTTTCATTGCTTCAATTACACATAAAACATCACCTGTTTTAATAGTAGCACCTACTTCAACAAACGCAGCTTTATCTGGAGATGGTTTGCGGTAGAAAGTTCCAATAATTGGAGATTTTACTGTAATATATTTAGCATCGTCGTTTGCAGCAACCGGTGCAGCCGGAGCTTCAGCAGTTGGAGCAGGCGCTGCAACTTGTTGAACCGGTTGCATAGCAACTGGCATTTGTTGCATATAAGGTACGCTTTCTACAGTAGTTCCTTCGGTAGTAGTTTTAATGGTGATTTTAAAATCGTCCATTTCTAACTTTACCTCTGTAGCTCCCGATTTAGCTACAAACTTGATTAAATTTTGAATTTCTCTAATGTCCATAAATCTAATTGTTTTTATTTTATTTGTTTAGTTGTTGTTGGGTGTATTGTAAGCCCATTTTAAATAAATGGCTCCCCATGTAAATCCGCCACCAAATGAAGCGAAAATTAAATTATCACCTTTCTTTAATAAGTGTTCAAAATCGTTTAATAATAAAGGAAGGGTAGCAGAAGTGGTGTTGCCATATTTATCGATGTTAATCATTACTTTAGCTTCATCTAACTTCATTCTGTGTGCAGTTGCATCGATAATTCTTCTATTAGCTTGGTGTGGAACCAGCCATTGTACGTCGTCATAAGAAAGATTGTTTCTTTGCATGATTTGCTCTGAAACATCTGCCATACCGGAAACAGCGTATTTAAAAACTGTTTTTCCGTCTTGATGAACGAAATGTTGTTTGTTTTTTACTGTTTCTTCTGAAGGAGGAAGGATAGAACCGCCTGCTTCAATCTTTAAAAATTCTCTACCAACACCGTCGCTTTTTAAAACTTCGTCCTGAAAACCTAAACCTTCAGTGTTTGGTTCAAAAAGAACAGCTCCGGCGCCATCGCCAAAAATAATACAGGTAGCACGATCTTCGTAATCAATGATAGATGACATTTTATCGGCACCAATTAAAAGTACTTTTTTATATCTTCCCGATTCTATGTAAGCAGCTGCAGTAGACATTCCGAAAAGGAAACTTGAACAAGCGGCTTGTAAATCGTAAGCAAAAGCATTTGTTGCGCCAATTTCGGTTGCTACAAAAACTCCGGTCGATGCAACAGGCATATCTGCAGTTGCAGTTGCCATAATTACTGCGTCGATTTCTTTTGGATCAACACCCGTTTTCTTTAATAAATCTTGTGCGGCTTTAATAGCCATATAAGATGTTCCTTTACCTTCTTCTTTAAGTATTCTGCGTTCTTTTATTCCTGTACGAGAAGTAATCCACTCATCGTTTGTGTCTACCATTGTTTCTAAAATGTGATTGCTCAACACATATTCTGGTAGATATTTACCAACGCCTGTAATGGCAGCTGTTAGTTTTGTCATAGAAATAATTGTTGTTTTGGACAAAAATTTGAGACCCGAAAATTACGAAAAAAAACGATAAAAAGTTCTTTTTGAGGGTTAAAAACTTTGTTTTTGATAAAAATGGGCTGTTTTTTGGTAAAAACAGATAAAAAAAAGAATCTCGCTAAAGCGAGATTCTTTAAATTTTATTGAGAATAAATTAAGCTACAGCTTCAGTTTTGTCTACAATAACCTGACCTCTGTAGTATAATTTACCTTCGTGCCAATATGCTCTGTGCATTAAATGCGCTTCACCAGTTACTGGGCAAGTAGCGATTGTAGGAGCTACAGCTTTGTAATGTGTTCTTCTTTTATCTCTTCTTGTTTTCGAGGTTTTTCTCTTAGGATGTGCCATCTTACTATATTATTTATCCGTTAATAGTTTTTTTAATTCGTCCCATCGTGGGTCGGTTTCTTTATTATCTGACGAATCTTCGTCGGTTTCTTCATTTTCTAATTCCGTATCGGTAACATCTTCTTGGTTGATCAATTCTAAATCGTCATCATCCAAAAAATCTAAATCGTCCCATTCGTCTTCATCTTCCATTTCATAATCTGCTGCTATGTTTGGATGTACGCGTTTGTACGGAACCGATAAGGCGATCATTTCGTAAATGTATTGTGCTACATTTAATTGAAACTCTCCGTGCGGCAAAATTAATAATTCTTCATTTTCATTATTAAATTCTTCGCCAAATTTTACAATTACATTCAATTTTCCTTCAATCGGCAAATCGAAATCTTCGTTGGTTACATCACAAGGAACGTTTACTGTGCCGCTGTGCGTAAAAAACAACTCCATTATGGTTGCTTTTTTAACGAGTTTCAATTCTACCTTTATATTGGTGCTGTTGAATTCGTTGTAATTGAATAGATCGAAAAAATCATTTTCAATGTGATATTCAAATTGATGTTCTCCTACTTTTAATCCCGAAAATTGGATTAAAAAATCTTTTTCATGTGCCATAGCCATCTATTTGAGCGTGCAAAGATATAAAAATAATTTAATAACAAATAGTTATCTAAAAATTTTTGTTATCGAGAATTTGAAACCTTTAACGGATTTTCTATACTTTGCTTATACTCGTTTCTATTGTTGTAAATATCTAATGCTGTGTAAACAGCGTTTTTAAAAGATGAGAAATCGGCTTTGCCTTTTCCTGCAATGTCATAAGCGGTTCCGTGATCGGGCGATGTGCGGATTTTATCCAAACCTGCCGTAAAGTTAATTCCGCTTCCAAAACTTAATGTTTTAAAAGGAATTAATCCTTGATCGTGATAACAAGCTACAACCGCATCGAAATCTTTATATTGTTCCGAACCAAAAAACGCATCGGCAGAATAAGGTCCGTAAATAATGATGTTTTCGTCGAATAATTCTTTAACGGTATTGTTTATGAAATCTTTTTCTTCGGTTCCGATAATTCCATTGTCGCCGCTATGCGGATTCAATCCCAACAAAGCAATTCTAGGTTTTATAACGTTAAAATCCTGAATCAACGATGTGTTGATTGTGTGCACTTTTTGTTTGATTAATTCCGGTGTAATGGTTTGCGAAACTAAATGAAGCGGAACATGATCGGTTACCAAACCAACTTTTAGATCGTCGCTAACCATGAACATTAAAGCATTTCCGTTTAATTCCTGATTTAAATAATCGGTATGTCCCGGGAACGAAAAATCTTCTGATTGAATATTGTATTTGTTGATTGGCGCTGTAACTAAAGCGTCGATGTGTCCTTCTTTTAAAGCGTCGGTTGCTGCTACAAACGATTTTATGGCGTATTTTCCAACATTGTCGTCTAATGTTCCAAAATCAAGGTTTACGCCTTCTTTCCAAAGGTTTAAAACGTTGAATTTTCCTAATTGGATTTGATCTAAAGAATCAATTCCGTGAATAGCTGTAGTGCAATTTGCTGCTTTTTTTATGAACGAAAGCAGTTTGGTATTTCCAAAAACAACGGGCGTACATAATTCCATCATACGATTGTCCTCGAATGTTTTTAAGATAACTTCCGGACCAATACCATTCATATCGCCGATTGAAATACCTAATATAATATTTTCACCTTTTTTAAACATGTGTTGCGTGAATTATTGCTAATTTTGATACAAATTTAGTAAAATTATTCTACTTATGTTTACCGGTATTATCGAAACTCTTGGAGTGATTCATAAAATAGAACACGACCAATCTAATGTACATCTTTTTATTGAAAGCAACTTTACCTCAATGTTAAAAATAGATCAAAGTGTGGCGCATAATGGTGTTTGTTTAACTGTTGTAGAAATTACCGAATCGGTTTATAAAGTTACGGCGATTAAAGAAACCTTAGATGTTACCACGATTGGAAATTGGAAGATAGGAGATAAAGTGAATTTAGAACGCGGAATGCCTTTAGATGCCCGATTAGACGGACATATTGTGCAAGGTCATGTGGATGAAACGGCAGTTGTTACTAAAATTGAAGAAGTAGGCGGAAGTACTTATTTTAGTTTTGAATATAACGACGCTTCTAAACACGTTACAATTGATAAAGGTTCTATTACAATTGACGGAACCAGTTTAACCGTTGTGAATTCGGGAATAAACACGTTTAGTGTTGCTATTATTCCTTATACGTTAGAACATACGTTGTTTAATACGTATAAAGTAGGAACAAAAGTAAATCTGGAATTTGATGTAATAGGGAAGTATGTTACCAAATTAATGCAAATACGAAAATAAAAAGAACTGCTTTTAGCAGTTCTTTTTATATCTATTATTTAAAAGCAAAAACCTGACCTAAGCTTTCGTTGTTTGTAAACGTACAGTTTTGGTCGATTAATTCTCCGGTTCCGATGTTGATTACCATTCCGTGAACTGCTAAAGGTTGATCGTTTTTCCAAGCATTTTGTACAATCGACGAAGTGCATAAATTAAACACTTGCTCTTCTACGTTTAATTCTACCAAACGATCTGCTTTCTTTTCAGCATCTTCAATAGAATCGATTTCGCTCGAATGTAATCTGTAAACATCTTTAATGTGCGATAACCAGTTGTCGATGATTCCGAATTGCGATCTGCTTAAAGAAGCTGCAACACCACCACAACCATAATGTCCTGCAACGATAATGTGTTTTACTTTTAAAACGTTTACAGCATAATCTAATACCGATAACATGTTCATGTCTGAGTGTACACAAACGTTTGCAATGTTTCTGTGAACAAAAACTTCTCCTGGCTTTGTTCCTGTGATTTCGTTTGCAGGTACGCGGCTGTCGGCACATCCGATCCATAAAATTTCTGGATTCTGACCTTTTGCTAACTGTTCAAAACGACCAGAATTGTCATTTTTTACAAAGTTTACCCAATCTTTGTTTCCTTCTATGATCTTGTTAAAGCTCTCTTTTAAACTGTTACACATATATATTGTTGTTTTAGTTTTTTAATAAAATGATTTTGTAAAATTACTTGATAATTGCGTGAACGACACGTAATATCTTTTAAAAATATGAATTTAATTTTTTTAGACCGATTTAAAGCGAAAAATATAATCTTCGTTAAATGGCTCTTCGATGCGAAATCGTGATAATATCGTTGTCGATATCGTTATTGATGTTGACCGAATCTTTAAAACCTGAAAGCTTTAGAGTGATGTTTCGTTCGCGCGCTCTATTGTTTGCGAAATCTTCTATAAGTTCTAAAATATCGGCATGAATATAAACCGATTTTTTTGCGTTGATCCAAACTGTTGCATTTTCAGGAAGAGACAATAATCTTTTTTTGATCGAAGCTTTGTTTAAAAACGAAACTTCTTCGGCTAAGGTAATATTGTAGTATTTTCCGAAACCTTTTTCGGTCGAAACTTCTAATCCTTTTTTGATGTTTCCGAATAATAAAATCAAAATGCTGAATGCCATTCCTAAAGCAACTCCGGTTAATAAATCGAAATAAACAACCGCTCCTAAGGTTACGACAAACGAAATAAACTGATATTTTCCTTTATGCCAAAAATGCTCGAAAGTTGCTGGTTTTGCCAATTTGTATCCCACAATTAAAAGAACTGCGGCTAATGTTGCCAACGGAATCATGTTTAAAACCACAGGAATTGACAAAACACAAACCAATAATAATAAACCATGAATCATGGAAGATGTTTTTGATTTTGCGCCTGCGTTGATGTTTGCAGAACTTCGAACTACAACCGATGTCATTGGTAAACCGCCAATTGCCGAACTTAATAAGTTTCCGATTCCTTGTGCTTTTAATTCGGTATTTGTGTTGGTATTACGTTTGTAAACATCTAAACGATCTGAAGCTTCGATACACAAAAGCGTTTCGATAGAAGCAACAATAGCAATGGTAATACCGATAGTCCAAACTTTTGGATTTAAAAAACCTTCGAAATTTGGAAAGATGGCTAAGTTCGAAATATCTCCCAAACTTGATAAAACCGGAAGTTTTACCAAATTGTTCGATGAAATTGCTAAGGAACTTCCTGTTGAAACAAAAAATTGATTCAATAAGATTCCGACAGTTACGGCAACCAAAGCGCCCGGAAGCATTTTTAATTTTTTAAGGAAAGCAATGCGTTCCCAAATCAATAAAATACTGATCGAAATTAACGTGATAACCAATGTTCCGATATGAACCGATTGAATTCCGTTTGAAAATAAATCACTGTATCCGCCTATTCCCAAAGCAACGGGAATTTGCTGAATAATAATGATGACTCCAATTCCGGCAAGCATTCCTTCAATAACGCTGTTTGGGAAATAATTGGCAATTCCGCCGGCTTTTACAAAACCTAAAATCAATTGCATTAAACCAGCAATGATTCCTGCGCATAAGAAAATATCGAAAGCGCCTAAATCGGTAATTGCAGTTAAAACAATGGCTGATAATCCGGCAGCCGGACCCGAAACACTTACGTTAGAGTTGCTAAGGAATCCTACAATAAGTCCGCCTATAATTCCTGAAATAATTCCCGAAAGTGGCGGTGCGCCTGAAGCTAACGCAATACCTAAACAAAGTGGTAAAGCTACAAGAAAGACCACAAGACCTGGTGCAAAGTTTTGAGATAACTCTGCCTTAATATTTTTTTTCATAAAAATCTATAATTAATAAACATTAAATAGGCGCATCTTGTTACTTAAAAAGTAAAGACGACCATGTAAACCGATTATAGATTGTGTTCGGGAGGTGGTAAAGGGATTTTAAATACCAAATCATCTTTTATATGATGATTTCGGAAATCGATACCTGATAAAAGCAAAGAATTAGAGTCAATTTGACTTTTAAAGTTTTCGAAAGTATAGTATTTTACTTCTTTTTCTTCTTCTTCGTTAACGGTATTGTTTGATTTGTTTTTAGAGTTTACTTCCTCTTCTTCGTTTAAAATTAAAGAATACGGAGTTTCTTGATCTAAGGCAAAAGTAATAGTGGGTGCAAATAGGAAGCACACAAATAATACAAGGGTTGTTATGTTAAATACTTTTACCGTCATGTTGCAAAACTACGATAAAGACTGTGAAAATTTGATAAAAATTGTGTAAAATTGATGTTAAAAAAAGATAGAAAATACAAAAGCATCTTATAAAAAGATGCTTTGTAGTTGGTCTACTAGGACTCGAACCTAGAACGACTGAACCAAAATCAGCTGTGTTACCATTACACCATAGACCAGAATGTTTTCTGAATATTTAAAGTTTTATTTGTTGGTCTACTAGGACTCGAACCTAGAACGACTGAACCAAAATCAGCTGTGTTACCATTACACCATAGACCAATAAAACTTACAATTACAAAAACAAGAGCTTTTGATTTGTCATTGCGAGTGCAAATGTAGTACAAAAAAAGAATTTAGCAAGTGTTTGATGAAATATTTTTAAAGAAATGTGCTGATTGAAGTCGTAAAAAGCTAGGAATAATCTGATTATGAATCTTGTGTTAGTAGATAATTTCTTGTTTTTTTGATTTATATTTTCTTTTGTTAATTATGTTTTATTCCCAACCTAATTCGGCTCTTAATTTTTTGGTTTAATTTTTTGATTATCAATGTCCAAAATAGACAATTAAACAGAATTGTGAAAATTTTGCTAAATCTTTCTAAAAATCACGATACTTTTAAAAAAGTACTTTCTTTGTATTTCTTATACTAAAAATCGAAGAAAACTATTATGCCAACAATCATTTTTAAGAAATGGAATAATTGTACAGGTTGGGCTGCATTTTTAACAGCCTTTATTGTGTATATGCTAACCTTAGAACCTACCATAAGTTTTTGGGATTCGGGTGAATTCATTGCTACTTCGGCAAAGTTAGAAGTCGGTCATCCGCCAGGCGCACCTTTGTTTCAAATGATTGGAGCTTTTGCTTCCATGTTTGCTCCTTCGCCCGATAAAATTGCATATATGATCAATATGGTTTCGGCACTTTCAAGTGCTTTTGCTGTTTTGTTTATGTTTTGGTCGGCAACGAATATTTTAATTAAAGTGGTAAAGTTGAATTCCGAAACTATTACAAACAATACAATAATTGCAGTTTTAGGAAGCAGTTTTATTGGCGCTTTAACGTTTATATTTTCGGATACGTTTTGGTTTAATGCTGTAGAAGCCGAAGTTTATGCTATGGCAATTTTTATGATGTCGCTGCTTTTATGGTTAGGTTTGCGTTGGATTGATGTAATCGACGAACCGCGCGGAAACAAATGGTTATTGCTGATTTCGTTAGTTATCGGAATGTCGTTCGGAGTGCATTTTATGGCATTATTGGCAATTCCGTCAATCGGTTATTTATACTATTTTAAAAAATATCCAAAAGTTACGCTTAAAAACTTCATCATTGCAAATGTTGTAGTTGCTTCCATTCTATTATTTGTTTTCGGATTTTTAGCTCCTTATACGATGATTTTCTTTGGGAAATCCGAAGTCTTCTTTGTCAATTCAATCGGTTTACCTTTTAATTCCGGAACTGTTATTGCGTTTTTAATATTGGTTTCGCTTTTGGTTTTCGGACTAAAATTCACACGTAAAAAACAAAAACACTTAGCAAACACCTTAATTCTTTCCATTGTATTTATTTTTATTGGCTTTTCGTGTTGGCTTATGTTGCCAATTCGTGCCAATACGCAGATTCCGATTAACGAAAACAAACCTTCGGATGCAGCTGAATTGTTAGATTACTACAATCGAAAACAATACGGCGAGCGTTCATTGCTTTATGATACGTATTTTACCATAAAATACAATCGTGTTTATGATGCCACGCAGCCAACTATAGATGGCGTGCCGAATTATGAGCGCGATGAAGCAAGCGGAAAATATGTAATTATTAACGATTACAAAAATGCAGAACCAAATTATTCGAGCAAAATGAAAGGTTTTTTACCTAGAATGTGGTACGAAGAAGGTTCGGCTCCTGTGAATTATATGGCTTTTACGAAACCGATCGATTTTAATATAAAGCCCGAATTTGCTTCAGATCCAGACTTGATTGAAACAGTTAATTATATAAAATCGAATATACAAACTGGGCGAATATCGTTGCGCGAATACGATTATTATTTGTCGCAAATTGGTGATTATATCGATATTGTACAACCTTCTTTTGCCGATAATATGAAATTTATGTTCAATTATCAGTTCGGTTATATGTATATGCGTTATTTGTTGTGGAATTTTGCAGGACGCCAAAACGATATTCAAGGAAATAACGAAAGTTTAAACGGAAACTGGATTTCGGGAATTAAACCTTTAGACGAATTTCGTTTAGGATCACAAAACAATTTAACAAGCGATATGCTAAATAATAAAGGGCGAAATGTATATTATATGATTCCGTTCGTTTTAGGATTAATCGGTTTTATCTTTCATTATCGCAAAGATCCTAAAACATTTTACGTGTTATTGGCATTGTTTTTATTTACGAGTTTTGCTTTAAAAATCTTCTTAAACGAGCGTCCTTTCGAACCGCGCGAACGCGATTATGCGGTTGTTGGTTCGTTCATGGTTTTTGCTATTTGGGTTGGTTATGGCGTTTTTGCCATTTACGATTTCTTAGCAAATAAAATCAATGCAAAAGTTGCGTTACCTTTGGTTTTAGGAGTTACTTTTTTAGCTTCGCCTGTTTTAATGGCAAAAGAAAACTGGGACGATCACGATCGTTCCGAAAAATATACGGCTTTAGCTGTTGCGCGCGCTTATATGGATTCGTTAGATAAAAATGCCATCTTTTTCACGATTGCCGATGAGTCGTTTTTATTTTGGTATTTGCAGGAAGTCGAAGGTTACAGAACCGATGTTCGGGTAGTTTGTACCACGTTGTTGAATGCCGAATGGTATATCGATCAAATGAAGGTTAAAGCGTACGAATCTGATCCGTTAAAAATTCGTTTCGATCACAAACAATATAACGGAAATAAACTTGCTTTAACAGGAATTGTTCCTTCGATGGATAAACGTTTCAAAAACGAATATTTTGAATTAGACAGTATCATGAATTTTGTTGCAAGCGATCGTCCGGAAACCAAAATAAAGAAAGAAAGCGGAATGGAATTGACGTATATTCCTACAAATAAATTCAAACTTTCTGTTGATAAGGAAAAAATATTGAAAAACGGGATTGTTTCTTCTCAGTTTGCAGATCAAATTGTTTCCGAAATTCCGATCGATGTAAAAACAGATCGATTATCGAGAAACGAATTAATCATGTACGATATTATTGCGAATAATAATTGGGAACGTCCGGTTTATTTTACGTGTATCGATTCAAGTGAAAATGCGCTTTTGTGGATGAAAGATTATGTGCAGTTAAACGGAATGGCTTACAAACTAGTTCCGGTTAAAGCGGAGAAAAAAGAAGATTCAAATCCGTATAATGTCGGGACAATCGATTCCGAAAAAATGTACAAAACGGTTACGAATTGGTATTGGGGCAATTTCGGAAGTTCGAATATTTATCACGATCCGCAAACAAGACACGATGCTGTAATGTTTAAAATCAATTTAAGTCGATTGGCAGAACAATTGATTTTAGAAGGAAAGAACGAAAAAGCCGAAAAGGTTCTAGATTTAACTATGAAAAACTTTCCGGTCGAATATTATCTGCCCAATAATCATGTTAATGAATATGAGCACATGGAAACTTTTATCGAATTGTATTACAAAGTAGGAAATCAGCAAAAAGCAGCAGATTTAGCAATGAAGTTATATGTGAAATCCGAAGAAAAATTGCTGTTTTTTAAAGGAATGAAACCAATAGAACAGCGAGAAAACGCGTACGAAATTATGCGAGCTTTTAATACAATTTACAGATTGATAGATTATTGCGAACAAAATAAAGATGCTAAAACAGTTGGTTTAATGAACAAGCGAATAGCGCCTTTTGAAAAATATTTCGACAGTTATTTAGAAATTTATCACAAACAAGTAAAGGAAGAAACTGAGATGATGGAGCAAGAAAAAACACAACAATTCGATTCGCTCGAAGTAGAATAAGAAACAAAACGTGGTTATTTTAACTGCGTTTTGTTTTGTACAAAGTTCTGAATATCAAAATATGTTCAGTGCATTTTTCAGAATTAGAAAAAAAACATTTTCTTTGTAGTTCTTACATAAAGAAGAACAAAAATAACTATTATGTTGACATTCAACTTTAAAAAATGGAATAACCTTACAGGTTGGATTGCATTTTTAACTGCTTTTATCGTTTATACGTTAACCTTAGAACCTACGGTAAGCTTCTGGGATTCGGGTGAATACATTGCTACTTCGGCTAAATTAGAGGTAGGACATCCGCCCGGCGCACCTTTATTCCAAATGATTGGCTCTTTTGCAGCTATGTTTGCGGCTTCGCCCGATAAAATTGCATACATGGTCAATTTGGTTTCGGCACTTTCGAGTGCTTTTGCTGTTTTGTTCATGTTTTGGTCGGCAACCAATATTCTAATGAAAGTGGTAAAGCTGAATACCGAAAACGTTTCAAATAACACGGCAATTGCAGTTTTAGGAAGTAGTTTAATTGGTGCTTTAACGTTTACATTTTCGGATACGTTTTGGTTTAGTGCTGTAGAAACCGAAGTTTACGCCATGGCAACTTTTATGTTGGCATTGCTTTTATGGTTAGGTTTACGTTGGGTTGATGCAATCGACGAACCGCGCGGAAATAAATGGTTATTGCTGATTTCGTTAGTTATCGGAATGTCGTTTGGTGTACACTTTATGGCATTATTAGCAATTCCGTCAATCGGTTATTTGTACTATTTTAAAAAATATCCAAAAGTTACCCTTAAAAACTTCGTCATTGCAAACCTTGTAGTGGTGGCGGTTTTATTATTTGTATTTGGCTTTTTAGCTCCTTATATCATGATTTTCTTCGGAGAATCTGAAATTTTCTTTGTAAATAATCTTGGATTGCCATTTAATTCAGGAACGCTTATTGCCTTTGCTTTATTGATTTCGTTCTTTATTTTCGGATTAAAAATGACGCGTCAAAAACAAAAACAGTTAGCAAACACATTGATTCTTTCAATCGTTTTTATTTTTGTTGGATTTTCGACTTGGTTGATGTTGCCGATTCGTGCAAATACGCAAATCCCAATCAACGAAAATAAACCTTCGGATGCTGCCGAGCTTTTAGCATATTATAACCGCGAGCAATACGGAAATCGTTCGTTATTTTACGATACATTTTTCACGATAAAATACGGAAGTTCGTTAGACGCATCGCAACCTTATAAAGACGGGAAAGTTGATTACGAACGTGATTATTCAACAGGGAAATATAAAATCATTAACGAGAATAAAGAGTCAGAACCTAATTATTCAAGTAAATATAAAGGATTTTTACCGCGTTTATGGGAACCTGATAAAGCCACAAATTACATGGCATTTACAAAACCGGTTGAATTTAAATTAAAGCCGGAATTTGCAACTGAAGCAGAATTAATCGAAATGGAAGGACAAATAAAAGCCGGAATTCAAACCGGACAAATGTCTTTACAAGAATATGATTATTATTTGTCGCAAATGAGCGATTATATTGATGTAGAAATGCCTTCTTTTACCGATAATATGAGTTTCATGTTTAGTTATCAGTTTGGCTATATGTATATGCGTTATTTGTTGTGGAATTTTGCAGGACGCCAAAACGATATTCAAGGATCGAACGATCGAATGAACGGAAACTGGATTTCGGGAATAAAACCTTTAGACGAAATCAGATTAGGATCGCAAAATAACTTAACGAGCGATATGTTAAATAACAAAGCTCGAAATGTGTATTACATGATTCCGTTTATTTTAGGATTATTCGGATTCATTTTCCATTACCGTAAAGATCCCAAAACTTTTTACGTGTTATTAGCGTTGTTTTTATTTACCAGTTTTGCTTTAAAAATCTTCTTAAACGAGCGTCCGTTCGAACCACGCGAACGCGATTATGCGGTTGTTGGCTCGTTCATGGTTTTTGCTATTTGGGTTGGTTACGGTGTTTTTGCCATTTACGATTTCTTGTCAAATAAAGTAAATTCAAAAGTTGCGTTGCCTTTAGTTTTAGGAGTTACCTTTTTAGCATCTCCGGTTTTAATGGCAAAAGAAAACTGGGACGATCACGATCGTTCAGAAAAATATACCGCTTTAGCTTTGGCAAGAGCATATTTAGATTCGTTGGATAAAAATGCAATTATTTTCACGATTGGCGATAACGATACATTCCCGCTTTGGTATTTGCAGGAAGTCGAAAATTACAGAACCGATGTTCGCGTAGTTTGTACAACCTTAATGCAGGCAGAATGGTATATCGATCAAATGAAAGTAAAATCGTATGAATCTGATCCGTTAAAAATCCGCTTTAATCACCGCCAATATTCAGGAACAAATTTATATTATGCTGCAATTGCACCAACGGTTGATGAGCGTTTTGATTTAAATACGATTATGGAATTCATTGCAAGCGATCGTCCTGAAACTAAAATGAAAATGCAAAACGGAATGGACATTGTTCGTATTCCAACCAATAAATTCAAACTTCCTGTAGATAAGGAAAAAGTGTTGAAGAACGGAATTGTTTCGGCTCAATTTGCAGATCAAATTGTTTCCGAAATTCCAATCGATGTTAAAGCAAGCGTATTGTATCGTCAACGTTTAATTATGTTCGATATTGTAGCAAATAATAATTGGGAGCGTCCGATTTATTTCACAAACGGATCGTTAACTCCGGAAGATTTTCTTTGGATGAAAGATTATTTGCAGTTAAACGGAATGACGTATAAATTGGTTCCTGTAAAAGCAGAACGCCAATACGACGGACATCCTTTATATATTGGAACGATCGATTCAGAAAAAATGTACAAAACGGTAACCAATTGGTATTGGGGTAATTTCGGAAGTCCGAATATTTACCACGATCCGGAAACTAGAAAAAACAGTTTTGCTTTTAGAACAAATTTGATTCGTTTGGCAGAGCAATTGATCACCGAAAAGAAATTCGATAAAGCAAAAACGATTCTGGATTTAGGGATGACAAACTTTCCGATTGAATATTATTTACCTAACGACAGTTACGGAATGTATATTTCGGTTGAAGCATTTGCTGATTTATATTATATGATTGGCGAGAAGAAAAAAGCTGCAGAAATTGCTGAAAAGTTATTTACAAAAGCCGAAGAAGATTTGAAATTCTATGAAGGAATGGGGATAACTGAGCAACAAGAATACAGTTATGAAATTATTAGATCGTTCGATACAGCTTACCGAATTATCGATAATTGTAAACTGCACAACGATACAGCAACGGTAACTACTTTGAATAAAAGAATTGCTCCGTTCGAAAAGTATTACGATCGTTATTTAAAAGCATACAAACAAAGCAAAGAACAAGAGGTTGAAAGAACGAAGAAAGAACAAAAAATGATAGAAGATTCGACAAGTTCAACAATAGATTCTGTACTACAGTAGATAATAAAAAGGCGGTTTTTTAAATCGCCTTTTTTAGTTATATTGTAAAAATTAAAACCAAAAAATAAAGATATGATGAACGTAAAAATTTTATTTGCTACTCTTTTACTTTCGATTGTTGGATTTTGCCAATCGCCGGAAACTAAAAAACTTAATCTTGATTTTGAAGAACATAAAGGTGATTATCCTATAAATTGGGAGAACTTTGGAAACAAAAAATACAAAATTTACACAGATTCGGTTAATGTAAAAAATGGTAAGTATTCGGTTGTTATAGAAAGCGATGCGAATGCCGGTGGTTTTAAAGCATTAGCATTTAATTTACCAAGTAACTATATAGGAAGGCAAATTCGTCTATCCGGTTTTATTAAAACAGAAAATGTGACTGATGGATTTGCAGGATTATGGGTGAGAATTGATCCAGATGTTGCATTTGATAACATGGCAGCTAAAAACATAAATGGGACAACGGATTGGCAAGAATATGAAATTATCTTACCGCTAAAACACGAAAAAACCAAGAATATTGTAGTTGGCGGTTTATTGGTTGGAAAAGGGAAAATGTGGTTAGATAACTTAAAAGTAACAGTAGACGGAAAAGATTTAGATAGTAAATATCTTGAAAGCTATGTTAGACAAATTATGCCTGCCGAAAAAGATAAAGAATTTGATAAGGGGTCAAATATTGTTTTTTCAGATTTGAATAGCGAAAAAATTAACAATTTAGAATTGTTAGGGAAAATTTGGGGATTTGTTAAATATCATCATCCTGAGGTTGGAAAAGGAAATTACAATTGGGATTATGAATTATTTCGGTTTTTGCCAACTTATTTAAATGCAACTAACGCAGAAGAAAGAGATAATTTACTTAATAACTGGATTGATAAATATGGAAAGGTTGCTGTTTGCGAAAATTGTAAAGCAACTCCTCGAGATGCTGTTTTAAAACCTGATTTATCATGGATTGATAATTCTAAATTATCGCAAAACTTAAAACTAAAACTTAAAGAGGTTTATAATGGCAGATATCAAGGCGTGAATTATTATATTTCGTTACATGAAGGTGTTGGGAACCCTGATTTTACAAATGAAAATCCTTATGTAAATATGCCATATCCCGATGCAGGTTTTAGATTATTATCTCTTTATAGATATTGGAATATGATAAATTATTTCTTTCCAAGTAAGCATTTAGCCGATAAAAAATGGGAAGCTGTTTTAAAAGAATATATTCCGAAATTTCTTGAGGCTAAAGATGAATTAACATATGAATTAGCTGCTCTTCAACTTATCGGAGAAATTAACGATACACATGCAGGCTTAGCTATTGGTAATGATAAGATTTTAGAATTTAGAGGAAATAATTATGCGCCTTTTAGAGTAGAGTTTGTTGAAAATAAACTTGTTGTAACCGACTATTTTAATCCTGAATTAATAAAAGAAACTGGACTAAAGATCGGAGATATTATTACACATATCGATCATAAAAGTATAGAAACAATAATAGATAGCCTAAAGTCTTATTATCCTTCGTCTAATAAATCGGCTATGTTGCGCGATATTTCAATGGATTTATTGCGTTCGTCTAAAAATAAAGTTCATTTAAATTACATATCTAATAAACAGTCAAAACAGAAAGAAATTACACTATATGACCGAAAGCAATTAAATATGTATTATTGGTATAAAGTAGATGAAAATCAACCTTGTTTTAAATTGTTAGACGGAAATATTGGATATATAACATTGGCAAATATTAAGAAAGATGATATTGACGAGATAAAAAAAACGTTTAAGAAAACAAAAGGAATTATTATTGATATTAGAAATTACCCAACTACTTTCGTTCCTTTTGCTTTAGGATCTTATTTCATGTCAAAACCAACTTCATTTGTAAAATTCACAAAAGGAAATCCCGATAATCCAGGCGAATTTACATTCATGGAAGGACCTAAAATAGAAAGCGATGGAAATCGATATAAAGGGAAATTGGTTGTTTTAGTAAATGAAAATTCTCAAAGTCAGGCGGAGTATACTTCTATGGCATTTCGTGCAGTTAAAAACTCTTTGATTGTAGGAAGTACAACGGCTGGTGCAGATGGAAATGTTTCTGAAATTTATTTACCAGGAAATTTAAAGACTTGGATTTCTGGAATTGGAGTTTATTATCCAGATGGAAAAGAAACGCAACGAGTGGGAATTGTTCCTGATATTATAATAGAACGAACAATTGATGGAGTAATAAAAGGGAAGGATGAAGTGCTTGAAAAAGCTGTTCAAATATTAAACGGACTATAATTTTTTGTTAGCTCACATCAATAGTTTGTATTTTTGTTGTCAAATAAAAAAATCATGTTAGAAAATAAAGACCAAAATAGAACTTCATTAGCTCAATTGGGCGAGTTTGGTTTAATCGATCATATTACAAAAAACTTTACAATTCATCAAAAATCAACTTTAAAAGCAATTGGCGACGATGCTGCTGTTTTAGATTTTAAATCGAAAAAAGCAGTTGTAACAACAGATTTGTTGGTCGAAGGCGTACATTTTGATCTAAGTTACATGCCTTTAAAACATTTAGGTTATAAATCGGTTGTGGTGAACCTTTCTGATATTTGCGCGATGAACGCAGTTCCTACTCAAATTACGGTTTCTATTGCTTTATCGAATCGTTTTCCGTTAGAAGCTGTCGAGGAATTATACGAAGGAATTCGTTTGGCTTGTGAATTTTATAAAGTCGATTTGGTTGGTGGCGATACAACTTCAAGTACAACAGGATTAATGATCAGCGTTACAGCAATTGGCGAAGTAAAGAAAGAAGAAATTCTATATCGTTCAGGCGCGCAAGAAAATGATTTATTGGTTGTAACCGGCGATATCGGTGCTGCTTATATGGGATTGCAAATTTTAGAACGCGAAAAACAAGTGTTTTTGGTTAATCCGCAAAGTCAGCCTGATTTAGATGAATATTCGTATATCATTGAACGACAATTAAAGCCGGAAGCTAGAACCGATGTAAAAGAATTATTAGAAAAGTTGGAAGTAAAGCCAACATCAATGATTGATGTTTCGGACGGAATTTCTTCTGAAATTATGCATATTTGTAAAGCTTCTAATGTAGGCTGCAATCTGTTCGAAGATAAATTACCGTTAGACCCGCAGTTTATAAACGTTTGTGAAGAGTTTAATTTAGACAGCACAACGATTGCCATAAACGGAGGTGAAGATTATGAATTGCTTTTCACAATAAAAATGGAAGATTACGATAAAATAAAAGGGAATCCGAATTTCACTGTAATCGGACACATGGTTGCAGAAAATGAAGGGATCCATTTAATAACTCGCGAACATACTAAGATTCCTTTAAAAGCTCGTGGCTGGAACGCATTACAAGAGGAAAATTAATTAAATATTTTAACTTATGAAACACAAATTACTTTTATTCTTAACTCTGTTTTTTACAGGTTTAACAACGTTTGGACAGTCAAATTTTGAGTACGGACATTATATTGATAATTCTGGAAATAAAAAAGAATGTGAAGTGTCGGAAATTACAATTAATCGATTTCCAGAAAAAATTATCATTCGAAACAATAAACAAATTGAGGAGATTGAATTGTCGGATATAAAAGAAGTGAAATATGGGGTGAACATTTTTCAAAAAAAGGAATTTCAATATGATCCATCAATTAGTTATCAAATTAACGAATTATCAGAAAACAAGGATTTCAACCTTAAGGGAAAGATTGCTTTTGTTCAATTATTAGTTGAAGGAAATTATAATTTATATCAATATATTGAAAAAGGAGTTTCAACTTTTTTTTATCAAAATCCAGAAGGTGATCTTATTACCTTAGGATATAAAAAGTATTTTAAAGAGAGAAATAATATTGCTGAAAATAAATTCTATCAAACTCAATTATTCGAGAATGTTAAAAATCCTAAGTATTCAAGTATAGGTTCTTATTCGATATTAAGATATAATGAAGAGGATTTAACAAGGTATTTTAAAGAAGTAAATGGAAAATCGTTTGTAAAAGTTAAACAATCGAGATTACGATTTAATTTAATGTTAGGATATTCTAATCATACAATGGATATTAATTTTTTATCTGATTTGCCAGCCAAAAAATATGGGCATTTTATCATAGTTCCTGAGATTGAGTATCTTTTTAATAAAAACTTAAGAAATCCTTTGAGTATTTATGCAAATGTTAATCTGCAAAAATTTAAAAAAGATTTTGTTGAGAAATATGAATTAGGAGAGTGGAATCATAAGGTTGATTATCAATCTTTATATGTTTCTTTAGGGGTTAAAAAATATTTTTTGTCAAGAAAAAATATAAGTTATTATGGGAAATTCGGAGTAGGATTGAATAATCCTATTAAATCAGAAATTTTAATGTCAACACAATATTGGATACTTAACCCAATATTTATAGGACAATATGGAGTAGGAGTAGATACTGGTATTGGGATTAAATTATTTGATTCGATTTTAGTTGAGGTTGATTATAATCACGTATTTAATACACCTCATATAAATAAGAATACGTCAGTGAATTTAAAAGCAGGCTATTCATTTTAGAAAGTAAAAACAAAACCAGAGCAATTGCTCTGGTTTTGTTTTAATGAGAACTCAACATGGTTTTAGGATCTAAAACTTTATCTAATTCTTCTTTAGTTAAAATGTTGTGTTCTAAAATCAATTCGTAAACACTTCGGTTTTCTTCTAAAGCTTGTTTCGCAATTTTGGTACTGTTTTTATATCCAATAATTGGGTTTAAAGCTGTAATAATTCCAATACTGTTATGGACTTCGTTTCGTAAATGATCTACATTTGCTGTAATTCCGTCAACACATTCCTCGCGCAAGGTGTCAATTGCATTGGTCAATAATTCAATCGAATCAAATAATGATAACGCAATAATTGGTTCCATTACATTTAATTGTAATTGTCCTGCTTCGGCAGCTAATGAAACCGTTGCTTCGTTGCCAATTACTTTAAAACAAACTTGGTTTACGACTTCTGGAATAACCGGATTTACTTTTCCGGGCATAATAGAAGAACCTGGTTGTTTTGGAGGTAAATTAATCTCGTACAAACCGGTTCTTGGACCAGACGAAAGTAAACGTAAATCGTTGCAGATTTTGGAAAGCTTTATAGCTAATTTCTTTAAAGCTCCGGCATATGCAACAAATCCGCTTGTGTCCGAAGTTGCTTCAATTAGGTTTTCTGCCAATTTTACCGGTTCGTTTAATAATTGCGCTAATTTTTCGGTACACAATTGCGCATATCCTTTTGGCGCATTAATTCCCGTTCCAATGGCGGTTGCGCCCATATTGATTTCTAAAAACTGAAAAGCTTGTTCTTGTAAATACGGAATTTCCTTTTTTAAAGTAAATGCAAAAGCTTCAAATTCTTGACCTAATGTCATCGGAACCGCATCTTGTAATTGTGTACGTCCCATTTTAATTACGTTTTCGAACTCTTTTGCTTTGCGATCTAAGGCGAAGAATAATTTTTCTAATGAATTTGTGATATTTTTCGACGATTGAAATAAAGCTAGTTTTAAAGCAGTTGGATACGCATCGTTCGTAGATTGCGACATATTTACATGATCGTTCGGAGAACAATATTGATAATCGCCTTTTTCATGTCCCATTTTCTCTAACGCAATGTTTGCAATTACTTCGTTTGCATTCATATTTACCGAAGTTCCCGCACCGCCTTGAATCATATCAATAGGAAATTGATCGAAATATTGATCTTTTAAAATATCTAAACAAGCTTCAGAAATATACTTTTTTAAATCTTCCTTAATCAAACCTAATTCAAAATTAGCATCAACAGCAGCTAACTTTACAATTGTTAACGATTTAATGAAAATAGGATATTGAGAAAGTTTATGATTCGAAATTTTAAAGTTATTTAAAGCTCGCTGTGTTTGTACGCCATAAAAAGCATTTTGAGGAATCTGTAATTCTCCCAACAAATCGGACTCTGTTCTAAAAGAATTCATAATTTTTCTTCACAAGATACAAAAAAATGTAAGAATGTTGTATTATTGAATTGCTAAATTTTAAGAGATGAAAGTGTTGTTGATTGGCGCAACAGGCGCAACCGGAACGTTTGTTTTAAAACATTTGATAGAAGATGTACGAATTGACGAAATCGTAATTTTTGTTAGAAAAACAGCTAAAGTTAAATCTGATAAAGTAAAAGAAGTGTTGGTCGATTTTGATAAACTACATGATTATAAAGATTTAATGCGTGGAGATGTTGCGATTTCTTGTTTAGGAACTACCTTAAAACAAGCCGGAAGCCAAGAAAAACAATGGATTGTAGATCATGATTATCAGTTAGAATTTGCCAAAATCGCCAAAGAAAATAACGTTTCGCATTTTATTTTATTGTCGGCAATGGGCGTTTCCGAAACATCTAAGGTTTTTTATAATAAAATGAAAGGTACTTTAGAAACAGCGGTTAAAAACGTACAATTTTCGCGATTAGATTTGGTACAACCCGGAATGTTAATTCGACCAAACACTGATAGAATGGGAGAGAAGTTTGCCGAAAAAGTTTTAACGTTTTTAAATACAATCGGAATTTTTAAATCGTACCGACCTATAAAAGTCGAAGATTTAGCTTGGGTTATAAAGGAATTGGTTTTTGAAACCGATTTAGGAATTTTTACTATAAAGTTGAATGCTATTTTTGAAAGGCTTCAGAAAAAGAAATAAGCATTTTGGATATGTTCTATTTCAATTTCCTTTCCTAAAATAACCGAAATAATATCCAAACTTATTTCTAAATCCAAATTCTTTTCATCTACATACGCATTGGTTGCTTCTAAAATAAGATTGATTTTCTTTTTGTTTACAAAACTTTCGGGAGTTCCAAAATCGGTCGAAGTTCTTGTTTTAACTTCTACAATTGCCAAAGTTTGATCTTTTTGTGCAATAATATCGATTTCGGCTTTGCGATAACGATAATTGGTTTCAAGAATTGTATAACCGTTTTTTCTAAGAAACTCATTTGCTAATTCTTCTCCTTGTTTACCAATATCGTTATGTGTTGCCATTATTTTATATACTTCAAATTTGTTTTATTTGTATTGATTTCTAACGAAACTTTTGTACCTAACTTTAAAGCTCGATTATCAGAAATATGTCCTGCCGGAAATTCAAAACAAATCGGGAAATCGTATTCCTTTGTAATTTCTCTAATAATCTGTTTTACATCATATCCAAACGGAATTGAATTGTCGTGCATATCTGTCATTCCGCCAATAATCAAACCTTTTACATTTTCGAAATAGCCGTTACGTTTTAGATTGTAGAACATTCGATCGATATGATACAGATATTCGTCCAAGTCTTCAAGATACAAAATTTTTCCTGAAGTATTTACCGATGAAACCGATCCTAAAAGACTGTAGATAATAGAAAGGTTTCCGCCAATAAGTTCTCCTTCGGCTTTTCCGATTTTATTGGAATAATCCGATTCGATCTCGAATTTATATTCTTCGTTAAACAATGCTTTTCGGAGCGTTTCCTTAGCTTCGAAAGATGCTTTTGGAACCGAAAACGGCATAATAGCGTGCAAAGTCGCAATTCCTAGATTGTGAATATGACTGTGAAGAACCGTGATGTCGCTAAAACCAATAATCCATTTCGGTTTTTGCTTAAATTTAGAAAAATCGATTTTATCTATAATACGAACCGTTCCGTAACCGCCGCGCGCAATCCAAATAGCTTTTATGTTTGGATTATCTAACATTTCTTGGAAATCGTTTGCTCGCTCTTCATCGCTTCCGCCTAATTGATGATTATTACAATCGATGGTTTTTCCTAAAACAGCTTTCAATCCCCATTCGTTTAATAATTGAATTGCAGTTTCGGCTTCTTCAGAACTAAAACTTCTTGCGGTACATACAATTCCGACAGAATCGCCTTTTTTTAAGTATTCGGATATCTTCATATTATCTAAAAAATAGATTTCAAATTTACTAAGAAAAACAAGAGGTTAGAAGCGTTAAAAAAGCTTTTAATAAATGTTAAAAGAAATTTAAAAAAAAACCTTTGTTTTTATTTAGATTGATTATACATTTGCACTGTTTAAAATTATTCTAAATAAAAATACATATAATATGAATGTTCTAAAAGCCTCATTATTCACTTTTTTTATTACAGGATTATCGTTTGCTCAAACATCCGAAGTAAAAGTGAGAGTCGTAGACGAGCACAATCAATTAATAACATTTGCAAACGGATCTTTAGTTGGGCAAAACAAATCATCACAAGGAAACGAAGATGGCGAATTGTTTTTCTCGAATGTTTCTTATGGAAGCTATTCTTTAAAAGTTTCGATGCTTGGATATAACGCATTAACAACAAAAATCGTAGTTGATGAACCAAGCGAATTCTTTACTATTACTTTAGAAGCACATTCTGATGTTTTAGAAGAAGTAGAAGTTTTTGGAGAACGTAATAAAAAACCAAAAGGGTTAGAGTTAATTACAAGATTACCTTTAAAACCATCGGATAATATTCAAACGGTTTCTGTAATTTCTAATAAAGTAATCGAAGATCAAGGAGCTTTAACTATTACTGATGCGGTTCGTAATATTCCGGGTGTAACACTTTTTGGAAGTTATGGTGGAGTAAAAGAATCAATGTCGACTCGTGGTTTCCGTGGAGTTCCTGTTTTGAAAAACGGTATCCGTATGGATTCTCAGTTCCAAACTGCTTCGGGAGTTGTTGATATGCAAGGTGTAGAATCAATCCAAATGATTAAAGGTTCTGCGGCAATTACACAAGGAGTTATTACCGATATTGGTAACGCTGGTGGTGTAATTAACGTGGTTACAAAAACGCCAAACTTTTATAATAAAGGAAACGTTGGAATTCGTTATGGTAGCTGGAATCAATTCCGTCCTACATTCGATGTTCAACAAGTTTTAAATGACGAAGGAACCGTTGCAATGCGTGTTAATGGTGCTTATGAACGTGCGGATAGTTATAGAGATTTTGTAAAATCGAATCGAGTTTATTTTAATCCTTCATTCGCTTGGAAAGCTTCGGAAAGAACAACGATTATTGTAGAAGGAGATTACTTTAATGATAACAGAACTCCGGTTACATCGGCTGTAAATTTAGCAGATATAGGAACAGAAGCATTATATGTATTGCCCAATAATAAATTTTTAGGATTCGATACAGATAATGTAAATACGAAAATGAACAGCTTTATGGCAAGAATCGATCATGAGTTAAACGATAAATTAAAAATTCGTGCAGCTTATGGTTCTTCAGCTTACGAAGTAGATAATATGTCAACAGCTGCAAATGCTGCCGGAAAAGATGAGTATGTTTTACGTGATAGAACTTTATCTAGAAGTTTTAGAGATGATAAAAACACCACGTTACAATTCGATTTAATTGGTCAAGATTTATACACAGGTTCTGTTAAACACACAGCACAATTAGGATTCGATTATCGTACAGCTTATGCTACGAGTACAGCTTATGGTTTATTGTTAGGAGGTGCTGATTTTAAAGGAAGAGTTGACCAAATTAATATTTATGATGATTATGCAAATAGTTTAGCTGACGTTATTTTGAAAGATAAAGATGGGAATGCACTTTTAGATAAAAACGGAAATCCGTATAAAGGAAGTGATCTTACTTTTAAAGCAAACGATCCAACAATTGTAACGAATTACGATATGTTTGGAATCTTAGCTCAAGATGTGGTAGAATTTAATAAATACTTAAAAGGTTTCTTTGGATTACGTTATTCTGAAATTAACACAAAAGACGCTACCGGAACAAAATCTAAACGCGAAAAAGCTTGGAATCCAAGTGTTGGGGTAATGGTAACTCCGATCGAAAATGTAAATATTTTCGGTTCTTATACAAATTCAACCAACTTACGTTCTGCAGATAACAAGATGAAAGATGGAGAGAAAATCGGACCATCTAAAACAGAACAATTCGAAGTAGGATTTAAATCAGAATGGTTAGAAAATCGCTTACGTTTTAACGCAACTTACTTCCATATTTATACTTCAAATTTGTCAAATCAAGCATATAAACCTGGATCAGCTGATAAAGAGGATTATTTCTTTAAAGCAGGAGATTTGATTCGCAGTGGTTTAGAAACAGAATTAAACGGTCGTATATTAGATAATTTAACGGTAATGTTAGGTTACGCGTATTTAGATGCACGTTACGAAAATTCACCATCTTATATGAATGGTTCTGCACCAATGAACGCACCAACGCATACAGCAAATGGTTGGGTACAATATGTGTTTAATCAAGGAGCTTTAAATAATTTAAGCGTAAGTGCCGGATTATATTATGTAGGAAAACGTCCTGTAAATGAATATAACTTAAGTCCAGACGGACATGGAAATATGGGAGGAACAAAACCATTCGATATGCCAGCTTATACAACTTTAAACGTTCAGTTTGGATATACATATAAAAACATGAATATGAAATTGTTCTTAAGCAACTTAACAGACGAAATGGGATTGAATTCATACTTCCGAGGAGGTTACATCAACCAAATCGATCCATTTAATATGGCTGTTTCAGTTGGTTACAGTTTCTAATAAAATTTAAGACTCGTTTTTACGAGTCTTTTTTTATTCCTTTTTTTGGGAAAAGAAAATCAAATAATAAATAACATATCTTTAGCGTTTTAAAAATTTTATCCTCTAATAATATTTTTTAAATTTGTGGATAATCTTAATTTTAAAATTATGTATCCAGAAGAAATCGTAAAACCAATGGAAGCAGAGTTGACTTCGGCTGGTTTTCAATCATTACATACATCGGCTGAAGTAGAGGAAGCTTTAGCTAAAGAAGGAACAACTTTAGTAGTAGTAAATTCGGTTTGTGGTTGTGCCGCACGTAATGCGCGCCCGGGAGCTGTTATGAGTTTAGACAATGCTAAAAAACCTACAAATATTGTAACAGTTTTTGCAGGTGTAGATAAAGATGCAGTGAATACAGCACGGGAAAAAATGTTTCCTTTTCCTCCATCTTCACCTTCAATGGCATTGTTCAAAAACGGAGAATTAGTTCATATGTTAGAGCGTCATCATATCGAAGGAAATCCTGCTGAGGTTATTGCAGAAAATTTAAAAGAAGCATACAACGAAAATTGCTAATAAAATTTTAAAAAAATCTATAAAAGACCACCATTTAACGGTGGTCTTTTTTTATTTGTCGTATATTTGGGGATAAATTCCGAAAGTGTGCAAAAAATAGTATCGTATCCAATTAGCATTCTATATTACATTTTATTGAGCTTTTCGCTATTGATATTTCATCCAATACAATGGATTTGTTTAAATGTTTTTGGATATCAGGCACATAAAACAAGTGTCGATATTTTACAATGGTTTTTAATGCGAAGTGCAAACGTTTTAGGAACAACTTTTTCGGTTAAAGGGCGCGAGAAATTGCCCGTAGGAAAGCCCATTATCTATGTAAGCAATCATCAATCAATGTTTGATATTGTAAGCATTATTTGGTTTTTACGAGCAACGCATCCAAAATTTGTAAGCAAAAAAGAATTAGGAAAAGGAATACCAAGCGTATCGTATAATTTAAAACACGGAGGCTCGGTTTTGATTGATCGAAAGGATCCAAAACAAGCCTTGCCAACTATAAAAGGTTTGGGACAATACATTCAGAAATACAACAGATCTGCAGTTATTTTCCCAGAAGGAACACGTTCTAAAACAGGAGAACCTAAACGTTTTTCTGAAAACGGATTAAAAATGCTTTGCAAATTTGCTTCCGATGCCTACGTGGTTCCTTTAACAATAAACAATTCTTGGAAAATGTTCCGATTTGGAATGTTTCCTATGGGATTGGGAAGTCAAATTTCGTTAGAAGTTCACGATCCAATGAAAATATCGGATTATGATTTTCAAACATTATTCGAAAAAACGGAACAAGCAATTGTTTCTTCAATAAAATAACACAGTTTATACTGTATAAAATACAACAAAATGTCTACTCAAAATGTTCGGTTAGAGGTTATGCAGTTCTTAGAAAAGAACATCGACACTTTTGTGCAGAATTATCTGATTCCTGTAGAAAAGATCTGGCAACCATCTGACATGTTACCCGATTCGGAAAATGAAAATTTCTTAGAAGAAGTTCGCGAATTACGTGAATTTGCTAAAGAATTACCTTACGATTTCTGGGTTGTTTTAGTGGGAGATACCATTACAGAAGAAGCTTTGCCAACATACGAATCGTGGTTGTTAGATGTTGATGGAGTTAATCAACGCGGAGGCGAAGATGGTTCTGGAAATGGTTGGGCAAAATGGATTCGCCATTGGACAGGAGAAGAAAACCGTCACGGAGATTTATTAAATAAATACCTATATTTATCGGGACGTGTAAATATGCGCGAAGTCGAAATTACAACGCACCATTTGTTAAACGATGGTTTTGATCCGGGAACAGATCGTGATCCTTATAAAAATTTCGTGTTTACAAGTTTTCAGGAATTGGCAACTTATGTTTCGCACAATCGCGTGGCACAGTTGGCAAAAAAATATGGAGATCATAAATTATCTAAAATCTGTAGAATTATTGCAGGAGACGAAATGCGTCACCATCATGCGTATTCTGAGTTTGTAGAACGTATTTTTCAAGTAGATCCTTCTGAAATGATGAAAGCTTTTCATTATATGATGAAGAAAAAAATTACAATGCCTGCAAATTTAATTCGTGAATCGGGCGGAGGAATTGGTGATGCGTTCCATCATTTTTCTGAGTCGGCTCAAAGAATCGGCGTTTACACTTCGATGGATTATGTAGATATTTTAAGAAAATTATTGAATCGTTGGGAAATAGACAAGATTACAAACTTAACAGACGAAGCTGAAAAAGCACGTGATTATTTGATGAAACTACCAGACAGAATGGCGAAATTAGCCGATCGTATGAAGATTTCGGACGAATCGCATGTGTTTAAATGGGTAACGCCTGCTATTGTAAAATAAAATCAAGCTGATAGAAATATCAGCTTTTTTTATCTTTTAAATATCAAAAATCAAACTTCCAATATTTACTGTCTATGAACTATATCGAACAAACTATCAAATACGTAAAAGAAGAATTAAAAGGAGCCGAGGCCGGACACGATTGGTTTCATATTGAGCGTGTTTACAACAATGCGTTAAATCTTTTAAAAAGCGAAAAAGCAAATGAACAAGTTGTGATTTTGGGTGCTTTATTGCACGATATTGCCGATAGCAAATTCCATAACGGAGATGAAACAGTTGGTCCTAAAAAAGCGAATGATTTTATGACTTCTATTGGAATTGAAGAAGATGTAAAAGAACATGTTATTAAAATCATTGAAAACATTTCGTTTAAAGGCGGAAATTTCGAGCGAAAGTTTGCTTCTAAAGAATTAGAAGTTGTTCAGGATGCTGATCGTTTAGACGCGATTGGAGCGATTGGAATTGCGCGCGCTTTCCAGTACGGAGGTTTTAAAAACAGAACGATTCACGATCCGGAAGAAAAGCCGAAATTCAATATGACGAAGGAAGAATATAAAAAGCATACAGGAAGTACTGTAAACCATTTTTATGAAAAATTATTGCTTTTAAAAGATTTGATGAATACCGAAACAGGAAAACAAATTGCTCAAAATCGACATGAATATATGGAAGTTTTTCTAAAGCAGTTTTATAACGAATGGGAAGGTAAAGCTTAAATATTTTAAAGTTTGTGAAATAAAAAACGGGCTAATGCCCGTTTTTGTTGTTATTAATATTGATCTAATAGGTATTTTACTAAATCGGTTGTTGTTACAATTCCTACAACTTCTTCTTTTTCAACAACAGGAAGCGAGTGGAAACTTTGTTCTGATAAAATCTCGGCTACATCTTTAATATTGGTTTCGGCTGTAACCGTAACAGGATTTTGAACCATGATATCTTTTAATTCGTACGAATCATAAATTGCATTTAAAGCTTCAGGATGCGTATCTCCAGCTCCGTAACCTATTTTTAAAACATCGTTTTTACTAATAACACCAATTAATTTAGTTCCATCTACCACAGGAATATGTCTAATTCCGTACTCATTGAACATTTGATTTACTTCGCTGATTTTTTTAGTTGGATTAACTACGATTAAGGCTTTTGCCATAATTTGAGAAACTGGAACTCTTTGCTTCATTTTATTTAAGTTTAATGATTATTATTCATTACAAAAGTCGTTAATGAAACAGACAAAAAGGATGATAAATGTTATAGGAAAAAAAGATAAAAAGTTGTATCTTAATATGTTGCTTAATAAATAAACCGAGTAATTACTCGGTTTATTGTTTGTTATTGTAAGTTGCTCATGATGTAAGCTTCGAGCGATTTTATTTCTTCGTCGCTCATTGTTTTCAAAATAGCGAAGTTGGTTTCCATAACGTTGTATTGAGAAGGATCTACAATTGGATCGGCTTTTTTACGTAAAAAAGCTACCATATCGCCGTTTTTTTCTTTGTAGATTTTAGCGATTTCCTTAATACTTGGACCAATTACTTTTTTATCCATTTGATGACATGAAAAACAAGCGGCTTTATTGCTTTCGAAAAGACTTTTCCCGTCTTGAATTAGTTGTGCTTCCGGGCTTAAAGTTTGAGCGGTTTCTTCGGGATAAAGTGATTCTTTCTTTTCTTCTTTACTTCCGCATGAAACTATAATTGCCGAGAAAATCGACAGTGCAATAAATTTCTTCATATTATTTTCTGTTTAATAAGATTGCTGCTTCTTTTGCAAAATAAGTCGAAATTAAACTAGCTCCGGCGCGTTTAATACACATTAATTGTTCCATCATTATTTTATCATGATCTAACCAACCTTTTTCTGCAGCTGCTTTAATCATCGCATATTCGCCCGAAACATGATAAACCGCAACAGGTACATCTACATTGTCTTTTACTTCGCGCACAATATCCAAATAAGCCGTTCCAGGTTTTACCATAACCATATCGGCACCCTCTTCTACATCCCAAATAGCTTCTTTAATTGCTTCAATTCGGTTTGCATAATCCATTTGATATGTTTTTTTGTCTTTAGGAACTATTTCTCCCGTTTCTTTAGGAGCAGAATCTAATGCATCGCGGAAAGGTCCGTAAAAAGCAGAAGCATATTTAGCAGAATAACTCATAATTCCTACATTAATGAATCCGGCAGCATCTAATCCTTCGCGCATACGAACAATTCGTCCGTCCATCATATCAGAAGGCGCAACGAAATCGGCTCCGGCTTCGGCATGCGAAACAGCCATTTTTACCAAAGCATTAACGGTTGAATCGTTTTCTATTTCTCCGTTTTTAATAATTCCATCGTGTCCGTACATCGAATAAGGATCTAAGGCAACATCGGGCATTACAATCATTTCTGGGCAAGCCGATTTAATTGCGCGAATGGCATTTTGCATTAACCCGTTCGAATTCCATGCTTCTTTTCCGGTATTGTCTTTTAAATCATCGCTTACTTTTACGTAAATGTTCACTGCGCGAATTCCTAAATCGAATAATTCTTGAACTTCTTTTACGGTTAAATCGATCGAACGACGGAAAATCCCAGGCATAGAAGGAATTTCGATTTCTTGATTTTCTCCTTCTACAATAAACATTGGAAACATAAAGTCAGCCGGACTTAAACTTGTTTCACGAACCAAACTTCTAATCGATTCGTTTTGTCTTAATCTTCTTCCTCTGTGTAATGGAAACATATTTTTTGTTTTTAGCTGATAACAATTAGACTTCAGATTTCAGAAATCAGCTATCAGATTTGTTTAATTTATTTATTAATGCGTAAAGCATTTTTCTTATTTCTTGAATTTTTTCAATTAGAACTTGCCCTTTTTCGTTATTCAGAAAAGCTAAATCAATACTTAGGATTATTTGATATTCAAGTTCGTTAGTTGATCCATATGCAATAGATAGAAATCTAGAAAAGTCTTTATTGGAAAATCTTCCAGAACCTTCAGCAATATTTGTAGGTATAGAACTTGAAGATCTTTTCATTTGACTGATTAAGCCAAAGATTTCGTCATTAGGGAAATTTTTAACTTCACGATATATTTCTAAAGTCAAAAGATGCGATTTTTGCCAAACTTGTAAATTTTTATAATCTCTCATAAACTATATTCACTGATTATTTTCTGACTTCTGACTTCTGGTTACTGACAACTAGGAAACCCACTCCTTCGGCTTCTGCAAAACTTTAATCAGTTTTTCTTCCTCGCTTCTCGTTTCCGGATGATGATCGTAAACCCATTGAACATGCGGAGGCAAACTCATTAAAATAGATTCGATACGACCGTTAGTTTTTAATCCAAAAATAGTTCCTTTGTCGTGAACCAGATTGAATTCTACATAACGTCCGCGGCGAATTTCCTGCCACGTTCTGTTTGCTTCGGTATATTCTAAATTTTTTCTTTTTTCTACAATAGGCACGTAACATTCTAAAAAGCTGTTCCCAACTTCGGTAACAAAGTTGTACCAATCTTCCATAGTCATTTTATCTGTTTCAACCAAATGATCGAAGAACAATCCGCCAACTCCGCGGGCTTCGTTTCTGTGTGCATTCCAGAAATAATCGTCACAAACTTTTTTGTATTTAGGATAAAACTCCGAATTGTGTTTATCGCAAGCTTTCTTACAAATTTGATGAAAATGTATAGCATCTTCTTCGAACAAATAATAAGGTGTTAAATCTTGTCCGCCGCCAAACCAAGAACCTACTTTAGTGCCTTGTTTGTCGTACATTTCGAAATAGCGCCAATTAGCATGAACTGTCGGAACCATTGGGCTTTTAGGATGAATAACCAAACTTAATCCGCAAGCAAAAAAATCAACATCGCCAACGTTAAACGCTTTTTGCATGGTTTCGGGCAATGCGCCATGAACAGCCGAAATATTAACACCGCCTTTTTCAAAAACAGCTCCGTTTTCTATAACGCGCGTTCTTCCGCCACCGCCATCTGGGCGTTCCCATAAATCTTCCTGAAATTTTGCTGAACCATCAACTTCTTCTAATTTAGAAGTTATGGTGTTTTGTAATTGCTGTATATAATTATAAAATTTTTCTTTCATTTTGTGTGCGTTGATAATTACAACTTTCCGATCTTATTCATAATTTCAAAAGAGAACATTTTACTTTCTTTCTGAATAAACTGATATAAATGTTTGGTTCGTTCTTTTAATAATTGATTTGGCATTTTAGCATCTAAAGCAACTAAAATATCAGCTAATTTTTCAATTTGCTCCCAAGGCCATTTTAAATCGATTAATTGAAGAAAAAAGGAAGTTTCGTCTTTATGAATTACATCATGTTCGGTTAAACCTGTTTCGGATAAAGTATTCCAAAAAATATCCTCTTTCCAATTTTCGGGAACAAATGTAATGCCCGAAAGTTTTTGTAATATCGCGTTTAAACGTTGTTCGGTTTCGTCTTTTTTGCTTGTTAACATACGTACTAAAAATGTAAAAACAGTTTACGTAAAGGTAAACTGTTTTTTAGTTAACTATTTGTTATATTCCTTTACGGCGTCTATAAATGCTTTGGCGTGATCTACCGGAACGTTTGGTAAAATACCATGACCTAAATTCACGATGTATTGATCTTTTCCGAACTCGTCGATCATTTCATGAACCATTTTTTTGATTGTTGGAATAGGAGAGAATAATCTAGAAGGATCAAAGTTTCCTTGTAAGGTGATATTTCCGCCTGTTAAAGTTCGAGCGGTTTTAGGTGCGCATGTCCAATCTACTCCTAAAGCTGAAGCTTTTGATTGAGCCATTTCTCCTAAAGCAAACCAACATCCTTTTCCGAATACAATAACCGGAATCTCATCTGCCAACGCTTCAACGATTTGGTTGATGTATTTCCAAGAAAATTCCTGATAATCAGTTGGAGATAACATTCCGCCCCAAGAATCGAAAATCTGGATTGCGTTTACTCCGTGTTTTATTTTTTCTTTTAAGTAAAGAATCGTTGTATCGGTAATTTTTTGCAATAATGTGTGAGCCGCAACTGGTTCTGAAAAACAAAATGCTTTTGCTTTATCGTACGATTTTGATCCTTTTCCTTCAACTGCGTAACAAAAAATAGTCCAAGGCGAACCTGCGAAACCAATTAAAGGCACTTCGTTGTTCAACATATCTTTTGTCATGTCAATCGCGTCCATTACATAACCTAAGCTTTCGTTGATATCCGGAATGCGAACTTGTTCTACATCCTGCATTGAACGAATCGGGTTTAAAATAATAGGTCCGATATTGTCTTTTAATTCCACATCGATTCCCATTGCTTGCGGAACAACTAAAATATCCGAAAATAAAATCGCTGCATCCGGCTTTACGATGCGAATAGGTTGAACGGTAATTTCTGAAGCCAATTCCGGCGTTTTACAACGTGTGAAAAAATCATATTTGTCACGCAGTGCACGGAATTCAGGTAAATAACGTCCTGCTTGACGCATCATCCAAACCGGAGGTCTTTCAACAGATTCTCCTTTTAAAGCTCTAAGAAATAAATCGTTTTTTAACATATTTTAAAAGTTTTCAGTCATCAGCAATCAGCTGTGAATGTTATTGTTTTTTCTTTGTCATTCCGAGGAACGAGGATTTTTTTTTGTATAGAGATTGCTTCGCTAATTCGCAAGCTCGGGTCTTCACTTTATCTCATTCCGTTCAGAATGACAATATTGTTTGTTACTCAAAACTCTATTTATAATAATTAATACATTGAATAATTACATTCTCTACGGTTTGTTGGTTCGCAATGACACAATTTTCTGTAATTCCGTTTAAAGCATCGGCAGTTGTGGTGCCAATACAAAAACAAACCTGATTTGTAATGGTATTTTTTTGTAAATAACTTTGAATTCCCGATGGGCTAAAGAATAACAAAACGTCTGTTTCGGATTTTATTTCGATTGGATCGGCTTGGTTTTCGTACACAATATATTCATCAAAAGTAATATTAGCTTCTTGCATTGCAGTTGGTAAAACGTTACTGCGAATGTTTCCTGCAAAAAATGCAATATGTTGCAAATTGTATTCTTTTTGAATAATCGGTGCTAATTCTTCGGCATATTCGGTGTTCTGTAAAACTTGAAAACCATTGTCTTCTAATAATTTTCTTGTTTTGCTTCCTACGCAAATCGAAGGAAATTGTTTTAAAAACGCAACATCTTTATTTTCTAATACACTTTTTACACCATTTTGCGAAGTAAAAAGCAGTAACGAAGGCTGCATTTTTAATTGAAAAGGCAACGAAGTAATTTTAATAAAATCGGCTTCGATTACCGAAAAACCTGCATTTAATAAAAAGTGCATTTGATTTGTTTGCAGTTTTTTTGTCGATAAAACACAGATTTCTTTTTTCATTTTTTTATTTCTACTCTTTTGTCATTCCGAGGAATCGAAGAATCTTTTTAGATTTCTCACTCCGTTCGAAATGACAAGTTGTTATTGTTTTAGAACTTATGCTATTCCGAGGAATTGAAGAATTTTTTTAGATTTCTCACTTCGTTCGAAATGACAAGTTGCTATTTTTTTAGATTCTTTTGTCATTCCGAGGACACGAGGAATCTTTTAAGATTTCTCACTCTGTTCGAAATAACAAGTTGTTATTATTTTAGATTCTATTGTCATTCCGAGAGCACGAGGAATCTTTCTAGATTTCTCGCTTCGTTCGAAATGACAAGTTGTTATTGTTTTAGAACTTATGCTATTCCGACATCAAGTTCAGTATGACAAAACCTAAAATACTATTTCTTTAATTGTGAACGCAATTCAATCATTAATGCTTCTCCGCCGTTTTCTAAAATTTCTTTAGCAGCAAAAAAACCTAACTTTTTCCATTCATTAATCGGAACGGTTTTTTCAACTTCAAACTTTTGTTTTCCGTCTAACGAAAATAACGCGCCTTTAAAATTCATTGTATCGTCTTTTTCGTTGTATTTTGCAATTGCTCCGATTGGTGCAGTACAACCGCCTTCTAAAGTGCGTAAAAACTGACGTTCGATATGCGTTGCAATTTCTGTTTCGATATCGTTTAATTGCGAAACCGCATCTAAAGTAAAATTATCGTTTTCCATTGCTACAACCAACATAGCGCCTTGTGCAGGTGCAGGAATCATCCAATCTAAATTAACAAATTCAGAAGGTTTTAAATTGATTCGCTCTAATCCAGCAGCGGCAAAAATAGCTCCGTTCCAATTGTTGTCTTTTAATTTTTGCATACGCGTATTTACATTTCCGCGTAAATCTTCAACCAAATGATTTGGATGTTTATGCAACCATTGTGCTTTTCTGCGAAGCGAACCTGTTGCAATGGTTCCTTCTGTTTCTAAAAAAGCGGTTGAACCTTTGTGAACCAAAATGTCGATTACGTTGGCTCGAGGCAAAACAGCACCCTGAACAATTCCTTGCGGTAACGCAGTTGGTACATCTTTCATTGAATGAACTGCGATGTCTACTTTACCCGAAATCATAGCAACATCTAGGGTTTTTGTGAAAATTCCTGTGATTCCTAATTCGTACAAAGGTTTGTCTAAAATGATATCACCATCCGATTTTACCGGAACAATTTGTGTTTTGTAGCCTAAATCGTTTAGTTTTTTTGAAACGGTATTGGCTTGCCATAATGCTAATTCACTATCGCGCGTACCAATTCGAATAATTTTACTCATTTTGTAAATTTTCTATTTGAAAAACTTTTTCGATCCACTCAATACTTTCGTCCACTTCGGTTTCCTCATGTTTTAAATGATTGGCAAAATGTGTCGTAATTTTTTGAATGATGCGACTTGTAATTAAATTCGCCTGATCTTCGTCAAAGTTTTCTATTTTCTTTTTGTGATATTTTAGTTCGTTTTCTTTAATTTCTTCCAACTTTGCTTTTAATGCGTGAATGGTCGGAGCAAATTTTCGAGCTTGTGTCCACGTAATGAATTCATCTTTAATTTCTTCAATGATTTCCATTGCTTGCGGAACATATTGTTTGCGTTTTTCCAACGTGTCATCGGTCATTTGCGATAACGTATCTAAATGAACCAACTCAACATTAGGAATTTCCAATACATTGTCGTTTACGTTTTTCGGAATCGATAAATCTAAAATCAACAACGGTTTTTTAAGATTCAATAATTCTTTATCAATTGTTGGATTTTGCGCTCCGGTTGCTACAATTAAAACGTCGGCTTTTTGAATTTCGGCCTGTAAATCGGCATAATCTTTAACGATTAGATTAAATTTACCCGCAATTTTTTGTGCTTTGTCTTTTGTGCGATTGATTAATGTAATTTGATTGTTTTTGGTGTGCTTTACTAAGTTTTCGCACGTATTTCGGCCAATTTTTCCGGTTCCGAACAACAAAATATTCTTTTCTGAAATATTCGGAACATGATTCAAAATATATTGAACAGAAGCAAAAGATACAGAAGTTGCTCCTGTGCTGATTTCAGTTTCGTTTTTAATGCGTTTGCTTGCCTGAATAACGGCGTTTACCAAACGTTCGAAATAATTGTTGGTCAATCCTTTTTCTCTAGCTGTAATAAAACCGGTTTTTACCTGACTTATGATTTCAAAATCACCTAAAATCTGACTGTCCATTCCGGTTCCCACTTTAAACAAATGGCTAACGGCTTCGTTACTTTTGTGAACGTAAGCAACACGCTGAAAATCTTCAACGGTTCCGTTACTGTATTTGCATAAAAGAGAAATTAACTGAAAAGGATGCTCGGCAAATCCGTACAATTCGGTACGGTTGCAGGTAGAAATTGCCATTAACGAAGAAAGTCCTTCTACATTTGCTTGATCCATTAAATCTTGCTTCGCTTGGTCGCTTAAACTAAATTTACCTCTAGTTTCGGCATCGGCTTTTTTATAATTTAATCCCACTACATAAAAATGCGAGGGTTTTTTAGTATTTTGTTCCATTCTCTACCATTCCTAAATAAAACCTTACAAAGATAGTTTCAATAAACGATTAAAAATAACGCTACAGGGACTAAATATATCTCTTTGTTAAATTTGCTTTTTTTTAAGCGTTGTTTTTTCAGAAAGTCTTATATTTGTTGGAGTTAACGAATGTTTAATGTTGCAAATTTAGAATAATTCTAAATAAAAAACGAACAATAATTTTTTTTGATCTCTATATAAAATAACGCTATGAGAACTTTTGAAGATGTGATTTTGGAAGACGATTTTATATGTCTTCGGTTTAAGAATGATTCTGATTCTGTGCAAGTTATAAATCAGGAAATGAATAATGGAGTCATGCAGTTTCATTTTGTTTTAAAAGGAAAAGGAGTTTTCTTGTTTAACGAAGGCGCTTACCAAATGCCGGTTCAGGAAGAAAGTGCTTTAACACTTTATAATCCGCAACGAAGCTTGCCTTTGCATTTAGAAATTGCGCCGAATACATGGATTGTTTCGATTATTATTTCTATTACGCGTTTTCATAGACTTTTTTCGACCGAAGCAGAATTCATTCCTTTTTTAAATAAAGACAATATCGATCGAAAGCATTATGCCGTAAACGGAATTTCGCCTGCAATGTCGGTTGTGTTGTATCAAATCATGAATTTTAATCTTCATTCTTCGGTTAAAAAACTATATTACAAAGCAAAAGTTTACGAATTAATGAGTTTATTATTTAATAAACCTGAAGATACTGATGATGAAAGTTGTCCGTTTAAAACCGACGAGGAAGAAACCATGAAGATTCAACAGGCAAAAGATATTTTAATTAAAAATATGGCAGAACCGCCAACTTTGCAGGAATTAGCTGATGAAATCGGTTTGAATATTAAGAAGCTAAAACAAGGTTTTAAACAGGTTTATGGCGATACTGTTTATGGGTTCTTGTTTGATTATAAAATGGAATATGCGCGTAAATTGTTAGATAGCGGAACGTATAATGTAAACGAAGTGGGCGTAAAAATAGGTTACAGCACAGCGAGTCATTTTATAACGGCTTTTAAAAAGAAATTCGGAACAACGCCTAAAAAGTATTTAATGTCGCTTTCTGGAAATTAATAATTTGTTGGAATTTTGATATATTTATCTAACTGTTAAAACAATATCAGGGACTTGAAACTTGTTGTTGTTAATAAGTATTTTTAAGTCATGGAATATTAAAATATCTTCCTTATCTAGTTCTGAAGGATTTTTAGAAAGCATATTAAGATTGCCATTTTTTGATAAAATTGAAGTCTTATATTTTTGGTTTTCCTTTATATGAATAAGTTCAAATTCGCAATTCCATTCAAAATTTAAACACTCAAGATCTGAAGAATATAAAGTGAACCTTGAGTCTTTTAAGAACAGTTCTTTGTTTTCTATGAATTGATTTCCATTGTTAATTTTTAATTTAAAGTCGATTTCTTTAACATTGTATGATTCTTCGATGATTATTTTTTCTGATTTGTCCCTGACTGAAATTTTTACGGTACCAATGTTTTCTGGATATAATAAAAATTTACATTCTGAATTTAACTGTTCAATCTTTCCATTGTTAGTAGTTACAACGTAAGAATTACAATTTTTTCCATATAAAGAGAATGGAAAAGGGATTGATTTAACTAAATTTTGTTTTCTTTCTTGTTTAATAGCAATAGATTGTGCATTACAAGTTGAACTTAGAAAGGTAAATGTTAATAAAACGATGGTCTTCATAAGAAAGTGCTTAACGATCTTAACAAAAATACTTTCTATTTATGAAACTTTCAAGATTAATCCTCATTCGTTAAAATAATTCGTTAAAATGATTTGTTTAATATTACAATTTTAATTTAATGCGATGAATCCAAACTTGCTGACGATCTTTTGTTGCTTCAAAGTTTTGTAACATAAAGGTTTTGTCATACGTTATTTTGTCGTCGAAATACAAGATTCCGTTTATGTAAATAAAGACTTTTTTGTTTAAATCGACCATTTCGGGCGAAATGTTGATATCGAAAGATGCAACGCACGATGTTTCTATTCTAAAAACATTTTGATTGTATTCTGCTTTTATTTTTCCAGATTTTCTTGGGAAATCGAAAGCGTTTTTATCAACAACTTGCACTACTAAACTATCGTTATTGTCATAACTTAACCATTTGTCAATTTTAAAATTCAATTCTTTATGCCAATTTGCTTTTGTGTTTAAAGTGTCTAATTTTATATTCGAAATCCAATCGATGTTTCCATAATTTTCATCGTCAAATTCCCAAGTAATTGTTTTAGGAAAAGGATTTCTTTTTCTCGACATTAAATCATCAAACAAAATAACATAAGCAGGTTCAGATTCGTCAAATTCAGGAAACCAATGCGGAAAACCGTTGTAACGATATTCTTTATAATCGGCATTTATCTGGCTCATTAATTTGGTGAAATCATCGTTTGCATTGGGCGGATAATAATAATCTTGGTCTGTTGAAAAGTTGATAAAAGAACGATTTTTAGTGTTTTCAATAAAAGTTCCGCCAGTAAAAACTTTTGGCTGCGTATTAAAACCATAAAAACCTGCAAATGGCGTTGAGTGTTTCATTAAATACGAAAAAGATCCTGTTGCTCCGTTAGAATGTCCCGAAACAAACACTTTATTGTCGTCAACATTTATCGTATTTTTGATTTGTTTCAACATTTCCGGAATCATAAAAAAACCTTTGTCCGAAGTCATCCAATTGTATTCTTTATTTCCGCTCGGAAATACTAAAATTACCTCATTTTGATCGGCATATTTTGTGTAAAAACGATTCCAATTACCTAAATTCCAATTCGCAAGTTGATATTCGTTTAAATTGCTGTGACGCACGGCTCCATGAAGAAAAAACAAAACAGGATATTTCTTTTCAGGAGAATAATTGGCAGGTAAATGAATAAAAAACGACGTCTTTAAGGAATCGTTTATATTAAATGAAATCGAATAATTTTGATCTTTTTTAGTTTTGTAAGGATGAAATTGTTTTAAAGCTTTGTATAGTTTTTTTGTGTTTTTAATTCCAGATAAGTCAATTTTCGAAACATCGTAAAACTCGTTTTCTTTCTCTTTCAATTCTTTATAAAAGACTTGCTTTTCTTTTAAAGCATTTTCTTTTATTGTACTCCATCTTTTATCGGTCAATATGTTTTGGTATTCAGTTTCGGCAAATTCTCCTAAAATATATTCCCAAACCGGATATCCGTCTTCATCGGTTTTTAATTTCTCAAGATCATTAAGATAATTAAAAGCCTGATCGTTCTTTTTTAATTTCGCAGAAAGAGTTGAAGCAATATATAAACCGTCTACATTAACGCTGTCGGGATATTTTACAAATGCTTTTTCGTACATTTCTAATGCTTTTGCGTTATTTTCTCCGTTTTCCGTTTTCTGCATCGTTTCGTATGCTTCATCAATTAATACCGTATAATTTTCTTGTGCGTTAACTGATGTAAAAAGTAAACAAATAATTATTGTTGTGAAGTATTTCATAAGTTCATGATTTGAATGTAAAATTATAAGGCTTCTTTATGAAAAACTTGTAAAATTGGAACATTAAGGTTTCAAATGCCAAAAGATATCTTCTTCTCCTAAAACGGTTCCTTTTTCGAAGAATGTTTTTGGAGAATTTTCGGTTAGTTTTTTATACGTTTTGTTGAAATGCGATTGATCGTTAAAATTAAATTCATGCGCTAATTCCGTAAAATTTTGATCAGGATTTTCGAACAGTTTTTTATTGATTGTTTGACGAAAAAGTACAATTTCATGGAATTTCTTAATCGAAACACCTAAATGGAATTGAAAAAGTCGGTTTAAATGTTGGCGACTCATTTCTAAAAAATCCGAAATTTCGGTAACCGAAAAGTTTTCATAATGTTCAAAAATATAAGCAATTGCTTTTTCCAAATTGTTGTTTTCGAACTTACAGAATCGTTTTTCTAAAGAATGATCTAGTAAATCGGTCAATTTATTTGTGTCGGTTGTGTTAAAAAGATCGGAGAGTTCTTCCTTCGATAAAAAATCGAAATCGGTTATATAATCTGTAAAGTCAAGTTCTTTGAAAAATTGCTGAATTCCCAAAGGATGAAACACAATAACAATACGATAAATTGTGTTTAAACGTTTTACATTCAGTATTTTTTCGCGAATAGGAGTGAAGATCTGAAACGGTTTGGCTGTTTTGTCAAAAAGCATTTCGCCGGTTTCTAATAAAATATGTGATTTATAAATTGATAATGTGTTGTTGAAATGTGGAAAACATTCAAACTCATCGATTTTATTATCAGGCTGAATGTCCAAATAATAATAATCTATATATTGCCTAACAATAGCGTTTTTGGGTTTAAATGTTTCAAAAATCTTTTTCATTTTAGCTTCAAACAAAAACAAATATCCATCAAATATAAACTTTTCGTTGCGCTTAAACACAATTTTGAAATTTTCGACGAGCTAATTTAAGTTTTTGTAAGTGTTTTTATTTTAGTAATATATAAAAAAATACGGTTACTTATAAAAGCCACCGTATTACTAATTTTAAATAATTTATGAGTAATTTTAGTTTAGAGAATTTGTATTGCAGTCTTCTGATAATTTTTTAAATAAAGCAGAATAACCTACTTCTTTTCTTAATTCCGAAAATAAAGGTGTCATGTTTTTTATTAATTCTTCCTTTTTTTCGTCTAGTAATCTAAGCTTTGTGAAAGAAGCTTCTGCTTCCTCTAAAGAAGAAAAAGAAGTTGATTCCCAATTGTTTTTTAGCCATTTATCAATACTATTACTATTCTTTATTTTTAGAAAATTAGCTTTTCCTATTTTGGTAATAAACTCATCTCTGATAGTCTGTAATTCTTGTACTTTACCACTATTGATACTTTCAATGTAATATTCTTTTAATTTTTGATATTTTTCACTGTTAAAAGCATCAGATTCTACATTTTCTTGTGAAAAACAATTAAAACTCAAAAATGTTATTATTAAGCTTAAAAATATTTTTTTCATATTTTTCTTTTTAAATTATCCTAAAATACATGAATCATATTCCATTCGACATAAATCAAGATTTATCGAATAAATTATTCTTGCGTTATCCATTGCTTTAGAGGCAGATTCTCCACTTATATGACCGTCTAAATAAGCTTCAAAAGCTCCTTCCATAGCACCTGAGTATTGATCGACAGCAGAAGAATTACAAGCATTTAAATTATCTTTACAAGTTGAATTTGTTGTGTAATATTTCATGTTTTCATGTAATAAAAGTTCCGAAAATCTACCTTTATTATGTGTAACTTCTTTGTAAAAGTCAGCATTCGTTTCAAAAACAATTTTTGAAATATTCTCGATTTCTTTCCATTCAGATATAGCTTCCTCTGTTGAAGAAAAATTTGTTGTATCCAAATTAGCTAAAATCCAAGAAATCATTTTTTCTTCCGTATTAATATTTTCACTATTCTCCGTGAATCTCATTTTAGCTGTGTACAAATTAATTTTACTATCTAATTCAAGATATACAGAAGAATTAATGTGTTGGTAAAATAACTCATCAAAATCGCTAACAGTTTTAGCGCTTACATTGGTGGTATTGCTTGAGTTTTCATCAATACCGTTAATTACGTTTTCGTCTGAACAAGAAAATATAAAAACTAAACTCGATAATAATAGAATTTTTTTCATATTTAATATGTTTTTAAATTATTTGAATATAAATATATGAAAAAATATCTTAATAAATTAGTGGATTAATAAAGTTTGAATTTTTTAGATTTCTTTTGACTTAAAAATGGACTAAAACAAATATCCATCAAAATATAAACTATTCGTTGCACTTAAACACAATTTTGAAATTGAAAGTAGTCTTTTAGCTTTCGAATTGGTCAATTGTAAATCGTTAATTGTTTAATGTGTAAATCAAAAGCTTTATCTTTGCAAAAACTAAAACTAAAACGATGAAAGGAGTATTGTTAGTAAACCTTGGATCGCCCGAAGCGCCAACACCAGAAGCTGTAAAACCATATTTAGATCAGTTTTTGATGGATGAGCGCGTAATCGATCTTCCTTATCTATTAAGAGCATTTGTGGTAAGAGGGATAATACTTCGCAAACGTCCGGCAAAATCGGCTGAAGCTTATAAAAAAATCTGGTGGGACGAAGGTTCGCCTTTATTGGTAATCTCAAAACGTACACAGAAAAAAGTTCAGGAACGCTTAGAAATTCCGGTTGCTTTGGCAATGCGTTACGGAAATCCTTCGATCGAATCAGGTTTAAAAGAATTGGCAAATCAAGGCGTAACCGAAGTTTTGTTGTTTCCTTTGTATCCACAATATGCCATGGCAACGACCGAAACAATCGAAGTTTTAGCTGATCGTTTAGTAAAAGAAAAATTTCCTCAAATAAAACTGACTAAATTCCCTGCGTTTTACAACAAACCCGATTATATTAAATCGTTGGCAAATGTTACAAAACAAGGTTTAGAAGGTTTTAATTACGATCATATTTTGTTTTCGTATCACGGTGTTCCCGAACGTCATATTCGTAAAACCGATAAAACTGGAAAGCACAAATCGGTTAAAATCGTAGAAGGTGCTTATTGTTGTAAACCCGGAACTCCCGAAGCCGAATTTTGTTACCGAACACATTGTTTCGAAACAACTAGACAAGTAATTGAACAATTAGGTATTTCGGAAGATCAATATACCTTAACATTCCAATCTCGTTTGGGAATTGATAAATGGTTACAGCCGTTTACAGCCGATAAAGTAACGGAATTAGCAAAAAACGGAATTAAAAAATTAGCTGTTTTAACTCCTGCATTTGTTGCAGATTGCATTGAAACATTAGAGGAAATTGAAATGGAAGCCGGAAAAGATTTTAAAGAAAACGGAGGCGAAGAATTTAAAATGATTCCGTGTTTAAATGATGATGATCAATGGATGGATGTAATGGCAAATTGGATTAAAGATTGGTCTAAAAATTAAAATAATGTTTGTTGTTCTACTATAAAATGTCATTCCGACAACAGGAGGAATCTAAGAAAGCTTTTTTAAGATTTCTCATTTTATTCGAAATGACAAACGTAATTTGTTATTCAGAATAGAGTAGTTTTTTTGTAAATAGAACAACAAATACAAAAAATAAGATATGTATTTATATTTAAAAGCATTACATATTATTTTCGTAGTATGTTGGTTTGCCGGACTTTTTTATATTGTTCGGCTTTTTGTGTATTATGCCGAAGCACAAGAAAAACCTGAGGTAGAAAAAGAAATTTTATCCAAACAATATCAAATCATGACCAATAGGTTGTGGTTTATTATTACGTATCCGGCTGCTATTTTAGCAACCATTTTCGGAGTTTGGATGTTGGTAGAAAATCCGGCATTATTAAAAATGCCTTGGATGCACGTAAAATTACTTTTTGTCGTGTTTTTGTGGTTGTATCATTTTAGATGTCATCAGTTTGTAAAGCAAATCGAAGCCGGAGCTTTGCAAAAAAAAGGTTCCTTTTTCAGAATTTGGAACGAAGGCGCAACCATAATCCTGTTTTCTGTGGTTTTTTTAGTAATTTTAAAAAACGCATTAAACTGGATATTTGGCGTAGTAGGACTTATCGCTTTATTTATGCTGCTTATGATTGGTTATAAATATTACAAAAAAGTCCGCCAAAACAAACAAAAGTAACTTATGGCACGACCATTTAGCATTACACGCACTTCGTTACGATTAAGAATTTTCATGTCTATGATTTTTCTTACCATCGTTTCGTCGGTTTTAATGGCAATGGTCACGATTTATCAGTTTAAGAGAGAAGCACGGAATTATCATCAAGATCGTTTAGTTCGAAAAGAAAATTCGGTTTTAGAACATATGAATTTTGTTCTTCAAACAACGGATATTCCTGTAACAACCGAAAATCTTTCCTTAATATTTAAAGAGAAAATCTTTGAACTTTCGACTATTCACAATATTCAAATCAATTTGTACGATTTAGAAGGAAATCTTTTGGTTTCGTCTAAAGGAAGTTTTATTGTGAATAAGATTGAAAATGATGAAATTTCGCCGAATATTTTACGAATGATCGAATCAACTGCGGCAAAACGCTTTGTAGATCTTCGGATAATTGATGGCGAAACATATCGTTCGGCATACAATTACATTAAAGATAATCAGTTTAAGCCGCTTGGAATTGTAAGTATGCCTTATGCTGAAGAAACTTCCTTTTACGATCAGCAAGTTGATAGTTTCTTGATTCGATTCGGACAGATTTATATTTTTATGTTCATTCTGGCGATTTTGTTGGCTTATATTCTGTCTAGTTATATTACTAAAACAATCAATCTTTTAAGCGAACGAATTCAGAAAACGAATATCAATCAAATAAACGAAAAAATAAAGATCAAAGATGCTTCGTACGAAATTCAAACGTTGATTAATTCGTATAACGAAATGGTTGATAAATTAGAAGATTCGGCGAATAAATTAGCACAAAATCAACGCGAAATGGCGTGGCGCGAAATGGCAAAACAAGTAGCGCACGAAATAAAAAATCCGTTAACGCCAATGCGTTTAACCGTTCAAAGTTTTGAAAGAAGATTTAATCCTGAAGATCCAAAAATCAACGAGAAAATGAAAGATTTTTGCGATACGTTGGTTCAGCAAATCGATACAATGACGGCGGTTGCTTCGGCTTTTTCGAACTTTGCTTCCATGCCGGCGCAAGAAAACACGACTTTAAATGTTGTAAAAGTGGTACAGTTGGCGTTAGAAATCTTTAATGAAGATTTTATCGAGTTTCAATCCAACAAAGACGAAATCATTGCTACCTTTGATCAGTCGCAAATCATTCGGATTATCACCAATTTGGTAAAAAATGCCATTCAGGCAATTCCCGATTATAAAGCTTTTCCGCATGTGTTGGTTAAAGTTGAACAAATAAACGAAGAAGTTTTAATTACGATTTCCGACAATGGTTCCGGTATTCCCGAAGAAATTCAAAACAAGATTTTCGAACCTAAATTTACGACTAAAACGAGCGGAATGGGCTTAGGGCTTGCTATGATAAAAAACATGATTGAAGGTTACGGAGGTTCTATTCAATTTAAAACGGTTTTAGAAAAAGGAACCACTTTTTATGTACGATTACCAATTACTAATTAAATACGATGAATATGTCATTTGAAAACATTTTAGTTGAAAAAAGCAATACGGTTGCAACAATTACGATTAACCGTCCTACAAAATTAAATGCGCTAAATAAAGCTACGATTCAAGAATTACACGAAGCTTTTAAAGCTTGTAATGAAGATTTGGAAGTTCGTGCGATTATTATTACAGGTTCTGGAGAAAAAGCATTTGTTGCCGGAGCTGATATTTCGGAATTTGCAAGTTTTGATGTTTCCCAAGGAGCTGAGTTAGCTCGTAAAGGACAAGAAGTTTTATTTGATTTTGTTCAGAATTTAGGAACTCCTGTTATTGCAGCAGTTAATGGTTTTGCTTTAGGCGGAGGATTAGAGTTGGCAATGGCTTCGCATATTCGTTTAGCTTCTGATAATGCCAAAATGGGATTGCCGGAAGTAACTTTAGGAGTTATTCCTGGTTATGGCGGAACGCAACGTTTACCGCAGTTAGTTGGAAAAGGACGCGCAAACGAAATGATTATGACTGCGCAAATGATTGATGCGCAAACTGCTTTAAATTATGGTTTGGTAAATCATGTGGTAGCTCAGTCTGAATTGTTGGAAAAAGCGAATGAATTAGCTTCTAAAATCGCTAAAAATTCACCAATGGCGATTTCGCAAGCAATAAAAGCAGTAAACGCTAATTTCACAGACGGAATAAATGGTTTCGATGTGGAAATTGATCGTTTTGGTTTTTGTTTCGGAACCGAAGATTTTAAAGAAGGAACAACCGCTTTCTTAGAAAAGCGCAAAGCTGATTTTAAAGGGAATTAATATAAAAAGAAAACCCCGCGATTGCGGGGTTTGTTATAAGAAATTACTTTGTTTTCATTTTATCTAAAGTTTTGTTGTATCCATCTTCGATGTCTTTTCCAACTTCTTTAGCTTTGTCGCCTACTTTATCAGCTCCTTCTTCAACTTTATCAGCAGCTTTGTTTAAACCTTCTTTAACATCAGCTGCGGCTTTATCTACACCCGATTTTACGTTTTCCCAAGCTGTTTTAGCGTCGTCTCTAACTTTAATAGCTGCTTCTTCGGCTTTTTTATCTCCTTTTTTAATAGCTTCCTGCACGTCAGCTTCTGCTTTGTCGTATTTAGCTTTCGCTTCATCAACCTTCGCTTGAACAGCCGGATCTACTTTCACTTCTTCGTCAACTACAACGGTAGTAGTATCGGTATCGGTTGTTTCTGTTGTAATAGTCGTTTCTTTTTTGCATGCTGTAACCGATAATAAACCTGCAGAAATCGCAATCAATAAAATGTTCTTTTTCATAATAAATTAGAATTTAATTTTAAGTAAATATACTAAAAAAATGAAAAAAGATAACTTTTTAAGATTTTTTATAATCAGGTTTGTTGTACAATCTCATTTGTCCGTGAATATTGTTTTTTCTGCGTTCTATATAGCGCGAACTATTGGTAGCTTTAAACTTTCGAGGATTTGGCAAAATTGCGGCAATTGCGGCAGCTTCTTTCTTGGTAAGGTTTTTTGCACTTTTCTTAAACCAATGTTGCGAAGCGGCTTCGATTCCGTAAATGCCATTTCCCATTTCGATCGAATTTAAATAAACTTCCATAATTCGTTCTTTTCCCCAAACAATTTCAATTAAAACGGTAAAATAAGCTTCTAATCCTTTTCGCAGATAACTTCTGCCAGGCCATAAAAAAACGTTTTTAGCAGTTTGTTGTGTAATGGTACTTCCGCCTTTAATTCGTTTTCCTTTCTGATTGTTCTCATAAGCTTTTTCAATAGCTTTTACATCAAATCCGTTGTGCGAAGTGAATTTTCCGTCTTCGCTTGCAATAACCGCTTTTTGAATATGAATACTCATTTCGTCGATCGAAACCCAATCGTGCTTCCAAACCAATTTTTCTCCGCTCGAAATTTGTTCAAAAGAACGAATAAACATAAGTGGAGTAACAGGAACCGGAACAAATTTAAACAGAATAACCAATCCTATACTTATTCCTAAAAAGTACAAGAAAAGCTTTACTAAAAATCGAAATATTTTCTTAATCATAACCATTAAAAAAAGGGATGTAAAGATACTCCCTTTTTTATTTTTTTGCGGTTTTATTTTTAATCAGCTTCACTATAAACGGCACTGTTGTGATGACGATAATAATGATGATGATGTGTTCGATATAATGTGTAAGATCAAAATTATATTTGTCTAACAAAATGCGATACAGATAATGCCCAGCAAAGATTAAGGAATATGCCCACGCAATAGAACTGATGATGTTGTAAAGCATGAATTTTTTAAATTCCATATTAGCAATTCCTGCAATAATCGGAGTAAATGTTCGAACTACAGGTAAAAAACGAGCAAAGATAATGGCTCTTCCACCGTGTTTTTCGAAAAACGCTTTCGATTCAAACAAATATTTCTTTTTAAAAAGGAAACCGTCTTCTTTCTGATACAAGTAATTTCCACTTTTAGAACCAAACCAATATCCGAATAAATTTCCGACAATTCCGGCAAAAGCAACCAACGAAGCTAAAGCCCAAACGTTTAAAAAGTCGTTTTCTATCACAACCAATTCACTCATAAGAGCATCGCTGTAAATTCCCGATAAGAATAATAAACTGTCACCCGGAAGGAAAAAACCAGCTAAAAGTCCTGTCTCGGCAAAAACGATGAACAAAACAACGTATAAACCAATTTTGTGTCCTGCAATTTCTAAATTTATGTAGAATTCAGGATTGATTAAATCGCCCCAGTTAAAATCTTCCATGTAATTAAATTGAGTAGTATTTTTTCGAGCGTGAAATTAACTATATTTTTTCACTTTTTCGGTGTTGAAAAAGCAGAAATCAAAACTTTAAGGAATTTTTATCATTTATATTTTCGTAATTTTAGCCACAACTAAAAATTAGTAAAAAATGAAGCGAATTTTGTTGGCAACTTTGTCGGTTGTGGGATTGCAAGCCATAGCACAAGACAATGTAATGACTAAAGAATTACTTTGGCAATTAGGACGTGTGAATCCTGTTGGAATTACAGAAAAAGGTAATTACCTTATTTATAAAGTAGGAACCCCGAATGTTTCTAAAAATACGATCGATTATAAAACTTTTCAGGTTTCGGTTGATGGAAAACGCATTAAAGAAATCGAAAATGCAGAAGGATTGGTTAAAGATAAAAATCTTTCGCCTGACGGAAAATACACTTTATCGCACGAAGTTGTAAAAATCAATAAGGTTTTAGGGAAAGATTATTACGAAGGAATGACCGAATCGAATGCATATGTTTTTGATGGATTAGATTATCGTCATTGGGATACTTGGAACGACGGAACTTTTAATCACGTAATGTTAACCCATAATGAAACAAAGGAAAAAACGGATTTATTAAAAGGAGAACCTTATTATTCGCCTCAAATGCCTTTTGGTGGAGATGAAGATTACGTTTGGTCGCCAGATAGTAAAAAAGTGATTTATGTTTCTAAAAAGAAATTCGGAACAGAATATGCTTTAAGCACCAATACCGATTTGTACGAATACGATATTGAAGCTAAAACAACCAAAAATTTAACCGAAAGTAATAAAGGTTACGATACAAAACCGAGTTTTTCTCCGAATGGTGATTTAACATGGTTGCAAATGAAACGCGATGGTTACGAAGCGGATAAAAATGACATTATTGTACGTCATAAAGGAGTCGATATTAATTTAACTGCTGCTTGGGACGGAACAGTTGATAGTTTTGTTTGGAGTGCTGATGGGAAAAAAGTCTATTTTATTGCTCCGATTGATGGAACAATGCAGTTATTTGAAGTTAATTTTCCAGGTGCAACAAGAATTGCAGTTCAGGTAAAACAATTAACAAAAGGTGTTTTTGACGTAAGCGGAATTGTAGGAATTGTAAAAGATCAGGTTTTTGTAACTCGTACCGATTTTAATACAGCAAGCGAAGTTTATTCATACGATCTTAAAAAGAAAACTTGGAATCAGGTTACGCATGTAAACGATGTAGCTTACAGTAAAATTTCGAAAAGTAAAGTTGAAAAACGTTATGTAACCACAACAGATGGAAAGAAAATGCTGGTTTGGGTTATTTTGCCTCCAAATTTCGATCCAAATAAAAAATATCCAACTTTATTATATTGTCAAGGAGGTCCACAATCGATTGTTTCGCCTTTCTATTCATTCCGCTGGAATTTCCAATTAATGGCAGCAGAAGGATATGTAATTGTAGCGCCGAATCGTAGAGGTTTACCTGGATTTGGAGTTGAGTGGAACGAAGCGATTTCGAAAGATTGGGCAGGACAGCCAATGAAAGATTATTTATCGGCAATAGATGAGGTTTCGAAAGAAAAATATGTCGATAAAGAACGTTTAGGAGCGGTAGGAGCAAGTTATGGAGGATATTCGGTTTATTATTTAGCTGGAATTCACGAAAAACGCTTCAAAACATTTATTGCACATTGTGGAGTTTTCAATTTAGAATCGATGTACGGAACAACAGAAGAAGTTTTCTTCCCAAATTTTGATACAGGAGGCGCTTATTGGGATAAAGAAAACAAAGATGCTCAAAAAGCATATACTGAATTCAATCCGATAAATAATGTTGCAAAATGGGATACACCTTTATTGGTTATTCACGGCGGAAAAGATTATCGCGTTCCAATTGGTCAAGGGCAAGAAGCTTTTCAAGCAGCTCAGTTAAGAGGTTTAAAAAGTCGTTTTCTTTATTTACCAGATGAAAATCATTGGGTATTGCAACCGCAAAACGCACAAGTTTGGCAAGGAGAATTTTTCCGTTGGTTAAAAGAAACGTTGTAAGGAATATAAACAAGCTGTCTTTAAATTTTTAAAGACAGCTTGTTTATTTATAAAATCCACTAAAGCTAAACTTAATATTCCTACCTCACTTTACCTTTAAAAATAGAATGAGCTACAAATGCTAACAGTGTAAAGTTAATTCCGACAAAACAAACTCCGGTCCAACCGTAGTGTTCCCACGCGATGGCTCCAAGAAAAGTTCCTAAAGAACCACCAATGAAATACGAAACCATATAAACAGTATTTAATCGGCTTGTAGCTTTTAAATTAATGGAGAAAAATACACTTTGATTCATAATATGCATAGATTGCAAACCAAAATCAATTAAGATAAAACCAATTGCCAGTCCTAAATAGCTGTTCCCTAATAAATAAGTGAAAAACCAGCTTATCATGATTATGATAATAGCAACGGTGATGATCGTATTTTTTTTGAAATATTTGGTGAGTTTTCCTGCCGATGCAGCTGCAATTGCACCAACGGCTCCTGCTAAACCAAAAAGTCCTGCTATACTTGCGTCTGCAAAAAACGGAGCTTCTTCTAAATGAAATACAAGATTTGTGAAAATTGCCGAAAGACCTGCAAATCCCATTGCTCCTCGGAAAGAAGCTAATTGTAAAACGGGTTCAGTTTTAGCGAAATGCCATACCGATTGAAGTAATGATTTGTAAGTTCCGTTGAAATTTGGTTTTGTTTCGGGAAGGATCCAATAAATAAGAATAGTTGTAATCAGCATTAGTACAAAGGCAATGTAAAACATATTGCGCCAACCAAAATGTTCTCCAATAACTCCGCTTATCATTCGCGAAGCTAAAATTCCGATTAAAAGTCCCGACATTACCATTCCGATGTTTTGCGTTCGGTTTTTTTCTTCTGAAAGTTCGGCGACCATCGGAACAAAAAGCTGTGGAATAACGGAAGTCAATCCAATAGCAAAACTGATAAAATATAACAAAGGAAAATAAGTTGCGGTTGCCATTGAAAGTAAAAGAAGCATGGTGAGAAACATACTGATTAAAATGAGTTTCTTACGCGAAACCTTATCTCCTAAAGGAATGATAATTAATAAACCTGCTGCGTATCCAATCTGAGTCAACATGGCAATTTTGCTGACCTTACTTTCGCTAATCTGAAAATCTTTTGCAATAAGTCCTAATAAAGGTTGATTGTAATAAATATTTGCAACAATAAGTCCTGTTGCAATCGTTAAAAACCATAAAATAGGTTTGGATAATAAAGGTTTAGAATTTGTCATGGTTTAAAAAAATCCGAATACAAAAATACTGTAAAAGAATCGTTCGAAATAAGATCATGAAAAAATTATAAAGAAATTCCAATTCTATTTTGTAACAAATTGACTAAATTCGTACCCACTATAATGAACTATTCAAAAGAATAACTATGTTTAGATTAAAATTAAAACCATTATTAGCTGCAGTTTTAATTGCTTTATCTGCAACTTCAAACATGTCTGCGCAAGACGATTTGATGAATAAGGTTAAAAACAACCAAAGCGCAAATAGTAAAGATCATTTTACTTTTACAGATGTAATTAATTTAGAAAATACTTCAATTAAAGATCAAGGATCTTCGGGAACTTGTTGGTCGTATTCAGGAAATTCGTTCATTGAGTCTGAAATGATTCGTATGGGAAAAAAGCCTGTAGAACTTTCTCAGATTTTTACTGCTCGTAACGCCTATATTGAAAAAGGAAAAATGTATGTGAAAATGCATGGAAATGTTGAGTTAGGTGAAGGTGGAGCTTTTCATGATGTAATGAACATGTATAAAAAATACGGAACCGTTCCAAGAAGCGTTTATACAGGTTTACAAGAAGGACAAACACGTAATAATTTTGCAGAAATGTCTTCTATGACCGAATCGGTTTTAGCTTCTGTTATTAAAAATAGTAAACTATCTGATAATTGGTTAAGCGCTTATTCTGCTGTAATTGATACGTATTTAGGTCAAGCACCAAAAGAATTTACATACGAAGGAAAAAAATATACGCCTAAAACATTTGCAGATCAAGTTGTAGGAATTAATCCTGATGATTATGTAGAAATTTCATCTTTCCAAGAATATCCTTGGTACACAAAATTCACATTGTTGGTTCCGGATAACTGGGCTTTCGATCAAGTTTGGAATGTGAAACAAGATGAATTGGTTGAAATAGTTGACAACGCTTTGAAAAACGGATATACTGTTGCTTGGGGTGGAGACGTTTCAGAAAAAGGATTCAGTTGGAAAAACGGAGTTGCATATATTCCTGAAATCGCTTTCGAGCAAATGACAATGGAACAAAAAGCAGATATGTTTAATGGACCAAAACCTGAGAAAAAAGTGACCGACGCAGATCGTCAAAAAGCATTTGATAATTACGAAACTACAGATGATCACGGAATGCATATTGTTGGAATTGCAAAAGATCAAAACGGTAAAGAATACTATATCGTGAAAAACTCTTGGGGATTATCGAACGATTATAAAGGTTATTTATACATGACAAAAGAGTTCATGAAATATAAAGCAACCGATATTATGGTTCATAAAAATGGTTTACCAAAAGGAATATCTAAAAAATTAGGATTATAATATTGTCTTAAATAAGAAAGAAAAAGAGTTGTTCAACGCAACTCTTTTTTATTTTTGTAAAAAATTGAACTATGAGTATTGATTCGTTAAATATTGTAAAAGACACCATAACTTTAGTTGGACAAAAAGAAGAATTGTTAGATGCCGTAAAACCCGAAAATGTAAAAGATAATATTGTAGAATCGGTTTCTAAAATGACAAACATTGTCGAAAAACTGCTTGCGTGGATCATTGATTCTATTCCGGTTATGATTCAGGCTTTCTTGGTTTTAACTGTCGGAATTTTTTTAATTAGATTGGTTGTCAAAATCGTTAAACGAAGATTCGAAAAACGAAACGTCGATTTATCGTTACGAGGATTTTTGATGTCGATCATCAAATTTATCTTGTACACCATGTTAATTCTAACAATTATTCAAACGTTAGGTTTTCAAACAACAGCAATTTTAGGAGCTTTATCTGGTTTGGTTTTAGCCGCTGGTTTGGCATTGCAAGGATCGCTTTCGAATTTTGCCGGAGGTGTTTTAATTTTATTGTTCCGTCCGTTTGAAGTGGGCGATTATATCGAAAATGCTTCGGGAACCGAAGGAACTGTTGAAAAAATCGATTTGCTTTATACAACTTTAACAAATGCTCAAGGAATTAAAGTTTTTAGTCCGAACGGAGCTTTGGCAAATTCCGTTATTCGCAATTTTAGCAAGATTTCAAATCGTAGATTCGAATATGTGATCGGAATTGCTTATGAAGATAATATAAAAGTAGCTCGTGAAGTTATTTTAAATAACGATGAAAGAGTTATTAAACAACCTGCTCCGGAAGTGTTTGTTAATGAATTGGCAGATAGTTCTGTAAATTTAACGATTCGAGCTTGGGCAGAAAAGTCGCAATATTGGTCGGCAAGAAATGGTTTGCAGGAAGAAATCAAAGTTGCTTTAGATAATGCAGGAATCAATATTCCGTATCCGCAACAAGAAATGCGCATTATTTCGGATTCTGATTTAGAAAAATAAGACAATAAAAAATAAACAAAAAGCTCGAGTCTAAGATTCGAGCTTTTTGTTTATTATAATTGTTCCACGATATAATCATTATAAAAATCTCCAATTTCTTCGAATATTTTTAGTAATTGGGAAGGATCGTCTTCGGTAACCAAGCGCTGACGATGCGCTTTAAATCCGTGAATTCCTTTGAAATAATTGGTATAATGGCGACGCATTTCTACAATCCCTAAACGTTCGCCTTTCCATTCCATCGACCAAATTAAATGATTCTTAGCAGCTTCTAAACGATCTTTCATTGTTGGCGGAGCTAAGATTTCGCCTGTATTTAAATAATGTTTAATCTCGTTAAAAATCCAAGGATAACCAATTGCAGCGCGCCCAATCATCATTCCGTCTAAACCAAAACGTTCTTTATATTCTTTTGCTTTTTGCGGAGAATCGATATCGCCATTTCCAAAAATAGGAATCTGAATTCGAGGATTGTTTTTAATACGTTCAATATGCGTCCAATCGCTATGACCTTTATACATTTGCGCACGAGTTCGGGCATGAATAGTTAAAGCTTGTACGCCAACATCTTGCAAACGTTCGGCAACTTCATCGATATTAATAGATTCGTCGTCCCAACCCAAACGCGTTTTAACTGTAACAGGTAAATTTGTTCCTTTAATTACGGCTTTTGTTAAGCGAACCATTAAATCGATATCTTTTAAAACACCGGCTCCGGCACCTTTACAAACAACTTTTTTTACCGGACATCCAAAATTAATATCAACCAAATCAGGTTGAACGGTTTCAACTATTTTAGCCGATAATTGCATGGCTTCTTCATCTCCACCAAAAATCTGAATTCCAACCGGACGTTCATAATCAAAAATATCCAGTTTCATTTTACTTTTCATCGCATCGCGAATCAATCCTTCGGAAGAAATAAATTCCGAATACATCATATCGGCGCCGTGCATTTTGCAAAGTCTGCGAAAAGGCGGATCACTAACGTCTTCCATAGGAGCCAAAAGCAACGGATGATCTGGTAAGGTTATGTTTCCTATTTTTATCATGAACTGAAAATTTATGCAAAATTAGTTTTTTATTTTTAAAGCAGAAAATAGCTGTTAAGATTGATTTTATTTCGAAAGTATTGGCAAATATCGTTTCTTAATAATGTTGAGGTGATGAATGTTGTGACCTACTATTAATTTTCCAATAGTTTCGACAGACAGTTCATTTCCGTTTGCTTTACCTTTTAAAAGAACTTGTTCAGAGTTGAGCTTTTTAAAAAATGTTAAAGTTAGTAATCGAGTTAAACGGAATTCTTCTAAAACTTCATTTAAGGATTGATTATTTGCATTTCCGTTTTTTGCATATAATTCTTCATCAAATCCGGGAAGTTCGATAGTATCTTTTCTTGAAAAGCGTAATGCTCTATAACAAAAAATCTTTTCTGTATCAGTTAAATGTTCCAAAAGCATTTTTAAAGACCATTTCGTTTCTGCGTACCTAAAATTACTTTGTTCTTCGGTTAATGATTGGTACAAATTAGCTGTTTCATCGAAAATATTTTTCATTTCTCTTAACCAATCTTCAGATGGAATTAAATCTGTATACGTTTTAACGTATAATTCGAATTCGGTCATAATTCATGCTTATTGAATATTTAAAATTAATTAAATTCAATATAAAAACAGATGGAAATTAGATTAAAAAGACTTGTTGAAATCCAAAAGAGATTAACTTAACATAGATTAACGAATTTACCCAGCATAATTTTCTATCTTTAGGATTAAATTAAACACGAAGAATATGTCGATTATTGATTTTATTTTTGAAGAAAAAGCTGCTGATATCGGCAATTTTCTTGTAGGAAGATTGTTGCCCTTTCGTCAAAAACGTAATATTGGTCCGTTTGTTTTTATAGATCACATGGGACCTGCACATTTGCAAGCCGGAGAGAATTTAGATGTTGCGCCACATCCGCATATTGGTTTATCTACTCTTACTTTTTTGTTTGACGGAGCTGTTCGTCATCGCGATAGCATTGGAAACGATATTATTATTGAACCAGGCGCTGTAAATTGGATGACAGCAGGAAAGGGCGTTGTACATTCTGAAAGAACTCCGGATCATTTACGCGAAATCGAAAAGAAATTACATGGATTACAGATTTGGATTGCGCTTCCGAAAGAATTGGAAAATATGGATCCTGAATTTGTGCATGTTGAAGCTAAAGACCTTCCAACTTGGAAAGAAGGTAATGTTTCGTTTAAACTGATTGCAGGTGAATTTGAAGGGAAAAAATCAGGAGTTCCGGTTTATAGCAAATTGTATATGCTGGAATTAAAAGCCGAAACGGATCAACACATCAATTTACACGATCGATTATTTGGTGAAAGCGGATTGTATATTTTAGAAGGAAGTGTTTCGCACGAAGGACATACTTTTGGACCAAAACAAATTTTAATTACTAAAGATGCACATTTGTGTTCTTTTGAAATGAAAGCCGGAAGTACCGTTTATTTGTTTGGTGGAGAGCCTTTCCCGGAAGAGCGTTTCATTTTTTGGAATTTTGTTTCTTCTTCACGAGAAACAATTGAATCTGCTAAAGAATTATGGAAAGCTCAGGAGTTTTCTAAAGTTCCGGGCGAAACCGAATTTGTTCCACTTCCAGAAAATCCTTTAAAAAAATAGAGATGATAAAAGTAAACGCAAGCATAAGTACAAATAAGTACAAAACGATTTTACAGTCTGAACATACCACTTTTTTAGCCGACGAACCTGAAGATTTAGGCGGAACTAATTTAGGACCGAAGCCAACTGAGATGTTAGCCGGAGCTTTAGCTGGATGTGTGGCGATAACCGTAAGAATGTATGCTGACAGAAAAGAATGGCCATTGGAAGATGTTAAAGTTGAGGTTGAGTTTGATACGGAATCTCAGCCTGGTACAACCATATTTAGAAAAAAGATTGAATTTGTTGGAAATCTAACCGATGAACAAAAACAAAGGTTGTATATGATTGCGGGAAAATGTCCTGTTAATAAAGCGTTACAACAACCAATTGTGATAGAATAATAAAATTAAAGCATCTCATCGAGGTGCTTTTTTATGCGTTAAAATGTTTTCTGTAATTCAATAAATCTAAATAATCAACAAAAAAATAAACTATATTTGCAGATTGTAGGGTAGTGTAGTAATACGATAGGGAAAAGGAAGTTGTAATTTGAAAACACACCCAAATAACAAACATTTTTTTTGACATTTTACGCCAATGAAAAATATTAGAAACTTTTGTATTATCGCGCACATCGACCACGGAAAAAGTACTTTAGCCGATCGATTGTTAGATGCGACGCAAACCGTAACGGCTCGTGAAGCTCAAGCGCAATTATTAGATAGTATGGATTTGGAGCGCGAACGTGGTATCACGATTAAATCGCACGCGATTCAGATGGAGTATAATTACAAGGGAGAAACTTACATTTTAAACTTGATTGATACTCCGGGACACGTGGATTTTTCGTACGAAGTTTCTCGTTCTATTGCAGCTTGTGAAGGCGCTTTGTTGATTGTTGATGCTGCGCAAAGTATTCAGGCGCAAACAATTTCTAACTTATATTTAGCGTTAGAAAACGACTTGGAAATTATTCCGGTTTTAAATAAAGTTGATTTACCTTCGGCTAATCCTGAAGAGGTTAGCGACGATATCGTGGAATTATTAGGTTGTAAACACGAAGATATTATTCATGCTTCTGGAAAAACCGGTTTTGGAGTTGATAAGATTTTAGAAGCTATTATTGAGCGCGTTTCTGCTCCAAAAGGAAATCCTGACGAGCCTTTACAAGCTTTGATTTTTGATTCTGTATACAATCCGTTTCGAGGAATTGAAGTTATTTTCCGTGTAATTAATGGGGAAATTAAAAAGAATCAGAAAATTAAATTCATGGCTACAGGTAATGAATATTATGCTGATGAAATTGGAACGTTGAAGTTAAATCAGGTTCCAAAACAAAAGATTTCTACAGGAGATGTTGGTTATTTGATTTCTGGAATTAAAGAAGCAAAAGAGGTAAAAGTTGGTGATACGATCACAGATGCTGCTACGCCAACTAAAAATATGATTTCTGGTTTCGAAGATGTAAAACCAATGGTTTTTGCAGGGATTTATCCTGTAGATACAGAAGATTATGAAGATTTACGCGCTTCGATGGAAAAGTTACAGTTAAATGATGCTTCGTTGGTTTTTCAGGCCGAAAGTTCTGCTGCTTTAGGATTTGGTTTCCGTTGTGGATTCTTAGGAATGTTGCACATGGAAATTATTCAAGAGCGTTTAGAGCGCGAATTTAACATGACGGTTATTACAACGGTTCCGAACGTTTCGTATTTAGCTTATACGAAAAAAGATCCAGAAACGGCGTTTGTTGTAAATAATCCATCTGATTTGCCAGAGCCTTCAAAATTAGATCGAGTAGAAGAGCCTTTTATTAAAGCAACGATCATTACAAAATCAGATTATGTTGGGAACGTAATGAGTTTGTGTATCGAGAAACGTGGTCAAATTACGAATCAAACGTATTTGACACCAGAACGTGTTGAGTTGAATTTTGATATGCCTTTGGCTGAAATCGTTTTTGATTTTTACGATCGTTTAAAAACCGTTTCAAAAGGATATGCGTCGTTCGATTATCATCCAATCGGAATGCGTACATCGAAATTAGTTCGTTTAGATGTATTGTTGAACGCGCAAAACGTAGACGCTTTATCGGCGTTAATTCACGAAGACAATGCGTATTATATCGGAAAGAAAATGTGCGAGAAATTAAAAGAATTGATTCCTCGTCAACAATTCGATATTCCTATTCAGGCTGCGATTGGTGCAAAAATTATTGCTCGTGAAACGATTAAAGCACTTCGTAAAGATGTAACGGCAAAGTGTTATGGTGGTGATATTTCGCGCAAACGTAAGTTATTAGAAAAGCAAAAAGCAGGTAAAAAACGCATGCGCCAGGTAGGAAATGTTGAAATTCCACAATCGGCATTTATGGCAGTATTGAAATTGAATGATTAATTGTTGTAAACTTTTAGTTTACAGATTTTATATAACAGAAATGAAACCACTCAAATTGAGTGGTTTTTTTATGATTAAAAAAAGCGCACCAATTTCTTGATACGCTTTTTTCACTTACTTACTATGAAAAAATTACTTTGCTTTTGTAAATTCTAAATTAACAATGAATTTTACGTCTTTTGCAACTCCCATTCCTGTTGGATCATAATTGATGTTAAATGCTGTACGATCTACAGTTGTTGTTGCTTGGAAACCTACTTTTTGATTTCCTTGTCCGTCATCTTTTAATAAACCTCCGTAAACCAAATCAAAAGTTACAGGTTTTGTAATTCCTTTAATGGTTAAGTTTCCGTTTAATTTGTAGTTGTTTTTACCTGCTTTTTTAATCGAAGTCGAAACAAATTTTATATCTTGATATTTTGCTGTTTCAAAAAAATCGGCCGAACGTAAATGATCGTCACGCATTTCAATTCCGGTGTTTACCGAACTTGCATCAATGGTAAAGTTAAATTTCGCTGTTGCGATATCTTCTTTGTCCATCTCTAAAGTTCCTTGATACTTGTCCATTTTACCGTCTACAAACGAAATTCCTAAGTGACCTACAGAAAAGTTTAAGAACGAATGGTACGTATCAACATTGTATTTTGTTTGAGCAAAAGTTGCTACTGAAAACAACGTTGCAATAAATAATAAGGCTATTTTTTTCATGATTGATATTTTTAATTTGATAGTTCAAAGATATCGATTAAAAAACGGGAGAGAGTTAATCTAAATTAAGAAGTAAAAAGAGAGATAAATAAAAAAGTCCGACAATTGTCGGACTTTAAATTTTATAAATGAGAAAGAATTATAATTGAGGACCAGCCGTAACTAACGATTTCCCTTCTTCGTTGTCTGTGTAATGTTCGAAATTTTCTACGAACAATTTAGCCAAATCTGCAGCTTTAGTTTCCCACTCGCTTGCATCAGCATATGTATTTCTAGGATCTAAAATATTGGTGTCCACTCCTTCTAAACCTGTAGGAACAGCTAAATTAAAGATTGGAACGATTGTAGTTTCTACATTTTCGATCGATCCGTCTAAAATACGGTCGATAATTGCTCTTGTATCTTTAATCGAAATACGTTTTCCGGTACCGTTCCATCCTGTATTTACCATGTAAGCGGTAGCGTTGTGTTCTTCCATTTTCTTAACTAATTCTTCACCGTATTTTGTTGGGTGTAAGCTTAAGAATGCTTTTCCGAAACAAGCAGAGAAAGTTGGTTCAGGTTGTGTAACTCCACGTTCTGTTCCAGCTAATTTTGCTGTGAAACCAGATAAGAAATAGTATTTTGTTTGCTCCGGAGTTAATTTAGAAACAGGAGGCATTACACCAAAAGCATCGGCTGTTAAGAAGATTACTTTTTTAGCATGACCTGCTTTAGAAACCGGTTTTACAATGTTTTCGATAAATTCGATTGGATAAGAAACACGTGTGTTCTGAGTTACAGAACCATCTTTGAAATCGATTTTTCCTTCGGCATCAACTGTAACGTTTTCTAATAAAGCGTCGCGTTTAATTGCAGCAAAAATTTCAGGTTCGTGTTCTTTACTTAAATCAATTGTTTTTGCATAACAACCGCCTTCAAAATTAAAAACTCCGTCATTATCCCAACCATGTTCATCGTCGCCGATTAATTCACGTTTTGGATCTGTAGATAAAGTTGTTTTTCCTGTTCCTGATAAACCAAAGAAAACGGCAACATCACCTTCTTTTCCTTTGTTTGCTGAACAATGCATAGAAGCAATTCCTTGTAATGGCAAATAGTAGTTCATCATAGAGAACATACCTTTTTTCATTTCGCCACCGTACCAAGTTCCTCCGATTAATTGTGTTTTTTCGGTAAGATTAAATGCGATGTAAACATCAGAATTCAATCCGTGATCTTTATAATCTTTAAAAGATGTTTTAGAAGCGTTGATTACAACGAAATCAGGCTCTCCAAAATTTGCTAATTCTTCCGCAGTAGGACGAATGAACATGTTTTTTACAAAGTGAGCTTGCCACGCAACTTCCATAATAAAACGAACTTTTAAACGAGTATCTTCGTTGGCACCACAAAAAGCATCAATTACGTATAATTTTTTACCAGATAATTGCTCTGTTGCGTTTTGTTTTAAAGCTTCCCAAGTATTTTGAGAAATTGGTTTATTATCGTTTTTAGCTTTTTCAGAAGTCCACCAAATGGTGTTTTCTGTTACAGCGTCTTTTACAATGTATTTGTCTTTAGGAGAACGTCCTGTAAAATCACCAGTCATGACATTTACAGCTCCTAATTCAGATACTTGCCCTTTTTCGAATCCAACTAAATTAGGATCGGTTTCCGCGATAAATAGTTCATCATAAGAAGGATTGTAGATGATTTCTTCTACATTCTTTATCCCGTATTTATCTAAAGACAATTTATTTGAAACAATCATTTCTTGAATTTGTGTTGTGTTAATTTGGGTACAAACTTAGCAAAATAAAATTATTTTAAAGCTATTATTTCTCAGTTTTTTGACCGAACGAATAAAAAGCCAACATAAGCCAAGAAAAGATTAAAAACATTCCGCCAATAGGCGTAACCGGACCTAAAAACTTGAAGTTTATTCCGCTAATTCCTTGTGTTGCTAATAAGTAGATGGATCCGGAAAATAATAGAATTCCTATTAAAGTAAGTATGAAAATAGTCTTTTTTTGTTTTTCGGTAATCACATTTGCCATTCCTACAAACAATAGAAATAAAGCATGATACATTTGGTAACGAACTCCGGTTTCAAAGCTGACTAATTGTTCAGCGTTTAAAACGGCTTTTAAAGCATGTGCACCAAAAGCACCAAAAATAATACTTATAAGTCCGATAATTGCGGCGGTTCCTATGATCTTTTTGTTCATGATTTTAAGGTTTTTTCAAAGTTACGCAATAAGTAAATGTTCTTAGTAAAATCTTAAAAAAACTTTCGTGCTTTATATTTTTCCTTAATTTAGACGCACCAACAAACGAAAAGTTTTAATAATGAAAAAAATCACCGTGATTGGCGCCGGCAGATCCTCTTCAAGTTTAATTCAATACTTGTTAGATCATTCGGTCGAAAATGATTACCACGTAGTTGTTGCCGATCAATCTTTAGAAACAGCTCAGAAAAAAATCAACAATCATCCAAACGGAAAAGCACTGCAATTCTCATTAGATCAAACCGAACTTCGCAAACAATTGGTTCAAGAATCCGATGTTGTTATTTCCATGCTTCCGGCTTTTCTTCACATCGAATTAGCGAAAGATTGTGTTGCTTTAGGAAAACACCTAGTTACAGCTTCATATATTTCTGCCGAAATGAAGGCGTTGAATGAAGAAGTTGTGACGAAAGGTCTGGTTTTTATGAACGAATGTGGATTGGATCCGGGAATTGATCATATGAGTGCGATGAAAGTGTTGAACGAGATTCGTGAAAAAGGAGGGAATCCTGTACATTTTGAATCGTTTTGCGGAGGCTTAGTCGCTCCTGAATCTGATAATAATGTGTGGAACTACAAATTTTCATGGAATCCTAGGAATGTTGTCGTTGCCGGGCAAGGCGGTGCAGCAAAATTTTTACAACAAGGAACTTATAAATACATTCCGTATCAACGTGTTTTTAAACGAACCGAGTTTTTAGAAGTCGACGGATACGGAAGATTCGAAGCGTATGCAAATAGAGATTCGTTAAGTTATCGTGATGCTTACGGATTGCAAAAAGCACATACTATTTATCGAGGAACAATGCGTAGAGTGGGATATTCGCGCGCTTGGAATATGTTAGTTCAGTTAGGTGTGACGGATGATACATACACGATCGAGGATTCGGAACATATGACGTATCGTGAATTTATTAACTCATTTTTATATTATCATGCAACAGATTCGGTTGAAGTAAAATTTCGATTAACCTTGAATATTGAGCAAGATGATACGGTTTGGGATAAATTTGTGGAATTGGATTTATTCAACGATCAAAAAATGGTTGGATTAAAGAATGCTACTCCAGCTCAAATCTTAGAAAAAATCTTATCCGAAAAATGGCAGTTACAACCAGAAGATAAAGATATGATTGTAATGTATCATAAATTCGGATATACAATGCCGGGAAATGAAGAAACGCAACAAATCGATTCAACCATGGTTTGTATCGGCGATGATTCAGAACATACTGCAATGGCAAAAACAGTTGGTTTGCCTGTCGCAATCGTGGCTTTACAAATATTAAACGAGAAAATTACAACTCCTGGTGTACAAATGCCGATTAAAAAAGAAGTTTACGAACCTGTTTTAAAAGAATTAGAAACTTTCGGAATCATATTTAATGAAAAAGAAGTTCCGTATGATGGCGGAGTTTAAGATAAGATAGTGATTAAAAAACGAAGAAGTCTTGATTTGTCAAGACTTCTTCGTTTTTATAAATATGTTAAATGCCAAGTTCAGTTAATAAAGCAATAACCTTTTCGTCCGAAGGTCTAGGCGCATCGCCCGAAACAATAGTTCCATTAGGATCGATTAAAATAAATCTCGGAATTCCATCAATGGCATAATCTTTCACAAATTGCGATTGCCAAGCATTATCTGCATAAAGTTGAATTCCGCCCATTTCTTTTTGCGTCACAAACTTCTTCCATTTATCGTAATCCTTTTTCTCGTCGATCGAAATACTTACAAACTCAATGTTTTTTCCGTGATATTTTTTCTCAACTTCTTTCATAAACGGAATTTCGCCAATACAAGGTCCGCACCAAGTAGCCCAAACATCTATATAAACGAATTTTCCTTTTAAATCGTCAAGCGAAGTTGTGCCACCTTTATGATTTTCGTAATTAAATTTTGGAGAAGGATTTCCTTTTGCCAACGTTTTTAACTTGTTGTATTTTTCGGTCAACTCTTTTTTAAAATTTTCGTTGGTCGAAATCGACATCAATTCGTTGTACATGTTTTCCATTTTTTCGTTAGAAAGTGAAATTTCGTACGAAAGTGATTCTGCTAAATCATTTTTAATATTCTGACTTTTAAACGATTTTAATTTAGAAATTGCTAAATCGTTAAAATTGTTTCCGTTGTCGCTTTCTTCTTGAATTTTCTTGTTGAAATCTAACGAAACCAATTGACGATAAGGAATAGAAAAATTAAAATCGTCAGCGTTGTCTAAGTTGATTTTTTCGTCTGGTTTTGGATAGTTTTCAGAAACTTTGAAATCTTCATTTCCTATAAAATAGCCGTGGTAATCGGGGAAAATTCGCAATAAGTACTCTTTGTGGTAATTTAAATTCTTAGTTTCTTTTTCTTTGAAATCGTTAATCGTAAAAGTAGTACCTTCAAGTAATTCGTTTCTTTTTTTAGATAATTCGTCAATTTTAACTAAAAAAATAGGTTCTTCAAGCGAATAAAGCGCCTTTATATCGCTTCCTAATATTTCTTGCTGAAGTTTACTTTTCTTAGCAATATAATTATTTTCGGTTGCCAAATCTCCCGTAAATGTAACTTCTGTTAGGTTTTCAGCATCGGCATCAAACGAAAGATTTTTACCATTTTGAAGATAAACTCCCATTCGTCCAATTTCGTAAGTTCCGTCGTAATCCAAATAAAGTGTATCGGTAAAACTGCCGTCTTCTTTTAAATTGATTTTTTTTTTGAACGAATTTCCTCTAACCGTAAATTTATTTTCTTTTGTGTTTGTCATTTTTCCTGACAGAATCGTGTATTTCGAAGCCGATTCTTTAGCGCATGAAAACAGGACAAGTGCAAAAGCAAATGGAATAAGTTTTTTCATAATATTTTGACTTTAAATTTAAACGTGATAATAAGTAAATATATCCATTTTTTAGAAAATAAGCTTAGATTCCTTTCGGAATTGCGTCGATTAGTTTCTGTGTATAAGGTTTTTGTGGATCTTCAATAAGTGCATCGGCTTCGTTTTGTTCTTCAATTTTACCCTTATTCATTACAATAATTTGATCCGAAATGTATTTAACAACAGCTAAATCGTGCGAAATAAATAAATAAGTAAATCCAAAATTGTCTTTTAAATCGTTCAATAAGTTTAAAACCTGAGCCTGAACCGAAATATCTAATGCCGAAACCGATTCGTCACAAATAATGAGTTTTGGTTGTAAAGCAATTGTTCGTGCAATTCCGATTCGTTGGCGCTGACCACCCGAAAACTCATGCGGATAACGATTATAATGTTCGGGAAGTAAACCAACTTTCTCTAATAATTCATACACTTTTTCTTTTCGTTCAGCGTCGTTTTTATGTAGTTTATGAACTTTCATTGGTTCTAAAATGGCTTCGCCAACCGCGATTTTTGGATTTAAAGAAGCAAATGGATCTTGAAAAATAATCTGAATTTCTTTTCTAAGGTTTTTGATTTCCTTTTTCGAAAGTTTCGTAATATCTTGATCTTTATAGAAAATTTGTCCTTTTGTTGCAGGATCTAATTGTAAAATAGTATTTCCTAAAGTCGATTTTCCGCAACCGCTTTCGCCTACTAAACCTAAAGTTTCGCCTTCGTAAATATCAAAACTCACATCATTTACCGCTTTAAAAGTTTTGTTTGGTTGAAAAAGCTGCGTTTTTACAACATATTCTTTTTCCACATTTAAAACACGCAACAAAGGTTTTTTGCTGTACAATTTTTCTAGTTGATTTTTACGCTCTTCGGTTGTAATTGCTTCTGCATTTTCTTTGTGTTCTAAATAATCCTGAATGGTTGGCAAACGTTTTAAACGAATATTTAAAGAAGGGCGCGAAGCAATTAAAGCTTTTGTGTAAAGATGTTGCGGATTGTGAAAAATTTGTTCCACCTTTCCTTGCTCCACTATTTCACCTTTGAACATAACCAAAACACGCTGACTGATTTCGGAAATTAATGCTAAATCATGCGAAATAAACAAAATACTCATTCCGGTTTCTTTCTGAAGGTTTTTTAGTAAATGGATAATTTCTTTTTGAACCGTAACATCGAGCGCAGTTGTGGGTTCGTCGGCAATTAAAATTTTTGGTTTACATGCAATTGCCATTGCAATCATAACGCGTTGTTTTTGTCCGCCCGAAATTTGATGCGGATATTTGTTGTAAAGCCCTTCCGGATCAGGAAGTTTTACTTGTTCAAACAAACGTAAAACTTCTTTTTTAATTTCTTTTTCGGAAAGATTTGTGTGTGTTTCTAAAATTTCGGCAACTTGTTTTCCGCAGACAATCGACGGATTTAATGAACTCATCGGTTCCTGAAAAATCATAGAAAGTTCTTTTCCGCGAATAGTTCGGAATTCTTTATCGGTTAAATGTGTGATTTCTTGATTTTTGAAAAAAACGGATCCGTTGTTTATTCTCGATATTTTTTGTGGTAATAATCCCATAACAGCTAAGCTCGAAACTGATTTTCCCGAACCTGATTCACCTACAATTCCTAAAATTTCATTCGGGAAAACATCAAACGAAATTTGTTGGATTACTTGTTTCCATTGCTTTTCCTGTAAAAACGAAATGCTTAAATCTTTAACCTGTAAAATAGGATTATTCATAAAAAAACTACCTCTAATTTTTAGAAAACTAAAGGTAGTAAAAACAAACTAAACAATTATATTATGGTAAAAAGTTGTGTGATTTTGGAACTAAATCTAAAAGTTAAAATCAACAACTTTAAGTTACTTAAGCGGCTTTTGTTCTAAAATCTTTTGTTACAACTAAGTTTATTGGTGTTGCGTTTAACAAATTGTCGTAAATGGGGCAACGTTCTTTTATTTCATCCATCCAAAATTTTAACGTCGTTAAATCGGCATTTGTAACAGGTTTTAAAACCAAGTTAATACTTTCGAAACCACATCGGTTTTGTACATTAAAACCTTCGGTTTTCGCGGTATTGATGGTTCCTTTAATTTCGATTTGAATTGATTTTAACTCCATGTCCAATTCATCAGCAATTTGATGTCCGACTGCATTGATACACGCAGCAAAACCTGCCAATAAATACTCTAAGTGGGCATACGAATTTTTCTTCATCTCTTTTTGATTGATGGTTAATTGTAATTCGTTGCTTTTAATGTTTAACTGGCTTTGATTTGTGAAACTCAATAATGAGATTTGTTCTAAACTCATGACGATTGTATTTTGGGTTAATAATGAAATTTGGATATAAAAAAAGTCCTCTACTTGCGCAGAGGACTTCAGATATATGATTTTATTTTCGAAACGAAACAATTAAAACGATATACAGCAACCTCTGCAGGATAATTCCCACATCTTAAAATTGGTTGTATATTGTTTACAATGTTGCATTAAATTGAAATTCTTTTTTCTTTTATGATGGAACAAAATTCTAAAGAATGATTTGAACTACCAAATAAAATTTAAATTTTAACATTTTATATATTTTGAGCCGAAATTATTTCTGTTTTTGAGCTTATGATCTCCTTTTTAGAATTTACAATTAAACCGAAACAATTTCATTTTCAATTAAAAGTTTTTCGTTTCGTAAACGAAGAAAAACTTGCGCAACGGCAACAACATCGCGCTCGCAATATTTTTTAATGCGCTCTATATCTTGGTCGTTGTAATAAACATTTCGAACTTCACTTCCGTCAATATCTTCTTTTGGCGACGGAATATTTAAAACATGCGTTAATAATTTAAGTGATGTATAATGTTTAAAATCGCCAAATTTCCATAATTCCAAAGTGTCTAAATGTGGAATCTCCCAAGGTTTTCTGCCGAATAATTGCAGTTTTTCGGGAATTTGAATTTGATTAATCAACATGCGGCGACATAAATACGGAATGTCGAATTCTTTAATGTTATGTCCGCAAAATACAAACGCCGGATTCGAAAAATGCGAACCGATTAATTGATTGAAATTCAATAAAAGTTCCTTTTCGTCTCCGTAAAACGATTTAGTTCTGAATTGTCGTTCTGTATTTTTAATCGTAAAATATCCGACTGAAATGCAAATAATCTTTCCAAATTCTGCCCAAATTCCCGCTTTTTCATAGAATTCTTCTGCCGAAATTTCGTCTTTTCGTTGATATTGTGTTTTTTCAGAAAACAATTCTTGAACTTCCGAACTTAAATCATTGTAAAATTCATTTTGTGGAACCGTTTCAATATCTAGAAAAAGAATGTTGCTTAAAATAATTTTATCAATCATAATTTCTCATTTAACATTCGATATGTTTCATCGATATATACATAAAAATCGTTGCTATGAGGATCGGTTGTGGTTTGCAAACCTTTAAGATGTCCTAAACGCACAATGATTAAATCGTCTTCCGGAATCACAATAACGAACTGTCCTAAATGTCCGCGCATATAATAAATGTGCTTGTTTTTGTAATTCGAAAGCCACCAACCGTAACCGTATTGCGGACTTTCGCTAAAACGCGGATTGATGGATTTAAACACAAAACTGGTTGATAGAATTTGCTCGCCATTCCACATTCCGTTTTGAAGATATAATTTCCCGAATTTTGCAAAATCGCGTGCGTTACTTGCAATACAGCAATATGCTTTTTCAATTCCGTCATCTGCATGATCAATTTGCCAAATGGCATCGTGTTCCATTCCCATTGGTTGCCAAAAGTATTTCGAAATAAAATCAGCCAAATGCATTTCGGTCGCTTTTTCTAAAACCATTGCCAACAATTGTGTATCGCCACTTTGATAGATGAACTTTTGACCAGGTTTTGAATCAATTGGTAAACTTAACATTAAAGCACGCAAATCTTTTTTGAAATAAGCTTGCGTTGTAACCGAAGTTGGTCCATAATAATTTTCGTCCCAATGTTGTCCGGAAGCCATACTTGCTAAGTCGCCAACGGTTACTTCTTTTGCAAATTCGCCTTTTAATTCGGGTAAAAAATCAATCACTTTAGCATCTAAACTTTTAATAAAACCTAAATCGATTGCCTTTCCTAAAGCCGAAGTTACAATACTTTTTGCCATTGAAAACGAATTGGTTTTACTTTCGGGCGAACCAACATCGTAATAACTTTCGTGCCAAATACTGTCATTTTTAATGATTAAAAACGAAGTAGTTTGCAATTCGTTATGTGTTTGCTCTAATTTCTCGGTTGGTTTTATCTTATTGTAATTTTTAGAAACTTTCCAAGGTTGCGCAACTCCTTTTTTGATTTCGCGATTGTCGAAATAAGAATAATCTTCTAAAAAGGCGGTTTTGTGACCTGTAAGATATGTTACGCGAACCGCGCGAAGCAAATAACCTAAATCAAGAAGGTAAACTAAGGCTGTTAATACAATAGCGATAATGACAAACCACTTTAAGAACTTTTTCATTTTTATATTTTTGGTTCGATTAAAAATAAGGAAAATTAATTTAATTGGAAAGTCTAAAGATACGTAAACCTTAAATTAAAAAAACCGAAAGATGATCTTCCGGTTTTTGCATTGAATTAAATTAATTGAGTGAACTTAAGATTTCCTGAAATTTATCTAAGGGTAAATTAACCCGAGTTTGTATTAAATTTAGTTCATTTCCTTCTTTTATTTTTAATACAATATGAGTGATTTTCTCTTTATTTTCGGCTGCTAAAATAGTAACCAAATTACCTTCGCTATTTATACTAATAAACTCTTCGTATTTATCGTGTTTTAGAGCTTTGTTTAAATCGCGTTGCAATTTTTCGCTACTGTTTTCAATAGAAACAACACGAGTTGCTTTTAAATATTTTATTAACGGTTTTAGTTCTTTATGAGCGTCGGTAAATCTGTAAAGTAGTTTAGGAACGCGTAACGAGGTAATTTCTTTGTCGTATTCTTTGTAAAACGAGTCTAAACCTTTGTTTTTAAACGAAGCACATGATAACATTAAACAGCTAATCGCTAATAATAAACTTTGTTTTAATAGTTTCATTTCTTTTTGTCTTTAAGTTTTTTTACCTGATTGATTTCGCCAATATTTACGCTATCGGAAATAGAAATAAGATCGTCTAAAATAAAATCGCCGCTAATAATCATGAGCACATTATCTTCTCCTGTAATACTCATTACCAATTCGCGAATGCGGTTGTTTTTCTCTAAAACTTTAAACGAAATGTTGTTTCCATCTTCATTTATACTCATTAGTTCTTCGTAACCTTTTTTGGAAAGAGATTGTGCTAATAATGACAAATCGTTTTTAAAAGTTTTGTTTTTAGCATCTTCTTCGACCAAAATTTTGAAACCTTCGAGATTAGATAGAAATTTCTGAAAATTTTGATATTCAGGATCTGTAGTTTTTATTCGCGATAGCATTTTAAACATAGATTTTGAAATGTTTACCGTTGTATATCCTTTTTTACCTTCGTAATTTGTTGCTGTTTTTTGAGCCAGACTTTGCGACATTACAGTAAGTGGCAAACATAACAACAATAGAAAAATGATTTTTTTTAACTTCATGTTTTTAATCTTTTACGTGATTCAACTTGTTTAAATGATGTATAGATTCGGTACCGGAATTTAATTTTTTACTTACAAACGCTAATGCTTTTTTAGCTTGTTCTAATGCTATTTCAGGATCTTCTATAGAACCTTCGATTGTACTTGAAACTAAAAGCTCTTCGCTTATGGTGTTTTCGAACGAGTCTTTTTTAATCGAATTGTTTAAAGAAGGTTTCCAGATAAAGAAAAACATACAAGCAGCTGAAGTAATTAAACTACATATTGTAATGACTTTTGCGAATGTTCTTTTTTGTTTTTTATTTGTTCGATGATCCTGAACAGCTTCCTTTTTTAAAGAATCAAGATCGTTAAAAATAAAATGCTCTATATTTTCCTTATTATGTAATACGTGTTCTTTTAACCATTTTTCTTCGGCTAAAGTGGTATTGCCATCATAATATTTTTTTAACAGCTGTTCTTTATTTCGTTCCTCTTTCATTGTTTAAATAGGCATTATATAATTCTCTTATTTTTTTTCGTGCACGCGATAAACACGTTCTTACATCATCATAACTTATGTTTAAAATCTTCGCGATTTCTTCTAGCTCATATTCTTCAATTTCTCGTAAATGATAAACTGTTCGGTGTTTTTCGTTTAAAAGATTTAATAATTGATCTAACTTATTTTCGCTTTCTTTAAGTTCTAATATTTTGTCAGGACTTTCGTGTGAAATATGATGATTTAAAATTTCGTCAGTCTGAAAAGCAAAATGCCTTTTTCTTAAAAAATCAAGACTCGCATTCCGAACCATCGTCATTAAAAAAGCTTCGTTGTTTTGTATTTGTTCTTTTTTCGTATTCAACAAGAACTTTTCGTAACAATCTTGTACAATATCTTCTGCGTCGTTATGACAACCAAGTATCCTAGAAGCTAACCGAAGCATTTTATGATGTGATGTATTGAATTTTTCCAAAGTGTTTTCTTGTTCGTTTAATAGTAAGACGATTTAAATACGCTTTTGTGACAGAATTTATACAAAAAATAAAACAGCATTGAAAAATGCTGTTTTAAAAAGTTTATATATAAATGATATTACAAATTCTGAAAGAAATCATTTCCTTTGTCATCAGTAATAATGAACGCAGGGAAATCTTTAACCGTTATTTTACGAACTGCTTCCATTCCTAATTCAGGGAAATCGACTACTTCTACATTCAAAATATTATCTTGTGCTAAAATCGCAGCGGGTCCGCCAATTGATCCTAAATAAAATCCGCCGTGTTTTGCGCAAGCGTCGGTAACTTGTTGCGAGCGGTTTCCTTTCGCTAACATAATCATAGAACCTCCGTTTTCTTGGAATTGATCTACATAACTATCCATACGACCTGCAGTTGTTGGACCGAAAGAACCAGAAGGCATTCCTTGTGGCGTTTTTGCAGGTCCGGCGTAATAAACCGGATGATTTTTGAAATATTCCGGCATTGGTTCACCGTTATCTAACAGTTCTTTGATTTTTGCATGTGCAATATCGCGTGCAACAATCACAGTTCCGTTTAACATTAAACGTGTTTTAATCGGATGTTTTGTCAACTCTGCCAAAATGTTTTCCATCGGTTGATCTAAATCAATTCGAACTGGTTCTTCTAAATGCGGAGCAGTTTCAGGTAATAAACGTGCAGGATTTGTTTCTAATTGTTCTACAAAAATTCCTTCTTGGGTAATCTTTCCTTTAATGTTTCTGTCTGCAGAACACGAAACACCTAATCCAACCGGACAAGAAGCTGCGTGACGAGGTAAACGAATTACACGAACATCGTGCACTAAATACTTTCCTCCAAATTGCGCTCCAACTCCTGATTCTTGGCAAATTTCCTGAACTCGTTTTTCCCATTCTAAATCACGGAAAGCCTGACCTGACATGTTTCCTGTTGTTGGTAAATGATCGTAATAACCAGCAGACGCTTTTTTAACAGCAGCTAAAGTTGCTTCGGCAGAAGTTCCGCCAATAACCAAAGCTAAGTGATAAGGCGGGCAAGCGGCCGTTCCTAAATCCATGATTTTAGCTTTGACAAAAGCTTCTAACGATTTCTCGTTTAACAACGATTTTGTTTGCTGATATAAAAATGTTTTGTTTGCAGAACCGCCACCTTTTGCTAAAAATAAAAACTCGTACGATTTTCCTTTTTTAGAATAAATGTCGATTTGCGCGGGTAAGTTTGAACCTGAATTTTTCTCTTCGAACATCGAAATCGGAACGATTTGAGAATAACGTAAGTTTTTATTAATGTACGTATTAAAAATTCCTTTTGATAAAGCTTCGGCATCGTCGGCTCCCGTATAAACGTTTTCGCCTTTTTTTGCCATAACAATTGCTGTTCCGGTATCTTGACAAGAAGGTAATTCTCCGTTTACAGCTACCGCTGCGTTTTGCAATAAATTGTACGCTACAAAACGGTCGTTATCTGTTGCCTCCGGATCGTCGATGATTTTACGTAATTTCTCTAAATGCGCTGTACGCAACATGAAAGAAACATCGCTCATGGCAACTTCTGCCAATAATTCTAATCCTTTAGGATCAACGGTTAAGATTTCGCGATCGCCTAGTTTTTCGATTTTTACGTAATCAGAACTTATTTTTCTGTATTGGGTGTCGTCTTTCTGAATAGGATATGGATCCTGATATAAAAAGTCAATCATTTTGATATTAATTGTTATTAAGCTTTGTAAAATTACAGAAATATGCTTTTAGATTCAGTCTAAATATAAAAGACTTTTAGATATGAAAAAAGAGAAGAAAACTTCTCTTTATCTTTTTTTGCTAACAAAATTCATCAGATCTTTTCTGTTTCTATCGAAATCAAACGTGTCGTATACAATATAAAAGTTTGAAATATCGGAACAATAACCATATAACAATTTAGCAGTTTGTAAACGGGAATCATCAAACGAAAAGGTTTCTAACAACGTTTTTATTTGTTGCGAGGTAAAAAAAGTATTGTTAACCTGTTGTTCTATAAATGAAGCTTTGTCTTTATCGAAACTTGCGGTTCTTTTTAAAGTTTGTACAAAGCTGTCGAAAGAACGATTATCCATAACATTATTTCTTGGATTGTAGCTTGGGTAATTGTTATAAGGATTGTTCCAAACATCGTCCCATTCGTCAAAACCATACATTTGCCCTTGCACTTTGTACGAATCTAACAAATAAAGTCCGTAATTACTGAAGAAATCTAAAACCAAACGCGTGTTGTTTCTAACATTTAATTGCGAACGATAAATTAAATAGCCGTTTTCGTAGATAGAAATAGCCATTCTGCCCGATTTTAAATCAAAGAAACGATATTTTCCTGAAGGAGAGCTAATCATTTGATTGTCTATTTCTACCGAGAAATAACCTTGTTCTGGAATTCGCACAAAAACTTCTGAATAACCCAAATTCTGATTCCAATTATAACGAACGTTATTATTTCTTCCGTTGTTTCTTGAAGGAATTCGATCTTTTGATGTATTGTCAGAACGAACCATTCCGCGTGAAGTATTACTGCTTGTTATCGTTTGCATTTCTTTAACAGTAGCTTCGTTTTTTAAAAGTTCGCCTTTTTTTCCTGCTTCTTGCGCAAATGATAACATTCCGGCAGAAAGTACTATTATGGTAATTATTTTTTTCATGCTTTTCATGTTTTGTTTTGATGTGGTTTTCATGAATCGTGCCAAAAGTGATTTTTGCGCAATGGTAATAAAAAAACCTCTTCTTTTCGGAAGAGGTTTGGTGTTATTTATTTACTTTTTGTAAGTATTTTTCAATTGCCATTGTCATAGAAGGTGCTTCAGGGCTTGGAGCCATAATGTCTACTCTAAGACCGTGTTCTTCGGCTTCTTTTTTAGTTGTGCTTCCAAAAACACCAATTCTCGTATCGCCTTGAACAAAGTCAGGGAAGTTTTTGAAAAGCGAATTGATTCCTGTTGGACTAAAGAAACATAAAACGTCGTATTTTACATCTTTAAGATCCGAAAGATCGCTCATTGCAGTAAGGAAAAAGATTCCTTGTTTCCAATTTACACCCAAATCGTTTAAAGTTTGCGGAACGTCGTCGTTTAATTTATCCGATGCAGGAAGTAAAAACTTATCGTCTTTAAACTTCTTAATTAAAGGAGCCATATCGGCAAAATCCTTCTGACCAACATAAATTTTACGTTTTCGGTACACAACATATTTCTGTAAATAATACGCAATAGCTTCGGATTGACAGAAATATTTCATGGTTTCAGGAACCTTAAAACGCATTTCTTCTGCTACGCGGAAATAATGATCTACAGAGTTTTTACTGGTAAGGATAATGGATGTGTAGTTGTTTAAGTCAATTTTTTGTTGACGCACTTCTTTGGCGTTTACACCTTCAACATGGATGAAAGGTCTAAAGTCAATCTTTACTTTGTACTTCTGCTGAATGTCGAAATACGGCGAGTTTTCTACTTTAGGTTCTGGCTGCGACACCAAAATTGATTTCACTTTCATGATAATTTATTCTTTATATCTTACGAAACAACAAACCAGTGATATAAAATTATGTAAGGCGCTATTTCAAAGGTGCAAAGATACAAAATAAAATACAAAATAAAGGGGGTAATCGATTTTTGATAATTTTTTAAAAGCAGCAAAAATAATGCACCATTTGTTAAGATAAATAAACCTAAAATGGTCCAAAGAAAATAATCTGATTGAAAATTGTTATAGAACAACACCGCAACAATCGGAAAAAGGATCAATCCTAGAAACGATCTGTATGTTACTTTTACCAAATTATACTGTTCTGCAAAATCTTCGATAGCAAAGCAAACCGCTACGATTTTTTCAAGAAAATATTTTACCAATACAAAGAAAGTTAAAACGCTAATTACACGAATATACGATCTAAAGCTGTCTAATTCTGTATGCCCGAACAAACTAATAATGTAATGAACAAACATACTTAACGAAACCATTTGAACAAAGAACATACTAATGGTAAAACCACTTTTCATGTTGTTGGTATCGCGATAAACCGATAAGTATTTGTTCGATATTCCCAAACGCAAAAATTCAGAAAAACGAACCGGAAAAGTATTTCGCGTAATCACGATTGCAGCAAAGGTTAAAACAAACAAAACCGTTGCCCAATCTGCCGATAATGGATTTCTATGTAAAAATTCTATTTCCATAAACTGCGTAAAATTACTAATTTTATGTTTACAAAAATCATTCTAATTTTATTAAGAAAACTCCGTGTAAAAAAGTTTACATTTGCTAAGATTTTTTTAGTATGAGTAAAAATATAGTTGTAATTCCTACGTTTAACGAGATCGAAAACATAGAAGATATTCTTTTGGCGGTTATGCAATTAGAAGAATCTTTCGATGTTTTGGTTGTAGACGATAATTCGCCAGACGGAACTTCTGAAAAGGTTTTACAAGTTGCCGAACGTTTTCCTGATCGCGTTTTTTTAAAGAAACGTTTAAAGAAAAACGGATTGGGAACAGCTTATGTTGCAGGTTTCGATTGGGCTTTAAAACGTAATTACGAATATATTTTTGAAATGGATGCCGATTTTTCGCACAATCCGAATGATTTACCGATATTGTTAGAAGCTTGTAAAAACGGAGCAAATGTTGCCATTGGTTCGCGTTACGTAAAAGGCGTAAATGTGGTAAATTGGCCTTTAAGTCGCGTTTTGCTTTCGTACGGCGCTTCGGTTTATGTGCGCTTTATTACCGGAATGAACATTATGGATACAACTGCTGGTTTTATTTGTTATCATCGTTCGGTTTTAGAAAAAATCGATTTAAAGAAAATCAAGTTTGTCGGATATGCTTTCCAAATCGAAATGAAATATCGCGCATTTTGTCATAAATTTAAATTGGTCGAAGTGCCGATTATTTTTACCGACAGAACAAAAGGCAAGTCAAAAATGTCGGGAAATATTATTAAAGAAGCTGTTTTTGGCGTTTTACAATTACGATTTAAAAAAATATTTAATCAAATATAATGAGTACTCTTTTAATTAAAAACGGAACTATAGTTAACGAAGGAAGCATTTTTAAAGCCGATATATTCATCGAAAACGAAACGATTTCTAAAATAGGAACTAATTTAGAATTAAATGCCGATAAAGTAATCGATGCTTCGGGACTTCATGTTTTTCCAGGAGTAATCGACGATCAAGTGCATTTTCGCGAACCAGGATTAACACACAAAGGAACGATTGGAACGGAATCGAAAGCGGCAATTGCAGGCGGAGTTACATCGTTTATTGAACAACCCAATACGGTTCCGAATGCAGTTACACAAGAGATTTTAGAAGAAAAATATCAAATCGCTGCCCAAACTTCATTTGCGAATTATTCGTTTATGATGGGCGGAACTAATGATAATTTAGAAGAACTTTTAAAAACAAATCCGCGTAATGTTGCCGGAATTAAATTGTTTTTAGGATCTTCAACTGGGAATATGTTGGTTGATAATGAAGAAGTTTTAGAAAAAATATTTTCGTCGACCAAAATGCTTATTGCAGTTCATTGTGAAGACGAACAAACGATTCGTGAGAATTTAACAAAGGCAAAAGAACAGTTTGGCGAAGATATTCCGGTTTCGCAACATCCAATTATTCGCAGTGCCGAAGCTTGTTATAAATCGTCTTCAAAAGCGATTGAACTAGCTAAGAAAACAGGAGCGCGTTTGCATATTTTCCATATAAGTACCGGAAAAGAAACCGAATTATTCCGAAACGATATTCCTTTAGAAGAGAAATTAATCACAGCCGAAGTTTGTGTACATCACTTATATTTCTCGGACGAAGATTATGCCGAAAAAGGAAACTTCATAAAATGGAATCCTGCGGTTAAAACGGCTTCGGACAGAGAAAAAATTTGGGAAGCTTTATTGGACGATCGAATCGATGTTATTGCAACAGATCATGCGCCGCATACGCTAGAAGAAAAATCGCAGAAATATCTACAAGCGCCTTCTGGCGGACCTTTAGTGCAGCATTCTTTAATTACGATGTTGGAATTTGCTAAAAAAGGAAAACTTTCGTTAGAGAAAGTCGTGCAGAAAATGATGCACAATCCAGCAATTTTGTTTAAAATAGAAAAACGCGGATTTGTAAAAGAAGGTTATTTTGCCGATTTAGCTTTAGTTGATTTAAACAGCGAAGCATGGACGGTTACTAAAGAAAACGTATTGGCAAAATGTGGTTGGTCGCCTTTTGAAGGAAAGGAATTTACAACAAAAGTAATTTCGACCGTTTTAAACGGACAATTGGTAATGGAAAATGGAAGAATTAGCGAACAACCAACAGGAAAGCGTTTACTTTTTGAAAGATAATATATGAAGAAAATCGTTGTTCTTTTAGGAATTTTATGTGTTTTTGGATGTTCTAAAAACGAAAAAGCGGATGTTTCGCAAGAAAAAATGGTCGATGTATTAACGGATTTAACCATTGCATCTAGCGCGCGATCGATTTCGAATAAACGCGATTCGGTACAATATATCGTTTCGTACGAAAATATTCTAAAAAAACACGGATTAGATAGTTTGCAGTTTGTAAAGGCGCAACGCGTTTATCAAGAAGATCCTGATGTTTACACAGCAATTTATGATTCGGTTTACAATCGTCTTCAGATAAAATTAGAAGAAATTAGAGCGACTCCTGCAGATAAAGATGAAAATCAAATTATACCGATTTCCCGATTACGAGATGTTTCAATCGGAAAATTGAAAAAAGATTAAAAGCAAAGCATTTACAATCAACAGTAAATGCTTTTTGTTTATAAAGAAAAGAGTGAGATTTTTGTTACACCCGTTTTTCAAAGTCGTATATTTGTCAAAAATTTATTTTTTATCATGAAAAATTTTATTGAAGAAGTGACTTGGAGAGGAATGCTCCACGACGTAATGCCAGGCACAGAAGAACATTTGATGGAGCAAATGCGTGTTGCGTATGTGGGAATTGACCCAACTGCGGATTCATTGCATATAGGACATTTAGTGGGCGTAATGTTGTTGAAACATTTTCAGTCGGCAGGTCACAAGCCGTTGGCTTTATTAGGTGGAGCTACCGGAATGATTGGCGATCCTTCGGGAAAATCTAACGAACGTAATTTGTTAGACGAAGAAGCTCTATTACGTAATCAAAATGCGATTAAAGCACAATTGGCTAAGTTTTTAGATTTTGAATCTGAAGCGCCAAATGCTGCCGAAATGGTAAATAATTACGACTGGATGAAAGAATTTTCGTTCCTTGGATTTATTCGTGATGTTGGAAAACACATTACGGTAAATTACATGATGGCGAAAGATTCTGTAAAAAAACGTTTAACAGGTGAAGCTGCGGACGGAATGTCGTTTACAGAATTTACATATCAATTAGTTCAAGGATACGACTTTTTACATTTGTACAACAACAAAAACGTGACGTTGCAAATGGGCGGATCGGATCAATGGGGAAATATTACAACCGGAACCGAATTAATTCGCAGAAAAGAACAAGGAAAAGCGTATGCTTTAACGTGTCCGTTGATTACAAAAGCCGACGGAACGAAATTCGGAAAATCTGAAGGAGGAAATATTTGGTTAGATGCCGAACGTACTTCGCCTTATAAATTTTACCAATATTGGTTAAATACTTCGGATGTTGATGCAGCAAAATACATCAAGATTTTTACATTTTTATCGAAAGAAGAAATCGAAAAATTAATCGAAGAACATAACGAAGCGCCACATTTAAGAACGTTACAAAAGAAATTAGCAGAAGAGATTACGATTATGGTTCATTCTAAAGAAGACTTAGAAAATGCCATTAAAGCGTCGGAGATTTTATTCGGAAACGCATCGTCGGAAGATTTAAAAGCTTTAGATGCTAAAACGTTTTTAGATGTTTTTGACGGAGTTCCGCAAGCCGAAATTTCAAAAGCTGATTTAGAAGCGGGAATCGATATTGTAGATGTTTTAAATACTAAAACAGGATTTTTAAAATCGAATGGAGAAGCGCGTAGAGCTTTAGGAGAAAATTCTATTTCGGTTAATCGCGAAAAAGTTCAAGAAGGATTCATGTTAACAACAGCCGATTTAATCAATAATCAGTTTGTTTTGTTACAACGCGGAAAGAAAAATTACTTTGTAATTAATGCTCAATAATACTAAAAACCTCAGCAAAAGCTGAGGTTTTTTATTTGAAATATAATTTTGTTATTTCAATAAAGTAGAAAGCTTTTTCTAAAATAATGCTACGAGGTTTTGTAAACCTTGCAAAATTATTCGTTATATTGAAATGTTTTATTTATATAATTTTTTAGAAAAAATAACTAAAGCAAATTGAAATGTTAAAGTCAGATAGAAAAAAAAATGTATTTGAAATTTTTGATGAATACTTAAATCCATTGAATTTTAAAGGGTGTAAATTAGGAGGAGATCCTGCATACTTATTAAAATTAGAGAATCGAGTAATTTCATTTTTTATGAATTTTAAAGATGCTCAATGGATTGCTATAAGTGGACTTAAAATTTCAATCCTAGTAGTAGAAAATCATTTAATTGAAATTTTTGGTAAAGATTATATCATGGAAAAATATTTTTATGACGAAAAAAAATATTTTTTGACTACTATAAATGATAAAAATTTCAAAAATAAATTTGATGGTATAGAGCTTAATACTGATGATGAAATAATAAATTTTACTAACTGGTATATTAACTACTTACAAACAAGCGGCAAAGAATTTATCGAAACCTATAATTATTTACCCAATATTCTAAAAAAAATGGATGAATTGCAAGAACAGGGGAAAACTTGGCAAGATAGAGAAAGTGGTATTTTATCAGGTTCGTTAGATGCTCAATTTCGTGGGTTAATTATATCAAAATTATGTAACGATATTAACTATATCCAAAAAGAAAAATATTGTGATGAAATTTTTATTGTAGAATCTAGAAAAGATTGGCTTCCATATTACGAAAAACTAAAAGAACGTTTAAAAACAGTCGAGCCTATTTATAATTTGTAGTATATGGAAATTAATTAAGATGTAATTGTTACAGAAAACAAGGTTTTGTAAACCCTTTGTAGGATTTGTGAAATCTGTGACTAAAATACTGATAACTAATACACCATTAAATTACAACCACGAATATCCGAATTATCGAATCTTCCTAAAACTTCAAAAGAAAAGTTTTCGTATTTCTTTCCTAAATCCTGAGTTGCAATAAAAGAGCATGAATTGTAGTTCGCTAAATCAATCACATTAATTCCACCTGTTTTTCCAAAATCAATCAACGTAAACGGATCTTCGGTATCGCGAATTAAAATATCCATCCAAGGCGGACATTCAAAAATGCCGTTTCCAAGTGAATAAGCTTGCGATAATAATTCGGTCATTCCGTATTCAGAATGAATTTCAGAAACGCCGAAACCTTTCGTTAAAACGCTGTGCAGTTCTTCGCGAATCATTTCCTTTCTTCGTCCTTTCATTCCGCCCGTTTCCATAATAATCGTGTTTTTAAGGTCGAAATCGTATTGTTCAATCAAATCTAATAAAGCGTACGTAACACCAATAAGTAAAACATTTTGTCCGTCGCTATCCAATTGTTTCAGTTTATGAACCAGTTCATCGTAATTATTCAAATAAAAACCAGAATCGGGATGCTGGCTTCCTTCAATCATATCTTGCACCATGTAAATCAACGAAGAGCCATCGCGCTCTAAATACGAAGGTAAAAGCGCTAAAACAACATAATCTTCGATGTTTCCGTAAAATTTAGAAAAAGCATTTCTAAAACTCAATTCATAAAACTCAAGATCGGTAACATGATGTTTGCTTGTAATTTGCCCTGTAGTTCCGCTACTCGTAAAAGTTGTTTGAATTGGATCTAATGAACTTAAAACTTCTTTCGATTTAAAAAATTCAATCGGCAAAAAAGGAATTTCGGTAATATGTTTTACATTTTCGGGCGTTCGTTTTACCAAAACACAATACTTTTGATACACTTCATTATGCTGAAATTGATGACGAAAAGCTTTCATCGCCATTTTATGAAATTCTTTGGTTGTTTGGATCGAAATGATGTCGGTAGCTGTAAACACGGTTTTTGCTTTTTGCAAAGTTACAAATAAAAAAAGCACCTCGGCAAAGAGATGCTTTTAAGATGTTTTACTCGATTTATTTCACAATGATTTTACGAGTTGCTGTTTTACCCATTTCGGTAATTTTAGCTACATAAATACCCGCTTTTAAGCTTGAAATATTAATCTCGGAATTCATTTTAGAGTCGATGACTTTTTTACCTGTCATATCGAATAATTTAATGTTTTTTTCTAAGTTATTCTTTGAGGTAATGAAAAGAATATCATCGACCGGATTTGGAAAAACATTTAATCCTTCAATGTCGTTTTTGGTTAAAGAAGTTGCACAAATATTAACCGGAGTTTGACTGTTTCGAGGACTTGGAACTCCGGTTGTAAAGTCTTCTGAATTATCGTCGGTATCTTCACAACCATCACCGTTTCTAAATGCAGCCTTGTCTTTTGTTAAAGCTGGCATAGCTGCTGTTCCTTCATACATGTTGGCAGAACCAACTCCAACAAAATCGATTACGTTTGAGTCTGTAGGAGAAGTTACGGTAACATCGTTAGAAGTAAGTGCGATTTTAAAATCTGTCGCCGACATATTAAAAGCTTGGGTTCCGGTTGGAATAAAATCAGCATCTAAATCGACTGTTCCATTTGCACCTGTGGCTAATTGAACTAAATAATAAGCGCCAGGCTGAATTATGTCGTTTGGAAGATACGCTTTATGCGTTCCAAAATTTCCTGCGGCAGTTGCATATTGCAAAACATAATCTGTAAGATCTTCAGGGGTGCTTCCGCGATTGAATAATTCAACAAAATCACTTTTGTAGGTTGTTCCTGCATTTCCACCGCCGCCATAAACCTGGCTTATCACTACTTGGGCATTTGCTGTAAACGCTGTAGCGAAAATCATAAATAAAAAATAAAGTTTTCTCATGATATTTAATTTTAAGTTAATATTCATTTAAACCTAAAATAAGTGATGAAAACTTTGATTTTTGTGAGTCGCTTTTTTTCTTAAAACAAAAATAGTCTGTAGAATTCTACAGACTATTTTATAATTACTTTTCTTGTAATACTGTTTGTTTTATCGCTTATTTTAAGGATGTAAACTCCAGCTTTTAGATTTGTTACGTTTAATTCTTTCTGCGAACTTGTCATGTCGGTCGACAAAACCCTTTTGCCGAGCATGTCATAAAGTTCAATTTCTTTATAAGAATTGTTTTCTGAGTTTACATAAATTTTACCATTAGTTACCGGATTTGGATAAATTTGTACTTTATCCAACGATGAACTTTCTGTTCTATTCGTTTCCGCTATTCCATTGTTTTTCGATGTTTGGGCTTGCATAGAGAAGCTTGTAACGACGAATAACAGGAATATATATAAGTATTTTTCTTTCATAGATTCAACTTTGAATTGTAAATATATAAAAATTATTTCAAAAAAGATACCAAAAAAACAACCCCAAAGAAGTTTTGGGGTTATTTGTGAAAATATTAAGAAATTTATTACAATCCTACTGTCCAACCTTGTGTCCAAGAAGGTGCTGCAGTTCCGTTTCCAGCTCCTGTTGCATCAGCTTTTTCTGTAAATACGGCACTTACATCTACAGCTGAACCTGCACTGTTTTTACCTTTTGCTTTTGTAGCAACATTTTCGAATTTAACATTGGTTACTTTTAATTTTCCCGTTCCAATTGCAGCGATTGTTGCATCGTGCTCTACGTTAAATCCAGTTCCCCAGTTGCTTAATACAACATTGTCGATAGTTGCGTAAGTTCCTTGACGTAATTTCATTGCATCTGGTTCTTCGCCTGTAGCACCACGACCAATTAATGTTACGTTTTTAATAGTTGGGTTAGCAATTGGAGTCGCAACGTTGTTACTTGAGTTGTTATCTGCTTCAATTCCGCGGTTACCCATGTCAGCTCTTTCTTTTCCGTACCAGAATTCGTTTTTTCCGTTCCATCCTTCAGTCCAGTCGAACTGATCGTCTTCGTTGTTAGAAGAAACAATGTATTTAGTATTTACTGTTCCTCCGAAGAATTCGATTCCGTCATCAGATCCATTGTGTAATTGAACGTATTCAATTGTAGTTCCGTTTCCAACTCCGAATAATGATAATCCGTTAAATTCTTTATCTGCACTGAATAAAGCTCCAGCATATTCGATTCTTAAATACTTAATAGATCCAGAGTTGTCTGCAACTTCTGTTCCTCCGTAAGTTAAATCAGCAACCTCAGATGTAGCAGTGGTTCCTTTGTTAATTGGAGCTTTACCACAGATTACTAAACCTCCCCAGTTTCCTGGTGTTTTATCTTTTCCTGTTAAAACAACCGGATTGGTTTGTGTTCCGTTGATTTCGATTTTACCTCCTTGAGCTACTGCAATATAAGAAGATGTTCCGCCTGTACCAACAATTTTAGTTCCTGCAGGAATTACTAATTTCGCTCCGTTTGCAATAACTAATTTTCCTGTTAATTGATATTCGTTTTTGGCATCTAACGTAACTGTACCTTTTGAAATTGTTCCTTCAAACTTGTTTACATCTACTTTAAAGTCGCTACCATTTCCATTGTCTGGTTGTTCTGTTTTTGGATCATCTTTATCGTCGCAACTAACTGTTGCAAAAACTAATGATGACATTAAAAGAATTCCGAATGCGTTTCTGATTGATTTTTTCATGATTTTGTAATAATTAATTTTGTTTTTTATTCTGATACAAAGTTGCGTTGTAGTTGTTTTCTGAACGTTAACCGACTGTTATATAAATAGTTTTAAATTTTAAATATTTGTTAGATTAATGTTATGAGCTACAAAAGAAAAGCGCAACCTTTTGAGTTGCGCTTGACTAATTAGAAATTATAATTTAATGAGATGCTGAATGTTGAACCCAATTTGTAAGATCTAACTAAATAATCTTGATCTAAGTTTTGTTGAACTCTTTCGATACTTGGGTTTAAAAGGTTTTTAGCTGAAATTCCCATTCCGAAGTTTTCGTTGAATTTTGTTTTGAAGATAAAATCTAACATTCCAAAACCTTTATCAACTAAATTTCCTTTTTGTTCGTTTCCTAAAGCATAAATTCGATCCGAATTGTAATTGTAAGCTAAAGTTGCCATTATGTTTTTATCGTTCCAAGATTTAAAATATGTTAAATCGGCATTTCCTAAAAATTCGGAAGCTCCTGTAAATTTAGCTTCCGCATGCGTAAAGTTTACATTTAATCCTGGATTTTCACTAGCTACTTTTTCTGCATTTAATTCTTGATTGGTTTTCATATACGCAGCGTTAATTCCGAATGATAATTTGTTGTTGTCATCATTGTTGAAATAAACTAAGTTTTTACGTAATTCTACTTCAAGACCAGCTGCATATCCCCAATCTCCTGTATTTAAATAGGTAATGTCGTTTGATGAAGAAGCAACGTTTGTTGTGTTTATTGGATTTTTGATATACTTACCAAAAACAGTTGCAGAAATTACTTCATTATTCTGTGGGAAATATTCCCATTTTAAATCTAAGTTGTAATTATCTGATGCGTACAAATATTGATTACCAAAGATTGTTTCGTCAACATTTTCATATAAAAAACGTGCTCTTTCTTTAAACTGAGGTAATGTATAGGTTTTAGAAGCAGCTAAACGTAAGTTTTGTGTTCCGTTTAGTTCATATTTCAAGTTTAAATTTGGTAAAAACGCATTTTTATTTAATTCGTTACTATTTTCTGTATTGTCTAATTGTGTTTTCCAATCTACAATCTGATTAATTTTTTCATAACGTAAACCTAAAACAGCAAATAATCTTGGAGATAATTGATATTCTGCAACGGCAAAACCTGAATGAATTTTAGAATCTCCGTTGTAATATTGCGGTTCTAAAGCATTCTCTCCATTTCCTCTAAATGTTACTAAATTGAATAATCCAGCGTCAAGATTTTCTTGATTAAAAATTCCATCAACATGATTTGGTTGTACTGTAATATCTGATCTTGTAATTTCATAATTGAATTGAACTGCATTAAAATCTCTCTTTTTAAAACGCCCGTTATATCCAACAATTAATTTTCCTTTATAAAGATCATCTGCTGTTTTTGCAAATTTATAATCAACCGCAGCGTTTATAGCAATTTCTTTTTCGTTTAATGTGTGAAAATATCTGTGATTATCTGAACGAGCCTGACGTAGAATTATATAATTATTTGCATCATTGTCCCAACGCATTGTGTTTTGGGTTCTATCTGGCATATCACTATTAACATTGTTGAATGATGCACCCCAATTAAAAGTTGTTCTATCGCTTAAAAGGTGCTTTCCTAATAATTGATGAACCATTAATTGATTTTGCTTGTAAGTATTACGTTGAATAATTCCTCCTTTAGCGCTTTCTGCTTTATCAATCATATACCCATTGTAAATATCGTTGCTTAAGCTTGATCCGTTTACAAATAAGAAATTGTAAGCTAAAGAGTTATTTGCGTTAATTTCATAATCAGCATTAAACATTCCAGTTGAATTGGTGTTGTAGCTGTATGTTTTTTGATTTAAATCTTTTGTAGCAAATCCTTGTGCATTTACCGTTTTGTTTAAACCTTCTTTGTATTTAAAATCGTTTCCAAAATTTGCAGTAGCAAAAATGTTTAATTTTCCTTCTGAACCAACAAAGAACGATTTTCCGCCGCTAAGACCAATACTGCTTCCAAAAGGAACATTTCTTTTGCTTGTATCGAATGGCTTAAACGAAGTATGATCATTTAAAGTATTTGGCTGATTGTTTTTTGTGAAACCCATTTTGCTTCTTCCTTCTTGCAAATAGAAATCTTTTTCACCAAGTGCATTTGTATTTCCGTTTACACCTAAATCAACCGAGAAAAAGCCTGTTTCTGTATTCTTTTTAGAAACGATATCAACTGTTGCTCCACCAAAATCTCCGCTGTTACGAGCTAAATACGTTTTATCAATCGAAATAAATTCTACAATATCTGTCGAGAATAAATCTAAATCAATGTTTTTAGTGTCCGGATTATTCGAAACAATTGGCAAACCGTTCATTGTGGTGCTATTGTAGCGATCTCCTAATCCGCGAACAAAAATTCCTCCTGTACTTTCTTGTTTGTTAACTCCGGTTGTTTTGGTAACTGCCGCTGCAACATCGCTTACACCTTTGCGCGAAAGCTCTTGTGCACCAATTTGTTGTTTAATTTCTAACGATTTTCTTTGATCGTTCAATAAAGCCGATTCTGTAGATTTTTTGTTGTTAACTGTAATAACAACTTCATCAAGGTTTGCTTCTTCGTTTGTAAGATCTATCGAAATTTCTTTCGATTCTTTTGTTTCATAAGGAAGGATATATGTTTGATATCCAACATACGAAGCTTCTAATAAATAAGATCCTTCTGTACATTCAATTTCAAAATATCCGTTTTCATCTGTTTCTGCTCCAAATTCGGTATTCTGAAGCATTACCGTTGCGTAAGTTAAAGGAGTTTTGTTACTTGCATCGTAAATATGTCCTTTAATTGTAGTCGATTCTTGAGCGTAAGTAACAGCTCCGAATAATAAAGCCGCTGCCAAATAATTTAATTTCATTTTTGTGTGTGTTGTAATTTTCGATGCAAAGGAAGGTTCTGAAAGTTATTCTGATGTTATTGAGAATTTAAGAATAAGTATGTTTTATGTAAATAAATTGTTACTACATTAAATAATCGTTAAGTGGTTGTTTGTTTTTTATTTATCCTTAATTTTACAATCGAAAACAACACAAAAAACAATGAAAAAAAAGGACATTAAGATATTATTGGTAGACGATGATATGGATATCTTGGAGATTGTAGGATTTAATTTAGAAGCAGAAGGATATCAGATTCTAAAAGCTAATAACGGAAAAGAAGCTCTTTCAATAGCGAAAAAGGAACAACCTAATTTAGTGATTTTAGATGTTATGATGCCCGAAATGGACGGAATTGAAACTTGTGAAGGCATGCGTAAAATTCCGGAACTTCAAAGTACGATTATTACGTTTTTAACAGCTCGTGGTGAAGATTATTCTCAAGTAGCCGGCTTCGATGTTGGTGCCGACGATTATATTACAAAACCAATAAAACCAAAATTATTGGTTAGTAAAGTAAAAGCATTGTTACGCCGAGTTAAAGACGAAATTGCTGCCGAAGACATTTTACGAGTTGGCGATATTGAAATTAACCGTGAAGAATACAAAATCGTTAAAGAAGGCGAAGAAATTATTTTACCTCGTAAAGAATTCGAATTGTTTTATTTATTGGCGTCTAAACCAGGAAAAGTATTTAAACGCGAAGAAATTTTAGATCGAGTTTGGGGAAATGAAGTAATTGTTGGTGGAAGAACCATTGATGTTCATATTCGTAAATTACGTGAAAAAATTGGCGATGATTTGTTTAAAACAATAAAAGGAGTAGGATATAAATTAGAGATTTAATGGGTGTAAAGTACCGTAAATCCTATAAATTCGCAATAAAATCGGCTGCGGTAATCGCACTTTTTAGTGTTTTGCTTATTATAGGATTGCAATATTTGTTTTTTCAAATAAACATTCTTTTCACAGTAACCTTTGCGTTACTGTTTTTTGCTTTTAGTTTCTTTGTGCTGCAATATCGTGTTGAGCATTTCATTTACAAGCGCATACAAAAAATATATAAAGAAGTTAGTGTTTTAGACGAATCTGTTCTTCGAAGTCAGCCGGTAACAACCGATATGCAAACGCTGATGTACGAAGTAAACAAATTCGCTACCAATAAAAAAATTGAGATCGAATCGTTAAAAGTTCAGGAAGAATACCGTAGAGAATTCATCGGAAATGTAGCACACGAACTTAAAACACCTTTATTTACTGTTCAAGGATATGTTTCGACTTTGTTGGATGGAGTGAAAGATAAAGAAATTCGTAAAAAATATTTAGAACGTGCCGATAAAGGAATTGAGCGTTTAATTGATATTGTGAACGATTTGGATATGATTACCAAATTAGAAACAAACGAATTAAAACTTAACTTTCAAACTTTTGACATCATTGAACTTTTTCAGAATGTTTTTGATTTGTTGGAAATGAAAGCCGATAAAAAAGATATTACCTTAATGTTCGATAAAGATCATTATCGTTCGATTTACGTTCGCGGAGATCGTGAAAAAATCAATCAGGTTATTTTAAATTTGGTAGATAATTCCATAAAATATGGACGCGAAAACGGAACAACCGAAGTTTCGATTGAAAGTTTAACTGATAAAAAATTATTGGTTCGTATTACCGACAACGGTTACGGAATCGAGAAAAAACACATTCCGCGTTTATTCGAACGTTTTTATAGAACCGATTCAAGTCGTTCGCGCGATATTGGTGGTTCCGGTTTGGGATTGTCTATCGTAAAGCATATTATCGAAGCGCATAACGAACATATTTATGTAGAAAGCCAATTCGGAGTAGGTTCAGAATTCTCTTTCTCAATCGAAAAAGCACCACAACCGGTTAAGAAGTAAGAATATTTAGACAAGAAAGTTGTATTGAGATTAGTAAAAGTCTTAATACAGCTGTTTTGTTTTAAAATAATTGAAGAAATAACACTTCAAAAGTACGATAATACAAAAGGAGAGGAAAATATTATAAATACAAATCAATCAATCCTTTTGGAGTGTTGAATTTTACGAATTTATCTTGGCGATTTACTTCAACGATAAATTCGTCAATCATCGGAACTAGGATAATTGCATCGTCTTTCTGAACTTCAAAAAGAGCTTGAATTCCATTGTCTACAATACGTAAAATGGTTCCAAAATGACCTAAGTTAATATCTATTGCATCGAAATCAACGACTTCGTGATAATAGAATTTGTTGCCTTCTAATTTTGGCAACATAGAAAGAGCTAAGTATACTTCGTTTCCTACTAATTCATCAGCTTCTGCTTCAGAATCTACATCTTCAATCTTTACGCGTAGAAAAGTATTTCTGTGGATCGAAGCTTCGTCAATAAAAAATGGAACCAAGTGTCCGTTGATGTCAACGAACACCGATTCCAAGTCTGTGTACAATTCAGGCTCATCAGTATCTAAATAGATTAAGACTTCGCCCTTGAAACTAAATTTCTTAGCGATTTTTCCTAAATAAAAACAATCTTTTTTACGCATTCAAAATCGCTTTAAGGAATTATGCTTCTGTTTCTTCTGTATTTTCTTCTACTTCTGGAGTAGCTTCTTCTGCATTTGTAGCTTCAGCAGCAGCTTTAGCTTCTTGTGCAGCAGCAATACGTTTTGCATTAACTTCTTTTTCAGCTTGTAACGCAGCAGCTTTAGCAGCAGCTTTATTATCAGCTAATCCAGAAACTTTAACACCAACTTTGTTTGCTTTCTCTTCTACCCAAGCAGCGAATTTAGCATCAGCTTGTTCTTGAGTTAAAGCTCCTTTACGAACACCTCCGTTTAAGTGGTGTTTTAATAAAGCACCTTTGTAAGATAAGATAGCACGTGCAGTATCTGTTGGTTGTGCACCGTTAAATAACCATTTTGCAGCAGCGTCGATGTTTAAATCGATAGTTGCAGGGTTAGTGTTTGGATTGTAAGTTCCGATTTTCTCTAAGAATTTACCATCTCTTTTAGCGCGCGCATCAGCAGCTACTACCCAGTAAAAAGGTTTTCCTTTTTTACCGTGTCTTTGTAATCTAATTTTTACAGACATAATCTTTTAAGATTTAATTAAGGTTCCCGACCTTATGTATTAATAATAGAGCGCAAAAGTACTACTTTTTTCGTTTCAAAACTTTTTTATAGTTTAAAAATATGCTATGTAATGTTAAATATGATAAAAAGTTAAATAAATATTAAAAAAAATAAGCCGACATAAAGAAAAAATTCTATTTTTGTTTGATAACATTGAATTCAGAATCTAATAACAATATGAAAAAATATTTTTTAGTTGCATTAACTGCGTTAGCTTTAGTTTCGTGCGAAGAAGAAATTGTAGTAAATACACCTGCTTTTGAAGCAATGAACGGTTACAACTTTTGGAAAGCTTCAAGTATGCAGGCAACTGTAAACAACGGTGATTTAGTAATTGTTGGTGCTCATGAATCTGAAAATATTACCTTATATATCGATAATTATGCTTTTGGAGAAGAATATACTTTAGGCATTTCGAATGTAAATGTTGCAACTTTCTCTAAAAAGATCGATGATGTAGTTTATAATTATAGTACATCATCTTCAACAGGAAAAGGTTTTATTAAGTTAGATCCGGTTGAAAAACAAATTCCAGGAGCGATTTCAGGAACATTTTATGCCGAAATGGTTCCCGTAACAGGAAGCGCGGTTTTACCAGGACAAGAAGTTGTGAACTTTAATAAAGGAACATTTTTTCAAATTCCTTTAAAAGAAGCTGTAGCACCTGCACCGGAAGAAAATCCGGCACCATAAACATCGAATAGTTTAGTTGTTTAACATATGCTTAAGTCGTTCCATTTTTTCGGGACGACTTTTTTTATTGTAACTTTGTAAGTACCGCCAAAAACTCAAAAAGAAGATATGTACATAATATTTGACACTGAAACAACAGGACTTCCGAAAGATTGGAATGCGCCAATATCCGATGTAGATAATTGGCCGCGTTGTATACAAATTGCGTGGCAGTTACACGACGAAATGGGAAATGTAATAGAGCATGAAGATTATTTGGTAAAACCCGAAGGTTTTGACATTCCGTATGATTCAGAACGAATTCATGGTATTTCGACTTTACTTGCTACTGAAAAAGGAGTTGAAATGTCGGTTGTTTTAGAACGATTCAATATCGCTTTGCGAAAAGCAAAATTTGTTGTGGGACAAAATGTCGGTTTCGATTTAAATATTATGGGAGCCGAATTTTATCGTGCCTCGGCTGAATCGCCTTTAGGAGAAATGCCTGTTTTAGATACATGTACCGAAATTACAGCCGATTTGCTGAAACTTCCCGGTGGTCGTGGCGGAAGATATAAATTGCCAACTTTAACAGAGTTGCACGAATATTTATTCGGAATTCCTTTTGGCGAAGCTCATAATGCAACAGCCGACGTTGAAGCTACAACGCGCTGTTTTTTTGAGTTGATGCGTAAAAATGTTTTTTCCGAACAAGAATTACAACAATCTTCAGGATATTTAGAACGTTTTAAAACACACAATCCGAAACCTTTTGAGTTAATTGGATTAAAACATATCAATCTTAAAAAGGCTTCCGAAGAAATTCGCAAGCAATTAGAAGCTTCCGGAATTCTTGAAAAAGAAGATGTTCGCGAAATTTCTGAAGAAACGAAAAAAGAGTTTCAAAATGCAGTTTTTGCACATTTGCATAATCACACGCAGTTTTCGGTTTTGCAATCAACAATCGATATTGATGCAGTTGTAAAAAAATCAGCAAACGAGAGAATGTCTGCCATTGCGATGACTGATCACGGAAATATGATGGGCGCTTTTAAATTTGTAAGCACGATTTTAGATCATAATAAAAATGTAAAAAAGGCAAACGAAGCAGCTATTACAAACGGAGAAGAACCAACCGAAACAGAAATAAAACCTATTGTTGGATGCGAATTTTTTGTTTGTGAAAATCATACCGATAAATCTAAAAAAGACAACGGATATCAAATTGTTTTGTTGGCTAAAAACAAAAACGGATATCACAATTTAGCAAAATTAGCTTCTATCGCTTCGATTAACGGATTCTATTATGTTCCACGAATCGATAAGGAAATTCTTCTTCAATATAAAGAAGATGTTATGGTGCTTTCGGGAAATCTTCAAGGCGAAGTTCCGAACAAGATTTTAAACATTGGTGAAAAACAAGCTGAAGAAGCTTTACTTTGGTGGAAAGAACATTTTCAAGATGATTTTTATCTAGAAATCATGCGTCATGATCAAGAAGATGAAAATCGTGTAAATAAAACATTGATAGCTTTTGCCGAAAAGCATCAGGTAAAATTAATCGCTACCAATAATACGTATTATTTAGAAAAAACCGACGCAAACGCGCACGATATTTTGTTATGTGTAAAAGATGGCGAAAAACAGGCAACGCCGATTGGTCGAGGTCGAGGATATCGTTATGGTTTGCCAAATCAAGAATATTATTACAAAACGCAAGAAGAAATGAAAGCTCTTTTTGCAGATCTTCCTGAAGCGATTATTAATATTCAGGAAATTGTAGATAAAGTAGAAAGTTACTCACTTTATCGAGATATTTTATTGCCTAAATTCGATATTCCGGAAGAGTTTGTAAATACAGAAGATGATGCCGATGGAGGAAAACGAGGAGAAAATGCCTATTTACGTTATTTAACATACGAAGGAGCGAAACGTCGTTACGAAGTGGTAGATGAAATTGTAACCGAACGATTAGATTTTGAATTAAAAACAATCGAGAATTCAGGTTATCCGGGATATTTCTTAATTGTTCAGGATTTCATTGCGGCAGCTCGCGATATGGGCGTTTCGGTTGGTCCTGGGCGTGGTTCGGCGGCAGGTTCGGCAGTTGCCTATTGTTTAGGAATTACAAATTTAGATCCTATTAAATACGATTTGCTTTTTGAGCGTTTCTTAAATCCAGATCGTGTGTCGATGCCCGATATTGATATTGATTTCGACGATGAAGGTCGCGGTCGTGTTATGGATTATGTAATCAACAAATACGGCGCAAATCAAGTAGCGCAGATTATTACGTATGGAAAAATGGCAACAAAATCGGCTATTAAAGATGCTGCACGTGTGTTAGATTTACCTTTATATGAATCGGAACGAATTGCGAAAATGATTCCGACGATGATGCCTGGAAAATGGAATTTACGTCGGTTTTTATCAGAACCTGAGGACGAAATTAAAAAGGTTTTACGTTCGGAAGAATTCGAAGCGGTTAAGGAATTGATCAATGTAGCAAATCAAAAAGATTTGTTGGCAGAAACGATTCAACAAGCAAAAATCATCGAAGGTTCTATGCGAAATACAGGAATTCACGCGTGTGGAGTTATTATTACGCCCGATGATATTACGAATTTCGTTCCTGTTCAAACCGCAAAAGATTCCGATTTATACGTAACGCAATTTGATAACTCGGTTGCTGAAAGTGCCGGTTTGTTGAAGATGGACTTCTTGGGATTAAAAACCTTGACGTTAATTAAAGATACCATTGCAATTATTAAACAACGTTTGGATATTGATATAGATCCGGAAGAAATTCCGATCGATGATGTTAAAACATACGAATTGTTCCAAAGAGGTGAAACAGTTGGAGTATTCCAATACGAGTCGCCCGGGATGCAAAAATATATGCGAGAATTAAAACCGACTGTTTTTGCCGATTTAATTGCCATGAATGCATTATATCGCCCCGGACCTTTAGAATACATCCCTTCATTCGTTCGAAGAAAAAACGGCGAAGAACCTATTACATACGATTTAGATGCTTGTGAAGAATATTTAAAAGAAACGTACGGAATTACGGTTTATCAGGAGCAAGTGATGCTTTTGTCGCAAAAACTGGCTGATTTTACAAAAGGTGAAGCCGATGTTTTGCGTAAGGCAATGGGTAAAAAACAAAAAGATGTTCTAGATAAAATGAAACCTAAGTTTGTAGAACAAGCTTCGGCAAAAGGTCATGATGCTAAAACATTAGAAAAAATTTGGAAAGACTGGGAAGCTTTTGCTTCATACGCTTTTAACAAATCGCACTCTACTTGTTACGCTTGGGTTGCATATCAAACGGCTTATTTAAAAGCACATTATCCGGCAGAATATATGGCAGCGGTGCTTTCGAATAACATGAACGATATTAAACAAGTTACGTTTTTTATGGAAGAATGTCGTCGTATGGGATTAGATGTTTTAGGACCCGATGTGAACGAATCGCAATATAAGTTTGCGGTAAACGAAAGCTACCAAATTCGTTTTGGAATGGGAGCGATTAAAGGTGTAGGTGAAGGTGCTGTAAATACAATTATTGAACATAGAAAAGACGGAAATTACAAATCGATTTTTGATTTGGCTAAACGAATCGATTTACGAGCCGCAAATAAAAAAGCGTTCGAAAATCTGGCTTTAGCTGGAGGATTTGATTGTTTTTCGGATACGCATCGTGCACAATATTTTCATCATGAAGGCGATAATGTGACGTTTTTAGAAAAAGCGGTTAAATACGGAGCTAAATATCAAGATAACGAAAATTCGGCTCAAGTGAGTTTATTTGGCGATTCAAGCGAAGTTCAAATTCCGGAACCAATTATTCCAAATTGCGATGAATGGACAACGATGGAAAAATTGGCTCAAGAAAAAGATGTGGTCGGAATTTACATTTCAGGCCATCCTTTAGATGATTTTAAATTCGAATTGAAATATTTCTGTAATGTCAAATTAGAACAACTTAAACATTTGGACACAATTGTTGGAAGAACGGTTACTTTTGGCGGAATGATTTCGAATGTTCAGTTCAGAACGTCGGCAAAAGGAAAAGATTGGGCTATTTTTACAGTCGAAGGCTACGATGAAAGTATTGAAATGCGTATGTTTAACGAAGATTATTTAAAGAATCGACATTTTCTACTTAACAATACGTTTGTATATTTTAAAGTATATATTAAAGAAGGTTGGATTAAAAAAGATACGAACGAGCGTTCGGAACCTCGTATGCAGTTTGTTGAATTAAAACTCTTAAACGAAGTGATTCCTACTTTTGCAAAGAAATTGATTATTCAAATGGATGTGCGTCAGCTTAGAGAAATGCAAGTCGAAAAGATTCGATTTGTTATGGAACAAAATCCTGGAAATAAATCGGTTGTTTTTGAAATATTCGAATTAGAAGAGGTTCAAAATCGATTGCAAAACGAAGCTGTCCAAAAGCTGCTTGTTGAAGATCAAGACAGCGAAAATCTGGAAGAAGCGCTTCAGGAACCCGAAATCGATCTTCCGGAAACACAATATATTCGAAAAAATCTAATCGAAATGCCAAGTAGAAATACTCGAATCGAAATTTCGTCCGATTTATTAGAAGAGCTAGAGCGCATGCAGGTTTCGTTCCGTCTTAATTAATCTTCTTTATCAAAGAATAGATATTAGTTATAAAACGAAGCTTGCAACATTTAAAAAAAAACATAAATTTGTATATTACATATAATTAAAACTAGAATTATGGCATTAGAAATAACAGATGCTACTTTTGAAGAAGTAGTATTAAAGTCAGACAAACCAGTAGTAGTTGATTTTTGGGCAGAATGGTGTGGTCCTTGTAAAATGTTAGGTCCAACAATCGAAGAATTATCAGGAGATTTTGACGGAAAAGTAGTTGTTGGAAAAGTTGACGTAGATGCAAATCAAGATTTTGCTTCACAATACGGAGTAAGAAACATCCCAACTGTATTAATTTTCCAAAACGGAGAAGTAGTAGGACGCCAAGTTGGTGTGGCTCCAAAACAAACATACGTAGACGCAATTTCTAAATTATTATAAGAATTACGTTTAGTAGAATAAAAAAATCGGATAATCTATCCGATTTTTTTATTCCGTAAATAATTGAACAAAAGCACGCTGAGAAAAAACTAAAAAGATTCGTTTCATTTTTTTGAAAAAATATTTGCATCATTAGGAAATGGTCGTATATTTGCACCGTTGAAATAATAACGCAGTACGCTTTAAGCTTCAACGATGGTTTGGTAGTTCAGTTGGT
>DERN01000011.1:369984-370222 GCA_002360925.1 Flavobacteriaceae bacterium UBA3339 | reverse complement strand
TTCGAGTCCCGTCCAGACCGCAAAAAGAGAGAACGAAAGTTCTTTTAAATTTTGCGAAAGTAAAATTTCTTTGACATAAACAAATATCTTGGTTTGGTAGTTCAGTTGGTTAGAATACATGCCTGTCACGCATGGGGTCGCGGGTTCGAGTCCCGTCCAGACCGCCAAGATACAATAGCCCTTCGGTTACGAGGGGCTTTTGTGCCCTAAAATATTCTGGTTTGGTAGTTCAGTTGGT
>DERN01000011.1:68907-369963 GCA_002360925.1 Flavobacteriaceae bacterium UBA3339 | reverse complement strand
TTCGAGTCCCGTCCAGACCGCGAGATTCTCGCAAGAATCAACAATAGTTGTGTTGTTTAGGTACGCGAGTACCTGGTTTAGTAGTTAGACCAATGAAAAGCTTTCCGAAACTGGAGGGCTTTTTTGATTTCCGACTTTCATTATAAAATCATAGTTTTGTACTTCGTTATATGATTTTATAGAAAAATGAAACAAATAATATTCCTGATTCTCTTTGTCTTTATAAGTATTTCATCTGCATTTGCGCAAGACGAGGTGAAATCTTTTGTACAACAGAAAGCAACTCCCAAAGAAGGTTTGGCTGAGTTCTATCAAAATTTTGCTCGAGAATTTGTCGCTCCTACTTTAGCTTCTAATATACATGAGGTTTCGGTTAGATTAAAGTTTGTAGTGGAAAAAGATGGTTCTTTTTCAGATATCCTAATTCTAGATGATAAAGAAGGGGTTGGAGAAGAAGCAGTTCGTGTTTTAAAATCGATGCCTTCTTGGAATCCGGCTCAACACGATGGAAATGTAGTGCGTTCTTCTTTTACATTGCCAATTAAAATTAAAGTACGCGATCCTCAGAAAGAATCAGAAGAATTGCTTTATACGACCGAATCAGAAATTAAATCCTTTGTAAATTCTTTAAATGACAATTTCATTGAAACAAAATATTTTGATTTTAATTGCGATTGTGGAATGATTCGAAGTACGATTAACGATGATTTGCAAACGGAAGAGTTTATGTTGCAGGCAAGAGACGAATCGGCTTATTATAATATTGTAATTAGAAAAGTTTCTGCAGAGCAAGCAGATGCAGAATTACGCGCCATAGAAACGGATGCGATGAATCAGAATGCAAAAATTGATTCCATTTTTTTTGATAAACAGAAAGCAACTGAAATTTCTTTTAGCATGCCCGACGGCGGTTATGTGAATCATTACAAAACAATATTTCAGATTAAAAACGATTATTTGATTGCTATTAGTATTGTTTCGTATAAAAAACAAATTTCGGATTTGTTGTTAGAACACTTCAAAAAAACATTTAAATCTAAAATTTAAAAAATAACCTTATCTTTCAAAAGAATCAAAAAAACACATTATGAAAAATACACTAACGTTTCTCTTCATATTATTTGCGTTAATGCAATTAAAAGCTCAGGAGGTAGGAATCGGTAAAGAATCTCAAAAAGAACAACAATATGATGAAAATCACGTGTATTCTAATGTAGATGTAAAAGCTGAGCCTAAAGAGGGATTGACTGCATTTTATAGAAATTTTGCAAAAGAGTTTCAAGCTTCAGAACTCTATGAAGGATTAGATGAAGTTTCGATTCGGTTAAAATTCATTGTGGAAAAAGACGGTTCTTTCTCTAATATTCAAATTATAGATGATAAAGAAAGAGTGGGAGAAGAGGCGGTTCGAGTTTTGAAAACAATGCCTGATTGGAAATCAGCAATTCATAAAGAAAAACCGGTAAGATCTTTTTATGCATTGCCAATAAGAATTGTAGTTAATAAAAAACTATCTTCAAACAATTCAAAAAATCCAACAAATGAGTCAATTCAGCAGTATTTAAATTCTTTAAAATTTGATAAAATAGAGAATGAATATTTTGAGTTTCAGTGCAATTGTACTTTTGTTAAAAGTACTAAACATGAAAATGAAATGGATGAATTTTCTTATCAGTCACCTGACAGTAGCACGTATTATTCAATTGGATTAAGAGTTGTTGAGCCAAATCAAATAGAAAATTATTTAAATGAAGTGAAAAAAAGTGCTGAAATACAAAAGCTGTTGAAAATAGTTTTATGATTTCTCAAAGTAATCATGAATATTACTACCAAACTATTTTTTTTATTGAAGATAATTATCTCATTGGTTTAAATGTTGTTTCATCAAATAAACAAGTTTCAGATTTTATTTTTACTAAATTAAAAGACTCGTTTAAATTAAAAAAATAAAAAAGCATTATGAAGAATATGCTTGTGTTGTTCTTTAGTTGTTGTTGTCTTTTTCAGGTCCAATCTCAGAACAAACAAAATGATGAAAATTTACTTGTTGAGCCTGAAAGAATAATAAAAGCAAATCCTAAAGAAGGGTTTCCGTGTTTCTTTCAAAATTTTAAAAATAGGTTTGATACGAAAAATATTACTTCTTCTAAAAAAGAATTAGTATGTATAATTAAAGTTATTGTAGAAAAAGATGGATCTTTTAGTGATTTCGAAATTACTAATGATAAAGATGGAATTGGAGATCAGGTAATTTGTGTTTTAAGAAACATGCCAAGATGGAATCCGGCTACACATAAAGGTAAAATCGTTCGTTCACGTTTTACATTACCTATAAAAATAATGCTCGATTAAAACCAAACGCTCCAAAATTCCCAAATAGCGTGAATATAAATTCCTAATAAAACAATCGAAAAAACAAACTTCATAAAAGACGAAACCAAGAAGCCGATAAAAGAACCTGTAGCGGCTTTTAAAGCGCGTTTAGAATTACTTTGATCGTAAATTAATTCTCCAATAAAAGCTCCAACAAAAGGTCCGATAATAAAGCCAAAAGGAATTGGAGCAAAAATCCCTACAATCAATCCTATGTTAGTTCCCCAAATTCCGTATTTACTTCCGCCAAAACGTTTCGTTCCTTGCGCCGGAATTACATAATCTAATATGGCAATAATAAGCGTTATAACAAAGGTAATTCCAAGCGTCCAATAGTCAAACGGGATTTCGGGAGTTGTATAAAGAATCAGCAAACCAATCCAACTTAATGGCGGACCAGGCAATGCTGGCAAAATGCTTCCAACAATTCCGACTAAAACAAATAATAAACTTACAATCAGGATTAAATATTCCATAGTTATTTTTTTGTATTTTTGATAATTAAAATTACGACTAAATTTTATCATGAAGCAGTCTTGCATCTTTCTTTTTTTCTTAATTCTGGTTACCTCTTGCGACTTTGTGCCGAAAGATGTTCCGAATGCACAGGAATTGTTGCGGAAAGAACTGCATGCAATTGATTGGAGTAAAGTCGACGATTATCCCTCTTACGAATCGTGCGATACTATAAAAGACGTCGAGAAATCGAAAGAATGTTTTTTCGATAAATTTGAATTCGAAACGTATACGATTCTTCGAAATGATTCATTGGTTAAAATCTCGACAATAGATTCAGTTCAGTTTCAGGTTATTTTAACATCAAAAAACGAATTGCATTTTAAGACCGAAAAAGTAAACGAAAAACTGATGCCGAAATTTATGCTCGATAGTATTATGAATCATCATAAAAATAGTTTTTCGAAAATTCAACCTGCCACCAAAAGAGGAATTCCGGTTACAACTCAGTTTGATTTAAATTTGAGTTTGCGCGTTTCTTCGGATTAAAAAGCAATAAAAAGATACTTCCGATCGAAATAGGAATTACTAAATTCAATAGCCAGATTAAAGCGGCAACCAACGTAATAATCCACGAATCAACTCCAAAAAAGCCAAATAAATAAATGGCAACACTTCCTTTTAAAGCGAAATCTATTGCTTGGAAATTAGGTAAGGACGAAGCCAAAAGATAAATACTGGCAACAACTGCCAATAAGGTAAAATATGGAATTTCGACTTGGAACAACGTATATAAAAGAAAATATTGGTGCACTAAAACCACATAACGTAAAAACGCCAAAGCCATGTTTTTTAGATGAATGCTTTTTGGCATTTCGTTTAAATAATTGAAAATGGTTTGAAGCGAATAACCTTTAACCCGAATACTTTTTATCGAAAATACAGTTAAGATTAAAACGATAATTCCTCCAAAAAAGAACCCAATATATTTTAAAGGAATAAAAGGATGTAAATGATTGATGAATAAAGTTCCGATAATTCCAAAAACAACGGAATAAATTACTTGAATTCCGTTGCAAACTGCATTTAGAAATACGATTTTTCCAGCTTCTTTTTTAGGATAAAACCATGCTTTTCCAGCATATTCACCAATTCCGTTTGGTGTTACAATTCCAAATGTAATCCCGATTAAAACTTGTTTAGTACTTTCCCAAATGCTAATGGGTTCTACAAGCTGTGCTAAATTCTTCCACTTTAATATTTCTAAAAATCGATTCAAAAAAGTAAGCACTAAGAGCAGAATAAACAAAAAAACAGCGTTTGGTTTTTCAAAAAGATTCCAAATGATATTCCAGTCCAATTCTTTTTCCGAAAGTTGTTTTTTAATAAAATAGAAAGCTAAACCTACTACAATTAATTTCAGTAGAAGTAATAAGAATTGTTTAATTTTGGGTGATAGGAATTTCATTCTGCAAAGGAATAAAAAATGGAGCTTGCTTTAGGGTTTTGAATGATAAATATTATTAAAATCATGTCATTCCGAACTTGATTTGGAATCTAAACCCAAAACAATGTGAAGCTGAAACAAGTTCAGCTTGACGAGTTTCTTAAATTGTAGTTCTTCAAATAAGAATGATTAAATGTAATAAATTGGCACAAGAGCGTATCATATTGGGAATAGATCCGGGAACAACCGTAATGGGATTTGGTTTGATAAAAGTGGTGAAAAATCAGATGTTTTTTCTGCAATTAAACGAGCTGAATCTTTCTAAATTAGACGATCATTATTTAAAATTGAAACGTATTTTTGAGCGAACCATTGAATTAATCGATACGTATAATCCGGACGAAATTGCGATCGAAGCTCCTTTTTTCGGGAAAAATGTTCAGTCTATGTTAAAATTAGGACGCGCACAAGGTGTTGCTATGGCAGCCGGACTTTCACGCGAAATTCCGATAACGGAATACGAACCTAAAAAAATAAAAATGGCAATTACTGGAAACGGAAATGCTTCGAAAGAGCAAGTCGCAAAAATGTTACAACAATTGTTAGGATTAAAAGAATTGCCGAAAAAGCTTGATTCTACCGATGGTTTGGCAGCTGCGGTTTGTCATTTTTTTAATTCCGGAAAAACGGTTGTGGGCAAATCGTATTCGGGCTGGGCTTCGTTTGTTAGTCAAAATCAAGAGCGCGTAACCAAGAAATAATAACAATGGCAGGTATTTACATTCACATTCCGTTTTGCAAACAAGCATGTTATTATTGCGATTTCCACTTTTCGACTTCTTTAAAAAAGAAAGACGAGTTGATTTCGGCTTTAATTCAGGAAATTTATTTGCGAAAAGAGGAAATTAACGAACCTGTTGAAACGATTTATTTTGGTGGCGGAACGCCAAGCGTTTTATCGAATAAGGAAATTGATCAAATTTTAGAACCGATTTTCTCCTTGTTTGATGTGATTGAAAATCCTGAAATTACGTTAGAAGCTAATCCAGATGATTTATCGAAAGAACGAATTCAAGAATTATCGAAATCAAAAATAAATCGATTAAGTATCGGAATTCAGTCGTTTTATGACGAAGATTTGATTTTGATGAATCGGGCACATAATGCGAAAGAAGCTTTAGATTCGTTGAAAGAGGCTCGATACTATTTCGAAAACATTTCGATTGATTTAATTTACGGAATTCCCAATATGTCTTTAGTACGTTGGAAAACGAACATTCTAAAAGCGTTGGATTTAAATATTCCGCATATTTCGACTTATGCTTTAACAGTTGAACCCAAAACGGCTTTAGCTTCTTTAATTAAAAACGGAAAAATTCCGATGCCCGATGACGGAATTGCGCATGAACATTTTTTAGCTTTAATTGAACTACTTGAAAAAGCTGGATTTGTTCATTATGAATTATCGAATTTTGGAAAATCTGATTTCTTTTCCAAAAACAATTCGGCTTATTGGTTAGGGAAAAAGTATTTAGGAATTGGACCTTCAGCACATAGTTTTGATGGAAAAAATCGTTCGTGGAATATTGCAAATAACTCGTTGTATATTCAGTCTATTTCTAAAAATGAATTGCCAAATGAAACAGAAACTTTGAGCTTGCAAGATCGTTATAACGAATATATTATGACAGGTTTGCGCACCATTTGGGGCGTTTCGGTTTCTCGTGTTTTAAATGAATTTGGCGAATCGTATAAAAATTACCTTTTAGAAAATGCCCAACCATTTATTGATAAAGGACAACTAGATTTTGAAAACGATATTTTAAAAACAACTATTAAAGGGAAGTTCTTTTGCGACGGAATTGCTTCTGAATTGTTTATGATAAATTAATATGAAAACAACCATTCAACATCAAAATAAAACATACGAAATTGATTTAACAAAACCGATTGATATTTCGTTGCCTATTCAAAATAACGAGCAAAATCCGATTGCTTGGTATTTAGATCAACCCGAAATAAATCCAGTAATTATGGGCGATTTTGTTGGGAGTGTGATTTCCGGAAAATCATCTACTAATTTCAATAATATTCTGTTTAATCCGCACGCTCACGGAACACATACCGAATGTTTAGGACATATAACAAAAGATTTTTATTCGATTAATCAAACGTTAAAGCAGTTATTTTTTGTTTCAGAATTGATTTCGGTTCTTCCCGAAAAACGAGATGAAGATTTTGTTATTACAAAATGTCAAATCGAAAAATTATTAGAAAGAAAAACTCCTGAAGCTTTGATTATACGCACTCTTCCGAATGAATTAGAAAAGAAGCATAAAAATTATTCGAACACCAATCCGCCGTATTTGTTAGACGAAGCTGCGGTTTTTCTTTGCGAAATAGGTGTAAAACATTTGTTGATTGATTTGCCAAGTGTTGATAAAGAAAAAGATGAAGGGAAATTATTAGCACACAAAGCTTTTTGGAATGTAAAAAATACTCAAAAAGTCAATGAAGACGCACGATTTGATACTACGATAACCGAAATGATTTTTGTTGAAGATGAAATTTTAGATGGAACATATTTGTTGAATATTCAAATTGCTTCGTTCGAAAATGATGCTTCGCCAAGTAAACCGATTTTATATAAGATACAATGAAAAACCTTATTAAAATAGAAGAAGCTGGTTTGTTTTTATTGTCATTGTGGATTTTTTCTCAAACAAACGAAAACTGGTGGCGGTTTGTAGGTTTATTTCTTGCTCCCGATTTTTCAATGTTAGGCTATTTGTTTGGAAATAAAGTAGGAGCATGGAGTTATAACATTTTTCACCACAGAGGACTTGCAGTAATTTTAGGAATTTTAGGTTGGTATTTCCATAACTCGGAATTGACTTTTATCGGAATTTTACTTTTTTCGCATTCTTCTTTCGATCGAATGTTGGGTTACGGATTAAAATACGAACAAGGATTTAAATTCACGCATTTAGGAGAAATTGGGAAAAAAGAGTAATAAAAAGAAACGATCAAAAATATAAGATGATTCTATAAATCTGAAAAACACAGAATAAAATGATGTCAATTAATTGATTTTTAATCGTTTCTTTTACTTAATTATCTTCTGGAACTGTTCCGTGTGCAATATCATTTCTGTGCGTTAAAACATCTAAGTTTTTGTCAATTATATAAGCACTACCAAATCCATTTACATAAGATCCAGAAATGGGATGAATCGCAATAAGAATAAAATCTTCCATTGGCGATATAACATCCAAAACTTTACCATACTTTTCTTTTAGAGCAGGAATAACATTGTTCCACTTATCTGAATTTCTTTCAATTTGCTCTGTCAAAGCATCAAAAGTTAAACGTTCGCGCGCATAAATTTGTTTCGAAGTCGATTCGTCAGCAATGAACATCATCGAAACCTTTTTTTGATCTCTTAAGTTCTTGGTATGTCTTGCCATGAACGAAACCAAAACATAATATGTGTTTTCGATTTTTAAAAACGGAGCGTAACTCGAATTTGGTTTTCCGTCTGCATCAACTGTCCCTAATATTACTGATTTTGACTTTTCGACTAGTTCTTTCACTTTTGGAGCAATTGGTTTTGCTTCAGCTGTTGATTTTGGAATGTCAGAAGAAGTATTCATGATGAAAGATTTAAAATTGAATTCAAATATAGTTATTTAGATTAAATAAAAATAATTAAATGTTCAACTTTTCATTAATCAATACAAAAAGATTTGATTCATTTTGTAAGAATTAAATGTTTAAGGAGTGAAAATCAGTCTTTAAAGTTAATGTATAAGTAAATTTAGTTCGAACAGGAACTCCATTATATTTACCAGGAATCCACTTTTTAGAAGCTCTTTTTATAGCGCGAATCATACGATCCTGAAAGTATTCCATTTCTTTATCTGCCATTTTAAAACAGCATAAAGTTCCATCTTTTTCAATGATAAAATCAATTACTACATCGTAATTTTCCTTTGTTTTAGCAGCACTTAATTTTGTTCTTTCTAAATCGGTTAGATAAAAATTATTTCGAACTTTATCTCGGAATTTTTCCATTCCAACTACTGGAATGGCAGATTGACGAACTAATTTGTAATACGAATATTCGTTTAAAACAAACGATAAACTGTACATGCTGCTTTTTGCAACTCCATCTGTTATAACCAGAGTAAAGTTGGGCAACGCTTTAACAATTGGAGAAATATAAGGCTCTAATTCAAATTCATCGTTTGGAATACTTGTTTTAACAACTTCGCCTTTGTCGTTTAAAAAAAGCTTTAATTGTACAACGTAATCTTTTCCGCGCATTTTATCGAAAGTCGCATCGGGAATATCCAATTCCTGAATAATGCTTTTTACATATTGTTCAGGTTCAAACGGAGGAACCGCTTTTGTTTGTGCAATTATTGCATTTTGAAGCATAAACGCAAAAAATAAAAGTAGTGTGTTTTTCATTAGAATGTTTTTTGCAAATATAAGCCTATTTCTAAATTTTGTTACTATTTACAAAAACAACTCCTAAAGAGCGTAATTCTTCTTTGCAATTTTGATAATTTTCTTGCGAAATAGCTTTTGTTGCATCTTCTATATAATATGTTTTAAAACCATTTTCTACAGCGTCTTTTGCTGTGTAGTACACACAATAATCGGCTGCAAGTCCGCAAACATAAACATCCGAAACTTTTTTGTCATTCAATAAACCCAATAAACCAGTGTTGTTTTGTTTGCCATTATCAAAAATTCCGCTGTAACTGTCTATTTCCGAATTCATTCCTTTTCGAATAATGGCAGAAATATTTTTGGTGTTTAATTCAGAAGAAAACTCAGCGCCAAAAGTTCTTTGAATACAATGATTTGGCCATAAAACTTGTTCTAATCCATTAAGATTTATTACATCAAAAACATTTTTGTTTGGATGATTTGATGCAAAGCTTTTATGATTTTCGGGATGCCAATCTTGTGTTGCAATGATTAGATCGAATTTGTTTTGAATACGATTTACAGTTGGAATAATTTCATCACCTTTTTCAACAGCTAATGAACCTTTTGGTAAAAAATCATTCTGAATGTCGATAATAAGTAGCGCTTTCATAATTTATGAGTTAAAATAAAAAGACCACAAAAAGTGGTCTTTGTAATGAGTTTAATTTTCTAAAGGAAGGAAGTTGTAGTTTTTAGAATAATACAACATTTGTTCTGCAAACGTTTTAGGATACGTTACCACGATATCTGTAATTTCTCCTTTTTCGTTTGTAACAGGAACCAACACCGGATTCACAAAACCACGATAAGGCGCAATGTTGAATTTTTTATTGCGCTCTAAAACTTCAAGATGTAATTTTTGATCTACTTTAACACCATAATTTTCTACTAAAGCTTTTCCAGCAGCGTAATCTCCTTCCGATTTAATACGTTGCGTTTCTTTTAATAATTCGCCAAATAATTGATGTAATTTGTCGTAATCGTTGATTTTAAAATAAGTTTTTCCGTCGCGTTCAATGCGTTCAATAATATTTTCGGCTTTTCCTTTCTCGAAAACCCAAGCCGAAACCCATTGGCGATTACGCATATGCGCTTCTTCAATTGTTTTTCCAGGTTCAATACGAACTAATTGAGTCATTAAACCATTTCGGATATAATCGTTATAAGCTGCTTTTCCAAGACTTTTCCAATCATCAACCAAACCTAATTCCTGCATTTTAGAATCGTATAAATAATACAAAGCAACTAAATCGGCACGACCTTCTTCTAGAGTCGAAGCGTAACTTTTTAAAGTTTCTTTCGGAGTTCCAACACCTGGATTAATCTGTCCGGAAGCGTGTCCAACTACTTCGTGTAAAGCTGTATGTAATTTATCTGCCAATTCGCTGTAACGCTCGGCTAATTTAACTTCTTCTTCATCGAAAGCGAATTCTTTTAGTTTATCAGAACTTCCCGATTTGTTATACGCTTCAATGATATTTCCTAACGAAATAGATTTAGAACCGTGTTCTGCACGAATCCAATCGGCATTTGGTAAGTTAACTCCAATTGGCGTTGCAGGAGAAGTATCTCCAGATTCTGCAGCAACAATAACCGTTTTATACGAAATTCCGACTACATTTTTCTTTTTATGTTCCGGCATTAACGGAGAATTATCTTCAAACCATTGTGCACTTTGAGAAACAACTTCCATTTTAGCCGACATATCAAAATCTTTAATTTGAACAGTCGATTCGTATGAAGCTTTGTGTCCAAGCGGATCGTTGTAAACTTCGATAAATCCGTTTATGTAATCAATATTTCCTTCGGTTGCTTTAACCCAAGCCACATTATATTCGTCCCAAGTTTTTAAATCGCCTGTTTTGTAATATTCAATTAATAATTTTAAAGCATCGGCTTGTGGTTTGTTTTCGGCAACTTCAACTGCTTTTTCCAACCAAAAAACAACTTTGTCGATTGCAGCGCCGTACATTCCGCCACTTTTCCAAACTTTTTCTTCAATTTTTCCAGATTCAGTACGAACCAATTTAGAATTCAATCCCGAAGAAATTGGTCTAAGTGTGTCTAATTTCATGCTTCCATAAAACTTCTCGACATCGGCAGCAGTAAGTCCTTTTCCATAAAAATTCACAGCCGAACCTTGAACCAAACCTTTTGCTTCGTTTAAGTTTACTTTTTTAGCATCAACATCGTTAAATAAAACTTCAACAATGCTAGCGTCTAAATTCGTTTTGGTTTCTTTTAAAAGTGTTTGAAGATATGTTTGCGGAAATCCAGGTTTGATTTTATCGTTCGAATAATGATGATGAATTCCGTTCGAAAACCAAATTCGTTTTAAATAGATTTCGAATTTTTTCCAATTCTCGTCGTTTTTATCACCTTGATAATTTACATAGATGTTTTCTAAAGCCGCACGAATTTTTAAATTGTATCTGTAGTTTTGATCCCAGAAAATATCGCGGCCAGAATATCCGGCTTGAGCCAAATAATACACCAATTTTTTCTCTTTTAAAGTAAACTTATCCCAACCCGGAATTTCATAGTTTAATACTTGAATGTCTGCAAATTGTTCTGTTTCGAACTTAATTTGTTTCAAACTGTCTATGGTAGATTGGTTTTCGTCCATTTTGTTATTTTTATTGCACGCAGTTAGCGAAGCAACCGCCAAAGCGATCATTGTAAACTGACTAAATTTCATCTTTTTTAGTGTTAAGAGTAACAAATATATTAAAAATCTGATGGTTCGGCTAACCATTTCCAGACTATTTGGTTTTGATCGAAATACTTTTCGATACGGATTAATTCATTGTCGTGTTTCATTTGAAACTGACTTTCGTACATCTTATTTGCCTTTGTTTTAATGATGATTTTGTTTTGAACTCCAATTGAAACAGAAGGAAATAAAATCTTTTTTCGATCGAATTTTCCTAAAAAATCATGATTTAAAAAAGTAATCGAATCGATTTCTGAATACGAAATCCATTCTTCTGAAAAATAAATTCCTTGTTTCGAGAAGGAAAGTTTTCCGTAAAAAGCTCCTTTTATAAAATGAAATCGTTTGTAATTCGTTGCAAGAAAATAAACGATAAATCCTGCTAATAAAATCAACATTAAAAGAAGCGTATAATGTAAAAAAGGCGGAAGATGTTTCGAGAAAACGTTTAGAAATGAAAGCAGAATAAAAAGAAAAATCCATTTTAAAATAGAAGGAAATTCTTTTTCGGTAGAAGGTTTAAAAAGTAGAAATGAATGCATAAAAAAAGAGCCTTGAAAATTTCGAAGGCTATTAATTTTGAGGTAAAACGTTTTTTAAAAACTCGGTCAATTGATCGAATAAATCTTTAGGATTTGCATACAAAATATGAAAATTACTCAAAGCAAAAACCGTTTCGTTTGTTTCGGCTTCGGCTTTTTGCAAATAAACAACAGGTTTGCGTTTTGCTTTTGCATAACCTAATTCAATGCACGACGTAACATTTACTTTGCTTGCTTCGATGATGATAAAATTACATGAATCGATTTCTTTCATTGCTTTTTGCATTCCTTCGGCTTCGTGCCCCGGTTCAATCGAATATTTATCAACAAATATAAATTGTTCTACATTGGCAGACCCCAAAGCCATGCCCAATGCAATGATTTCTTTTCCTAAAGTTTTGCGCGTATCTGTATCTACAGAAATATATGCTTTCATTAAAATAGCCTTTTGCTTGTAAAAGTAACCAAATTATTAAAATAATTGAAATTTTAATCGATGTTACTGCGTTTTTTTAAAGAGATTTGAAATCGATAACGTTTTTAAACGAACTAAAATTTAATTGATCTACAACTTTTAAAAACATGGTAGAAGGGTTTGCCGAAATAGTAATGGTTTCGAAACTTTTTGGATGTTGAAAAGAAAGCGAATGCGCATGTAATAACATGGTTTTTATTTCAAATTTCTCTAGCCACAATTTGTTTTGTTTATTGCATCCATGCGGACGATCGCCAATAATTGGATGGAAAATATGCGCCATATGTTTTCGAATTTGATGCATTCGACCAGTTAAAGGTTCAGCTTCGATGATACTGTAACGAGAAGTTTGATGTTTACCAAAAGGCAAATCAATTTCAACCCGATCTAAAGTTTTGATTTTGGTAATAGCATTTTGTAAAACACCGTTGTCTTTAAATAAAGGATAATCGATCGTTAATTCATCCGGAGCAAATCCGCGTACAATTGCCCAATATTTCTTCGTTGTGGTTTGATTTGTAAATTGTTCGGTTAAGGCTTTGTTAGTTTCTTTATCTAAAGCGAAAAGTAAAACGCCCGAAGTTTTTCGATCTAAACGATGAACAGGATATACTTTTTGTCCAATTTGATCGCGCAATAATTGAATAGCAAATTCTTCAGCATTTCTAGCAATTGGCGATTGATGCACTAATAAATCATGTGGTTTGTTTATTGCAACTAGGTAAGCGTCTTGATAAATTATTTCTAATAAAGGCATGTTTGTTCAAAATGCTAAAGTATGAAATTAATTAACTATATAAAGAGTAATGTCTACGTAAAACTTATCCTCAATAAACCTCAATTAACTCGTATATTTGCAAAAAAAAGCAAGAATCTGTTGCATGAAATCAAAAAAAATAGCTTTATATTTTGGTGCGTTTTTAGTAGTGTTGGTAAGTTTTGTTTTACTGGCGCCGCAATTGTTTAAAAACCAAATTGAAAACGCAGTAAAAGAAGCAAGTAAAGAGTTTATTACTACGCCGGTTACATTTAAAGAACTGAATGTTTCATTTTTTAAAAACTTTCCGAATCTGAGTGTTTCGTTAGAACATCTTTCAATTGAAGCGCCGAAAGAGTTTAACCATTTAAAAACAGTCGAAACGCAATCGGTCGATTTAGGAATTGATCTGTTTAGTTTATTCGGAAAGCAAATTAAATTCACGAAACTTTATGTAAACGAAGGGAAATTCAATATTGTAACCGATAGTTTGGGTAATTTTTCCTTTGGAATTTTTAAAACTTCCGATGAACCTTCGGAAGACGCTCCGTTTGATTTAGCTCTCGATAAAATCTATGTAAAAAATAGTAATGTTTTATATCAAGATGATACTTCACAAATCAAAATCGAAACAAAAAACACTTCTATTCAAGGTAAAATTCAAGTAACAGATCAGTTTATCGATTTTGATACGCAAGCGGATATCTTATCGCTTTTTGCAGGAGTTGATCAAACGATTTATGTAGACGGAAAACCTTTAAAAGGGAAAATTAATACACGTGTTTATTTAGATCCAGTTACTGTTGAATTTAAAGAAAACGATCTACTTTTAGCTCAACTTCCGATAGAAATTAAAGGAAAAATGAGCGTTTTAGAAAAAGGAATCGATTTTGATTTAAACGTTCATTCTAAAAATGCTTCGTTGGCTCATTTGTTTTCGTTAGTTCCTAAAGAATATGAACAATGGTACGAAGGAATGAAATTCGATGGAACTTCTGACATTCAAATCCTTTTTAAAGGAATGATGCAGGATTCGGTTTCAAAACCCAATCTAAATGTCGATTTAAATATTGCAAAAGGAACCATTTCTGCAAAGGATTTCATCAATGATCCTGTTCAGAATTTAAATACAAAAGTCGAATTAAAACTTCCGCAATTAAATCCTGATTCTTTGAAGATTAACATTCCAACATTTGATTTTACTTTAGGAAAAGGCTTTGCTAAAGGGAAAGCCTTGTATAAAATGCCGATGTATATCGATGCCGAAGTTAAAAGTGAATTAGATGTTACGAAATTGTGGAAAACGTTGGCAATTCCGGGAATGAAATTAGGCGGAAATATTGCGTTAGATGGAGTTGTAAAAGGAAATTACACAACAAAAACTAAGAAAATAAAAAGCGGAATTGAAGTAACCGAAATAGTTTCTATTCCAACTTTTGATGTGAAATCGAATTGGGAAAACGGATTCTTTCAATGGAACGAAATGCCGATGCCCATTGATTTTATTTCGTTTGATATGATTGCAAAAAATTCAGATGGAAATTACAAAAACACATCGATCGATTTACAAAATATCAATACCAAAGCAGGTTCGAATTATGTAAAAGGACGATTGAAAATTGATGATTTAATTCGATTTAACACCGATACCGATTTACAAGCGTATGTGAATTTAAGCGAAATCAAAAAAATTGTTCCTATTAAAGAAGTCGATTTTGCCGGAGAATTAACAATCGATACCAAAGCAAAAGGAAAATTAAATCTCGATTATAACAAAATTCCGGTTACAACAGCAATTGTAAAAATTAAAAACGGTTTCCTTAAATACAACAGTTTGCCCGATTTGCCTTTAGAGAAAATCAATCTCGAAACGCACATTACGTCGCCGCGCGGTTCGTTAAACGATTTGCGTATAAATGTTTTGCCGATTTCGTTTGTTTTAGCTGGCGAACCTTTCCATATCGATGCGCAATTGTTCAATTTTCATAATCTTACGTTCGATATCGGAACAAAAGGGAAGTTGAATTTAGATAATATTTATAAGGTTTTTGCAGTTGATGGATGGAATGTTGAAGGAAGTTTGGAAGCCGATTTAAAAGTGAAAGGAAAAGGCGGAACTGACGATTCGTCTTCGATCAATAATCGCGGTTTTGTTTTAATGAAGAATGTTCGAATAAAATCGGATTATTTTCCGCATGACTTTGTATTTTCAAAAGGTCGATTTAATTTCTTCCGAAATAAAATTAAAATGAAAGATGTTGTGATGAAATACGACAAACAGACTTTTGTTTTAAACGGAGAATTAGAAAATTACATTAATTATTTCTTGACTTCAAAAGCGACTTTAAAAGGGAAATTAGATGTTACAACAGATTATTTGGATGTAAATTCATTTATGGCAGCATCTGCAAATTCGTCAACTTCGGACGGAGTTGTTCTTTTACCGGATCTTATTCAGTTCGAGCTTTCGGCTAATGCAAAAAAAGTGAAGTTCAACGATATGGAGTTAAAAGAATTAAAAGGTTTGGTAAAAATTGCCGATAAAAAGATGGATTTAGAAGCTGCAACTTTTGAATTAATCGATACTCCTTTTCAATTTTCGGCTAAATACGCGCCAATTAATGCAAAATCGGCTCTTTTTGATTTCAATGTAAATGCTGAACATTTCGATATTCAAAAAGCGTATAAAGAAATGACTTTGTTTAGAGAATTGGTAACAGCTGCTGAAAGTGCTTCGGGACAAGTTTCGCTTAATTATCAATTAAAGGGAAGGTTAAATGCCGATATGTTTCCCGTAATGAATTCGATTAAAGGTGCTGGCGATTTAACATTAGAAAATATTCAGTTTAAAGGATTTAAATTATTCAATCAAGTTGCGAAAGAAACAAAAACCGATGCCTTGCACGATGCAAATGTTAAGAATGTAGTGGTAAAAACAAGTATTGAAAACAATGTAATGACAATTGAACGAACCAAGTTTAAAGTCGCAGGTTTCCGTCCACGAATTGAAGGTCAGGTAACATTAGACGGAAAAATGAATTTGGGGATGCGTTTAGGATTACCACCTTTCGGAATTATTGGAATTCCTATTACAATTAAAGGAAACAGCGACGATTTTAAACTAAACATCGGTAAATATAAAGAAGAAGATTTAAGTGAAGATGATGAAGATTATGAAGCGTATAAAAAATCGTTAGAAGTTGAAAGCCAAGAGAAGGTTAAGGAAAATGATTAAATTGTATTCGTAAAATAATTCGTTTACTTTATTAAGCTAATTAAAATAATTATAACTTTGTAAAACATTAATTTTTAGAAAACTATGAAAACTTTAAAAGGAATTTCAATGTTTGTTTTAGCTGCTGCAATGTTGGTTAGCTGCAAACAAAACTCAAATAAACAAGAAGAGTCAACTACAACAGAAACAGATTCGTTAACAACAGAACAAGTTTCTTCGAACGAAGTAAGCGGTGTAATGCAAAAAGCTACTTTCCAAGTTGAAGGAATGTCGTGTGCAGTTGGTTGTGCAAAAGTTATTGAAGGAAAATTAGCGAAAATGGATGGTGTTAAAGCAGCTACTGTAGATTTTGAATCGAAAACAGCAACTGTAGAATATGATGACGCAAAACAAAATCCGGAAGCAATAGAGAAAATGGTTGAAGAAATTGCAAACGGGGCTTATAAAGTAGAAAACATGTCGGTTGCGAAAGATTTGGCAATGTTAGATCAAGATGATAAAACAACGACAGATAAAAAATCGTGTTGCTCTAAAGATAAAGACGGAAAAAAATCTTGTGGGGATAAGAAATCTGACAAAAAAGATAAAAAAGACGGATGTTGCAGTAAAGACAAAGCAACTACAAAAATGAATATTATGTAATAAAAAAACTCCTGATAATTCAGGAGTTTTTTTATTATTTATTAGTCCATTCTAACGATTCCATAATGGCTTTCATATCGTTTTCGATGTATTTTGTTGCAGGATAAATAGAATCGAAATTGGGTTTTGCGTAAAAATACAACGTTCCAACTACAAAGTTTTTAGTACTATCGGTTGCGTAAAATTGAACGTTTGTTGCAGCATCACCAATTACACGATAAAACATTCCGTAGACTTTTTTTTCAGGATGTTCAAAAATCGATTCCTGAATATCGTCGGCTTTAATCGTATGATTATATGTTAGCTTTTGTGCATCTTTTAAAAGCATATCCAAATTGTTTTGCACCGGACGATAATTAATATAAATGCTGGCTTTCATTTTAGGATAATCAATCTTAAAAGCGCAGTTTTCTTCCGGAACAATCGAAGTTGATGTGTTTTTTTCGAATTTAAAACCGCAATTTCCGTGTGTGTAACTTTCGTATTTAGCTTCTGGGTATTCCAAACTTAAAAACCCGTCGGGTTTCGGAGTAGCATCTTCCTTGCACGAAACCAAAGCACCAAGTGAAAATAAAGCGATTATAGAACAATAGTGTTTCATTAAATTAAGCATTAAAAAGGAAGATCGTCTAATTTGTCGTAATCCGAAATTTTAGGAACTTCAAAATTCGCCAATTTATCATCTGCATTATGTTTCATGGATTTAGTTTTAGAATCGAGGTCTTTTTTAGTTGATAAAAAGATAAATTCCGTTACCTGAATTTCGGTTGTATGTTTGGTAGTTCCGTCTTCGGTTTGCCAATGGCGCGTTCTAATTCGTCCTTCTACATAAATTTTATCGCCTTTACTAAGATATTTTTCGCACAATTCGGCAGCCTTATTTCTAAAAACAAGATTATGCCATTCGGTCGACGTAATTTTTTCGTTCGAAGTTTTGTTGATATAAACTTCGTTTGTGGCAATAGAAAAGCGTGCAATGCTGTTTCCGCCTTCAAAATAATGGATTTTTACCTCGTCGCCCAAATGTCCAATTAAGGTTACTTTATTTAAAGTTCCGTACATAATAATTTCGTTATGAATCAAAAATACTAATTTTTTTCAAGCTTAAAATAATCTTTCATAAAATTCCAGATAACGATCGGATACGCATATTGATCTAAATTTGAAAGTTCGATGAATTGATGATTTTCTATAGTTTGATTTGTTTCGATTTCATAAAAATCGATATGTAATTGCTGATGCGATAATTTGTGTTTAATACTATTATTGGTCAGTTTTTTTATGGATTGATTAGGATAAGATTCGGTTAATTGCTTGTAGATGTTTTCTTCGATATTATCTTTCGTTTCAATCAAAGGGAATTGATACAGTTTTTGCCAAATATCTTTTTCGGCGCGTTGTTCAATTGCAATTTGATTTTCGTTTTTGATGATAACAAAATTAAAAAAGCGATCTTTTATCGTAATCTTTTTAATTTTTACCGGAAGTTGTGAAATGGTATTTTCTAAAAAAGCAACACAAGAATCTTGAACCGGACATTCGGAACATTTAGGATTTGCAGGCGAACAAATAGTCGAACCTAAATCCATAATCGCTTGATTAAACGTATCGGGATGTTCTTTTGAAATTAATTCATTGACTAGATTTTGAAAAATAGTTCTTGTTTTAGACAACGCAATATCGTCGTAAATACCAAAATAACGCGCCATAACTCTAAAAACGTTTCCGTCTACAACGCCAATCGGTTCTTTAAAAGCAAACGAAGCAATTGCCGCTGCTGTATAAGGACCAATTCCTTTTAATTTTATAATCTCGTTAAATTGTTTCGGGAATTCATTATTTAAATCAAAATAGACTGTTTTGGCTGTATGATGCAAATTTCGAGCGCGAGAATAATATCCCAAACCTTGCCATAACTTTAAAACCGAATCTTCGCTCGCATTTGCCAAATCTTTTAACGAAGGAAAATTTTGAGTAAAAGCTTGATAATAAGGTAATCCTTGTTCTATACGAGTTTGTTGTAAAATAACTTCCGAAAGCCAGATATAATAAGGGTTTTTAGTGTTGCGCCAAGGTAAATCGCGCTTGTTTTTACCATACCAATGCAGTAATTTTTCTGTAAAGTCCATCTATGAATTAAATCAAAAACAAAAATAATAATATTATATGATTAAATTTTAATGGCTTAACATTGAATTTTTGGAATTTTAATTAATATATTTGCACTCTCAAAAATTAGACAATAATTAATTTATAACAGATAATGACTAAAGCAGACATTGTAGCTAAAATTTCAGAGAAATTAGGGCTTGAGAAAGGTGATGTACAGGCGACTGTTGAATCTTTTATGGAGGAAGTAAAAGCTTCTTTAGAAAGTGGAGATAACGTGTATTTAAGAGGTTTTGGTAGTTTCATCATCAAAACCAGAGCAGAAAAAACAGGAAGAAACATTTCTAAAAATACAACAATTAAAATTCCTGCTCACAACATTCCTGCATTCAAACCAGCTAAAGTGTTTGTAGAAGGTGTTAAATCAAACACAGAAATAAAATAAATAAGTATTAACTCAAAACTACAAGATTATGCCAAGTGGTAAAAAAAGAAAAAGACATAAGGTAGCTACGCACAAACGTAAAAAAAGAGCGAGAGCTAATCGTCACAAAAAGAAAAAGTAGTTTAAAACTACTTTTTTCTTTTATTACTTTTATAAAAAGTTCTTTGAAAAAACATTCTTTTACGCAAAAAGAATATGGGTATATACCTGTTTAATGTTTAATCCATCTGTACTAAAGCGTTTGCAAAAACGAAATGTGTATGGATAAAAATGTACAGTGTGAACAAAGAGTTAATTATTAGGTCTGGTTTCAATACAGTAGATTTTGCCTTATTAAAAGATGGAAAATTAATTGAACTGCATCGCGACAGAGAAGACGAAAAAGGCTTTCAAGTAGGCGATATTTTTATCGCAAAAATCAGGAAACCGGTTCCGGGATTAAATGCAGCGTTTGTAAACGTGGGATTCGATAAGGATGCCTTTTTGCATTATCACGATTTAGGACCAAATCTTCCGTCGTTAATGAAGTTCACAAAACTTGTAAGCGCAGGTAAATTAAATGATTTCACTCTTAAAAACTTTTCTTTTGAGCCTGAAATCGATAAAGACGGCGTTATAACCGATGTGTTAAGTGCCAATCAGTCGATTTTAGTGCAAATAGTGAAAGAACCAATTTCAACCAAAGGTCCAAGAATTAGTTCAGAACTAAGTTTAGCAGGACGTTATTTGGTGTTGGTTCCTTTTTCTGAACGTGTTTCGATTTCACAAAAAATCGAATCCAAACAAGAAAAAGAGCGTCTTAAAAAAATGATGCAAGCTATTAAACCAAAAGGATTTGGAGTTATTGTACGAACAGTAGCCGAAGGCAAAAATGTATCGGAATTAGAAAAAGACTTACAAAGCTTAATGGATAAATGGATCCTGCTTTGTAAACGTTTAACTACGGCTCATCATCCGTCAAAAGTTTTTGGAGAAGTAAACAGAGCATCGTCTATTTTACGCGATGTTTTTAATGATACTTTTACCGGAATTCATATTGATGACGAAGAGTTGTACTATCAAACGAAGGACTATTTGCAAGAAATAGCCCCTTCAAAAGTTTCTATTGTGAAACACTATAACAATAAAGAAGTTCCGTTGTTTGAAAAATATCATATCGAACGACAAATCAAAACTTCATTCGGACGAACCGTTTCTATGAGCAAAGGAGCCTATTTGATTATAGAACATACCGAAGCTTTGCATGTTATAGATGTAAACAGCGGAAACCGCTCTAACAAAGCTCAATCTCAAGAAGATACAGCTCTTGAGGTAAACATGATCGCCGCATCAGAAATTGCCCGACAGTTAAGATTGCGCGATATGGGAGGAATCATCGTGGTAGATTTTATCGACATGACTAATCCCGAAAATCGTAAAGTGTTATACGATTTTCTAAAAGAAGAAATGAGCGATGATAAAGCAAAACACAAAATCTTGCCTCCTAGTAAATTTGGATTGATTCAAATTACTAGACAAAGAGTTAGACCTGAAGTTTCTATCAAAACAAAAGAAGAAAATCCTAATTTTAACGGAGAAGGAGAAATAGAGGCTCCGATTTTAGTTATTGATAAAATATCAGCTGACCTAGAACGAATTATTAAAGATCACAAAAATGTGGTTTTAAATGCGCATCCGTTTGTGGCTGCGTATATTACAAAAGGTTTTCCATCCGTAAGAACCAAATGGTTCTTTGAACACAAACGATGGGTGAAAATCGTACCTCGTGATGCTTACACGTATTTAGAATACCACTTCTTTGATAAAGAAGGAAATCAAATTGATTAAAAAAAGCCGAATCTTTAAAGATTCGGCTTTTTTGTTTTTATACATTCTGTAGAAAATGCGCACATTTAATCATTTTTTAATTAGGTTTTTTTTCAGGATTTGCGGTACTTAGCATCTTTGGATTAAAATTTGATGCATCATTATAAAAATCGAAAATCATGAAGAAATTAATTAAAATAATGGTTCCTTTTTGTGTGATCTTATTTGCAGGAAAAGCAAGTTCACAAGAATTTACTTTTGGACCTAAAGTAGGTTACAATCATGCAGAATTAAAAGGAAAAAACTTTAGAGAGTTCCATGATAATAATTCTAAAAGCGGATATCATGTAGGAGCTTTTGCTGAAATTCGTTTTAACAAATTTGCAATTCAGCCCGAGGTTTATTATTCTTCCGAAGGAGGAAAATGGAATACTACAGTTAATAACGGAACGGTAGAGCATGATTTTAATTTAAAATATGTAAATGTTCCTTTAATGTTTAAATATTACCTAACAAACGGAATCGCAATTGAAGCCGGTCCGCAAGCCGGTTTTTTAACAGAAAAAAACATGAAGTTTGCTGATTTAGATCCGGATAGCGCAAAGTTTAATGATTTTGATTTTTCGGTAAATGTGGGTTTAAGTATTAATTTACCATTACATTTAATGCTTTCTGCACGTTATAACGCCGGATTAACAAATGTTGTAGATCATCCAGATGTTGATTGGAAAAACCGCGTAATGCAATTGTCATTAGGTTATAAATTTTAAGAATATAAAAAACCAGAGATTTGAAAATGTCTGGTTTTTTCTTTGTATATAATTGTATTCCATTTAAATAGTTGTATATTCGACGCATTAAAAAGAAAACAATTATGAGAAAACAATTTTCCTATTTACAAAAAATTTCAAAAGGTTTTACTTTAAGTTTATTTCTATTTCTATCAATACCCAATACATTAAACGCAACAAATAACCTAGAGGGAATAGAAATGTCTAAGACAGAAAGATTACCTAGACCTCAATTTCAAAATGCTTTAGGAACATTCGGGGTTGATGTAAGTAATTCAAATATTTCTGTTACTGAATTTACTCAACAATTAAATAGTTATTTTGAATTAGATCAGAATCATCATTTTGAATTAATAAATAAAGTAAATGATTCTGAAACAAACTTTACACATTATAGTTATCAACATTTTTATAAAGATATTAAAGTTAATGGAGATGTAGTATTCCTACATGCGAAGGCAGAACGTATTCAGTATATAAATGGACAATTAGTCCAAATTAAAGATTTATCAACTGATAATGTTTTAAATGAAGAAAAGATTAAAAGTATTGCTTATAGCAACTTTAATGCAACAAAAAAAGTCAAAATAGGAAATGTAGAGACATATATTTTAAAACAAGAAAAGCAAGAATCTAATTTAGAGCTTAGATTTGTTAGTAAAGTCAATTTAACAATTGCTAATCCATTAAAGAGTATTGATTATATTATTGATGTACAAACAGGTGAAATAATATTACAATATAACAAATTTTACAACGCAGACACACCAAGTACAAGTACAACCTATTATCGTGGAGACAAAAGTATCACAGTGGATTCGTATAGCGGAAGTTATAGATTACGAGATAATACGAGAAATATCCGAACTTTTAATGGATTTCAATTAGATGATAATGCCGACTTAAACAATGAAGGTATCGTTTTAGGATATAAAGAATACACCAATACAACCGCTAATTTCACCTCTGTAAGTATGAGACCTGCTGTTGAAGTTCATTGGGCAATAAAAGAAACTCATGATTATTATAAAAACCGACATAATAGAACTGGTTTTGATGGAAACGGACATGCAATAAATAATTATTATAACGCAGGAGATTTTATGGGAGATGATGAAAATGCAGGGGCTGTAGATGATTTTATTGGAACAGATCGCCTAACAGGTTTATTTTATGGAAAAGGAGGAGCTTCTATGAATCCACTTGTTAGCTTAGATATTGCAGGACATGAATTTTCGCACTTAGTAGTTGGTAGAAATGGTAATGGAGGATTAGATTATATAGGAGAATCTGGAGCATTAAATGAATCATTTGCAGATATATTTGGTGTTGCTATTGAATTTTATGTAAATGATAATCCAAATTGGACAATGGGAGAAGGTGTTTTTAAAAACTTTGTTTCTCCAAATTATATGCGAAATATGAGTAACCCTAATAGTGCACCAGTCTCAGCGGGTGCGCCTCAACAGCCTGATACTTATAAAGGAACTTATTGGGAAGATACTTCCTCTCCTAGTATGTGGAATGATAATGGTGGGGTTCATACAAATAGCGGTGTTGGTAATTTCTGGTTCTATTTGCTAAGTGAAGGAGGCGTTGGTACAAACGATATTGGTAATAAATATTATGTTTATGGAATTTCTATTCAAAAGGCTGAAAAGATTGCTTATAAGGCTTTAATAACAGGGTTAACCCCAACAGCAACTTATCAAGACGCGTTTAATGCCACAAAACAAGCAGCTGCTTCGTTGTATGGAGTTAATTCTAACGAGTGGAACCAAGTAGTAAATGCGTGGTATGCGGTTGGAATAGGAACTGCTCCAGCTTCTAATCAAAATATTGAAATGAAAACCAACTTAACAGTATATCCTAATCCGGTTGCAGGAAATGAAGTAACTATTGAATCTAATTTAGACGAAGAAGTTTTTGTTGAAATGTTTGATATGCAAGGAAAAAAAGTAATGAACTCAGTAAATATGATGAACAAAACTATGTTAAATGTATCATCTTATTCAAAAGGAATCTATTTATTGAAATTCAAATCGGCTTCAGGAGAGTATACTCATAAGTTGATGATTAAATAGACACACATAAAAAACATAAAAGTCGAAAGGAATTTCCTTTCGACTTTTTATTTATAGTTGCTTGAAAAATTATCTTTTAGAATTAAAAAAAGCCTTCATCAACTCAGTGCATTCTTCTTCTAACACACCTGAAATAATTTCGGTTTTTGGATGTAATTGTCCACCCATATTTGTGTAGCCACGTTTATTATCACTCGCTCCGAAAACAATTTTCGAAATCTGACTCCAATACAAAGCACCGGCGCACATTTGACAAGGCTCAACAGTTACGTATAAGGTACAGTTTTTTAAATATTTCCCACCAATCGCATTTGCAGCGGCTGTAATCGCTTGCATTTCGGCATGTGCGGTAACATCGTTTAAATGTTCGGTTAAGTTGTGCGTTTTTGCTATAATTCTCTCGTTCGCGACAATCACAGCCCCAATAGGAATTTCGTTTTTTTCTAAAGCAGTTTTAGCTTCACTTAAAGCAATTCGCATATAGTAAGAATCATCTAATATCATCCCGAAACATTAAATTATTCGTCAAAAATAAGATATTATTGTAAATTTGCCTTATAATTTAAAAGCGAATGCCAAACCTTTTACATACAGTTCAATTTCCAGCAGATTTAAGATCAAGATCAATCGTCGAATTAGAGCAGTTGGCTTCTGAAATTCGTGATTTTATTGTTGATGTTGTTTCTGTGAACGGCGGGCATCTAGGTGCCAGTTTAGGTGTGGTAGAATTAACTATTGCGTTGCATTATGTATTCAATACGCCGATTGATAAATTGGTTTGGGATGTGGGGCATCAAGCGTATGTTCATAAGATTTTAACAGGTCGAAAAGATAGTTTTGCAACAAATAGAAAAAAAGACGGAATTAGTGGTTTTCCTAAAATGACCGAAAGCGAATATGATGCATTTGGCGTAGGGCATTCTTCTACTTCTATTTCGGCTGCATTGGGAATGGCGATTGGAAGTAAACTTCTAGGAAGTGACGAAATTCAACATGTTGCAATTATTGGAGATGCGTCTATTGCGTCAGGAATGGCTTTTGAAGCTTTAAATCACGCAGGAGCTTCTGATGCGAATTTATTGGTAGTTTTAAACGATAATGCCATTGGAATTGATCCAAGTGTTGGCGCTTTAAAAAGCTATCTTACACAAGTAAAAGAAGGGAAAAATCCGAAGGTAAACAATATGATTAAATCATTAAATTTTCAATATGTTGGACCTATTGACGGACATAACATTTCGGATTTAATTCACGAATTACAACGTTTAAAAGCTAAAAAAGGACCTCGGTTTTTGCATGTTATTACAACAAAGGGAAAAGGATTAAAACAAGCCGAAGAAAATCAGGTGGTTTATCATGCACCTGGAAAATTCGATAAAGTTACCGGAGAATTAGTTCGAAATTCGGAACAAAAATTAACGAAGTATCAAGATGTTTTTGGATTAACTCTTTTAGAATTAGCTCAAAATAATCCAAATATATTTGCGATTACGCCGGCAATGCCAACGGGAAGTTCTCTTAAATATATGATGGATGTATTTCCAGATCGTGCTATTGATGTAGGAATTGCTGAACAACACGCCGTTACACTCGCTGCCGGAATCGCTCTAAAAGGATTTACTGTTTTCTGTACAATTTATTCAACCTTTTTGCAACGTGCTTACGATCAATTGATTCATGATGTAGCTTTACAAAATATTCCCGTTGTGTTTTGTATTGATCGTGCTGGTTTGGTTGGAGAAGACGGAGCAACGCATCAAGGTGTTTTCGATATTGCATATTTAAATGCAATTCCGAATATGCAGATTTTATCTCCTAAAGATGCAATTGAGTTGAGACAAGCTTTATTTACATTGCAAAAAAAGAATCAAAATCCGACAGCGATTCGTTATCCACGAGGATTGGCTTCTGTCGAAAATTGGAAAGTTCCGTTTAAAGAAATCGATTTTGAAAAGATCGAGTTAATTAAAAAAGGAACAAAAATTGCTGTTTTTACAACGGGGGTTATTTTAGAAAACGTACTTTCAGCTTTAGAATTCGACGAGAATTTAGTTGCTGTTTATCATTTCCTTAAAATAAAACCGTTGAATCAAGATGAGATTTTGAAAATTGCGAAAGATTTCGAAACAATTATCACGATTGAAGAAGGTGTTGTAAATGGCGGATTTGGAAGTAAAATAGCGCAAATAATTTCTGCAAATAATTCAAACAAACAAGTGATAAATTTGGGAGTTCCCGATCATTTTATCGAACACGCAACCGTTTCCGAACAAATGGAAGAATGCGGATTAGACATAAAATCATTACAAAACTTATTTAAAAATTTAAGTAATGTATAAATTTAGATTCATAGCGTTTTTTTTGTTGATTTCTTCAATAAGCTTTGGGCAAATAAACGATTCAATAATAAAACATAAGAAATACAAGAATTTTAGCGAATTCTATAAAAAAGAATTTTCGATTTTTGATACAATTGTCAAATTAAACGACACCTTGTATTTGCGACCAATTTCTGTTGAACCTAAAATTGTGTTGCAAGATTCGGTTATGACAAAAACAAATGCCGACGGAATTCATCAAGTTGTTGTTTCGACTTTCGAAGTAACGCGCCGAAATAAAAATAACGATTTATCGTACTTTATTGTTCCAAAAACAACCCGATTTATGTTTGATCGAACGCCTCGTTCCGATTATCGAATTCCTTATGATGAATTATCGCCGATTCGTTCCGAAGTTAGTTTCTGGAAAAAAACGAACAGTTTGGGATTAGATATAAATCAAGGAACGTTTTCAAATTGGAGTGCGGGTGGATATAGTTCGGTTTCAGGAATCGTAAAAGGCGATTTTAGTCGCAAATACGAAAAAGGAAGAACGGTTTGGCTGAATGAATTAAAAGTGCGTTACGGATTAAATAAACAAGAAAATGTTGAGTTGCGAAAAACGGATGACGTTTTAAGTCTTAATTCGGCTTTTGGTTACAAATCTTCGGTAAAATCAAACTGGTATTATTCGGCTAAATTAACGTTGAATACGCAAATGGCGAACGGTTATTCGTATCCCGATGTAGATAATCCAATTTCGCGTGCTTTTGCGCCAGCTTATTTATTTGTGGGTATTGGTTCCGAATATTTCAAAAATGATTTTAAAGCATATGTTTCTCCGTTAACGTTAAAATCGACTTTAGTTTTAGATGAAACGCTTGCAAATAAAGGAGAGTTTGGTTTAGAAGGAGGTATTTTTGATGCAAATGGAAATTTATTAAAAGCCGGAAAGAAATCGAGAAACGAATTAGGTTTTTTATTTACAAGTGAATGGAAAAAAACGTTAATGAAAAATGTACTTCTAAAAAATAACTTAACTTTATATACCGATTATTTGAATAATTTCGGAAATATTGATGTTGATTGGCAGCTGACTCTTGAAATGAAAGTAAACAACGCTATAAAAGCAACTTTAGGCGGTCATTTAATTTACGACGATGACATTAAAAACAAGCGTGATGTTGATGGAGTACAAATTACTGAAGGTCCGCGCGTACAGTTTAAACAGCTTTTAAGTGTAGGTTTGGTTTATAATTTTTAAAATATGAAAAGGATTTTATTTATTGCTTTTTTAATGGTATCGTTTAATTTTTACGGTCAGGCAACCGATACGTTGCCAGAAGTAAAACGTACCATTAAAGTTACCGATCCTTTTTATCGCGAAGACCAATTTTATATAGGAATTACACATAGTATTTTAAATAAAAAACCTGAAGGTTTTGGACAAAGATCTATTTCGGCAGGAACTTCTTTTGGCTTTTTACGCGACATTCCAATCAATAAACAAAGAACAGTTGCAATTGCTCCCGGATTTGGTTTTGCTTTTTACAATCTTCGCCACAATATGGGATTGATTAATCCTGAAATTAATGATTTTGTTATTGAAAGCGGCTTAACTCGAAATGTACAAAAACTAACGTATTTCGAAATTCCATTAGAAATTAGATGGAGAAATTCTAAAATGCATTCTCATAAATTCTGGCGAGTTTATACTGGTGTAAAGTATAGCTATTTACTACATTCTTCAACCAAATATGAAGGATATTATGGAAAACTGAATTTTAAAAATAACGATTTAGTTTCTAATTCCAATATCGGAGTTTATGTTTCAGCAGGATTCAACACTTGGAATTTTTATGCTTATTATGGATTTAAACCTCTCTATAAAAAAGACATATTAACTCCTAACGAAAGCTATCTAAACATGATTAATGTGGGACTGATGTTTTATATTTTGTAGGAAATAGTTTAGCAAATTTTTACAAAAAAAACAATATAAAAGGTGGAGTGAAGCCAATAATGGCTCCCATTATGATTTCGATGTTTGTATGTGCTCTTAAATACAATCGGGATGAAGCTACTAAACCAATTATCAATAAAAGTATGGGAAGTAGTTTTACGGAAGAAACTAAATAAGTACTAGTTTGATCTACAAATAAAGGAATAATACTGCACAAGCTAGCAGTATGAATACTGTATTTTTTCTTTAACAATACGCTAAAAAACATAATGCTGTACGAAATCGCATAACCTATAAAAAAGACTTTTAAAGCGTTATTGGATGTGTTTTCCCAAACTCTAAAAACAAGAATATTAATGATGATAATGTTTAAAAAAATAGGAACAGCTCGTTCTTTAACATTATCAACCATAATACTTGAACGTAAAAGTCCAGTCGATTTTAGAAAAAGATAGATGCACATAGGAAGCAAACAAGTCATTAAAAAAGCTTGCCCGGTTGCAACCGAAACTTCTAAAGGAAGAAAAAAAGAAGCATTAAATAAATAATAACATCCTGTAACCATTGCGGGAATGAATACAGGATGAAACAAATGTGTCGCTATTTGAGCAATATACTTCATTATATTTTTTTACGCATTCGCGCAACCGGAATATCCAATTGTTCGCGATATTTAGCCACCGTTCTTCGAGCGATAGGATAACCTTTTTCTTTAAGCATTTCGGCTAATTTATCGTCGGGATAAGGTTTGCTTTTATCTTCTTCTTCTACAACTTGTTGTAGTATCTTTTTGATTTCGATTGTCGAAACTTCTTCACCTTGATCGTTTATCATTGCTTCTGAAAAGAACTCTTTGATTAATTTGGTTCCGTACGGAGTTTCTACATATTTACTGTTAGCAACACGCGAAATAGTCGAAATATCTAAACCAACCATATCCGCAATATCTTTCAAAATCATCGGTCTTATTTTGGTTTCATCTCCGTCTAAGAAATACTCTCTTTGATATTCGATAATGGCACTCATGGTTACAAATAACGTTTCCTGACGCTGTTTTATTGCGTCGATAAACCATTTTGCTCCGTCTAGTTTTTGTTTAATGAATTGAACGGCATCTTTTTGGGCATTCGATTTGTCGTTACTTTCCTTGTAAGTTTGCAACATTTCCTGATAATCTTTAGAAACGTGCAATTCAGGAGCATTACGTCCGTTTAAATGCAATTCAATTTCGCCGTCTTCTACTTTTACTGTAAAATCGGGAATGATATGTTCTGCCATTCGGAAACTGTTTGCATAGCTTCCGCCTGGTTTCGGATTTAGTTTTTCTATTTCTTCAATCGCAGCTCTTAATTGCTGCTGCGAAACACCATATTTTTGCAATAGTTTTTCGTAATGTTTTTTAGAAAAAGCATCGAACTGATTTTCGATAATGTCTTTTGCTAAATCAATATTTTCGTTTGGTGTTTTATTTTTTAGCTGTAACAATAAACATTCTTGTAAATCGCGCGCGCCAACACCAGCCGGTTCTAACTCATGAATATAATGTGTTAAAACTTCATCTACTTTTTCTTCGGATGTATAAACCGCTTGTGTAAAAGCCAAATCGTCGACTAAATCTTGCGTTTCACGACGTAAGTATCCCATATCATCAATACTTCCAATTAAGAAGTCGGCAATATTTCGGTCTTCATCCGACATCATAAAGGTGTCTAATTGAGCCGATAAATCTTGATGGAAACTCATTTGTGCAATAATCGGCGTGAATTTATCATCGTCGTCATCGCTGTAATTATTCGCTTGTAATTTATATTCGGGCGTTTCGTCGTCGCTTAAATATTCGTCAATATTAATTTCGTCGGCATCAATACGTTCGTTATCAAAATCATCGAATTCGTCTTGAGAATCGAATTCGTCCTGTTCACCGTTTTCTTCTTTGCCCGATTCCAATGCAGGATTTTCAACCAATTCTTCTTTTAAACGTTGTTCAAAAGCCAGAGTAGGCAATTGAATCAACTTCATCAATTGAATTTGCTGAGGAGATAATTTCTGAGATAACTTTAATTGTAAATTCTGCTTTAACATGTCGTACTAAATGTTACGTAAATGATATAAAAAAATAGCTTAACTATTAACCGATATTCAAATTTACTAAATAAAGGTAATAGTTAAACTATTTTGCTAAGATTTGTATGTCTTATTAATTGAATTTCTACTAAAATTCGGCGCTTTGAGGCGTTCTTGGGAATGGAATTACGTCGCGAATATTGGTCATTCCAGTAACGAATAACACTAAACGCTCGAATCCTAAACCAAATCCTGAATGCACGCAAGTTCCAAAACGGCGTGTATCTAAATACCACCACATTTCTTCTTCAGGAATATCTAAGGTACGCATTTTTTCAACTAAAACTTCGTAACGTTCTTCTCTTTGCGAACCTCCAACGATTTCTCCGATTCCAGGGAATAAAATATCCATTGCGCGAACCGTTTTATCGTCTTCATTCAAACGCATATAAAATGCTTTGATTTTTGCAGGATAATCGAACAAAATTACCGGACATTTAAAGTGTTTTTCAACTAGATAACGTTCGTGTTCACTTTGTAAATCAGCTCCCCATTCCTCAATAATATATTGGAATTTTTTATTTTTATTCGGTTTCGATGCTTTTAAAATATCGATAGCTTCGGTATATGAAACACGTTTGAAATTGTTTTCTAAAACAAAATTTAATTTTTCGATCAAATTCATTTCAGAACGTTCTGCTTGCGGTTTCGATTTTTCTTCTTCGATCAAACGTTGTTCTAAGAATTTAATATCATCTTCGCATTTTTCTAACGTATATTTAATCACAGATTTGATGAAATCTTCGGCCAAATCCATATTTCCGTCTAAATCTAAAAAGGCAACTTCGGGCTCAATCATCCAAAACTCCGCTAAGTGACGAGAAGTGTTTGAGTTCTCTGCACGGAATGTTGGACCAAATGTATAAATAGCACCTAATCCCATTGCGTAAGTTTCACCTTCTAACTGACCCGAAACGGTTAAATTGGTTTGTTTTCCAAAGAAATCTTCTTTGTAATTAATAGAACCGTCTTCGTTTCTTGGTGCAGAACCATCTAATGGCAAAGAAGTAATTTGGAACATTTCTCCGGCTCCTTCTGCATCAGATCCTGTAATAATAGGCGTGTTTACATAGAAAAAACCGTTTTCCTGAAAATATTTGTGAACAGCAAAAGCCAATGTGCTACGAACGCGCATAATAGCTCCAAAAGCATTGGTACGAATACGTAAATGCGCATTGTCTCGTAAAAACTGTAACGAGTGTTTTTTAGGCTGCATCGGGAATTTCTCAGGATCCGAATCTCCTAAAATTTCTAACTGAGAAACTTGGATTTCGTATTTCTGACCTTTTCCTTGACTTTCGATCAAAGTTCCTTTAACGCATATTGCGGCTCCGGTTGTAATGCGTTTTACCATTTCGTCCGGAAAAGCGTCTAATTCTAATACACATTGAATGTTGTTGATGGTAGATCCATCGTTTAATGCAATAAACTGGTTGTTTCTAAACGAACGAACCCATCCTTTTGCAACTATTTCCTGTAACAGATTAGAGCCTGTCAATAGCTCCTTAATCTTTGTGTGTTTCATTATATTGCTATGATTAGATATCGGTTTCTATAATTTGCAAATGTACAATTTTTAAACAAGTTTAGTCTAAATAGTTTTTGAAAAAGAGTTATGTCTTTATTGTTAATAATATGTTAATTATAATAATATGTTAATTTTAAATAATTATGATTATAAAGAATAACTTTTAAATTAATTTATTATGAAAAAATCAATTTTATTGCTAAGTTTTGTTTGTAGTGGTGTTTTTTTAGGGTGTAGTTCTGATAATAGTTCTGAAAACCCTATAAATAACGAAAATAATAAAACATTTGTAGTAAAAGGGATAGATTGCCCAGATGGTATGACATATGTACTTACATGGGAATTAGTATCTCATAGATTGCATAGGGCGTCAAAAGGTTGTTTGGAAGGCTTTTCAATTTGTGGCGTTTATGAATTATGGGGTCGTTGTGAGGAAAATGAAGCGATTCCTGATAAGGCTATTACATATGATACTACTACAAGAGTAACTACATTTGTAGGGCAAAAAATATCAGGAGAAAATAAGTTGTTACTGCGATTTCCTAAGGGATTATTAACAGATCCGTCGTTTAAACGTTCTGATTTTGAGGTGTTTGCTTTCGATGAAGATTATCAATTCGATATTTATACAGCTAAAGCAGGTGAGTATACTCCTGAAATTACGGATACTGAGATTCAAGTTACTGTTGATTTGTTATAAGAGATGAAATATTTGAAATTTATAATAATACTAACTTCTTTTTTTCCTTTAATTACATTTAGTCAGATAACTTTTGAGACAAAAGAGGATTATTTAAAAGAAACGGTAAAACGAACCGGTTTTGACCAAAGTAAAATAATAACAGAAAATTTTCTAAGTGATGACGGTTTTATTGAAGATGTAATCGAAAAGCATTTGAATGTATTTTATGGAATTGTTTATGAAGGCGAAGTTTATAATGTAAACCAGTTAGAAAATAAAAGTTGCTGGGGGCAATTTGCCGAAATGATGAAAAATTTAAATACTACAAATAACAAGAAAGTTGAAGATTTTGAATATTTAAAAAACATATCCTTTAAAAACGATAAGAAAACAATTGTTTTTATATATAGCACAATTATATCAAAAGGAAATATACGGGCAAATATAAAACCAATTCTTAAAGAAATTAAAGATGATGATTCCTATGATTATGTAGTACTTTCTTTGGATTATTCCAAAATAAGAAAATATTAAACAAATATCAAAAAAGAGCTTGTGAAAGCTCTTTTTTATTTAAAAACGATTCTTTATTATATCTTTGCCCGAAAACAATGTAAAATGAATTGGATTTTACTTATTATCGGAGGTTTATTCGAAGTAGCTTTTACCTATTGTATTGGAAGAGCAAATGAAGCAACCGGAACCGAAAAGTATTTATGGTACTTAGGTTTTTTAATCAGTGTTTCAATAAGTATGGGATTGTTGATTAAAGCCAGTAAAACGTTGCCTTTAGGAACTGCTTATGCTGTTTGGAGTGGGATAGGAGCTGTTGGTTCTGTAACTATGGGAATCTTGTTTTTTAAAGAACCAGCCGATTTTTGGCGTATGTTTTTTATTTTTACGTTAATAGGTTCTATTGTAGGTTTAAAAATGGTTTCGAGCCAATAAAAAAATAGATTTTTAATAAAAACAAAACAGTAAATCATACGATTTACTGTTTTGTTATACTGTTGTTTACACCTTCGATTTTCGATTTTATTTTTCCGTCTGTATTCGAAGATTTTTTATAAGTTACTTTATTTCCAGTTCCTTCAATTGTAACCGTTTTTACATCATCAACGGTTACGATATTATCTACACCTTCAATTTTAATTACATTACAAGCGCCCGAAATGGTGATTTTGTTATTAGTTCCTTCAATTCGAATGGTTTCGTTTCCGCTTGTTTCAATTTTTTTAGTTACGCCAACGCCTTCAATTACGATTTCGTCTTGTAAAACTGTTTTTACTTCTTTTAAAGTTGTTTCATTTAAACTGGTAAAAGAAAACAATCCTAAACTTAGTATAGTTAATGCTAAAATTCCCTTTTTCATAATTCATTATTTTAATTAAAAGTACGAATTTTAATTAAAACGAATTTTAAACGTCATGTTAAAACTTAGTAATATAAATGAAAACCTAAACGGGTACATAATTCGTAATGTTTTTGATAAAGCGTTTCAACCAATTCGGTAACATCGTCTATTTCCTGATACAATCCAAAATAATGAAAATCTAACAAAAAGCTCGAAGTAAAATGAGTGTGCGTATAACCCGAGACAGCTTTTGCGCCGGTAACATCGATAAAATATTGAGCGGTTTCCGAATCTAAATTCAATGATTTCGCATTTGCAAAATGCAGGATTTTTCCTTTTAGTTTACCTTCAAATAATTCGGCAATTTCTTCTAAAGAATAATAATAACCGTTTATAATAATCTGATTTTCTTTTCCCGGACAAACAAAGTACAATAAATCATAATGCTTAAAATCTCGATCTTCATAAAGTAAAGCATTCAAGCTTTCCTCGAAAGTTTCAATACTGTCGCACGATTTGTAAACATTGACAATTCCATGTTGTAGAACCAATTGTTCTAACATAGGAAACGCTTTGCTGTCGTGATTTTCATTAGCTTCAGCAACACATTCTAAGCAAAAAAGCTGCGATTGATCGTTTGGGAGATACATGTTTTTTGTATAAAGATACTTTACTTTTTAAAACGATTTTAAATTAGAATCTTATTTAAAATATTTTAATATAATTCACATACTATTCAGGTTTTTTTAACGTTTAAATGAATAGGTTTGTCTCAACCAAATCGACTTTATGAAACATTCATTACTTTTTTTATTATTTTCTCTTACAACTTATGCGCAACAAACTTTTGTTGTGAAGAACGAAATTACCAAAGAGCCTACTGTTTACGGAAATACTTATACAACCATGAAAATAGTTTCTATAAAATGAAAAATGACTCAAAACCATATGTGGTTATTTCTTGTGAAATTATTTTAACCAATTAGAACCAATACAAACACTTTAATACGCTAAGAAATTAGCAAAGAAAAAGCCACTCTTAAGAGTGGCTTTTGAATTATACTTTCATGATTTCGGCTTCTTTTTCAGCGTAAATATCATCAACTTTTTTAATGTAAGCGTCGGTTAATTTCTGAACGCGATCTTCGGCATCTTTACAAACATCTTCAGAAGTTCCTTCTTTTTCTTGCTTTTTAATGTCGTTGTTTGCGTCTTTACGAGCATTACGAATCGAGATTTTTGCATCTTCTGCTTCCGCTTTTGCTTGTTTTGCTAAATCTTTACGACGCTCTTCGGTTAAAGCCGGAATATTAATAATGATCATATCTCCGTTATTCATTGGGTTTAAACCTAAGTTGGCAATCATAATGGCTTTTTCAATAGGTTGCAACATATTTTTTTCCCAAGGAGTTACAGTTAACGTGCGTGGATCAGGTACATTGATATTCGCAACTTGCGATAAAGCTGTTGCAGAACCGTAATAATCTACGAAAACGCTTCCTAACATTTGCGGATTAGCTTTACCTGCGCGTATATTTAAGAATGATTTGTTTAAGTGGGCTAAAGAACCTTCCATAGACTCTTTTGCTTCGTCGATAATGAAATTGATTTCTTCTGTCATTTTAATATTTTTTAATAAACGGTTGTGCCAATTACATCGCCTTGGCACACTTTTAATAAATTGTCTTCTTTATTCATGTCGAAAACCACAATCGGAAGATTGTTTTCCTGACTTAGCGTAAACGCTGTAGTATCCATCACATTTAAACCTTTGTTTAAAACATCGGCAAACGTAATGTTTTCGTATTTTGTTGCGTTTGGATCTTTTTCCGGATCCGCTGTGTAAACTCCGTCTACACGAGTTCCTTTTAAAATCACATCTGCATTTACTTCAATTCCTCTTAAAACAGCAGCTGTATCTGTTGTAAAATAAGGGTTTCCTGTTCCAGCACCAAAAATAACGATACGTCCTTTTTCTAAATGGCGCGTTGCTCTGCGTTTAATATAAGGCTCGGCAATTGCTTCCATTTTTAAAGCAGTTTGTAAGCGAGTCAGCATTCCTGCATCTTCCAAAGCACCTTGTAAAGCCATTCCGTTAATTACAGTCGCTAACATTCCCATATAATCTCCTTGCACGCGATCCATTCCTTTACTTGCACCGGCAACACCTCTAAAAATGTTTCCTCCGCCAATTACAATGGCAACTTCGACACCTAAGTCTACTACTTTTTTGATTTCAAGAGCATATTCTGACAATCTTTTTGGATCAATTCCGTATTGATTATCGCCCATTAAAGCTTCACCACTTAACTTTAGAAGTATTCGTTTGTATTTCATGTCGAGGAAAAATTTATTTGCAAATATACCATTTTTGGTATTGTTTGAAAATCTATGTTAAAATAAATTGAATATTGTAATAGGTTTCCGGTTTCAAGATTTTATTGATTTCGTCTTAAAACGCAATTTTGTCTTTTATTTTTTCGAAGCTTTTTTTGGCTTCCTGATAACCAATGTCGAAAATCTCGTCCATTCGTTTTTTATTGGTTTCAAAGGTGCTGTATTCAGCCAAAGCTTCGGGCTGAATATGCCAATCGCACAATTCGTTTTGCGGAAACGTATTTTGCATCATCATGATTTCGAATGCTCGCAATGCAACCGATTTAATTGAAGTGAATTTTGTTTGATTGTACATTAAAACCGGATTTACGTTAGATCCGATTAAGAAATCACAACGTCCTTGAATGGTATTTACAGGATAATTGTTTAAAATTCCACCATCGCTATAAACTCGGTTATTAATCACAACAGGAGAAAAAACACCCGGAAATGCGCTCGAAGCCAAAATTGCCTGAACAATTTTAGTGTTTTTGTGGAAGATTTTTAATTTTCCGCGTTCAATTTCGGTTGCAGAAATATACAGTTCAATTTCCAATTCTTTAATCGTTTTAGAACCGAATTCTTTTTCTAAATATTTCCCAAATTGATCCGCATCTAAAAAACCTGCCTTTGTAAACGAAAGGTGCGACCAACTAAATAAATTAACCGATTTAAAAAACGAAAGAATCTCTTTTGGTTTTTTGCCGTTGGCATATAATCCGCCAACGATCGAACCAGCACTTGTTCCTGAAATAATTTCGGGAAAAATTTCTTGTTCGTTTAAAAATTGCAGTACGCCGGCGTGCCCAATACCTTTATGACCTCCGCCAGATAAAGCCAAACCAAATACTGTCGATTTCGTATCCATACTCTTCTAAGTCGTAATAATTGCTTATTTTTGTATAAAAGTACAAATTATGAAAACGATTTACCAAAATGCCTTCGAAAATTCATACTCATATAACGATTTTTTAAATCTTGTTGATGAAAAGATTCTCGAAAAAGCTTCTACAGGACACGAACAAAACGAAATGCTAACCGATTTTACTAAATTGAATCGTGCACGTATGAAACGTTTAGATAAAACACAACAGTTGCTTCCTGAATTGATCGAAGCAGCTAAAAATATAAAAACAAAACAAACTTGGCTGGTTTTAACCGAAAGTTGGTGCGGAGATGCAGCACAAAATGTTCCTGTTTTAAAGAAGATTGCCGATGAAAATTCAATGATTGATTTGCGTTTGGTTTTACGTGATGATAACGATGAATTGATGCAAAAATATTTAACAAACGGTGGGCGTTCAATTCCAAAATTAATTGCTGTTTCAGAAGATTTCGAAAATGAACTTTTTACTTGGGGACCAAGATCGCAAGCTGCTCAGGTTGTTGTAAAACAATTGCTAGAAGAAAACGGCGGTTTTAACGATAAGGTAAAAGAAGGAATTCAGGTTTGGTACAATGGCGATAAAGGAATTTCGATGCAAAACGAAATGTTGGAAATATTAAAAAACTCGGTTAAATAAACCGAGTTTTTCTTTTATAAGCATTATGTAATTGAAGTTACTTTTGTTTTATGTAGCTGTTTTGTTCCGAAAAACCATTTTGTTTTACAAATTCTTTAAACTGTTTTCTTGTTAAATTGTAGATTTTAGGACGAATGGTATCGTTTGGAGTTTCGGTTATCTCATCTAATTTCAATAAACTTTCTTCTTCAACAATATCGCTAATTGAAACAATACTGTTTTTATATGTCAGCTTTTTGACTTCCCAATTTGTTTCTTCGTTTTGAAAATTTAAGAAATAATGTCCTTTCCACTTTCTAACTAAATTTCCTTTTTTTAAATCAAAAACAGTATCGGTTGAAGTGTATTTAGCAATAAACAATGAATCGTTTAATTTTGAAGATGCAATTTCTTGCTCTTTTTCAAGTTGCAAAATCTCCTTTTGATTCAATGTGTCTTCAAAATGAAATTTTAGTAAAATCAACTGATCTTCAATAATTAAATCAGAACCAGATTCGTAATTATGATACGTTCCTTTTATCTTTTTCGGAAAAGCCGATAAATTCTTTGTATTTGTTGGTTGAGGTTCGGTAAAATTAGCTAAAGGCTTTTGGCAAGCAAATAGTATTAGAGCAAAAAAGAAAACAAAAGAGAGTCTTTTCATGTTTTTTACGAATTTCTATTAAAGATATGATAAAAATGCTAATCTAACAATGCTTTTTATCACAATAATTTGAGTAAAACTCTTATAGATTTGTTATTGAACAATAAAACTTTAAATTATGAAATTAGATCTTACAGTTGCTCAAATTATGAGTGAAAATTTAAAAACACTTACAACAAAACAAACACTTTACGAAGCGGAATCGATGTTTAAGAGGTATGGAATACGACATATTCCTGTTGTAGATCAAGATAAATTAGTTGGAGTTTTGAGTTATTCTGATCTTTTAAAAATTAGTTATGCAGATGTGACAGAAGGGGAAGAAGATGTAGAATCTGTCGTTTACGATATGTTTTCTATTTCGCAAGTGATGGCAAAAGTTTTGGTAACAGTAACTTCGGAAACATCAATTAGAGAAGTGATTAAAATTTTAGCCAAGCAAACATTCCATTCACTTCCTGTGGTTGAAAATAGTGGAGAATTAGTCGGAATTGTAACAACTACTGATATATTAAACTATTTTTTAGAAGAATATTAAAGGAGATAATTTAAAAGCGAACCCCCGAATTAATTCGGGGGTTCGCTTTTAAAATTTATATAGTTCCATTTCAATTTTCTCATCCAAACTCATTCCGCCTGGATTACAACCTGGTTTCCCTTCTGGGATTTCAATTCCTTGTTGCGCAAAATGTTCCATCCAAACAGGAAAAAACTGATCCGAATCAGGTTCTTTATACGTCATAGGAAATAACTGAAAAAAAGCTTCGTTATGATTGGCTGCTAAAAATGCATCGTACAATAATTCTGAGCAATAATATTTTCCGTTATCATAAATAAAATCGTTATCGTATGGAACACCTAATTGCGATTCGCAAAACTGGGCTGCCAAAGGAATTAAATGTTCGTAAGGTTCTTTAATCGATCCTTTGTAAACAATATCGGTACGGTTTAAAAAATCGTTTAAAGGTGTTTTTACAACGCCTTTGCTAATAGCTTCGTAAACGTAAAAATCTTGATTGTTGTTCGAATAAACCATTCCAACATGATTAAAATCGTTTCCCTCAAAACCTTTGGTAACTGCGTTAATTGCTTCGCACATTGGTCCGCAATGAACATTTATAAATAATAAGTCGCCGTTTTTTAAATTCGGGGTCTGTGCAAAAATAGAGTTAGTGAAAGTAAATGAGAATAGAATGAAACTGATTTTTTTAAACCACATAGAAGTTACGTTTTTAATGCTACAAGTTAACAGATGTTTTTTGAATATCGATTTTCTTTAATAAATTGATTACGATATATTATAAAAAAAAGAAGCCTATTCAACTTCTTTAAAATTTGGATTGTATATTTTTTCGAAAGCAAGTGGTTCAATTCCGTCTTCTACAGAAAAATTACCAATTTTTGTTCTTCTTAAAGCTGATAAATGTCCGCCCGATTGCAACGCTTTTCCAAAATCAAAAGCCAATGAACGAATGTAAGTTCCTTTGCTGCAAACTACTCTAAAGTCGATTTCGGGTAAAGCAATTCGAGTAATTTCAAATTCGGTAATTTCTATTTTTCGCGATTGTATTTCCACTTCTTCGCCCGCTCTGGCATGTTCATATAATCGTTTTCCGTCCTTTTTTAAGGCAGAAAATATCGGCGGAAATTGATCTATTTCTCCTATAAACTGTAAACGCGTTTGATCGATTAATTCTTCCGTAATATGATCTGTTGGAAACGTTTCGTTGATTTCGGTTTCCAAATCGTAAGATGGAGTAGTAGCGCCAACTGTGATAGTTCCTGTGTATTCTTTAATTTGTCCTTGTAATTCTTGAATGCGTTTTGTGAATTTTCCTGTACAAATAATCAGTAAACCCGAAGCTAAAGGATCTAAAGTTCCGGCATGACCAATTTTAAATTTTTTAGGTAAATCTAAATTCTTAATTAAAGCGTATTTTATTTTATTTACCGCCTGAAAAGAACTCCAAGTTAAGGGTTTATCTATCAATAAAATTTGTCCTTCTTGAAATTGTTCTTTGGTGAATTTCTGCATGGATTATTTTGTTGAGTAAAAGTAGATTAATAAAAGAATTCCGATAATGATTCGGTACCATCCCCAAAATTTAAATCCGTATTTTGTTAAAACGGCAATAAAGGTTTTTACGGCAATTAGAGCTACGAAAAACGCTACAACATTTCCGATGATAAAAATTTTGATATTTTCGGGCGTTGCCATAATCATTTCATAACCTTTTTGAGGATCTGCAGTTCCTTCTCCCCAAGTTTTTACAAAAATCGAATAAACGGTTACAGCTAACATGGTTGGAACTGCCAAAAAGAACGAAAATTCTGCAGCAGCTTTTCTGCTTAAACCTTGTGTCATTCCGCCAATAATCGAAGCGGCCGAACGTGAAGTTCCCGGCATCATGGCTAAACATTGCCAAAAACCAATGGTAATAGCCTTTTTAAAGGTAATTTCTTTTTCGTCGTGTATTTTCGGGTTTTTAAACCATTTGTCTACAAACAATAAAACGATTCCGCCTATAACCAAAACCGATGAAATGGCGATTTGATTTCCTAAAACGGCTTCAATCTTATCATCTAAAAGATAACCCAATCCTAAAGCAGGAACAACTGCAAAAGCTAGTTTTAAATAGAAATTAAAGTTGGTGAAATCAAAAAACTTTTTCCAATATAAAACCACAATCGATAAAATGGCTCCGAACTGAATCGAAACTTGAAACATTTTTAAAAATTCGCTTTCTTCTAATCCCATTAAAGCGGCGGTAAAGCCCATATGCGCGGTAGAAGAAATTGGTAAATATTCGGTAAGCCCTTCAATAATGGCTATAATAATGGCGTGTAATAATTCCATTTAATGTGCTTATTCTTTGTCTAAAGTTTTGTTTTCGTTGTTTTTAGGCGAATAAAAAATCGAATAAATGCAAACGCCAAATCCTATGAAAATAACAGTAGGAGCCAAACGGATTCTTCTAAAACTGAAAATGTCGTAATTGAATACATTTGGATCGTCGCTGTTTCCGCCCGACATTAATAAAAAACCTAGAGCAATTACGGCAATACCGATGATTAAGATGATGTAGTTCTTTTTCTCGAATAAGAACGCTGAATTTTTCTGTTCCATTTTAGTATAAATCGTCAGATTTTAAATTTAAGAATCGTTGTGTTGCAAAATAGGTGCTAATCCAGGTAATAATGATTCCGACAATCAAAATTCCGATCGAAACAATTCCAATCGATTTGTAATCTTTCATCAAACCTAAAGTTGGCAAATGTTTATCTACGTACGAAGTTAAAGCCAAAACGGCAATAATTGCCAAACCTGCGCCAATTAAGCCTAATTTAATGCTACGCCAAACAAACGGACGACGAATGAACGATTTTGTTGCACCCACCATTTGCATGGTTTTAATGATGAATCGGTTCGAATAAACCGAAAGTCGTAACGAACTGTTGATTAATAGCATGGAAATAAGTGCGAAAGCCGCGCTTACAATTAAAACCCAAAAAGTTACTTTTTCTACGTTATCGTTTACCAATGTTACCAATTCCTGATCGTAAATAACATCGTCGACCAACGGGTTTTCTTTAAACGTAAGTTCTATATTTTTGATGGAATCTTTCTGAACATAAGCTCCGTTCAAATGAATATCGAATGAATGTTGAAGTGGATTATATCCCAAAAAGTGAACGAAATTTTCGCCAATTGTTTGTTGATGTTCCACAGCAGCCGAATCTTTATGAACAAATTTAAGATCCTTTAAATAGGCGTGTTCTTTAATTTCGGACTGAATTTTTTCTAAATCGGTTTCTTTAACTTCATCTTTAAAAAAGATGGTCATTGGAATGTTTTCTTTAAAGGTATTCGAAATTTTCTCGGCATTAATAACGAACATTCCCAACGATCCTAATAAAAATAGTACCAAAAAGATACTTAGAACCACTGAAAAATAAGAAGAAATTAATCTGCGTTTTTGAAATCTTTCGTAAGATTTAGACATGGCAATTGTGTTTTGAATTGGTAAAAATAATAAAGAAATTCGTTTTGTCCATATTCTTCTCGTTAATTTCTGTTTTATTGACCAAAAAGAGGCTACTTTAAACTTGTGAGGCAATAAAAACGGAATTGTCTATAAATTAGCTTATTTTTGCGTTCAGTTTATATAAACCATAATTTGCATTTCCGATGAAATACCATCCAAACGAAATTGAAGCCAAATGGCAAAAATATTGGGAAGAAAACCAAACGTTTAAAGCAGAAAATACATCTGATAAACCTAAATATTATGTTCTAGACATGTTTCCTTATCCTTCGGGAGCGGGCTTGCACGTTGGGCATCCACTTGGATATATTGCATCTGATATTTACGCACGTTTTAAGCGTCATAAAGGCTTTAATGTATTGCATCCACAAGGATATGATTCTTTTGGTTTGCCGGCAGAACAATACGCAATTCAAACAGGTCAGCATCCTGCAATTACGACCGAAACCAACATTAAACGATACAGAGAACAATTAGACAAAATCGGGTTTTCGTTCGATTGGAGTCGAGAAATCCGTACATCTAATCCAGAATATTACAAGCATACACAATGGATTTTTATTCAGTTGTTTAATTCTTGGTACAATAAAAATACCGATCAAGCAGAATCGATCGATACATTAACTCAATTATTTGCTACGGAAGGAAACGCAAATGTAAATGCGGTTTCTGATGATGATATCGAAATCTTTTCAGCAGATCAATGGAATGCATTAAGTACAGAAGCAAAAGAAATTATTTTATTAAAATACCGTTTAACGTATTTGGCAGAAACCGAAGTGAACTGGTGTCCGGCTTTAGGAACTGTTTTGGCGAATGACGAAATCGTAAACGGAGTTTCGGAACGTGGCGGACATCCGGTTATTCGTAAAAAAATGACGCAATGGTCTATGCGAATTTCTGCTTATGCCGAACGTTTATTGCAAGGTTTAGAAACGATCGATTGGAGCGAATCAATCAAGGAAGCACAACGCAATTGGATTGGAAAATCGGTTGGTGCTTCGGTTACTTTTAATGTAAAAGAATCGAACGAAACAATCGAAGTTTTTACAACGCGTCCAGATACTATTTTCGGAGTGAATTTTATGACATTGGCTCCAGAACATGAATTGGTAACCAAAATCACAACTCCAGAACAAAAAGCGGCTGTTAATGCTTATGTTGAAGCGACTTCTAAACGTTCGGAACGAGAGCGTATGGCAGATGTTAAAACTATTTCGGGCGTATTTACCGGAGCTTATGCCGAACATCCGTTTACAAAACAACCCGTTGCTATTTGGATTGGCGATTACGTTTTAGCTGGTTACGGAACAGGCGCTGTTATGGCGGTTCCTTGCGGAGATGAACGCGATTATAATTTTGCGAAACATTTTGCAGGACAAAACGGAATGCCTGAAATTATCAATATTTTTAATCAGGATATTTCAGAAGAAGCGTATACCGAAAAAGGTGGTTTTGAATTACAAAATTCAGACTTCTTAAACGGATTAGACTATAAAGAAGCAACAGCAAAAGTAATTGCTGAATTAGAACAAATCGAGCAAGGAAAAGCAAAAGTGAACTATCGTTTGCGCGATGCTGTTTTTTCTCGTCAACGTTATTGGGGCGAACCATTTCCGGTATATTATGTGGATGGATTGCCAAAAATGATCGATGCGGCACATTTACCTATTTTATTGCCCGAAGTAGAAAAGTATTTGCCAACCGAAGACGGGCAACCGCCTTTAGGAAACGCAACAACTTGGGCTTGGGATACAGTAAATAATAAAGTAGTTGCAAATTCAGAGATCGATAACCAAACTATTTTTGCATTAGAATTAAACACCATGCCGGGGTGGGCAGGTTCTTCGTGGTATTGGTTGCGTTATATGGATGTAAATGCACCAAACGAAATTGCGGCTAAAGAAGCCATTGCTTATTGGCAAAATGTTGATTTATATATTGGTGGAAGCGAGCATGCAACCGGACATTTATTGTATTCGCGTTTTTGGAACAAATTCTTAAAAGATATAGGATTTGCGCCAACTGAAGAACCTTTTAAAAAGTTGATTAATCAAGGAATGATTTTGGGAACTTCGGCTTATGTGTATCGTTTAGAAGGTACGAATACATTTGTTTCGAAAGGAAAGATAAACGGACAAAATGTTCAGCCAATTCATACAGATGTTTCGATGGTAAATACTTCGTCTGAATTAGATATTGAACGTTTTAAAGCTTGGCGTGCCGATTTTGCAAATGCAGAATTCGTTTTAGAAGATAACGGAAAATACCTTGTTGGACACGAAGTTGAAAAAATGTCGAAATCGTATTTCAATGTTGTAAACCCGGATGATATTTGCGAAGAATACGGAGCTGATACGTTGCGTTTATACGAAATGTTTTTAGGTCCGTTAGAACAAGCAAAACCTTGGAATACTGCAGGAATTACTGGAGTTTTTGGTTTCTTGAAAAAACTTTGGAAGTTATATGCAGATGATAACGGAGTTGTTGTTACAGACGAAGAACCAACAAAAGAAATGTACAAATCGTTACATAAAACCATTAAAAAAGTAACCGAAGATATCGAGAATTTCTCTTTTAATACATCGGTTTCTCAATTCATGATTTGTGTAAACGAATTGCAACAGCAAAAATGTCATCACAGAGCTATCTTAGAACCTTTAGCGATTGTAATTGCGCCTTATGCACCGCATATTGCGGAGGAATTATGGTCGATTTTAGGACATAATTCTTCGATAGCACATGAAGCATTTCCGATTTTCGAAGCAGGTTATCTTACCGAAAGTAGTAAAGAATATCCGGTTTCGTTTAACGGAAAAATGCGTTTTAAAATTGAATTGCCTTTAGATTTAACTGCAGAACAAATCGAAGAGATTATTATGGCAGACGAACGTACGCAAGCGCAATTACAAGGTAAAACACCTAAAAAAGTCATCATTGTTCCTGGTAAAATAATCAATTTAGCTGGGTTTTAATAGTATATAAAGTTTAAAAAAGAAGCGGCTCGATTTATAAATCGAGCCGCTTCTTTTATTTTTAGGTTGATTGCTTTTCTATTTCTTAAGAAAAACATCATAAACTATCGCTATAAAGGATATAACAAATTGAAAGGTTATAAACCCTAAAAAGTAGGAAAGAAATGCTTTGAGATAATTGCTAACCGATTTACCATAAAATTGTCCAATTCCCCAACTTGCGTATATAAAAGAGATAAACCCGACTAAACCATTGATAAGAATGAAATAACTGGGGAACAATCTGTCAATAATCGGTTCTAGCGAAAATATCAACATTCCAAATCCCATAACTAATGAAATAACAACAAAAGTTTCGTAGAAATTATATTTGTATTCCTTAAAAAACAATTTGGTCCACAGCGTAATAGGTAAAATCATGATGATATTTGCATATCCATAATTATTTTGAACCCAATTATTTATGTTTCCTAAACTTGAATTTCCGTAGAATTTTTTAGAGAAATCCGAATGAACAACATCGAGTTTAAAGTATTGCGAAATAAGCGTGTAAATAACAGATGCAAGAATAAGGTAGGTTAGCGGTTTTGTGATTTTTTGTCGGTTTGTATGAATGTATTCACGAATTACAGCGCCCGGATGAAGAAGTAATTCTTTAGAAGTGAAGATAAAACCTTTTTCAAAACCAACTAATTTTGAAAGTTCTTGAAAAGCATAATTTTTATCAATTCTTTTTAATTCTTGATTATGCCCACAATTGCTACAAAAATGATCGTTAGCAAAGGTTCCGCAGTTTATACAATTTGCTTCCATTTTATAGTAGATTTCGAGATTTTAATTCCTTCTCTAACATTTTAAAATCTTTATTGTTTTTGAACAAAAGATAAACAAAAAACAAAGGGAAAAAAGTAAAGAATCCCAATCCGTTTTTAAAAGTGCTATATGCGGCAACTCCAATAAAAGCTCCAATTATTACAGCATTTACAATTCTATTTATTTTTGCTTTTTTGTAGTTATCCAATAACTCTTGGTTGGTTAATTCTTTTTGTTCCATTGATCAAAACATTCAATTAAGTGTTTGTTTTACCTGTCTGTTTTATGAAAAATTGATCGTTTTTAATTCGCAAATCAGATGTGCTAATTTAATAAAATATTTAATAGCGAGTTTCAAGTGACTTTATATTTTGAATGAAACGAAATAATGATTCTTAGGCTTTAAATGATTGATATTTTGTTTGTTATTTCTGCTTTGTTTGCGTTTGTTTTCATATTGGTGCGCTTTTTGTGAGTTTAATCAAAAAACTGTTTATATGAAACCACTTTTAACTTTACTTTGTTTTTTATTCTTTCAAAACACATTTGCACAAACCGAACCAAACGATTTATCGATCCATTTAGGTGCGGTAACCATTCCTAGTTTCGATCAACAAAAAATTGGTGTCGATATTTCGTTTCGGTATTATTTTACCGATGCTTTTTCTGGCGGATTAGGATTTAGTACGGCAAGTCCGCGATTTAATAAAGGTTTTGGTTTCGATACCGATCGCACATTGATCAATATGTACGCAATTACTATTCCGCTGCAATACGATGTAATAAATACCGAAAAATTTAGTTTAGGATTAGGTTTTTCGAACGGACTTTTACTAAATATTCTTCGAAATAGAAACGAAACAACGGAGCAGGAACATTGGGATCCTGATACAGGAATAGGTACTTCGTGGAATGTTCCAAAACGTTTAAAAACCGATTCGTATTATATTTTAACGCCTTATGCCGAAGCTTCGTATAAATTATTCACGATCGATTCTAACGATCCAACGTTTTTATTTCTAACAGGTAAAATAGGATATCAGAATGTATTTGGAAACGGACAATTTTCAAAATCGAACGATTTTAGAAATTATATACTATCTTTAGGTCTCACAATAAAAGGTCCGTTATAATAAGTATGAAAAGTCCAAAAATCATTATCATAATCTTTATTTCCACAGCAGTTTTAATCTTAGCATTAATGTTTGGTTTGCCTTTGTACAACGTTTGGCAACAGGAAATGGCAGGAAAAGCAGAAATGGCAAAAGCCGAGCAAAATAGAAAAATATTGATCGAAGAAGCGAAAGCAAGACTAGAAGCCGAAAAGTTAAATGCGCAAGCCGAAGTTGAACGTGCAAAAGGAATGGCAGAAGCAATGAAGCTTGAAAACGGAACGTTAAACAGTACATACAATCAATATTTATTTATTAGAACTTTAGAGAAATTGGCAGATAAAGGCGATTTACCTCAGATTATTTATATGCCTTCTGAAGGATTGGTTCCGGTTATGGATGTAAGTCAGAAATCGAAAATAAAGAACGATATTGCGAACTAATGGGCTTTAAAGATTACCTTATTGTTTTATTGCTTATTGGTTTGGCGTATTTGTGGTTTCAGATGCGTAAATACAAGCAAATGATCGACGATTATCATAAATCTACCGGTTATTTAGAACGTAAATACGAAGCAATTGAACTCGAAAATATCGATACGCGTTTAAATCCGCATTTGTTTAAAAATATTTTAAATTCCATTCAATCGCATGCGTATCAATCGTATTATACGATCGAGAAATTGTCGAATGTGTTAGATTATGTTTTGTATCAAACGCCGAAAAAGTATGTAACGCCGCGAGACGAAATCAACTTTATTAAAAACTTGATCGAAATCAATAAAATTAAATTAAGTCCGCTTTTTGATTTACGAACTAAAATTTTGGTCGATGAACGCGACTTTTTTCTAGAACGAAAAGTAATTGCGCCTTTGGTAACGATCGATTTAATAGAAAATGCGTTTAAACACGCCGATACACAAAGCGAAGATGCTTTTATTTCGATTGTGATTGAACTAAAAGATGGATTCTTTAATTTATCGGTTTCAAATAAAATCTCTCAAAAATCTCCGCTTAAAAAAGAAAGTAGCGGAATTGGCGTTCATAATTTAGAAAAACGTTTAAAGCGTTTGTACGAAGATCGATATAAACTCACGAAAACAATCGATGATAAAACCTATGCGGTTTCCTTAAAAATTAAACTCGAAGAATAATGCTGAAATGTGTTTTATTAGACGACGAGCTTTTGGCATTGCAATATCTAAAGCTTTTGTGCGAACAAATAAACGGAGTAGAAGTGGTAAAGGCTTTTAACAATCCGGAAAAGTTTATTCAGGAAATCGAAAATTTAGATTTCGATGTATGTATTTCGGATATCGAAATGCCAGCGATAAACGGTTTGCAAATCGCGAATTTATTATCAAATAAACACGTTGTTTTTACCACAGCTTATAAAGATTATGCTGTGGAAGCTTTTGATTTGGAAGTGGTCGACTATATTACAAAACCGGTTCAGAAAGAGCGATTAGAAAAGGCTTTTAGAAAAATTGAAGGACTTACAAAAGAACATAAAACGGTTTCGGAATATATAACGCTTAATTCCGAAAAAGGAAAAAGTGTGATTAATACACGCGATATTTTTTACATAACCGTTTCAGAAATCGACAGTCGTGATAAGATTATTCATTTTGTAGATGAAACCGAATTGGTTATTAAAAACAGTTCGTTCGAAAAGCTTTTGGAAATGCTTCCGACTAAACAATTTTGTCGAATCAACAAGCGCGAAATTATAGCGATGCAAAGTGTAAACTACTATTCGTACGATGAAATTGTTTCGAAAGTTTTGGTAAACGGAAAACCTAAAACCTTTACAATCGGCATTAATTTTAAAAACGATTTTCTTTCGATGTTTTAATAGGTTTTGTGTTTTTTAAAGCGTTTTTTAGATTTAGCTTAGAGAAGGTGTAGGGATTGCTCCTGAGGCTTTAGTCGAATTGAACGGAGTTAATTCATCTATAATTTATATATTAAACAGTAAATAAATATGCGAGTTAATAAAGAGGTTGTTAGAAAAATGAGTACTGTTGAACTTTTAAAGTATGTAAAAGAAGATAATAATAAATTTGTATATGAAGCTTGTGAATATGCGTTCGATATTTTAAAAAATGAAAGAGGAGTTAAATTTTCAGAAAATGAAATGGATAATATTAGACTTTTATTAGAAAAAAAGAAAAATGATAACGAACAAGTCAAATTAGATACTCCTGTTGTTGAGGATACATTGCAAAATGAAATTTATCCATTACTTTATTCTCAAAATAATATTATATTTTTAAGTACTGTTTTTAGCCCTATTATAGGAGCAGCACTGTTGTACCTGAATCTTAAAGCAGAAAAAAACATAGATTCAAGAAAAATCATTTTTATTGTTTTTTACCTGATAATCAGTTTCTTTCTAATTCTGTTATATAATTTTGTTTTTATTGATTATGTAGGTCTTTTTATAAATAAGATAGAAATGGATAGTACCTATCTTCAATGGAGACCTTATGAAACTATTATTAAACTTGCTTATAAATGTTTTATTAGCATTGTAGGAATAAGTCTTTTATGGAAAAGTTTTTTTGGAGATATAAAATATAGATCTAAAAATATTCTTATACCTTTCATTGTAGGTTTAGTAATTTATTTGGTAACTATTTTACTATAAAATTGAGATAAATATTTCTTTAATGTATATTTAATTCTCTTTCACTTCACTCAAAACAATCACATTCCTATAAAAAACAAAAACTCATTACATTTTTTTGCAGGTTTGTTACATTCTAAAAAGGGTACTTTACAAAACTGCTTTTCACTGCTTGTAAATTCAAGATTTTTGCTCGAAATTTAAAGAAGTAGAAATGATGCGCAAGTATAAAAACAGCATTTTTTATGTGGTTGTTGTGATTGTTTTTTCAATCCTCATGTATTTTACAGTCGATAAAGGTCATGCGTTAGAACAGAATATTACACAAGTAAATTCGGGGAAAAATAATTGGGAAGAGTTTATTGGTTCTTTCCTCGAAAATCTACATCATCCTTTAGCGTTGCTTTTATTTCAAATCATTGTTATTGTAATTGTAGCGCGTTTTTTTGGTTGGCTTTTCAATAAAATAGGTCAGCCTTCGGTAATTGGCGAAATAATTGCCGGAATTGTTTTAGGACCTTCGCTTTTCGGAATGTATTTTCCTGAAACTTCTGCAGCTGTTTTTCCGGTTGAATCTTTAGGGAATTTAGGACTTCTAAGTCAAGTTGGTTTAATCCTTTTTATGTTTGTGATTGGAATGGAACTCGATCTTAAAGTTCTAAAAACAAAAGCGCACGATGCTGTTGTAATCAGTCATGCCAGTATTATTATTCCGTTTGCTTTAGGAATGATTTTATCGTACTTTATTTATACGACCTATGCTCCGGAAGGAATCAACTTTTTGTCTTTTTCCTTGTTTATGGGAATCGCTATGAGTATAACTGCTTTTCCGGTTTTGGCACGAATTGTTCAAGAACGCGGAATTCAAAAAACAAAATTAGGAACTGTTGTATTAACATCTGCTGCTGCCGACGATATTACAGCTTGGTGTATTTTGGCAGTTGTGATTGCCATTGTAAAAGCAGGTTCGTTTGTAAGTGCTTTATACGTTATTGGTTTATCGGTTTTGTATGTTTTGGTTATGTTAAAATTGGTTCGCCCTTTTTTACGGCATATCGGAAACTTGAATGCAAATAATAAAACACTGAGTAAACCAGTTGTCGGAATTTTTCTTTTGGTTTTAATCATGTCGGCTTATGCAACGGAAGTTATCGGAATCCATGCGCTTTTTGGAGCTTTTATGGCAGGAGCCATTATGCCCGATAATCATAAATTCCGTCAAATATTTGTAGAAAAGGTCGAAGATGTTGCTGTAATATTATTCTTGCCGTTATTTTTTGTGTTTACCGGTTTGCGAACCGAAATTGGATTGTTGAACGATCCGGAATTATGGAAAATAGCGGGATTGATTATTTTAGTTGCCGTAACCGGAAAGTTTTTAGGAAGTGCTATTGCAGCAAAATATGTTGGACAAAGTTGGAAAGATAGTTTAACGATTGGTGCTTTAATGAACACTAGAGGATTAATGGAATTGGTTGCGCTTAATATTGGTTTTGAATTGGGCGTTTTAACTCCTGAAGTTTTTGCGATGATGGTTGTGATGGCTTTGGTTACAACTTTTATGACCGGACCTTCGATCGATTTAATCAATAAATTATTTAAAAACAAAGAAGAGGTTGACGGACAAACATTGGATGAAACCAAGTTTAAAATCCTGTTTTATTTCGAAAAGGCTTTTAAAGGAAAAAACTTGTTAAAGCTTGCGAATACATTTACAAAAAATCAGCAAGAAACTTCGGTTGTTACCGCTTTGCATTTGGTAAATAGTAGTGATGTTGATTTGTTAGACAATCGATATGAAGAAAAAGTTTTTTCGCCTATTGAAGAAGAAGCGCACGGAATGAATCAGAAATTGATTAATCTATATAAAGTATCGACTGATGTAAATTCCGAAATTGTAGATGTAGCACATAAAGGGAAATACGATTTAATTTTAATGGATTTAGGATCGTCTATTTACGACGGAACCATTTTAGGAAGATTACTTGGCTTTACAACCCGAATCGTGAATCCTGAAATTATTGTAGATAAAGTTACCGGAAAAGAAAAATTCTTTGATTATTCTCCGTTCGATGATCGAACCCGTTATGTGATTACAAATGCAAAAGTTCCGGTTGGTATTTTTATCGACAAAGGTTTGCAGGAAGTAAATAAAATCTTGGTTCCGTTTTTTCATGAAAACGACAAAAAATTAATTCCGTTTATTTTAAAGTTTATTCAAAACAACGATTCTCAAATTATTATTATGGACATGAGAGGTTATTTGCGTAACAATACCTTTATTAAAGAAGAATTTAGATTGATTGAACAAGCTAAACCAAATCATATTGTAGTTCTTTCAGACAGCGAAGTAAATTTAGAATTAATCCAACAACAGGATTTAATTTTAACAACTGTTAAGTCGTGGAGAAAAATGATTGAGAAAAAATACAATTGGTTAGAAAATAGCACCTCATTATTATTAATAAAACCGTAAAAGAAATTGGTTTATGAATTCGGCTGAATTTTCAATATTCATTTTGATTTCTAGAACAAATATTATTTAGATATTAATAGTTAATTTTCGATTCAAAAGTAAAAAGTCAGAACCTAGGTTCTGACTTTTTTATTGTTTCAATTTTACCACAAATGCGTCGGGATATTTATTTTCTATTTTCTTTAATAAATGCTCGGCTTCGATTTTATTTTTAAAGTTTCCAACAATTAATTTAAATTTCGGATTTGCAAAAACAATCGTTGCGTCTATAGTAGGGTAAGAAGAAGTGAACTCCTTATATAAGGACTCAGTTTCGTCTTTTAAACCGCTTTTTAGCTGAACAGAATAATTGGTGTATAACGAAAATTGATTATTCTGACTCATTTTTCGTTCTAACAATAAATCTATTGTTTCTTGGTCTTTATTGTTAATAATATTCGTTTGAGAAGAAGCTTCCCAGTTAAAGAATAATGTTAAAATAAATATAAAGAAAACCTTAGGACTTCTTAAATAATTCATAATGAGGAAAATTTTAAACAAATTTAAAAAATATTCAAGAAACAGGCATTTAAAGTGTTATTTAGAATAGTTATAAATTAACTTTTACATTTTATTAAGCTTTAATTACTGAGTCTTATGTTGTATTTTTGTCGGAGTTTATAAATAAGGTAGAGTTAAAACTGTAGGTTTATTGCAGTAAAAATTGTACCAAAATTAGTTGATAATCATTTTTTAACTATGAAAAAAGTGGGTAACCATAATTCGTTTTCAAGGATTCTTTTCTTGTGTTTAGCATTTTTGCTAACATTCTCTTCAGTGTCTTTTGCACAAGATGCGGCAAAAGGTAAAGAATTATTTAATTCACAGTGTGCGGCTTGTCACAAGTTAGATGCGAACTCAACAGGACCTTCATTAAGAGGTGTTGCAGAACGTCATCCATCAGAGTGGTTACACAAATGGATTAAGAACAGTTCAGATTTAATTAAGTCAGGAGATGCTGCCGCTGTTAAAGTATTTAACGAGTGGAACAAAGTTCCAATGAACTCATTTCCGAACTTATCAGACGAAGATATCGATAATATTATCGCGTATACTTCAGAACCAAAACCAGAAGTTAAAGCTCCAGCTGCTGCAGCAGGACAAACGGGAGGTTCTTCAAATGAAGGAGTTTCTCAATTTGTTGTTTTAGGAGGTTTGGTTATTGTTTTAGGAATGCTTGTTGTAATGCTTGTTTTAGTAAGAAGAGTATTAAACAAGATTGTTGAAAAAAATAACTTATCTGTTCAAGAACAAAAATCATTACCAGTTTGGAAAGCATTTGTTAAAAATCAATTTTTAGTACTTACTTCGGTAATCGTATTATTATTGGCAGGTGCTTATTTTGCATTTGGATATATGATGCAAGTAGGGGTGGATCAAGGTTACGAGCCAATCCAACCAATTCACTTCTCTCATAAAATCCACGCAGGAGAAAACGGAATCGATTGTAAATATTGTCACTCATCGGCAAGAACTTCAAAAACTTCAGGAATACCTTCTATGAACGTTTGTATGAACTGTCATAAAAATATTACAGAGTTTACTGGAAGTGCAGATTCAGTTTATGTAGATTACAGTAAAGAATTCTATACTGCTGAAATCCAAAAAATCTATGACGCAGTAGGTTGGGATCCTGCTACGCAAACATACACAGGTAAAGAAAAACCAGTTAAGTGGGTTCGTATTCACAATTTACCTGACTTTGTGTACTTTAACCACTCTCAACACGTTTCGGTTGCAGGTTTAGAATGTCAAACTTGTCACGGACCGGTTGAATCTATGGAAATCATGAGACAACATTCTCCATTAACAATGGGATGGTGTATTGAATGTCACCGTGAAACAGAAGTAAACGTTAAGGATAACGAGTACTATGCAAAAATTCACGAGGAATTATCTAAAAAGTATGGTGTTGAGAAATTAACAGCAGCGCAGTTAGGTGGTTTAGAGTGTGGTAAATGTCACTATTAATAATAATTTAAGAAGCTAATATATATATACAATGGCATCAAACAAAAAATACTGGAAAAGTGTTGAGGAGCTTAACGAGAACAGTTCTATTGTTGAGAGGCTAGGAAACAATGAGTTTGTTGAAGAAATTCCTACAGAGGACTTTCTTGGGGATAAAAACGCTTTGTCTTCTTCATCAACAACTCGTAGAGACTTTTTAAAATACGTTGGTTTTTCTACGGCTGCAGCTTCTTTAGCAGCTTGTGAAGGCCCAGTGAAAAAGTCGATTCCTTATGTATTCCAACCAGAGGAGATTATTCCTGGGGTTGCTGATTACTACGCAACTACAGTTGCAGATGGTTTTGATTTCGTTAACGTGTTAATTAAAACTCGTGAAGGTCGTCCTATCAAAGTAGAGAACAATTTCATGGAAAACGCATTAACAGGTGCAAATGCGCGTGTTCATGCTTCTGTATTGTCTTTATACGATAGCTTACGCTTAAAACAACCTAAGGTTGATGGTAAAGCGGCTTCATGGTCGGATGTTGATCAAAAGATCAAAGCTGGTTTAACAGGTGCAACAGGTCAGATTGTTTTATTAACAAACACTATGGCATCGCCATCGACAGATAAGTTAATTGCAGAATTTAAATCTGCTTATCCAACAGCTAAACATATTGTTTACGACGCGATTGGTTCAGATGCTGCTTTAGATGCTTATCAACAAGCTTACGGAGAACGTGCATTGGCTGATTATGATTTCGGAAAAGCAGATGTAATTGTTTCTGTAGGTGCAGATTTCTTAGGTGATTGGCAAGGTGGTGGATATGACAGCAATTATGCAAAAGGACGTATTCCTAAAAACGGGAAAATGTCTAAGCATATCCAAATCGAAGCGAATATGTCTTTAGCCGGTGCAAATGCCGACAAACGTATTCCTTTAACAGTTGCTGATCAAAAATTAGCTTTAGTTAAGATTTATAATATTGTAACTGGTAACGCAGTATCTGTTGGAACAACGGTTGCAGATGCTGAAATTACAAAAGCTGCTCAACAGTTAAAAGCTGCTGGAAGTACTGGAGTTTTAGTTTCTGATTTAGACGATGTAAACGCGCAGTTATTAGTATTTGCTATTAACCAGGCATTAGGTTCGGCTGCATTTAATCCGGCTCAACCAAAATATGTTCGCGGTGGTAACAATAAAGAAGTTGCACAGTTAGTAAAAGATATGAACGCCGGTTTGGTAAGCACTTTGATCATGAATGGTGTGAACCCGGTTTATACATTAGCTAATGGAGCTGCTTTTGCAGAAGGATTGAAAAAAGTAAAACTTTCTGCTGCATTCACATTACGTGAAGACGAAACGGCTTCGTTAACAAATATCGCTGCTTCAGCACCTCATTATTTAGAGTCTTGGGGCGATGTTCAAATGAAAAAAGGACATTATTCGGTTGTTCAACCAACAATCCGTCCTTTATTCAACACAAAACAATTCCAAGAAGGTTTAATGACTTGGTTAGGTAAAACTGAATCTTACTACGATTATTTAAAAGCAGTAGGAGCAAGTTTAGCTAACGGAAAATCTTGGAATCAATTAGTACACGATGGTTTTGCTACTACTGAAATTACAGGGTCGGCAACAGCATCAGCTGACTTTATCGGAGCTGCAAACGCATTAGCTTCTACTAAAAAGGCTTCAGGTTTAGAGTTGGTATTGTACACTAAAACAGGAATGGGTGACGGACAACAGGCAAACAACCCTTGGTTACAAGAGTTTCCTGATCCAATCACACGTGTATCTTGGGATAACTACGTTACAGTTTCTAGATTAGATGCTGAAGAGTTAGGTATTAAAAACTACAATGTTGCTAACGGAGCTTTAAACGGTTCGTATGTTACATTAAAAGTAGGAGATGCTGTTTTAGAAAATGTTCCTGCTTTAATCCAACCAGGGCAAGCTAAAGGAACAGTTGGTTTAGCGTTTGGTTACGGACGTAAATCGGCTTTAAAAGAAGAAATGCAAGTAGGTGTTAATGCTTACGCTTTATACAAAGACTTTAACAATACACAAGCTGTTTCTATAGAAAAAGCTTCAGGTGATCATGAGTTCGCTTCTGTACAGTTGCAAAGAACGTTAATGGGACGTGGAGATATTGTTAAAGATACTACATTAGAAATCTTCAATACTAAAGATGTAAAAGATTGGAATGTGAAACCTCACGTTTCGATCGATCACCAAATGGTTGAAGCTTCTACAGTTGATATTTGGGAATCTTTCGATCGTTCAGTAGGACATCACTTTAATTTATCTATCGATTTAAATGCTTGTACAGGATGTGGAGCTTGTGTGATTGCTTGTCATGCAGAAAACAACGTACCGGTAGTAGGTAAAGACGAAGTAAGAAGATCTCGTGATATGCACTGGTTACGTATCGATAGATACTATTCTTCGGAAGAATCATTCTCTGGCGATTTAGATGCTAAAAATGCTGCGAAAGGATTCTCTGAAAACTTTAAAATGTATCACGATTTAGAAAACCCTGCAGATAACCCGCAAGTGGCTTTCCAACCCGTAATGTGTCAACACTGTAACCACGCACCTTGTGAAACTGTGTGTCCTGTAGCTGCTACATCTCACGGACGTCAAGGTCAAAACCACATGGCTTATAACCGTTGTGTTGGTACTCGTTACTGTGCAAACAACTGTCCTTACAAAGTACGTCGTTTCAACTGGTTCTTATACGCACAAAACTCAGCATTCGATTATCATATGAATGACGATTTAGGACGTATGGTATTAAATCCAGATGTTAACGTTCGTTCACGTGGGGTTATGGAAAAATGTTCTATGTGTATCCAAATGACTCAAGCTACCATCTTAAAAGCTAAGAGAGAAGGACGTAAAGTAAATGCTAACGAGTTCGACGTAGCTTGTTCTGCAGCATGTACTTCAGGAGCTATGGTGTTTGGAGACGTAAATGATAAAGAATCTGAGGTAGCTAAGCTATACGAAGATGATAGAAGATATCATTTATTAGAGCATATTGGTACAAAACCAAACGTGTTCTATCACGTAAAAGTAAGAAATGTATAAGTATAGTATTAATTAGAAACATTATAAAGGATTATGTCGTCACATTACGAAGCACCCATTAGAAAACCTTTAGTTCTTGGTGATAAAACTTATCACGATGTAACGGTAGATGTTGCTAGACCTGTTGAAGGACGTGCTAATAAACAATGGTGGACTGTTTTCACGATTGCTTTAATCGCATTCCTTTGGGGAGCTGGTTGTATGGTTTATACAATCACTACAGGTATTGGTACGTGGGGATTAAATAAAACTGTAGGTTGGGCTTGGGATATCACCAATTTTGTTTGGTGGGTAGGTATCGGTCACGCTGGTACACTTATTTCGGCCGTATTATTATTATTCCGTCAGAAATGGAGAATGGCAATTAACCGTTCTGCAGAAGCAATGACGATTTTCTCGGTAGTTCAGGCAGGCTTGTTCCCGATTATTCACATGGGACGTCCTTGGTTAGCTTACTGGGTATTACCAATGCCAAACCAATTTGGTTCGTTATGGGTAAACTTTAACTCACCGTTATTATGGGACGTATTTGCGATCTCGACTTATTTATCTGTATCATTGGTTTTCTGGTGGACAGGTTTATTGCCAGATTTCGCCATGTTACGTGATAGAGCCGTTACACCTTTCGCTAAGAGAATTTATTCAACTTTATCTTTCGGATGGTCAGGACGTGCAAAAGATTGGCAACGTTTTGAGGAAGTATCATTAGTATTAGCTGGTTTAGCTACTCCGTTAGTACTTTCTGTACACACGATTGTATCGTTTGACTTTGCTACGTCTGTAATTCCAGGATGGCATACAACAATCTTACCTCCGTACTTCGTTGCGGGTGCGATCTTCTCTGGATTCGCAATGGTAAACACGTTGTTGATCATTATGCGTAAAGTAGTAAGTTTAGAAGATTATATCACAATTCAGCATATCGAATTAATGAACATTGTTGTAATGATTACGGGTTCGGTTGTAGGTATTGCATATATCACCGAGTTATGGGTAGCTTGGTATTCGGGAGTAGAGTATGAGCAATACGCTTTCTTGAATCGTGCAACAGGTCCTTACTGGTGGTCATATTGGTTAATGATGACTTGTAACGTGATTTCTCCGCAAGTTATGTGGTTCAAAAAAATCCGTACATCAATCTTAGGATCTTTCATTATATCGATCATTGTAAACATTGGTATGTGGTTCGAGCGTTTCGTAATTATTGTTACCTCATTACACCGTGACTACTTACCATCATCATGGACGATGTTCCAACCAACTTTTGTTGATGCTGGAATTTATATCGGAACTATCGGATTCTTCTTTGTATTATTCTTATTATATTCAAGAAGCTTCCCAGTAATTGCTCAGGCAGAGGTTAAAACAATTTTAAAATCGTCTGGAAGCAATTACAAAAGAGAGAGAGAAAACGGACACCATTCACATAATCATTAATACATTATGAGTACAAAAGTTTTACACGTATTATACAATGATGATGACGTTTTAATGGATGCAGTAAAAACCACAAGAGCTGCTCATCATCATATCGAAGAGGTTTACACGCCTTTTCCTGTACACGGTCTAGATAAAGCAATGGGATTAAAACCAACGCGTTTAGCAATATGTTCGTTTATTTACGGATTATGTGGTTTGGCTTTCGCAACCTATATGATGAATTATATCATGATTCAGGATTGGCCACAAGACATTGGTGGTAAACCAAGTTTTAGTTATATTCAGAACATGCCTGCGTTCGTGCCTATTATGTTTGAATTAACAGTTTTCTTCGCAGCCCACTTAATGGTTATTACATTCTTTTTAAGAAGTAAATTATGGCCATTTAAAAAAGCTGAAAACCCAGATGTAAGAACAACAGATGACCATTTCTTAATGGAAGTTGCTTTACACGGAAACGAAGAAGAAGCTGTAGAGTTCTTTAAAAATACTGGTGCAGTAGAAGTTAAAGTAATCGATAAACAATAGTAGTAGAATGAAGACTTTATATAAAATAGTTGCGTTAGTAGGAGTTTCAACTTTAGCTACATCTTGTTTTAATAAGGAAAAACCGAACTATCAGTTATTCCCTAATATGTATGAGTCGGTAGCTTACGAAACATATTCTGAATCAGACGCATTTAAAAACGGAAAAGAAGGTCAATTACCAGCAGAAGGATCTATTCCTCGCGGATTTGAGCCTGAAGGATACGACAATACTCCGGAAGGATTAGCTTTAGCAAAAGCTAATTTAAAATCACCTTTAGACAGCCTTACAGATAAGGATATGGATAAAGCTAAAGCATTGTTCAATATTTATTGTGCAATTTGCCATGGTGAAACAGGAGATGGAAAAGGTAATTTAGTTAAGAGAGAAAAATTCCTAGGGGTACCAAACTATGCTGAACGCGAGTTAACAGAAGGAGGTATTTACCATGTAGTTACTCATGGATTAAATTCAATGGGATCGCATAAAAACCAAATGACACAACACGAAAGATGGTTGGTTTCGGCTTATGTGTTAAAATTGAAATCGGAATTATAATTGTAAAACTTATTTGAAAGTTTAGATATGTACACATTTTCAAGCAAATTAAAAACCTTTTCTTTCGTACTAATGTTCTTAGGAATTGTTGGTATCGTATACGGTTTCTTATCAGCGCCAAAAACAATCGAAGAGGTTGAAGTAATTTTAACAGAACAACATCATGGTGCGCATGGTGGTCATGATGCACATGCAACTGCAGGTCATGATACAACAGATGCACAAGCAAAAGTTGAGGCTGATAAAGAGCACAAAGCTCACTTAGAGCATGTTTTACATCAATTACAAAACAAGCCTTGGGCTGCGGTTTATGTAGGATGTATTTTCTTCATGCTAATTTCATTAGGTATTTTTACCTTTAACCAAATTCAATATGCTGCATCGGCAGGTTGGTCACCGGTTTTATTCCGTGTAATGGAAGGTTTGTCTGCTTACCTTTTACCAGGATCAATCTTGTTCTTCTTATTGTTATTAGCGAGTTCTGCACATTTAAACCATTTATTTGTATGGATGGATGCTGAAACAGTTGCTAATGACCCATTAATTCAAGGGAAATCAGGTTTCTTAAACATTCCGTTCTTCTTGATTCGTGCAGTTGTATTCTTAGGTGGTTGGAATATCTTTAGAATGTTATCTCGTAAAAACTCTTTAGCTTTAGATGAAACAGGAGATTTAACTTTCTACAAAAAGAACTTTAAATTAGCTGCTGGTTATTTAGTGTTCTTTATCATAACAGAATCTATCATGTCTTGGGACTGGATTATGTCTATCGATACGCACTGGTATTCTACGTTATTCGGATGGTACGTTTTCGCGTCATTCTTCGTAACAGGAATCACAATAATCGCATTAGTTACATTATACCTTAAAGGAAACGGATATTTAGAGTTTGTAAATACATCACACATCCATGATTTGGCTAAATTCATGTTCGGTTTATCAATCTTCTGGACATACCTTTGGTTTTCTCAATTCATGTTACAGTGGTACTCAAATATCCCGGAAGAGGTAACGTACTTTATCTTCAGAATTGAAGAGTACAATACTTTATTCTTTGGTATGTTAGTAGTTAACTTTGTATTGCCTATTTTATTATTGATAAATACAGATTTCAAACGTTTATCTTGGATTATCGTAATGGCTGGTCTTTTAATCATCGTAGGTCATTATATCGACTTCTTCGTTATGATTATGCCAGGAACAGTAGGTGCTTCATGGTTTATTGGTGCAGCTGAAATTGGTTCTGTATTATTCTTTGGTGGTTTATTTATCTTTGTAGGATTCTCTGCAATTGCTAAAGCGCCATTGTTAGCGAAGAATAATCCAATGATCGAGGAAAGTAAACATTTTCATTATTAATATTTAAAGTAATAAACAAATGACGAGTTTATTAATATTAGTTATTGTAGCGTTATTAGGTGTTGCGATTTGGCAATTAACTAAAATTTTTGACTTGACTCAAAGCAAACGTCACGTTGGTGAAGAGTATAAGTCGGAAGTAGCTACAGAGAAAGACAATAACATCAATGGATATTTGATGTTTGGATTCTTAGGTTTTATCTACATTTTCATGATTTATTCTTGTGTGAAATGGGGATATATGCCTTTATTGAGTGATTCGGCTTCTGAACACGGAAAAGATGTTGACCAATTAATGTGGATTTCATTAGCTGTAATCTTCTTTGTTCAAATCGTAACTCAGTTCTTATTACACTATTTCGCATTCGCTGCTCGTGGAATTAAAGGTCGCAAAGCTACCTTCTACGCAGATAATGATAAATTAGAGTTCATTTGGACTATTATTCCTGTAATCGTTTTATCTGGATTAATCCTTTACGGATTATACGCATGGAACAACATCATGCACTATGACGAAGAAGAAGAAGTAATGTATGTAGAAGTATATGCAAAACAATTCGGTTGGGATATCCGTTACGCAGGTGATGATAATGTTTTAGGAAAAGCAAACGTTCGTTTCATTGAAGGTGTAAATGCTGTAGGTGTTGATATGTCTGATCCAAACGGAAACGATGATATCATGACAAAAGAATTACACTTGCCTGTAGGTAAAAAAGTAGTATTCAAAATTCGTTCTCAAGACGTTTTACACTCTGCTTACTTCCCTCACTTCCGTGCGCAAATGAATGCTGTACCAGGTATGGTTACACAATTTGCAATGGTTCCTACAGTTACAACAACTGATATGAGAGAGCGTGAAGATATCGTTAATAAAGTAAACAAAATTAACGAAGCACGTAACAAGCATAGTAAAGCGTTAGTAGAAAAAGGTGAACCAGGTTTAGAGCCATACGTTTTTGATTATGTATTATTATGTAACAAAATTTGTGGACGTTCGCACTACAACATGCAAGCTAAGATTGTTGTTGAATCTCCAGAAGATTTCAAAAAATGGTTAAGTGAACAACCAAGATTAGGAAAACAAGTTGCTGAAGAAAAAGCAGCTGCAACAGCTCCAAAAGTTGAAACTCAGCCAGCTGTAGCTCCTGAGTCAACACAAGAGACAGAAATTGTAGTTGATACAACTGCAGTAGTTGCTCAAGTAATTAAATAATTTGTTTTTTACCAATAAAAATTATTAGTATGTCAGCAATAGGACACGAATTAACTCACGATCATGCACATGATCACCATCATAAAGAAACTTTTATCACGAAGTACATCTTTAGTATGGATCACAAAATGATTGCTAAACAATTCCTTATTACAGGTATTGTTATGGGGATCATTGGTATTGTGATGTCTTTATTATTCCGTATTCAAATCGCTTGGCCAGAGGAATCGTTTAAAGTTTTCTCTTGGTTATTAGGAGATGATTTCGCTCCGGGAGGCGTAATGCGTAACGATATTTATTTAGCCTTGGTAACTATTCACGGTACCATTATGGTATTCTTTGTACTTACTGCAGGTTTATCAGGAACGTTCTCTAATTTATTAATTCCATTACAAATTGGAGCGCGTGATATGGCTTCGGGATTCATGAACATGTTATCGTTCTGGATTTTCTTCTTAGCTTCTGTTATCATGTTGTCGTCTTTATTCGTAGAATCAGGACCGGCTTCAGCAGGTTGGACTATTTATCCGCCATTATCTGCTGTTCCGGAAGCAATTCCAGGTTCAGGAACAGGTATGACATTATGGTTAATTTCTATGGCATTGTTCATCGCTCAGTCATTAATGGGATCTTTGAACTATGTTGTAACCGTATTAAATTTAAGAACTAAAGGAATGACGATGACAAGAATGCCATTAACAGTTTGGGCATTATTTGTTACAGCAATTATCGGTATCGTATCGTTCCCTGTATTATTATCAGCAGCTTTATTGTTGATTATGGATAGAAGTTTCGGAACTTCATTCTTCTTATCAGATATTTATTTAGCTGGAGAAGTGTTACACTACCAAGGTGGTTCACCAGTATTGTTCGAGCACTTGTTCTGGTTCTTAGGTCACCCTGAGGTATACATCGTAATTTTACCTGCAATGGGTATTGCTTCTGAAGTTATCGCTGCAAATGCTCGTAAACCAATTTTCGGTTACCGTGCCATGATTACGTCAATCTTAGCAATTGCATTCTTATCTACGATCGTTTGGGGTCACCACATGTTCGTTTCAGGTATGAACCCGTTCTTAGGATCTGTATTTACCTTTACAACCTTGTTAATTGCAATTCCATCGGCTGTAAAAGCGTTTAACTACATTACAACGTTATGGAAAGGTAACTTACAAATGAACCCAGGTATGTTATTCAGTATTGGTTTCGTATCTACATTCATTTCAGGAGGTTTAACAGGGATTATCTTAGGAGATTCAACTTTAGATATCAACGTTCACGACACATATTTCGTAGTGGCTCACTTCCACTTAGTAATGGGGATCTCTGCACTTTACGGAATGTTTGCTGGTATTTACCACTGGTTCCCTAAAATGTTTGGACGTATGATGAATAAAAACTTAGGTTATATCCATTTCTGGGTTACTGCAGTTTGTGCGTACGGCGTTTTCTTGCCAATGCACTTTATCGGTATGGCTGGTTTACCACGTCGTTACTATACAAACTCTGCATTCCCGATGTTCGATGATATGGTAGATGTAAACATCATTATTACTATGTTTGCTTTAGTTGGTGCTGCATTTCAATTAGTGTTCTTGTTTAACTTCTTCTATAGTATTTTCTATGGTAAGAAAGCTTCACAAAACCCTTGGAGAGCTACAACTTTAGAGTGGACTACACCAGTAGAGCATATTCACGGAAACTGGCCGGGAGAAATTCCAGAAGTACACCGTTGGCCTTATGATTACTCTAAACCAGGTTATGAAGAAGATTTTGTTCCTCAGACTGTTCCGTTAAGAGACGGAGAAAAAGATGGAGGACATCATTAATAGACAAAAAAGTCTCGCTATTAGCGAGACTTTTTTGTTATATATTATTTTTATATTTTTAAGCTGTTGTAATTTGCCTTAATAAGTTTGTGGATTGTAGAATAGCAGTATTGTTTGTAAGTGTGGATTCGCTGGCGGAGAAATATCCTAATAAGATGCCTTATCATTATGTGAGTAATGATCCAACTAGAATGAAAGATAGACCAGGAGATGAGTTTAAAACTGAAGAGGCAGCATTTGAGGATTTTGGAAAAGAATGTAATGGTTTATCAATTCGTTTAGATACTGAGTTGAGATCAAATATTTATTCATATGAAAGGGATGGAGAAACTTACTTCACTTACGATAGACCTCATGGACAGTATATTAGAGGAGAAGATGGTGAAAATCAAAATTCAGGAGTGGGTATTAGATATGGAGGAGTTGATGCAAAAGAAGATTATGTTCCTAAAAATGGTATAGAAGTTCCAGACGCTCACACACATTCGGCTTATGAAAAAGCGTCAGATGATATGTTCAGTATGGTGCAAGATATAAGTATTTATAAAGGTGAAAACGTTAATGGCTATGTTTCAACTCATGGAGGTTTTGGGCTTAAATATGATGTAATGACAGGTGTTATCGATAAATTGTTTGATTCATTTGCCTATGATAAAAAACATCCAATAATTAAGAATAAGAAAAATTATAATGCAGATAAAAATCCAACAGTTTACCCACTAATTGGTGTTTTTAGGGAGAGGGGTAGGAAGCCTTGGGAAGGGTATATGACAGAAGAAGAGATGAAAATTAAATAAAAAAATGAAGAACATACTTATTTTAATAATGCTTTTTGTTTCTATAGGAACAGAAGCGCAACAGAAAGTTTCGATTATTGAAATATTAGCGAATAAGGAAGAATTTGATCACAAAGATGTTAAAATAAAAGGATTCTTTGATAATACAGAAAAAGAAGGTAGAGCTATTTATTTATCGAAAGAAGATTGTATAAATAAAATATGGAAGAATGCTATATTCATTTATGCTTCAAAAACAACTTTAGAAAAATTGGGTATTACCGAAGAATGGATTAGTGGTTATGTAGAAATAACAGGCTATTTCGCTTTGAATTGGAAAGGAAGTTATGATAATTTTAGCGGGGGTCTTATGGATATAAAAAAAATAACTATCATTGAGCCTATAAAAAGGTAATGTATCAAAACACTTAAAAACCAAAGCCCCTTTACAGTAAAGTATTGGGGCTTTTTTGTGTTTAAAGTTAGGAAAGGTGGTTAAAAATAGTTGTTTTAAAAAAATAATACAACACCACACTTGTGCGATAAGTAAAAAAGAAAGAAATCCTATTACACACAATCACGCGGATTTAACTTTGTTTTTTAGACTTCGTTTTGGTTGTAACAAACATAAAAATAGTAGTCAAAATTAGCATCTCGTAACCCACGTGCAGTAAGGGTTTAAAAACGTCTAAAGGTTTTAGAGAAAACGTCAAGACGTTTTCAGTAAAACCACAAAAGGTTTTTATCGAAAGCTTTAATGGTTTTCAATAAAAGGCATAAACTTGGTGTAACTAATCAATGCTTAGCATTCAAACTTTCGATTTTCAAACTCATTACTTCTTTCTTAAAACAATCAGTTTTTCGGTTAGGTTTATCATTTCAAAACCAAAATGTTTGGCTATATACTCAAAGGTTTTAAAAGTGTAAATAAACACATGTGTTAAATCTTTGCGGTAATACCAATGTTTAAAATCTGTTTGATTGTTGTATAAATGTGTTTTAATAATAAGCAATCCGCCTTGCTTTAAAATACCGTGTAGTTTTGTTAATTCTTCAAAAGGATGGTAGAAATGTTCAAATACTTCACAACTAAAAATAAAATCATATGTATTGTTTAAGTACGATGTATCGGGGTAAAAATAAGGGTCGTATAAATGAACCGTATAACCTTTTGCTTGCAATTGCGTTGTAATAACAGGACCTTTTCCGCAACCGTAATCCAGCCCCAACATCTCGGTCGAGCAATGTTTTAAAACAGCATCGGTTACAGGCGCGGTAAAGTTTTGGTAGCCTATATCATTTACATCGTTGTTGTGTTGTTCATAATGACTCTTTTCATTTGCCGCATTAAAATACAAGGTTTCGTCTTTTAAATACGCATAACAAGTAGAACAAATAAAGTAGTCTTCATCTGCTTTTTGTGTCAATAAACTGTGGCAAAGTGTACAATTCATCGTTTTAGAATTAGGGTTGAGTTTTTGTTATGAACGGATAAAGATACAACGAGTTTGTTTGTTTTTAGTTTTTCAAAATAAAACGGTTGAAAATAATGCTTGAATGAAGGATGGTGATGAAAGAATCTATTAACAAAGCGAGCCTCATTACCTTTGAAATCATCTTTAATGCACATCAAAAAAATACTATCTTTGCATCATGAACGAACATTTAGATCCTACCAACAAACATTTTACAAACGAAGAATTAGACGTAGAAAAAAAACTGCGTCCATTGTCGTTCGATGATTTTGCTGGTCAAGATCAGGTATTAGAGAATTTAAAGGTTTTTGTAAAAGCCGCCAATCTTCGTGGCGAAGCTTTAGATCATACCTTATTTCACGGACCTCCGGGATTAGGTAAAACAACCTTGTCTAATATTTTAGCGAACGAACTAAATGTTGGAATCAAAATTACGTCTGGTCCTGTTTTGGATAAACCAGGCGATCTAGCTGGATTGTTGACCAATCTTGACGAACGAGATATTTTGTTTATCGACGAAATTCATCGATTAAGTCCTGTTGTAGAAGAATATTTATATTCGGCAATGGAAGATTTTAAGATCGATATCATGATCGAATCTGGTCCCAATGCACGTTCGGTTCAAATCAATTTAAATCCGTTTACGTTGGTTGGTGCTACCACGCGTTCTGGTTTGTTAACTGCACCAATGCGTGCCCGCTTCGGAATCCAAAGTCGTTTACAGTATTACAATACCGAATTGTTAGCAACGATTGTAGAACGAAGTGCCGAAATTTTAAATGTTCCCATTAGTTTAGAAGCTGCGATCGAAATTGCAGGTCGTAGTCGTGGAACTCCGCGTATTGCAAATGCTTTATTGCGTCGTGTTCGAGATTTCGCTCAGATTAAAGGAAACGGAAAAATCGACATCGAAATTTCTCGTTTTGCCTTAAAAGCATTAAACGTAGATCAATACGGATTAGACGAAATGGATAACAAAATCCTTTCAACTATTATAGAAAAGTTTAAAGGCGGTCCGGTTGGTTTATCTACTTTAGCAACTGCTGTTTCCGAAAATGCCGAAACGATCGAAGAAGTTTATGAACCCTTTTTAATTCAGGAAGGTTTTATTTATAGAACACCAAGAGGACGCGAAGTAACCGATAAAGCCTATAAGCACTTAGGATTATCGTCTTTGAAGCAAAAAGGAGGATTATTCGATGAATTCTAAAGAACAACATACCCAATTAATAAAGAAACAAGCCCTTGAATTGGGCTTTTCTTTTTGCGGAATATCGCAAGCCGGGTTTTTAGAAGAAGAAGCACCCAGGTTAGAAAACTGGTTAAAAGCGAATATGCACGGCGAAATGAAGTATATGGAAAATCATTTCGATAAGCGTTTAGATCCGCGTTTATTGGTTCCGGGCGCCAAATCGGTCATTTCGTTATTATTGAATTATTATCCACAACAACAGCAAAACCCAGATTCCTATAAGATCTCGAAATACGCTTATGGCGAAGATTATCACTTTGTCATAAAAGACAAACTAAAAAACTTATTGTCGTTTATTCAGGAAGAAATAGGTGAAGTAGACGGACGTGTTTTTGTAGATTCGGCTCCGGTTTTAGATAAGGCTTGGGCAGCAAAATCGGGTTTAGGCTGGGTAGGAAAGAACAACAATTTAATTAATAAAGGAAATGGTTCGTTCTTTTTTGTTGCCGAATTAATTTTAGATTTAGATTTGGTTTACGATAACGCTACAACCAATCATTGCGGAACATGCACCGCTTGTATCGATGCGTGCCCAACACAAGCAATAGAATCGCCTTATGTGGTAAACGGAAGCAAATGTATTTCGTATTTAACCATTGAATTAAAGGATGCACTTCCTGAACAATTTTCGGGTAAATTAGACGATTGGATGTACGGTTGCGATGTTTGCCAAGATGTTTGCCCATGGAATCGTTTTTCGAAACCACATAACGAACCCTTGTTCTTAGCAAAACCTAATATAATCGATTACGATAAAAACCAATGGAACGATTTAACTCAGGAATTGTTCAACGAGGTTTTTAGAAAGTCAGCCGTTAAACGTACGAAGTATTCCGGTTTAATGCGTAATATGAAGTTTCTTAATGGAGATAAGTAGATTTTTATAAATACTTTTGCAACACAATTTACTTATCAATCATTTTACAAATGAAAAACGCTACGCTAAAAGGATTTTTGTTTGCTATAATTGCAGCATCTTTATGGGGAATCTCAGGAACATTCGGTCAATTCTTGTTTCAACAGCGCAACATTAATGTAGAATGGCTAATTACGGTTCGAATGTTGGTTTCGGGTTTTTTATTGTTGATGTACGCAGCAAGTCAAAAACAAAACAACATCTTTAAGATTTGGTACAACAAAAAAGATACAGCTCAGTTAGTACTTTTCTCTATAACAGGGATGTTAATGGTGCAATACACATACTTTGCCGCCATTAAACATTCTAATGCTGCTACAGCAACTGTTTTGCAATATGCAGGTCCTGTACTTATAGCTGTTTACTTAGCTTTTAAGAATAAGAAAATTCCTCGTATTATTGATTTTATAGCCATTTCATTTGCTGTTTTAGGTACTTTTTTATTGGTAACACATGGTAAGGTAGATAGTTTAAATATATCAACAATGGCATTGTTTCTTGGTTTAGCATCGGCTGTGGCATTAGCAATTTACACTTTACAACCCATTCCGTTATTACAAAAATACAATTCAGCTACCGTTATTGGCTGGGGCATGCTTATTGGTGGATTGGCTTTCTCGTTTGTTAAAGCACCTTGGACTATTGAAGGTATTTGGGATGATAAAACTTATATGTACACCGCTTTTATTGTAGTTTTTGGTACCTTAATTCCTTTTTATTTATACCTAACCGCAGTACAAATCATTGGCGGGCAAAAAAGTAGTCTGCTTGCATCTGCCGAACCTCTTTCGGCTACGATTATTGCCATACTTTGGTTAAAGGTACCCTTTACACCAATTGACTGGCTAGGTAGCGTATTGATTATTTCGACTATTTTCTTGTTAAGTTATGAGAAAAAGCCAAAGACTAAAAAAGTAATTGTTTAGTTGTTTTTAATCGCTCACACGGATTTGTAATCTGTGCGCTAAAATTGTCACGGATTGCAAATCCGCGACATAGGAGGGTAATGCGTAATATGGCTTTTCTTCCAAAGAAGATGTAGTTTTTTGGTATTCAGTTATCAGTCATCAGAATTCAGCACTTTTGGGACTTTATGACTTTCAACTTTAAGACATCAGGGTTTCGTCTTCTTGATCCAAACGTTCTATAAATAAAGAAGGCGTTTCGCCTGTTATCACCTTGAACAAACTAGCAAATGTTTTGGGATGTAAATTGCCGTATAAAGCTGCTAAATCTTTAATCGATTTTTTACGCAGTTCTTTATCAGCTTTTAAATCGGCAACTACTTGCTGTATTCTTAGTTTGTTAACATACGTACTAAAACCGCTTTTATGTTCATTAAGAAAAGGCGAAAGCGTACTGCGGGTGGTGTTTAATTGTTTCGCTAAATCGTCTAAGGTTGTAGATTCTAAAAAGCCTTTTTCTTTTTCAAAACGTGTTAATCCTTCCAATAATCGTTGTTCGGTTGACGATAGTTCTTCTTTTTTTTGCTTCTCTCTTTTTTGTTCTTCTTTTTGTGGTTCGGGTATTATTTCGGTTATGCTATTCGATACGTTTGCTACTTCTTTAACTTCAGTCGTTTCATTTTTAACTACATCCGCTATTTCGGCAACATTCTCTTTTTCTTTTATGGTACTATTTTTGTCAACGTTCTGATTTTTAAATCTTTTCCAAAATAAATAAACTGCTAATATTAATAAAACTCCGCCTAAAAAACTGATCCAAATAGTAGATTTATTTACCAGTTTTTGTAACTGTACTTGACTTTTCTTTAATTTTTTGGTGTCTAATTCTTCATGTAAAATATCGGTAATACTTTGTTGTTCTTTTTCAAACTGTTGGTTTAAAGTTATTAAACTTTCTATAGCTTGATTTTGCAAAGCCGACTGTTCGGTTTCTTTGTAATAGGCAATTAAATAATCATAGGCTTCACGCAACTCATAGTTTAAAAATGCCTTTTGGTTAAAAAGGCTGTCTATTTTGGTAAAATATTGTATGGCTTCGGCTTTTTGGTTTTGTTGCCATGCTATTTTACCCAAATACAAATAAATAACATGCTCATTGGTAAAATCTCCGTTTTGCTGTATGGCAGGCAATGCTTTTGTAAAATAGTTTTGAGCCGTAGCATTGTTTTTCTGTAAAAAAGCCAAGCCCCCTTTTAGGTAGGCTATATAAGCGGCTTCTAATTGGCGGTCTTGGGGTTGTAGCAAAGCAACCCCTTGCAGGCTTTGGTTAATAGTACTGCTTAAGGCATTTGCATTACCCAACTGCCAATGGGTTCTACTTAAATTATAAAGTGAGTTTATATACCCTCTTAAATGGTTGTAATCTTTTTTGGTTTGGTAATAGTCTTTTGCTTGGGTAAAATAAGCAACCGCTTTATCGTAATATCGGGTGTGGTTATAAATATTACCGATATCTATGCGTACCGCATTTAAGTTATACAGGTTATTTATTTCTTCGTTAAACGCTTCTGATGCTACGGCGTAGTACAGTGCATTTTTAAAATCTCGGTGTTTGTAATAAAACACAGCACTTCGGTTTAAGAATCTACCTTTTATACTATCATTCGCACTATTTTGTACCAAGGGGTGCATTTGGTGTAATAACAAAGCAGCATCCGCAAAAGGTACTAAGTAGGTTTTTTTTTCTAATGCTTTGTATTGTTCTAATAGGTTGTTTTCTTTACGCGCTTTTTGATAATATACGTCTAAATACGTTGTTTTTTTTGCATTAGAAACAGTATCGTTTTCAATTACTTCCCAAAGGTTTTTGTAAGAATCTGCCGTTGTTTGACCAAACAAGCCAAACGGCAACAGAAAAATAATCCAGCAAAGGAATAAATGATTCAGTACAGGGAATAAATTGTCCAATTTTTTAAAAAACATCCTTCATTTTTTTCTAACTGCGCAAAAATACAAAAAAATAACAAACAGCAATCTTGTTTTATTTAACACGCTGTTTTTTAATACAGTACAACCATAAAGCAAGTTGATAATGAATGGAAAAATAATCCATAGAGGGAATAAATTGTCCAGAACAAGGTATAAATTATCCCGTTCTTTAACTATGGATAATTTGTTTGCTTGTTGTTTTAAAAACCATTCATATTTGTAATAGAAACAAAAGCTACCCGGGCAGCGTTATTAAAAAACTCCGAAAAAATAATGAAACGATTTTTTTTATATGCTGTAGCAATTACTGCTTTATGCAGCGCATGCGAAACAGAAAACGAAGTATTCGCAACCAAAACAAATAACCAAACAACCACTTTAAACCAGGCGAAAAGTACTAAAGCAAACCATTACCAAATTTATCAAAGTATTTTGAGCGGTTTTGAGTATAACAAAAGCCAGACGTATGAGAAAAACCTGCTGTTATTTGAACAGCACGTAAACCAACAAATATCTGATTATATACAACAAGAAACGTATAAATATGAAAAAATAAACCCTGAACAACTGTTGGTGTTAGAACAGGCAGATGCCAATTTTGTAGAACAATTGGCTTATACCGAAGAAACCAAGTAGGTAATTTACGCAATTGTAACGAACCATTTTAACAGAGAAACCATGCCGTTTATTACGAACGAAGACGAACGCCTTTTAATAGAAACCTTGTTTGCATTGCACAACAATGGGAACGATGATGATATATGGAATGATAGAAGAGGCATTGCCTTTACTTATGGCGCGCAATACAGTTTTACCCAAGCGGTATTATATGCTGGGGCAATAGAGTTAATGAGTCAAAAGCCATAAAGTCAAATGACGAAAGTTCATGGGTTCAGGCTTGTCGAGAATACAGGGGGCGAAGTTGTAAAGTTAAATGACCGTCAGTTCGAGTTTATTGAGAACCAAGAACGAACTTAAAAAACAGAAATAGCCAAATCGATTCATATTTACCTATTTGTTTCGGAGGACCGGTAGTCGCGAATGCCGGTTTTAATAAACAAATTAAAAAAGCCGATTGCAGCGGGCTACCTGTAAAACTTATTTTTTAACCGCAGTTATAAAACAATAAAAACAAAACTGCTTAAATACCTTAACAAATGAAAAGAATTAAAAATTTAACATTGGGAGTTGTTGGTGCTGCTATTTTATCATTAGGCTTATTTTCTTGTAGCAATGACGATGCTACAACAGCAAACAACACTACAGAACAAACAACAATGGCAGCTAAAGGATTTGGTGATATAAAAATTGTACCTGGAGTACCTGAATTTGGAATGGTATCGCCCTATATTGGTGATTGTATGCCTGGTAAATCTTTTTGCTTCAGTAGCTCTGTACCTGATACTAAACCAATTTTTGGAATAGGAAGATTAGACAACACTACTGTACGTTTAACAATGAGTATGGAAACCTACAAAGCTAACCAAGAATATTTATCCGGTGGAATTTTTAAAGTAACCGAGGATTTTTCTTTAAATCAGGAATTATCAAAAGAACTAGGATTTGATAAAGAAGTAATTATACCACAACAAAGAGTAAATGTAGTACAGGAAGACAGCGATATGTTTTATATCGATCTAAGTGTAAAACATAATTATGATGCTGAAGTAATCATGAAAGATTTTATGCTATATAAAGCTACTATCGAATTTCCACGAGTAAAATCTTCAATCGAAAATGAAAAACGTACAGCAAAAAGTTTTGCCTTAGTACCATATTCTGATTTAATCAATCCAACCTATATTTATGATGGAGATGAATATAACGATTTAGGATTAGTGAATGACATTGAAGCTGGAGATGGAATATATACTTCAAATGCTTTGTATGAAGCTGAAGAAATAGCTTTTGATTATAAAAAATTAAATATAAATGTTTCTTCTGAATTTACAGCGTTAGATTTATTGAAGGAAGATTTTCAAAATAAGACACTTTCGGAAAAGAAACCAAAACCGAGTAGAGGCGGTAATCTACGCAAATGGTTATTTGATACTGCTGTTGGTTATCTAATGGGTTGTGTGACTTATACAACCCAGGGCGAATCTCTTTTAGGCTTCCCGTGTAAAACTGGTTGTTTAGAAATTGATTGCTAGAATCAAAGTAATACAAAAATAACAAACAGATATTTTTTATTTGTTTGTTATTTTTGATGTTTTAATAACTATAAAAATGATAAAATCTACATTAAGAGATTTAGGTAGTTTTATAAAACGGCCTAATGACAATCAAATTCAACTGACTATAAAAGAAAAGGTCTATTTTACTCTTATATTATTTACTGTTAAAATCATTATTGTATATTTTTTCATTTTGCCTATATTATATACAATTAATGAATATTTAAATATTACAGATAATAGTAATGAAATAGAGTCATATTCGCCAATAAAAACATATTTAGGTTATGTCTTAATTATCCCTCTTGTTGAAGAATTAATATTTCGATATTTTTTACGTTACAAAGGAATTATTCCTTCATTAATTAGTCAACAAAAATGGAAAAAAAACTTTCACTATATAGTATATCTTTCTATTATCTTATTTGCATATATACATGTAGGTAATTACACTAACAATAATCTATTATTTTATATTATTTCCCCATTGGTTGTATCCTCTCAATTGATAACAGGCATATTGGTTACTTTTATTAGAGTTCGATTAAGTTTTTTTTGGGGAGTATTATTTCATAGTGTATGGAATTTTTTAATTCTTTCAATTCCAGAAAATATATTATATGCAATAATTCCCTTTTAATATTCAGTTTTCGAATTATAATAAATATTTTCTTTAATTATTATATCTTTTAATCCATCCGAAATGAAAAAAACAACAACTTTAGTTATAATGCTAACCGCAACTTTACAAGCCTTTGCAGGCGAAATTAAAGTAACCGCAAACCTAACAGGTTTTTCAGATACTGCTGTAGTATATTTACCTAACGGGCAAACACCTATTGCTTACCAAACATTAGCGCAAGGAAAAGTAACGTTAACAGCAGATGTTGCCGAAACACCACAAAGTTACATGATGTATATTGTAGATAATAATCAGCCTTATCTTACTGAACTATTTGTAGCTGATGAAACTTTACAAATTACAGCAGCTAAAGATGATTTTCCGTATCAGGTAAAGGTTAACGGTTCTAAGCATCATATTATAAAAGCAAAATTAGACGAGCTGCAAATGCCAATTCACAAAAAAGGAGAAGCTTTAAAACAGGAAATTACGGCTTTGCAACAAACTGCTGAATGGCAAAAAGCTGAAGTACAAGAAAAATATGTTGGTACAAATGGTTTGGCATACCAATTAACCAAAGAATTAAAACAAATAGAAGCTGATTTTATTTTAAATAATTTTGATAACGCCTATGTGTGGACGTTGTTGCCATACAATACCACTGCATTCGATAAAACTTTTTACAAAGCAGTGTACAATAAAATGACTACCGAACAAAAACAAACTGAATTAGGTAAAAAATATTTATTAGCATCGCAAAGCCAGCGTTTAACAAAAGGAAATGCGTTTATTGATATTAATTTGTTAAACAAAGATTTAAAAGCAGAAAAACTAAGCGATTATTTTACTCAGGATAAAGAATATGTTTTGGTTGATTTATCATCGGTAAGTTGCCCAAGTAGCAGACAAGCGTTCGAAATTACACAAGAACTAATAAAAAATACAGATAAAATACAAGTTGTAAGTGTATTGCAAAGCCCTGATGCAGCTACCTATCAACAATTTGGTGCTTATAGTACAAATAATTGGGCAATAGTTTACGCAGAAGATTTTACGAATACCAATGCTTACATCCAATATCAAGAAAATGCTACACCCACTTTTTTATTGTTTGATACATCAGGAAAATTAATAGATCGTTGGACAGGTGCTTTAGTCCACAAACAAAAATTAGAACAGTATTTTGGTAAATTATAAAAATGGAACTACTAAAAAAATACCTACCCCATATATTAGCTGTTTTAGGGATAATTTTAATAGCGGTAGGATTGATGTCTTAAGAAAGTTTTATTGTATTCCCATTTTAGGACTTGGACTTGACGACTTCATAATACTACTTTGCGCAATAAAATCATTTTTCTTTTTTTAAATTGCTTACACCTTGGTATATTTGCTAGTTATCAAAAAACTATAATATGCATAAAGATACCAAACGCCGCGAAGCGCTTTTATACCATGCAAAGCCCAATCCTGGGAAAATTGCAGTAGTTCCTACAAAACCCTATGCTTCTCAAAGAGATTTATCGTTAGCTTATTCACCTGGTGTTGCCGAACCATGTCTAGAAATTGCTAAAAACGTAGACAAAGTTTACAAATACACAGCTAAAGGAAATTTAGTTGCGGTTATTTCGAACGGAACGGCGGTTTTAGGTTTGGGCGATATTGGTCCCGAAGCTTCAAAACCGGTGATGGAAGGAAAAGGCTTGTTGTTTAAAATCTTTGCAGATATCGATGTGTTTGATATTGAAGTTGACACAAAAGACATTGACGCTTTTGTTGAAACGGTTAAAAATATAGCGCCTACTTTCGGAGGAATTAATTTAGAAGATATCAAAGCTCCTGAATCGTTCGAGATTGAGCGCAGATTGGTAGAAGAATTGAATATTCCTGTAATGCATGATGATCAGCATGGAACGGCGATTATTTCGGCAGCTGCTTTGTTGAATGCGTTAGAATTGGCAGGAAAGAAGATCGAAGATATTAAAGTGGTGGTTTCGGGTGCCGGTTCTGCGGCTTTAGCTTGTTCTAATATTTATGTTCAATTGGGCGTAAAGTTAGAAAATATTGTCATGTTCGATGTGAACGGAGTGTTACATACCAACAGAACCGATTTATTACCTATTCAACAACAATACGCGAAAGATGCCGAAGGTTTAACATTGGCAGAAGCTATGAAAGGTGCCGATATGTTTTTAGGATTATCTGCTCCAAACGTATTAACGCCCGAAATGTTGTTGACCATGAATAACGATCCTATTGTGTTTGCAATGGCAAATCCGGTTCCTGAGATTGATTATGAATTGGCAATCGCAACACGTTCGGATATTATCATGGCAACAGGTCGTTCTGATAAACCGAATCAAGTAAATAACGTTTTAGGATTCCCGTTCATTTTCCGTGGAGCTTTAGATGTTAAAGCGAAAAAAATCAACGAAGAAATGAAATTGGCTGCCGTTTATGCTTTGGCGAAATTGGCAAAAGAATCGGTTCCTGAGCAAGTAAATATTGCGTACGGAGAACGTAAATTGATTTTTGGACGTGATTACATTCTTCCAAAACCATTCGATCCAAGATTGATTACCGAAGTTCCGCCAGCTGTTGCAAAAGCAGCAATGGATTCGGGCGTTGCAACGGATCCGATTACAGATTGGGATAAATATCGCGACGAGTTAAACGAACGAATGGGGAACGATAATAAATTGGTTCGTTTAATAGCAAACCGAGCAAAAACCGATCCTAAACGTGTTGTTTATACCGAAGCAGATCAGTTGAATGTTTTAAAAACAGCTCAGATTGTTTATGAAGACGGAATCGCAATTCCGATTTTGTTAGGAAACAAAGAAACTATTTTAGAATTAAAAGAAGAAATTGGTTTTGATGCCGATGTTGAAATAATAGATCCAAAAACGAAAGAAGAAGCAGAGCGCAGAAGTCGTTTTGCTGATAAATTCTGGCAAAACAGAGTTCGCCGAGGAATTACAAAATTAGATGCGGAAAAATTAATGCGCGATCGCAGTTATTTCGCCTCGATGTTGGTTTTAGAAGGCGAAGCAGATGCAATGCTTTCGGGATATTCTCGTAGTTATCCAACTGCTTTAAAACCTGTTTTAGAAATGATTCCGCGTGCTTACGGAGTTGATCGTGTTGCGGCAACAAACTTAATGTTAACGAAAAGAGGACCGATGTTTTTATCGGATACTTCGATCAATCCAAATCCAAGTGCCGAAGAATTGTCTAAAATTGCGTTGATGACGTATCAAACTGTAAAAATGTTCGGAATTGATCCGGTAGTTGCAATGGTTTCGTTCGGAAACTTTGGTTCTTCGAAATTAGAATCTCCTCAAAAAGTTGCAAAAGCGGTGAAATATCTTCATTCAAATTATCCTGAAATGGTTGTGGATGGAGAAATTCAGGTCGATTTTGCTTTGAATCAGGAAATGTTGAAAGACAAATTCCCGTTTTCTAAATTAGTCAACAAAAAAGTAAATACGTTAATCTTTCCTAATTTGGATGTTGCGAATATTACGTACAAAATGTTGAAAGAATTAAACGGAGCAACTTCAATCGGACCAATTATTTTAGGATTAGATTATCCGGTTCATGTTTTCCAATTAGGAGCTTCGGTAGAAGAAATGACGAATATGACAGCAGTTGCAGTGATCGATGCACAACAAAAGCAAGCAAGAAGAAAGTAGATTATTTTGTTTTTTATATGTGGAAGCGGTTTTTATTCAATGAAAACCGTTTTTCTTTTTTATTCTATTTACTGAATATAAATTAGCCGCTACTAAATTTCTTAAATAGTGTTAAAGTGAATTAAATTATATATTTTTGATAAAATTTTAGATATGATTTCTTTTATAAAGGGCAGATTGGTAGAAAAAACTCCAACAGAAGTAATTATAGAAACAAGCGGTATTGGTTATCAAGTAAATATTTCATTGCATACGTATTCACTTTTGACTGATTCCGAAGCTATTATGCTTTATACGTACTTCCAGATAAAAGATGATGCACATACGCTTTTTGGCTTTGTAGAAAAATTAGAACGCGAAATTTTTAAGATGTTGATTTCCGTTTCCGGAATTGGTGCCAATACCGCACGTAATATGTTGTCGTACATTCATCCAAAAGAATTAATTCAGGCAATTGCAAACGAAGATGTAAAAACCATTCAATCAATAAAGGGAATTGGCTTAAAAACAGCTCAACGAGTTATTATCGAACTAAAAGAAAAAGTTCTGAAAATGAACGAAGTTGATGAAATTTCGGTTACACATCACAATACAAATGCAGATGAAGCGTTATCTGCTTTAGAAGTGTTAGGTTTTGTTCGAAAAAATGCAGAAAAAACAGTTAAGAAAATTGTAGAACAAAATCCGGAAGCTGGCGTAGAGCAAATTATTAAGTTAGCATTAAAAAGTTTGTAAGATTTGAAAACGTATTCACGTGTATTTTTATATTTAAGATATTTCTTTCTACTTTTCTTTTTGGGTAATATAACAACTGTTGTTGCTCAAGTCGATGAAACCGAAGAAACCAAAGAAGACGATGTTATCATTCGTGGTGCTATTGCGTTAAAAGATGTTGATAGCATTATGAAGATGTATACGTACGATCCGGTTACCGATCGATATATTTACACGGTTTCTACCAACGATTTCAATATCGAATATCCCATGATTTTAACGCGTAAGCAATACGAGGATATTTTGCTTAAAGCAGCAATGCGCGAATATTATTCGAAACGTTTACAAGCAACCGAAGGCAGGTTGAGTGAAGAAGAACAAAAAGATTTATTGCCTGGATATTACGTGAATTCAAAGCTTTTTGAAAGTATTTTTGGGAGCAATACAATTGATGTAAAACCAAACGGTTCGGTCGAAATCGATTTGGGAATGCGTTATTCTAAAATAGACAATCCTATTATTTCACCTCGAAATCGTAAAACTTTTGCATTAGATTTTAATCAACGAATAAGTCTTAGTTTACGCGGAAAAGTAGGAACCCGATTAAATACCGATATCAATTTTGATAATCAGGCAACGTTTGGTTTTCAGCAGCAAATGATCAAATTGCAGTACGAACCAGATGAAGATGCTATTATTCAAGGACTCGAAGTAGGAAACGTAAGTATGCCGGTTAACAACTCGTTAATTCGTGGTGCTCAAAATCTTTTTGGTGTTAAAACAAAATTGCAGTTTGGTAGAACAACTGTAACCGGAGTTTTTTCTAAACAAAATTCGGAACGTAAAACTATTGTTGCAGAAGGAGGCGGACAGGTTCAGGATTTCGAAATGTTTGCTTTAGATTATGATCGAAATAGCAACTTTTTCTTATCGCAATTTTTCCGTTATCAATACGATAAAGCATTACGGAATTATCCGTATATCGATAGTCGTGTGCGAATTACCCGCGTTGAAGTTTGGGTAACAAACAGGCAAAATCGCGTTGCGCAACAAAATAATAATATGCGTAATATTATTGCGTTACAAGATTTGGGAGAAGGCCGTTTAAGTAACGCTTCTACAGATCGCACGATTGGAATTGATTTGAATGCCAACCCTACTTTCTTTGGGAATAGTGCAATTGATGCGCCCGCTAGCAATGCCAATAACCAATTTGATCCAGCAAAAATTGGAACAAACTTTTTAAATGAAGGAATTCGTCAAATTAATACAGCTCAAAGCGGATTTAATATTTCGGTTACCGAAGGGCGCGATTACGTTAAGTTAGAAAATGCAAGGAAATTATCAGAATCAGAATTTAAATTCCATCCGCAATTAGGATACATCACGTTACAACAAGCATTAAATAATGACGAAGTTTTAGCAGTAGCGTATGAATATACAATTGGTGGAAAAGTTTATAAAGTCGGAGAATTTGGAACAGACGGAGTAGACGCAACGGTTATTGGTCAGGACGGAAATAATCAAGATGTGCCAACAACTCAGAGTTTGGTTTTGAAAATGTTGAAAAGCACATTGTCTTCTATTGATGAGCCTGTTTGGGATTTGATGATGAAAAATATTTATAGAGTTGAAAACGGAAGACAGTTTGCTCAAGAAGGTTTCCGTTTTAATATTCTATACACCGATCCGTCGCCATTAAATTATATTTCTCCGGTTTCGGGAACAACGTTGCCAGAAGATGTTGCGAATACGCCGTTGTTGAATGTATTTAATTTAGATAGATTAAACTCTACAAACGATCCGCAAAAAGGCGGAGATGGTTGGTTCGATTTTGTTGCAAACGGACCTACAAATAATCCTTTTAATCAAAATCAGAATCAAAATTACGGGGGAGGATATAATCAAAATAGCGGTGTTTTACAAAGCATGAACAAGTTTGAAGGTGTAACGGTCGATCAAGAAAGCGGACGCATCATCTTTACAACGGTTGAGCCTTTTGGAGAGCATTTATTCGATAAATTATCGAGTAATTCTTCCGAAGATTATAACATCGACGCAAGTTATAATCCCAATCAAAAGAAATACGTTTACAAAAATTTATATCGCAATACGTATGCGAAAGCCTCGCAAGATGCAGAAAAAAATAAGTTCCAATTAAAAGGACGTTTTCAAAGCGATGCAATGGACGGAATTCCGATTGGTGGATTTAACGTAACTCCAGGATCTGTTGTCGTAACTGCTGGCGGAAGAACACTTGTAGAAGGAATGGATTATACGGTAGATTATCAGCGAGGAATGGTGATGATTCAAGATCCATCATTGAAAAATAGTAACACGCCGATTGAGATTTCGACCGAGCAAACTTCTATGTTTAGTCAAAACAGAAGAACGTTTTTTGGTTTCAATATTGACCATCAGGTAAATGATAAATTGGTTTTAGGAGCAACTTATTTGCGCTTGTCCGAACAACCTTTATCTGTAAAATCTAACTATGGTGAAGAATCTGTAAACAATACTATTATTGGTTTCAATGCCAATTATTCGACAGATTTACCTTTCTTAACGCGTTGGGTAAATAAACTTCCGAATATCGATACCGATGTTATGTCGAGTTTAACCGTTAAAGGAGAGTTTGCGTATTTATTGCCTGGTGCTTCAAAACTGGATCAAATTAACGGAGAAGCAACTTCGTATATCGAAAACTTTGAAGGAACGCAAAGCAATATTGATGTGTTAAATCCAACCATGTGGTTTTTGTCTTCTGTTCCTGTAGGTTTTGGTGAAAATCATACCGATTTACAATCGGGTTATCGTCGTGCAAAAATGTCGTGGTATAATATCGATCAGATTTTTTATAGTCCTTATCGTCGTCCCGATGATGTGACCGATAATCACTTATCGTCGAATAAAACACGTCGAATTGCCAAAGAAGAGATTTTCCCGACAATGGATATTGCAGCAGGAGAAATGCTGACGTTAAATCCGTTGAATTTAACCTATTATCCAAAAGAACGCGGACCTTACAATTACAATCCGCAATATTTATTAAATAAAGAATTACCGAATCCGCAACAAAACTGGGCAGGAATTATGCGTTCAATCGCATCTACCAATTTTGAACAGAACAATGTGGAATATATTGAGTTTTGGATGATGGATCCATATACGGGAAATCCGGGCGATATCGCAAATCCTAATAATAGCGGAAAAGTGTATTTAAACTTAGGATATATTTCGGAAGATATTTTGCAAGACGGAATGAAACAATACGAAAACGGATTGCCGACTCCGGGAAATAATACGCCTACAGTTAGTACAATTTGGGGGAAAGTTCCGGCTTCGACTGCTTTAATTTATGCGTTCGATTCTGATGCAAATAATCGTTTATATCAAGATGTTGGTTTAGATGGATTGAATGATGAAGAAGAAGCTACGAAATTTCCGCAATTTGCTGGCGAAAACGATCCGGCGGGCGATAATTACGAATTCTTTTTAACAGCAAAAGGGGATATTGTTTCGAGATATAAAAACTATAACGGTTTACAAGGAAATACGCCGATTCAGTTTTCGGATACTAATCGCGGAAATTCAAATCTGCCAGATGTAGAGGATATTGACAACGATAATACCATGAATACGATTAATGCGTATTATCAGTACGAAGTAAACGTTTTGCCAAATCCGGTAATTGGTCAAAATTATGTAGTCGATGTTCGTACTACAACAGCAACTTTCCCGAACGGAAATACAACTCCGGTAAAATGGATTCAGTATAAAGTGCCTATTGTGGCAAGTCAGGAATATGCTGTTGGTGCTATTTCAGATTTACAATCGGTGCGTTTTATGCGTATGTTCCTAACCGGATTTACCGAAGAAGTAACATTGCGTTTTGGAACGTTAAATTTAGTAAGCAGCAGCTGGCGTCGTTTTACAGATAATTTGGTCGAAGATCCGAATACGGTTGTTCAGGGAACGAATACAGGTTTCGATGTTACAACGTTGAATATTTTAAACAACTATTCTCGTACGCCGATTCCGTATGTTTTACCACCGGGAATTGCTCGTACGCAAATCAATCAAAACAACACGATTATTAACGAAAACGAACAAGCACTTTCGTTACGTGTTTACAAAGCAAATACAGCAATCAGCGCGCCAAGTGGATTAGAGCCTGAAGATTCGCGTGCGGTTTTCAAAAATGTTGGAAACATCGATATGCGTCAGTATAAAAAACTGAGAATGTTTTTACATGCAGAAGCTTTAGAAGATATTAACGATGCTTCGCGTTTAAAAGACGATGAAATGGTTGCGTTTGTTCGTTTTGGAAATGACTTTACGAATAACTTCTATCAAGTCGAAATTCCTTTAAAAGTTACACAATGGGGAACAACGATTCCGGAAGAAATTTGGCCTTTATCGAACGAAATCGAACTGCAGTTAGAATTGCTTACGAAGTTAAAATTGATGCGTAACAGAGATCATGCGCAAAATCCGAATTACATTTATTTTAAAAATGAAGAAGAACTAGATACTTCTTTATCGAATAAAATCAACAAACTTAGAATAGGAATTAAAGGAAATCCGAATTTTGGTTTGGTAAGAACTATTATGGTCGGAGTTCGAAATAATACCAAAATACTATATCAAAGCACAGGCGAGCAACCAAGAGATATTCGCGGTGAAGTTTGGTTTAACGAATTGCGTGTTTCGGATATGACCAATAAAGGCGGTTGGGCGGCTGTTGCAACAGTCGACGCTAAAGTTGCCGATTTTGCTTCGGTTACAGCTTCAGCTAACATGCAAACAATTGGTTTTGGAGCTTTAGAGCAAGGTCCGCAAGAGCGCAGTCGTGAAGATCTTTTTCAATATAATGTAACAACAGCGGTAAATGCACATCAGGTTTTACCTAAAAAATGGAATTTAAATATTCCGATTAGTTATTCGATTTCCGAAGAAAAGATCACTCCGGAATATGATCCGAATGATCCGGATATTCGTTTAAAAGTAAAAATGGATGAGGCTGTAACCGATGAAGAACGTAAAGGAATTAAAAGTCGCGCAATTGATTATACAAAACGCACAAGTATCAACTTTGTAGGTGTAAACAAGCAACGCGGACCGGATCAAAAACAACGTTTTTATGATATCGAAAACGTAACGCTTTCACATACGTTTAACGAAGTAGAACAACATAATTTCGAAGTGGAAAAAATGTTAGATCAACAAGCACGTTCATCTTTGCATTATACATATTCATTTAAGCCTTGGAATTTAGAGCCATTTAAAAAGGCTGAAAAAGTAAATAAAAACAAATATTTAAAATTGATTTCCGATTTTAATCTGAATCTTTTGCCTACAAATGTTTCGTTCCAATCAGATGTTTTGCGTCAGTACAATCAGCAAAAATATAGGATGATCGATGTAGAAGGAATCGAAATTCAGCCATTGTACAGAAGAAATTATTTCTTTAATTATAATTACGGACTTAGCTTTAATTTTACTAAAAACTTATCAGTAGTTTATACAGCTTCTAACAATAATGTAGTTCGTAATTATTATGATGATGAGATGTATATTGATAATTCTTTGGGGATTTGGGATGGATATTTTAATCCCGGAACTCCGAATCTTCGTATGCAAAGTTTACAATTGAATTATAAATTACCATTTGATAAAGTTCCGTTCTTAGCGTTTTTAGATGCAACGTATTCATATCAGGGCGATTACAGTTGGCAACGTGCAACCGATGCGTTTTCGTCTATCGATTATAATGGTGTAAACTATGCTTTAGGAAATACGATTCAAAATGCCAATACTCATACAATTAATTCAAGTGTGAAAATGGAAACGCTTTATAAGTATTTAGGATTGGTAAAATCGAAAAAACCTGCTCGTTCTTCTATGCAGGCTAATAAGCCAAAACCTGGTGAAAAGATTGAACGTAATACCTTAGCAGCTAAAGATAAAAAAGACGAAGAAAAAGAAGGTTCAAAAGCTTTAGATGCATTAATTGATTTGGTTACAATGATTAAGACCGTAACTCTTAACTATAATGAATCGAACGGAACGGTATTACCGGGATATTTAGAAGGTTTAGGTTTCTTTGGATCTTCGCGCCCAACTTTAGGTTATGTTTTTGGTTCGCAAGCTGATGTTCGTTATGAGGCAGCGCGCAAAGGCTGGTTAACAGCATATCCTGAGTTTAATCAGGAATTCAGTAGAATGCATACGGAAAATTTAAACTTCACGGTAGATATTAGACCGATTCAAGATTTTACGATTAATTTAAGTGGTGGACGACAATATTCAACTAATATGTCGGAGCAATATGATGTAGAAAACGGAATTTATAATTCGCGTTCGCCTTATGAATTTGGTAATTACAGAACATCAACTATCATGATTAATACCGCTTTCCAAAAAAGCGATGTTTCAGGTTCTGCGGCATTCGAGCAATTTAAAACGAATCGTTTAGCGGTTGCTCAACGATTGGCAACAGTACGTGGAATAGATTTGTCTGATCCGGCAAATGTCGATCAATACGGATATCCGGTTGGTTACGGACGTAGTAGTCAGGAAGTATTATTACCATCGTTTTTAGCTGCTTACACAGGAAAAGATATTGGTAAACAGAAAAACGGATTCATGGCGAATGTTCCGTTGCCAAATTGGAGAGTAGAATATAGAGGTTTAGTAAAACTGCCGTGGTTTAGAGACAACTTTACGCGTTTTTCGATTTCTCATAGATATGAATCTAGTTATTCTGTAAATAATTTTCAGACTAATTACGAATATCTCGAAAGTCCGAATGCTTTAAATGCAGCGGGTAATTATCCTGCTAAAACAGTGGTAAGTAATGTAAATATGATAGAACAATTTAGACCATTGGTTCGTGTTGATTTCTTAACGAAATCGAATTTTGATTTTGGTTTTGGAATTAACAAAGATCGTATGCTTTCGATGAGTTTTGATAATAATTTATTGACTGAAGTAACCGGGAATGAATATACTTTTAAATTAGGTTTTATTATTAAAGATGTTGGTTTTACAACGAATTTTGAAGGTGTTGCAAATGGCGGACGTATTATAAGTGATGTGCGTATTTCTACAGAATTTAGATGGAGAAGAAGTCAAACCATTATTCGATATTTAGATTACAACAACAATCAAATAGGAGCAGGGCAAGATGGAACCGATATTCGCGTTACGGCAGAATACGATTTAAGTAAAAACTTTATGGCGAAGTTTTTCTACGAACATCAATTTAGTCGAGCGGTTATTTCAACCATGTATCCAAATACCAATATTCGTTCAGGAATAACATTACGTTATAACTTTGGAAATTAAACGCTAAAAGTTTTTCAATTATCAATAAAGTTATACATTTGCTTAAAATAGATAACACAATGAATATACCAGCTAATTTAAAGTACACGAAAGACCACGAGTGGGTTAGTTTAGAAGGCGACGTAGCAACAGTAGGAATTACAGATTTTGCTCAGAAAGAATTAGGAGATATCGTTTATGTTGAGGTAGAAACGGTAGATCAAACATTAGATCAAGACGAAGTTTTTGGTACGGTTGAAGCTGTAAAAACAGTTTCTGATTTGTTCTTACCTGTATCGGGAGAAATCGTTGAATTCAACGAAGCTTTAGAAACAGAACCAGAATTAGTAAACTCTGATGCTTACGGAGCAGGATGGATGATTAAAGTAAAAATGAGCGACGTTTCTCAGTTCGATGCTTTATTAACAGCAGATCAATACAAAGAGTTAATCGGTGCATAATAAAAAGCTCCTGGCTGTATTTTGGAATATTGTAATTCTTGTTTTTTGTTTAATTAATCTTTCGAACATAAACGAGGTTCAAAAAATTAGTATTCCGAATATCGACAAAATAGTACATTTTATATTTTATACTACTTCGTCATTTTTATGGTCATGGGCATTACTAAATAAAAAGACGCCAAATTATAAGCTGAATTTGATTTTAATCGTTGTAGGATTAATTCTGTTTGGCTTAATGATAGAATTCTTGCAAGATGTATTTCCAACCAAACGTTCGTTCGAATGGTTAGATGTAGCAAGCAATACAGCAGGCGTTTTGGTAGGAACTACCATTTATTTACTATACACAAAATTTAAACCTCACAATTCGTGAGGTTTTTTGTTTTTAGACAATATGAATATAAAAATAGAATCGTTTTTAGATGCCACGTATTTAAAACCAATCGAACTATCGGGACTTTCGGTGAAAGAAGACGAGAGAAATGTTTTTGATTTATTAAACGAAGCAATGACTAAAAAATATAAATTAGTCATGATTCGACCTGAATATGTTGAAAAAGCAAAATCGTTTTTAATTTCGAACAGAAGCAATGTCTTGGTTGGAACTGTTATTGATTTTCCGAAAGGAAGCGGAGGACTAGAAACAAAATTAATTGAAGTCGAAAAAGCAATTGAAAATGGTGCGGATGATTTAGATTTCGTTATAGACTATGAAGGGTTTAAACGAGGAGAAATTGAAAAAGTTCAAAACGAAGTAAAAGAATGTAATGCTTTGTGTTTAAAACATCATAAAACTGTAAAGTGGATTATTGAAACCGCAGCATTGACAGATAAAGAAATTATTCAGCTAACGGTTTTAATCAAGAACATTGTAATTCGGTTTTTCGATGAAGCAGATTATTCAAAAGTCTTTATAAAATCTTCAACTGGGTTTTTTAAAACAAAAAACAACTTGCTAAACGGAGCAAATCCGCATGTTATTACATTAATGTTAGAAAATGCAACGCCTTTATTTGTTAAGGCTTCTGGAGGAATTAAAACATTAGAAGAAGCATTGTTTTATATATCGAAAGGAGTTAAAAGAATCGGAACTTCTTCGGCAAAAGAAATAGTGAAAAGTCAAGAAGAATCAATCAAGTCTATTTATTGAGTTTAACACTGAATAAAATTCAAATAGTTAGCTAAAAGAGTTTTTTTAAAGTATATTTGCAAACCAAATTTCATTAGCAAACAAGTTATTTTGGAAACAACTTCAACAATAAAAAAAGTTTCGGTAATCTCTGAGTTTAAGTCCATGACAAAAGCAGGTTTAGCTTTTAGTGTGGTTTTTTCTACTTTAGCCGGATATTTGTTAGCGGTAGAAGACTGGCGCGAGATTAGCATTGTAACTTTGATAATGCTTGCTGTTGGTGGATATTGTATGGTTGGCGCATCGAATGCTTTTAATCAGATTATTGAAAAAGATCTGGATTCTAAGATGGATCGTACTAAAAATCGTCCAATATCTTCAGGGAGAGTTTCTAAAAACAGCGCGTTTATTTTAGCATGCGCTTTAACTGTGATCGGAATTGTAATTCTGTATATTGTAAGTCCTAAAACGGCAATGTTCGGAGCAATTTCCATTTTCTTATACACAAGCGTTTATACACCTTTAAAACCTTTAACGCCTTTAGCAGTTTTTGTGGGAGCTTTTCCCGGAGCAATTCCGTTCATGTTGGGTTGGGTTGCGCATACAGATCAATTCGGAATCGAAGCTGGAATGTTGTTTTTGATTCAGTTCTTTTGGCAGTTTCCTCATTTTTGGGCTTTAGGTTGGTTTTTATATAACGATTACGAAAAAGGAAGTTTTTATTTACTTCCAACTCGAAAAAAAGATAAAAAAACGGCATTACAAGTTATCTTATATACCATTTGGTTAATTGTTGTTTCTTTATTGCCAGCAACAGGATATACCGGAAGATTGTATTTATCGCCAATTGCAGCTGTTTTAGTTTTAGCTGCAGGTTTGTGGATGCTTTACGGAGCTATACAATTGTACCGCAACAGAACAGATAAATCGGCAAAAACATTGATGCTGATTAGTGTAACCTATATTTCATTGATTCAAATAATTTTCATATTAGATAAATTCTTACGATAATGAACGTAGAAGAACTAAAAACAGAACAAATACAAAAGGGTAAAGCCTCTAAAACAATGCTGATATTTGCTATGGGAAGTATCGTGATGGTTTTTGCAGGTTTAACAAGTGCCTATGTTATTAGTAAAAACAGACCTGATTGGTTAAGCGATTTCGAATTACCTCAGGCTTTTTTATGGAGTACGATCGTGATGTTGTTAAGTAGTGTGACTTTTCATTTAGCAAAAAAAGCGATTTCGAAAGATAACAGACAAACTACAAGTTTAATGTTAGCAATAACATTGATTTTAGGATTATTGTTTGTAGTTTTACAATTCGTTGGATTTGGACAGGTTGTCGATGCTGGCTATTTCTTTACGGGAAGCCAAAGTACTATTACCACTTCGTTTTTATACGTTGTAGTATTGGTGCATATTGCCCATTTAGCAGGTGGGTTAATTTCATTATTAATTGTAATTTATAATCATTATAAACAAAAGTATAATTCAGGTCAAACACTTGGAATAGAGTTAGGTGCGATGTTTTGGCACTTTTTAGATTTCTTGTGGTTGTATTTGTTTTTATTTTTTACTTTTTACAAATAGGCAATTTACTTTTCTTTAAAAGAAAAAAGATGTAAATTTGGGAACTTTTTAACACTTAAACTTTTTATGGGAGCGACAGTTACTACAGCAGCGACTAAAGAAAAAACTTGGGGAGGTGGAGAAGATATTCAACCTCTAGGAGCAAGCTATGGGAAAATGATGATGTGGTATTTCATATTATCAGATTCATTAACATTTGCTGGATTCCTTGCAGCATACGGTTTTACAAGATTTAAATTTTTAGATTCTTGGCCAATTGCCGATGAGGTATTTAATCACTTTCCGTTTTTACATGGTGTAGACGCACCAATGTATTATGTAGCTTTAATGACATTCATCTTAATCTTCTCATCAGTAACAATGGTGTTAGCGGTTGATGCAGGTCATCAAATGAAGCAAAAGAAAGTAGCTACTTATATGTTATTAACTATTATTGGTGGTTTTATATTCTTAGGATCTCAAGCTTGGGAATGGAAAAACTTCATAACAGGAACATATGGAGCTGTTGAAACAAAAGGTGGTGAAATTTTACAGTTTATAGATAAAGACGGGAAAAGATTGGCTTTAGCTGATTTTGCCGATACTTCTGTTGCTAGAGAAGACGCTGCTTTAACAAGAAGCAAAGGAACTTGGTACATGAAAGGTTCTTCAGAAACAACAGTTTCGTTAGAGCAAGTAAAAGCAGGTTTACAAAATAATCCGGATGTTTTAATCAGAACACAGTTTACAAATCCTGAAAACAAACATCATAAAACAGTATTGTCTCGTGAAGAGTCATTACAAAGAATGAACGATTTTAACTATGTTGTAGAAGGTGCAAACTTAATCCGCAACGAGTATGGTCACAAAACGTTCGCTAACTTATTCTTCTTTATTACAGGTTTCCACGGATTCCACGTTACAGTTGGTGTATTATTAAACATCATTATTTTCTTTAACGTGTTGTTAGGAACATACCAAAAAAGAGGAACGTACGAAATGGTAGAAAAAGTAGGTTTATACTGGCACTTTGTAGATTTAGTTTGGGTGTTCGTATTCACATTCTTCTATTTAGTTTAATTATTATAATAAAAATTTAAAATGGGAGCACACGCATCAAATACAACTAGAATTTGGAAAGTATTTATTTACTTATCTGTTCTAACAATTATAGAAGTAGTTTTAGGTATTTTTAAACCAGACGCTTTATTCCATACAGACTTTTTAAGTTTATCGTTATTAAATTGGATTTTCATTTTAATGACTATTTGGAAAGCATATTTCATCATGTGGGCATTCATGCACTTAGAAGGTGAAAAAGGATCATTACGTTGGTCGGTAGTAGCGCCAATGGCATTTTTAATTCTTTATATTGCAATCCTAATCTTGATCGAAGGAGATTATATTCACGATGTATATAAAACATCAAGTATTAGATGGATGTTTTAATCGATAAAAATAATTAATAAAAGCGGTTCTGAATTTTCAGAATCGCTTTTTGTTTGGATATATTTTGTTAGTTAGTTTTTATTTTTTAAGTTTATTAACAATATTTAACTTGTTGTTTTATAGTCTTTAATGGGGGTAATATAACGAATTAGGACAGTGCGGCTCTGATGGAACTAGACTTGTCCGAATCAACCTATTGATTTTAAAAACTTAATTAAAAACTAAAAAGGCATGAAAATAATAATATCAATATTAATAATGTGCTTGTGCTTCTATGAAGCACAAGCACAAACAATAGCTATACCCGATACTAATTTTGAACAGTTTTTAATAGATGAAAGAATAGATAGTGACGGACAAATAAACGGACAGATTTTAACTGCAGACGCATTAAAAGTTACAAAACTTGGTGTAGGGGGAGGCAATAGTAATATTATTAATCTTTCAGGGTTAGAACATTTTGTTAATTTGGAAGAGTTATCGGTGTGGCTTTTCCCTTTTAATATAAACTATCTTTCCAGAATGACCTCCTTAAAGAAATTGACACTTACACAGTGTGGTTTAACTTCGCTAAATCTCTCACAAAATGCACTATTGGAAGAACTGATTATTTCAAACCCTTTTGATGTTGATTTTAACAGCAATGATTTAACTTTTTTAGATTTGTCAAATAACCCTAATATATATAGTATACATGCTGACTTTAATTATAATTTACAATTGATTCGATTGAATAACGGGAATAATCAAAATATATCGAATATGATTATGAATTTTGTCGGTACTCTGCAACCCGTGTGTGTACAAGTTGATGATGTGAATGTAGCCAATCAAGGTATTGCTCCGTATAATTCGTGGAATATAGACGGTAATTATCAGTATTCAGATAACTGCATGCTTTCTAACAGAGAATATTATGCAGATAAACTAAATGTTTATCCAAATCCTACTACAGGTATTCTTCATCTAGATATTGAAGATGAAACTAAAATTGAAAAAATTGAAGTTTATGATTTTAGTGGAAAAATCATTAAAGAAATAAAAGGAGAGCTCCTGATAAATATTGAATCTTTGGCATTGGGAAATTATCTATTAAGAGTTTTTACATCAGAAGGAGTGGTAATTAAAAAAATTATTAAGAAGTAATGTATAAAAAGAAGGTTTGTATATGAGAATATTTAAAGCAAAAAGCGGTTCTGAATTTTCAGAACCGCTTTTTGTTTTTAAAGACCTTTAAATGTGCGTTAAAAAGGCGGTAAATCCGTGGTCTTTTATTATTTTTGTAAAAACTTTTTAAAATGAAGAAAGTACTACTTTTCATTGCTCTTTTCGTTGTGCCAATTGTAGCTTATCTATTCTTTGCTTCAGGAGTAAATTCGTTCGTGAAACTTCCGACAGTTACCGAAAATGTTCCCGAACTTCCTTCAAATTGGACATCTGTTTCCGAGGACGCAATTCAACTTCATAATAAAATTACCATTTTAGGATTTGTTGGAAACGATTTCTATGAAGTTGAAGGAAATCTAACAAATCTGGCTCATAAGATTTACGATCGAAATAAAGATTTTGTCGATTTTCAGGTTGTTTATATTGCTCCAAAAGGAATGGAAGCTGAGATCGAAAAGTTTAAAAATAAATTAGGTCAGAATTTAGATTTGTATCGTTTTTATTTCGTTATGGCAGAGCCAAATGAAATTACTAATTATTACAATCAATTAAAATTAGTCGGAAAATTAGACGATAAATTTAGAACTACAAATGTATTCATCGTTGATAAAGAATTGAATTTACGCGGACGTAAAGGAAAGAACAAAAAAGGCGAAGAAGAATACAAAGAAGGATATAATACCATTTCGGCTGCCGATCTTCATAACGAAATGTCGGACGATGTAAAAGTTATTTTAGCCGAATATAGATTAGCTCTTAAGAAAAATAACAAAATAGAAAACGTAACAGAATAGCATGAAAAATAATTCTTATATCTGGATTTCACTTATTGTGCTGATTTTTGGAATTTATGCAGTTCCAAAAATTGTGAATAAATTTAAAGATACTGGTGTGGTAGAAAGCGATCGCTTAAACGTAGCAAATAAACGCGAGTTAAAAGTTATTGCAAAAGCGCCTGAGTTTTCTTTTACCGATCAAAACAATCAAACAATTACCAATAAAGATTATGAAGGGAAAGTGTATTTAGTTGAGTTTTTCTTTTCTTCATGTCCAACAATTTGTCCGATTATGAACGAAAATATGGTGAAATTACAAAACGAATTCAGTAAAGATTCAAATTTTGCTATTGCTTCCATCACAATCGATCCTAATACAGATACTCCGGAACATTTAAAAGAACATGCGAGTTTAATTGGAGCAAAAATGCAGAATTGGCACTTTTTAACCGGAGAACAAACTGCTATTTTCGATTTGTCTAAAAAATTCAATTTGTATGTTGGGCAGAACGATGATGCGCCGGGTGGATTTGAACATTCGGGAATGTTTGCTTTAATCGATAAAAAAGGAAATATACGATCAAGAAAAAGCGAACAATTCGATTATCCGATTGTATATTATGATGGAATCGAAGAAGAAGGAGTTAAAATGTTAAAAGAAGATATTCAACAATTATTAAAAGAATAATGGAAAGTTTAAAAATAGAAAAGAAATACAATATTTGGATTTGGATTTTATCAATTGCAATCCCGGTAGTTGTAGCAATTTTATTCAGCGTAAACCTTCATGATTTAGGATATGATGTAAAACCCTTGTCGTTTTTACCTCCAATTTATGCTACAATAAACGGAATAACAGCTGTTTTGTTAGTTGCAGCAGTTAGCGCAATTAAAAAAGGAAATGCAAAATTACACGAACGATTAATTAAAGTTTGTATTGCGTGTTCTATTGCTTTTTTAGGAATGTATGTAGCGTATCATATGACTTCGGTTGAAACGAAATTCGGTGGAGAAGGAGCTTTGCGATACATTTATTTCTTTATTCTTATCACACATATTTTATTATCAATTATCATTATTCCGTTTGTTTTGGTAACTTTTGTACGTGGTATTTCGGGATCTTATGAACGACATAAAAAATTAGCTCGTATTACATATCCAATGTGGTTATATGTTGCTGTAACCGGAGTAATTGTGTATTTAATGATTTCGCCTTATTATGTACACTAAACTTTATTCAATGAAAAAGATTACTTTAAGTTTTGTCTTTTTGTTGTTCACTTTTGTAGATGTGCAGGCTCAATGTGCTATGTGTAGAGCGGCGTTAGAGACAGAAGAAACAGGTGTTCCAGCGGAAGCAGTAAACGACGGAATTGTGTATCTGATGGCTTTTCCTTACTTGTTGCTTTTGGTAGGAGGAATGGTGATTTACAAAATCATTAAAAAGAAAAATAAAGCCAAACAAAGCAAATCGTAATGGTTTATATTTTAAATATAGAAACAGCAACGAAAAACTGTTCGGTTTCAATTGGTGCTGACGGAAAAACAATTGCTTTAAAAGAATTGTCAGAAGAACAATTCAATCATGCCGAGAAATTACACGTTTTTATTCAGGATATTTTGAATGAAGTTGGAATTTCGTTGAATGATTTAAATGCGATTTCGGTTAGTAAAGGACCAGGATCTTATACAGGGTTACGAATCGGAGTTTCGTCTGCAAAAGGTTTATGTTATGCCTTAAATATTCCTTTAATCGCAATTGAGACGTTAGAAATATTAGCTCATCAATTAAATGTAGAAAAAGGATTAGTAGTTCCAATGATTGATGCAAGAAGAATGGAGGTTTTTACACAGGTTTTTAGTCATGATAAAAAAGCTTTGAACGATCCTTACGCTTTAATTGTAGAAGAAAATTCATTCGATACTTTTAATGATGATATTCATTTAATAGGAGATGGAGCTTTTAAATGTAAAGAGCTTTTAAATACGGAGAAGTTTCATTATTATGACGAATTTGTTTATCCTTCAGCAAATGAAATGAGTTTGTTGTCGTTTCAGAAATATACCGAGAATAAAATAGAAGATGTGGCTTATTTTGAACCTTACTATTTAAAGGACTTCATGTTAACTACAAAAAAATAAAAAGACTCGAATTCGAGTCTTTTTATTTTTTATAAAGTTGCTAAGAAGTTTCCTAGCTTAATCATATCTGCATCATTTTCTTTAATCCTATTCTCTTTAAAGAATTTTTTTATTTCAGCAGATTTAGAAGGTAACATTTTTTCTACTGTTTTTTGTTTACCATCAAACTCTGTGGTTTCATTATTCAGTGTAATGTAATAAACTTCTTTATTCGGTTTGTATGCAGCTGGGCTTCCTGTGTCGTAACTGTTCGCTGCTGCTTTTGCTTCAACAAGTTTAATACTTTTAAATTTTGAAACCTTAATATTGTTTTTATCTACTAAAACTTGATTGTATCTTGAAACATTGCTTCCTTTTACATTATAAGTCATTAGTTCATAAACATCGCCATTGTTAAATTGGAAATACGTATTTTGTTCTTTGATTAATTCTAAAAGATCCGTTCCGTTTTTATATTCCATAAGGTCGCTATAAGCATTGTAACGTATTTGAAAACTCTGTGTTCCTTTGTTAACTGTAGCGTTTGAAAACTTCTCGTCGAAATACTTTGAACCAGAAACAGCATCATCATTAAAATCCGGGCTTTTTCTAAAAGTTATGTTATTTCCTCCTGATTGTAATGTCATTTGGGCATTTGCTGAAAATGATAAAGCTAAAACTGCTAATATTAAAAGTGATTTTTTCATTTTATATTGTTTTATTATTGTTGATTAATTACTTCTTCAAAGTTGTCGGTTTGTAAACGACAACTATTTAAATTACAAATTTGAATTCTTTTTATTTGTTCTTTATAATGGTCTAAAATAGGAATATTTAACGAATAATCAATAATGATGCTGTGCTTGGTACTTAAATTAAGTAATTCTAATTCCTTTTTACTTGGATTTTTAATGATAATATATTCAAAATCTTGTTCAAAAATCAAATCGTTTAATAACCATTCCGAAAAAACACTGGCATAATTTATTTGACTTAAAACACGTTGTGTCATTTCTTTTGCAAGATTAGAGAAATAGTTATTCTGAAAGATAACTCCTAAATAAAACAAATTTCTACTCATAACTGCATTTGCCGACGGAATTACATTGTCTTCTATTTCAAAAACTGCATCAATAATTTGATTATTATCCGATTTAAAGAAACCTTGTTTTTCATCAAAGAATAAATCTAAAGCTTGTAAAGCCAATGTTTGCGCATACTTTATATGTTCTATATTTTGTGTACTATTAAACAAATCGATAAACGCTTTAATGGTAAAGGCATAATCTTCTAAATTTCCTTTAATGTAGATTTCATCGTTTTTAAAAACCCGTCCTAATCTATCTTCTTGATAGATATTGTGTTGCAAAAATCCTGCCAGTTTTTTAATAGAAGAATCTAATTTAGAACTGGAAATGATTTTTTGCGAATCTATTAGTCCGGAAAGTAATTGAGCGTTCCACGACGTTATAATTTTATCGTCTAGCAAAGGTTTTGTTCTGTTAGAGCGTTTGTTTAACAATATAGATTCCCATTGAATTTTGAGCTGTTTTAATTCTTCTAAAGAAAGGTTGTTCTCTAAAGCTATTTCTCTTAAATCTTTTTCTTGGAATAAAACATAAGCATTAGTTTCGTTCCAAAAACCTTCTTTATTTATTGAGAAAATGTTTTCAAATAAATCCCATTCTTTTGTTGGAATAATTTGTTTTAACTCTTCTTTCGTCCAGAAATAATAAGCGCCTTCTTGCTGAAATCTTTCTGAATTTAAACTATCCGCATCATAAGCCGAATAAAATCCGCCGGAAGAATCTTGCCAATTATTTAAAATAAAATTGACAGTTTTTTCAACCACTTCTTTATATAGACGATTTTTCGATTCGATATAAGCTTCTGTGTAAATCGAAAGTAATTGCGCATTATCATACAACATTTTTTCGAAATGCGGAATATGCCAACGATGATCAACGCTATAACGAGAAAAACCGCCTTCAATTACGTCGAATAAACCGCCGTAAGCCATTTTAGTTAAGGTAAGTTCTACATGATTCTTTATGGAAATATCATTGTTTAATCGACTGTAAGTGTAAAGAAAATTTAAATTGGTTGGCATCATGAATTTAGGTGCACGATTGGTTCCGCCAAATTCCAAATCAAAGTTTTTTTGCCAATTTTCAATCAAAGGTTTAAAGTCAATTTTCTCGTTATTCTTTGGATAAATCTCTAAAGGATTATTCGCTAATGAAATTCCGTTGTTCAGCTTTTCGGCATAATCGTACATTTTGTCCGGATTTTCCTCGAACAATAAAGTTAATTGTTCTAAAACATCTACCCATTGATTTTTCGGAACGTAAGTGGCTCCCCAAACAGGTTTTCCGTCTGGTAAAGCAACAATATTTAACGGCCAGCCGCCCTGATTCGTCATTAATTGCAAAGCTTGCATATAATAAGAATCGATAGCCGGTAATTCTTCCCGATCAATTTTAAAGCTTGTGAAGTTCTTATTCATTATTTGTGCTACTTCCTCGTCTTCAAAACATTCTTTTTCCATTACATGACACCAATGACAAGCTGCGTACCCAATACTTATAATTAAAAGTTTGTTGTTTTTTTTTGCTTTTATAAGGTTTTCATCGTTCCAAAATTGCCAAAAAACAGGATTGTTTGCATGTTGAAGCAAATAGGGCGAATAGGCTTTTTTTAATTGATTTTCCATATTGAATGCTGTTAAAAGAAAAAGGTTGAGTTTAACTCAACCTTAAAATTATCCATTTAGTGCTTCAACCACAATATCGTTGTTATGAAGCATTTGACGTAACATGTTTTCGATTCCGTTTTTTAAGGTGAAAGTGGAAGAAGGGCAACCGCTACACGCGCCTTTTAAAGTTACGGTAACACGTTTTGTAGCATCATCATAACCCTCGAACGAAATATTTCCTCCGTCAGATTGAACAGCTGGTTTTACATATTCCTCTAAAATATTTATGATTTGTTGCGATGTAACATCTAAATTATCGAAATATTGATCTTGTTGTTGTTCGTGTTCTTTTGTTTGTGAAATCAAGGTTTCGTCTATAACCGTTCCGCCATTTTCAATAAACCCTTTGATAAAAGAACGAACTTCGATTGAAATTTCATCCCAATTATAACTGTCGAATTTTGAGATTGAAATATAGTTTTCGTCCATAAAAACTTCTTTTACAAACGGAAGTTTAAACAATTCAATTGCTAACGGAGAAGGTTTTGCTTCGTCGATATTTTTAAATTCAACCGCTGTCTTTGTCAACATTTTATTAGCAACAAATTTTAAAACCGAAGGATTAGGAGTCGTTTCTCCGTAAACCGTTACTGGAATTTTCTTTGTTGAAGAATTTTCTTTTTCAATCAACACTTTTCCTCCTTTATTAATAAATTCTTCGATTTGTTGTTTTACTTCTTCCTGAACATCGTTCCATTCTACAATCGAAAAACGCTCAATAGCAACAAAATTCCCAGAAATGTAAACTGTTTTTACAAACGGAAGATAAAATAATTGTTTTGCAAGTGGCGAATTTTCGGTTTCGTCTATGTTTTTAAACTCGAAATTAGTTCCGTAACTAATGAAATCAGGGAACTCGAACTTTACAATTGACGGATTTTGAGTCTCCTTTATATTTATTTTAAACATTTTTTAAGATTTTTTTCAAAATTAACAAAGAAATATCAATTGAATATTTATATTTGGAATTTAAACGTAAAATTAACATATTTGAAGTTTATAATTATTAAAACAATTCTGTAGCAAACAGCGTGTTTAATATTATAGTTTTTATATATTTGTTAACCATTTCTAAAGAGATAAAAAGAATTTATGAATATATTTACTAAATCTTTATTAGTTGTTATATCTTCATTATTTGTATCACAAATAAGTAACGCGCAAGAAGGAATTCCAGTGTATCAAGATTATCTTACAGATAACTATTATTTAATACACCCTTCTATGGCAGGTATAGCAAATTGTGCAAAAGTCCGTTTAACGGCGCGTCAGCAATGGTTTGATCAAAAAGATTCGCCTGCATTGCAAACGCTAAGTTTCAATACTTCTATATCAGATCGTTCAGGTGTTGGAATTATTGCATTTAATGATAGAAATGGTTATCATAAACAAGTTGGAGCAAAATTAACATATGCGCATCATATCACGTTTTCTCGTAGTGATTATGATTTGAATAAACTTTCGTTTGGTATTAGTGGAGGAATGGTTCAGTCTCAATTAGATATGTCTGATGATAGGAGCCCAGTTTTTGATCCACAAGTTGTTGCAGGAACTGAATTAAAATATAATTATTTTAATGTAGATTTAGGTGCGTCTTATCACTTCCTTGATTTTTTTGCGCACGCAACCGTTAAAAACTTAATTACGACCGATCGTGAAATATATTCCGATGTAGAAAGCGATAATTTACGTAGATATGTTGTTTCTGCAGGATATGTGTTTTCTAAAAATAGAGGATACAGATCGTATAGAGATAAAGGATTTTCATGGGAACCTTCGGTATTGTTCCAATATACAGAAGCAACTCAAGAGAAAATGTTAGATGTGAACTTAAAAATGTATAAAGAGTTTGATAATGGACAATTCTTTGCAGGTTTATCTTACAGAACGATGTTTGAAGGAGCGGAATATATGAAAAACGGAAGCGATGTTAAAAAACAAGGTTATCATTCAGTTTCACCAATTTTAGGTGTGAAGTTTAAAAACCTAATGGTTGGATATACTTATTCACATCAGTTTGGAGAAGTGCAATTTGCAAAAGGTGGATTCCACCAATTGACATTAGGATTCAATTTCTTGTGTAAAGAAAGTAACTATAAATGTAACTGTCCTTCAGTTAACTTCTAGAAAATTAAAAATTAATCCCGATATTTATCGGGATTTTTTTATTTAAAAACTTATGGCTTTAATCAAACCAATTAATGGTAAAGAACCTAAATACCCTGCCGATTGTTTTATTGCAGAAAACTGTACAATTGTTGGTGATGTAGAAATGGGCGAGCAATGCAGCGTATGGTATAATGCGGTAATTCGTGGCGATGTGCATTATATTAAAATAGGAAATAAAGTAAATGTGCAAGACGGAGCTGTTATTCATTGTACGTATAAAAAGCATCCTACAATTATTGGAAACAATGTTTCAATAGGTCATAATGCTATTGTGCACGGATGTACCATTCATGATAATGTTTTGGTAGGAATGGGTGCAATTATTATGGATAATTGCATTGTGCATAGTAATGTTATTGTAGCTGCCGGGGCAGTTGTAACGCAGAATATGGAATTACTTGCAAACGGAATCTACGCAGGAGTTCCGGCAAAACGAGTAAAAGAATTAAACGCTTCAGATTTTGCTGGCGAAATTGAACGAATAAGTAATAATTACGTACTGTATTCAAGTTGGCAATAAAAATAAAAACGGAGCGAAATTTCGCTCCGTTTCTTATAAATCCAAAAACTTAATTCTAATATATTGTTTCTTGTAATCTTTTGAAGTGGTTTTGGTGTTTGGATGATGAATTTCGGCAACCAAAGTTTTCTCATTTTCCCAAACCAGATTTTTAGAAGAACTTACTTTAAAGTTGGTAAAATTAATCGCGTAGATTTCCTTAAAAGAATAATCTTGCGGATTGTATTTCTTAAGAACCAATAAGCTTCCAACTTCATCATTGGAAAAATAGGCAACTAAATGTGTGTTTTTTGAATACGTTGGAAGATCCTGAAAAATAACTTCTTCAATTTCATTGTTAATTGTAGAAAACGATTTGTAATATAAAAACGCTTTATCTAGTGTGGTTTTAAAGAAATGACGATCTAATTCTTCCGAAAAACCTATATATTCCAGTTCGTAAAGACCTTCTTCGTTGGTAACTCTCGGAATTTCTTTTAAAGAACCATCGCGTAGTCTAAATGAAAAAATATCATTTTGAAGAACAGGTTTGTTGTTGGTTTTTAAAAGGATATGTGAGTTTTTTTGAAAAACCTGATTGTATTCCAATTTGTCGATTAATGAAACAGAACCGTATCCATCAAACGATTTTACATTATTCTGAACGCGACCATTAATGTTAATATATCGAATTTCGTTTAAATGATCATTTTCGGATAAAAGCAATTCATTGTCTTTGTCAACATCGCTTCGTAAAACATAAGCGTATTTAGAATTTTGTGGATTTTGATCAACCTGATAAATGATTTTATAGAAATTACTTACTTCCGTATCGCCAAATAAAGTTTCGGTTTTTGTTAGTTCTTGTTCAATAAAATCGGCTTTTTCATTAGGCTGAACGTAGAGTTTTATTTTTGAATCTTTTGGATAAACAATAAAAGGAACTCTAGAAATATCGTTGATTACAGGAGCTTCTTCAAATCGATCAAAAGTAACTTCCTGATGGATTTCGGTTTCTTTTATTTCGGTTTTATCAGTCGATTTTTTGTTGCAAGCTGTTAGTAGAAACAAAACGCTTAAACAAATAAAAGTCTTTTTCATGAGATGAATTTTCTTTAAAAGTACAAAATTTTGAACGGACTATTTTCTTAAATAATTTACTTTACTGTAAAACAAAATGTATTGGTAAATATGAAAAGATGCTTCGGCTTCCGACATTCCGTTATAAGCCAATCTTCTGCGTAAGCGCTGATAATCGTTGGTTTCTTTAAAGCGTTTGTATTGATAATCTTTAAACAATTTTAATTGATTGTAAGTAAAATTCTCAACTCGGTTAATTTGTCCTTTTGAAACTTCAAACACAATATAATCGTTGTAATACGGATTAATACTGTCTTCTTTATGGAATTGTTCCAAACATGTTCCAAATTCAAATAAACCCGAAACCCAACCCAAAAATACAGGTTCGCTTTTCGGATTTAATTCTTTTAAAACCGAATAGTCTTTAATTTTCGCTTTTCTGCCGGTTATCAATAAATCGTTTAAATAAAACTTTTTGTCTTTAACCTCAAAAACGGCAACATAATTTCGGTTTACAATAGTTGTATCTTTATTAGGAACGGGACGTTTATCGGGATAATAATTAAAATATTGTTCCATGTGATGGTAACGGTACGGATATTCGGTTCCGTTCCAAATAATACGTTCGGTTTCGTAAGGTTTGTTTTGCGCCAATACCCAAAACGAAAAAAGTAGGAAAAGTGAAAGGTAAAAGTGTTTCATACGCTAAAAAAAATACCGACTAAGAGCCGGTATCAAAATTATATTAAATAGCACTATTAAAAATCATCAAATTCAACATTTGTGAAGCTAGAAGCGCCAGTTAATTCTTTTTTAAAGTCTTTTTGATGTCTTTCAGAAATAACTTCTTCTCCTTTTTGATCTAAAACATAGTCAGTCATTTCGTTTAAGATTTCTTTAAAAGCAGTAAAATCTTCTTTATACAAGTAAATTTTATGTTTTTTAAAGTGAAACGATCCGTCTTCTTCTGTAAACTTTTTACTTTCAGTAATGGTTACATAATAATCGTCTGCTTTTGTTGATCTTACATCGAAAAAGTAAGTTCTTCTTCCTGCTCTTAATACTTTTGAAAAGATTTCCTCTTTTTCTAGCATTTCATTGTCTCTCATAGTCCTTTCGTTCTGTTAAATTTTTACATTCGTCCAAAAGTCTAAAAAAAATCTAATAAAAACAAAAATTAAATAACATCTTTTTCGGCTAATTGTTTTTTATACAAATTCGCATAATAACCGTTTAAGCTTAATAATTGATTGTGAGTACCTTGTTCTAGGATTTCGCCTTCGTTTAAAATGATGATTTTATCGGCATTTTTGGCAGATGAAACGCGATGTGTAACAATTAAAGTGGTTTTCTTTTTGGCTATATCTTTAAGATTATTCAGAATTTGTTCTTCGGTTTCGGTATCTACAGCCGATAAACAATCGTCTAAAAGTAAAACAGGAGCGTCTTTTATTAAAGCGCGCGCAATAGAAACACGCTGTTTTTGTCCGCCCGAAAGGGTAATTCCGCGTTCTCCTAAAATGGTTTCGTATCCATTTTCAAATCGAATAATGTTTTTATGAACATCGGCAACTTTTGCATAATGTTCAATTTCTTCTTGCGAAGCATCTTCTTTACCAAATTTAATGTTGTTCTTGATCGAATCGGAAAAAAGAAACGCATCTTGAGGAACAACAGCTATTTGATTTCGAAGATTTTCAACATTCCAATCTTTAATATTAAGATTGTCGATTAAAATAGATCCCGAAGAAACGTCGTATAAACGAGAAATTAGTTGTAAAATAGTCGATTTCCCTGAACCTGTTTTTCCTAAAAAGGCTACCGTTTCGCCTTTATTTATGGTAAACGTAACATTGTTTAAAGCATGAATCTTTGTGTCTTCATAAATAAAATGAACGTTTTCGAAAACAATTTTTCCGTCTAAAACGCGCATTTCATTTGTTGTGGATTGAATGGAAGGAATTTCGTTTAAAAATTCGTTAATACGCTTTTGAGAAGAATCGGCTTCTTGAATCATCGTCGAAACCCAACCTAAAGAAGCAATAGGCCACGTAAGCATGTTTATGTATAGGATGAATTGCGCAATGATTCCGATTTCGGTAATTTCTCCGCTAATGTACATTTTGGCTCCAATAAAAACGATCAATAAATTACTGATTCCGATTAATAAAACCATTAACGGACCAATTAGTGCGTTGCTGTATGCCAAACGCATGTATTTGTTTTTGCTTTCGGTTGTTGCTAGGTCGTATGCTTTGCTTTCTTTATCTTCTAAAGCATAAGCTTTAATTACACGGATTCCCGAAAAAATTTCTTGTGAAAACGACGAAAGTTTCGATAAGTTTTGTTGATAAGCAAAGCTTCGTCTATTAATTTCCTTGCTTAATTTCAACATAATAATAGCTAAAAACGGAACCGGAATTAACGCGTACCAACTTAATTTTGGCGATATAATATACATTTGTACTATAACAACTGTCATTCTAATCAAAGTGTTGATCGAATACATAACAGCCGGACCAACATATTGACGTACTTTTGCAACATCTTCGGAAATTCGACTCATTAAATCTCCAGTTCGTTGTCGTTTGTAAAAGTCTAAACCTAATTTTTGATAATGATTATAGATTTCGTTTTTTAAATCAAATTCAATATGACGCGACATTACAATAATTGTCTGACGCATCAAAAACGTTAAAAAACCAGCAATTAAAGTTGTTCCTATAATCAAAAGCATATTATTCCATAAACCGGTTTTAGTAGCTTCTGCCGAAATTTTATTCTGCAAAAAATCTTGCAAAATAGTAATGGCATCTCCAACATATTGAGGAGTAAAAACGGTGAAAATTTGAGATGCAATGGTTATGATGATTCCTAACAAGAATCGGTACTTGTATTTAAGGAAATATTTATTAAGCTTTTGAAGTTCTTTCATTGTCTTCTTCTGTAATGCTTTTAAATTTTAAAAAAGAATAAATTTAATTAAATAATAGTTTGTTAAAATAATTTTCACTTAATGAATTAATAATAATGTAATCAAAAAATGATAATAATATAAAATTAAGTATATTTGATATATACCTAACAAACTATAATTTTTATGACGACAAATGTATTCACTCCAGACGAGTTAAAAAAAGTTGATCCTGTATTTGGTCAAATTTCCTTTGATCATCACGAACAAGTTGTTTTTTGCCACGACAAAGATACTGGTTTAAAAGCAATTATTGGTATACATAATACAGTATTAGGACCTGCTTTAGGCGGAACTCGAATGTGGAATTACACTTCGGAATGGGAAGCTTTAAACGATGTTTTGCGTTTATCGCGCGGAATGACTTATAAATCTGCTATTTCTGGATTAGATCTTGGAGGAGGAAAAGCTGTGATTATTGGCGATTCTAAAAAAGATAAAAATCCGGAAATGATTAAAACTTTTGCTAAATATGTTGATTCATTAAGCGGACGCTATATTACTGCCGAAGATGTAGGAACAACTACAGCCGATATGGATTTAATTCACAGTATTACGCCGCATGTTACCGGAATTTCGGAAAGCTTGGGTGGATCGGGGAATCCTTCTCCAGTTACAGCTTACGGAGTTTTTATGGGATTAAAAGCAGCAACTAAATTCAAATTTGGTTCGGACGATTTAAACGGAAAACGTGTTTTGGTGCAAGGAATCGGAAATGTTGGTGAAACTTTGGTAAAACATTTAACAAATGCCGGAGCAGTTGTTACAATTACCGATTTAAATGAAGAAAGAGTTGCCGAAGTTGCTAAAAAATACAACGCAAGCATTTTTGAAGGAAACGATTTATACGCTTTAGATGTCGATATTTATTCACCTTGTGCTTTAGGAGCAACAATTAACAATGATTCGATCAATAAATTAAAAGCGCAAGTTGTTGCCGGTGCTGCAAATAATCAATTGGCAGAAGAAGCTGTTCACGGAAAAATGCTTCAAGAAAAAGGAATTGTGTACGCTCCCGATTTCTTAATCAATGCAGGAGGAATTATCAATGTGTTCGGAGAAATTGCAAAATACGGATCAGACGAGGCTATTCGCAGAACCGAAAATATTTACAATACTACTCTAGATATTTTAAATTATGCCAAAGAACAAAACATTACGCCAAACCAAGCGGCAATGAAAATGGCAGAACAACGAATTGAAAAGAAAAAGCAGGAAAATAAATAGTTTTTCAAAAATAATGTTCTAATTTTGCAAAGCGAAAATCAATAAGGTTTTCGCTTTCTTATTCAATAAACAAGTTCTTAAAGTAGCATGGTAAACAGACGTCATATCCGTTCCAAAGTATTGCAGGCGATTTATGCAATGACCCAGAATCAGTCCGATCAATTAGATGTGTATGAAAAATATCTATTTAATAGTATTGAAAACATCCGCGAACTCTATTTGTTAATGCTGTCTTCGATGATAGAATTACAAAAAGTCGAAAAGGATTTCCTAGAAGCATCGGCAAAAAAATACTTAGCTACACCAGAAGAGCGCAATCCCAATACAAAATTTGTCGATAATACTTTTTTAAAGATTTTGGTAGAATCAGAATCGTTAAACAATTGGATCGATGAATTAAGAATAAATCAATTCAGAGTAAACGATCATTACATTAAAAGCTTATTGGAAGAAATTAAAGAAACCGATTTGTATAAAAAATACATGAGTAATCGCGTGAATAATTTCGAAGAAGATAAAGAATTTGCAATTAAGTTGTTTGCTGAATTCGTTGCGCCAAGCGAAAAGATTTACGAGTTTTTAGAAGATCTTAAAATCTCTTGGATTGACGATATTCCGGTTGTAAATACTGCTATTTTAAAACAGTTGGAAGGATTAAAATCTGAAACAAGCTATTTAAAAATAAACAAGATCTTTAAAGACGACGATGACAGAGAATTTGCGAAGCAATTGTTTAGAAAAACAGCTTTAAATGCTGATGTTTTTGTAAAAGAATACGAAGATAAAACGCGTAATTGGGATTTAGAACGTATTGCCGAAGTTGATGCAATTATCTTGAATTTGGCAGTTTGCGAATTACAAAAATTCCCTTCAATTCCTGTTAAAGTTACAATTAACGAATATTTAGAACTTGCAAAAGAATATTCTACGCCAAAAAGTAGTATTTTTATCAACGGTATTTTAGACGCTTTGGTTAAAGAATACAAACAAGAAAATAAACTAAACAAAATTGGTCGAGGATTAATCGAATAAATTATGAAAAAATTAATGTTAGTAGCTGGTTTCGCAGCTTTAAGCTTAGTAGCTTGTAATAAAAAAGAAGATGCTTCATCTCGCATTCAAGAAGGTGCAACAAATAATACAGAAGTTGCAAACGGTGCAGAAGGAAGTACAACAACAGAAACAACACAAAATCAAAACGGATTTCCTAAAATTGCTTTCAACGAAACAACGCACGATTTCGGAGATATTAAAAAGGGATCTAAAAATGAAGTTGAATTCGAAATAAGAAACGAAGGAACAGTTGATTTAGTAATCATCGATGCAAAAGCTTCTTGCGGATGTACCGTTCCAGAAAAACCAGAAGCACCAATTAAACCTGGACAATCTGCTAAAATGAAAGTTGTTTTCTCTGCAAATACTCCGGGGTTACAAAGTAAAAATGTAACTTTAACTACAAATACAGAAGCAGGAAGCGAAATGTTAACAGTTAAAGCAAACGTATTAGAATAATTAATTAAAATGGAAAATATACAACAATTTTTACCACTTATTTTGATTTTCGCGGCAATGTATTTCTTAATGATTCGTCCGCAACAAAATAGAGTGAAGAAAGAAAAAGAATTTGAAAGTACCTTGAAAGTAGGTGATAAAATAGTTACAAAATCAGGAATCCACGGAAGAATCTCTGAACTTTCTGAAGGAACAATTATCGTAGAAACGATGGCAGGAAAACTAAAAATGGAAAAAGCAGCCATTTCTTTAGAATTAAGTCAAAAAGTAAATGCTTCTCCGGTTGTTGAAAAGAAATAAAGAAAAAACTCCTAATTTAATTAGGAGTTTTTTTTATGTTTTAAATTTACAGCGTTTACTACAATAAAAAACCAACTTATATTAAGTTGGTTTTTAGTCTTTTTTACGGTTTATTACCTGTTATTAATCGATACAAAATTGCAATTACTGCAATAACTAATAAAATGTGGATAAAACTACCAACAGCTTCTCCGAATCCGAAATAGCCAATTGCCCATAAAATGATAAGAACAACGGCGATTAACCAAATTAAATCTTTCATAACAATTTGAGTTTTATTAAATTTTCTTTATATAAAAATACAAAAAAAATAATATTCTGCTCTTTTTTTGAAATAAAAAATTAAATTAACTCAAAAAGATAGAAATCTCTGTATAAACCGTAACTTTACGAGTTCAAACTATTAAAATGCAGGAAAATAAAAACATAGCAGTAGTTGGAGCAGGATTAGTAGGTAGTTTGCTTGCAATTCATTTGCGCAAATTAGGATTCCCTGTTACGCTTTATGACAAAAGTGAAGATATTAGAAAAGTTGATTTTAAAGGAAAGTCAATCAATTTAGCTATTTCTACCAGAGGTTGGCATGCGCTAAAAAATGTAGGCATTGAGAAAGAGATTGAAGAAATTGCAATTCCAATGGACAAAAGAGCAATTCATGCTATTGATGGTTCTATTAATTTGCAACCTTACGGAATTAACGGAGAAGCAATTTATTCGATTTCGAGAGGAGAGTTAAACAGAAAAATGGTGGATATTGCCGAAAGATTTGGAACCAATTTTTGTTTTGATCATAAGATTTGGGATGTTTCGTTAGAAAAATCTACCTTATATATAGGAGAAGAAGAAAGAGGCGAGTGGGAAGAACATCAATTCGATGTGATTTTTGGAACGGACGGAGCTTTTTCTAAAATCCGCCAGCGAATGCAACGTCAAAATAGATTCGATTATTCGCAACATTTTTTACATTTAGGATACAAGGAATTATATATTCCGCCAGCAGAAGATGGAAAACATAGAATCGATCCAAATTCCTTTCATATTTGGCCACGCAAAGATTTTATGTTAATTGCTTTAGCAAATACCGATGGTTCGTTTACTTCGACTTTGTTTATGCCTTTTGAAGGAGCATATTCTTTCGAGAGTATTGATACAGAAAATAAACTAGAAGCGTTTTTTAAAGAGTTCTTTCCAGATGCTTTCGATTTAATGCCGACTTTAACCGAGAATTATTTTAATAACCCTACAAGTTCTTTGGTTACGACACAATGTTATCCTTGGGTTTATAAAGATCGAATTGCACTTTTAGGCGATGCGGCTCATGCAATTGTTCCTTTTTACGGACAAGGAATGAATGCAGGTTTTGAAGATATTACAGAGCTTTTTCATCAAATTCAAGAAGGAAATGGAGATTGGGATGAAATTTTAGAAGCTTATCAAAAAGTTCGAAAACCAAACGGAGATGCAATTGCGGAGCTTTCGTTTCGAAACTTTAAAGAAATGGGAACCGATACAGCCGACAGAAGCTTTTTATTACAAAAAAAGATTGAAGCAAAATTTACAAAAAAATATCCTGAATTGTGGTTGCCGCTTTATGATCGCGTTTCATTTACATTACAACCTTATAGCGAAGTGCTGGCAATAGGAAATCGTCAACAACAAATTATGAAAGAAGTAATGGAAGAACCAAATATTGAAGAACTTTGGCAAACCGATGCTATTTACGATTTAATACTACAAAAAATAAAAGTCTGAATATTCAGACTTTTATTTTTTAAACATTTTATTTAAAACTCCAAAAGCTCCTCTAATAAAGGTAGCGCTTGTTAAAACTTTTACAACTTGTTTACCAATATCTAAATCGTTGCTTTTTCGGGTCGATGTTGTTTTTTGAGTTGTAGTTTTAGGAGCTTGTTCTGCTTCTTTTTGCTTTTCGATCGCTTGTTGATTTATTCTTTGCGTTAAAATCTCGTAAGCACTTTCACGATCAATTACCGAATTGTATTTAAATGCCAATTGCGATTTTTTGATTTGCTGTTCAATTTCATCAGTCGACAAAACATCCATTCGGCTTTCTGGGGCTTTTATCGCAGCAACCACAAGCGGAGTCGGAATTCCTTTTTCGTTTAAAGCAGTAATCAAAGCTTCTCCTGTACCTAATTGCGTAATAACTTCGTTTGTTTTATAATAGGTTGTTGAAGGGAAATTTTCTGAAGCTGATTTAATTGCTTTACGATCTTTATCTGTAAATGCTCTTAAAGCGTGTTGAATTTTTAAACCCAATTGCGCTAAAACTCCTTCCGGAACATCGGTTGGATTTTGTGTGATGAAATACAACCCGATTCCTTTTGAACGAATCAACTTTACAATGGTTTCAATCTGATCTAATAAAGCTTTTGTAGCTTCCTTAAATATAAGGTGCGCTTCGTCGATGAAAATAACCAATTCTGGTTGCCCGCTATCGCCTTGTTCGGGCATTGTATTGTAAACTTCTGCCAATAAACACAACATAAAAGTCGAGAATAATTTTGGTTTATCCTGAATGTCGTTTAGTCGTAAAATGTTTACATAGCCTTTTCCGTTTTCGTCGATTCGCATTAAGTCTTTAATATCGAACGAAGTTTCTCCAAAAAATAAATCAGCGTCTTGTTGTTCTAATTCGATTAGTTTTCTTAAAATCGCTCCGGTCGAAGCGGTCGAAACGCGTCCGTATTCTTGTTCAATACTTTCTTTTCCTTCATTCGTTATATATTGAAGTACCTTTTTTAAATCTTTTAAATCTAAAAGTGGTAATTGATGATCGTCGCAATATTTAAAAATAAGTGCCATAACGCCACCTTGCGTATCATTTAAATCTAAAATACGAGATAAAAGCACCGGACCAAATTCTGAAATGGTAGCTCTTAAACGAACTCCGTTCTGTTTAGAAATGGTAAAAAGCTCAACAGGAAAAGCTTGCGGATTAAATGGAAGGTTCATCTTTTCATGACGATCTTTAATAAAGTCGTTTAAAACTCCAGGTTCTGCAATTCCGCTAAAATCTCCTTTAATATCCATCATTAAAACCGGGATTCCTTTTGCCGAAAGTTGTTCTGAAAGTACTTGAATGGTTTTGGTTTTTCCTGTTCCGGTAGCTCCGGCAATCAATCCGTGACGATTCATTGTTTTTAAAGGAAGTTTAACGTGTAAATCGGGAATGATTTCTTTATCGTATTGAATTCCTCCAATGGTAATATAATCTGAAGAAAATTGATAGCTTTTGCTCATTTCTTCTATAAATGCTTCTTTAGACATCTTTTTCTACTTTTTTTACTGAATTTAAAGGTAACTAAGATAATGAAAATCTTTGTTTTAATAAATTGTTAAGAAAAACACTTTTTTAATTTTTCATAAAAAGCAATAATATTGATAATTAATCGTTTGATATTTGAGGAAATGATAAAAGATGTAGAGAACGTCAATTTATTGTTTCTTTTTTATTAATTTTAATTTTTCAAAATTGAAGCAATGTAATTTTTATTTTTTTATTTGAACTAAAAAAGTAAATTTGCGATGCTTCAATGAAAGCAAAAACAAGTTTTAAAAATTGAGTAAACATTAAATTTAAATTTTATTAAGATGACACAAACAGTTGAGAAAAATCCAAGTGGTTCAGGATTATCAAACATTGCTGCAGGAGTAACCGTGATAGTATGTTTAGTTTTTGGTTGGGTAATTTGGAATTTCGTATTAGGAAACCCAAGTAACTTCCAAAACGGAGATCCAGCAGGAGAGCCTAATCCGGGTAACTTGATGGGGATGATGTATAAAGGAGGATACGTTATTGCGATTTTAATTGGATTATTGACAACAACTATTGTATTCGGTATTGAAAGATTCATCGTAATCAGCAAAGCTTCAGGAAGCGGAAACGTTAAAGGATTCGTAGGTAAAGTACAATCTTTAGTAGCTGCAAATCAAATTAACGAAGCTATTGAAGAGTGTGATGGTCAAAAAGGATCAGTTGCGAACGTAGTAAAAGCTGCTTTAGTTAAATTTAAAGAAGTTCAACGCGAAGGATTCGATACTGATAAAGCTACTGAAACAATTCAAAAAGAAATCGAAGAAGCTACAGTATTAGAAATGCCGATGTTAGAGAAAAACATGATCATTTTAGCAACATTAGTATCAATTGGTACATTAGTGGGGTTATTAGGTACAGTAACAGGTATGATTAAAGCGTTCTCGGCTTTATCTACAGCTGGTTCTCCTGACTCTGCAGCGTTAGCAACAGGTATTTCTGAAGCGTTAATGAATACTGCTACAGGTATTGGAACATCTACTTTAGCTATTGTATTCTATAACTTACATACAACAAAAATCGATAAATTAACTCATTTCATCGACGAAGCTGGGTTTGCAATTACACAAGCTTACAGAAGAAACAATAAATAATTTATTGTAAGTAAGACATTGTATAATTCCAGATTTATTCTGGTTAAAAAAGAAGAAAGAATATGGCAAAAATGAAAAAATCAAGTACAAGAATTGATATGACCGCAATGTGCGACGTGTCGTTCTTATTGCTAACATTCTTCGTTTTAACCTCAACAGCAAAAACACCAGAAGTATATCCGGTTGATTTACCTGCTTCAACAAAAGAAACCAAAATTCCTACCGATGATATTTTAACAATCACTGTAGGTCAGGAAAATGTATTCATTGGTTTAGCAGGACGAGAAGATCGTATTGATGTACTAAATAGAATGGGGAAAGAATATAATATCGAGTTTACATCTGAAGAACAATCAATCTTCGGAGGAATGGAAAATTTCGGTGTCGATATTCGCGAAATGAAGAGCTTGTTGGCACAACCTTCAAGTGAGCGCATGAAAAAAGAATTGCACAAAGGAATTCCTTATAAAGATTCTTTAAATAATCAATTAGCTTCATGGGTAAGAAATGCAAGAGAATCTTCTTTTATTAGAAAATCTACAGAAGATAAGAAAAACTTCTTAAAGGTTGCAATTAAAGGAGATGCTAATGAACAGTTCGGTACTGTAAAAGAAGTAATTGATATTTTACAAAAACAACGTCAAAACCGCTTTTACCTTGTTACAGGTTTAAGATCTGATGACTTTTAATCACTTAAAATTTTAAAAAGAAATGGCAGAATTAAATACAGGTGGTAACGAAGGAAAAGGCGGCAAAAAAGTAAGAAGTAAAAAACAAAATGCCGGAGTTGATTTAACAGCGATGGTAGATTTGGCATTCTTATTGATTACGTTCTTTATGTTAACCACATCTTTATCTAAACCGCAATCTATGGATTTGCAAATGCCTGATAAAGAAAAAGTAGATGTGAAAGATAAAACTGTTGTAGGAGAATCAAACACAATGACTATTTTACTTGGAAAAGAAAACAAGATGAAATATTATGTTGGTATGTTTGCATCACCTCAAGAAGGTCCAACAGATTCTACTTATGGGAAGAATGGTATTAGACAAGTTCTTTTACAAAAAATAGCAAATTTGAAAGCTAAAGGTCTAACTGGAAAAGAAGGACTAATTGTTATCATTAAGGCTACAGATGATGCTACATATACGAATATGATTGACATTTTAGATGAAATGGCTATAACAGGAATTGAAGTATATGCTATCAACGATATTACGGATGCCGAAAAAGAAATTATGCAATAAGCATAAGTAAAAAATTAAACTATGGCTAATATTAATTTATTTGGAAAAGGGTGGACAAACATTGTGTTTGAAGGTCGTAATAAAGAATACGGCGCATACAAATTACGTCAAGAAAACCCTAAAAACACTATGATGGCATTAGTGCTAGGAATGGTGTGTATAGCTTTAGCCTTTGGTGGATCATTTCTTTATAAATCGGTTTTTGGAGAAAGAATCAATAAAGAAACAAATGACACTGGTGTTGAGGTACTTGATATAGAATTACCTGAATTACCTGAGCCAATTGAAGAAATCAAAGAAGAGCCAATCGTAGAACCTCCTAAAGAAGAGCCTGCGGATGCTTCTAAATCAGTACAAGAAGAAAAGAAATTTACTGAAATGGAAGTTAAAAAGGATACTGAAGTTAAAAAGGAGGAAATTACTTCTCAAAAAGAATTTAACGACGATATTCAATCAGGACGTCAAGATAGAGAAGCTTCTAAAGATGGTGATTTTAAAACTAAAGGTGAGCAAACAGGTGGAGCTGATAAAGGTTCTCAAGGAACAGGTAAAGGCAATACTTTTAGTGAAGACGAAAATAAAGTATATAGTTTCGTACAACAAAAAGCTTCTCCTAACGAAGGTTTACAAAAGTTCTATCAAAACTTTGCTCGTAAATTCAACGCACCAGATGTTGGTGGTGGAGTTAGTGAGATTTCAGTTCGTTTAAAATTCGTTGTAGAGAAAGATGGATCTTTCACAGATATTCAAGTTTTAGATGATAAACAAGGAGTTGGTAGAGAGGCTATGAGAGTTTTAAAATCAATGCCAAGTTGGAAAGCTGCTCAGCACAACGGTAAAACAGTTCGTTCTAGTTTTACGTTACCTATTAAAATTAAAGTAAATAACTAATGTTAGAAAACTTTATAAATAACTTCAAACAAAAATCGCTTTTACAGCGATTTTTGTTCTTTTTCGGGATTCTGTTTCTGGTACTTTACTTTGTATTAGGATGTATGTTCATTTTTTGGAAAGATATTCCGTTAGAATTATCTTATACCCGAAGGGTATTATTCGGCGTCTTATTACTGGTTTACAGTGTTTTTAGATTTTATCGCATCATTAATATCAAGCAAGAATAATATTCTTGCTTTTTTATTTATTTTTATTCAAACTAAATAATATTCTACGAAATATTTCGTTATATTGTAAATAAGTATTTGAGTTTATTTATATAACGTTAAAATATTAAAACTATGATGAAGTAATTACGTATTAATCTAAAAACATTGAATTATGAGTAGTTTGAATTTATTTGGAAAAGAATGGCGAAATATTGTGTTCGAAGGACGCAATAAATTATACGGAGCCTATAAGCTAAGAGAAGAAAGTGGTAAAAATACTTTATTAGCTTTAGCTATTGGTCTAGCAACCTTAAGTTTGGTTTTTGGAAGCTCATATCTGTATGCTTCAAAATCTCCTGAAACAATAATTAGTTGTCCTATGGCTGATACTGATGAACCATTAAAGGTTATTGAGTACATAGAGAAAGATATTCCGAAAGAATCTGTTGATATTCCTAAATCCGATGATGCTAAAACAAATGACGAAAGTACAGCTGCAGCAAGAACCGATGTACAGAAGAATATTAAGTATAATGAAATAATAGTTGACAAAGATGATTTGGCAAAAGATAAATTAGCAGCACAAAGTGATTTTGATGATGACACGCAATCGGGTCAAAGAGATAGTGATGCCGATTTAAAAGACGGGTTACTTAAATCAGATGGAGGAGTTTCTGGAGATGCAAAAGAAGGAAAGGACGGAAAAGTAATCAAAAAAGAAGGCGGTGAATCTTTAGAAAAAACAAATGCAATTATGCGTCTTGTACAAAAGAAAGCTGAACCAAATGAAGGATTTCAAAAATTCTATGATGGCTTTACACGTAAGTTTTCTGCACACAACATCAATTCAAATGTAAATGAAGTTGTGGTTAAGTTGCGTTTTGTTGTAGAAAAAGACGGTTCGTTTACCGACGTTCAAATCTTAGATGATAAACTAGGTTTTGGCGAAGAAGCAAAACGAGTTTTAAGAACTATGCCTAAATGGAAACCTGCCGAACATAATGGTAAAACGGTTCGTTCTATGTTTACATTGCCAATAAAAATAAAAGTCAATAATTAAAAAAATCCGCTGAAAAGCGGATTTTTACTTTCAAAACTATTTTAATCAAAACTTAATTTTGAATATTTGCGTCATACAAATCAATGTTTGTTAAAAATGCAAAATTTGTAAAGTTTATTAAAAAAAAAATTAGTAGATTTAGCAATCGTTTAATATATACATTTATGAAACAGATAGTTTGGTCTGTATTAGGCTTGGTTTTGTTAGCGTCGTGTAAAAAAAATGCTGATAAAGATGTTTCTACCACTAAAGAAACGTATGATAAAGGAACGACAGAAATGTATGTTGAATCTTCTGTTTACCCAATTATAGAGGATATCAACGAAGTATTTAAATCGTATTATGCGGATGCAGATATTCAATTGAAAATGCTTTCTCAGAACGAGATTTTAAATGCGATACATAACGATACCAATAGATTGGCGGTACTTCCGAAAGATTTTTCTAAAGAAGAATTAGACGTTTTCAAAGGACGTGTAGTTCCAAAAATCACTCCAATTGCGAAAGACGCTGTTTTGTTTATTGCCGATAAATCTTCAAACGATACTTTAGTTAAGTATCAGGAAGTGATTGATATTTTTAAAGGAATCAAAACATCCGACAAAATATTCGTATTCCACGATCCAAATTCGGCTTTGGTTGCAAAAGTAAAAGCAGATGCTGGTTTAGATAAAATCAGTAAAAATGTGTATTATGCAAATACAGTTGCAGAAATTGTTGATTATGTAAACAAAAACAAAAAAGCTGTTGGTGTGGTTGGAATCAATTGGATGGTTCAGCCCGATAATGAAATTAAAGAAAGTATTAAAGGTTTACGTTCGTTATATGTTTACAACGATTCGTTAAAACAATATTATAAACCATCGCAAAGTACAATTGCAGATAATACGTATCCTTTGGTACGTACAATCAACATTATTGATGTTCAAGGAAAAACAGGTTTAGGAACAGGTTTTGCCAGCTTTGCAGCATCAGACAAAGGTCAGCGTATTATTTTAAAATCGGGTTTAATGCCGATTACGTTGCCAAAACGAGAAATTAATATTGTAGAATAACTCAGACTCCATAGAACTTATATTATGAATAAAAAAATTACTCTAAGTTTAGCTTTATTATCAGTAATTTTCAGTGCATCGGCACAGAACGATTATACTTCAGGACGTGATATTGACACGGCAATGAAATATGGTCAATACGATGTTGCTAAAAAGGAATTATATAAACTTTTAAGAACGCAACCTAACGAAGGAAATCATTATTATCGATTAGGGGAAATTCATTTAAACGAAAACAATCGCGATTCGGCGAGTTACTATTTCAAACAAGGATTAAGAACGCATAAAAACGTAAAGATAAATAACATCGGAATCGGAAAATTATCGCTTTTAGAAGGAAAAGATAAAGAAGCAAAATCTAAATTCAATGCAGGAACTCAAGAGTTAAAAGCAGGCGATTTTCAAACGTTTTTAGAAATTGCAAATGCATACACTTTTGCTCCAAAACCTGATTACGATGCAGCTTTAGAGTTTGTTGGCGCTTCGTTAATCGTTAATAAAGACACTCCGGAACCGCATATTGCTCGTGGAGATATTTATTTTGCAGAAAAACGTTTTGTTGATGCACGAAGAGTGTATTACGAAGTTTCTAAAATGTTTCCAAACAGCATGTTGCCTAAAATGAAATTAGCTGATGTTTTTAGAGCAGGAAATGAGTTCGAAGAGGCAATTAAAGTATATGACGAAATCTTAGAAAAAGATCCAAATTATATCGACGCTTACAAACAATTGGCTTTAACGTATGCAGATTATGCTCGTTTTAAAGACGATCGTTCTTTGGTTGAAAAAGGAAGCGAAAATTACTTTAAATACCACAATTTGATCGGAGAAAGTTTAGATAGCGATAATGAATTAGCTGCTTATTTAATCAAAAATAAAGAATACAAAGGTTTAGGAGATTTGGTACGAACCAAATGGTTTACACGCGGAGATAACTTTTATATGTATCGTTACAGAGCCATTGCCGATTTCCAAAACGGATTATTTTTAGATGCAAAAGAAAGTATCAATAAATATTTCGATGTTCAGGATAAAAAAGAAGAAATCCAACCAATTGATTATTTATACAAAGGTTTGTCTGAATTAGAATCTTCAAGAAAAGAAGACGGAACTTTTGACGAAAATATTTATAAAAAGTCGATCGAAGAAATGTCTAAAGCGGTAAAAGATAATCCGAAATTAGGAGTTGCTTTACACCAATTAGGAATGGATTTGTTTAAAGACGAACATTATGAACAAGCTTATTTTGTTTTTGATTTAGCTTCTAAAGACGAAAAATCGCCTTATTATGTGTACGATATGTATTACAAAGGAAACGCACTTTATTTAGCAAGCGATAAACCAATGTTTAACGATCAATTACAAAAAGCACAACAAAACTTAGATGTTTCGATGCGTAAAACGCCAACTTTCGAAGCGGCTTTAGTAAGTGCTCGTGTAAATCGAAACTTAAATACAGCGACTTCCTTGGCACAAATGGAGAAAGATTATGAAAGCTTTGTTGATTTGTTGAACAAAAAAGGAATGGATAACGAGCCTATGTTCAAAGATGCTTTGATTGAAGCTTATACCATGATTGGAAACTACAATGCAACCAGCAATAAAACAAAAGCGCTAAACAACTTTAAAAAAGTATTACAGTTAGATTCTTCTAACGTTTACGCAAAACGCCAAGTACAAGCATTAAACTAATATAAAGAGCAACTTTAAAGTTGCTCTTTTTTTGTGAATCTTTTGTTGTAAGAATAGTATCTTTGCAAAAAATAATTCAATGACACAATCAGATAATTTAGTGAAGGAATTGCCTTTAATGGAAGCTTTTTATACCATTCAGGGCGAAGGTTTTTATACAGGTCATGCGGCATATTTTATTCGTTTGGCAGGTTGTGATGTCGGTTGTCATTGGTGCGATGTCAAAGAAAGTTGGGACGAAAATGTACATCCTAAAGTTTCGGTTGAGAAAATTGTTTCTGATGCGGAACAAAATGGAAAGCTTGTTGTGATTACAGGTGGCGAACCTTTAATGTGGAATTTAGATTATTTGACTTCTCAATTAAAACAACGCGGTATTCAAACCAATATCGAAACTTCAGGAGCTTATGAGCTTTCTGGTTTTTGGGATTGGATTTGCCTTTCTCCGAAAAAAACAAAGTTACCAACACAAAGTGTATACGATGCAGCAAACGAATTAAAATGTATTATTTATAATCATCACGATTTTACTTTTGCCGAAGAACAAGCGGCGAGAGTTAATAAAAACGCGAAATTGTATTTGCAGGTCGAGTGGAGTAAGAAAGATGAAATGCTTCCTGTTTTAATCGATTATGTAAAAAATAATCCTAAATGGAGTATTTCTACGCAAACGCATAAATATTTGGATATTCCTTAAAATATTGTATTTTTGTTTTAAAAATTGGTATGAAAAAGATTGTTTTAATGTTTACTTGTGTGTTCTTTTATACAATAGGAGGATTTGCACAAGCGAATAAGGCTGAAGTTCAAAAGTTAGTTGAATTATCAGGAGAATTACAAGATTTTTATAGTATTACGGATCAAATTGCGAAACAGCTTTCTACAGAAAATAGAGAGAGTTTTAAAAAAGATATGGTTCCGTTGCTTGAAAGACAAAAAAACAGATTAATTGCTTATTACGCACAAAATCTTTCGCAAGACGAAGTAACTAATCTTATTGAGTTTTATAAGTCGCCTTTGGCTAAAAAATACGTGATGATTCGTCAGAATTATTCTGTGGTTTTAAGTAATAGCGCCGATACTTTTAAAGAAGAAATGCAAGGCGTAATAATGAAATATATGATGTAATAAAAAAGTCGAGATTTAATCTCGACTTTTTTATTTTGTTATGCGTGCCAAATAATCAAAATGTTCGCCTTCTAGAATTAACTCACATTTTAAATTTTGTGCAATACACGCATTTTGTAAAGTGTTATAATCTAAATAAAGCCAATTAAAAGGCTCTTCATGTTCATTTTTGTACGAAATATTAAACGTTAATTCGCCATAATAATCTCCGTACATCGGAATCCATTTTCCGCCGTCTTCATCTTCATCGAACATATAAATAATGTCTGAACTGTCAATTAAAATCTGACCATTTTCGTTTAAAAGTTCTTTCAGTTTTGTTAAGTATTGATCTAAGTTTTTTAACTTTCCAAAAATTCCAGTTCCGTTCATTAAAAGATAAATCGTGTCGAATTTTTCATCTGTCGGTAAATCCAATAAATCAATCTGACGAACATTTTTTAAGTTACGTAATTTACACGTTTCAATCGCATTTGCCGAAATATCGATTCCTAAAACATCAAAATTCTGTTCCTGTAAATACAACGCGTGACTTCCCGCGCCACAACCAATATCTAAAACCTTTCCTTTAGCTAATTGCAACGCTTTTTTTTCGATTTTAGGCATATCCTGAAACGATCTAAACAAATAAGAAACATCCATTTCATCAGCTTCGGAAATATTGGTTTCCGTAATCAAATTTTCTGGATTATTATCGGTTATAAAATCGAGCATGGCTTTGCCGAAAAGATCTTTAAACATAATAGATTATTTGTAATTTTGCATTTTACACATGCAATGGAACATTATTTAAAACAATTGCCAAAGTTAGCAAAAGATAAGCATTCTGAAAATAAGAAGTATTTTGATAAGCTAAAAAAGAAAACACCGAAGGATTTGGATTATCAAATGCAGACGATTCACGATGATGTTTTTAAAAAGACCGATTGTTTGCAATGTGCAAATTGCTGTAAAACAACAGGACCTTTATTTACAACGAGCGATATTGAACGAATTGCGAAACATTTGCGAATGAAACCACAACAATTTACCGATCAGTATTTACGTATTGATGAAGATAAGGATTACGTTTTACAACAAGTTCCGTGTACTTTTTTAGATGCAGAAAATTATTGCATGATTTATGATGTTCGACCAAAAGCATGCAGGGAATATCCGCATACCGATCGTAAGAAGTTTCAGCAAATAAGTAATCTTACCTTACAAAATGTTGCCATTTGCCCAGCAGCTTTTGCTGTTGTGGAAGAAATGAAAAAACGAATTCCCTTAAAATAAAACAAATAAAAAAGCTACTACAATTTTTGTAATAGCTTTTTTTGAATCCAAAGGCGTTTTGTAACGCTTATGTTATATAAAACTGTGTTCGTTTTCTAAATAATTCTTTAAGAAAGCATTGGCATCCTCTTCATTCTCAAAAGTCTCAATTACGTATTCGACTAAACTCAATATAAAGTTTTTAAAACGTTCGAATAAATCGACTATATTAACAATAACTCTTAAAAACCACTCATAAAGCGTTTGGAAACGGTCAATGATTGAAATGATAGCGTCTGTTACATTCATAGATACTATTTTTTAATTTTTATGTTTACCAAAAATAAGAAAAAATCTTAGATATGTTTAGGTTTCAAATAATAAATTGACGTTAAAAATCGCTGTACAGCAAATATTTTTTACGTATTTTCTTAAACGCTTCTAAATCATTCTGCCACGATTTTTTTATTTCGTTTTCCGATAAGCCTTTTTCTATTTGTTGCTGTAATTTATTAGTTCCAGCTAACTTTATAAAGAAGTTATTAAAGAATTTTGATTTATCTTCTGTGTTTTTATAAGCTTTTAAAAGCCATTGTAACGATAAGCTGTCGATAAATTCGTGTTTTGATAAATCTTCTCCAAAGCAAAGTTTTCCGTTATGCATGGGATCTTTTGCTCCGTCATTTGGTTTTGGTGTAAACGAAAACGAGCTGTTTTTTATAAAAGGCGAACCGTAAATTTGAAACTGTTTTTCTGTTCCGCGCCCAACGCTTACGTTTGTTCCTTCAAAAAAACATAAACTGGTATACAAATTAATTGATAAATCGTTTGGCAGGTTTGGCGAAGGTTTTACAGACAACGAATACTTGTTTTTTTTGTTGTAATTAGCACATTCAATAATCGTTAAATTAGTTTGCACTCCGTTTTTTAACCATTTTTCTCCGTTTATCATCTGTGCATATTCTCCAATCGTCATTCCGTGTAAAACCGGAACTGGGTGCATTCCTACAAAACTTGTATTTTTCATTTCTAAAACCGGACCATCAATTGCTGCGCCTTTCGGATTTGGTCGATCTAAAACGATAACCGGAATATTTTGTTCGGCACAAGCTTCCATCAAATAATGTAACGACGAAATGTAGGTGTAAAAACGTGCGCCTACATCTTGCAAATCAAAAAGCATGACATCGATTCCTTGTAATTGTTCTTTTGTAGGCTTTTTGTTATTTCCGTAAAGCGAAATAATCGGAAGCTTGGTTTTTGTATCTTTTCCATCTTTAATCAATTCGCCAGCATCAGCTGTTCCGCGAAAACCGTGTTCCGGAGCGTAAATCTTTTTTAAATCGATTTTGTTTTCGATCAAAAAATCAACCAAATGAACCAATTTGTAACGATGCGTTGCGCTTTTTAATTGATTTCCGCTGGTTACATATCCGTCTTCAACTTTTACAACTCCGGTTTGATTGGTTAATATTCCGACTTTTTTTCCGCTCAATAATGGAAGATAGACAGGCGCACGATCGGCTCCTGTTTCCATAATCGTGTTCTCGTAAATATAGTTTTCTTGAGCCCAAACGGCAAAATTTAAACTTGTAAACAAGCTTAATACAAAAAATAATACCGTATTTTTGAAAAGAATTTTAGCTTTCATTACTGTGAATTTATCCTATTTTATTGCTAAACGTTTAGCTACTTCTAAAAAGTATAAAAATAGTGTTTCTGCGCCAATCATCAAAATTGCAGTTGCTGCGGTTGCTATCAGCGTAATTATGATGTTGGTTTCTGTGGCGACCGGTTTGGGTTTGCAGCAAAAAATACGCGATAAGATTACGTCTTTTAACGGACATGTCATGATTTCTAATTTCGATAACAATCAGTCGAATATTACGATCGAGCCAATTTCTACCAAACAAAGTTTTTATCCAAAATTTACCGAAGTTCCGCAAGTTCAAAGTATTCATGCGTTTGCCACAAAGGCGGGTGTTGTAAGAACCGAAAAATCGTTAGAAGGAATTATTTTAAAAGGAGTTGATGAAAATTATCAATGGAATTACCTTCAGGATTATTTGATTGAAGGAAAATTACCGAAGTTTGAAAAAGAAGGGATGACGAACGAAGTTATTATTTCTTCGTTTTTGGCCGATCGATTGGAATTAAAAACGGGAGATCGAATCGAAACCTATTTTTTAAAAAACGAAGCCGACGATATGCCAAGTATTCGGAAATTTACTATTTCAGGAATTTATTCGTCGGGATTTCCGCAATTTGATGAGCTTTTTGTAATTGGGGATTTAAAGCACATTCAGCGATTAAATAAATGGAAACAAGATGAAGTAGGAGGGTTTGAAGTTTTTGTGAACGACTTTTCGAAAATTGATGAGATTGCCGACGAAATTTATGCGCATATTCCGTCTACATTAAACAGCGAACCAATTACAACTAAATATCAAAACATCTTTGAATGGTTAAAGTTATTCGATTTTAACATTTACATTATTTTAGGATTAATGGTTTTGGTAGCTGCAATTAATATGATTGTTGCTTTATTAGTCTTGATTTTAGAGCGCACGCAAATGATTGGTATTTTAAAATCGATGGGAACTCCGAATTGGACGATTCGTAAAATATTTGTTTATAATGCTACTTATATTGTTTTTAAAGGCTTATTAATAGGAAATGCTGTTGGTTTAGGTTTGCTTTTGATTCAGCAACGATTTGAAATCATAAAATTAGATCCAACACAATATTATGTAGTCGAAGCGCCTGTTTTTATATCGGTTTGGCACATCTTAATTCTAAACGTTTCGTTTGCAGGTTTATGTTATTTAATTATGCTGTTACCTTCGTATTTAATTACAAAAATATCGCCGATAAAATCGATTAAGTTTCAATAAAAAAGTCGCTCTAGAGCGACTTTTTTATTATTCGTATTGTTGAACCAGTTCCATTATTTTTTTATCTTTTTCTAATAAAATTAGTCTAGTTCCTTCTAATTTATAATGTGTTACTTTTTCTAAAGCATCGGTAAAAACTTTTTCGTTTACACCATCGCAGAACATTTTGGTCGAAGTTACATGATTAAATTTCATAGTATTCTGAAATATTAAAAGTTGTCCGTTTATGGCATTACAAGCCGAATTTCCTGTAAATGTTGGTTTATTGATGTCGATTGTGATAAAAGGTTTTTTATACGGATACAAATCGGCGGCTTTAATTTTACCTACATAGATTTTATCTAAATACCAATTTCCGTTTAAAGAAACTTTGTGGAATTTAAGTTCCGTAGTTTCTGATTTTAAAATTAATACTTTATCGTTTTTTAATTCGTATTTGGTTGCGTTGGTTAAAGCTTCTTTATAGTCCTCGCTTTTCACATTTTTACAAGCCATCATCGTAGAAGCCATTTCTTTGGCAATTGTGATTTTTTGTTCTTTCTGTAAAGTTGCTTTTGAATTGATTCTATTGCAGCCGTCGTAACCGTAAATCGATAAATTTTCAGAACTGTCGAACGTTAAAGTCGGAAGCCCTTCAGTAAAATCTTTAGATAAGTTTTTACTAAAGCTGGCATTTGCTAATTCCCAAGTTCCGTTTAAAAGGCTTTGGTCTTCTTTAATTTCTTTTTTTGCCGCACACGAAGCAAATAAAACGGTTAAGGATAAAAATAAAATGATCTTTTTCATGAAAATAGTTTTATTTATAAAGTAAAAAGCTTCGCTTTTGGGCGAAGCTTTTAAATTATTCGTTATGTAAAAACGCTTGTCTTTGCAACAATGTTTCTTCGCTTTCTACATGATTGTCGTCTGGAATACAACAATCTACCGGACATACAGCGGCACATTGCGGTTCTTCATGGAAACCTTTACATTCGGTACATTTTCCTGGAACAATGTAATACAAATCGTCTGAAATCGGAGTTTGTGCTTCGTCCGAATCGATTTCGGTTCCATCCGGAAGTACAATTTTACCGCTTAAACGAGTTCCGTCTTTCCAACGCCAATCATCAGCGCCTTCATAAATTGCAGTATTCGGACATTCTGGCTCGCACGCACCACAATTAATGCATTCATCAGTTATAATAATTGCCATAGCAAGAATTTTATTTAATTAATAGTAACTTTGTACAAAAATACAAAGAATTTACAAACTAATCTATATGGTTTTAGAAGATAAAAAAAATGCGTTTGTACAATTGGGCTTGTTCCTGAAACAGTTTTCTGCACAACCTTACACACAAAACAACGACGTTTTATTTAACGATGTTTTTTTTGATGCTTTTTCGAATTTAATTGATCGATTGAACGAAAATAACGGATGGTTTACGCGAGAACAATTAGAACACGCTTTTACATCGTGGAGCAATGCTTTGACCCAAGAAAATTTGACGAAATGGTTGAGCGAATATCATTTAGAGAACGAATCTTTAAAAACGGTTGGATTGATTTTGGCAGGAAACATTCCAATGGTTGGTTTTCATGATGTGGTTTCGGTTTTGTTGTCGGGTAATAAAGCGTTGATTAAATTATCTTCGAACGATCAAATTTTGATTCCGTTTTTGTTGGATTATCTTGCAAAAGTTGCTCCAGAGTTTAAAAACCGATATGAAGTTACAAAAGAACGTTTCGAGAATTTTGATGCCGTAATTGCAACCGGAAGTAATAATACAGCGCGTTATTTTGATTATTACTTTAATAAATATCCTAATATCATTAGAAAAAACCGTAATTCGATTGCTGTTTTAGATGGAACCGAAACCAAAGAAGATTTAATTGCTTTGGGCGAAGATATTTTTAGATATTATGGATTAGGTTGTCGAAATGTTTCTAAATTATTTGTTCCTAAAGCATATGATTTCACCTTGTTTTTTGAAGCTATGTATGAACATAAGGATATTATTTTTTACGAAAAATACGCGAATAATTACGATTACAATAAAGCGGTTTTCTTAATGAGTAATTTTTCGATTTTAGATAATGAATTTTTAACCTTGAAAGAAGACGAAAGTTATGCTTCGCCTATTTCGTCGGTTTTTTATGAATTTTATGATTCGTTAGAAACCGTAAAAGATAAAATAACGCAAGACGAAGCTAAAATTCAGTGTGTTGTTTCGAATAATTTAATCGAAAATAGTTTGAATTTTGGCACCACACAAACACCAAATTTATGGGATTATGCAGATGGTGTTGATACAATGGATTTTTTATTATCTTTGAAATAAAAAGCGAAAAAATGATCGATCAAATTCAACAAATTGTACAACAGTTAACGGAAAAAGCAGTTAGCGGTAACGAGAATATTTCCAACAATTTAGCAGGAAATGTAGCAAAAGAAACGGGGAGTTCTTTAATGGAAGGTTTAAAATCGGCAGTTTCTGGAGGAAACATGAGCGATGTAATGAATATGTTTAGCGGAGCGGATGTAAATTCTTTAACATCGAATCCTGTTGTTAAAAATATTATCGATTCTTTGAGTTCTAAATTAGGAACAAACGTTGGTTTAGATGCTAATACTTCTTCAAACTTTGCAGGATCTGTGATTCCACAGGTTTTAAGCACCGTTTTGGATAAAGTAAAGAGCGGAGATTTTAACATTAGCGAAATCTTGAGTTCGTTTTCTGGAGGAAGTTCTATGTTAGATCAAAACGGAGACGGTAAATTAGGTATCGACGATGCAATTAGCGCTGTAACAAAAGGCGGTTTAGGCGATATGTTAGGCGGATTGTTTAAGAAATAATCTTTTAACTGATATAAAAATGAAGGCTGTTCTGAAAAAGAACAGCTTTTTTGTTTTAGCTTCATTCTGAACGGCTTTTCGATGCTTTAACAAAATATAAAATATTGCTTAAATTTGCCCGATTAAAAAGATTACGAGAAACTTAATAGGATTCTTTTGTATTTAACTACAGTTTTAAAAACACTTAAAGATTAAATATTCGTGGTAGAAAATTTTCAAACAATTATAATCATCATTGCGTCCATTACACTTTTTGTTTACGGATTGCAAAGTTTTAGTAAAGAAATAGATCAATTAGGAACAGAACGACTTTCGAAATGGATTGATAAAATAACCGTTTTTCCTTTAGGTGGATTTTTGTTGGGTGGTATTTTTACTTCCATTGTTCAATCAAGTACTTTGGTTTCCTCATTGACCGTTTCGTTGGTAAATTCTGGTGTTATTACGTTTCGCGATAGTATTTTAATTTTATTGGGAACCAATGTTGGGACTACTTCAACCGCTTGGATTGTTTCCATGGAATCTTCATTTCTAGGACCTTTGTTTATTGTTTTGGGAACTTTAATCAGTATGATTCCAACTCGAATTTCGGTTGCAGGAAAATCTATTTTTTACTTTGGATTTATCTTTTTCTCGTTAAGCTTTATCAGTCAGGCAATGGAACCTTTAAAGAACGATCCTTTGCTAGTCGAAATTCTTTCAAAAGCATCAAATCCTATTTTAGGAATCGTTTACGGAATTATTATTACTGTTATTATTCAGTCTAGTTCTGTGGTTGTGGGTTTGGTTATTGTATTGCTTTCACAAGGAACCATCGATATTCAATCTGCAATTCCTATTGTGATTGGCGCAAATATCGGAACTACTTCAACTGCTTTATTAATAAGTTTAAAATTGTCCTCTATGTCAAAATTAGTCGCTTTGGCAGCTTCTACTTTTAACTTGATTGGCGTACTTATTATGCTTCCTTTTTTCGGACTTTTAGAACAAATCGCGACGTCGTTTAGCAATGAACCTTCATTACAAGTTGCTATTGCATTTACGATTAGCAATACATTTACTTCGTTTTTCTTTTTACTATTTCTTAACCCTACTATTAGGATTTTAATGAAACATCGTTGGTATAAAGAACAAGTTAAAGTAGACGAAAGTCTTAAAGTTGAAAGTGTATAAAGATTTTAATTTGACATTTTTTCGCCATCTCCTTTTTTTAATTTCGTAAACGTTAAGCTTGATAAAGCGGTTAAAACAGCCAACGTAATTAAGGTTAAATGGAAAGCCGAAACTAAATCTCCGTGATAAAAATCTAGCCAATCTTTATAAAACGAAAGAACTAAAGCTGCAATCGAAATTCCGAAACTGACAGATAATTGCTGCATAATTGCCAATAAACTATTTCCGCCGCTTGCATCGTCATCGCTTAAATCTGCAAGCGAAATCGTATTCATAGCAGTCATTTGAATCGATGTAAAAGCTCCGTACGCAATCATTAATAAAATATAATACATAAGCGGAGTTTCTTTTTCCATGAAGCTAAAAACAAAAATAATCACTGCTAAAAATAAGGTGTTGCTAATTAAAACGTTTCGATAACCAAAATGACGCACGATTCTTACAATCCAAGGTTTTATAGCAATGGTTGTTAAAGCCGAAGGAAGTAACATCATTCCAGCTTTTGAAGCCGAAAAACCAAAACCAACCTGCATCATTAAAGGCAATAAAAAAGGTAATCCGCTAATTCCAAAACGTGTAATTAAACTTCCGATTAAACCAATTCGGAGTGTTCTGATTTTAAAAAGGTTGAGGTTGATAATAGGGTTTGAAGTACGTTTAAAATGACGATAATACAAAGCAAATAACAATCCTGATAAAAAGGTTAAACCTAAAAGAATCGTCCAATGATTAATACCTACGCTTCCCAATTCCATAACCAGCGTAATGAAAACCAAAGCCAAGCTAAAATAAACCAATCCTAAAACATCGAATTTACCAACAGTGTTTTTGTAATTCGGCATAATTTTCCAAGCCATAAACATTCCGATAATTCCAACCGGCAGATTCACTAAAAAAATCCAATGCCAAGAGAAATTATCCGATAAAAAACCACCTAAACTTGGTCCAATCACAGGTCCTAACAAGCCCGGAATGGTAATATAGTTCATGATTTTTAACAATTGATTACGAGGATATTGATACAAAATAGCCAAACGAGCAATTGGTACCATCATAGAACCGCCAATTGCCTGCAAAATTCTAGATAAATTTAAGGTAAGCAAATCTACAGAAAGTGCACAAAAAAGCGAACCCAACGTGAATATGAAAACAGCTAAAATGAACATTCTTTTGGTTCCGAATTTGTCAGAAAGCCAACCCGAAAGCGGAATAAATAATGCCAAGGTCAAGGTGTAACTTACGATGACCGATTGCATTTCTAACGGAGAATAATTCATGGTTTTTGCAATACTTGGCAACGACGTATTTAAAATGGTTCCGTCTAAAGACTGCATAAACATCGCAATTGCAGTTACTAAAGGTAAAAACCTTTCGTAAACCGTTGGATTTTCTTTTATCATATAGCAACAGAAAAGGCTGTCCGGAAACTATCATTTCGAATGAAGTAAATGAAGAGTCTTATTTCTTGTAAAGATTCCTCCTTCGTCGGAATGATAAACTAAACATTTTGTTTAGATTTCTGGACAGCCTTTTATAAATTTTCTAAATCAATTAAACTTGAATAACGCCTAAGTTAAAAGGTTTTTCGATAGGAGCGTGGTTTGCAGCTTCAATTCCCATCGAAATCCATTTTCTTGTATCAAGCGGATCAATAATAGCGTCTGTCCATAAACGAGCTGCAGCATAATAAGGCGAAACTTGATCGTCGTATTTCGCTTTGATTTTATCGAACAATTCTGCTTCTTTTTCCGGAGTTAATTCTTCGCCTTTAGCTTTTAATGAAGAAGCTTCGATCTGTAACAACACTTTTGCAGCTTGTGCGCCGCCCATTACAGCTAATTCAGCACTTGGCCATGCAAGGAAAAAACGCGGATCGTAAGCTTTACCGCACATAGCGTAATTTCCGGCTCCGTAAGAGTTCCCCATAATTACAGTGAATTTGGGAACTACCGAATTCGAAACAGCATTTACCATTTTAGCTCCGTCTTTAATAATACCGCCGTGTTCCGATTTACTTCCAACCATAAAGCCGGTAACATCTTGTAAAAACACCAACGGAATTTTCTTTTGATTACAGTTTGCAATAAAACGAGTGGCTTTATCTGCAGAATCTGAATAAATAACACCACCAAACTGCATTTCGCTTGGTTTAGTTTTAGCTCCGGTTGTTTTAACTACTTTGCGTTGGTTTGCAACAATTCCTACTGCCCAACCATCAATGCGTGCATAACCGGTAATAATCGTTTGTCCGTAACCAGCTTTGTATTCTTCAAATTCAGAATCATCAATCAAACGTTTAATAATTTCCATTGTATCGTATTGTTCTGCACGAGATTTTGGTAAAATTCCGTAAATTTCTTCCGGATTTAAACTAGGTTTTTTCGATTCTATTCGGCTATATCCTGCTTTATCGAAATCGCCCATTTTATCTACAATATTTCGAATAGTATCTAAACAATCTTTATCGTCTTTTGATTTGTAATCGGTAACTCCCGAAATTTCGGTATGTGTTGAAGCGCCACCAAGCGTTTCGTTATCGATACTTTCGCCAATTGCTGCTTTTACCAAATAAGATCCGGCTAAAAAGATAGATCCCGTTTTGTCTACAATCAAAGCTTCGTCGCTCATAATAGGTAAATAAGCACCGCCAGCAACACAACTTCCCATAACGGCCGCAATTTGCGTAATTCCCATAGACGACATAATAGCGTTATTGCGGAAAATACGTCCGAAGTTTTCTTTATCAGGGAAAATTTCGTCTTGCATTGGCAAATAAACCCCAGCAGAATCTACTAAATAAATGATAGGTAAACGGTTTTCGATCGCGATTTCCTGTGCTCGCAAATTCTTTTTTCCTGTAATCGGAAACCAAGCTCCTGCTTTTACTGTTGCATCGTTCGCAACTACGATAACTTGTTTGCCTTTTACGTATCCAATTTTAACAACAACTCCGCCCGAAGGACATCCACCGTGTTCTTTATACATTCCTTCACCAGCAAATGCACCAATTTCGATCGATTTTGAATCTTTGTCAAACAAATAATCAATACGCTCGCGAGCGGTCATTTTGCCTTGATCGTGTAATTTTGCTATTCTTTTTTCGCCTCCGCCTAATTTAACTTTGGCAAATTTGTGTTTTAAATCAGATAATAATAATTTATTGTGATCTTCGTTTTTATTGAAGTTTAAATCCATTTTTACTAAAATTTCTGTTGGTTTTTCGAATCTGGCTAAAATACGAATAATCCTTCTAATTTTGAAATAGCATTGTTCAAAAATAAATTAATCAAAAATGAAGATTTAATATTAACTTAACATTAGAATATTACCTTCGCATCGAAAATTAATGAATACACACACACATGTCTTTAAATTCGATCTTTCAATTTTTAGTTCCAAAGGATAAAACGTTTTATCCCTTGTTTGAACAAGCTGCTAATAAAATTAAATTATTATCAGAAACTTTAAATGAAGCTGTAAATCTACCTGCAAACGATAGAGAAAAATTATTACGCGAAGTAGAGGTTTTGAAATCAGAAATCGAAGCAATTGCTCAAACTACTCGTGTTGAATTAGAACGAAACTTTATTACGCCTTTTGATCGTGAAGATATCAATAACTTAATTACGGCTGTTGACGAAATTGCCGATCATTTAAGTGATGCAGCTTCACGTATGCGTTTATATCAAATCGACAAAGTAACAAAACCTTTACGTAAGTTGACAGAAGCAAATTTAGAAGCTTGCAGCCAGGTTGCGCAAAGCATGTACGATTTAAAGGATATGAAAAACTTGAAAAAGATTGCCGAAGGATGTAAAGTTATTTTACGTTTAGAGCGCAAGGCCGATAAAGTTTTTGATAAAGCTGTTGCCGATATCTTTGAAAACGAAACCAACGTTATTGAAATTATTAAGTATAAAGAAGTAATGGATGCATTGGAAACCGCTACAGATAGTTGTAGACGCGTTGCGAATGTTTTAGAGACTATTACGGTTAAATATGCATAATCTTTAATTAATTAAAAATTATGGAAATATTTGACTTATTCAGTAATCTGGATGTTTCAGGTGCTTGGTTGTTGCTTGTAATTATAGTTTTAGCCTTAGGTTTTGATTATATCAACGGATTTCACGATGCAGCTAACTCTATTGCAACCATTGTAACAACAAGAGTTTTAACACCTTTTCAGGCAGTACTTTGGGCAGCAGTTTTTAACTTTGCCGCCTATTTTATTTCGCTTTACATTATTGGTGAATTTAAGATTGGTAATACAATTGCAAAATCGGTAAACGAGCAGTTTATTACTTTAGAAGTGATTTTTGCAGGCTTAGTTGCTGCAATTTTGTGGAACTTAGCTACTTGGAAATTAGGAATTCCATCTTCATCTTCTCATACATTAATTGGTGGTTTTATTGGAGCTGCTATTGCACACGCTGGTGGGTTTAATATAAACGGAGAAGATGTAATTGTTTATGCAAAAGTAATACCGATTTTCTTGTTTATTTTCGGAGCTCCTTTACTAGGGATGATTCTCGCATATTTTATAACCATTGCCATTATGTGGATTTGCAGAAAAGCTAATCCGCACAGAGCAGAAAAATGGTTTAAGAAATTACAATTGGTATCATCAGCATTATTTAGTTTGGGACACGGAGGAAACGATGCCCAAAAAGTAATGGGTATTATTGGTGCAGCGGTTATCAGTTTTCACATGGGATTGCCGGATAATTTAAATCCGTATGCAGCTATTGAAAATGCTGATCGTTTTAGTTATTTTGTTGATCACTGGGGATGGGTTCCGTTAGCGTCTTTTATCTTTATTGGATTGGGAACTATGAGTGGTGGTTGGAAGATTGTTAAAACAATGGGATCTAAAATTACAAAAGTAACGCCGCTTGAAGGAGTTGCAGCAGAAACTGCCGGAGCTATTTCGTTGTATGTTACAGAACATTTAGGAATTCCGGTTTCTACAACACATACTATTACAGGATCGATTATTGGGGTAGGAATCACAAAACGTATTTCTGCTGTTCGTTGGGGAGTTACCATTTCGTTATTATGGGCTTGGATTTTAACGATTCCAGTTTCGGCTCTAGTGGCAATGGGTGTTTATCATTTGATTCATTTATTCTTCTAAAAATAGAATTTATCATAAAAAAGAGGCTGTATTATACTGCCTCTTTTTTTATTCAACAAATCTCAAATTGACAAGCTGAATTTACTTTATTTTCTTTTGCGCAACGGTATCGGTTTCTTCGTATTTTCCGTTTTTGCCACTTGTAAAAAAAAGGAATAATAATTACATTAACCAAAATAATAGCAGTTACAGCTAAAATTCCGATTGTCGATAATGTTTTGTTGAGGTTTTCGGTACTAAGAAGTTCTATTCCCCACATTCTCAATAAAAAATAGCTCGAAATAAAAAGAACCAATAAAGCTAATAATGTTCCAATAAACTGTTTCATAATCCTTACATTTTATCGAGAATTTGTTTTTTTAATGTGTCAAATTCTTCTTGGTTAATGATATTTTCTTTTAATAGTAATTGCAACTTCTGTAATTTTTCTACAAAATCTTCGTTGTTTTCGAAGTCGCTTTTTAGATTTTCTTTTTCTAAATCAAACTGTTTCCCAATTTCCATTCCTACGCCTAATTGTGCGCCAATTCCTGCTAATCCGCCTTCGTTTTGGGCAGCATCTCGCAAAGCACGCAATTTTTCTAATTCAACATAACTTAATCCTGCAATTTGTGCGGCTTGGTTTTGAGCAGATAAATCGGCAATTTCTCCAATTCGTCTTTGTGTGTTAGAATCGAACTGAGTTCCTAAAACTTTAAAGTCGATAAGATGCAATCCTAAATCCAAAAAATCTTGAGCAATGTTCTGTTTTATTTGATCTGATAATTCTTGAAGTTTCGAATCGATTTCGTTATAACCCAATTTACTTTGTGCAATTGTAGAAATAATTTGTTGCGGAATTTTATTGTTTAAAACATCGCGAATCTGACTTGTTAAAACGCTTGATTGATTAGCAACTATTTGAGAATAAAACTTTTCTTGGTTTTGGATCGAATAAGAAAAAGTTCCGTTTAAACCAATTTCAACCGATAAATTATATTGCGGATCGATGTATTTTATCAAATTCGAAGTTCCCCACGATTGATTTAAAATTTCGGCAGTTCTAAAGAAGTAGATATACAGTTTATGTTCCGATTCGAAGTTTTGTCTTAAACGCGTCATCGTTGTAAAAAACGGATGATTATCGGTTTTAAGATTGTACATTCCAGGTTCGGTCAACACATTTTCAATCTGTCCTTCGTAAACTAAAATACAACCTTGTCCGGGCGCTAAAATCAATTTACTGGCATTGATGATTTCATTTCGACTCGAAGGAAATTTATACCATAAAACATCTGGTTGTTGATTTTGCCATTCAATAACCTTAGAAAGTTGATTGCTAAAAAGATTAAATATTCCCATAATTTTTAGTTTAGTTGGTTAAATTTCGGATTGTACCCTTCGAAAGTATTTTGCAGTTTTCCGTTGTAATCAAAATAAGAATATTTGCTCGAATTTTTAATGATAAATCCATCTTTTAACAAATATCCTTTATCGCCGGCTCTTGTTAAATCGGTTGGAAATGTTTTTTGGATAGCTCCCGTTTCAGGATCTAAAAACTGTAATTGATACATATCGTCTTCTGCAGGAGTTGGTTTAAATGTAATAATTACAAACGAATCATTAAACGCAATAACTTTTGCCGAAAAATACAAGCGATTCGGTGTAAAATCTTTATAATTAATAATGCGTGAACCTTCTTTCATCCAATTATTAATCAATCTTTTTTGATAAGGATCGCGATCGGTGAAAATTCCGGAACGACAATAATCTCGACTCCACGAAAAACGTGCATCGTCTTTAGGATAGCCGTATTGATAGGAATAAGTATATTTAATTAATTGAATTTTTTCTTCGGGAAAATCAGATGATTTGCTAGAAAAAACAAAAGCCGTTTTCGTTTCCGGATTCGGTAATTTTTTACGTTGTTCTAAATACACTTGTTTCTCGGGAATTGTTTTGTTTATAAGCGGATAATAAACCAAAGTTTTACCTTCGTTATTCACTATTTGATATGCCGAACCATAATTATCGTATTTAAACTCGATTTTTGCAATTCCGATACTTAAATTCTCATTGTTTTTTACATAATCTTCCAACACACTTTTAAACGTTAAGGTTTTACGATCGAGTTGAAAGACGTATTTCGATTTTATAATAATATACAAATTGTTGTCTTGAAAAACAGATAGTTTTACATCGCTGCTCGATAACTTAACGGGAGTTTCCATTAAAGGTTTAACCCATTCTTTTTGGGAAGTGATTGGATTAAAAAGACCAATATAAACGTTGAAATTCTTTTCATCATTAAAACGATCGGTCGATTTTTTAAGATTTCCCACAACAGCTAAATGCGGTTTTCCATTAGCATCTAGAAACATTTCGTTTGATTGATAATCCCAATCGTAAACGAGTTCTTCTTTTTTGTCTGTTACGTTGTTGGTTGGCGAACTGTACGTATTGTATTTTGGAACCGTTTCTTTTTTAGAGAAAATTAAGCCAATAACACCAATAAAAATATTCAATCCAATAAAACCCAACGCAATAAATAATACGATTTTTAAAATTCGCTTTTTATCGATATTGGGTTTCGGATAATTGTAATTATGATGAATGTTAATGTCGTCGTTGTCTAAAAAAACTCGGTTCCGCAACTATTGCATTTATAATAATCTGTTCGTAAGTTCGTAGCACTTGTGCTTCCGCATTGCGGACATTTAATTGCTTTTATTCTTTTTGCCATTTTTTTCTAAAAGGTTCAATTTACAAAAATAATTAAAAATTAAGGCAACGTAAAACGACTTAAAACAATTACAAATTGCTTTACATCTTGATTTTGTTGATAATACAAATAACCATTATGCGCTTCTACAATACTTTTTGATAAAGCTAAACCAATTCCGGCGCCATTTTTTCGTGTGGTATAAAAAGGTAGAAAGATTTTTGAAAGAATGGTTTCATCAATAAATTCGCCCGAATCTTGAATGATGATTTGCAAACGATTTTCAGAAGTTTTAACTGAAATTTGAATTGATTTCTCTTCTGCATTTTCAACAGAATAAATCGCATTTTTAATTAAGTTGATTAAAACTTGTTCAAACTGAATGCGATCGACTTGTACTTTAATTTCTGAATTAATGTTAGCATTAAAAACAATTTGCTTTTCTGTAAATTCGGATTGAAACGATTGTTGAATTTCGTGTACAATTTCGTTTAAATAATGATTCGATTTTACCGGATTTGGCAACATTGTTAATTGTCTGTATTGTTCTACAAATGTTTGCAAATGCTGGCTTCGGTTCATAATGGTGTCTAAACTCAACCGAATATCTTCGTAATCTTCTTTATCTAAATCATCGCTTTCAAAATATGTTTTCGTTGTATTTGCCAACGAATAAATCGGCGTTAATGAATTAATAATTTCATGTGCAATCACTTTCATAATATTCATCCAAGCTTCTTTTTCGGTCGAATCAATTACACGCTGAACTGAATCTAAAAAGATAACATCGTACGATTCATTCGCTAAAAAGGTTTTCGAATTTTGAATCACATAAGTTTGACGTTCTTCTCCGTTAATTTGAATATCGATTGTTGTTTTTAATTCAGCAAATTGTTTTTGTTCTAATGATTCACAAAACTGCGGAATCAACTTTTTTAAATAATTCCAAGAACTTACCGAAGGAACATCGAATAATTGCTGAAAATGCGTGTTCATGAAAATGATTTTACGATCGTTTTCTTCTTTTTTCAGAATTAAAAAACCCGACGAAACCGCATTAAGTAATTGATTATACAGAATCTCTTTCGAAATATTAAGTTGATGTTCTTCCTTTATTTTATGGTACAATTTTATAGTTTGATTGTTTTTTTGAAGTGCATTTCCTTCCAAATTCAAACTAAAATCATTGTGTAAAAGTGCTGTAATAATTTTCTGATTTCCCGAAAGTAATTGTTGAATATAAAAAATGAATTCGGCAAGTGAAAAAAGAGCTAAAACGGCGAGAAATGCAACCGAAAACCAATAATGTTTAAACGCAAAATAAGCTGTTAAAACCAAAAGTACAACAAGTAAAACCGCACGAAATGATAAGTGTATTCGGATATTTTGTTTCATCTTTAATTATTCTGAATGTTGTATTTTTCTAATTTTCGATATAAAGCTGCGCGCGAAACTCCCAAATCTTCGGCTGTTTTACTAATGTTTCCGTTGTGAAAATGTAAACGTTCTGAGATTTTTTGTTTTTCAATATCCGACAAAGTTTGCAGGTTTTCGTTTGGAATAATCGGAATGAAGGAATCAAAACCTAAATTTTCCATCGAAATTTCGTTGTTTTCGGCTAAAATTACCGCGCGTTCAATTCGGTTTTGTAATTCGCGAATATTTCCGTTCCATTCGTAATGTTCTAATTGATTCAAGATTTCATCATTAATTGTCGGAAGTTCTAAGTCGTACTTTTCAGCAGCAATTTCCACAAAATATGCAATTAAAGGTTTAATATCTTCTTTTCGCTCATTCAGTTTTGGCATCGTAACCGAAATCGTGTTGATTCTATAATACAAATCTTCTCGAAAATTTCCGTTTTTTACAGCTTCTTCCAAATCAATATTGGTTGCAGTAATAATTCTAACATCTATTTTGCGCGTTTTACTTTCGCCAACACGAACAATTTCTTTGTTTTGAATGGCTTGTAAAAGTTTGGCTTGTAAATGGAACGGAACATTTCCGATTTCATCTAAAAAAAGAGTTCCGCCGTTGGCGCTTTCAAATCTACCCAACGTATCTTGTTTTGCATCGGTAAAAGCTCCTTTTGCGTAACCAAATAATTCACTTTCGAATAAATTTTCGTTTAACGATCCTAAATCAACATGAATAAAAGGTTCGTTTTTTCGCTTAGATTGCTGATGAATACTTTGTGCTAAAACTGTTTTTCCTGTTCCGTTTTCGCCCAAAATTAAAATGGTTGCATCGGTTATTGCAATTCTGTTGGTAACTTTGTATACTTTTTCTATGGCGGGTGCTTTTCCTAAAAACAATGCTTTTTCTTTTGATTCAGTTGTTTGTTTGGCTTTGCGATGTTGCTTTACCGCGTTTTTAATCAATTCAACCAACTTTTCATTATCCCAAGGTTTTAGTACATAATCAATCGCACCTAATTTTAAACCTTCAACTGCTGTTTCAACCGTTCCGTACGAAGTCATTAAAATAACATTTGTTTTAGGCTGCATTTTTTTAATTTCCTTCAACCAAAAAATGCCTTCTTTTCCGTCTTCATAACCGGTTCTAAAATTCATATCCATTAATACAACGTCAATTTCTTTTTCAGAAATAATTTGAGGGATTTTTTTAGGATCAGAACACGTCAAAATAGTTTCGAATTGCCTTTTTAAAAGTAATTTTCCGGCAATTAAAATTTCTTCCTGATCGTCGATAATTAAAATGGTAGCTTGTGTTTTTTTCATTGTTTATTTTTTAACTGTTCACTTTTGGACAGTTTGGTGTTCGTTTTCGGACAGTTGGTTTTTGGCTCTTTTTTTAAATTGCTTTTAATCAATTGATTAATGAATTTTAAATTTCAGGCACGTTTATTACTTATTGATTATTAGTGAAATAGCAAAATCATTGAGCTGTTTTGTAAAATTATGAAATAATGGACACTAAAATCAATACAAAAAAAAATAAATACAAACGTTTAGGTTTAATTGCTGTTGCAATTACTGTTTTAGGCGTTTCGAGTTTCTATGTAACTAAACGTCCACGATCATTAACTGTAAACGCAAACGAGTTGATGATTAAAGAAGTTTACGAAGATAATTTTGAAGATTTTGTGGTGTTTCAGGCGCAGATTGAACCAATTAATTCTATTTTAATTAATGTGGTTGAAGGCGGTTCGGTTCAGGAAATTTTCGTTGAAAATGGCGAAATGATTTCAAAAGGAATGCCTATTGCACGTTTGTATAATCCTAATACCGAATTGAATTATTTAACGCAAGAAACAGCTATTATTGAACAAATGAATCAATTAAATGTTTCGAAACTTTCGATTCGAAATCAAGAATTAAGTTTATCAAAAGATTTTGTTGCGATTGAACACGATTACAATCAATCGAAATTGGATTATGATTTAAATAAAAAGTTATACGATCGCGAAGTTTTAGCGAAGAACGAATGGGAAAACACACAGGAAAAATTGCGATATCAGCAAGAACGAAAATCGATTATTCAGCAAAGTTTAATTAAAGAACGCGAATCGAATAACATTCAGTTAAAACAAATCGACGAAGCGTTGGCAATTATGCGAAAAAGTTTGGTAACGTTGCGACAGAATAAAAAGAACTTTTTGGTTTTAGCTCCAGATTCGGGAAGATTAAGTTCGTTCGAAGCAACTTTAGGACAATCAATTGAAGCCGGAAAAAGCATAGGAAAAGTCGATATTTTAAGCGGTTATAAATTGGTTGCAATGGTTGACGAATATTATTTAGATCGAATTCAGGAAAATCAATACGGACAAATCGAAATGAAAGGAAAAATCATTAAAGTGAAAGTAACCAAGATTTCGCCCGAAATAAAAAGCGGAAAGTTTAAAGCCGAATTAGAATTCATCGATAAAATTCCGGCTAATTTACAAGAAGGTTTGTCGGTTGGTGTAAAACTGATTTTATCTGAAAAAGAAAAGAAAATCGTTATTCCCAAAGGATCTTTTTACGCTGCCACTCAAGGAAAATGGATTTTTGTAGTAGAAAACAATAAAGCAATGAGACGAAAAATTGAATTAGGACGCGAAAATCCAAATGTTTATGAAGTAGTTTCGGGATTAAAAGCGGGCGAAAAAATTATTACATCGAATTACGAAGATTATAAAGAAATACAAGAATTAACCATAAAAAAATAGATTCATAATGAAACACACTCTAGTACTTTTTACCGTTTTATTTTTCGGAATTGCTTCGGCACAAAATTGTAATTGCGAAAGTAATTTTGAATGGGTAAAGAAAACATTTGAAGAAAACGATGCCGGATTTGAATACGTTTTAGAAAAAAAAGGAGAGCAAGCGTATAAAGATCATAACGAACGCATTTTTGCAAAAATTAAAAAAGCTAAAAACATTACAGAATGTAGTCCAATTTTATATGAATGGTTGCAGTTTTTTAGATCGGGGCACATCGATATTTCATTATTAAACCAAGTTCAGAATACAAATACTGAAGCGGTAGATAAACAAGATTTCTCGAATTGGGAAACCTTTAAAGTAGATCTTCCTAAGTTTGAAAAATACTTGAAAACCAAAAAAGAAACCGATTATGAAGGAATTTGGACAACAGAACCTTACAAAATAGGAATTAAGAAACAAGGCAATGAATACATAGGTTTTATTATTGAATCGGGAGCCGAAACTTGGACAAAAGATCAAGTAAAATTAAGAATCGATAAAAAGGCAGAAAAAAGTACTTTTTATATGCGAGATCATTCTGCGGTAGAATCAAATGATATTGGATTGATAGATGCTAATTATTTAAAAATAGGACGAATGTTTTTAAAACGTGTTTATCCGGAATTGCCTAAAGATTCTAAAATCGAGAAGTATTTTACCATGTTGGCAGAAACTAAACCTTATTTAGAAAAGTTGAATGAGAAAACTTTAATGTTGCGAATTCCGTCTTTTCGTCAAGAAAACAAAGCTGCTATAGATAGTTTATTGGCAACAAATAAAGAGCTTATTTTAAAAACAGAAAATTTAATTATTGATATTCGAAACGGAACAGGCGGAAGTGATAGTAGTTTTAATGAATTAATTCCTTATTTATACACAAATCCTATACGAACTGTGGGTGTTCAATTTCGATCAACTCAATTAAACAATCAACGGATGTTAGATTTTATCAATAAACCCGAATATGGTTTTGATGAAAATAGTAAAGAATGGGCTAAAAAAGCTTACGATAAATTAGAACAAAATTTAGGTAAATATGTTGGATTGAATCAATATGATGTAACATTAACAAAGCTAGATACTGTTTATCCTTATCCGAAAAATGTAGGAATTATTATAAATAAAGGAAACGGAAGCACAGATGAACAATTTTTATTGGCAGCAAAACAAAGTAAAAAAGTTAAGCTTTTCGGTGTCACAACTTTCGGAGTTTTAGATATTTCGAATATGTACTATGTAGAATCGTCTTGTAAGGAATTCGAATTAGGATATGCTCTTTCTAAAAGTAAAAGAGTTCCCGATTTTCCGATCGATGAAATTGGAATTCAACCCGATTTTTTCATTGATTCTAACATTCCCGATTATGATTGGGTAGAGCATGTAAATGATATTTTAAACGATTAAAACGACTAACATTATGATAAAAATAGAAAACCTTTCGAAAATATTTCAAACAGAAGAAATTCAGACAAAAGCGCTAAACAACATTAATTTAAATATTCAATCGGGCGAGTTTGTTTCGATAATGGGACCTTCGGGTTGCGGAAAATCAACTTTGTTAAACATTATTGGTTTGCTAGACGGATTTAATGAAGGAAGTTACCAGATTTTAAATCAGGAAATGGCAAATGCAAACGAAAGCAAACGTGCAAAAGTTCGAAAAGAAAACATTGGATTTATTTTCCAAAACTTTAATTTGATCGATGAACTTTCGGTTTACGATAATATCGAATTACCTATGATTTACGCAAAAGTTTCGAGTTCGGAACGAAAAAAACGCGTTCAGGAAATTGCCGAAAAATTGAATATTGTACATCGATTAAAACATTATCCGCAACAACTTTCGGGCGGTCAGCAACAACGCGTTGCTGTTGCAAGAGCTTTGGTTATGAATCCGAAAATTATTTTAGCCGATGAGCCAACAGGAAATTTAGATAGTACAAACGGAAATGAAGTAATGGAATTATTGACCGATTTACACGCCCAAGGTTCTACTATTTTAATGGTAACACACTCGGCTCACGATGCATCTTATTCCGAAAAAATCATTTTGATGAAAGATGGAGAAATCCTTTCGGAAAAAGCAAATCAAAAAAATGTAAACGTATTCGAAAATCAAATCTAAAAACGATGAAAAACATTATGCTACTTATATTGTTTTTGTTTTCTGTTCAAGGTTTTGCTCAATATACAGAAGCCAGAACACTTTCTTCTTTCGAAAGTATCGAAGCTAAAAACGGAGTTATTCTTGAAGTATTTCAATCAAATTCTTCTAAAGCTATAATCGAAACCGAAAACAAAGAACAACAAAACTATATCGAAACAAAAGTTTCTGGAAATACTTTATATGTTTCTATTAGTTCTAAAAAAAACTCTAAAAAGCTGGTTTTTAAAAAATTAAAAATAAAAGTATACACGCAAAAATTGAATGGTATTGATTTAAGCGGAGCGAGTATTTTAAAAATACAGGATCAATTTCAAATAGCAAATTTAAGTGTTAAGCTAAAAGGTGCTTCGCAAATGAATAGTGTAAAAGCAATTCAAAGCAATGATTTAAAAATCGATGTTCGCGGAGCTTCTATTTTGCAAGGGATTTTTAAAGCTAAAACAACGAATATTAATGCTGCTGGAAGCTCGCAAATAAAAGGAACTTTAACTTCAGAATCCGTTCATGCAAATATTGCTGGAGCGAGTATTGTAAACTTAGACGGAAGTTCGGATCGATTGTTTTTAGAAGTCGAAGGAAGTTCTATTGTAAATACGATAAAGTTAAAATCAAAACAAGCACAAATAACATCTAAAAGCTCGTCGGTTGTAGAAAGCTGGGTAACAGATTCGTTAGATGCAAAAGCATTTAATACCGCGCAAGTTTCGATAAAAGGCGAACCTAAAAAGCTAAAAGTTGAAACAAAAAATGTTGGATTGATAGCAAATAAAAACGGTAAAATTTACTCTAATAATTTGTAGCGATGTTTAAAAATTGGTTTAAAATATTCATATACAATTCCATAAAAAACAAAGGCTTTACGTTTTTAACCATTTTTGGATTGGCAATTGGAATTACCGGCGTTATTTTTTCGACTTTATATTGGGACGACGAAAGAAGTTATGATCAATGGAATCCGAATAAAGACAATGTTTTCGAGGTTATAATCGACATGCAGAATATTGGTAAATGGGCAATAGCTCCGGAACCATTGGCTAAAAACGTTTTGTTAAAAACCGATAAAGTCGAATCGTATTGTTATTTAGAAGCTGGTTATGCGGCGAATGTTTACGATGTAAAAAACAAAAAAGAATATCTTAACAAAAGTATTTCTACACAAAGCAATTTCTTCGATTTCTTTCCTTTTGAATTTGTAAAAGGAAGTAAAAAAGCTTTTGAACAAAACAGAGATGGAATTGCCATTGAAGAAAACGAAGCAAAGCGTTTATTTGGCGATGAAGATCCAATAAATCAAACCATAACTTCTATAGACGGAGCTAAAAAAACTATTTACGGCGTTTATAAATTAGACAAAAAATCGTCATTAGCACCTAAATACGTGTTTTCAGATATTTATAATTCATTAAAATATAACGAAGATCAATGGGGAAATTTCAACTACTCTTTACTACTAAAATTAAAGAGACCGGAAGATAAAGCAGATGTTGAAAATACGATAAAACAAGTTTATATAACCTACAGAATTCAAGATGAAGCAAAAAGTCGCGGAATGTCTGTAGAAGAATATATGGAGAAAACTTCAAGCAATTTTACTATTGAATTGCAGCCATTAGCTGTTGCACGATTAAGCGATAACGTAACAGGATTTTTAGAAGGAAAAGGAAACCGTTTGTTTTTACAAATCACGTTAGGTTTATCAGTTTTAATTTTGGTTTTGTCTATCATCAATTATGTAAATCTTTCAACGGCTCAGGCAATTCGCCGTGCTAAAGAAGTTGGTGTTCGTAAAGTTTTAGGAGCTTCGAAACAAAATATTGTCAGTCAGTTTGTGTTCGAAACTACTTTAATTACGCTTTTTTCAACACTTTTTGCTTTATGTATGGCAGAATTAAGTTTGCCGTATTATAACAATTTAATCAATAAAACACTTGAATTAAACTTTGGAGATCATTGGTTTTATTTAGTACTAATTGTGTTGATTGTTATAGTGTTTGCCGGAATTTTTCCTGCTTTGTACATTTCAAACTTCGATGTTTTAAAAGTATTAAAAGGGAATTTTGCGCGCAGTAAAAGTGGAGTTTGGCTTCGAAACGGCATGTTGATTATTCAGTTTGCAATTGCTACTTTCTTTATTGTAGGCGGATATATTGTAACAAATCAAATGACGTATATAGCCAAAAAAGATTTAGGATTTTCGGGCGATCAGGTTTTACAGATAAATTATAATAGATTTGATTTAGGCGATAAACGATACGCATTTTACGAAGGATTTAAACAAGATTTAGTAAAGATAAAAGGAGTTAAAGATGTTAATATAACTTCATTTATTTTTGGGTCGGGTGCTTCTTCTACTTCTACTCTTAACAAAGCAAATAGTGATGCGAAAGCGCAAGCAAGTCTTATTTTGTCTGACTTTGGATTATTTGAAATGTTGAAAATAGAATTGAAAGAAGGACGTTTTTTTGATCCTAAAATTGCTTCAGATACAATAGAAGCTATCATTCTTAACGAACGCGCAGTTCAGGATTTAGGTGAAGATGTTCCGTTGGGAACAGAATTTCAATGGAATGGTTATAAAACAAAATTAATCGGAATCGTTAAAAATTTCCATTTGCTTTCTCCTGTACAAGAATATTCGGCAATGAGTTTTATGCATGTTAAAACGCCGAAATGGTATTCGAATCTTTCGGGTATTATGATCAAAATTGATTCTGAAAATGCGGATGAAACACTTGCTAATATTGAAAAATTCTGGAAACAGAAAGTAGATCAAAATTATCCGTTCGAATATGATTTTGTAAACAATCAATTTGCGCGTTCTTATCAAAGTTATACCCAACAAGAAGCTATGTTTAAAATACTAAATATTGTGGTTATAATTATTGCGTTGTTTGGTTTGTTTGCGCTTTCGTCGTACACGATTGAACGTAAATACAAAGAAATTGCAATTAGAAAAGTTTTAGGAGCCGAAACCGGATCGTTACTAAAAAGCTTGTCTAAACAATATGTTTACTATGCAATAATAGGTTTTGTTTTAGCGGTTTTTCCGAGTTACATTTTAATGCAAAAGTGGTTAGAAAACTTTGCATATCGAATCGATATTTCTATAACAGTTTACATTTTCGCATTTGTTTTATTATTGGCTTTAACTCTGATAGTTGTGCTTTTAAAAGCTTATTCGGCAACACGTATCAATTTGCTGAATTATTTAAAATATGAATAAGACATTCTTGTAAGGTTTTTAAAATCATACAAATCTTAATAAAATACTCAATTTTTAATTTGAATATTGCTGTTGCTTTTCTCTTTTTTAGAGAAAAGTAGTACAATGTTTCTAAAAAAAACACTTATGCTTAAAAACTGGTTTAAAATATTTATATACAACGCAATTAAAAATAAAGGTTTTACTTTTTTAACCATTTTTGGATTAGCAATTGGAATTACCGGCGTTATTTTTTCGACTTTGTATTGGGACGATGAAACAAGTTATGAGCAATGGAATCCGAATAAAGATAACGTTTTCGAAGTTGTAAGTAAATTTTCGCTTTCGGATGAATATTGGGCAACTTCTGTAGAACCTTTACCGCGATTTTTGGTTGAAAAGACCGATAAGGTAGCCGATTATACTTGGTTTAACGGTTGGTATGGAAACGATTTATATATTGTAAACAATCAAAAAATAACATTAGATAAAGTTCTTTCTGTTCAAAATAACTTTTTCGATTTTATTCCATTTCAGTTTGTAAAAGGAAGTAAAACAGATTTTGGCAAAAATAAAAATGGAGTTGCCATTGAAGAAAACGAAGCCATAAGATTATTCGGAAATCAAAATCCAATCAATCAAATTATAACTTCGTTAGAAGGAAAACAATTTGTAATTCACGGAGTTTATAAATTGCCAAAACATTCGTCATTTCAGCCAAAATATGTTATGTCTGATATTTATGATCGATTGGAAGAAAATAAAGATCAGTGGGGAAATTACGGAACTTCGTTATTAATCAAATTAAAAAATATTGAAGATAAAACGGCAATCGAGAAAATTTGTAACGATATTTTGTACGAAAATAAAACGGTACGTTTTGCTAAAGAAGAAGGAATTTCGGAGGAGGAATCTGTAAAGCTTTACGGAAAAAGCGAAACCATATTACAACCTATTGCAGATGCAAGATTAAAAGCAATTGTTTCCCGATTGCCCGAAGGACAAGGAAATAAAACCTTTTTGCAAATTAATTTAGGTTTGTCGGTCTTAATTTTGATTTTGTCTATTATCAATTATGTAAATCTTTCAACAGCTCAGGCAATTCGTCGTGCTAAAGAAGTAGGCGTTCGTAAAGTTTTAGGAGCTTCGAAACAAAATATCATTTTGCAATTTGTATTCGAAACCGCTTTATTAACCTTATTCGCTTTATTGTTTGCACTTTCGTTAACCGAATTAACATTTCCTTTTTACAACGAACAAATTGGTAAAAATTTGGAGTTAGATTTTGTAGCTTTTTTTCCTTATTTAATCGCAATCTTTAGTGTAGTTGTTATTCTTGCAGGATTTTTTCCGGCACTATACATTGCAAATTTTAAAGAACTAAAAGTATTAAAAGGCAATTTTTCGCGCAGTAAAAGTGGCATTTGGTTACGAAATTCCATGTTGGTTTTACAGTTCTTAATTGCTACTTTTTTTATAACAGGCGGATTAATTGTAACAGCACAAGTAAATCACATGTTAAAAAAGGATTTAGGTTTTAAAAGCGATCAAATTATAAGTGTAAACTACAGAAAACACGATCTTAGAGAAAAACGATACGATTTTTATCAAAGTTTTGAACAAGATTTATTGAAAGTTAAAGGTGTAAAAGACGCGAATGCAATTGCTTTTAGATTTGGATCAGGAGGAGCAAATTCTAATTCGAGTTTTACCTTGAAAGAAAAAATGATTCAAGGCGAAAACATGGCGATTGATTTTGGCTTTTTCGATATGATGAATATTAAAATAAAAGAAGGACGCGATTTATCGCCCGAAATTTCATCTGACACCATTTCGAATGTATTGCTAAATGAAGCAGCGATTAGAGAAACTGGAAAAGATGTTGAAATAGGAAGCGAATTTGAATGGAATGGAACTAAATTTACTTTAGTCGGAATCGTTAAGGATTTTAATCTGCGATCGCCCGATTCTAAAATTCCTCCAATGCTTTTTATGCATTTTAAAACTATAAAATGGATGTCGTTTAATATGAATGCCATTTTAGTAAAAGTTGATTCGGGAAATGTAGATCAAACAATTGCGAACCTTGAGAAGTTCTGGAAACAAAGAGTCGATCAAGATTATCCGTTCGAATATGATTTCGTTGATAAGCAATTTGAACGTTCGTACGAGAATTATATAAAACAACAAAAAATGTTCAATATTCTAAATGTTGTGGTTATAACCATTGCGTTGTTTGGTTTGTTTGCACTTTCGTCGTACACGATTGAACGTAAATACAAAGAAATTGCCATTAGAAAAGTAATGGGCGCCGAAACTAAAACTTTACTTTTTATTCTCTCTAAGCAATATGTTTATTTGGCAATAATTGGTTTTGTTTTGGCAGTTATTCCAAGTTATATTTTAATGCAAAAATGGTTAGAAAGCTTTGCTTATCGAATCGATATTTCGGTTTTTACCTATCTTTTTGCGTTTGTATTGTTACTTGTGTTAACCTTAATTGTGGTGCTTTTAAAAGCTTATTCGGCAACGAAAATCAATTTGTTGAATTACTTAAAATATGAATAAGACATTCTTATAAGGTTTATAGAACCTTGTAGAATTATAAAAAGTTGTGACTACTAATATAAAGGATTCCTCCTGCATCGGAATGACAAAATGATGAACTTGTCATTTCGAACGAAGTGAGAAATCTCTATACAAAGTAAGTGTTTTTTAACTAAGCATTACAAATAGTTAATATGAATAAGATACTCAATTTTTTAATTTGGATGTTGTTCGTGCTTTTTCCTTTTGTGGGAAAAGCGCAGCAACTTTCTTTAGAAGAATGCTTGCGTTTGGTTAAAGAAAATCATTTCGATTTTAAAATTCAAACGCTTAAAATAGAACAGAAAAAAGAAACAAAACGTTCGTTTGGATCGCAATTTTTGCCCGAAATTGGATTGTCGGCTTCGCATTCGTATAATTTTGGCTCTTCAATCGATCCTTCTACCAATAATCGTTTGCCTTCCAATATTCAATCAGATAATCTTTCGATTGATGCGCGAATAAATTTGTTTGATTTCTCGAAATGGAATCAAACTAAAATTCAAACTATCGATGTCGAAATTGAAAAAATGGAGTTCGAAGTCATCGAAAATCAATTAGAATTATTGGTTTTAGAAAAATACATTAAAGCTTTTTCATTGCAAGAATGGAAAAAATCGTTGGTTTTTCAGATCGAAAATTCAAAGCAACAATTAAATCGAGTAGAAAAAGAAGTGGAAGAGGGCAGACGTTCAAAAAGTGATGCGTACGATATTCAGGTTATTTATTTGCAAGACAAAAACAATCTCAAAAAGGCTTTGCAAGAAGAACAATTGTTTAAATTAGAACTACTTCAGTTGTTAAATACTTCGCAATTTAACGTTGAACATTGTGAATTGATTCAACCAGAAGTTTTTATGAATTCTATTGAAGATTTTTCGGTTGAAGAACATCCTTCTATCCAAAAAATAAGATTGCAAAACAATAAAAGCAAAGAAGAATACAAACAATTAATTTCGAATTTTCTGCCAAGTTTAGGTTTTGCTTATTCGTACGGAACTTTTTTTGCTCAAAGAATCAACAACTTTTCAGATACCAGTTTTCAATTCGGAAATCAGTTAAAAGACAATAAAAGTCAATATGTTGGTTTAAGTTTATATATTCCGATTTTTAACAAAGGAAATTCTTCTCAGAAAAGAAGATTAAAAAAGTTAGAAGAACAAACGATTGCCGAAGAAGAAGCCAAAGAAGAAAAAAGATTAAACGACTTAATTGAAACCGAAACTAAGAAATTACAACTTTTACAAGAACAGCAAAAATCGTTATACGAACTAACACAAGTTTCTAAAAAATCGTTCGAAACAACCGAAAGTAAATATCTGTTCGATAAAGTAGATGCTTCGGTTTACAAATCGGCTAAAAATCAACTATTACAAAGCGAATACGATGTTTTGGTTAATCAATTAGATCAAATTTTTGTTGCGTATCAATTGCAATTAAATTTTAAAAAATGATGAAAATCCTGCAAAGTCTTAAAGATTTTGTAGATCTAGAAATGAATTATTTGTTTTTATCATTCAGAATAAAACGAAGAGAAATAAAGAATCTTTATAATTCTGAACGTGATTTCCTATTTCAAGCTAAATCACCAACAGAATAATTCTTTTTTTTGTAAATTATCGTCGTTTTAAAAAGTGTAATTATGTTGAATTTTGTATCGAACGAAACTATTCGTAAAGCCGATGTTTATACGATTGAAAATAGCTCCATTCAATCGATTGATTTAATGGAACAAGCATCAAAAGCTTTTGTAAATCGGTTTATTCGTTTGGTAAAAGTTCACGAAAAGATTACCGTTTTTTGCGGAAAAGGGAATAACGGCGGCGATGGTTTGGCAATTGCCCGACTTTTGCGGATGAAAGGTTATCAGAATATTTCGGTTTATATTTTAAACGGATTTTTGAACGAAACCAACGATTTTAAAATCAACAAAGAACGTTTAATTGCTTTAAAAATTCCGATTGTTGTTATTAATGAGGCAAACGAAATTCCGAATGAATTAAATGTCGTAATCGATGCTGTTTTAGGATCAGGTTTTCAAGGAGTTTTAAAACCTTTTTTAGTTGCTATTTTTAATAAAATCAATCAAAATGCACGTTATATTGTTTCGGTTGATGCTCCTTCTGGATTAGATATCGATGAACCTAATTTAGCATTTTATCAAGGAATAAAAGCCGATTTTACGATTTCGTTTCAACGCCCGAAACTATTTTTTATGTTTCCGGAATCAGCTTTGTTTACTAAAGAATTCGATTTTGTAGAAATTGGTTTAGATGAGGTTTATTTAAAATCGGTTCCTTCAAGTCATTTCTGGATACAAGAACAAGATATTCTTTCTAAATTAAAACCCAGAATGCCTTTTTCACACAAAGGAACTTACGGACATTTATTGCTTATCACAGGATCTCCAAATACAATGGGCGCAGCTTTGCTTTGTGCAAAATCGGCTTTGTTTTCGGGTGCGGGTTTAATTACAAGTTGTATAGATCAAAATTATTTTTCGGTTTTTAATACTTTTCAGCCAGAAATAATGACTTTAGAAATAGAAGATTTAGAAAAAACAGAAAGTACTAAATTTACTGCTTTAGCAATTGGTTCAGGTTTAGGAATTGATATTTCGAGCAAGAATAAATTAGATTGGGCTTTAAAAAGTACTATTCCAACTGTTTTTGATGCAGATGCTTTAAACATGATTTCGAAAGAAAATCTACAAAATAAAATTCCGAAAAACAGTATTTTAACTCCGCATATAAAAGAATTTGATCGTTTGTTCGGGAAGCATGAAAGCTGGGAACTTCGATTAAAAACAGCTCAACAAAAAGCACAAGAATTAGATTGCGTTATTGTTTTAAAAAATCAATATACGTTTATCTGTGATGTTGACGGGAAGATTTATGTGAATTCAACAGGAAATCCTTCGATGGCACAAGGCGGAATGGGCGATGTTTTAACAGGATGTATTGCAGCATTTTTGGCACAAGGTTACAGTACTTTAGATGCAGCTTTAATTGGTTGTTATGTTCACGGAAAAGCAGGTGATGATCTTAATTTAATTTATGAAATTACGCCGGCTTCGTTAGTTGCAGAACAGATTTCGAAGTCGCTTAAAGAATTGTATCTTTTAAAAGAACGATAGTTTACTCGATCGTTTCCCACCAATTTTCGAATGTTTGCGAAGTTTGATTTAAATATACAGCTTCCCCAATTTTAGGTGTAATCAATCTCAAATCGGGTTCGTTTTTACTAAAAGCAGTAACTTTTTCTAAAGGTTCTTTCCAAGGATGATTTGCCAATTTAAACTTTGAACTGTGAACAGGAAAAAAGCTTTTGGTCTGTAAATCTTTTGCGGCTTTTACAACTTCTTCCGGAAACATATGAATGTATTTCCATTTGTAATTGTATTGTCCGTTTTCTAAAATTGCCAAATCAAACGGACCGAATTTTATGCCGATTTCTTTAAAATGATTATCGTAGCCGCTGTCGCCTCCTAAATAAAGCTTCAGGTTTTTTGACTGAAAAACGTACGAAGCCCACAAAGTATTATTTCTTTTAAAACCCCTTCCAGAAAAGTGACGAGCAGGAGTTGCGGTAATTTGAATGGTTTCGTTTAAAGAAGCATTTTCGAACCAATCTAATTCTATAATGTTTTTAGCCGGGACTCCCCAATATTCTAAATGTTCGCCAACGCCAAGCGGACAAACAACAGCTTTGATTTTATCTTTTAGTTTTTTAAAGGTTGTGTAATCTAAATGGTCGTAATGATCGTGTGTTAAAATCAAAAAATCAATTGGAGGCAACAAATCGTAATGATAGGTGTCGGCGCCTTTAAACGCATTATTTGTTGAATAAATAGGAGAGGCATTTTTGGTTAAAACGGGATCGATTAAAAAACGTTTTTGATCTGCCTGAATTAAATAAGAAGAATGCCCGAACCAAATTAAGAAATCGTCGGTAGTGCTTAATTTCGATAAATCGGTTTTTATATGCGGAATACTATCAAGTGGTTTTGTATGTTTTACTTTTGAGAAAAGCAATTCTTTTAAAGCATCAAAATATGAAGCGTCTTCTGCAAATGCCGGAGTATGAGATAAATTATGAAATTGTCCGTTTTTATAATATTTCGATTTTTTTATACGTTCTAATCTTTCTCCTGAAGGCTTTTTACCAAATAAAGGATGTTGTAAAAATAAAACAATTCCGATTGTTATCAGCCCAAATAGTATCAATAAAGCGCTCATTCTTTTTCTCTTTTTTGATTTCATGGAGGCGAATGTCGAAATTTAATTTTAAACTGATAGTTAAAATTGATGTAATATTATTTGGAATAAAAAAACTGAGCATTGCTCAGTTTTTAAGGTTAATTATTATCAGGTGCCTGATCGATCAATTCCATGAATTCATCTAACTTAGGCGTAATAATGATTTGTGTTCTTCTGTTTCGCATTTTACCGTTTTCAGAAGCATTGTCAGCAATTGGATTGTATTCTCCACGTCCGCCAGCAGTTAAACGTTTTGGATTAACTCCGTATTGATTTTGTAAAGCTTGTACAACCGAAGAAGCACGCAATGTACTTAAATCCCAGTTATTGCGAATGTTTTCGCGTTTAATTGGCACGTTGTCGGTATTTCCTTCAATCAGCACATCATAATCTTTGTAATCGTTAATGATTTTTGCAACTTTACTTAACGTTTCGTCAGCACGATCTGAAATTTCATAACTTCCAGATTTATATAGCATATTATCTGCCAAAGAAATATAAACAACTCCTTTTAAAACCTGAATATCTACATCTCTTAATTCTTCGCGACTTAAAGAACGTGTAAGATTATTGGTTAAAACAACATTTAAAGAATCGCTTTTATTTTTAGTATTTACTAAGTGCTGAATGTATTTGTTACTTGAGTTAATTTCATCGACCAATTTGGAAATATTTACATTTCCTTGTGTGATACTTTTATCTAAAGAACCTTGTAAAGTTGCTAAAGATTTCTTTAAAGCTTCGTTCGATGCACGTTCTTGAGCCAACATATCTTCTAAACTTTTGGTTCGAGTATTACAAGAACTTAAATCAATTTGCGATTGATTATAATTTGTTTGAAGTTTGTTGTAATTATCTTGTAATTGTGCATATTGCTTCTTAGAAACACAACTTGCTAATGTAAGCGTTCCTAAAAGAATGGTGGGAATAAAAAGACTTTTTCTCATAAAATGAAATTTTTATTTCTATAAAGATACGGAATTTAAACAAAAAAAAACACTCTGTAATAGAGTGTTTTTGAATATTATACGTTTGTGTAAGGTCGTTTTTTTGCGGTGGCCCAAATATAGATTCCGGCAATAATGAACGGAATACTTAACCATTGACCAGTTGATAATAAACCTAAAGAAGATTCGAATCCGCCTTGGCTTTCCTTAACATATTCTACTACAAAACGAATTAACCACAAGAAAACTAAAAAGACTCCGAATATTTTACCTAAATAGTTTCTTGCATCCGTTTTCCAATACATAAAAAATAAGATGATGAACAAAATAACATATCCTAAAGCTTCGTACAATTGTGTTGGATGACGAAACGGAATGGCTTCTAAAACCGAAGCAAATCTTGGATCGTTTTGAATTAAATCGAACGCTTGATTTTTATTTGCAACTTGTGTTATTTCGTGAATATTGTTTTTTTGCCAAAACTCTTCTTCACGAATAAATTTAATTCCGAAAGGAAAGTTTTTATCTACAATATGTCCGTAGATTTCCGAGTTAAAGAAGTTTCCTAAACGAACAAAAACTCCGCCAATTGTTACCGATAAAACTACGCGATCTAGAATCCATAAAATAGGTTTATGAATGATTTTTTTGCTGTAAAAATACATCACTAAAATAATCGCAATAGCTGCTCCGTGACTTGCTAAACCTGCAAATCCGGTAAATTCGAATTTTGGACTGAATCTAAAAGGTAATAAAATTTCAGACAAATGATTTTGGTAATAATCCCAGTCGTAAAAGAAAACATGTCCCAATCGCGCACCTAATAAAGTAGCAACAAAAGTGTACATGAATAATTTATCTAATTCGTCTTGCGTTCTTTTTTCGCGTTCGTAAATCTTTTTCATGATGAAATATCCAAGCGAAAAAGCAATTACGAACATTAAACTGTAAAAACGAAGTGTAAAACTTCCGATCGAAATTCCTTCAGACGGATTCCAAATCATGTTAAGAGAATGTATCATATATTTTTAATAAGTTAAGGAACGGGATCGTAACCTGATTTTCCCCACGGATGACAACTTGAAATGCGTTTTACTGCAAGCCAACCGCCTTTAAATAATCCGTGTTTTTTTAAAGCTTCTAAGGTGTATTGCGAACATGTTGGCGTAAATCTGCAACTTGCCGGCGTAAAGGGCGAAATACACAATTGATAAAAGCGGATTAAAAACACAAAAGGGAAAATTAAGATTTTCTTGATGAGTTCCATAGATTCAAAGATAAAAAAAGCTACTTGATTCAGTAGCTTTTTAGTAAAATATTATAAAGAAAAGGTTGTTCCTTCTTTTCCGTCTTTTAATTCGATTCCGATTTCGGCTAATTGATTTCGGATATAATCAGATTGCGCAAAGTCTTTATTTGCACGAGCTTCGGCACGCATTTTAATCAACATTTGTACAACTTCTTCTAATTTAGAATGATCTGTAGAAACGTTTTCTTCTTTAAATAATCCCAAAACATCAAATACAAAAGAGTTTAACGTTTCGTGAAGTACTTGTTTATCGGTTTCGGAAATTGTTTCTTTTCCGTCTAAAATAGAATTGATGTTTTTTACCGCATCGAACAAATGTGCAATTAAAATAGGACTGTTGAAATCGTCGTTCATTGCATCATAACATTTCTGTTTCCATGAATTCACATCGAAAGAAGAAGTGTTAGAAACAGGTAGATCTGCAACTTTGTCGATCGCTTCCATTAAACGTTGAAAACCTTTTTCGGAAGCTTGAATGGCATCGTCCGAAAAATCTAAAATACTTCTATAGTGCGCTTGCAAAATAAAGAAACGCACAACAGCCGGATGATAAGCTTTGCTCAAAATGCTGTTTTCGCCCGAAAATAATTCTTGAGGTAAAATATTATTTCCTGTCGATTTCGACATTTTTTTTCCGTTTAAAGTCAGCATATTGGCGTGCATCCAATAATTAACTGGTGTATTTCCGCATGAAGCTTCGTTTTGAGCAATTTCACATTCGTGATGAGGGAATTTTAAATCCATTCCGCCGCCATGAATGTCAAAATGATCTCCCAAATATTTGGTGCTCATTGCAGTACATTCTAAATGCCAACCTGGAAAACCGTCGCCCCAAGGAGAAGGCCAGCGCATAATGTGTTCTGGTTCAGCCTTTTTCCATAAAGCAAAATCTAGAGGATTTCGTTTGTCCGATTGTCCGTCTAAATCACGAGTATTCGAAATCATATCTTCGATATTTCTTCCAGATAAAACTCCATAATCGTATGATTTATCGAACTTTTCAATATCAAAATAAACCGAACCGTTTACTTCATAAGCAAATCCGTTGTCGATAATTCGTTGAATTACCTGAATTTGCTCAATAATATGTCCCGTTGCAGTCGGTTCGATGCTTGGTTCTAAATTATTGAATTGTTTAAGCGTATTATGAAAGTTTACGGTGTATTTCTGCGCAACTTCCATTGGTTCGATTTGTTCTAAACGCGCTTTTTGAGCGATTTTATCTTCGCCCGAATCGGCATCATCTACAATATGACCAACATCGGTAATATTACGAACGTAACGAACTTGATAGCCTAAATGTTTCAAATAACGAAACACCAAATCAAAAGAAATAAACGTTCTACAATTCCCTAAATGCACAAAATTATACACAGTAGGTCCGCAAACATACATTCCTACTTTTCCTTCATGAATAGGAGTAAAAGTTTCTTTCTGTCCCGAAAGTGAATTGTAAATTTTTAGGTGATTGTTTTGATAAAACGTCATTTTTATTTGATTTTAAAATTGAGTGTCTAATTTAATATAATCTAAAAACTCTCTGCGAGTCATTTCGTTTTTAAAAGCTCCACTGAATTCTGCTGTAACAGTTGAACTTTCGATATCTCTAATTCCGCGTGAGTTTACACATAAATGCTTCGCGTCGATTACACAAGCAACATCTTCGGTTCCTAAAACGCGTTTTAATTCATCCACAACTTGAATGGTTAAACGCTCTTGAACTTGAGGACGTTTTGCATAATAATCTACAATACGATTCATTTTAGATAAACCAACTACATTTCCTTTCGAGATGTATGCAACGTGCGCGCGCCCTACGATTGGCAATAAGTGATGCTCGCAAGTAGAATAAACCACAATGTTTTTTTCTACTAGCATTTCTCCATACTTATACTTATTGTCGAAAGTAGAAGAAGAAGGTTTTTTAGCAGGATTTAATCCTCCAAAAATTTCTTTAACGAACATTTTAGCAACACGGTTTGGAGTGCCTTTTAAACTATCGTCGGTTAAATCCATTCCTAAAGTAGTTAATATTTGTTCTACGTTTGCTTTGATAGATTCTATTTTTTCTTCGTCGGTTTTGTCGAAAGCGTCCGCTCTTAAGGGCGTATAATCGCTTGTTCCTATGTGGTCGTTACCGATTTCATCGTGAAATGCATCTGATTTGCACATAATAATATAATGATGTTAATACTATAAGGATGCAAATATACGTAATAGATAAATAAAGAATTAGATTTAACCATGAATTTATCAGACTAGACAACATTGAACAAGGAACATAAGTGTTAAAGTTTATCTGTTTTATTTTTTTTTCTAAAAAAAACTTAATATTGTCTTAATTTTATGTAAATTTCGCTTTTTAAAAATACAAGTATTTGTATGGATTATTTAACTCATAAAAATAATTATTAACTAACTATGAGAAACAAGTATTTATTAGTGCTTTTAACACTCGTTGGCTATTTAGGTTTTTCTCAATCTTATGTTAAGGTTGACGATACTTATACTCCTGATCAGCTTATTAAAGATGTTTTAGTACGTTCAGGATGTGATTTAGTATCGAATGTTCGATACCAATATGGAAGTGGTGCTCCTGGTTCTGATGCGGTTAAGGCTATAGGATATTTTAATAGAAATGGTAGTGCTTTTCCTTTTGACGACGGGGTTGTTTTAGCAACAGACATTTCTAAAGGGGTTGAGGGACCGTGTACAGTTGGAAACGGACCTACAAGTCCAAATCAATATAGATGGTTGGGGGATCAAGATTTACTAGATTTAATTAATGATGCAGGAGGATGGCCAACAACACCTGTACGCCCTGCGAATATGCGTTCAACAGTGATAGATTTTGAATTTATTCCTGTACAATCAACAGTAAGTTTTGAATACTTATTTGGAAGTCATAGTTATAATACCGGTTGTAACTTTGAATGTGGTAATGGAGCGATGTTTGGTGCTTGGTTAATTGATACTACTACAGCTATAGGGGAGAATTTGGCGAAGATCCCAGGTACTAATGATCCAATTTCAATCAATACGTTACGAGACGTTAATAAATCTTATCCAAATACATGTCCTGCAGGTTCAATTAATCCTCAGTATTTTGGGAATTCATACGGTACTCGAGTAAACCAATTACCACCTGCTTCAGCACCTATAAATCTTTCAGGGCATACAATTGCTATGAAATCCTTAACGGCAAATGTTGTTGTAGGTCGTAAATATAAAATTAAACTGGCTGTTATAGATTTTTGTCCAACTTCTAGTCACACAAGTGCCGTTTTTTTTAAAGCAGGTAGTTTTGATATTGGTAAACCAGAGTTAGGAGATCCGGTTTTAATTGAAGAAGGTAACGGACTTTGTGTAGGAGACACCTATACCTTAGAGTCAGGTATGGATCCAAAGATGTTTACTTTTGAATGGTATAAAGATGGAGTTTTAATTCCAGGGCAAACAGGAGCTAATCTTGTTGTTACGGAAACAGGTAAATATAATGTAAAAGTATATATTCCTAATGTATCAGCGTGTACCATGGAATCTGAACCTGTTTTAATTGAGTTTTATGAATATACAACTTTAGACAGGGCTCCGGTTGATGTGGAAGAATGTCCTACAAGAGGTACTACTACTCGTTTTGATTTACGAGAAGCTACCGATAATTCGAGTATGAATCCTGATATGTTATATAGTTATCATTTAACCCAACAGGATGCAAAAGATGGTAAAAATGCTTTACCTGTTTTGTATGATGTAGCTAATACATCAGGTCCAGTGACAATTTGGGTAAGAGCATATTTTTTAAATAATCCATGTGTTTATACTACTTCGTTTAGATTGATTTTTGCAAACTGTAATTTGTATTTAAATCAATTGCCTAATCTTTCTATTTGTGAAGGAGATATTGTTCAGACATTTGATTTGTCCGTTCAAACACCTGTTGTGTATAATAACGCAGTAGGTTATACGGTAACATATCACTTAAGTGAAAGCGAGGCAATAAATAATCTTAATGCAATTCCTCAAGGTAATTTGGCAAATTATAATGGAGTACATAATCAGCGTATATGGGTTCGCGTAACAAAAGATACTGATTCTAGTTATTATGGAGTGACTTCTTTTTTCTTGTTTAAATATAGATTGCCATTAACTAATAATACAGTTTTACCACTTACCACTTGCGAAAAAGGTATTACTGGAATAGGGGATTTTGATCTTAATATTGCGTATAATTTGATTTTACAAATGCCAACAGGTGCGGCATTGGAATTTTATGAATTCCAACAAGACGCTATATTAGGCAATACCGCTTTGATGTTACCTGTGAAATATACTTCTCAGCCTAAAACAATATATGTAAGAGTACGTTCATTAGATAATGATTGTTTCAAAGTTGTTCCTCTAGAATTACGATTAATTAATACACCAATAGCTAATCAAATAGCTCCGGTTACATATTGTGATTTTAATAATGATGGTTTTGGAGAGTTTAATTTAGATCCTTTAAAAGTATTAATAGCAGGTAACCCTTTACCTCAAAATGGAATTGTAACATTTCATGAAACTCAAGCTGATGCAGACAGTAATGTAAATGTAATTCAGAATGTTGGAAATTATGTGAACAGAGTTGCAAATCAGCAAACAATATATGCAAGGGTAGGTTATACGAATTCAAGTTGTTATGCTACCGTTCCTGTTGTGTTAAAAGTGAATAAAGTGCCAGCCGTTACTCCGATAGGTAAACTTCAAATATGTGATATTAATAATGACAACATCGAGGTGTTTGATCTAACAAAAGGAGAAAAGGATATCTTAGCGGGCTTAAATGCTAACGAATACGATGTTACTTACCATATAACTCATAATAACGCTATTGACGGTACAGGTATAATCGGTAATCCTTCTAGTTTTTCAAGCAATACAGCAAAAACAGTTTTTGTACGTATAACAGATAAACTTACTAAATGTTATGTGGTAATTAAACTTGATTTAGAGTTGATAAAAATGCCTAAGGTTAGTAATCCGCTTCCTACATACTTTATGTGTGACACGGATGGGAATGGATTCGAAATTTTTGATTTAGCTAGTAAAATACCTAGTATTGTGGGAACACAACAAGGATTAGATGTTACATTTTATTATACAAATAACGACGCACAAACTGCAACATCACCATTACCATTAATGTATCAAAACGGTTCGGCAAATGTTCAAACAATTTTTGTTAGAGTTTCTAATGGTTCATCAGGGTGTTTTGTCGTTACCACGATGAAATTACAAGTTCAAGCAAATCCTGTAATAAATGTTCCGACTAAACCATATGTGATTTGTAATTCATCTACTTCTGGTTTTGGAACAATTAATTTATTTGAATATGGAAAAGCATTAGTTGATGCTTCAGGAATGAATTATGCATTTAAGTTTTTTGAAACTAAAGTAGATGCGGAAAGAAATGTAAACGATATCCAAAAACCTGATGCGTATAATAATTTAAAACCAAGTAATCCAACAGTTTGGATTAGAGTGGAGGATGTTGCATCTGGTTGTTTTTCTGTATATCCAATGCATTTTCAGTTAGTTTTACCTCCTAATTTACCTAAGGATTTACCCGAAATAGTTGAATGTGATGTTGTAGGAGACAGACAAGATAGTGTTACATTATTTGATTTAACAAAACAAAATGCATCATTATTAGCAGCACAAACAGTTACTGGTACATATCAAATTAGATATTTTACTAGCCAAGCTTTAGCAGAGAGTAATACAAATTGGATTCCTGATCCAACAAAGTTTTTGAACACTACAAATCCTCAAACTATTTGGGTAAGAATTGAGGACACATCATTACCAGGTAGCTGTAATAGAATAATGAGTTTTACTTTAAAAGTTAATGCTCCTTCTGTGCTAAAGCAGCCTTTACCAATTGTTTATTGTGACACTACTTTACCAAATGATGGTAAAATGGAGTTTGATTTAACTATTAGAGAAGCTGATGTTTTAGGTGGACAGCCATTTAATACTGTGGTAACATATCATTTAACTAAACAACATGCAGAGCTTGGTTCAGAACCAATATATGATCCTAAAAAGTTTTATAATACTGTTAATCCGCAAACTATTTACATTTCTGTTCTTAATCAGTTCGGTTGTAGAAGTGTTACGACATTGACTGTTAGGGTGTTGCCTGTTCCTGAGCCAAATATGAAGCCTTTGCCTTTAGAGAAATGTGAAACTGTTTTTGGAGGAAGAGAAGCCTCATTTAATTTACACGATGCAGAAGCTGATTTAAGTAATTACTCTGATTATGAATATGCTTATTTTGTATCTCAAATAGGTGCTTTAACAAACGATGATAATGATAGAATTGGAACACCCGAAGATTGGTTGACAGGGAGTTCTTATGTTTATGTGAGAGTAACAAATAAGTTTACAGATACTGATATGCAATGTGTCGTTGTAGTACCTTTACAACTTATAGTTAATCCTATACCTAATGTAGGGCCGATGACACCTTTAGTTTTGTGTATGGAAAACCCTACTTTGCATTCTAAATTTAATTTAAGAGATAAAGATAAAGAAGCTTTAGCAGGTGCTAATCCTGATGATTATATTGTAAGATACTTTGCTAGTGAAGAGAGTGCTAATAAGGACGAGAATCCTTTACCTTTTATCTTTACAAATACAGAAGAAACAAGACAAATAATTTGGGTACGTGTTGAAAACAAAAAGACAGGATGTTTTAATGTCACTAGTTTCTTAATACAAATTGAACGAGCTGTTTATGCTTATACTCCAAAAAATAACGAATTTTGTGAAAATGATTATGAAAATGACGGAGTAACTATGGTAGATTTAACTATAATGGATACTGAGGTTATTGGAGGTCAACCACAAGCAGCTAATTTATTAGTTCGTTATTATCGTCAAAATGGTACTCCTATTGCAGATCCAACTAATGTACAAATTAGAAATGGAGAGGTGTTAAGAGCAGAAGTGTTTAATCAAAATGCTGATTTATATTGTACGAGTACAATTGAAATTACAATAAAATTAAAAGACGCACCTATTGTTCTACCTTTAAAAGATGGCGTTGTTTGTTATGAATATCGTGATAAAGATCAAATAATATCTGGTCACTATTTGAATACTGGTTTAACATCATCTGGATATACTTTTGAGTGGTTTAAAGATGGAGCACCAATAACAAATGATAATGCGGATGTTTTAAATGGCGGTACTCGTATATTTGTTAAGCAAGCAGGTGCTTATAGTGTTACTGTAACGGGTGTTAATGGATGTATTACAACCCGTAGTGCAGTGGTGACTCAATTAGCAAGTATCACAATTGATGAAGTTAAATTAACTGATAGTTTTGGTGATACTAATGGAGTAGAAGTGATTGCTTATGCAGGAACTGGAGCTACATTAGAGTACAGATTAGACGAAGGTGCTTGGCAAGAATCTAATATCTTCTTGAATGTAACTCCAGGTGAACATACTGTATATGTAAGAATCAAAGGAGTTCTTTCTTGTGAGGTAAGTAAAGTTATTACCGTGATGGATTTCCCTAAGTTCTTTACACCAAACAATGATGGTTATAACGATACATGGAATATCTGGTCGTTAAAGAACCAACCAAAAGCAAAAATTTATATATTTGACCGATTCGGAAAACTTCTTAAGGAATTAAGTCCGGCGGGAGCAGGATGGGACGGAACGTTCAACGGACAACCATTACCATCTACGGATTACTGGTTCAAAGCAGAATACATAGATCCGAAAACAGGATTACAAAAAGAAGCAACAGGACATTTCTCATTAAAAAGATAATTGAACTGGTTCTTCTTAAAACATAAAAGCGACTCAATTGAGTCGCTTTTTTTATACAATGAGTTGATTTGGTATAAATAACATTCCTTAAATTATTATTTAGCTGTACTATTTTATCAAATGTGCAAAAATGATTAACTTGCTGGGGTTTTATGTAAATTACTTTTAATGATGGAACAAAACATATATACTCCTAAAAACAAAGTACGCATTGTAACTGCTGCTGCTTTGTTTGATGGGCACGATGCGGCGATTAACATCATGCGTCGAATTATACAATCAACGGGTTGTGAGGTAATTCACTTAGGTCATGATAAGTCGGTTGAGGATGTTGTAAATACAGCAATTCAGGAAGATGCGAACGCAATTGCGATGACATCATATCAAGGAGGACACAACGAATACTTTAAATATATGTACGACTTGTTGCAAGAAAAAGGCGCAGGTCATATAAAGATTGTAGGCGGAGGCGGAGGTGTAATCCTTCCAACAGAGATCAAGGATTTAATGGATTACGGTATCACGCGTATCTATTCGCCAGACGATGGTCGTGAATTGGGACTGCAAGGAATGATCAACGATATGGTAGCGAAAGCCGATTTCCCAACGATGGATTTAGAGCTTCCTGCTGGGAAAGACGTTTATCAATCGTTACAAGACAAAGATATCACCACTATTTCTCGATTAATTTCTTTGGCAGAAAACCGCGAAGAAGACTTTCTAAAGGTTTTCGACTTTGCTAAAGTTGAAGATAAATCAGCACCGGTTTTAGGAATTACAGGAACAGGAGGAGCAGGAAAGTCGTCGATGGTTGATGAAATCGTGCGCCGCTTCTTGATTGATTTCCCTGAGAAATCAATTGCTTTAGTGTCTGTGGATCCATCGAAGAAGAAAACGGGCGGAGCTTTATTGGGCGACCGTATCCGTATGAATTCGATCAATAATCCTCGTGTTTACATGCGTTCATTGGCAACTCGTCAGTCAAACTTGGCGTTGTCTCGCTATGTAGAAGAGGCAATTCAGGTGTTGAAAGCTGCGAAATATGACCTAATTATCCTTGAAACATCAGGTATTGGTCAGTCAGATACTGAGATTTTAGACCATTCAGACGCGTCGTTATACATCATGACACCTGAGTTTGGTGCTGCAACGCAGTTAGAAAAAATCGATATGTTAGACTTTGCTGATATCGTTGCAATCAACAAATTCGATAAACGTGGCGCATTAGATGCTTTGCGCGATGTGAAAAAACAATATCAACGCAACCATAATTTATGGGACGTTAACCCAGATGAGATGCCGGTATTCGGTACGATTGCTTCGCAATTTAACGATCCGGGAACTAATCAATTGTACAAATCAATCATCGATAAAGTGGTAGAGAAAACAGGAGCAGACTTGGCTTCGTCTTTCGAAATCACAAAAGAGATGTCGGAGAAGATTTTCGTTATTCCGCCTTCTCGCACGCGTTACCTTTCTGAGATTGCAGAAAATAATCGTGGATACGACAACAAAGCGCTTGCACAAAAGGATGTTGCGCAGAAGTTGTACGGAATGTTTAAAACAATCGAAACTATTTCGGGTAAACTACCAGCGTTGACACAGCACGGCATCGAAGTTACAGGAACAGAAAACGAAGAGCTTTCTAAGATATTATTAGCAGAGTTCGATAAACTGAAACGTAACTTAGATCCTTACAACTGGGAAGTAATCACAACTTGGGACGACAAGGTGAACAAGTACAAAAATCCTGTTTATTCATTCAAAGTACGTGATAAAGAAATCAAAATTCAAACGCATTCCGAGTCTTTATCTCACTTACAAATACCTAAAGTAGCGTTACCAAAGTACGAAGCTTGGGGCGATGTTTTACGTTGGGTGTTGCAAGAAAACGTACCGGGTGAGTTCCCTTTTACGTCGGGATTGTACCCATTTAAGCGCGAAGGAGAAGATCCAACACGTATGTTTGCCGGCGAAGGTGGACCAGAACGTACCAATCGTCGTTTCCATTATGTATCGAAAGGAATGCCTGCTAAACGTTTGTCAACAGCTTTCGACTCGGTAACTTTATATGGTAACGATCCGGGGCATCGACCAGATATCTACGGTAAAATTGGTAATGCAGGGGTTTCGATTTGTTGTTTAGACGATGCGAAAAAACTATATTCAGGCTTCGATTTATCACACGCAATGACGTCGGTTTCGATGACCATTAACGGTCCTGCACCTATGTTGTTAGGCTTCTTTATGAATGCGGCTATCGATCAAAACTGTGAAAAGTACATAAAAGAGAATGAATTAGAAGCGGAAGTTGAAACGAAAATCAAAGCGATTTACGAAGACAAAGGCTTAGAAAGACCTCGATATAACGGCGATTTACCAGAAGGAAACGACGGATTAGGATTGATGTTATTAGGTGTAACCGGAGATCAGGTACTGCCTGCCGATGTGTATGCCGACATTAAAAAGAATACTTTAGCACAAGTTCGCGGTACGGTTCAGGCTGATATCTTGAAAGAAGATCAAGCGCAAAATACATGTATCTTCTCTACAGAGTTCGCGTTACGCCTTATGGGTGACGTGCAAGAATACTTTATTAAAGAGAACGTGCGCAACTTTTATTCGGTGTCTATCTCTGGGTATCACATTGCCGAAGCGGGCGCAAACCCTGTAACGCAGTTAGCATTTACGTTGGCAAACGGCTTTACGTATGTAGAATATTACTTGTCACGCGGTATGGACATCAATGCTTTTGGTCCAAACTTGTCGTTCTTCTTCTCGAACGGTATCGATCCAGAGTATTCTGTGATAGGTCGTGTGGCTCGTCGTATCTGGGCAAAAGCCTTGAAACAAAAGTACGGAGCAAACGAACGTGCCCAAATGTTGAAGTATCACATCCAAACATCTGGTCGTTCTTTACATGCACAAGAGATCGATTTCAACGATATTCGTACAACATTACAAGCGTTGTATGCCATCTACGATAACTGTAATTCGTTACATACCAACGCGTATGACGAAGCAATTACAACACCTACGGAAGAGTCGGTGCGTAGAGCAATGGCTATTCAGTTGATTATTAATAAAGAGTTAGGACTTGCGAAAAACGAGAACCCAATACAAGGTTCGTTCATTATCGAGGAGTTGACTGACTTGGTTGAAGAGGCAGTGTTAGCAGAGTTTGACCGTATTACAGAACGTGGAGGCGTGTTGGGTGCAATGGAAACAATGTACCAACGATCTAAAATACAGGAAGAATCGTTGTATTACGAGACGTTAAAGCACAACGGAGAGTTCCCTATTATTGGTGTTAATACGTTCTTAAGTTCTACAGGATCGAAGACAGTTGTTCCAGCAGAGGTTATTCGTGCAACGGAAGAAGAGAAACAATTCCAGATTAGAACGAAAGAAAACTTGCAAAACGCAAAGGCAGAAGAAGAGAAAGTTCAGCTTACACATATTCAAGATGTAGCAATTAAGAACCAAAACATCTTCGAAGCTTTAATGGATGCTACTAAGGTTTGTTCGCTTGGACAGATAACCGACGCTTTATTTAAAGTGGGTGGTCAGTACAGACGTAACATGTAGTTTTAGTATTAATACTTTAGAATTTAGATATAAGAAACCTCCCATTCGGGAGGTTTTTGTCATTAATACACTTAAAGATAATTAGCTGTGTTTGTAAACCTAAGTAGTAACCTATTAATAAATAGGTGTCATTCAGAATGTAGCAAAGTAGAATGGTTAGTCTTAATAAGGTAGTTTTAAAAGATTCTCCCTTCGTCAGAATGACAAACTTACTATCATTTTATATAACCAAAAGCCTCGTAACTACGAGGCTTTTGGTATTAATATACTTAAAGGTAGTTAGAAGTGTTTACAAACCTAAGCAGTAATCAAATAAAACCTGCACAGGTTTTGGGTAAAAGGTAAGCAGGTTTAAGCAGAAAGCCGCGCAGCTTTGTACATAAAGCTGCGCGGCTTTCTATTGCAAGTTACTTTGCTTTTATAAATGTTACCGTTTTTAAAGCATCGTCAATGCGTTTACCTGGCCTATAGTTTACTTTAGCACCTTTTATTAAACCTGCATGAAATTCATTTTCTGTTGCTGAAGGTCCACTGCTTAAACTAGGATAGAAACTACCTAATTTATCTAACCGAATAATCTTTCCGTTTGCTAATTGCTTTTGAATAACGTTTTCTAGAGCGATGATTACGCCACGAATATCAGCTTCCGACAAAGCCGAAAACTTCTCAATCTCTTCTACCAATTGGTCTATACTCAGTTCTCCATCTGTTTTTATCTGAGCATACCATTTCTTTGTGCCACCGCCTGTTACACCAGGTTGACCACGTTCTACTACTGTGTACTTAATACTCATAATTTCTAATTTTAGTGGTTAATTGTCTGTAAATTAATTAATTAAATCCATTAAAGCAAATTGTGAATGGTTTTATGTTGCTCTAAAGTATTATAAAACAACAGTTTAGTATAGTAAAGGAATGCTTAGTTTAGTCTATAAAGTTGAAGTAATTTATTTGGTTTTGTACTTGTCATTCAGTCCTTTGTTGTCTAAAATCAAAGGTTTTATCTTCTCTAATCGAGATAGTTTAGTCTTTTCTTGTTTGGCTTCGCTAATGTATTCTATATATTCTTTTTGTTTACCTGGGGTTAATGAATCAAAGGCTTTCTTTAAAGTTTTGTCGTTCTCTAAAGTTGTTTTTAGTAATCCATCAGCCTTTTTAACAGTAGGTTTAGCAGGTTTTATTTCTTTACCATCTTTAATTGTTTGAATAGATTCATTGATAAAGGCCAGAATCTTTTGTTCGTTCATATCCTTTACATTGGTAAAACGCCATTGGCGTAAACTTTTTGTTTTGCCTTCGGAAGCGTTGATTAAAACCTTTTCCGGATCTTCTAGAAACACGCCGTTGTAAAACCATAACGAAAAGAAATCCTTAAAACCACCCCAACCAATTACATTTTTACTGTTATATGTATAAACATCGGTTCCCCATTTAAAGGTTTTAATAAGGTTGGTTTTTAAGATTAATTGCTGCATAAACTCTTCGGCATCGGTCCATTTGTCATAAAATAAGTGCCAGTTTGGTCCTTTTTTATCTTTTAATTTGGCAACATTATAGTCAATTAAATCATGAATCAACGTTTTAGGAATCTCAATGTCTAACGGAATTTGAATGGTTCCTTTGGATATTTTGTATTCTTGTAGCTGATCTTTAAAATGCTCGATCGTTTCTGCGCCCGGATATAGACCTAAGTGATTTTTGAATAACGCGAAGTGAATGAGATTACCATTGTAGCGAAATGTAGGAATTTTATACGAAATAGTTTCGGTAGTTTCAGTAGGAACATACCTTTTTATAAGCTTATACACTTTGTTTAAATACGCCTGTTTATCACTGTCGAAAGTAGCAATATATTCGGGTATGGTCGAAAAAGTACTCATTATTCTGTAATTCTGGTGTAAGTTGAACTTATGTATTGAATGCTTTGATCCATTAATTCATTCAAAACATTGATATTAATATCGTCGAGTTTCTTAATATAAATACAGGCTTTACCCATTGTAAATTTACCTAAACCTTCTAATAAAGGTTGATGTTCGTCTAATCCTGTAAAAACATACAGCGAAATTGCTGCTTTTCTGGGCGAAAAACCAAGTATTGGAGCGTTGCCTCCATGACCACTTTTGTATTTATAGTGATAGTTTCCAAAACCAATAATGCTAGGTCCCCACATTTTTGCGCGTTCGCCCAAGGCTGTTTCCATGAGTTTAATTAAAGCATAACTGTCTTTACGCTTCTGCTCGTTATCAATGTTTTCTATAAAGTCGATTACATTTTCGTTGGTATAAACGGTTTTGTTTTTAGCCATGTTTAAGTTCGATTAACGTTTACTTTTCATTGCGGCTACCTTTTGAATCTCGGTATTATTAAGCAATGAGATATACTCTTGTGATGATGAATCGATCAGTTTTATTTTACCTTCTTCATTAAAATAAATGCCCCAGCCATATGTTTTTGGCAGAGGAGAAGTCCGAAAGCAAGGTTGTTCTTTAGAAAAGAATGCGATTTTTTCTGTTTCGATTTGGGATAAAGTTAAATCGTTTCGTTTAGAATGAACAGTAAATAAAGCTTCGTCCGAAGTATATTTAAACGGACTTTTAGATAATAATTCGAACTGATAATTGGCAATCGTCTTTTTGTTTTCTTTTTCAGGTGGAATGGTTCCGTGACTTACCTTGCAATCTTCTGCAACGGTTATAAGCGTATTGAAATAGTTTATACTGTGTACTTTCATAAAGATATTGAATCAGTTCGAATTATGTATGATGAAGTTTCGATTTAAAGTTAGTCAGCATTACCCAGTCCAAACACAGCTCCTGTAGGATCTTGTATAATGGCATATTGATAAGTACCGTCTTTTTTACGACCTTCTTTAATGAGCTTTCCGCCTAATTCTAAAGCTTTGTTTAAACTTTCTTCCACATTTTCTACGTTAATGTACATAATCCATTGCGATGGAATATTGCTATTAACACCGCGTTTGGTACATACGCCACCACCAGAAGTTTCTTCGTCGATCATCATCGCATAATCATCATAAGATTCGTCTCCATCTTTCATCCCGATAGGGTGTACTTGCCAGCCTACAACTTCTTGGTAAAAATCTTTTAAAGAGTTTGCGTCCTCAACAGTTATATCACACCAGAAAAACTGTCCATATTTAGGTTTTTGTTTGTCCATATTACGATTGTTCTACATGTTTTTTAAAGTTGTTTAAAATAGCTTGCCAGCCTTGTTGCTGCATTTCGATAGGGTTTTGAGATTCGGCATCGAACGTTTCGGTAACAATAACCTCGTTACCTATTTCTTCAAAATGAATTTCGACCGAACGTTGATCTCCCAAATGATAACGAATTAGTTTATTTGGGATTATTTCATCGTAAATTCCTTCAAATTCAAATGAAAAGCTTCCGTCTTTTGCTGCCATGGTACTTTTTAACGAACCACCCACTGTAAGGTTGTTTTCGGCTTTTGGGCAATGCCAATCTTCCGAAGCCGTATTCCATTGTTCAATGTCTTTAGGATTATTCATTTTATCCCAAACTTTTTCTATTGGTGCCTTAATAGCAACCGAAATCATTACTTTGCTCATACATACTATTAATTAGGGTTTCATAAAATCAAACGCACCTTTTCTTAGATTGATGCCGTATTCTAAACTCGCTTTTAAGCAAGCAAGAAAGTTTGCCCAGCCTTCGGTTTGACGCATCATCCATACAATTCCATCATCGGTTTTGTTCATTTCGTGTTCAATTATCTTTATAACAGTCGAATTATCGCTTTGAGGAATTAAGAATAGTTCTACTAACATATTGGGTTCGTTGTTACTCCAATCAAAAGAGATGTATTCATTCGGTTTGATTTCTTTCCCGATCACAGTAAACCGATCGTCGAATTCGGGGAATTTCCATGTTACAGATTTGTTGGTTTCTAACGGTCCGCTTGATGATTCAATGAAAAATTGACTCATGCCTTCTGGCGTTATAATTGCCTGAAAGACCTCATGAACAGGTCTTTGAATCTGTATACTTGCTTTAGCAGATATCTTTTTCATGTGCTGTTGTTTTGTACGAATTTAATAAATGTATGCGTTCGTTAATGAAGTTTATGTAGAAAAAACAACATTAAATTAGGAGGTTTTTTACATAATGATTCTTAACTTTAAGTCATTAACACAAAAATTGTATGGATTATGAAGACAGTTAGAATCTCAAAAAGCTTAGAAAAAGCATTAAACAGCCAGGTAACTTTAGAAGCATTTTCTGCGCAAATGTATTTGATGTTGGCATGTTGGGCAGATGAAAATCAACTTGATGGAGTCAAGAAATTTATGATGAAACACTCTCAAGAAGAACGTGTACACATGGCTAAAATTATTGAATACATTCAAGAACGAGGAGGAACAGTCGTAATAGAAAGTGTTGCCAAACCTGGACCTAAACCTAAAAATGTTTTACAATGCTTTGAATTGGTTTTAAAACAGGAAATAGAAAATACAACTGCTATTTACAAATTGGTTAAAATGAGTATGGACGAAGAAGATTGGGCAACGTGGAATTTTATGCAATGGTTGGTTGCAGAGCAAAGAGAAGAGGAAAAACTAGCTTTAGACTTGTTAGATAAAGCCAAACTTGCAGGCGGAGCGGCAATGACAGATACAGCACGATTTGAGTTGAACAAAGTTATTGGTAATACAGGGCAAGATTTTCCGATTGCTGATGATGTAAATCCGTTAGAGTAAAACCTAACGTTGTATTTCTCTTCAAAGAAAGTGTTTTTACTTTCATTTATTAGATAAACTATTTAAAACTAAAGTGATTTTCTGTTAACAAAGGTATTACAGAATCCTTATCTTTGCCGAACGGTTATGCAAAAGTGATTTAATCAAAATGTTTGTAAACCAAAAAGCTAATGATGATATAAGCATGATTATTACAGGAACGATCGATCAAATACAAAACAAATCTTATTATAGAGACAATAAAAAAATCAATTATTATGAAGTTTTAGTTTCATATAACTTCTACAATGGCGTTAATCAGATTTTATTGTTGGCAAAAGAATTCGACAAACGAGCATTAAATAATAAAGAACAATTATATACTTTTGAGTTTGATGCAGCTACAAAATTTATTAACGGAAAACTAACAACCGATTTTTATTTACAGTCTTATAAAAGATTAGATCCAAAAGAAGAACATCCTTTAATTGTGGTTCGTACTTATTTTGAAAAGGATACATTTGAAGTTTTACAAAAACAAGAAGTAAAAGGGCGAGTTAAGATTTTTGGAAAGTTTACAGCTAAAAATCCCAAAAATCCGCCTTTGTATTGTTATTTCTGGGAAGATAATCACTTTTTAGTTAATTTAAACAAGGTGACAAAAATTCAATTAAACTGCCGCAGTTTACCTTATAAAGATAAATTCATCAGCAATATTGAAGTTTGGAGAACTATGGAAAACGACAACTTTATTGGAAGTATATTATAACAAAAACGCTCAACTAATTGTTGAGCGTTTTTGTTTTTATTCAGTATCCATTAATACATTTAAGATCGTAATGGCAGCATCGGCAATTCTAGTTCCTGGACCAAAAACAGCGACAGCTCCCGAATCGAAAAGGTATTGATAATCTTGCGCAGGAATAACTCCGCCTACAATAACCATAATATCTTCACGACCGTATTTTTTTAATTCTTCAATTACTTGCGGAACTAATGTTTTATGTCCTGCAGCTAAAGACGAAACTCCTAAAACGTGAACGTCATTTTCAACCGCTTGTTTTGCTGCTTCAGCCGGAGTTTGAAACAAAGGGCCCATATCCACATCAAAACCAACATCTGCATAACCAGTAGCTACAACTTTTGCTCCGCGATCGTGTCCGTCTTGTCCCATTTTAGCAATCATAATACGAGGACGACGACCTTCTAATTTTGCAAATTCATCTGCTAATTGTTTCGCTTTTTCGAAATTTTTATCCGATTTTATTTCTTTATTGTACACGCCACTAATAGTTTTAATTTGAGCTTTATAACGACCGTAAATTTCTTCTAAAGCGTCGGAAATTTCTCCCAACGTAGCGCGATTTTCAGCTGCTGAAACAGCCAACTCTAGTAAATTTCCTTTACCCGTTTTTGCAGATTCGGTTAATGCTGCCAAACATTCTTTTACTTTGGCGCTATTTCTTGTTGCTTTAATCTGGTTTAATCGTTCGATTTGTTGTTGACGAACCACCTGATTATCTACTTCTAAAATCTGTAAAGGATCTTCTTTTTCTAAACGATATTTATTAACGCCCACAATTATATCCTGACCTGAATCGATACGAGCTTGTTTACGAGCCGCAGCCTCTTCAATACGCATTTTCGGAATTCCTGCTTCAATCGCTTTGGTCATTCCGCCGTATGATTCTACTTCTTCGATTAATTTCCAAGCTTTTTCTGCAATATCGGCTGTTAAACTTTCTACATAATAACTTCCTGCCCAAGGATCGACTGTTTTACAAATCTTCGTTTCTTCTTGCAAGAAAATTTGCGTGTTACGAGCAATACGAGCAGAGAAATCAGTAGGTAAAGCAATGGCTTCATCTAAAGCGTTTGTGTGTAAAGATTGCGTTCCGCCAAATGCTGCTGCTGCTGCTTCAATCGCAGTACGAGCAACATTATTGAACGGATCTTGCTCTGTTAAACTCCAACCCGAAGTTTGACAGTGTGTTCGTAAAGCCAACGATTTGTCTGATTCTGGATTGAATTGTTTTAACAATTTAGCCCAAATCATACGACCGGCACGCATTTTTGCAATTTCCATGAAATGATTCATTCCAATTGCCCAGAAAAACGAAAGACGTGGAGCAAAATCATCTACTTTCATTCCGGCAGCCAATCCTGTTCTTACATACTCTAATCCATCAGCAATCGTGTAAGCTAATTCAATATCGGCAGTTGCGCCGGCTTCTTGCATATGATAACCCGAAATCGAAATCGAGTTGAATTTCGGCATGTTTCTACTGGTATATTCAAAAATATCTGCAATGATTTTCATTGAAGGAGTAGGCGGATAGATGTACGTGTTACGAACCATAAACTCTTTTAGGATATCGTTTTGAATGGTTCCAGAAAGTAATTTTTGATCTACACCTTGTTCTTTTGCTGCTACAATATAAAATGCCATAATAGGTAAAACAGCACCATTCATGGTCATAGAAACCGACATTTGATCTAAAGGAATTTGATCAAATAATACTTTCATGTCTTCGACAGAATCAATGGCAACTCCGGCTTTTCCAACATCACCAACTACACGTTCGTGATCGGAATCGTAACCGCGATGTGTTGCCAAATCGAACGCAACCGAAAGCCCTTTTTGTCCGGCTGCTAAATTTCTGCGGTAAAAAGCATTACTTTCTTCGGCAGTTGAAAAACCTGCATATTGACGAATTGTCCAAGGGCGACGAACGTACATCGTAGCATACGGACCTCTTAAATTGGGAGCAAACCCGGCTCCGAAACCAATTTGTTCTAAACCTTCAAGATCTGCAATAGTATAGGTTTCTTTTACTTGAATACCTTCGGCTGTTTCGAAAGAATTTAAGCTATTATCAACAGCTTTTTTCTGAGAAGGTAATTGTATATTTTGAATATCTTTTCTCATGATTTATGCGTTTTTTTCGGCTTCTAAACGTTCTTGTTCTAAAGCTTCGGCTAAACGTTTTTCTATGATTGGAGTAATTAAGGTTTTACGAGGGTTTTGCTTTACAAACGGATACAATTCTAAATCGTGCTGCATTTTGTCTAACGCATTTGGATATTTGTTTGTTCCTAAAAGCACTTCTTTTCCTTCGTTGAATAAATCTTGTTCTTTTATGGCAGATTCGGAAATTTTTCGTTGAATGGTTCCCTCGATTAATTGCGAAATCAATCCGCCATTTTTCTCGATATCTTTAAATAATTCCAATCCTTTTTCTGCTAATTGCTGCGTTAAACTTTCGATATAATACGCTCCGTCTGCCGGATTTTTTACTTTATCAAAATAACTTTCTTCCTTTAAAATCAATAATTGATTTCTTGAAATACGATCTCCAAATTCATTCGTTTTATGATAAATTTCGTCATATGCACTGTTTTCAATCGCATCAGCTCCACCTAAAATCGCACTCATACATTCGGTCGTAGTGCGCAATAAATTAACGTTGTAATCGTAAATGGTTTTGTTACGACGCGTTGGTTTTGCTAAAATATGGAATGAAATATTTGAAGAATATACTTGAGCTAAAGCATTTAAAGTTAAGCGTAAAGCGCGAAGTTTTGCAATTTCGAAGAAGTAATTTCCGCCAATTGCAACTTCGATTGTAATGTTTTGGTCGAAATCTTCTATGCGATTCAAATATTCGTTTGTGTGCGCCAAAGTGTAAGCAATTTGCTGAATCATGTTAGCGCCCGCATTTTGATATGTAGTTGAATTAACTGTTAACCAATTGATATTTGAAGCCTTTTTATTGATTTGATTTAAGGTTTCGAAATCCGAATTTCCGTCTTTATAGAAGTTTCCATCAAAAGCTAAATGATGAATCGGATCAACTAAAACAAAGATTTCGAACGATTGTTTTCCTGCTTCTTCGTTGATTTTTGAAACTACATCGGCGTCTAAAAACAATAATTTAAGGTAAACCGCTTTTGGTCGATGTTGCAATTGATTTATTAAACTAACAACGTCAATCTCGTTCGAAGGAACAATAAAACGGATACTTTCTGCACCGCGAGTTAAGACTTCGTTTGCTTTTGCAATAGATTTTTCTAAATCGAAAACATAAATTTCCTGTGTTATAGAAAATTGCGTATTTGTTGTAGAAACCGCATTGGTAATGCTGTCTTCATCGTTGTGATAAAAAGGCTTTACTTTAATTCCTTCTAAACTTTCCCAAACCAAAGTTTCGTTATAATCAGCTCCTTTTAATTCGTATTGAATCTGATTTTTCCATTGTTTGGACGTTATTTTTTCAAAATCTTGAAATAACATATCGCTATTGATTTATTTTATTTTCTGTTGAATATTCTCTGTCAGAATCGATGATATAAATGTCTTCGTTTTCGCGTTTCATGTAATATTTTTGGCGCGCGTAACGTTCTACTTCTTCTTTTCGATGTAATTTCTGAATATTTTTATCGTCGCTTTTAATTTCCTGCTGATAATAATCCTTGTTTTCTTCTAATTTGTTAATTTCTTTATCGATTAAACGATGATCGTAAAAAGCATACGTATCGAAAAATAACAACCAAAGGATAAAAAACAAGGTTACCAAAACGAATCGATTGGTAATCCATTTCAAGAAAGGATATTTTATTAAAAGAGCGTCGATTTTTGCTTTCATTGCTGTTTTCTTAGTCGTTAATTCGTTTATTAATCACGGTTCTAACAATATCGATTGCAACGGTATTGTATTTATCGTTCGGAATAATAATATCGGCAAAACCTTTCGAAGGTTCGATAAATTGTTCGTGCATTGGTTTTAAAGTAGTTTGATAACGACTTAAAACTTCGTTCATATCTCTTCCGCGATCTGCAATATCACGCTTTAACCTTCGAATTAAACGTTCGTCAGAATCTGCGTGAACAAAAATTTTAATATCAAATAAATCTCTTAATTCGGGATTTGTCAGAATCAAAATTCCTTCAACAATCATCACTTTTCTCGGATGCGTTAAAATATAATCGTCGGTCCTGTTGTGATGAACAAAAGAATAAACCGGTTGGTTAATGCTTTTGCCTAGTTTTAATTCTTTTAAATGTTCGGTTAGCAATTCAAAATCAATTGCTCTGGGATGATCGAAATTAATCAAAGCGCGCTCGTCCATATTTAAATGATCGTTCGCTTTGTAATACGAATCTTGCGAAATAATACCTACTTCGGTTTCTGGTAATTCATTCATTATCTGATGAACCACCGTTGTTTTGCCACTTCCTGTTCCGCCGGCAATACCAATAATCAACATCGAAATTATATTTTTACAAATGTACTATAAATATTGCAAATGCTTTTTAATACGAACTATTAAAGATACATGAAATTTAGAGAGAACGTTTTGTTGAATGTGCAAAAAGTCTACAAAGGTTTGTTATCTTTTTCTACATAAAAGAAAACGTTATTTAGTTATTAAGCTCTTTTTGAATACTTTTTTGAAATGGTACGCGCTTTGTATTATACTATACAAATTGTTATGAAAAAGAAAAGAGTTAGTTAAGAGGTGCTTTTTAGCGCCTCGAGAACTAACAAAAAGTAAAAAGTGAATCTTTATTATAGATAGTAGTTTTTTGAATGTTTTTAGTTAAGTGTAATGAATTTTTAAGAAGTTCATGTAAGTTTAAGGGAGGTTTTTACTTCCCTTTTACTGTTTTATTGAGACTATTTTTTTGAATGAATTTTATAATGAAACTTTAAAACAGTTAATCTCCAAAGCGTTAAAGTTTGTTCTGCAATTAAATGATCGTTTTCTTTATTAATAATTAATTTATCTCGAAAGGAACGAATATATCGAGACCAGTAGTCGTTTTTTGAGTCTTTTAGTAAAAAGTAAAAACCTGCATTTCCGAATTCTGTTCCCGATGAATTTAAAGATAAACCTCCGTTTGTTTCAACTTTTGGAATCATGATAACTGTTGCGTTTCCGTTTGGTAATGGAAAAACAGCTTTGATACAAATTTCTCCTGAAGGTAATTTACACACTCCATAAGAGCCAGAATAAATTGATTGTTTGGTCGATTCTAAAGTTCTTAACCAAAAGACATATTTTGTTTGTTTCGATTCAATTTCACGTAATGTAACAACTTTACTAATAATTAATTCTGAATTAGGAGTTTGTGTTGGAATATTTAATTGGTTTAATCTGTTGCTAAATAATTTTTGAAGTAAAATTCCGAAAAAAAATTAAAGAAAGGATTCCATTTAACAGAGAAACTTAAATTGTAATTAGAAGTGTTTTCATAAAAATCAATCACTTTTAACGAAAGTTGAGAAAACTCAGATTCAGGTAAATGAAGTTGTTGGATCGAAGGAATTAAGCCTTGAGTTTTAGTTTCTTTATCAACAATCAAATTTTCTTTTTCGGCAAGTTTATGAATGTAATCGTTGTTGATAGGCTCTAAGTTACCAAAAGGACCTATTAACCAGTCGTTATTTTTAGAATCTATTTTTCTTCCTCCCAAGATAACCCACTGTTGTGTGATCCAATCCTGAATCTTTTGCATTGGATATGCGAATCTCATCTCGGTAAATTTATTTATATTTTGGTATTAAATTCTTGTGTCCGTTCCATTCGCCAAATTCAGCTAACGGTTTAAAACGCAATGTAGTGAATTCAAAGTGAAAGTCCTTTCGATTTCTTTCTTTCATTGCATTAATATGTCGTTTTGGTTGTGGAACATTGCTGTGACCAAATACCATATTTGTCATTTCTTTTTGAGATTTCCAAATAGAAAAGGTTGAAACGGTTCGAGGGAATTTTATCGAAGCTAATGAAAAGTTTGATTCTGGATGATCTCGAACTAATTTTTCTACAGGTCTTCCCCAGCGTATAAATCTTGGGATTTCAAAGAATTTCATTCGAGCCAATGTTATGGCCACAACAGGAGTTTCTTCTGATTCTTCCTTAAATGTTTCGTTAGGGATTTTAAAATTGCTAATTGTTCCCCATTGTCGTAAAAAAGCTAAACGTATGTGCCAGCCATTTGTTAAGATTTTTCCGATCGAATGATTTTTTAAAAATAAGTCAATATCGATTTCGTTTTCCCACTGGGCAAATATGGCAATTTTTCTTACTAATAAACGGGAAGGTGAAAAGATAGCAGAACCTAAGGTCATTGTATTCATACATTCAATATGAATTAATCCTGAAATGTTTTTAGAACTCGGAGGAAACAAAAGAATCTTTAAAGCAGTAAAATACGATGCTTTTACTAAATGATATGTAAATATACTCATGTTTAAAAATAAGCAAATTTTTCCTGATTTATTTAGTTTTTAGAAATCTTTGCTTTTTTAGAGAAAGTTATTTTTTAAGACAAAAGTAAATAAAAAATCCAAAAAGTAATCTTTTTGGATTTTGATGAATTTAATAAAGTCGGGGTGGCAGGATTCGAACCTGCGACCTCCTGGTCCCAAACCAGGCGCGATGACCGGGCTACGCTACACCCCGAAGGAACTAAAATTGTTAAGCGGAGAGACAGGGATTCGAACCCTGGCATCGGTTACCCGATGACAGATTAGCAATCTGCTCCGTTACCACTCCGGCACCTCTCCTGAATTAACTTTAGTTGTAATAAAAAGAATTTTGTGACCCGACTGGGGCTCGAACCCAGGACCCCAACATTAAAAGTGTTGTGCTCTACCAACTGAGCTATCGAGTCAATTTAATTCTATAGTAAAGAACTGATAATAAATAAAAATAGTGACCCGACTGGGGCTCGAACCCAGGACCCCAACATTAAAAGTGTTGTGCTCTACCAACTGAGCTATCGAGTCAATTTATTATTATTTATGTGATCCAATCAGGATTCGAACCTGAGACCTACTGCTTAGAAGGCAGTTGCTCTATCCAGCTGAGCTATTGGACCTAGCCTGAATAAAATATTCATTTGTCGGGGTGGCAGGATTCGAACCTGCGACCTCCTGGTCCCAAACCAGGCGCGATGACCGGGCTACGCTACACCCCGAAAAGGTCATTTCTTTTGTTGCAATAAAAACTCTGTCGGGGTGGCAGGATTCGAACCTGCGACCTCCTGGTCCCAAACCAGGCGCGATGACCGGGCTACGCTACACCCCGTAAAGCTTGAATTGCGAGTGCAAATGTAAACTAATTTTTTTTATTTCATAACCTTTTTGTGATTAAAAAATGAAAAAATATTCAATCGGCTGATTTCTAGAATATTTGTTTTACTGATAGTGTTATTGTTACTTTTGATAAAAGTTTCTTTTATATGGATTTTTAAATACATATTTTTGTAAACCTTAATTAAAATTTAGATTATTATATTATGTCAACAACTATAGAAACAGTAAAGTGCTTAATCATTGGTTCAGGACCAGCAGGCTATACAGCAGCAATTTATGCGGCGAGAGCTAATATGAATCCTGTTTTATATCAAGGTATGCAACCGGGAGGTCAACTTACAACAACAAATGAAGTTGAAAATTTCCCTGGATATCCAGAAGGAGTAACCGGACCTGAAATGATGATGCAGTTGCAAGCGCAAGCAAAACGTTTTGGAACCGATATTCGCGATGGTTGGGCTACAAAAGCCGATTTTTCGGGTGATATTAAAAAAGTTTGGATTAATGATACAATTGAAATTCATGCAAAAACCGTTATTATTTCTACAGGTGCAACGGCAAAATATTTAGGAATCCCTTCTGAACAACATTATCTTCAAATGGGTGGTGGAGTTTCGGCTTGTGCGGTTTGTGATGGTTTTTTCTATAGAAATCAAGAAGTTGTGATTGTTGGCGCAGGAGATTCGGCTTGCGAAGAAGCTCATTATCTATCTCATCTTTGTAAAAAAGTGTATATGTTGGTGCGTTCTGATAAATTCCGTGCTTCTAAAATTATGGAGGATCGCGTGAAAGCGGTTGAAAATATCGAGATTTTAATGAATACTGAAATCGATGAGGTTTTAGGAGATGGACAAATTGTAAACGGCGTTCGCGTTGTTAATAGAGTAACCGGAGATAAAAAAGAATTACCTGTAACCGGTGTTTTTGTTGCAATTGGTCATAAACCAAATACCGATATTTTTGCAGGACAGTTAAATATGGACGAAACGGGATATTTGATTACAGAAGGAAAAACAACTAAAACCAATATTCCTGGTGTTTTTGCTTGTGGCGATGTTCAAGATAAAGATTATCGTCAGGCAATTACTGCTGCAGGATCAGGTTGTATCGCGGCTTTAGATGCCGAGCGTTATTTAGCAAGTTTAGGTCAGTAAATTAAATACAGAGCGACTTCGGTCGCTTTTTTTATGTTAAGAGTTCAGTCAATTTCTTTTGGATATAACGACAAATTTGTTTTGTCGGACGTTAGTTTTTCGGTCTTGAAAGGTCAAAGTGTGGCTTTGATTGGTGAAAGCGGAAGCGGAAAATCTACTTTATTAAAAGCTATTTATGGTTTGATGGATTTATCGAAAGGAAAAATCTTTTGGAAAGCCGATGAAGTTTTAGGACCAGCTTATCATTTGGTTCCCGGAATGCCATATATGAAATATTTAGCGCAGGATTTCGATTTAATGCCTTACGTTTCGGTTGCCGAAAATGTAGGACGGTTTTTATCGAACTTTTATCTTCAAAAGAAAGCCGAACGAATAGAAGAATTGTTGCAATTGGTTGGAATGAACGAATTTTCGAAAGTTCAAGCCCGATATTTAAGTGGCGGACAAATGCAACGCGTAGCGTTGGCAAAAGTTTTGGCTTTAGAACCCGAATTACTTTTATTAGACGAACCTTTTTCGCATATCGATTATCATCAGAAAAACGAATTAGCGCAACAGGTTTTTCAATATTGCAAACAAAAAGGTATTACGATTATTTATACTTCGCATACTCCCGAAGAAATCTTAATGTTTTCGGATCAAATTGTGGTAATGAAAAATGGAGCGATTGTAGAAAAAGAATCGCCTCAGAATATTTACGAATTACCATCGACCGAATATATTGCGCGATTAACAGGAGAAGTTAATTTGATTCCTGTTCGTTATTTTGGAGTTCAGAATAATGAAACACTTTTAATTCGTCCGCATCAGTTAGAAATTTCTGAAGAAGGAATTGAAGCAAAAGTAGTTAGTTCCTATTTCCAAGGATCAAATTATTTGATAAAAGTTGAAGTTGAAAATCAACAATTCTCGATATTAAATGGAAATCCAATTCCTTTAAATTCTCTTATCAAATTTAATATCATAAAAAAGCGTCTCTAATTTTAGAGACGCTTTTTTATAAAACCAAATCAATAAAACCTGATTCTTTTAATGAAAATAGATATGTAAAAGCATTTGGAGTGGTTTCTATAAAAGGTAAATAATCTTTCTTCTCAACTCCTAATTTTTGCATGGCAAATTCGCACGAAGTTATTTTAATTCCAGCTTCGTTTGCATTTGTTAAGGCTGTTTTTAGATCTTTATCAGAAACTATTTCTTTTACAACAGGACCAATTAAAACAACTTCGAATTTTGCTTTTGGGTTAGTTTTCAAAATTTCATTTCCTGTCATTAAAGCAGCGTGTAAATGCATGCTGTTTTGAACTAAAATTACATATTTGCCTTTCTTTTTAAGTAGCACATTGTCTAATTGATCTTTAACCATTGTGTTTGCTTGAACTTGACTAGATGTTAAAAAAACAAAAGCCGACAATGTTAAGAAAATTAATTTTTTCATTTTATATCGTTTTAAATTTCTATTGCAAATTACAATTCAAATAATAAGGTTTGGTAACAAAGGTTACATAAAAATAAACTCCACTTATTAGCGGAGTTTAAAATGATCTTACTTTTTATTCTTTAAATGTTTATCTAAAAACTGTTCTTGTTCCCAAAGTAGGTGTAAAATGTTTTCTTTAGCAACATAACTATGACTTTCTTTTGGTAAAATTACCATTCGAACTGGAGCTCCTAAACCTTTTAAAGCCTGAAAATAACGTTCGGTTTGTAAGGTAAAAGTTCCCGGATTATTATCGGCTTCACCATGAACCAAAAGCATTGGTGTTTTCATTTTTTCGGCATTCATAAAAGGAGACATACTGTTGTAAACATTCGGAACTTCCCAATAATTTCGTTGTTCGCTTTGAAAACCAAACGGAGTCAAGGTTCTGTTATAAGCTCCTGAACGAGCAATTCCGCAAGCAAATAAATTAGAATGCGACAATAAATTTGCAGTCATAAAAGCTCCGTACGAATGTCCGCCAACTCCAACACGTGAACGATCGATATAACCCAATTTATCAACTGCGTCAATTGCTGCTTCAGCGTTCATCGTTAATTGTTCAATAAACGTATCGTTTGGCTCTTGATCGCCTTCACCAATAATTGGAAATGCTGCATCGTCTAAAATCGCATAACCTTTTGCAGCCCAATATACGAACGATCCGTAATAAGGAAACGTAAACTCATTAGGATTTGCAGAAGATTGTCCCGCACTGTTTTTGTCTTTATATTCAGCCGGATAAGCCCAAATCAATAAAGGAAGTTTTTCTTTCGGATTTTTACGATCAAAACCAGCAGGTAAATACAAAGTTCCCGATAATTCAACGCCATCTTTACGTTTGTATTTAATCACTTCTTTATGAACATCTTTTATACTTTCGAACGGATTTTTGTTGAACGTAATTTGTTGTAGTCCTTTCTTGTTTTTGATGTTTCGGAAGAAATAATTTGGATAATCGTTTTTAGATTGAATGTTAACCAAAATTTCCCCTTTTTTAATATCGATTAGTTCAGAAATCGATTCAATTCGATCTTTAAAATTCGATTGATACAGACGTTTAGTTTTAAGCGTTGTTAAATCTAATTCATCAATAAATGGAAATTGTCCTTCTTTTGTGTGTCCGTCACCAATTAAGAACAATTTGTTGTTTTCTTTCTGTAAAGCGTATCTTCCAAATTCATTTTTCTTGGTTTGGAAATTCCCCGGATCGCTGTAAATATCCTGATAATTTCGATCCCAAATTAATTTTAAATCCGATTTTGTAGACGGATTGAATAAATACGTTTTAATATTTCGCGTATCGTACCATTGATCGTAAACAATTGCTGTTTGCTCATCGCCCCAGCTAATTCCGCCAAATCTTTGTTGCGTTTTTGTAAGCAGCTCAGGATTTGAATTAAACGGAGCTTTCCAAGTATAGAGCGCATCGCGATGCGAAACTTCTTTTGCCGGATCTCCGCCATCTAAAGCTTCAACAAAGAAAAGTGTTGCAGCCTCATCTGCTCTCCAGTTCATGCTTCTTTTTCCTTCGCGAACCGCCATAAAACCTTTAGGCATAATTTCGTTTAACGGAACTTCGTTTACTACTTTAACTTCTTTTCCTTGCGCATCATACACAATGGTTTTCATTGGGAAACGACTAAGCGGAACCAAATACGAAAACGGTTTTTGAATCGTATTTAAAAGAATATAATTTCCGTCGGGCGAAAAGGTTTCACCTGAATATAAATCGGCTTTTTTAAATAGTTTTTTATTTCCGTTTAAATCAACCGTATAAAGTTCAGACGTAACAATGGTTTCAAAGTTAGCTTCGTCGGTTTTGTTTTTTAATAAATCTTGATACGTTCTGTTTTGCGAAACAACGCCTTCTTCGGCTTGCGAAACAATCGGACCTGCCGGAATTGCTTTTGTAGCATCGATTAAAGCCGGACGATTTGCCGGAATTACTTTTACTAACAATTCTTGTCCGTTTTTATACCACGTAATCGGATTTCCTAAATTGGCATTTAAAACCGCATCGGTCAATTTTTTAGCAGTTGCTGTTTTAAGGTCTAAAATCCACAATTCGTTTCCAGTTTCGGTCGTATTGGTAAACGCCAGTTTTGTTTCGTCAGGAGACCAAATCATATTGCTAATCATAGCGTTTGCAGGAAGTCCTTTTACAATAGTTTCGGCTTTATCTACAACTTTTTTGATTTTGATATTGTTGATAAACGAAGCTGTACTTGAAATATTGGTATTTGGATTAATTCGCAAACCGCCCAAACGCAATTCGTCCTGATTTAATTCGGGTAACGATTTATATGTGTTTCGATACATCAAAACCATCCATTCTTTATTTGAACTCATAGAAACAGACGGAGCTCTTTCGAAATCGGCTAATTGAAGTATTTCTTGCGAAGGTTTTTGAAAAGTGATATTTTCTTGTGCAATCATAGGCAATCCTGCTAAGATTAAGGCTAAAAGTGTTATTCGTAATTGTTTCATTTTTTAGATGTTTTGTACAAAAATAGCCAATTATCTCACAAATTTGACTGTTTTGGTTTTTAGTTGGAATATAAAATGACGATTTAAAAAATATAAGTAAATTTGCCCAACTTAATAAATAAAGAGTTATGTATCATTCAAAAATAACCGGATTAGGTTTTTATGTGCCTGAAAATGTGGTAACAAACGACGATTTGTCGAAAGTGATGGACACAAATGACGAGTGGATTCAGGAACGTACCGGAATTAAAGAAAGAAGACATGTGATTTTAGAAGAAGATACAACTTCGGGCATGGCTTTAAAGGCTTCTAAAATAGCAATTCAACGTTCAAATATTGACAAAGACGAAATCGATTTCATCATTTTTGCAACCTTAAGTCCTGATTTTTATTTTCCGGGACCAGGTGTAACGCTTCAAAAAGATTTGGGAATTAAAACGGTTGGTGCTTTAGATATTCGTAATCAATGTTCAGGATTTATTTATGCTTTATCGGTTGCCGATCAGTTTATTCGTACCGGAATGTATAAAAATATTTTGGTTGTTGGGTCCGAAATTCATTCAAAAGGATTAGACATGACAACACGCGGACGTGGAGTTTCGGTTATTTTTGGAGATGGAGCAGGAGCAGCTGTTTTAAGCAGAACCGAAGATTTAACAAAAGGAATTTTATCTACTCATTTACATTCGCAGGGAGAACATGCTGAAGAATTGGCTTTAATTGCTCCGGGAATGGGAAAACGTTGGGTAACCGATATTTTAAAAGACAATAATCCGGAAGATGAGTCGTATTACCCGCACATGAATGGTCAGTTTGTATTCAAAAATGCAGTTGTTCGTTTTTCGGAAGTGATTAACGAAGGATTACAAGCAAATGATTTACAAGTTTCGGATATCAATATGTTAATTCCGCATCAAGCTAATTTACGCATATCGCAATTCATTCAGCAAAAATTCCAATTAAGTGATGATCAAGTGTATAACAACATCATGAAATACGGAAATACAACCGCTGCTTCAGTTCCGATTGCGTTGACAGAAGCTTGGGAACAAGGAAAAATAAAAGAAGGCGATTTGGTTGTTTTAGCGGCTTTTGGTAGTGGCTTTACTTGGGGAAGTGCTATTATTCGTTGGTAAAATAGTTGGAGTTTCGAAGAGTTCTTCGTATTTTCGAAAAGTAAAAAAATAATAATGAAAGGTCAAAGAGTACAAAATTCAGGACAAGCGCGATTATTTAAAAATCCATTTTTAGAAATGCTCACCAAAGGGCATCCTGCTTTAAGTTGGGGAATTCACGTTCCTATTTTGGTTTATTGTTTTTATTATGGCTATACGCATTATGATATGTCGTTAAAAGCAATGTTTGGAATAAGCATTTTTGCTTTGTTTTTTTGGACATTTTTCGAATATATTGCGCATCGTTATATTTTTCACTTGATAAGTGAGAAAGAAAGCATGCAGAAATTTGCATATATCATGCACGGAAATCATCATCATTATCCAAAAGACAGAACTCGATTATTTATGCCGCCTGTACCAAGTTTGATTATTGTTGCGGTAATTTTTACCATTTTGTATTTAGTGATGAGAGAATACACTTTTGCATTTTATCCGGGTTTTATTTTAGGATGGTTATTGTATGCTTCTATGCATTATCTAATCCATGCAATTGAACCGCCGTTTAAATTTATGCAGCCTTTATGGCGAAATCATCATTTGCATCATTATAGAAATGAACATATGGGATTTGGAGTTAGCAATACTTTATGGGATAAAGTTTTCGGAACCACATTCGACTTAAAAAAAGAACGAATAGATCGTAAAAAAACACAAGAATTGATGTTCGATAAAAAACAAAAAAACGAAGCTGTATAAAGCTTCGTTTTTTTTATTTAGTTTAAAATTATTTCTTTCCAATCACTTGATCTAACATTACTTTGAAATTAGCATCATCGGGGAAAGGGAAGTTACTGTTTACTATTTTTCCTTCCGGATTAATAACTACAAAACGAGGAATAGAATTTAGTCTGTAAAAACTCTTTAAAGAAGGCTGATTTTTAGCAAACAATTGTACTACATTTTTATCATTTAGTTTTACTTTTTTGCGCCATGAAGCTTCTTTTTCATCAATACTTAGAGAGATAAAAACCACATTTCCGTGTTTATTATATTCAACAGCATGTTTTTCGAAATAATCGGCTTGATATATACAAGGTCCACACCAACTTGCCCAAAAATCTAAAACAACAAATTTACCTTTATAATCTTCAAGCGATTTTGGTTCGTTTAACGTGTTAATTGCTTCAAATGTAAAAGCTTCGTTTCCTGTAGTTAAACGTTTTTTATCCTGAATTAAATTCGAATAATAAGTTTGCGCTCTAGGTTCTTTTATAAAATGTAAAAAAACGGATTCGTATCTGTTTAAATCAACCAAATCATTGGCGTTCCTTAAATTATCATCTAAGATTACTTTGGTTAATTGTGTTTGTAATGTAGAATTATTTATCTGTTCTAGTGCGTGTTGGTATTTTGATAAAATGTCGTCATCAGATGTGTTTTTACTTAATAATTCATAATTTTTATATCTAAAATAATCTACATTTTCTGCTTTCGAAATTAAATCTTCGTTCGGTTGAAAATCAATTCCTAAAATGTCTTGAATTGTTTTGTCTTTGTTTTTATAATTAGAATTTGTTCTGGCAACCAGATCTTTATATTGCATCCAAACTAAATTATATTTATAATAGAGTTCATTTTTAATGATTTCGGTATAATCATCTCGAATAGTATAATTGTCGGAAGTGTTATACTTTTTTAAAGTTTTTAGATCTTTTTTATAATTTCTTTTTAAAAGAAGCGTGATAATTTCGCTATTTGTTTCAGAACCTTCCGAAGTTAATTTTTTTATATAATTTAAGTCGCCACTAAGTTGAATGTTGATTCCGTTTTCGGCTATGCGCGTTCCTAGTATTTTAAAAGTTTGATTTTTGGCTTCGTCCGGGAATTGTATTTCAACTATATCATTTTTAGAAAATATAACGTTTTGTTGATATTCACCTTTATTACTTTTCCAAGCTAAACGATATTTTTTTAAAGGCAAATCATCTTTAATTGTTTGATGAAATGAATTGTCTTTTAGTACAATTGTTTGTAAAGTATCGTTCATAAATCCATCGAGTAAATAAAGCGCGCTAATCATCGAGTTTTCTGGAACAACTCCTTTTATAACTGTTTCGTTACTTTGTAACATTTGCTTGGGATGATTGACATATAAAGTAGCTACAATTAAAATAAAAACCGGAAAAAGATAGTTTGTAATTGCGGTTCTTTTATTGGTAATCCACCATTTAGTATGCTTAAAAACGTACCAAAATGTAATAAAAAATAGAATGATTAAAGTTGCCAAAACACTTAAATATTCGTTGTAAGTAAACCAATAACCCAAATCGCTCGAAGCTTTTAAGCTTTTTTCTAAAACCAATGTGGGAAACCATTTAGGTAATAAATCGAGAGTTCCTAAAATGGGTGCAACAAGAAGAGCGCCTACACCAACAATAATTGAAATAAAAGAGTTAGAAAAACGAACAGAAATCGCATAAATTATAGCTAATAAAAAGCCTGTTCCTAAGGTTAGTGTTATTGTTTTCTTTAACAAAAAGAGCCATTGAATATCTATAATATAAAGTTCTGTTTTTGGCGAAAGTAAATACGTAATTGCCGATGTTGCCACAGTGCCAAGCATAAACAATAAAATACTTAAAAAACAGATTTGGTAAGCTTTTAGAAATTTCACAATAATTAAAATAGCTTTTTTTACAGGTTGTGTTTCAATTAATTGCCATGTGTTGTTTCTATGTTCTAATTGTGCAATTCGAGAAGCTGTAACAATAATAATTAACGGATAAAACAAATTAATAAAAGGTGTAGTTAACTTGCTGTAAGTACCAAAAAAAATATAAACAGGTTCTAAAGCTTCGGTTTTTTCAGAAAAGAAATCGTACAAACTCAATCCAATACCAATTAGCGGAGTTATTAAAGCAAGTAGTAAAGCTGTGGTTCTAATTCCCGAATGTTTTAGTTTTATCGATTCGGCTTTAAAGGCATTTATAAATTGTTTCATAGTGTTTTTATTTGTTTTGTTAAATCAATAAACCATTCTTCTAATCCGCCTTGTGGTTGAATTTTATAAACTGCAATATTTTGTTGTGTTAAGAAATTAACTAAAGAAGGAATTTCGTCTTTACTTGAAAATTGGATTTGAAATTCATTTTCATTCACCTTAATGCAATTTTCGAAATGTTGCTGAATCAATTCAAAATGATCATTTAAATGTGCAATTTCAACTAAAACAGAAGCTTTGTTGTTTTTCTTTTTCAATTCTTCCATTGTTCCTTCAAACTGAAGTTTTCCGTTATAAAGAATTCCAACATGTGTACATAGCTTTTCTACTTCTGCCAAAATATGACTCGAAATAAAAATAGTAATATCTTTTTTGCGATTTAATTTTTGAAGTAACAAACGCATTTCAATAATTCCTTGCGGGTCTAATCCATTTACAGGTTCATCAAGAATTAATAATTTTGGATCATTGATTAAAGCCATTGCAATGCTTAATCGCTGTTTCATTCCTAAAGAATACTTTTTTGATTTGATGTTTTTAGCATGATCCAAACCGACTAATTCCAAAACCTCATCAAATTTTGCATCGGAAGTATCTTGAAGTTTCGAAACAAACTTTAAATGTTCCAATCCGGTTAAATGTCCATATAAAGTTGGGGTTTCTATGATACAGCCTATTTTTGAAAAAACGAAAGGCAATTGTTCCGAAAGAGGTTTACCAAATAATGAAATTTCGCCTGGATTTTGTTCGCCAAGCAAACCCGTTATTAATCGAATTGTGGTTGATTTTCCTGCGCCATTCGGACCTAGAAATCCATAAATACTTTTTTCAGGAACATGAATGGAAACTTTGTCTAATAGTTTTTGGTTTTTTTGAAACTGAAAACTCAGTTCGTGTGTTTCTATGATCATTTTTTCAAGTTTTGGTTGAATACTAAAGTAAGTTGTTTTTTGGAAATAAAAAAACCGATTGAATTTCAATCGGTTTGGTATTATTAAAAGAATCCTCCAGAATTCTGAACTTCATTTTTATCTCTTTGCTTACGTTGTAAAGCACGGTTTTTACCGGTTCCGAACATATATTGGAATCCAACAAAAAGCGATTGGCTTTCCCAAGTAAATACTCCGGTTTGCGGATAAGGAGCATCACCTTTAAAACTAGCTTTCATGGTGTTAAAAATATCGTTGAAACGAACGCTTAAGTTAGCCGAGTTATCCCAGAAACTGTAACGCAATCCGGCATCAACTTTATACATCGCATCCATTTGTCCGTTAATATCTTTTGCGTTTCCTCTGTAAAATCCGAATAAAGAAGCTCTGAAAGCATTTGTAATTTTGAAGTTGTTATTTAATCGAGCGTTAAAAACTCCATTATCAATTTCGCGGTTTTGTAATTCGCCTTCATTTGTTTCAGGATTTAAAACGGTTACAATTCCTCGTTGATTTCTAAAATAATATTCAACACTTGGCTGAACATCCCACCAACGATTGACCTTATAATTCGAAGAAATTTCGGCTCCGTAAGCAGTCGATTGATCAAAGTTTCCGTAACTCATAACCATTCTTCTTTCCGAAATTGCATCGTCTGACGAAGTATCTAAATAGAAAGTACGTTCAATAGGATCGTTTATAAAACGATAATATGTTCCTAAAGTAACGCTTCCCTTAACGCCTAAAACTTTCGTGTAATTAAACTCGATCGAATTTGTAAACTGAGGTTTTAATTCAGGATTTCCAATTTGTACAACTCTTGGTGTACTATAATCGCGAATTGGTTTTGTTTGCCAAATATTTGGACGATCTACGCGACGACTTGCGCTAATTTGAAAGAAATCGGTTTGTGTAGGCGTATAACTTAAAAATGCAGAAGGATAAATGGTTAAATAATCGTCTTTAAAATCTTTAAATTCGGTACCAACCGTATAATCTGCTTTTACGTTGTATTTCTCTAAACGCGCTCCAATTTGATAACCCCATTTTTCGAACTTAGAACCAAAAGTTGCATAAGCCGAAGCGATATCTACATTGTATTCAAAATCGGTTTGATTTGCGATAATGTTTGTGGTTTTATAACCATTTTCGGTTCCGGTTGTACGATATTCTGCACCAACTTCTAATTTTGTTTTATCGTTAATTGGGTGTACATAATCTAAATTTGCCTGAACAGCGTTTACGGTATTATCGGTTCCGTCGTTATAATTTACAGGCGAATTTCCTGCAATTCCGAAATTTCCTTTTTGCGTATCGTGATTACGTCCGTAATTTACTTCGAAATCTAAAGATTGTCCTGGTTTAGTAAACGTTTTCTTGTAAGCTAAATTGTAATTTTGCGATTGATTATCTCCTTCGTATTGATCGGTTTGATAAAAAGGCGAAATGTTCGGAGTTAAAATACTGTTGTCAACCGTTCCAATTCCGTTTGCGTATGTTTGATTCGTGTAAAACGAAATCGTGTTTTTGCTATTTGCATAGACATCAAAACCAACTTTAAAATTGTGTGTTTTGTTGTTGTTTTCGATATCGAAAATTTGTTCCGAATTATTATCTAATTGCTTCATGACACCGCCATGCAACGATTTTTGATCAGAATAGCTGTAATTTCCAAAAAAGTTTACTTTTCCTTTACGCAAGTTTAAATCAACCGTTTGGTTAAATTTCGGAACTTTTGCAAACGTAATATTTCCGTTGTAACTTCCGTTAAAACCATCTTGCATATTCTTTTTCAAAACAAAATTAATCATTCCCGACATTCCTTCCGGATTGTATTTAGCCGAAGGATTCGTAATCAATTCTATTTTATCGATCGAATTTGAAGGAATTTGTTTTAACAACGTTTTCGGATCCATTTGTGTTGGTTTTCCATCAATCAAAATACGAACATTGTCATTTCCGCGCATCGAAATATTTCCGTCCTGATCTACATTTACAGAAGGAATATTGTTCATTATTTCGGAAGCCGAAGCGCCCGCTGTCGATAAATCTTTTCCAACTCGAATCACTTTTCGATCGACTAATTGTTCCATTGTGCTGCGTTCTGCATTAATAACAACAGCATCTAAAACTTCTTCATCGGTTTCTAAACGAATCGTTCCTAAATCCATATTTTTATCGGTAGATAAGTTGATTTTGTTTTTGTACGTTTTAAAACCAATATACTCGACCGATAATTCTACTTCTTTATTTGGAAGATTCGAAATACTAAACGAACCATTGTCGTCTGTTAAATCGCCCGAAATAATTTCTCCGTTAACCGTTACTGCAACCGAAGCGAAACTAACAGCATTTTGCGAGTTTTTCTCAATCACTTTTCCTTTTATCGAACCGTTTCCGGCTGCTTGCGGTTGTTGCGCCCACGCACCAAAACTAAGTACAAGCGCTAATGATAATGTAAAGTATTTGTTTTTCATTTTAAATATTGTTTTGCATAATACTTTGTATAGCCTATTACGTTAGGAACAAAAATTACGCAGATTTCCCATTTTAAATAATTAGTAAAACAACAGTATGAAATGTTACAACGAAATGAAAAAATATTTTGAAAAAATAATTCGAATTGGAGCATTTGGCACTTTACTAGACTTTAAGCGTTAATAATCAAAAGCGAAATCTTTTAATTCAGACTAAAAATCGTAACTTTGCGTCCTTAAAAATGAAATAATTATGTCTTTACAAGAAATTTTAACGCCTTTTATAAAAGAAGCAGTTCAGAAGTTGTTTGATGTTACAATTGAAAAAGTTGAATATCAGGCAACACGTAAAGATTTTGAAGGAGATATTACCATGGTAGTGTTTCCGTTAGTGAAACAATTAAAAGGAAATCCGGTAGAATTAGGAACTAAAATTGGCGAATATTTGGTTACAAATGTTCCGTTGGTTTCTAAATTTAATGTAGTTCAAGGATTTTTAAATATTGTAATAAACGATTCTTTTTACACCAATTTCTTTGCTTCGATTTGGAATAATCCAACATTTGGATATGAAAAAACAGACGAGAACGGAAAAGCGGTTATGGTAGAATATGCTTCGCCAAATACAAACAAACCGTTGCATTTAGGACACGTTCGTAATGTACTTTTAGGATATTCGGTTGCCGAAATTTTAAAAGCTTCGGGTAAAAAAGTGTACAAAACGCAGGTTGTAAACGATCGAGGCATTCATATTTGTAAATCGATGTTGGCTTGGCAAAAGTTTGGAAACGGACAAACGCCGGAATCTACAGGTTTAAAAGGAGATAAGCTGGTTGGTAATTATTATGTTGCTTTTGAAAATGAATTAAGAAAGCAGGCAAAACCTATTAATGAAAGTTTCTTAAACGGAGATTTTTCATTAGATAAAACAAACAATTCGCAGAAGTTAAGTACGTTGGTTTCTGAAATCAATAAACTGAAAAGTATACTTTTATCAGAAGTTGAAAAATTAAATATTGATCAGATTGTTGTATTGAAACAACAACTTGGAGAGGAATTAAAAGAAGCGATTCAAACTTCAAATTCGTTATCAAAAGTGTTTTCGAGCTTTAAAAAAGAAGCTTCTGATGATGAATTAAAAGAAGAATCGTTCAAGGAGGTTGAAGTGTTATTGAAACCAGTTATTTTGGTAGAAGATAAAATTTCTAACATAACTTCAGAGATAAATGAAATTGCACGTAATAGTACCAATGCTATTCAGGAAGCTAAAGAAATGCTTCGTAAATGGGAAGCTGGCGATGAAGAAGTTGTAAACCTTTGGAAAATGATGAACGGTTGGGTTTACGACGGTTTCGATGTAACATACAAAAATATTGGAGTTGATTTTGACTTTAATTATTACGAAAGTCAAACCTATTTGTTAGGAAAAGATGAGGTTGAAAAAGGTTTGGAAAAAGGCGTTTTCTTTAAAAAAGAAGACGGTTCGGTTTGGATTGATTTAACAGATGAAGGTTTAGACGAAAAAATCGTGTTGCGTTCCGACGGAACTTCGGTTTATATTACCCAAGATATTGGAACGGCAATTCAGCGTGTAAAAGACTTTCCTGATGTTGGCGGAATGGTTTACACAGTTGGAAACGAACAAGATTATCACTTCAAAGTATTGTTCTTAATTTTGAAAAAATTAGGTTTCGATTGGGCAGAACATTTATTCCATTTATCGTATGGAATGGTTGATCTTCCTTCCGGAAAAATGAAATCGCGTGAAGGAACCGTAGTTGATGCCGATGATTTAATGAGTGATATGGTTACGACAGCCGGAGAAATTTCGGAAGAATTAGGCAAGTTAGACGGTTTATCTCAAGAAGAAAAAAACTCGCTTTACAAAACCATTGGTTTAGGAGCTTTAAAATACTTTATTTTAAAAGTTGACCCTAAAAAACGAATCCTGTTCGATCCAAAAGAATCGGTAGATTTTAACGGAAACACAGGACCTTTTATTCAATATACATACGCGCGTATACAATCTATTTTAAGAAAAGCCGATTTCGATTTCACAACAGTTACACAAAACGAAAACGAAGTTTCTCTTCACGAAAAAGAAAAAGAATTAATTAAAATATTGGCGCAATTCCCAGAAGTAATTCAGCAATCGGCAAAAACGTACAGTCCGGCATTAATTGCGAATTACACTTACGATTTGGTAAAAGAATACAACTCGTTCTATCAATCGGTTTCTATTTTAGGAGAAAGCGACGAAACGAAAAAAATATTCCGAGTGCAATTATCAAGCAAAGTTGCACAAACAATTAAAAATGCATTCAGCTTATTAGGAATCGAAGTTCCGAACAGAATGTAAAATAAAAGGTAAAAAAAGCCGTTCGAAAGAACGGCTTTTTTTACTTCATACGATTATCATTCCAAAATCTGTTATACATATATTTTGAAATATAAGCACCTCCAAAAATGGCGCAACATATTATAAATACGTATAAAGAAAAATAGAGCGGTTCTTTATTTTTTAGAACAATGGGTAATAATGCCATTGCATAAGCAGGCGCCATTTTTTGATTGAAAAACGCCAGAAACGTAGAGATAACGATAAAGTTTACAAGCAGTATAAGCAGTAAATTATCAATATATAAGTATATATAACTACCTATTAATGAAGAAGCTACTAGTAAAAACGTTCTAATAAATATAGGTTTTAATTTAATTTTTGGTTCGCTAATCATTTCCAAACCTACCACAATAACCGGCGGTATTGCCAACATAAAAGAATAGTTATTGTAATAACAGAAAGATAACCAAATGGTTATGATTGAAAAATAAACGAAAAAAGTTCTAAACGGAACAGTTTCTTTTGCAATCTTTTCGCCCGATTGATATTTAAGTTGTACAATAACAGCTAAAATTAATGTAAAAAGCAAAGTAGATATTAAAAAATAAACTGAATGACAGTTTGTAACAATTGGAAGTAAACCAGTAGCAATTGCAGGTGCTAATACATTTTTACTGAGATAAAAAAGTGAAAAAATAAGTAGTAAAACTAAACCAACTTTTAATGCTAGGCTAATGTGTAGCATGTTAATTCCAAATCCTAAAAAAGCGGTAATACTTGGTAAAATAAATAATGCTTTAGGAGCTGAGTTCCAAGAAGCTTTTTTATAAATAAAACAACCAGCAGATAAAGCCGCTAGCTCGGGTAGAATAATCTCAATATCATTTGCCCAAACCGAAAATATCCCCATTAAAAGAATAAGGCATCCTGCTAAAATGTAATCTAAAAACAATTGCTTTTTATTAGCGGTACTAAACATCTTTTTTTACAAAGATACTTTAACGAACTCTTAATTAAATAATTTTAAATGACTTTAGAAGATTCATCTTTAATTGATTTTGATTGTAAGTTCGATGTTTTATTAACAACTTTTTATTTCCTAAAAATGAAAATAAACCTGTAAGTAATGTTTTTTGTATTTACCTTTTTAAATTAAGATAAAACAACCATCTGAAAACTGAATATTACCGACTTTATTAATAAAAACAAAATTGTATATTTGTAGCTTAGAATAATGTAGAAATTATGTTCGATAATTTAAGTGATAAGTTAGATAAAGCCTTTCATATATTAAAAGGTCACGGAAAAATTACAGAAGTCAACGTTGCCGAAACCTTAAAAGAAGTGCGTCGCGCCTTATTAGATGCCGATGTTAACTTTAAAATTGCCAAAGATTTTACCAATCGCGTAAAAGAAAAAGCAATTGGTCAAGACGTATTGACGACTTTACAGCCAGGACAATTAATGGTTAAAATCGTTAAAGACGAATTAACTGAATTAATGGGAGGAGATGCAGCAGGAGTAAACCTTTCGGGAAATCCTACTGTAATCTTAATGTCAGGTTTACAAGGATCTGGTAAAACTACTTTTTCCGGAAAATTAGCGAACTTCTTAAAAACTAAAAAGAACAAGAAACCATTATTGGTTGCCTGTGATATTTACCGTCCGGCTGCGATTAATCAGTTACATGTTGTAGGAGATCAGATCGGAGTTGAGGTTTATTCTGAACCTGAAAACAAAAAAGCCGTTTCTATTGCAACCAATGCGATTGAACACGCTAAGCAAAACGGATTCAATGTCGTGATTGTCGATACGGCAGGTCGTTTGGCGATTGACGAAGAAATGATGAACGAAATTGCAAATGTTCATCAGGCAATTAAACCGCACGAAACGTTGTTTGTAGTAGATTCAATGACCGGGCAAGATGCGGTAAATACAGCTAAAGCATTTAATGATCGTTTAAATTTTGACGGAGTTGTTCTTACAAAATTAGATGGTGATACACGAGGCGGAGCAGCGATTTCGATTAAATCGATTGTAAACAAACCAATCAAATTTATTGGTACTGGTGAAAAAATGGACGCGATCGATGTGTTCTATCCAGATCGTATGGCAGATCGTATTTTGGGAATGGGTGACGTTATTTCGTTAGTAGAGCGTGCACAAGAACAATACGATGAAGAAGAAGCAAGAAAACTTCAGAAGAAAATCGCGAAAAACGAATTTGGTTTCGATGATTTCTTAAGCCAAATCCAACAAGTTAAGAAAATGGGATCGATGAAAGATTTAGTTGGCATGATTCCGGGAGTTGGTAAAGCAATGAAAGATATTGAAATTGAAGACGATGCTTTTAAACATATCGAAGCCATTATTCATTCTATGACTCCTGAAGAACGTAAAAAGCCGGTTCTTTTAGATGCCAAAAGAAAACAACGTATCGCAAAAGGATCAGGAACCGACATTCAACAAGTAAATCAATTATTGAAACAGTTCGATCAAATGAGCAAAATGATGAAGATGATGCAAGGCGCTCAAGGAAAAAACCTAATGCGAATGATGGGACAAATGAAAGGAATGGGAATGAGATAATAATCGATTTATTATCAATTTTCAATCAAAATATAAAATGAATATACCTGCAAGATTTTTATAATCTTGTAGGTTTTTAAATTCATAAAACAAAATTAACTACATAACAAACAACTCAACAATGCAATTATTAGACGGAAAAAAAGTTTCGGAAGAAATTAAGAACGAAATCGCTGCCGAAGTAGCAAAAATGAAAGAACGCGGAGAAAAAGTTCCTCATTTAGCAGCAGTTTTGGTAGGAAGCAACGGTGCAAGTTTAACATACGTTGGTAGCAAAGTAAAAACGTGTGAAAGAATTGGTTTTGATTCTACTTTAGTTTCGTTACCTGAAGAAACTACAGAAGAAGAATTATTGGCTAAAATCAACGAATTAAACAATAATGATGATATCGACGGATTCATCGTTCAGTTGCCTTTGCCAAAACATATCGACGAACAAAAAGTATTAAATGCTGTAGATCCTGATAAAGATGTAGATGGGTTCCATCCCGAAAATTTTGGTCGTATGGCATTAGAATTAGAATCGTTTATTCCTGCAACTCCTTATGGAATTTTACAATTGTTAGAGCGTAACAAAATCGAAACAAAAGGTAAAAACGTTGTGGTAATTGGTCGTTCTAATATTGTAGGGAAACCAATGAGTTTGTTAATGAGTCGCAAAGCGTATCCAGGAAATGCAACGGTAACTTTAACGCATTCGGCTACACAAAATATCGAAGAAATTACGCGCGAAGCGGATATCGTTATTACAGCTTTAGGTGTTCCTGAATTCTTAAAAGCGAATATGATTAAAGACGGAGCGGTGATTGTAGACGTTGGTATTACACGAGTTGCAGATGCTTCAAACCCGAAAGGTTATGTAATTAAAGGCGATGTTGCTTTTAATGAAGTAGCTGAAAAAGCTTCGTGGATTACACCAGTTCCAGGCGGAGTAGGACCAATGACAATTGCAATGTTGATGAAAAATACCTTATTAGCAAGAGAACGAAGAGCAAGAAAATAATTAAGATTATATAAAGAATCATCCTTCATTTAAGGATGATTTTTTGTTTAAAGAATATTTCTCGTTTTTTAATAAACTATAATGTTATATTTACTCGTATAATATTTTAATATGAAAAAACTATTACTAACCCTAACCATATTCACAACCATCGTTGGTTTTTCACAAAGCAGAAAGAGTCAATTTCAGTTGCAGAATAATGAAAAACATCAATTGTTAATTTCTTTCGATATTAAAGATATTTCAGAGAATCCTTACGAATATTACTATCGCTCAAATCAAGATTTTAGAAATGTTATCGATGCAAATAAATTAAATATTAAAAAAGCTTTTCAGTGGGATGAAGACCATTTTGAAAGACTACAAGAAGATGCCAAACGTATTTCAGGATCGGATGAATCGGTTAAAGTTTTAAAAGGATTCTATATAATAAAAAATGAACTTGCTAACGGAACTTTATATGAATTGGCAGAAAGATTAGAAGGTTTTTCATTTATTCGATATGCCGAATTAAATTCTTTAGAGCCTATTCAGCCACCATTTATAGATATACCGCCAGTAACACCGAATTATAGTTCTTTTCAAACTTATATTCAGTCAAATCCTGGTGTAAATATGCAATACGCTTGGAATCTCGGAATTATTGGTCAGGGAATTCGAGTTCGTGATATAGAATACGGAATGTCTGTTACACATGAAGAATTGACTTCATCTAAATTCTCAAATCAGCTAGGAATAAACTCAGCGGTTGACCCTTCTTGGTTAGATCATGGTACTGCAACAGCTGGGATTGTAGCAGCTGATAATGGGGCTTATGGAATAACAGGAATGCAACATGGGATTTCTGAATTTAAAGTTTATCCAGAATATTCTACTTCAGGATATAATAGATTATTTGCCATAAATAGCGCATTAAATAATTCTGTTGCTGGCGATGTAGTGCTTTATGAAATGCAAACAGGTGGAGTAAATGCAACACAAGCAAATCCTAATTATGTGCCAGCCGAATATGTTAATAGTATTTGGGATGTTACAAAAGCTGCTACTGATGCAGGAATCCATATTATTGCGGCAGCAGGAAATGGAAATCAAAATTTAGACGCACCTGCTTATGCTAATTATAAAAACAGGGGAGATTCGGGTGCTTTGATGGTTGGTGCTGGAAGTAATACAACGACACATTCTCGTTTAAGTTTTAGTACTTACGGACAAAGAGTAAATGTTCAAGGCTGGGGAATGAATGTACTTTCTACAGGTTACGGAGATTATGCCTATTTGGCGAATGATCCTAATCAAACTTATACGATGTTTAGCGGAACAAGTTCGGCAACACCAGTTGTTGCTAGTTGTGTAATTGCTTTGTTGTCTCGGGCAAAACAATCGAATGTAACATTAACTCCAGTTCAGGTTCGTCAGATTTTAGTAGCTACAGGAATCGCGCAAGGTGGTGATACAACAAAACCAATTGGCCCTTTACCAAATATGATGAGTGCTTTGAACCATTTAGACAATCTTATCTTATCTACAAATACAGTAGATCCAATTCCTTTGACTTTATATCCTAATCCTACAAACGATCAATTGTTTCTTTTGTTTCCAGAAGAATTTTCTAAAAATAAAATTAATATTTTCGATTTAACAGGAAGATTGATAATGGATATTGAAAACTATAAAGTAAATGAGCCAATAGATGTTTCACATATAAAAAGTGGAACTTATATATTAAAAATGGAATCTGAAAAAGCAAGTCAATCTAAAAAAATAATGATTAAATAAGAGTAAAACCCATTTCAATTGAAATGGGTTTTTATAAAATTATGATTTAAAATAAACTCAATTTAATGATCAACGAATTACAATTTTTAGAAAAATCATTCAAAACAAAACTTCAAAATCTAACAAAAGATGCAGAATGCGAAGCTTATTTTGGTTACAGTTTTAATATAGAATCGTATCGAATAAAATATAGAAAAGCCAAAATAACGCCTACAAAAACAGGACAGTTTGTTACGTTTTGGAAACGCGATAATGAAGGGAAAACCGTTCCTTTTCACGAAAACAATTCGTTCGATTTTTACGTCATTCAAGTTGAAACAGAAACGAATTTAGGTTTCTTTGTTTTTCCTAAAAAAGTTCTGATTCAACAGCAAATCGTTTCATCTGGAAAAGAAGGAAAACGCGGTTTTCGTGTCTATCCAATTTGGGATTTTACCGAAAACAAACAAGCTCAAAAATCGCAAAAATGGCAAAATAATTATTTTATTGATTTAAGTGAAAACAAAGCGAATTTTAAAGAACGCTTTTTTAATATTTTAGAACAAAACCAATAAAAGGCTGTATTTTTATACGATTTAAAAACCAAAACATGTATCACGAATTAAGCACGAAACAAAAACAAATTTTAGATAAACTTACCAAACAAAAAGGCTTCTTAAGTTGGACGCGTTTATTGTTATTATTGGCATCGATTTACTTTTTTTATCAAATGCTTTATCAGCGCAACGAGCACCTCGGAATCCATGCTTTTGTTTTATTAGTCGCTTTTATAATTGTAGTAAATTTCTATTTAAAATTAAATACAAAAGTTGCATATCATAAAGCTTTAAAGAAGATAAACGACGATGAAATTGCTTTTTTGGAAGGAAAACATGTCTTCGAAAATGGATCCGAATTTCAAAATCCGCAACATGCTTTTTCGTACGATTTAGATTTATTTGGATCGAATTCTATTTTTCAATTCATCAATCGAAGCGGAACTTCGTTAGGAAAACAAAGATTTGCAAATGATTTACAAGAAATTCCGACAAAAGAATTGATCGAACAAAAGCAAAAAGCAATTCAGGAATTAAAAGATAAAATCGATTTTCGTCAGCATTTTCAAACATTAGCCCATTTAGCGGGAACTTCAGAAAAAGAAGATTTAGCAATTAAAAATTGGTCCGAAACAAAGACCGAAAAACCGTCAGCTTTACTTCAAATAACAGCGATTTTAATACCGGTTTTATTTGTGATTTCGTGCGTAGGATTCTTTTTCGATTTACACCCGGTTTTTCCAAAATTAGCAGGTTTCTTTTTTACGTTTAATTTAGCTTTAGTAGGTTTTTTAAGTCAATCTATTTTAAAAGAAATCGGAAAAAGCGACAAAATAGCCAACAGTATTCAGCAATATGCTAAAATGATTCATGTTTTTGAAAAGACTCATTTTCAGTCTAATTATTTAAATGAATTACAATCTCAATTAAAAAACGATCAAAAAAGTGTACATTTGGTTTTAGACGAATTGGCAAATTGTTTCGAAAAACTCAATACAATTGCAAATTTCTTTATTTTCATTGCGTTTAACGGAACTTTTCAATATCATTTTTGGGTTTACAAACGTTTGCTTAAATGGAAACAAAATCATCAGCAGCATTTGTGGAATTGGATCGAAGTGATTGGGAAAATAGAAGCTTTAAATAGTTTGGCGAATTTCGCTTATAACAATGCTGAATACGAATATCCCGAAATAAGCGAGCAAACAAATAGTTATTTTGAAGAATTAGGACATCCGTTGATTTCGAAAGAAAAACGTGTTCGTAATTCGATCGATTTTTCTCAAAAGCAATTCGTTATTTTGACAGGAAGTAATATGAGCGGGAAAAGTACTTTTTTGCGAACTGTTGGAATTAATTTGGTTTTGAGTTATGTAGGCGCGCCGATCGATGCTAAAAAAGCAAGTGTTTATCCGTTGCCTTTGTGGGTTTCGATGCGATTAACGGATTCGCTTTCCGATAGTGAATCGTTCTTTTTTGCCGAAGTAAAACGCTTAAAACAAATTGTTACCGAAGCCGAAAAACAACCAATCTTTGTTTTGTTAGACGAAATTTTAAAAGGAACCAATTCTGACGATAAAAAAACGGGAACTGTTGGCGTAATTGAAAAACTACATCAATTAAATGCTATTGGAATGATTGCCACACATGATTTAGAAGTTTGCGCAACAACAGAAAAACATACCGAAACCATGATTAATAAACGTTTCGAAGTTGAAATAATTGACAATGAACTCCATTTTGATTATTTGTTAAAAGATGGAATTTGTCAAAATAAAAATGCAACTTTTATCATGAAAAAAATGGAAATTATTTAAACATGAAAATAAAGATTATTTCAAAAGATTCTATAAAACCATCTGTTTGGGATGGTGGCGAAACGTTCGAATATTTGATCTATCCAGAAGATTCGATTTATATTGAACGCAGTTTTTTGTTTCGAATCAGTTCGGCTTCTATAACAAAAACGCCCTCTCATTTTACTAGATTTTTAGGATTTAAACGTTATTTGGTCATGTTGGATAACGTTTTAGAAATCGATCGAAATAATAAAAAGGAGTTTTATACGGAAAGCGATATTTTTAAATTTCCGTCGAACGATGAAATTATTTCGTATAGTTTAGGAAACGATTTTAATTTGATGGTTGCAGATTCTGTTGCTTTTTCGTCTGTTGAATTATCGAACGAACTTAAAAACTCGACTTCAGATTTTGTATTTATATTTGCAAAGAAACCGACTTCGCTTCAATTAAATAATCAAGAAATTACATTAAAATCAAACGATTTATTGTGCCTTGAAAATTCAGGAAAGGATACCATAACGATATCATCTAACGAAAAAGTTCTCTTTATTTCAGTTCAATTATAACTGTTTTTGTTTTTTGTCATTTCTAAAAAAGTGAGAAACCTACTAGATTCTTCATTTCGTTTCTCTTCATTCTGAATGACAAGTACAACATATAAACAAGGCAAATAATCATTAAAAACGCATTAGAATTTTACAACTCTTTGCGTTATTCCCTTTATTATCAATAAATTTGTTTGTTATTCAGAATATAATATGCAGATTTTAGTTATTGAGGACGATAAGCGCATTAGCGATTTTTTGATAAAGGGATTAGAAGAAAATAACTATTTGGTTACGCTGTGCAAGAATGCCGAAGAAGTTTTGGCTAATTATGTTTCGATCCAATGGGATTTGATTATTTGTGATGTCATGCTTCCCGGAATGGACGGAATTCAACTAGTACAAACACTTCGATTCAAGAAAATATTTACGCCTATTTTAATGTTGAGTGCGTTAAATGCAGTTCAAGATAAAGTTTCGGCTTTAGATTACGGAGCCGATGATTATATCACAAAACCTTTTCATTTCGATGAATTGCTTTCGCGAATAAAAGCCTTAACGCGCCGTACAAGTTATCAGCAACAAGAAACACCTTCGGCAATTTTAACTTTTGGTTCGTTAAAAATAGATCAAGATCAATATAAGGTTTTTCAAAATGATGAAGAAATAGAATTATCGCCTCGCGAATATAAATTATTGATGTATTTAATCGAAAATTCGAATAAAACGGTTTCGCGCGTTCAAATTTTAAATGCAGTTTGGGGCATTACATTCAACAATCAAACAAATGTTGTGGATGTTTATATTTCGTATTTGCGAAACAAAATCGAGAAAAATGAAAAATTTATCCACACTGTAAAAGGCGTTGGATATATGTTTAATATGGATTTATGAAACTAAAAGACAGGCTTTCGATTTATTCGGTTCTTATTTTTTCGGTCGTAATTTTCATGGCTTCGGCTGCGATTTATATTTCGTTTTACAAATGGATGAAGCAAAACGAAATAGCTGTTTTAGAAAATAAAACACTTTTGGCGGCCATTTATTATTTAGAAGCCGATGAGGTAAGTCATTCTGAACAAGAATCGACTAAAGAACGTTTACGAAAATCGATTTCAAGAAAAAATATCGCCGTTTTTAATGAATTGGGTTTTTTAGCGAAAGGAGAAATGGACGAAACACAAGCCATTACAAATGAATTCTTAGAATCGGTTCGGAAAAATCATCGAAGCAGTTTTAGTACTGATGAATACTTTTACAACGGTTTGTTTTATAAAGACAATGAAGGCGATTTTGTGGTGGTAACGCGCGAATCTAAAAACGAGTTTAATTCTCAATTGTATTCGTTATTACAAATCTTAATTATTGTTTTTTTAATTGGAGTTGTTTTAATCTTTTTATTGTCGCAATTTTTAGGAAAAGTTGCTTATGAACCTTTAATGAAGATTATCGATCAAATAAAAGCACGCGATAATCAAAATTTTACAAAACCGATTGAGTCAAAAAACACGTATACAGAAATTAACGATTTGGTTGCTACTTACAATCATTTTATCGATCGTTTAGATCGAACTTTTCAGATTCAGAAAAACTTTATCGATTACGTTTCGCATGAATTACGAACGCCGATTACTGCTTTGTTAGGCACTTTAGAAGTTACGAATAAAAAAGAACGAACTTCGGAAGAATACCAAGAAGTTTTAGTGCAATTAAACCAATATGTAACCGATTTAGACGAAACTTTAGATAAAATGATGTTGCTTTCGGGAGCTAAAACCAATTTTGAGTTTTCGAAATTACACATGGACGAAATTATTTGGCAAATTATTGAACCGATGATTTTGTATCATAACGCCAAAATAGAAGTAGATTTACAAGTTAAAAACTCCGATTATCTTCAAATTCAAGGAAACTTGCAATTATTGCAATTGGCGTTTAACAATATTATAGAAAACGCGATTAAATATTCCGACAATCAACCAATTCGAATTGTATTAAAAGAAGTTGATCAGAAATTGTTGATTCAGGTAATTGATTCCGGAATTGGAATTCCGTCGAAAGATCTTCAAAATATTCGACAAAACTTTTTTAGAGGAACCAATACTCAAAATTATAACGGTAAAGGAATTGGACTTTCTATGGCGAATATTATTTTTAAACTGCATCATATTCGGTTAGATATTACTGCAAATAAGCCAAAAGGAACTTTGGTTCAATTAACTTTTGAATAATATAAACCACTAAGATTTTCAGAATCTTGAAGGTTTAATAAATAAGCTATTCTGTATATCGTAAGATTAATTGTTTAATTCGTTTGCTTTTGTTTCAAGTAGAGAATGATAAAAGTAAAATAGTAGACTGAAAAGACAAAACTGTTGACTTTTTTTATAAAACAGTGTACTAAAAAAGTAAAACAGTAGACTGAAAATACAAAACAGTGAAAAGGATAAAACAGTATACTAAATAGTTAAAATAGCGTACTGTTTTTATAAATAAGCGTACAAATTGTACAAGATACTGGACTAATCTAAAAAAGAAAAGCTCTTTTGGTTATATTATTTTGGTGTTTTCTATTTCTTCTATCATCGACAAAAGATTTAAATTTTCGTCATATTCTGCATTTAATGAAAAAGGCTTACCATCTAAAATATATTTATAAATAAACCAATCGGTTTTGGGAGTTGGTACATTTAATAATTCGTCAAAAGGAATCCACATTAAGGTACCTTCATTGCAAAAAGGCGGTTCGATGAAATCTATTTCTGCTATATAAACAAAATTGATCCAATTGTATTTTGTTGGAGAACTTTCGGTTAAAATCCCACAATATTTCATCGTTTCTACTTTTATACCGGTTTCTTCAAATGTTTCTCTAATAGCCGCTTTTAAAGGACTTTCAAAAGGATCAAGTTTGCCACCTACAGGAGTAAAACTATCTTTATTTGGCTCTTTTAGTCTTTTTAAAAGCAAAAACGAATCCTTGTTTTTTAAAATACAAAGTGTTGCGGCTCTTTTTAATCCTTTTGGTATTTGGTTCATTGTGTGTACAATTTGAAATGTATGTAAAATTAATTAAAATTTGTGTTTTGCGGTTTTATAATGTTTTACAAGTTTCTAATGCAATTCTAATCTACTTTAAAAAACCTCTTAATGTTGCGTTGTTACTTTTGAATTTATAAAAAAGTATCAAGTGAAAACAAGTTATTTAGCTGTTATAGCCTTATGTTTTGTTGGTGAAACGCAAGCGCAACAATATGGTTTGCCACAATTAGAAGCGCAGTTTTTACAACAAAACTCTGAGTTGTTGGCTTCGAAATTCAATATAGAAAAGGCAGATGCAGAAATTGTACAGGAAAAGTTGTGGAGTAATCCTACTTTAAGTATTTCGGAAGTAAATCTTTGGAAAACGTATCAGGTAGAAGAGCAACCTTTTTTATTCGGAAAATACGGAAACAATCAACAAATTTCGGTCGAATTAGAACAATTGATCGAAACTGCCGGAAAACGTAAAAAGCGTATTGCAGTTAAAGAACTGGAAAAGAAGAATTCCATTTTTGAATTCGAAGAATTATTACGCGAATTAAAGAAAGAATTACGCCAAACGTATTATTCATTAGGACGATTAAATCAACAGGAAGTACAATTAAAAAACATGGTTGATTTGTTTGTTCAACTTCAAAGTCAGTACGAAAAACAAGCACAATTACAGAATATTCCTAAAGCCGATTTTTTTAGAGTTCAAAGCGAATTAATCGGACTTCAAAAAGAACAAATTGAATTACAAAGCGAACAAACCGAAATGTTGTCCAAATTAAGATTACTTACGCACAACAATATGTTGAGTTTGGAACAACTCGATTTTTCTTCGTTTAAAACTATTTCAAACCAATTTCCCATTGATTTAAAAGAAAAAGCAAAAGAACAAAACATAGGAATTCGTCGTCAGGAAAATGAAATTCTGTTGGCCGAAAAACAATGGAAATTAGAGAAAGCACAACGTGTTCCCGATATGACGTTTCAAGTAAATTACGATCGTGGCGGAAATATTATGCGTGATTTCGTTGGTGTGGGCGTTAGTTTTGATTTGCCTGTTTTTAATTCGAATAAAGGAAATATTAAATCAAGTCAATTAAATATTCAGCAACAAAAAGAAGTTCAAAATAGTTTGTTGATGAATTTGGAAACAACGATTGACAGATTACAAAATCAGTTGCAAATTTTTGATAAAATACTTTCTAACGATGTTTCGAATCACTTAGAAGAACAACAAAAAATGATCGAAAATTATCGGAAACATTTAAACAGTAAACAAATCACTTTATTAGAGTTTATCGACTTTACACAAGCTTTTCGCGAAGCTCAAAACGCATATTTAGAAATGAAAGAAAACCATCATAACACGCGCGAAGAGTTGCAATATATTGTAGGACAAGATTTTTAAAACATGAAGAAGACTTTTTACCTTTTAACTGCTTTTTGCATTTTTTTAAGCAGTTGTAATAAAAATGGAAACAAACAAAATGAAACAGAATCGAAAGAAGAAACGTTTTGTTTAAACGAACAATTAAAGAAAACAACGAAGATTGTTACTGTTTCTTCTCAACCAATTGAAGAACAGTTAACGCTTCCTGGAAAAATTGATTACAACGAAAACGATTTGGTTGCTTTTCGTAGTTTGCTTGAAGGAATTGTAGATCAGGTTCGTTTTGAATTGGGCGATTATGTAACGCAAGGTCAAGTTTTAGCAACGATAAAATCAACTCAAATTCAGGAATTGTATCAACAAAAACGTTCTCAGGAAGGACAAATTGCTTTGTTACAAAAGCAAATTCATACGAAACGCGAATTATTGAACGACGGATTACTTTCGGCTCCCGAAGTTTTAGAAATCGAGCACGAATTGGCAAATGCTAAAATAGAATTAGAACGTATCAATCAATCATTGCAATTATATCGCGCAACCGGAAACGGATCTTTCCAAATATTAGCTCCTAAAAACGGATATATCATTCAAAAAGCAATTAGTTCCGGACAAAGTATTACAGCAGAAAGCGAACCCTTATTTTCTATTTCAAACTTAAAACAGGTTTGGGTAATGGTAAATATTTATGCAAGTAGTTTGCGTTATATTAAAACGGGCGATGCCGTAAAAGTGCGCACCATTGCATTTCCTGATCAAATTTATAACGGAAAAATCGATAAGATTTACAATGTTTTCGACGATGACGAACACGTTTTAAAAGCTCGAGTGGTTTTAGAAAATCAGAACTTGAATTTAATGCCGGGATTAAGTGCCGATATTGTAATTAATAAAAATACATCTTTGCGAAATGCTTTTGCAATTCCAAATAATGCAGTTGTTTTTCACAACAATAACGATTATATCGTAACCTATACAGACGATTGTCATTTAAAATCGAAAAAAGTTACGATCATTTCCAAAAATGAAGAATGGACATATATAGAAGAAGATCTTTCAAAAAATGATAAAGTAATCAGCACAAATGCTTTGATCATTTTCGAACAATTAAACTTATAAAATCATGCAAAAATTCGTAAAAAATATCGTAACCTTTTCGTTGCGCAACACCACATTTGTTTTATTTGCGGTTATGGTGTTGTTATTTGGCGGAATTTATGCGTTAAAACACACAGCAATTGAGGCTTTCCCGGATGTAACCAATACACGAGCCCGAATTATTACACAATGGCCAGGACGAAGTGCCGAAGAAATGGAAAAATTGGTTACACTTCCTATTTCGAAAGAAATGAACAGCATTCCGCATAAATCGAATATTCGTTCTATTTCTTTATTCGGATTATCGGTTGTAACGGTTCAGTTCGAAGATGAAGTCGACGATTTTTATGCACAACAATACGTTTCGAATAAATTAAACGGAGTGAATTTACCTGAAGGCGCCGAAGCCGAAATTGAACCACCTTCTGGTGCAACAGGCGAAATTTTTAGATATGTAATTAAAAGTGATCTTCCGTTAAAAGAAGTTACGGCGATTCAAGATTGGGTTATAGAACGCGAATTACTTTCGGTTCCGGGCGTTGCCGATGTGGTAAGTTTTGGTGGAGAAGAAAAGATTTACGAAATCAAAATCAATCCAACCGAACTTAAAAATTTCGATCTTTCTCCGTTAGATGTTTACGAAGCGGTTTCAAAATCAAACGTAAATGTTGGCGGTGATATTATTGAACAAGGAAATCAGGCGTACGTGGTGCGTGGAGTTGGTTTGTTAGATAAAATCGAAGATATAGGAAATATCACCATTAAATTAAACGGTTCTACACCGGTTTTAATTAAAAATGTTGCTGAAGTGGTGGTTTCGCATAAACCACGTTTAGGACAAGTGGGATATAATCAGGAAGATGACTTGGTTCAAGGAATTGTGATTATGCTTCGTGGCGAAAATCCGTCAGAAGTTATTGAGAAATTAAGAACTAAAATAGAAGAGTTAAACGAACGAACATTACCTGATAATGTAAAAATCGAAACAGTTGTAGATCGAACCCAATTGGTTGACAATACTGTAAAAACAGTTTCTAAAAACTTGGTCGAAGGAGTTTTGTTGGTTTCATTAATCGTTTTTATTTTTCTTTACAATTGGAAATCTACGTTGATTGTAGCTTCGGTTATTCCGCTTTCGTTTCTTTTTGCCATTATCATGCTGAAAATACAAGGCTTGCCGGCAAATTTAATCTCGATGGGATCTTTAGATTTCGGTCTTTTGCTCGAAGGGACGCTTGTAATTGTTGAAACCGTTTTTGTTGCTTTAGCATCGCTTTCGCATCAAGTTGGACCAGAACGCTTTGCAAAAATGAGCAAATTAGGCATTATCAAAAAAAGCGCAGGAAGTGTAGCTTCGTATATTTTCTTTGCTTTATTGATTTTAATAGTTGCTTTATTACCTATTTTCTCGTTCCAAAAAGTAGAAGGTAAAATGTTTACTCCTTTAGCTTTTACGTTGGGTTATGCCTTGTTAGGATCTTTAATTTTAAGCTTAACGTACGTTCCAGCAATGTGTAAATTGTTGTTTACTAAAAATATGGACGAGAAAGAGAACTTTGTAACACGTTTCTTTCACAAAACAATTTTCGGATTATACAGCAAAGCCTTTCAATATAAACGAACAACCATTGCTATTTTCTTAGGAATTTTAGCTGTTTGTATTTTTAAGTTTTCTAATTACGGATCAGAGTTTTTGCCGAAATTAAACGAAGGTGCTATTTATATTCGGGCAACACTTCCAAATAGTGTGAGTTTGTGCGAATCGACCAAATTAACAAAAGAAATGAAAGAGATTATGTTGAATTCAACCGAAGAAATCGATTTTATTCTCACGCAAACTGGTCGTCCGAATGATGGAACCGATCCAACAGGATTCTTCAATATCGAATTTAATGTACAGTTAAAAGATGAGAAAGATTGGAAAAGAAAAGTTTCTAAAGACGATATTATTCAAGAATTAAGAACACAATTAAATCATTATCCGGGAATTAATTTTGGGTTTAGTCAGCCGATTCAAGATAATGTAGAAGAATATGTTGCAGGAGTAAAAAGTTCGTTAGTTATTAAAATTTTTGGAGACGATTTGTACGATTTAGAAAAATATGCAAATCAAGTAGCAGGTTCAATTTCAAAAGTGAACGGAGTAACCGATGTAAATGTTTATAAAAATATTGGTTTGCCCGAGTTGCGAATTCAATTGCACGATTCTAAAATGGCAAAATACGGAATTCAAACAAGCGATGTTCAGGCGGTAATTGAAATGACGATTGGCGGACAAGCTGCAACGAAATTCTACGAAGGCGACCGACAATTCGATGTGGTTTTACGTTTTAATGAATCGTATCGAGATACGCCCGAAAAAATCCGCAATATTTTAATTCCAACAAGTAACGGACAAAATATTCCGTTGCAAGAAATCGCAACGGTCGATTATCAAACAGGTCCAGCATTTATTTACCGCGAAGGAAATAGTCGATATATCGGAATTGGTTTTAGTATTGAAGGTCGCGATTTAGGAAGTACAATAGAAGATGCTAAAAAAGTGGTTTCGCAAAATGTAAAACTACCGAAAGAAAATTATATGGAATGGGCAGGCGAATTCGAAAGTAAAGAGCGTGCGGCAAAACAGTTAGCGATGGTCGTTCCGATTTCATTAGTACTCATTTTATTGTTGCTGTATATGAATTTTGGAAATGTAAAAGATACTGCAATTGCCTCGCTTACATTGCCTTTTGCCTTTATTGGAGGATTTATTTCGCTTTGGATAACTGGAACTATTTTTGGAATTTCAGCAGGAATTGGATTCATCATCTTATTCGGAGTTGCTACAATTGACGGAATTGTTCTAATTGGCGTTATTCGAGATAATTTAAATCATCAGATGAAGTTAAAAGAAGCAATTATAAATGGAGTGAAAAGTAGAATTCGTCCGGTTGTGATGATTGCTTTAATGGGATCGATGGGATTGCTTCCAGCTGCACTTTCTACCGGAATGGGCTCCGAAATTCAAAAACCTTTAGCCATTATGATTGTTGGCGGATTGATTATTTGTTTGATTCTTTCCTTTACAATCCTTCCTATTGTTTTTTACGCAGCTTACCGAAAAGAAAAAGAGTAGTATTATTTGTGTTTTTTAATTATTAGTTACTTTATGAACCGAGCCGATTTTAATCGGCTCGGTTTTGTTTTTATAACGTATGAATAACATTATGCGAATTACTTACATATTCAATAATCCAATCTTGATTTAATGGTTCTATACGCTGTTCGGCGTTCCATGTTTTCCAGTCAAATGAAATCGGGAAATTCACAAATCGACTTTTATGATGCGTTGCAATTTCTGAAAAATCGATTTCAGACTGCGTTTCTATTTCGTACAAATCCTTTGGTTTTGATTTATGAAAACTATAATAATCAATTGCAATTAGTTCTAAAACCAACGGATCGTTTGTGTAATTTTTTGCAAAATCGTAAATAGCATTGTAAACATCGTTCAAAGTATGTCTGTGTACCAAATAATGTTGTTCGAAATGTTTACCTAATCCCATTAAAAAATCAAAAATAGAATCAGTTTCAGAAATGTATTTCAAGGTTTCGGGGGTTCGGGGTTTGTTCCAAAAAATTTCCAATGCATTTTCTAACGAAGTAACATCTGCCAATTCTTGTACGCTCATAAAATCACTTTTAATGATTTGGTAGGGCGGAAGCGGATCAAATTCGTAACCGTAATTTTCGTATTTTTCCCGGACCGGAGTTCCTTTCAAGAATTTTAGAAAACCTAATTGTAATTCGGGTGGATATAATTTAAAAGTGGATTCGAAGCTGAATTTTAAATCGCTTAAATATTCCAATGGCAAACCAACAATCAAATCTAAATGCATTTCTATTCGGTCTTTTAATTGATTCACAACGCTCGAAGTTTTTTCGAAATTCTGCTTTCTCGACACTTCCCGATTACTTACCTGATTTACGGTTTGAATTCCAATTTCGAAGCGAAATAAACCTTTCGGAACTTTTTCGTTGATGAATTTAATAATATCAGGATGTACAATATCTGCCGTGATTTCGAACTGAAAAACGTTTCCTTCTCGATAATTTTCTAAAATGAATTGAAATAATTCAATAGTGAAATCTCGTTTTATATTAAAAGTTCGATCCAAAAACTTAATTGTTTTACCATGTTCCATCAAATAAAGTAAGTTTTCTTTAATGGTTTCCATTGGCAAATAGCGCATTTTATTATCTAAACTTGCTAAACAAAACTCGCATTTATACGGACATCCGCGCGAAGTTTCGATATAACAAACTTTTTTAGATAATTCTTCGGGATTGTCGTATTGATACGGATTTTGATCTGCCAATTGCTGAATATCGAATTGAGTATTTTGTTTGTTGAATTGAATTTCGTTTCCTTTTTTATACACTAAATTCGGAACGTTTTCAATATTCGGATAACTTTCCACAAAGCGCTCAAATGGAACTTCACCTTCGCCAATAATAAGAAAATCGACAAAATCTTTCGAAATTACTTCGTCATATTCGTAACTCACTTCTGGTCCGCCAAGTAAAATTTTAGTTTCAGGAGCAACTTGTTTTATCTTTTTACAAACTTCTAAAGTTTGCGTAATATTCCAAATATAGCAGCTAAAACACACAATATCGTAAGTGGCACATTCTTCGGCAACTTTATCAAAATCAGACTTTATGGTAAACTCTTTCCATTCAATTGGCGCGCGATGACGATTTAAGTCGTATAAAATACGAATCGCCAAGTTCAAATGAATGTATTTTGCATTCAAAGTCGTTAATAAAATGGTGTTTTGCATAATTTCGTGATTTGAATTGCAAAGCTACAGAATATTCGGATGAATATGCAAAAGAGGATTTTAAAGATAAAATAAAATCTGAAGGAACGAACGATTATTAAAAAATGTTTTTTATCTTTAAAAGAAAAAAATTATGGGAAAATTTGTAATTTCTAAAAGAAAAAACGACGAGTTTCAGTTTAATTTGAAAGCTTCTAACGGACAAATCATTTTAACAAGCGAAGGATACACTACAAAAGCAGCTTGTAATAACGGAATTGAATCTGTGAAGAAAAATAGCCAAGAAGAGAAGCGTTTTGAAGTTTTAGAATCTAAAAACGGAAAACATTACTTTAACTTGAAAGCTACAAACGGACAAATAATCGGCACAAGCCAAATGTACGAATCCGTAGCAGGATGCCAAAACGGTGTTGAATCGGTTATGAAAAACGCTCCAGAAGCTGAAATAAACGACGAAACTTTAGCATAAAAAACTCCGCTCAATTCGAGCGGAGTTTTTTTTATTAAAATATATTTGGATATTTATTATTTTCAAATAACTTTGTAATTCAAAGTGAAAGGTAAATGAATACAAAAGCTTCTGAAGATTTAGCACACATAAAAGAGATGATGGAACGCTCGTCTCGATTTATTTCTTTAAGCGGACTTTCTGGAATTGGTGCCGGAATTGTAGGTTTGATAACAGGAGGAATTGCAATTTCAATTATTGAAAAATCTGGCGGAAAAATAGATGGTTCTTTTTATACAAAAGAAATTATAACTAGCTTAATAGGTTTAGGAATTATTGCTTTATTGGTAGCTTTGTTTTTTGGATGCTTTTTTACGATCCGAAAAAGTAAGAAATTAGGTTTAAAGATTTGGACTGCGACCACAAAAAGAATTTTGATTCAATTAGCGATTCCACTTTTAACGGGAGGAGTTTTTGTTTTGGCTTTGTTGAATTATAAATTGTACGGATTAATTGCTGGAACAACCTTGATTTTTTACGGATTATCGCTTATAAACGTTGAAAAAGAAACGTATTCTGATATTAAATATCTTGGATTGTTAGAAATAATTTTAGGTGCTATTTCTTTATTTTGGATTGGGAAAGGCTTGGTTTTTTGGACTATGGGTTTTGGTGTTTTACACATTGTGTATGGAATAATTTTATACAGAAAATACAGATAATATTAAAATGAGTATTATCAGCGGTTTAAATAAAGAGTTTGAAAGTAGAGTACGACTAGGAATGATGTCTGTATTGATGGTTAATGATTGGGTCGATTTTACCGAAATGAAAAATCTTTTACAAGTTACCGATGGTAATTTGGCGAGCCATTCTACCGCGCTTGAAAAAAAAGAATATATTGAAGTTAAAAAAGAGTTTGTTGGTAAAAAGCCACGAACGTCTTATAAAATAACCGAGATTGGAAAGAAAGCTTTTCAGGAACATTTGGCTTTCTTAGAAAAAATGATGAGACAATAATTGTCTTATTTTTTTATCATTAAACTTTGAAATACAAAGTACTTTTTAAAATAATTATTTATGAAAAAACAAATTTTAATTTTTATCAGCACTATTTTATTTGTTGTAGTGTTTTACGAACAGGAAGTAGGCTTAAATCTTTCTATTTTTGCTTTAATCTTATTAGGTTTAGTTTTTTTTCAAAAACCTGATCTTTTAAATGATAAAAAAGCATTGCTTTTAGCTTTGTGTGTGGTTTTAAGTAGTTTATCGAATGCTTGGTTGTTTACTTTTACAACATTTATTTCGGTCATTATTTCATCGTTTGTTTTTAGATATTATTCGGACGATCCTAAACTAAAATTACTTTCGCAAGCGTTAATAAATGCTTCGAATTGGTTCGCTGCTATTGTTCAGGTTTTTCAAGTTGATGATTGGTTTCAGTACGATAAATCAAAACCTCAAAATACGTTTTCGAAGGTCTTTTCGTATTTCATTCTTCCTTTCTTAATCCTGTCAATCTTTTTTGGGATTTATGTTGTTTCTAGCGATACGTTGAGCAATTGGTACAATCGATTCGAGTTAGATATTGATATTGTTGTTTTAATTGTGGTTGCCTTTTTAGGATTCTATTTTAGTTTTGTATTTTGGAATGCAAAGATTTACAATGCTTTTAAAGTTTTAGATCGAAGTTTACGCTTAAATTTTACAAATCAAGATAAAGAAGAACTAAAGCCAACATTCGAGTTTTTAGAAATCGATTTTGAAAAACGAAGCGGAATCATTACATTAATCTGTCTAAACATCATGTTGTTTGCTTTCATTATTATTTTTAATGTAGAACACTTTCAGACCAATACACAACAATTTTCCGAATACAGTTCCCGAATTCACGATCAAATTAACTCGCTTATTGGATCTATTTTTTTGGCAATGATGGTTATTTTATTCTATTTTAAAGGAGCTTTAAATTTTATTCAAAACAACAAAACGCTTCTTCTTCTCTCAAAAATTTGGTTAGGTTTAAACGGAATTTTAGTTATTTCGGCAGCAACTCAAAATTCGATTTATATCGACGCTTTAGGATTGACTTATAAACGTTTAGGTGTTTATTTGTTTTTGATTTTGTGTGTGGTGGGATTGTTTTATTCGTACCAAAAAATTAAACTTCAAAAAACAAATTTTTATTTGATTGATAAAATGACTTGGGCTGTTTTTTATTCCTTAATTCTTTCTTCACTGTTTAATTGGGGAAGTATTATCACGCGTTACAATTTAACAAAACCCAATGTAGATTTGTATTATTTGGAAAATGACTTAAGAGGGAACGAAAAAGTTTTGTTAGATTTTTATAAGACGAATCCTGATTTTTATAACGATGAGGTTAAAAGAAGAGTGTATTATAATAAGGAAATGATTCCATTTTTATCAAAACAATTATATTATGAGTTTGCTAAATAAATCATATTTATAAATTATGACCAGAAAACTAATATTTAATGTATTGGCAATTATTTCAACATTAGGAATTTTATGTTGGATGGTAACCGATTTTTATGGAGGAATGGCAATATATTTCTTTTCATATGCACCGTTGATTTTAACCACTCTAATTTGTTATATTATTTCTCTCATTGAAACAATTAGTTCTGTAATAAAAAACGGAATTAGAAATAGTAAAATCAAATTATATTTTCATAGTATTCTTTTAATTACTATTGTTCTTTTTAATGTTCTCCAATCAGATTTATTCAAATCAAAAAGGATTTTAACTGCTACATTAAAAGATGATTTATTTTATTATACGCTTGTATTTAAAGAAAATGGTACGGTTGATAATGAAATAAGTGGGATATTTGGTTTTCAAGAAACGATTAAAGGAAAATATAAAATTGTAGGAGAAACGATTATTTTCTCTAAAGTACCGTATGATAATGATTTTATACCGGAAAGACTTTTAATTGACAAGACACAAAACGCGATTTTTATGATTCAAGATAAAAACGGGAATTTTACTAAGAAGAAAGAATGGCTTAATTATTTTGAAATTCATTAAAAAATTAAATAAAAATCCGAGTTTAAGCTCGGATTTTTTATTATCTATTTCTTGGATTTCGTCTTTCGTTTCGCAAAGGACGTTGTTCAATGAATTTCTTTTTAAAATCTTTTCGGTCTTTTGTCGGAGCCGGATTTTTATCAGGTTTGTCTTCTGTTTTTGGTAAACTTCCTTCTTCGGTTTTATAACTATCGCCAATTAAACGGTTTAATTCGTCCATTTCGGCTTTCGTAATTTCTCTGTATTTTCCAACGGGAACATCCAACGTAATATTGATAATTCGGATACGTTTTAAAGCCACAACATTATAATCGAAATATTCGCACATTCTACGAATTTGACGATTAAGTCCTTGTGTTAAAAAAATACGGAATGTAGAATTACTAATACGTTCTACACGGCATTCTTTAGTTACGGTTCCTAAAATCGGAACTCCATTTCCCATTCGGGTTATAAACCGATCTGTAATAGGTTTATCAACCGTAACAATATATTCTTTTTCGTGATTGTTACGCGCACGTAAAATTTTGTTCACAATATCGCCGTCGTTCGTCATGATAATCAAACCTTCCGAATCTTTATCTAAGCGACCAACCGGAAAAATACGTTCCGGATAATTTACAAAATCAACAATATTGTTTCGCACCGATTGATTTGTAGTACATTCAATTCCAACAGGTTTGTTAACCGCCAAGTAAATTTTAGGCTCTTCGCTTTCGTTAATCAATTTTCCGTTAACACGTACTTCGTCAGTTGGCAAAACTTTAGTTCCCATTTCCGGAACTTTTCCGTTAATCGTTACTCTGCCTTGCTCAATCAGCTTATCTGCCTCGCGTCGAGAACAGAATCCCGCTTCGGATAAAAATTTATTTACGCGTACTCCTTCTTGTTCCATCTTGCAAAATTACGATTTAAAGCTGTTGTTTTCTAAGAAATGGACAATTTGTTTATTTACACTTTGATGATACAAGCTGTGTCCTAAGTTATGCGTGGTAAATAGCGGGATTTCGGGATGTTTTTCCAGAATTTCGATCGAATCTTTGTACGGAACAATGGTGTCGATATCGTCATGAATGATTCCGATTGGAATTTTTATTTGACTGATAAAATCAGAACTGTTAAAGGTTTCGGGATTAATTTGAAAGCGTTTTTCGAATTCTAACAAAAAGTTTTTATACGTTTTCTTGTTTAAAGAAATCATATTCCGATAATTATCTGTAATGCGTAAAAAGCGATTTGGTGCAGCTAACGAAACAATTTTCTTAACGAATTCGGGTTGATAAACCGACATATAATACAACATCGTCATACCGCCAAGTGAATGTCCAGTCAAAAAAGCAGGTTTGTAATAATTTGCAACTTCATTTATAAACTGACTATATAGAACTGCATTGAGCTCTTTTCCGTCGCTTAATCCTTGCCCAGGAGCGTCTAAAGCAATAATTCGATAGTTCTTCTTTTTTAGGAATTGAATAACACCTTGCCAACGATTTGCGTTACTTTCCCAGCCGTGAATTAACAGAATAGTCTCTTTTTTACCTTCCCATTCGTAGGTTTTAATTTTTTGATTTTCGAAAAATAAATCCTTTGTGCGACTTGAATTTAAAAATGTGGGAAGTGTTTTTAGCAAACCTTGTCTTGGAACCGAAAAAAGTGTGTACGCAGTATTTGCTGCAAATTTGGCATTAAGGTAATGCAAGGAATTGATGTACAAACCAAAACCTTTTGTAAGTAACGTATATTTTATTTTGTTCCAAAACCCCATAAAAAAAGCCTCTTTGATCAGAGGCTTAAATTTATTTTAAATTTTCGATAATTGACTCAATTTTTTCTCTTTCTTCTTGAGCTAAAGCTGCATCAACTAAAATACGACCACTGTGTTCGTCTGTCATAATTTTTTTGCGAGCTGCAATTTCAACCTGAACTTGAGGCGGAATGGTAAAGAAAGATCCAGCAGAAGCGCCACGTTCAATCGAAACAACCGCTAAACGATTTTTAACTCCGTTTCTAATTCTAGAATAAGCAGTTAACAAACGCTCGTCGATTAAAGCAGAATATTCAGAAGATTTTTCTAATAAAGCTTTTTCTTCGCGTTCTGTTTCAGTCAAAATTCCGTTTAACTCACTTTCTTTATGTTTTAAATGCTCTTTTTTAGCATCTAATTTTTCCGAAGTTTGTTCAATAACGCTTTTTTTATGTTCGATATTCGCTTTAAACTCTTTAATATGTTTTTCAGCCAATTCGATTTCTAAGTTTTGATATTCAATTTCTTTAGTTAAAGAGTTGAACTCTCTATTGTTACGAACATCTTTTTGTTGTTCGGTATATTTTTTAATTGCTTGTTTGTGCGTTTCAATATCGTTTTTCTTAGCTTTAACTTGTTCGTTAATCGATTCAACATCAGCTGTAAGCTTTTCTAAACGCGTTGTAAGTCCAGCAACTTCGTCTTTTAAATCATCAACTTCAAGAGGCAATTCTCCTCTCATGTTTCTAATTTCGTCGATTCTAGAATCAATCAATTGCAAGTCGTATAACGCTCTTAATTTTTCTTCTACAGTTTCTGCTTTCTTTGCCATAGTTATATGTAGTTAACTGGATTTGTTTTTTTATCAGATAAAATAATTGCAAAAGTAGGGAATTTTTTTGACAAAAACTCAAAAATATAATTTTTCACGTAGCGTTCGCTCTCAAAATGACCAACATCGGCTAATAGAATCTGATTTTCAGCTTGGAAAAAATCGTGGTATTTTAAATCCGAAGTTACTAAAACATCCGCTCCTTGAGCTTTAGCTGCCGAAATAGCAAAACTTCCCGAACCTCCTAAAACCGCAACTTTCTTCACTTTTTTATTTAAGAAATCAGAATGACGAATTCCACCTGTTTGAACTTTGCTTTTTACATGTAAGAGAAATTCTTTTTCGTCGATTTCGGCTTCTAATTCGCCCATCATTCCTAAACCAATGTTTTGATGCTCGTTTTGTAATTGCGTTATTTCGTAAGCAACTTCTTCGTACGGATGCGATTCGAATAATGCTTTTAAAACACCTTTTTGAAGATATTTTTCGAATGTTAATTCTAATTTCACTTCTTCAACTTCGGTAAACATATTTTGAGATCCAATAGCCGGATTGCTATTGTCATTTCCTGTAAAAGAACCAATTCCCGAACTTTTAAAACTACAATCGTAATAATTTCCAATTGCCCCGGCACCTGCATTAAATAACGCTTTTTGAACTTTAGAAAGATCGTTTGTAGGAACAAAAGTAGTTAATTTATAAATGAAATTTTGCTTCGGAATCAGAATTTTAGTATTCTTAAGTCCTAAAACATCACACAAAATTTTATTTACACCTAATGGATGATTGTCTAACGAAGTATGAACAGCATAAATGGCAATGTCGTTTCGAATGGCTTTTATAACAGCGCGTTCTACATAGTTTTTTCCTGTAATTTTCTTCATTCCCGAAAAAACAATCGGATGGAAACATACAACCAAATTGCATTTTTTCTCAATCGCTTCATCTACTACATTTTCTAAAGCATCGTGCGAAATCAAAATGCCTGAAACTTCTAAATCTGGACTTCCTACTAAAAGTCCAACATTGTCAAAATCTTCTGCATAAGCAGACGGAGCCATTTCTTCTAATGCGGAAATAATCTTTTTTAACTGCACAACTTCCTGTTTTTAAATTTCTCAAAGATAAAAATAATCGTAATTTCGTTGAGAACAAATTCTGAACGAATATTTATGTATAAAGCTTCTTTGGGAACTTCGGTCAAACTCACTACTTTTTTCGTAATTGGTTTGTTAAGTTTATTGGGATTAATGTTGATGTCGTTTTTCTTTATTAGTTTATTGAATAATGAATTTGAGAAGAAAAATATCATGATGCCAATTATAACATTGGCACTTTTTGCTATTATTTATTATGCTTTTTCTGAACGGATTTTGGGTTATGAACTAACAAATGAAGGAATTAAAATTCTTAAAAAGAACAATAGTGAATTCATTAAAAAGGAATCAATTATAGAAATAAAACCTATTGATTATAAGGATATTCGTTTTTCAATTAGAACTTTCGGAATTGGTGGAATTTTTAGTTTATCAGGCTCGTTTAAGAATAAAAAGTATGGTGAAATGACTTGGTATATTACACGGAAAGATCAATTATTGATGATTGTAACAAGTAAACAGCAATATGTTATTTCGCCGGATGAATCAGAATTATTTCTTGAAAAAACGTTAGAGTCTTTAAAATGAAAAACCTTCGCAAAATATTATTTCCTTTTTCATTAATTTATGGAATTGTTACGAGTATTCGGAATTTTTTATATGATAAAGGAATTTCTAAATCGACTTCTTTTGACATTCCAATTATTGCAGTTGGAAATTTATCTGTTGGCGGAACAGGAAAAACGCCAATGGTTGAATATTTAATTCGATTATTTTCTGATAAATATAAACTTGCAACTTTAAGCAGAGGATACAAGAGAAAATCAAAAGGATTTTATTTAGCCAATTCCGAAACCAAGATGGAAATGATTGGCGATGAACCTTTTCAATATCATTCAAAGTTTAAAAATATTTCGGTTGCAGTTGATGCCAATCGAGTAGAAGGAGTTGAAAAATTATTGACAAAAATACCGGATTTAGAATTGGTTTTATTAGACGATGCGTTTCAACATCGCAAAATTAAAGCCGGTTTTTACATTATGTTAACCGCTTACGATGATTTATTTTATAAAGATTTGGTTTTACCAGCGGGAAATTTGCGCGAATGTAAATCGGGAATAAAAAGAGCCGATGTTGTGGTGGTTACTAAATGCCCGGTAGATTTGTCTGAAGACAAAATGCAAGAAATTCGAAACCGAATCAAGAAAGAGGATTCAAAAATATTCTTTTCGACTATCTTGTATAGTCCATTTGTTACAAACGGAAAAGAAGAAAAAACGTTTTCAGATTTTTCAAACAACTTTATCGCTGTAGCCGGAATAGCCAAACCACAATATTTTTATGATTATTTAAAATGTACCTCAGAAAATAGCTTGACATTTCCTGATCATCACCACTTTTCAGAAAAAGATATTCAACATATTTTAGATAAAGCTCAAAACAGAAAAATCATCACAACCGAAAAAGATTATATGCGTTTAAAAAATCTTTTACCCAAAGAACAGCTTTATTATTTACCAATAGAAATGATGTTTTTAGGGAACGAAGATGGGTTTGAAGAAGTAATGGATTGTTATAAAGTGCTTTTTTAAAATTAGTGAATAAATTATTTTAACATATTTGTTTTCTTTGTTAATGTTTATATATTAGCAAAGTTTTAACAAAAATAAAAATGACACTAAGAAAAATACTATTATTCCTTTTTTTAATTGTTAATGTATTTTGTTATTCTCAAAAAATAAGTTTGTATAAACAATTTTATGGGAGTTATGATTTCACAATGTTGGGAAATACATTAAATCTAATACAGAATGGAGGAAACGTTCCTTGTGATATTTTGACAGAATCTTCCGCTACTCTAAACATACAGACAAATCAAACTGTAGAAGCAGCTTATTTATATTGGTCAGGTAATGGTGGTGAGAAAGAAGCTGATTTAGAAGTTAAGTTAAATGGCATCGTTGTAAAATCACAAAAAGAAAATTATTCCTATCTAGGAGCAAATAACACAGGAGGGATTTTTAGTGCTTTTGCTGATGTTACTTCAATAATTAAGTCTAACGGAAATGGTAATTATATTTTATCGGATCTTGATTTAAAGGAAATAATCCCTTTATACTGTAAAAATAATGTGAATTATGGAGGATGGTCAATAACAATTATCTATAAAGATGATACAATAATAGATAATTTAGTAGCGATTTATGATGGTTTTGAAGTGATAAATACAAGTAATCCTGCAATTGATATTATTTTAGATGGTTTTAAAGTAACAAGAAAAGATAATTCTCAAGTGGCTTTTTTGGCTTGGGAAGGAGATAATCATGATGGGATAGGTGAAGAGTTGAATATAAATAATAAAAGCGTTTTCAATGCGTTAAACCCTGCTGATAATGCTTTTAATGGGACTAATAGTTTTACAGGATCATCTGAGCTTTGGAATATGGATTTAGACTTATATGAACTAGATAATTATATAAATGGAGGAGACACGTCTTTAAAAATTCAAATTAAAACTGGTCGTGATATTGTAATAATTAATACTGTGGTTTTATCACTATATAGCATATTTCCTGATGCTACTGTTGAAATATTAAAGGCTGACAATTTTTGTAATAGCAGAGTAGTTAATTTAGACTTTGAGGTTTCGAATTTAGAAGGAGATTATTTGTTAAAAAAAGGAATCCCTGTTTCATTTTATATTGGAGATGAGTTTTTTGCGACTGTTGAAACTAAAAAGGACATTAGAGAGAAAGAATCTTTATTAGATAAAGTCTCCTTTTTAGTTCCACAAAAATATGGAGATTCTTTTCAGGTTATTGCCAAGGTGGATGATAATGGTAAAGGCGGAGGAATTGTTTATGAAAGAGATGAAGATAATAATGAGAGTTTTTATGATGTAAAATTATTAAAAGATTGCGTTATACCTAAAGGGGTTTCGCCAAATAGAGATGGGGTAAATGATTCTTTTGATTTGTTAGGGTTCTCTGTTTTGAATTTAAAAATTTTCAATAGATATGGTACTTTAGTTTATGAGCATAAAGAAGGATATAAGAATCAATGGATAGGACAAGATAATAATGGAAGAGAATTGCCTTCTGGTACATACTTTTATGTGTTTGTAACAAAAGATGAAACATTCAGTAATTATGTTCAACTTATCAGGGAAGTAAATTAAAAATTATTATATAGGGCTATCAATCTTAAAACGTTTCTTTAAATTTTTAATAGAAATTGAAGTAACAATAACAACTGATAAACCTATAAAACAACCAAGTGTTACAGTTGCGAAACGAACAATCGGAGCAATAGATTCGTCCATTGTGTGTGTTTGTAGCATAATAATTAAAAAAGCAACAATTGCGACTCTGCTCATATTCATTACTTTAAAGAGATAACAAATAATAATAGCAAAAACGATTCCTAAAACAAGAAGTAAAACAGTTGGAGAGTTTATAAAAAGACAAATTAATCCAACTACAGAACCTATTAAATTCGATTTTACTCGTTCAATAGTTAATCTGCGCGTGTCTTTTCCTTCGGGCGAAATCACTAAAATAATCGAAAGTAAAGACCAAAACAATTCATATTCTGGGAAACGAATCATTAAACTATAACCAATTAAAAATCCGATTACACATCGTATTATATAAATAATCAATTGTGACGTAATAATATGTTTTGTGAATTTGCTGAGCATGATTTTTTAAAAGAAATGCAAAGATAATACTTCTTTTAGGCTTCTCAAAAGATCGAAAGCTTTCTAAATATACCTCGATAAGTGTATCTTTGCATTTCAAATTTACGAAATGAAAAAATTAATCTTAGACGAGCTTAATCGTAAAAATATCGAAGAATTTAAAGAAGCAGAGAAAACACCAATTATTGTTGTGTTGGATGATATTCGAAGTTTACACAATATTGGCGCTTTTTTTAGAACTTCGGATGCTTTTTTAATCGAAAAAATTTATTTGTGCGGAATTACAGCAACTCCGCCTAATAAAGAAATTCACAAAACAGCTTTAGGAGCGACCGAAACTGTTGAATGGGAATATGTACAAGATGTTTTGGAATTGGTTGAAAGATTAAAAAATGAAAATGTAAAAATAGTTTCGATAGAACAAGTTGAAGGTTCTGTTATGTTGAATGATTTTAATGTAGAAGAGCACGTAAAATATGCTTTATTTTTTGGAAACGAAGTAAAAGGTGTAAATCAAAAAGTGATTAACTCAAGTGATTTTGTAATCGAAATACCACAATTAGGAACAAAACATTCCTTAAATGTGTCGGTTAGCGGCGGAATTGTTATTTGGGATTTCTTCCAGAAAATTCAAGTTTTGTAAATGACAAAGTATTTTAAAGACATCATTGTAATTGTAGTTTTCTGTTTACCGCTTTTAGTGTTTGCGGCATTAATGGAAATATCCGAGATGTCTTTAAAAACCATCATTAAAGAATTAGCTTTTAACGGAGCGCTACTTTTTATAATTTTAACAATACTTTTGTCTACAAGTAATAAGTTGATAAAAACTGTTTTTACAACTTTTTTATTCTTGTTTTATAGCGCTTTATTTATTCAAATAGCAGTAATTCAAAATTTTCAAAATTTTATTGACAATCCAACTCTTTATACTGTTTTTGAAACAAATCTCGAAGAAACTCAAAGTTTTTTTAATACATATTTAAAATGGTATTTTTTAATATCTATTATCGTTTTCTTTTTTATTGCGATTAAAATCATTTCGTCTTATCAAATTTCTTTAAACAAACACAAACTAATATTTGTATTATTAATTTGTTTAAGTGCAGGTTTAATATATAAATTCTATGAACGTTCAGTAACTCTTTTAACAATAAATACTTATTCCGAATATCGAGAATTTACTTCACAACTCTCTAAAAATATTACTAAAAAAACTTCTAATTACTTTACAAATGTAAAAAATGAGGAAAAGGAAGCTTTATATGTTGTGATTATTGGAGAATCGACTTCAAGAAGAAATATGGGAATTTATGATTATGATCGAGATACAAATCCCGAACTAAATAAAATTAAAAATGAATTGTATTTGTTTAAAGATGTAATCAGTCCGCGTACACATACCATTTTGTCATTAGATCGCGTTTTAAGTTTAGGAGATTATCAAAATCCAGATTATAATGAACTTGGAACGGTTTTTCAATTGGCAAATCAAGCAGGTTTTAAAACCTATTGGATTTCTAATCAGCAACCTTTAGGAGCCAACGAAAACTTAGTTTCTCTTTATGCAAAAGCAACAAATGAACAATATTTTGTTTCAAATGTTTATAAAAGTGCTAGTAAGTTAGATGATGTTTTATTACCAATGTTAGATCAAGTTATAAATGATAAGAATGTTTCTAAGAAAGTTGTTTTTTTACACTTAAAAGGTACACATATATATTATCGGGATGCTTATCCATCTTCATTTTCTTATTTTAATAATGAACCTAAGACAAAATTTCCTTCCAAAGAAAGTTTTCAGACAATTAATGAATACGATAATGCAGTGCGTTACAATGATTATATTGTTTCAGAAATAATTCAAAAAGTAAAAAAACAGAAAAAAAACAGCTATGTAGTTTACTTTTCTGATCATGGAGATGATGTTTTTCAGGATACAAATTCTTTTGGACATTTCGAAGGAATCGGTTCAAACGCAATGTATGAAATTCCTTTTATTGTGTGGCTTTCGGAAGAATATAGACAAAAAAACAAAGACGATTTCCAAGATAAATTAAAAAGAAAATGCACATTAGAAGATTTTATTTATAGTTTCTCAGAATTATCAAGAATTCAATTTGATCAGTTTCAACCAGAAAAAAGTATTTTTAATAATCGGTTTGTTTATAAAAAAAGGATGATTCAACCAGGAGTAAATTATGATGAAAGAAATTAAATATAAGAGAATCATTAAAATATTCTTTTTAGTGATTTTGTTTGGTATTATTTATATTTTGAATCCTTATAAAATAGAATATTATGGTTATCAGAATAAAATAATGGCACATAGAGTTAACAGCTTAGAAAAACTAAAATATACAGAAAAAGTATATAATGGAGTTGAATTAGATTTAGTATACGATGAAACTAATAAGGTTTTTGATATAAATCATCCCCCCGCACCTTCAATAGGATTAAATCTAGAAACTTATCTTTCTTATCTTTCAAATAAAGACATAAAATTATGGTTAGATTTTAAAAATCTATCTGTAGATAATGCAGATGAATCCGCTAGATTATTAAATCATTTAATAAATAAATCTAAGCTAAAAAAAGAGAATGTCTTAGTAGAATCTTCTGAAATTGAATTTTTATATTTATTCAAAGAAAAAGGATTTGAAACAAGTTTCTATTTGCCTTATTTTTTATATAAACAAGAAGGTTTAATATTGACTAAAACAATTGATTCTTTAAAGCAATTAAAAGAAAAATATGTTTATGATGGAATTTCAGCCGATGTAAATAATTACGAAATTTTAAATACATATTTTAAAAACGATCGTAAATTTCTATGGGACATGCATTCGCCTTATTCTCGCAATCAAATTCAGCATTATTTCGATTTTAGAAAATATATTTCAGATCCTACAGTTGAAATAATTCTCGTAAAAGTAGCCTTACCTATCGGAAACAGATAAAATTTTGGAGTTAATTATATTTAAAACATCTAAATAATCTTCTTGTTTTTCGACAAAATCTTTAGCCGAAACATCAATAATTAAAACGTTTTCTTGCGGTAAGGTTTTAATAAATTCAGAATAAGAATGGTTTATTTTATCCAAATATTCTGCTTCAATATCGCTTTCGTAATTTCGTCCGCGTTTTTTTATATTTTCAAGTAAATTATCTGTTTTTTGATATAAATAAATGTATAAATCGGTCTTTTGCGTTTCTTTATACATCACATCAAAAACGTTTCGATATAAATTTACTTCTTCCAAATCAAGCGTAACTTGAGCAAAAATCAACGATTTATAAATGTAATAATCAGCAATTACAAACTCCTTAAACAAATCATATTGTCCTAAATCTTCGCTTAATTGCAAATAACGATCGGCAAGAAACGACATTTCTAAAGGGAACGCATAACGTTCAGGATTTTGATAAAATTTCGGAAGAAACGGATTCTCGGCAAATCGTTCTAAAATCGATTTCGCATTAAAATCTTGTGTCATTTTTTGAACCAAAGTCGTTTTTCCCGAACCAATATTTCCTTCAATTGCAATAAAATTGAGTTTTTGAATCGAATATTTATCTTTTGGAAGTTGAATTGCTTCTACTTTTTTTATTTCCGAATCGTCGTTACAATTGCTCAATAATTCAGAAGTATCTTTTTGTAAAACAGGATGTTTCCATTCAATTTCAAGATCATTTAACGGAATTAAAACAAACGTTCTGTTTTGCATTTGCGGATGCGGAATCGTTAAATATTCTGTTTCAATTACTTCATCGTTAAAATAAACAATATCAATATCAACTGTTCTAGCCGAATAAGATTCTGTAGTTTTAATAGTCCGACCTAATTTCTTTTCTAAATCTTTCAATTTATCCAATAAAACTTCAGGTTGTAAATGCGTATTCAACAAAATACATATATTGTAAAAAGGAAAACTATCAAATCCCCACGAAGGCGTTTCGTAGATAAACGAAGCTTGTTTCACAAAACCAATATGATCATGAATTTGTTGAATTGCCTGTAAAAGAAACGCTTTTTTGTCGCCCAAATTACTTCCTAACGACAGAACGACTTTGTTGTATTGTTGCATGTTGCAAAAATAAAAAATCTAATCAGAATTACGATCAATCGAAAAAAGATGTTTTTCGTGTAACGTTTCAACCAAAATAGATACTAACCGATAAAGATTAAAAAAATTACAATGAATTTCATAAAAAATGTATTAGCAACTTTCGTAGGAATCATTCTATTTTGCATGATGTCGTTTTTTCTATTATTGATTATTGGTGTTGTTGCTTCGGCGGGAAGTTCGTCTGGAAAAGGGAAATCGGTTAAAGGAAATTCGATCATAAAGTTAGATTTAGAACGAGTTACAAACGATTACGGAGGAAGCATTTATATTGAAGATTTCGATTATAAAGAAACCAACAACGATGGATTAATCAATGTTTTACAAGCGATTGATTATGCTAAAACCGATGATAAGATTAAAGGAATTTCGATCGAAAATAATACGTCTTACTTAGGAATTACGCAAAGAAAAGCGATTGCTGAAAAGTTAGATGAATTTAAAAAAACTGGAAAATTTGTAGTTGCGTATGCTGATAATTATTCGCAAGGAGAATATTATTTAGCTTCGGTTGCCGATACGGTTTATCTAAATCCGATGGGTGGAATTGATTTTAAAGGATTGGCAAGCGAAGTTTTATATATGAAAGATCTTCAGGATAAAACCGGAATTAAAATGGAAGTGATTCGTCACGGAAAATTTAAAAGTGCAGTTGAACCTTTTTTACAACAAAACATGAGCGCAGAAAATCGTGAGCAATTAACGGTTTTATTGAATTCGATTTGGGAATCGTTTGTGAATGATGTTTCTAAAAACAGAAAAATTTCGGTCGCTTCTTTAAATGATGTTGCTACAAATTTAAACGCTCGCAATGCTAACTTGGCTTTAGAGAATAAGTTAATTGATAAAATTGCGTATATCGATCAATATTATAACGGAATTAAAAAAGCTTTAGGAATTAAATATGACGATGATATTAATGAAATTGATGTTTTAGAATATGTTGAAAGCACACATTTAAAAAGTACTAAAATTGGTGCAAAAGATCAAATTGCATTGATTTTTGCTCAAGGTGAAATTAAAGGAGGCGAAGGAAGTATAAACTCTATTGGCGAAGGATCAATTAGTCGAGCTTTAAAAGCAGCTCGTAAAAACGACAAAATTAAAGCGATTGTCCTTCGTGTAAATTCTCCTGGTGGAAGTGCGTTAACTTCTGATATTATTTGGAGAGAAATTGAATTAACTAAAAAAACAAAACCGGTTATTGTTTCAATGGGAGATGTTGCGGCTTCTGGTGGATATTATATTGCATGCAATGCAGATAAAATATTTGCTGAGCCAGGAACAATTACAGGTTCGATCGGAGTTTTTGGAATGTTACCGAATTTTAAAGAAATAGCCAATAAATACGGGGTAAAAGCCGAGCAAGTAAAAACACATGAAAACGCTGCAGGTTACAGCCCGTTCCAAGAAATTTCTCCTAAATACAAAGAAACAGTTACAGAAGGGATCGAAATTGTTTACGATACGTTTATTTCCCGAGTTGCTGCCGGACGTAAAATGACGAAAGAACAAGTGGATAAAATCGGACAAGGTCGCGTTTGGACAGGAACAATGGCTAAACAATTAGGTTTGGTTGATGAATTAGGCGGATTAGATGCAGCAATTGCTTACGCAGCAAAAACTGCAAAAACAACCGATTATAAACTTTCGTTCTATCCAGAATATAAAATTGAATTTGGAGATTTAATCCGAAAGTTTTTCGGAATGTCAGTTTCAAGCATTAAAGAGGATGCTATAAAACAAGAAATCGGAACCGAAAATTATGAATTACTTCAGCGCATGAATTACCTAAAACAATCAGAAGGAATTCAAGCAATGTTACCATACTATTTGAATATCAAATAAATTTAATGTTTACTAATTACTTAATCCAGCCTTTAACGAAAGTTAAAGGCTGGATTTTTATTGAATAGGTTAGAACTCTAAGAATCTCCTCCCACTAGATCTTTCTTAACTCAAAAAATATACTATTTTTGTACAAAATTTAAAAAAGTGGGAAGTAAGAATAAGTTGAAGCGTTTCAGAGAAAACGAAACATTTTCGAACGTATATCAACCAACAAGAGATGAGGTTGTAAATAATACTTTTGCGTTAAAAGGTAATTGGAATAAAGAAGTTTTTAAAAATAACAATCCGGTTGTTTTAGAATTGGGTTGCGGAAAAGGCGAGTACAGTGTAGAATTGGCGCGACGTTTTCCGAATACAAACTTTATCGGAGTCGATATAAAAGGTTCGCGTTTTTGGCGTGGAGCTAAAACGGCTATCGAAGAAAATTTACCGAACGTTGGTTTTTTAAGAACTCAGATCGAATTGATCGAAAACTGTTTCGCTTTAAACGAAGTAGACGAAATTTGGATTACATTCCCCGATCCTCAAATTAAATACAAACGCACGAAACACCGTTTAACTAACGAAGAGTTTCTTGCCAGATATAAAAATATTTTAAAACCAGAAGGAATTATCAATCTTAAAACCGATAGCGAATTTATGCACGGTTACACTTTAGGATTGCTTCACGGTGCTGGACACAATGTTTTGTATGCAAATCATAATGTGTATAAAAACGAAGGATCACCTGAAGTTGTAACGGCGATTCAAACTTTTTATGAATCACAATATTTAGAACAAAATAAACCTATCACGTATATTAAATTCTCTTTGAAATAATGAATGTAGTCATTCCTTTTTTTACAGGTTTTTTTGCCGCAGTTTTAGGAACTTTATTGCCAGGTATTTTAAATGCCAATACGGTAAAAATTTCTAAAGAAGAAGGAATGAAAAACGCATATAATTTTATGTTAGGTACGTTTGTAATTATTGCATTGCAAACGTATTTAGCTGTTTTTTTTGCTCGAATTATTGATCGAAGCGAAGTAATTACAAGCGCATTAAGAGAAATTGGATTTGTTGTTTTTTTAATTCTTACAATCTACTTTTTTACAGTAAAACCTAAAAAGTATTTAGATTCCGAGGCACCAAAATCACTTGTGAAAAGAAAGCGGTTTTATTACGGATTACTTTTAGCAGTTTTAAATATTTTTCCAATTTTTTATTACGTTTTTATTACTATTTCGGTGCTTAATAACAACCTTTACGAAGTCTATTATCTGAGTAATATTCTACTTACTTTAGGCGTTATTTTAGGAACTTACACTGTATTTATGTTTTATATTCGACTTTTTAGAAAATCAAATCTCGAAGAAAACTTCATTCTTAAAAACATTAATAAAATTATTGGTTGTATTACAGGCATAATTGCTATTTTTAATCTGTATAAAATGATTAAGTAATGCAATAAATGGAAGGGAAAGATTTTTTTCAGAAAGTTTATGAAATAGTTAAACAGATTCCATACGGAAAGATTACAACTTACGGAGCAATTGCCAAAAAGATTGGAGCGCCAAAATCGGCTCGAATGGTTGGTTACGCTTTAAATGCGTCTTTTGGGAATGAAGAAATTCCGGCACATCGAGTTGTAAATAGAAAAGGAGTTTTAACTGGGAAACATCATTTTCAAGGAACCAATTTAATGCAGCAATTATTAGAAAGCGAAGGAATAAAAGTTAAGGATAATGTTGTTCAGAATTTTGAACAATATTTTTGGGAACCATAAAAAAATCGATCTTTAAGATCGATTTTTTTGTTTTATTTCAAAGCATTTAATGCATGATTGTAATCAGGTTCTTGTGTAATTTCAGGAACTTGTTCGTTGTAAACAATAGTCCCTTCCGGATTAATTACCACAACAGCACGACTTAACAAACCGTTTAAAGGTCCATCTGCCATTTTTACGCCATATGCTTTTGTAAAATCATCGTTTTTAAAGTCCGAAAGTGTTACTACATTTTCTAATCCTTCTGCAGCACAAAAACGTGAAAGTGCAAAAGGTAAATCTTTCGAAATACATAAAACAACCGTATTTGGAGCCGAAGATACTTCTTGGTTAAACGTACGAACCGATTGCGCGCAAACACCTGTGTCAACACTTGGGAAAATATTTAAAACAACGTTTTTTCCTTTATAATCGTTCAATGATTTTGTACTTAAATCGCCCGCTGTTAAATTAAATTCAGGAGCTTTTGTTCCTACATTTGGTAAATTCCCTTCTGTTTGAATTGGATTTCCTTTAAATGTGATTTGTGCCATAATTTATTTTTCTTTTCTATAAAATTAGGCTTTTTTTATTCAAATCGTTTTAAAAAGAATATTAAAATTACCTTAAAGAATCTCAAAAAAAATAATTCTTTCTTGCTAGAAACTATAAAGCGATAGTTTTTATCAATCAATTAACTTTAAGGAGTCATAAAATCTCGCTATCTTTGTTGTTTAAACTTAATCTATATAAGTTATTCAACTTAAGTATTCTATAATCTAAAAATGAAATTAGATCGCAAAGAAATATTAGCTGCATTAGAAACAATTTCTGTTGCAGGTGACGGGAAAAATATGGTAGAAAGCGGAGTAATTCAAAACGTAATGACTTTCGGAGACGAAGTTGTTGTAGATGTTGTTTTGAACAATCCGGCTTTACACATAAAGAAAAGAGCCGAAGTAGATATTATGAAAGTAATTCATGAAAAAATCTACGAAAAAGCCAAAGTAAAAGTAAATATTAAAGTTGAATCTCCGGAAAAGCCTGAAATTAAAGGAAAATCTATTCCGGGAATTAGCAATATTATTGCTGTTTCTTCTGGTAAAGGCGGTGTTGGTAAATCAACAGTTACAGCAAATTTAGCGGTTACGCTTGCAAATATGGGCTTTAAAGTAGGAATTTTAGATGCTGATATTTACGGACCTTCAATGCCAATTATGTTCGATGTTGAAAAATCGAAACCTATTTCGGTAGAAGTTGAAGGAAAATCTAAAATGAAACCTATTGTTAGTTACGGAGTAGAATTATTGTCGATCGGATTTTTTACAAGTCCAGATCAAGCGGTAATTTGGCGCGGACCTATGGCTGCAAAAGCATTAAATCAAATGATTTTTGATGCAGATTGGGGCGAATTAGATTTCTTGTTGTTAGATCTTCCTCCGGGAACAGGCGATATTCATTTATCGTTAATGCAATCGTTGCCAATTACAGGAGCGGTTGTGGTAAGTACACCGCAAGCGGTTGCTTTGGCCGATGCTAAAAAAGGAGTTTCTATGTTTATGGCCGAAGCGGTCAATATTCCTGTATTGGGTGTTGTAGAAAATATGGCATATTTTACTCCAGAAGAACTTCCTACAAACAAATATTACATCTTTGGGCAAGAAGGAGCTAAAAATCTTTCAGAAGATTTAAATGTTCCGTTCTTGGGCGAAGTTCCAATTGTGCAAAGTATTCGCGAAGCAGGAGATTACGGTCGTCCGGCTGCGTTGCAAGAAGGTTCGCCAGTTGCAGAAGCTTTCGTAACAATTGCACGAAATACAGTAGAACAGGTAGTGAAGCGAAATGATTCGCTTCCACCAACCGAGGCTGTTAAAATTACAACAATGGCGGGATGTTCTGCTGTGAAAAAATAAGTTTCTAAATTAATACAGTACGAAACATGAGTTCAGAAACCATTAGAGAGAATGTAGAGAAAGCTTTGGAAGAAATTCGTCCGTTTTTAAAATCAGACGGTGGCGATATCACGCTAATTTCAATCGAAGACGATAAACACGTAAAAGTGCGTTTAGAAGGAGCTTGCATTGCATGTAGCGTGAACCAAATGACGTTAAAAGCAGGAGTAGAAACTACTATTAAAAAATTTGCTCCGGAAATTGAAACGGTCGAAAATATTAGTTAATTACAATTACATAAAATAAGTACAAGAACGGTGATAATGATATTTATCACTGTTTTTGTGCGTTATTGCTTGTAATTTTGAGCAAAATTATAATCTTATGATTACAACAGATATATTAATAATCGGTGCAGGACCAACAGGACTTTTTGCGGTATTTGAAGCCGGATTATTGAAACTAAAATGCCATTTAATTGATGGCTTGCCTCAACCCGGAGGACAACTTACAGAACTTTATCCTAAAAAACCCATTTTCGATATTCCCGGTTATCCAACAGTTGGAGCTGCAGAATTGGTTGATAATTTAATGGAGCAGATAAAGCAATTTGAACCAGGATTTACTTTAAACGAAATTGCTGAAACAATAGATAAATTAGAAGACGGAACATTTATTGTTACAACAAATAAAGGAACTAAACATCATGCTAAAGCGGTTGCGATTGCTGGCGGATTAGGAAGTTTTGAACCTAGAAAACCAATTATTGAAGGATTGCAATTCTACGAAGATAAAGGAGTTGAATATTTTGTAAAGAATCCGGAAATGTTCCGAAATAAAAAAGTGGTTATTGCCGGCGGTGGAGATTCAGCTTTAGATTGGAGTATTTTCTTGGCAGATGTTGCAAAATCTGTAACTTTAGTTCACAGACGAAATGAGTTTAGAGGAGCTTTAGATTCGGTTGAAAAAGCTCAGATATTAAAAAAAGAAGGTAAAATCAATTTGATTACGCCTGCCGAAGTAACCGAAATTCACGGAAGCGAAAAAGTAGAAGCCGTTACCTTATCATTTGATGGAGGTACTTCGACAAGAAAAGTTGAAACCGACTATTTCATTCCGTTATTTGGATTAACTCCTAAATTGGGTCCCATTGCAAATTGGGGATTGGAAATCGAAAAAAATGCCATTAAAGTAAACAATGCGTTAGATTATCAAACCAATATCGAAGGAATTTACGCAATTGGCGATATCAATACTTATCCGGGGAAATTGAAATTGATTTTATGCGGATTTCACGAAGCAACTTTAATGTGTCAGTCGGTTTACAATCGTTTAAATCCTGGTAAAAAATACGTATTAAAATATACAACCGTTTCAGGAGTTGAAGGTTTTGACGGAACGCGAAAAGAAGCCGAAAAAGCAGTAGTAAAGGCAATTGAATAAATTGTTTTTAAACATATTTAAAAGAGCATGTAGATTTTACATGCTCTTTTTTTGTAACATTTTTTAAAAACGTATACTTACAAAATAAAAACGAGTATGAATTATAAACTATTGGCTCAGTTAGAATGGAAATCGTTTAAGCGAAAGGGAAACTTAGCGCAAACCATTTTAATGGGATTGGGAAAAGCTTATTTCGGAATATGTTATTTTATTATCATGTTCGCAATGTCTTTCGCGGTTTTTAAAATAGGAGAGGAGAATAATCAAAATCCGGTTGAAACCTTTTTTAAATACGCAATTTATTTTTGGGTTGCTGATTTAATCGTTCGTTTCTTTTTTCAAAAAATGCCAACGGCGCACATTAAACCTTTATTGGTGCAAAACGTTCGTAAAAAAACAATTGTATTATATAGCTTGCTAAAATCTTCGTTTTCGTTTTTCAATTTTGTTAATCTGGCAATGGGTATTGCTGTTTTAATTCAGTTGATAATTCAGAAATCCGATGTGTTTCTAAGCATTATTTTTACCTTATCGTACACCATGTTACTTTTGGCCAATTGTTATTTAGTGCAATTACTGAATCATGTGAATAAAATCGCAATTCCGTTTTTGATCATTTTTTCCGGTTTATTAGGATTAGATTATTTCGGATATTTCGAAGTAACCAAATATACGCAGCCGGTTTTCTCTTTCTTATTTAACAATTTCTGGACGATTTTTCCTATTGCCATTTATTTATTTGTATTGGTAAAATCGTGTTATAGTTTTTATTTTAAAAATCTTTCGTTAGAAAGTTCGATTGTTCAGAAAAAGGAAACCTATAAATATTACGATTTAAACTTCTTGAATCGTTTCGGAACATTGGCTCCGTTTTTAAAATTAGATTTAAAACTTTTAACCCGAAACAAGCGTACAAGAACCGTTTTGTTTATGAGTTTAGCGTTTTTACTTTATGGATTATTCTTTTTAGTAAATCCTTCCGGAGCATTTGATGGATCAACCTTCGTAATTCTTTCAGGAATCATGGTTACAGGCGGATTTATGTTAATGTTTGGACAATACGTTCCAAGTTGGGACAGCAGTTATTATCCGTTAATGATGACGCAAAATATCCCGTACAGACGATATCTAGAATCAAAATGGTTAATCATGGTTTTAGGAACATTGGTTTCTATGGTTTTGGCAAGTTTCTATATTTATTTTGGATGGAATGTATATGTAACCATTATTGCTGTCGGATTTTATAATATTGGCTGGAACTGTTATTTATCGTTGATAATTGGCGCTTATGTTCGAACAAAAATAGATTTAACAAGCAATAAAAATGCATTTGGAGATACAAAAGCATTTAATATTCAAACCATGTTATTAAGTATTCCAACGGTTTTAGCGCCTATGATTATTTACTTTATTCTAACAGCATTTTTAGAATTCGAAATTGCAATCATCGTTTTTATTGCTATTGGATTAGTCGGGATTTTATTAAAGAAATTTATGTTCGATTTAATCGAAAAACTGTACAAAAAACAAAAATACACCACATTAAAAGCTTATAAATAATATGATTAGTGTTCAAAATTTAAAGAAAATATACGGTAATTCAATTGTCTTAGATTTGCCGAATTTAGAAATCCCAACCGGACAAAGTTTTGGTCTGGTAGGAAATAATGGTGCAGGAAAAACAACTTTTTTTAGTTTGTTACTTGATTTGATTGAGCCTTCACAAGGATTTGTTCAAAATAACGAAGTTGTGGTAAATAAAAGCGAAGATTGGAAAACCTTTACAACTGCTTTTCTCGACGATAGCTTTTTAATTGGATATCTTACGTGCGAAGAATATTTTTATTTCTTGGGCGAATTACGAAATCAATCGAAAGTTCAGGTTGATGAATTCATAAAACATTATGCCGATTTTTTTAATGATGAAATTTTAGGAAAGAACAAATTCATTCGCGATTTGTCAAAAGGAAATCAAAAAAAGGTTGGAATTATTGGCGCTCTAATCGGAAGTCCTAAAGTAGTGGTTTTAGACGAACCTTTTGCAAATTTAGATCCAACAGCACAAATCCGTTTAAAAAAGATTTTGAAAAACATTGCAGATACCAAACAAACAACGCTTTTAGTTTCGAGTCACGATTTGAATCACACGTTCGAAATTTCGGAACGAATCGTATGTTTTGAAAAAGGAAGAATAATAAAAGATATTAAAACAAACGAATATTCTTTTGAAGAATTAACAGCTTTTTTCGATGTAACAGTTGAATAAAAAAACAGCTCATTTGAGCTGTTTTTTTATCTATTATCGCCATCTAACAATCTGCCCAAACCGCCTAAAAGGCTTCCTTCTTCTTTGCCTTTTCCGCCTGCACTTGGAGCGAGTGCAATAATTCTGTCGGCTAATCTGCTAAACGGAAGTGATTGAATATAAACAGTTCCCGGACCTCGTAAAGTTGCGAAAAATAAACCTTCACCACCAAAAATGGTGTTTTTAATTCCGCCAACAAACTGAATGTCATAATCAACTCCGCTTGTAAATCCAACAATACAACCCGTATCAACTTTTAAAACTTCGCCAGGTTGTAAATCACGTTTATGTAATGTTCCGCCGGCGTGAATAAAAGCTAAACCGTCGCCTTCCAATTTCTGCATAATAAAACCTTCGCCGCCAAATAATCCGGTTCCTAATTTTTTATTGAATTCGATTCCAACCGAAACTCCTTTTGCTGCACAAAGAAAAGCATCTTTTTGACAAATGAATTTTCCGTTTAAGCTTCGTAAGTCTAAAGAAATTATTTTTCCGGGATAAGGCGAAGCAAACGAAACTTTTCGTTTTCCATAATTCATGTTAGTAAAAGTAGTCATAAACAAACCTTCGCCTGTAATCCAACGTTTGCCGGCATTCAAAACCTTATCGAACATTCCACTGTTTTGCTTGCTTCCATCACCAAAAATTGTTTCCATTTGTATACCGTCGTCCATCATCATAAAACTCCCGGCTTGAGCAACTACGGTTTCTTGCGGATCCAATTCAATTTCAATAAATTGCATTTCTTCTCCAAAAATTTGATAATCTATTTCGTGTGCATTCATTTTATTAGTTTTTTATATAAAATTAGTAATCAAAACGATGCAATTGTTACAGAAGTAATTAAAAATGGTTTCGTTTTATTAATGGATTTTGAATTAGTATCTTTGTAAAAACCACATTATTATGAACGATATTAAAATAACAATTATAGATCGAAATGGCGATTCGCATACTGTTGATGCGCCAACGGACATGAATATGAACGTAATGGAATTGGTAAGAGCATATGAACTTGCTGAGGAAGGAACGATTGGTATTTGTGGCGGAATGGCAATGTGTGCTTCTTGTCAATGTTATGTTCTAAACGAGGACGAAGTTGAATTGCCTGAAAAAAATCCGGATGAGGATGCTATGCTTTGGGAAGCTTTTAATGTAAAAGAAAACAGTCGTTTGGGATGTCAAATAGCAATTACGCCCGAAATAGATGGTTTGATTGTGGAGTTGGCGCCTGAATCTTAAAGTTTTTTTTATTTTTTTAGTTTTGATTCGCTTTTTTTGTTATTTTTATACGAAATAGAAAAAAATTAGGGCTAAATAATGAATACTTTTATTGGATTTATTTTATTTTAGTGAAAAGACGAGGTTATTATAATCTCGTTTTTTTTATAACATATTGTGGAATTACATTTTAATGTCTTTGGAATATCAATTTCGGATGTTAATTGTAAAAAAGATAGAAAATGTTTATTGGAACAAATATTTATTTACTTTTGTGCAATATTTGAAGATTAAATGAAAACTTTGCACAAAAGCATTAAATGGATGTTATGGGTTTTAACTCTGTTGATAATTGGGTATTTACTTTTGATTTTTGTTTTTCATGACAAAGCTTTTTACCTGAACGAAGAGTATAAAATTTATATGTACATACAAATTGTTCACGTTATACTTTCGGCAAGCGTGCTTTTTATTATTTGGAGCAGCAACTTATTTGATCGCTGGAAAAAGATAGATCAAACTTTAATTGTTGTTTTTCTTAGTGTTATTGGACTTTGGATTTGGTACAGTAAATATTTTAAGATTTACAAAGATGCCGAGGAAGAAGATGAATATAAGTAAAGCAAGATTTGTTAATCGAAATAGCTTATTGTAACGAATAGAATTAAAAAACTCCCAATTTATTGGGAGTTTTTATTTGACTATTATTTAAAAGCATTTAAGCCTGTAACGTCTAAACCTGTAATTAATAAGTGAATGTCGTGTGTACCTTCGTAAGTCACAACCGATTCTAAATTCATCATATGGCGCATGATTGAGTATTCTCCTGTAATTCCCATTCCGCCTAACATTTGACGAGCTTCGCGTGCAACATCTAAAGCCATTGCAACATTATTGCGTTTTGCCATAGAAATTTGAGCAGAAGTCGCACGTCCTTCATTACGTAAAACACCTAAACGCCATGTTAATAATTGTGCTTTAGTAATTTCGGTAATCATTTCGGCTAATTTCTTTTGCTGTAATTGAAACGCACCAATTGGTCTGTCGAACTGAATACGCTCTTTGCTGTAACGTAGAGCTGTGTCGTAACAATCCATTGCTGCGCCAATTGCACCCCAAGCAATACCATAACGAGCAGAATCTAAACATCCAAGCGGAGCTCCTAATCCTGATTTGTTAGGTAATAAGTTTTCTTTCGGAACTTTCACATTGTCGAAAATCAATTCACCTGTTGCTGATGCTCTTAACGACCATTTATTATGAGTTTCTGGAGTTGTAAAACCTGCCATTCCGCGTTCTACAATTAATCCATGAATACGACCTTCTTCATTTTTTGCCCAAACAACTGCAATATCTGCAAACGGAGCGTTCGAAATCCACATTTTAGCACCATTTAATAAATAATGGTCGTCCATATCTTTAAAATTTGTCACCATTCCTGAAGGATTCGATCCGTAATCAGGCTCGGTTAAACCAAAACAACCGATCATTTCTCCGGTAGCTAATTTTGGTAAATATTTCATGCGTTGTTCTTCATTTCCATATTTCCATATAGGATACATAACTAACGAAGATTGTACCGATGATGTAGAACGAACACCCGAATCGCCACGTTCAATCTCTTGCATGATTAATCCGTATGAAATTTGGTCTAATCCTGCTCCTCCATATTCTTCAGGAATATATGGACCAAAACCGCCAATTTCTCCTAATCCTTTAATAATTTGTTTTGGAAACTCAGCTCTCTGTGCATATTCTTCGATAATAGGAGATACTTCTCTTTTAACCCAAGCTCTTGCTGCATCGCGAACTAATTTATGTTCATCTGTAAGTAAATCGTCTAATAAGTAGTAATCTGGTGCCTGAAATAAATCCGGTTTCATAATTAATGATGTTTAGTTGAAAAACAAAAATACTTATATTTATGCGAATTGCAAGTTAATTTTAAGTACGGAATTTACGTTTATATTCATTAAATATAAAAAGCTTTACGTGTGTTATGCGTTATACTGATTTCTCTAATCTAGGAGGATTTATTTGGTGGCTACTGATAAAGTTTAAACAAACTGGGCTTAAAGAAGAACAATCTAATCATAATTGGGCTAGAAATATATTCGTTGTTTTGTTTTTTGGTGTTATAATAGGATTTATTATTCACAAGTTGTTTTAAAACAACCGCAATTGTTCTCCTTTGGTTCCGTCGAATAAAGAGTTGTCTAATCTAGGGAATGATTGATTATGAAAGTACTTTTTTCTTCCGATAGTAAAGGTATTGTGAATCATTTGGGCGAAGTTTCCGTTTCCTGCATTGCGTTTAGAGATGCTCTTTTCAGCTAACTTTCCTTGATGAAGAGACGCAATTTGATTCAAAACCTTGTCTTTTCTGTCAGGATAATGTACTTCTAACCAGTCTTTAAAAACGGGTTCTACTTCTTCATTCAGTCCAACTAAAGTGTAGCCAAAGCTTTGCGCACCATATTCCGATATGGTTTTTAAGGTTGCTAAGACCTCTGAACTGTTTAATCCAGGAATGATAGGAGCTACCATAACATGCGTAGGAATGTTGTTGTTCGACAGCGTTTGCAAAGCCTTTAATTTTGATGGAACAGACGATGTACGCGGTTCCAACCTTCTGCGAAGTTCTTCATTAAGAGTTGGAATACTTAATGAAACCGTTACCAAATGCTTTTCGGCTAATGGTTTTAACAGATCTAAATCGCGTAGAACCAATGCGTTTTTAGTGATAATGCTAACCGGATGTCTGTAATCTAAACACAGTTTTAATAACTTTCGAGTGATTTCGTATTTGCGTTCAATAGGTTGATAACAATCAGTGTTTCCCGATAATTGAATCACTTCTGCTTTATATCCGCGTTTTAAAAAGAACTGTTCTAGCAACTCAGGCGTGTTCTTTTTGACTAAAATTACACGCTCAAAATCAACACCGGCGCTGTATCCCCAGTATTGATGCGTAGGACGAGCATAACAATATGCGCAACCATGTTCACAACCCTGATAAGGATTCATGGAATAGATAAAAGGTACTCCTGGGCTTTTTACTTTGTTTACAATGGTTTTAGGAAAAACTTCTAAGCATTGTGTTTTAGCTACTACCTCTTCATAATCGTCCTGATAAATTGAGGTTTCATAACGGTTTTTAGAATACCGATTATGTATATTTTCAACCGCTCCTTGTCCTTTTATTATATTGTTCTGCATTGCTTAGTCTTTTTCTTTCGATAAAATTACAATAGACGGAAGTCATGTTGTGTCGTTATTAAAAGCAATGATTTTATCTTTAAAAATTAGTTGTTAAATCGCCAATAGTGAGAATACAATGTGTTTATAGTTGGTTAATGATAAAAACCTGCGCGGCTTTTGTTAGAAAGCCGCGCAGGTTTTGTGTAAAACATAAGCAGGTTTAAGTCGATTACTGCGCAGGTTTTTGTGATAACCTAAGCAGGTTTGTTCTGAGTGATAGTTTAAGCTTTTAAAAGACTTCTTTTGCAACCTTTGTAATAGTTTCGGACTTGCTCATAGAATAATAGTGAACAACAGGGAAACCAGCAGCAAGGATTTCTTTACTTTGTGTTATACACCATTCAATTCCTATTTGCTTAACGGCTTCGTTGTCTTTAGCTTTCACGGCTTCTAAAACCAATTGTTCAGGAAGATCAACTTTAAAACGATGCGGAATCATGTTTAATTGACTTTTAGTTGTAAGCGGTTTTAATCCCGGAATAATCGGAACAGTTATGTCTGCTTGCCTGCATTTTGCCACAAAGTCGAAGAAACGTTGATTATCGAAAAACATTTGCGTAACAATATAGTCGGCACCTTTTTCTATTTTCTGCTTTAAGAATTGCAGATCGGTTTCAAAGTTAGGTGCTTCCATATGCTTTTCGGGATATCCAGCAACACCAACGCAAAAATCGGTTGCATGTGAATTTTCTAGCTCATCATCTAAATAAATTCCGTTGTTAAGGTCAGAGATTTGTGTAACAAGTTCAGATGCATAGCGATGACCATTGCGTTCTGGTTTAAAATAGATCTCGCTTTTAACCGCATCGCCTCGCAAAGCTACCACGTTATCAATGCCTAAAAAATCTAAATCGATCAGGAAGTTTTCGGTATCTTCTTTAGAAAAACCACCGCATAATATGTGGGGTATTGCATCAATCTTGTACTTGCTTTGTATGGCAGCACAAATTCCAACAGTTCCCGGACGCTTCTTTACAATCTTTTTCTCTAGTAATCCGTTGCCTGCATCTTTGTATGTATATTCTTCGCGATGATAGGTTACATCTATAAACGGCGGGTTAAATTCCATTAATGGATCAATAGTATTGAAGATGCATTCGATATTTTGACCTTTTAACGGTGGTAGTATTTCAAACGAAAACAATGCTTTTCCGTTTGCGTTTTGTATATGTTCGGTTACTTTCATTTTGTTCGGTTTATTGAAATGAAGTTTTAATCTTTAAACTTTTTAACTAATTGATTTAAAACTACTCGTTAATATTAGGTCCTAACCACTTGGTAGCTTCGGTTATATGGATGTTTCTTCGTGCGGCATAATCGGCAACCTGATCGGGCTTTATCTTTCCTACACCAAAATATTTTGCCTTTGGATGAGCGAAGTAGTAACCCGAAACTGACGAAGCTGGCCACATAGCTAAGCTTTCGGTAAGCGATACACCAATCTCTTTTTCAACCTCAAGCACTTCCCAAATCGTGTTCTTTTCTAAATGATCGGGACTAGCCGGGTATCCCGGAGCAGGACGAATTCCTTCATAAGTTTCTTTAATCAGTTCTTCGTTCGCCAGATTTTCGTCCGAAGCGTAGCCCCAAATTTCTTTCCGAACACGTTCATGCAGATATTCGGCAAAGGCTTCTGCCAAACGATCTCCCAAAGCTTTTACCATAATCGAGTTATAATCATCGTTTGCTTGTTCGTATTTCTTCGCCTTTTCGTCCACACCAAAGCCAGTCGAAACACAGAAAAGACCGATGTAATCCTGCACGTTAGTTTCTTTAGGTGCTATAAAATCGGCTAAAGCTATATTAGGAGCTGTTACCGTTTTTTGCGATTGCTGACGTAAAGTCAATAGGGTAGCGGTACGGTTTTCGTCAATCAATTCAATATCATCATCGTTTATCTGATTTGCAGGAAATATCCCAAGAATCCCTTTTGCAGTAAACCATTTCTCATTGATAATCTTTTCTAACATGCTTTGTGCTTCGTTAAACAAAATAACCGCTTGTTCGCCTACAATAGTATCACTTAAAATGTCGGGGTATTTACCGAATAATTGCCACGATCTAAAGAAAGGTGTCCAATCTATATACGGAACTAATTCAGAAAGTTCTACCGTTACTTTCTTCTTTCCTAAGAAGTTTGGTTTCGCAATCTGCGTGTTTTGCCAATCGATTCTAAACTTATTTTTACGAGCATCTTCAATCGATAAAAAGTTTTTATCGCGCGCTCTGCTTAAAAAATCATAGCGTAACTTTTCGTATTCGGCTCTAAGTTCTTCTTTGTAAACCTTATTCTTATCGGGTTGCAATAAGTTGTTTACGACTGTGACAGCACGCGAAGCGTCGTTAACATGCACTACCGTTTGTTTATATTCTGGTGCAATCTTTACAGCAGTGTGCGCACGAGATGTAGTGGCACCGCCTATCATGATCGGGATTTTAGATCCTGCTTTTTCCAATTCCTTAGCCAAATGAACCATTTCGTCAAGCGAAGGAGTTATCAATCCGCTTAATCCAATAACATCGACTTGTTCGGCAATGGCGGTTTCAATAATTTTCTCTGGCGGAACCATAACGCCCAAATCAATGATTTCGAAATTGTTGCAAGCTAAAACAACTGCTACAATATTTTTACCAATATCGTGAACATCGCCCCGAACCGTAGCCATAAGTACTTTGGGAGCTGAGGTTGAATTGGCATCGGAATTCTTACTTTTCGCAACTTCGATAAAGGGTAATAAATAAGCAACTGCTTTTTTCATAACCCGAGCCGACTTAACTACTTGTGGAAGGAACATTTTGCCTGAGCCAAACAAATCACCTACTACGTTCATTCCGTTCATTAGATGTTGTTCAATTACTTCAATAGGTCGGCTAACGCTTAAACGTGCTTCCTCGACATCTTCGCTAATGAATTCTTCAATACCTTTAACTAATGAATGTGTTATGCGGTCTTGCAACAGAAGTGAACGCCACTCTAAAACCTTTTTTTCTAGTGTTTTAGATTCGCCTTTTAAATGCTCGGCAAAGTCTAATAAACGTTCGGTTGCATCATTTCGTCGGTTTAAAAGAACGTCTTCTACATAAGTTAACAACTCAGGATCGATTTCATCGTAAATTTCTAACAGTTCCGGGTTCACGATTCCCATATTCATTCCATGTTGGATTGCGTGATAAAGGAAAGCTGAATGCATGGCCTCGCGAACCTTATCGTTTCCTCGGAAAGAAAAAGATACGTTACTTACACCACCTGAAACATTGGCGTACGGAAGGTTTTCTCGAATCCATTTTGTCGCCAGAAAGAAATCTAACGCATTGTTATTGTGTTCTTCCATTCCGGTCGCAACAGGAAATATATTTGGGTCGAATATGATGTCTTGTGGCGGAAATGCAACTTTATTTACCAATAAATCGTACGAGCGTTTACAAATATCGATACGTCTTTGCAAGGTGTCAGCTTGTCCAACTTCATCAAAAGCCATGATTACAACTGCAGCTCCGTAGCGTTTTATTCTTTTAGCGTGTTCTAAAAATAAAGCTTCACCTTCTTTTAAACTGATAGAATTCACGATTCCTTTACCTTGAATGGTCTTTAAACCTGCTTCAATGATGTCCCATTTCGAACTGTCTATCATAATCGGAACTCTTGCAATGTCAGGTTCAGAAGCAATCAGGTTTAGGAAATCAACCATTGCTTGTTTACCGTCTAACATTCCTTCGTCCATGTTAATATCGATAATTAACGCGCCATTTTCTACTTGAACTCTGGCAACATCTAAAGCTTCGTCGTACTTTTCTTCTTTTATTAGGCGAAGAAACTTCCTAGATCCCGTAACATTCGTACGTTCGCCAATGTTAATAAAGTTTGAATCTTTTGTTACAAATAAAGGTTCTAAACCCGATAGAGTCAGAATTGGCAGTGGTTGATTTTCTTCTTCCTGTTGGTTTTGACGAATTGTATTGTGTTGTGCAACCACTTCGGAAATTAATCGAATGTGATCGGGATTTGTTCCACAACAACCTCCAATGATTTGAACCAAATCTTCTTGTAGGTAATCTGCTATCAGTTGTTGCATTTCTTCAGGCGACTGATCGTATTCTCCAAAAGCATTCGGAAGACCTGCGTTGGGATGCGCCGATACACTAACCGATGTATGTTGAGCCAATTGCTTTAAATAAGGCTTTAATTGTTCGGCACCTAAAGCGCAATTAAAACCAATACTTAACAGCGGAATATGCGAAATCGAAATTAGAAACGCATCAACTGTTTGCCCAGATAAGGTTCTTCCCGAAGCATCGGTAATCGTTCCCGAAACCATTATAGGAATGTCTAAGCCACGTTCTTCTTTAACTTCTTCAATCGCAAAAAGTGCGGCTTTTGCATTTAACGTATCAAAAATAGTTTCTACCAATAACAGGTCACAACCACCATCAATCAACGCTTCGACTTGTTGTTTGTACGCAATTCTAAGTTCATCAAAAGAAATAGCACGATATCCCGGATTGTTGACATCGGGCGACATGGAAGCCGTTTTGTTAGTAGGTCCGATTGATCCGGCTACAAACCGAGGTTTGTCTGGTGTTATTGTTAAAAACTCATCGCAAACTTCGCGTGCAATTTTAGCCGATTCGTAGTTTAATTGATACACATAATCTTCTAAATGATAATCGGCCATACCAATTGTAGTAGACGAAAAGGTATTGGTTTCTACTATGTCGGCGCCTGCAAGCAAATACTTTCTATGAACTTCTTTTACCGCTTCGGGCTGAGTTATAGACAGTAAATCGTTGTTTCCTTTTAAAGGATGTTGAAAGTTCTTAAAGAGTTCGCCTCGGAAATCTTCTTCGGAAAATTTATATTGTTGAAGCATTGTTCCCATTGCTCCGTCTAGAACAAGAGTTTTATGCTTGATGATTTCGTTGATATTTCGAGTTGATGTAGAACAGACTGTTTCCATTACGCAAATGCTTGATTTAATTCTGAGATGATATCTTCTATATGTTCCAATCCAATTGAAATTCGGATTAAACCTTCGGTTAAGTTTGCTTCGATTAATTCTTCGGTGCTTAACTTGCTGTGTGTTGAGGTTGCCGGATGGGTTACAATAGTTCTTGTGTCGCCTAAATTGGCAGAAATCGAGAAAAGCTTAATGCGATTTATAAATTTTCTGCCAGCTTCTTTTCCGCCTTTTAGTTCAAACGCAATGATGTTACCGCCTAATTTCATCTGCTTTTTAGCAATTTCGTATTGTGGATGCGATGGTAAAAACGGATATTTTACTTGTGAAACAGCTGGATGATTTTCTAAAAACTGCGCAACTTTTAAAGCATTTTCGCTGTGTTTTTCTATTCGCAAAGGCAATGTCTCCAAACTTTTTGACAAAGCCCAAGCGTTAAACGGTGTTAATGAAGGTCCTGTGTTTCTTGAAAACAAATAGATTTCGCGAATTAAATCTTTCAATCCAACAGTTACTCCGCCTAAAACTCTTCCTTGTCCGTCAATAAGTTTTGTTGCAGAATGAATCACTAAATGAGCGCCAAAATCAATCGGGTTTTGAATAAAAGGAGTTGCAAATGTATTATCGACAATGAACAACAGATTGTGTTTTCTTGCTAGCGAGCCTAAAAACTCTAAATCAATGATTTCAACTCCAGGGTTGGTTGGTGTTTCGATAAATACTATTTTAGTATTTGCTTGAATCTTAGCTTCGATCGATTCTGGTTCCGAAATATTGAAATAAGTGGTGTTTATATTCCATTTTGGTAAATATTTCGTAAAAAGCGTATGAGTAGAACCAAACACACTGCTTGCCGAAACAATATGGTCGCCGCTAGATAAAAACGCAACCAACGAATTGTATACAGCAGCCATTCCGGTTGCAAAGGCAACGCCGTCTTCCGCATTTTCTAAAAGCGCGATCTTTTCAATAAATTCTGAAACGTTAGGATTACTAAAACGCGAGTAAATATTCCGATCTTTTTCTTCTGCAAACGACGCTCTCATGTCTTCTGCATCTTCAAATACAAAACTAGAAGTTAAAAATAATGGTGCGCTGTGTTCTAAATATTGCGTGCGCTCTAGCTGCGATCTTATAGCTAAAGTTTCTTTTCTCATGACTATTTTTTTTCTGCTAATCGTAAAATATCTCCAAAAACACCACGTGCAGTAACATGTGCTCCAGCTCCAGCTCCTTGAATTATGATAGGACGATCGCCGTAAGATTCGGTATAAATTTCAAAAATACTGTCGGAACCTGATAATTGTCCTAAAGCAGAATTTTGATCTGCTTTAATCAATTTGGTTTCTAAAATTCCTTTGCTTTGTTGTAAATCGCCCGACAATTCACCTATATATCGCAATACTTCGTTTGGCTTTAAATCTTGTTTAATCTTGTTGTAGTATTCGTTTAAACCTTCTAATTGAGTTAAAAACTCCGAAACGCTTAAAGATTGAAACGTTTCTGGGATTAAGTTTTGAATTGAAATATCGTGCAGTTCATTTTCTAAATCTAATTCGCGAGCTAAGATTAATAACTTTCGGGCAACATCGGTTCCTGACAAATCATCTCGCGGATCGGGTTCGGTAAATCCTTTTGAAATTGCTGATTCTAACACTTCGGAAAAAGGCTGGTTTTCGATTGAAAATATATTGAAGATATAACTCAAAGTTCCTGAAAAAACACCTTTAATTTTCGTGATATTTTCGCCCGATAAATGCAATAATTTAATATTATCGATTAAAGGTAAACCAGCGCCAACATTGGTTTCGTATAAATATTCTTTTTGATTTCGTTTTAAAGTATTTCGTAAGTTTTTATAAAAATCGAACGACAACGTATTGGCAATTTTGTTTGATGAAACAATATCAAAACCATGATTAATAAACTCTTCGTAACGTTTCGGAAGCGATTCAGAAGCGGTATTATCAACCAAAATCAGGTTTTCTAAATGATGTTCTTTTGCGTATTCGAAAATGGAAGACAAAGAATTAGGTTGCGATTTTTCAAATACATCTTGCCAATTTTCAGTAAATCCATTGTGGTTAAAATAAACCGATTTTGAATTTGCAATGGCGAAAATATTGATGTCGATTAATTTCTTATCTGCAATTTGATTTCTTGAAGCTACGATTTGATCAATCAAAACACTTCCAACTGTTCCATGCCCAACAATTGCAACATTTATGGTTTTATTGATTCCGAAAATTTGTCCGTGAATCACGTGTAATGCTTTTTTAAACTGATCTTTATCAACGACTAAACTTACATTTTTTCCTGTAATTGAGTTGTTGAACAAAATAGGAACAATTCCATTTTTAATTAACGCACTATAAGGTTTGTGAAACGATTCTAAATCCTGACCAATAATCGAAATAACTGCAATATTTGGATTTACTGTGATGTGTTCTACATCTTTTGTATAAAAATCTTCGGCAAATTCGTTTTCTAAAATTTGCTTTGCTAAAGCAGCTTTTTGCTCTTCTACAACAAAACCAATTCCTCTTTCCGAAGAACCTTGCGAAATAACACTTACACTTATTTTTTCTTTTGCTAAGGTGTTGAAAATACGCGCATCTACACCGACTTTTCCTAATAAACCTTTCCCAAAAAACTGAATTAAAGCTACGTTTTGTAAAACCGTTAATGATTTCACGTCTTTTGCGGTTGGTTTAGACGAAATTAAAGTTCCGCTGTTGTTTGGGTTTAATGAGTTTAAAATACGTAACGGAATTTTCTTTTCTATTAACGGAATAATCGTTTTTGCGTGTAAAATATTTGCACCAAAATTGGCTAATTCGTTTGCTTCGTCGTAATGTAATTCTTCGATTCTTTTTGCAGACGAAACCCATTCCGGATTTGTGGTGTAAATTCCGTCAACATGCGTAAAGTTTAAAAACTCTTCAGCATTTGCGTATTTCGCGAATAATGCAGCGGTAAGATTACTTCCGTTTCTCCCTAAAGTTGTGATTTCGTTTTCTGTCGTACTTCCAATAAATCCGCCTAAAACAATAAGTTTGTTGTTCGAGAATTTCTGTAAGAAGTTTTGAATTTCAATTTCGGTCAAAGTTTCGTTTACGTTGGCAGCGGTAAAATATCCGTCGGTTTTTATCAATCGTGAGCTATCTTCAAAAACTGCATTTAATCCTTTTTGTGATAATAATTCCGAAACCACTTTTGAACTGATTAATTCGCCTTGCGCAACTAATAAATCTTGTACTTTTGGACTAAAATCCTGAATAAGCGAAACGCCTTGTAAAATGTTTTCGATTAATTGAAAATGAGAAGAAGTATCGATTTTTGGATAAAAATTCAATTTCTTTAATTCTTCTAACGTATCATTATAAGGAAGTTGATTTTTTGCTTTATGTAATAATTCTAACAATAAATCGGTTGTGTTTCCGATTGCCGAAACCACAATAATCAGCGCCGATAAATTCAAATGTTTTTCTATGATTTGGAATAAATGGTCGTTTTGGTGCAACGTTGCCAATGATTTTCCGCCAAACTTTATAATTTTCATGTTATGGTTTTTTAAAATGTGTTTTTAGAATTTTATCTAATTGTTCGTATTCTATTAAAAAAGCATCGTGTCCGTGAATCGATTCTATGATGCTGTACTGTATATTTGGATATTGTTCTTTTATAAATTGATAGGTTCGATTTTGTTCTTTTTCTGTGAACATATAATCTGAATTCACAGAAACCATTTGAATTTTAGTGTTAGTATTTTGAAGGAAGTTGTTGAAATCGTCTTTCGAAATACCTTGACCAATGGTTCTTAAAAGATGATTCATTAATTTATATGAATCAAGTTTAAATCGATCTTTTAAAGTTTTTCCGTGATAATTTAACCAGCTTTCTACTTGAAAAGATTGGTTTGATTCATCGTATTTATTTTGAAATTTTGCTTGAAAAGATTCGGGCGTTCTGTATAAAAGCATGGCATGCATTCGAGCATTTTCAATCGGATTGGATGAATGATTTAAAATAGAATCCTGAACTAAAACATTACCAATTAACCAATCCGAAGCTTTGTAGCTACACGCAATCGGAATCAATAATTCGATTTTTTTTGGACGAAGAAAAGCCATTTCCCAGGCAATTGCTCCGCCTAAACTTCCACCAATAATGGCAAATAATTCTGAAATGTTTAATTTTTCCAAGGCTTTCCAAAACAATTGCGCGATTATTTTGGTACTGAAATCTTTATAATTTGTAATACGGTTTTCGTTGTTATTGTTGTAACCATTTCCGGGAATATCAAAAGCAAGAATGGTAAAATGTTCGGTATTAATGGTTGAGTTTTTTCCAATCAATTGATTCCACCAACCCGAATTTCCTGTAACTAAACTATTTCCAGTAAGTGCATGATTTACCAATACAATAGGAGCAGTGCCTAATGGTTTTCCAAATAGTTGATACGTGATATTAAAGTTTTTGGAAGAATTAAAACCTATTTCGGACGGTGAAATTACAATCGATTGCAAACACATAATTATATACTGATATTGGCTGTTAATTTTGAAAACGCAACTTTTAAATCGTTCTGTAAATCTGAAATGTCTTCTAAACCTACCGAAACTCGAATTAAATCTGGAGTAACGCCTGTTGCAATTTGTTCGGTTTCCGATAATTGTTGGTGTGTTGTGGAAGCAGGATGAATAATTAATGATTTAGTATCGCCGATATTTGCTAATAATGAAAAAAGTTTTGAGTTGTTTACAACTGTTTTTGCAGCTTCAAATCCTCCTTTTAAACCGAAAGTCAATAATCCGTTTTGACCTTTTGAAAGATACTTTTGCCCTTTTTCATAATCTTTATGATCTGTCAATCCTGGATAATTTACCCAAGCAACTTCCTCCTGATTTTGTAGCCATTTAGCCAACAACAATGCGTTACTGCTGTGTTTTTGAATACGGATGTCTAAAGTTTCTAAACCTTGAATGGTTTGAAAAGCATTAAAAGGACTTAAAGCTGCACCCAAATCACGTAGGCCTTCAATTCTTATTTTTGCAATAAAAGCAGCGTTCCCTAATGTTTCGTGATATATTAATCCGTGATATCCTGGAGAAGGTTCTGTAAATTCAGGAAATTTTCCATTGCTCCAATCAAAGTTTCCTCCATCAATAATCGCTCCGCTTAAAGAAGTTCCATTTCCTGTGATATATTTTGTTAACGAATGGATCACAATATTGGCTCCGTACGCAATCGGATTCAATAAATAAGGAGTCGCCACTGTATTATCTACGATAAAAGGAATGTGATGCTTTTTAGAAATTGCGGCAATTCCTTCAATATCTAAAACGTCTAATTTTGGATTTCCTAGACTTTCTCCAAAAACAACACGCGTGTTTTCTTGAATGGCGTTTTCAAAATTCGTTATGTCATCTGGATCTACAAAAGTGGTTGTAATTCCGAAACGAGGCAAGGTAACATGCAATAAATTGTAAGTTCCGCCATATAAACTGCTTGAAGCTACAATGTGATCTCCGCTTTTTAGTAATGTAAGCAAAGTCGTTGCAATTGCAGAAGTTCCGGAAGAAGTTACTACTGCGCCAATTCCGCCTTCGATTGCAGCTAAACGTTCTTCTAAAATTTGATTTGTCGGATTATTTAATCGAGTATAAATATATCCTGGTTTAGTTAAGTTAAATTTCCCGGCTGCATCCTCTGCGTCTTCAAAAACATAAGAAGTTGTTTGATAAATGGGAACAGCGCGTGTTCCTAAAGTTTCTTTAACATTGTGACCTGCATGTAAAGCTTGGGTCGAAAATTTTAGTGTACTCATAATTCGTATTACTAATTTGTTGGTAAAAAAAATCCTTCAGGCTATACCTAAAGGATCAATTAAATTTAATTTTAAGGTATAGACAATCAGGACGCTTTACGCATCATCATATCCATTACCATTTGATTTTTAACTATATTGTTCATTACTTTTTGATCTAATTCGATGACAAATGTATAAAACAATTTTCTAAAAACAAGTTGTTTTAAAGAAAAATATCCTATCATATAACTTGTTTTGATATTTTAAATAGAGTAATTTTCTGTAAAAATAAAATTAGGAGAATAGAAAAAGTCTATCGAGAAGATAGACTTAAAATATTTTTAGATTTTTGAAAAGACATAGAAATAAAAAAATTACATATTTAGATAAAAATCTTTTGTTAATTGGATGTAATCTTCGGTGTATTGATGTCTTTGTGTTTCAATAATCAAATTTTGAATGTCGATTTCAGCCAGAATTCGAGTTAAAGCAATCATAGAACGTTTAATTTCGGATTCAGGAGTTCCTTGCACATGACAAATTTTAAAAGGATACAATCCGTATTCCGATGCAAGTTCAATAAATTTTGATTCTTCTTTATACGGAATAATAACCGAAAAGATTCCGTCTTCACTTAGTAAACCTTCTGTGCAAGCAATTAAGGTTTCAAATGATAAGGCATCTGTAAATCGTGCTGTATCTCTTTGATCATTTCCCGATTTATATTGCTCGGTATAAAAAGGAGGATTCGAAACAATGAGATCGTAAGTGGTTTCTTCAAAAAATTCTTCTGTAAAATCTTCTAACGATGCGTGATAAACGTACAAACGATCAACCCACGGACTTGATTCGAAGTTTTCGTAACATTGCGAAAAAGCCTCTTGATCAATTTCTACTGCGTCGATTTGCGAAGCTTCTGATCGTTGCGCTAACATCAATGCAATTAATCCGGTCCCAGAACCGATATCTAAAATGGTATATGGATCATTATATAAAGGAGTCCAAGCGCCTAATAAAACGCCATCGGTTCCTACTTTCATGGCACAACGATCTTGTTTTATACTAAACTGTTTGAATGTAAACATAATTGAAGAAATAATACTTCAAAAGTACGATAATATATAAAAACTAAATATTCTAATTTTCCTACAACACAGTTAGTTGAACCTTATAACCTTCGTATGTTCGGATATTAAAAACGGTTCCGTCTTCAAATAGTAAATATTGTCCTTTTATTCCTGTTAAGATTCCTGAGTAATTTGGTGTTTTATCTAAATTTAAACTATTGATTTTTGTTGGGTATTTCTCAACGGGATAGTTCAATTCTAAAATTGTATGATTGGTTTCGTTGAAATAATCCAACGTTTCATTCGGAAGAAATTCCTTCGCTTGTTTTACGGCTTGATCTAAATCAACCGAAAGAACTTCGTTTTGCAACATTTTACGCCAATTCGTTTTATCGGTATAATGATTTTTCAATGCAACTTCAGTAATTCCGGCTAAATATCTGTTTGGAACTTCAAGAACCGGAACCGCAAGTGAAGCTCCTTGATCAATCCAACGAGTGGGAACTTGTGTTTTTCTGGTAACACCAATTTTTAAATCGCTTGCAACAGCCAAATAAACAATATGTGGTTGTAATTGTATTCTTTCTTCATAAGCCAAATCTCGATCTGCAATTCCCAAATGCGCAGTACTTAATTCGGGACGCATAATCCAATCGCCAACTGCCGGACTGCCCATAAAACAATCGTAGCAAAAGCCTTGACGAAAGATTTTCTTTTCTTTTCCGCAGTTCAAACATTGATAGCCAATATGATTAATTGACACTCTTTTATTGATAACCTGATTCATATTTAAGAATGCTTGCTGAAATACCAAGTAATATTGAATAGGATTTTGAAGTTCGGTGTGCATTTTGTTTAAAACTCCTTCGTATTGCATTAGATTTTTTTTATTTTTGAATGAAATGTAAAAATACGAAGTATTCTACAACAAACATATTTCTGTATTCATACACAATAAAAAAAAATGGCTTTATCGATAATAAACTCTATCGTTTCGTGGATTTTAAAGAAAAGGATTCATCAAATAGAATTGTTTTTAAAGTATCCGCATGATGTTCAGAATGAATTATTATTAAATCTCATTCAGCGCTCTAAGTACACCGAAATTGGTAAGAAGTACGATTTTTCATCCGTTTTAACTTATCAGCAATTTGCCGATCGTGTTCCAGTTTCGACTTATGAAGATTTGGAACCAATGATTGAACGAAGTAGAAGGGGAGAAAATAATATTTTTTGGGCTGAGCCTATTAAATGGTTTGCAAAATCAAGTGGAACAACCAACGCAAAAAGTAAATTTATTCCAGTAAGTGCCGATGCGTTAGAAAATTGCCATTATAAAGCTGGAAAAGATATGTTGTGTTTGTACTTGAACAACAATGAAGATTCGCAACTTTTTACCGGAAAAAGTCTACGTTTAGGAGGAAGCAAAGAGCTTTACGAAGACAATAATACTGTTTTTGGAGATTTATCTGCTATTTTAATCGACAATCTACCTTTTTGGGCTGAGTTTAGTTCTACACCAAGCAATAAAGTTTCGTTAATGAATGAATGGAACGAAAAAATGAAAGCTATTGTAAAAGAGACTAAAAACGAAAATGTAACAAGTTTAGTCGGCGTTCCGTCTTGGCTTTTGGTTTTGTTGAATAATGTTTTAAACGATACAGGAGCAAATAATTTATTAGAAATTTGGCCGAATGCCGAAGTCTATTTTCATGGAGGAATTAGTTTTGATCCGTACAGAGATCAATATAAAAAACTGTTTCCAAGCGATTCGTTTAAGTTTTATGAAAATTATAATGCTTCGGAAGGTTTCTTTGCCATTCAAGATCGAAATAACGCAGACGATATGCTGCTGATGTTAGATTACGGTATTTTTTATGAATTTATTCCGATGGATACTTTTGGAACTTCCAAACAAAAAACAGTATCTTTAGCAGATGTAGAGATGGAAAAAAACTATGCAATAGTTATTACAACCAACTCAGGTTTGTGGCGTTATTTAATTGGCGATACGGTTCGTTTTACATCGTTAAGTCCTTATAGAATTAGGATTACAGGAAGAACAAAACATCATATCAACGTTTTTGGAGAAGAATTAATGATCGAAAATACCGACAAAGCTTTGGCAAAAACTGCAAACGAATTTAATGTTGATATTGTGGAATATACTGTGGCACCGATTTTTATGAAAGACAAAGAAAAAGGAGCGCACGAATGGATTATAGAATTCAGAAATGTTCCTGAAAAAATGCATGAATTTACTGTTCGATTAGATGAAAATATTCAAAAATTGAATTCTGATTACGAAGCCAAACGGTATAATAGCATGACGTTAAATCAATTGAAATTACACGTTGCAAAACCAAATCTTTTCCATTTATGGTTAAGTAAACAAGATAAGTTGGGCGGACAGAATAAAATTCCTCGTTTATCGAACGAACGAATCTATCTAGAACAGCTTTTAGAAATGAATAATTAAATGTCAAATATATATTATGAGTGATCAACCAGTAAATATTAATTTCAGATTAATTAATATTACAACAGAGGAATTCAAACAAAATGAAGTTGAAAAAGAAAATGGTACGTTAGATTTGAATTTTGACTTCCAATTTGGAGTAAACAACGAAAAACACTTTGTAAAAACAATCGCTAAATTTAAATTCTTATTAGATAAAGAAGAAGTAATGGAAATAGCCGTTGCTTGTGAATTTGAATTTGAACCTGCAGGATGGAATTATTTCGTAAAAGGTGACCAATTGATTTTACCAAAAGGATTATTGCAAGAATTAGCTATGTTTACAATGCACACAACGCGCGGAGTATTACATACTAAAACTGAAGGACATAAATACAACCGTTTGTTCATTCCAATGATTGGAGGAGAGTTTATTAAACAAGACTTAGCTATTCCGTTGAATCAAACAGTTAACTAATAATTGAAGAGAACCTTTTTTAAGGTTCTTTTTTTGTACTTATATAAAAAAGAAAAACCTCGCTTAGCGAGGTTTCCTTATCATTTAACTTTCTAAAACTGATTAGTTAGCTGGAGCTGTTTCAGTTGTAGTAGTTTCAGTAGTAGTTGTAGTTTCAGTTGCAGGAGCTTCTTCAGTTACTGGAGCCTCTTCTACTGCTGGAGTTTCTACTGCTGGAGTCTCAACTGTAGTTTCAGTTGTAGTTTCTTCAGTTGTAGTTTCTTTAGCAGTGTCTTTACAAGATACGAATGCAACAGAAGCTACTAATACTAATGATAATGCTAATTTTTTCATCTTTTTTAATTGTAAAAGTTAATTATTAATTCTGTACAAAGATATAAATTTTTTGATTCATCGTATTTTTTTTAATATTTTTTTTAAAAAATAATTCTGAATGCTAAATTTCTCTATATCAACGTTTTGTTTTCTTCTTTTCTTTCGGGTAAACTATTTTCATTTCATCGATTAGGTGTTTTGCATTCGCATATTTATCGATAATGAATAAAATGTAACGAGCATCGACCATAATGTTTCTACAAATTGCAGGATCATAATAAATATCGCTCATTGTTCCTTCCCAAACGCGGTCAAAGTTTAAACCAATTAAATTACCATGAGCGTCGATTGCTGGCGAACCTGAATTTCCTCCGGTTGTATGGTTTGTTCCAATAAAGTTTACAGGAACTCTTCCCGTTTTGTCAGCATAAACTCCGTAATCTTTTGTGTTATATAAATCGATTAATCGTTGAGGTAAATCGAATTCATAATCACCTGGAACATATTTCTCTATTACTCCATCTAAATACGTTACTGCATCGTAGCTAACCGCATCTTTAGGATTGTATCCATCTACTTTTCCGTAGGTAACACGTAATGTAGAATTGGCATCAGGGAAAATTCGCGCATCAGGGAATAATTCCAACTGTGCTTTCATATACGTTCTTTGCAATGCTTCGATTTCTAAATTAGTAGAATCGAATTTTGGAGCAACGTTATTGAAATAATTATCGGCTAATTTTTTTGCTAAAACATATCCGGGATCTTTCTGCATATTTTTAATAACATCAGCAGCTTTTCCGTTCATTAATTTTTTCAATCCTTCGTAAGATGTTAAAGCCGATTTTGTGTAAATTTCGTTTCCTAAAGCTTCGTAATCTTTTACTTTAATAGCGTCGGGAGTTAAATTTGAAGGAGCTTTTGTACCGTATAATTTTACGATTTCGTTAAAAACACCATGATCTACATCTTTATTGTAATCTTTATATAGCGATTCTAATCCTTTAATTAAATTGTCATTTCGGTCGTTAAAACCTTGTTCGCCCACTTTTGCATACGCATTTTCTAACTGATATAAACGGAAACCAACCGATAATAATTCGTTGTTACGTAAAGTAACTTCTTGGAAATAATCGCGCGCTAAAGCATACGGAGCGATATCTTTATACAGCTTTTCGAACTGAGAAAGAAGATTACCATATTCTTGCGTTTTTCCTTTTGATTGAACTCGTTTCATGAATTCTTGTTCAAAAGATTTTTTTACCTGAACCGCATTCGATTTTGTTAAACCTTGACTTTCGCCAATCCATTTTTTCCAATAATTCGCAATTCCAGCGTATTTAGAAGCATATTGAATTTTGATTGCCTGATCTTGACGCATAAAACCGTCGGTAACTTTTAAGGCTTTATCACGAACTTCGATTTTTGCAGGATTTAAATCATTTAAAATTTGTTCAACTGCAAATGAAGGTAAATATTCTTGTGTACGTCCCGGATATCCAAAAACCATTGTAAAATCGTTTTCTTCAACTCCGCTTAACGAAATAGGGAAGAAGTGTTTTGGAGTGTACGGAACGTTATCTTTCGAATATTTTGCAGGACGGTTATTTTTGTCGGCATAAATTCTGAATAAAGAAAAATCTCCTGTATGACGAGGCCAAACCCAGTTATCGGTATCCGAACCATATTTTCCGATTGATGAAGGCGGCGCTCCAACCAAACGAACATCTTGGAACGTTTCGGTTACAAAAAGCATATATTGATTTCCTTCGTAAAACGTACGAATCATCACACTTTGCCAATCGTCGCGCTTATACGATTTTTGAAGATCGTTTATATTGTTTTGAATTTTCGCTTTCTTTTCAGTTTCGCTTTTCAAAACGTCAACTCCCTCTAAAATAGTTTTAGTAACATCATGAATGCTTACAATAAACGTTACCTCTAAATCTTTGTTTGGTAATTCTTCTTCTAAAGATTTAGCCCAGAAACCATCTTGAAGATAATCATGTTCAACAGAAGAATGCGACTGAATTTCGCCATAACCACAATGATGATTTGTTAAAAGAAGACCTTTTGGCGAAATAACTTCCGATGTACAACCACCGTTAAAATGCGGAACCGCATCTTTTAAACTCGATTTATTTACATCGTAAATATCTGCAACCGACATTTTCATGCCCAAACTTTTCATTTCCGATTCGTTCATTCCTTTTAATAAAGAAGGAACCCACATGCCGCCTTGTTGCGCAAAAATTGGAAATGAAACAAATAATACTAATGCTCTTAGTAGTTTTTTCATTTTTTTAGATTTGTTAAAAGAGTGAAAAATTTAAGTGCACAAGATACGATTTTAAACCTAAATATTTATGTTTGAACTTTAGTAAAACCGTTTTATGAAGCATTTGCAATTTAATTTATGCTATTTTTTATTGATGCTGTTCGTGCTTTTTATCGAAATTGCCATTGCATTATTTGTTCGCGATAATTTTGTACGTCCGTATGTGGGTGATATCATTGCGATTTGGTTTGTGTATTATTTTTCGCGCGCTTTTTTAAAAATAAAGCCCATTTATCTGGCAATTCTTACACTGATTTTTTCTTTTATAATAGAAATTGGACAATATTTTAAATTGATTCATTTAATAGGATTAGAAAAATACCAATGGGCAAAAATCGTTTTTGGAACTTCTTTTTCTTGGCTTGATCTACTTTGTTATATAATCGGTTTTTTGTTTTTATTTCTTTTAGATAAAGATTTACGGAAAAAGCATTAAATCGCGTTTATGTTTCTTAAACTGTTCTTTTTCGTAAAGCTGAATTGCTTTAGAATTGTGAGGTTCTACTTCTAAAACAATTTTCTTGAAATCGTTTTCCAAAGCATATTGTTTAATAAAACTCATGGCAGCTTTTCCAATTCCTTGTCCGCGGAATTTGTCGCTAATATATAATTCGTCTAACAACAAAATATTTCCGCTCATTTCAAAACTAAAGAATTGAATAAGAATCGTGTATCCGCAAATTTCGTTATTTAATTTTAGGGCAAAACATTTACCAAGATGTGGCTTTTCAATAAATTGATGAAATAAATCGGTTGTAAGTTCTTTGTTAATCGGATATCCGTCTATTGCATAAAAATCAACCATATGATTTACGATTGCCGGAATATTTTCTTTGGAAAGCAGTTCAAAATGTGTCATATTTGTTAATTGTTTTTTATTATTAATTATGGAAAAGATGTTTTTAGATTTTAGTTTTGGTTTGTTTTTTTGGCAAATATTTGTGGTTTTAGGATTAGTAACCGCTATTTGGGCTATGATTGTATTGGCAAAAGATCAAAAAGAAACTTTAGGAATTAAACTTTTAGTTTTTGTTTCGTTCTTTTTAATTCCCTTTTTCTCTTCAATTTTTTATTTAATTCACTATTATTCGAAAGTGAAACAATATAATCGTAACTAAAAAGTTAATAATCTTTTCTTTCTATTTACTATAAAATCGAGTACAACTTGTGTTGCGTTTTTATTTTTTAATACAAAATCTCGATTTTTTTGTCCTAATTCTTTACTCAAATTGGTATTTAAAATCAGATTGTTAAAGGTGCTCGATAATTCTTCTGCATTGTTTACAACAAAACAACTTCCTAACGAAACCAAATCTTTAGCTTCTTGAAACTTAGCATATTTTGGACCAATAACAACCGGAATTCCATAAGTTGCCGGTTCTAAAATATTGTGTAAACCGGTTTTAAAAGCGCCGCCAACATAAGCAATATCTGCATAAGCATAAATCTGCGTTAAAATACCAATCGTATCAATAACAAAAACATCGGCAGTGGCTAAATCATTTCCTTGGTAATTTGAAAAACGAATAACTTTTTTATTAATTTTTTGAATTAATCTACTGATTTCTTCTTCTTTAATATTGTGTGGCGCAATAATGAATTTAATGTTTTTACTAGAGTTGATATACGGAACATATACATTTTCATCATCAATCCACGAACTGCCTATAACAATTGTTGTAGAGTTGTTTTTAAATTGTTCGATAAAATTTAAAGGTTGTACTTGTTCCACAATTTGTGAAACACGATCAAATCGCGTATCGCCATGAACGGTTACATTTGTAAAATTAATGGTTTGTAATAGTTTTTTCGATGTTTCGTTTTGTACAAATAAGTGAGTAAAAGCTTTTAAAGCTTCGCGATAATAACTACCGTACGATTTAAAAAACAATTGATTTTCTCTGAAAATTCCCGAAACCAAATATGTCGGAATGTTTCGTTTCTTTAATTCATGTAAATAATTGGGCCAAAATTCGTATTTAATAAAGAATACCATTTTTGGTTGAACCAAATCTAAAAAACGTTTTACATTACCTTGTGTATCTAAAGGTAAATACAAGGTAATATTGGCAATTTTATTGTTTTTTCTGATTTCGTATCCCGAAGGAGAAAAAAATGTTAATACTATTTTGTATTGTGGATATTGGCTTTTTAAAGCTTCCATAATTGGTAAGCCTTGTTCGTATTCGCCTAACGAAGCTACATGAACCCAAATATAGTTTTCGGAAGCATTTATTTTTTCGTTCAATATAGGAAACGACTGTTTTCTTCCTTCAATGAACAATTTCATTTTTGGACTGAAAAAACGCGTCAAAGGAAGAATTAACGTTGCAATCTGGATACCTATTTGATATAAAAACTTCATATTTCTATGTAAATATCTGCAAAAATACGAATAAGTTCCGAGTACAGAAGTTATCAAAACTAAAAGCTAAAAACGAATTACTTTCCGTCTGTTTTTCGTTACCTTTGTGTAACAAAATTTTCATCCATGAAAAAACTACAAATGGTTGACTTAAAAAGTCAATACGAACATATAAAAGACGAAATTAACGCAGGTATTCAGGAAGTTTTGGATACAACATCTTACATTAACGGACCAAAAGTTCACGAGTTTCAAAAAAGTTTAGAAGATTATTTAGGTGTAAAACACGTTATTCCGTGTGCTAACGGAACCGATGCTTTGCAAATTGCCATGATGGGATTAGGTTTAAAATCAGGAGATGAAGTTATTACAGCCGATTTTACCTTTGCTGCAACGGTTGAAGTTGTTGGATTGTTAGGAATTACACCTGTTTTGGTTGATGTGGAAGAAGATTCGATGAACATTTCGATCGAAGCAATTAAAAAAGCGATTACTCCAAAAACAAAAGCGATTGTTCCGGTTCATTTATTTGGTCGTGCTGCAAATATGGATGCAATTATGGAATTGGCAACAGCTTATAATTTATATGTAATTGAAGATAATGCGCAAGCAATTGGAGCAGATTATATTTTTGCCGATGGTTCTACTAAAAAAGTGGGAACAATTGGACACGTTGGAGCAACTTCGTTTTTTCCATCAAAGAATTTAGGATGTTATGGCGATGGCGGTGCAATTTTTACTAATGATGATGACTTGGCGCATATTATAAGAGGAATTGTAAATCACGGAATGTACGAGCGTTATCACCATGATGTAATTGGAGTGAATTCTCGCTTAGATAGTATTCAGGCTGTGGTTTTAAATGCAAAATTACCTCGTTTAGACAGTTACGGAAAAGCTCGTAGAAATGCTGCTAAAGCATACAACGATGCGTTTACGGTTAACGAACATATTATTACGCCGGTATTTAATATGGACGCTAACGATCACGTATTTCATCAATATGTGATTCGTATAACCAACGGGAAACGCGATGCGTTATTGGCGCATTTACAAGAAAAAGGAATTCCTTGTGCTATTTATTATCCAATTCCGTTACACAAACAAAAAGCGTATGCCGATGCTCGTTACAACGATGCGGATTTCCCGATAACGAATATGTTCGTCGATCAGGTAATTGCTTTGCCAATGCATACCGAATTAGAAAATGAACAAATAGAATTTATAACGAAAACCGTTTTAGATTTTGTACAATAAAACAGAATCCCGTCTTTTTAAAGACGGGATTTTTTTATGACATAATTCTGGTTTTAAGTAACTTTTCGTGCTTTAGTTGATAAAAACCAAGTGATTGCTTATTGAGTATTTTATATTTTTTTGTACATTTAATTGATTTAAAATTAAAATGTTATGGGAATAGTAAAAGTAATTGAAGTAATTGCATATTCAGAAGTAAGTTTTGATGATGCTGTGAAGCAAGCAGTAGCTGAAGCTTCAAAATCGGTTCGAAATATCGATTCGGTTTATGTAAAAGATATGAAATGTCATGTGAAAAACGGAGAAATTTCGACTTACGGAGTTATTTGTAAAGTTTCGTTTAGAGTTGATTAAATGCAAAAGTCCTCAAACGAGGACTTTTTAAATTCTATTATTTGTTGAATCATTTCTTCAAAACAATAAAATCGTCTTTAGCTTCTTTTCCTAAATTAAAATGAAAGATTTCATCAAAACCAACGGGAAGTTTAAAAGCATTCTGCAACGGAATTTGCAATAAATAACACCACAAACTACGAATAATACCGCCATGTGTTACAATTAAAACGCGGTTGTGTTGTTGCGTTCTTAGTTCTTGTATAAATAGTTTACAACGTTGAAATACCTCTTCAAAGCTTTCGCCTTCGGGAGCCGATACTGTTACAAAATCATCAAACCAAGGTTGAATATCGTTTTGTTCAATTTCATTCCATTGTTTCATTTCCCAACTTCCAAAATTCATTTCCTTTAATCTGCCATCAAAGATGATGTTGTTTGCAAATTCTTCTGCTAACAATTTACAACGCGAAAGTGGACTGCTATAAACAGTATCGAACGAGATGGAATGCAAACGTGCTTTTAAAAGGTTCGCTTCTTCCTGAAAAGAATCTTTTAACGAAACATCTGTTTGTCCGTAACAAACTCCTTTCGGAGTATTTACTCGTGTGTGCCGAATTACATAAACTTCCATAAAACAATAAATCCTAAATAAATGAGAACTTCGGTTACTTGCTGAACCGTTCCTAAACAATCGCCCGTGTAACCGCCAATATGTTTGTTAAAGTACCAGCCTAAATACCATTTTCCTAAGTAAGCCAAGGGTAAAACTAATAGAACCAACGGATTTTGAAACCAAATGAATGGAATTAATGTAAAAAATAAACCTACTAATAGTGTTTTTTTAGGTAAGGCTTTGTTTGCAAGTGGCTTTGATTTACTTTGATCAATGTCGGTAACATATTGATGTGTGTGAATCATTAAGCCCGAAAGATAACGACTGCTGCTGTGTGCTATGATTAGAATAACCAAAAAATCAGTGAACCTTTCGTTTGCTAAATGCTGCATACTTAAGAATTTTAACAGCAAAAGCAGTATGATTCCTATCACTCCGTAAGCGCCAATTCGGCTATCTTTCATTATAGTTAAAATCTTCTCTTTACCGTAACCACCGCCAAAACTGTCGCAAACATCGGTAAAACCATCTTCGTGAAAAGCGCCTGTTAAAAAAACACTCGCTATCATCATTAAAACCAAACAAATGTCGATCGGGAAAACAAAGTGAAGCATATAACAAACGACTGCATTAAACAGACCGACAATGATGCCAACCAACGGATAATATTTCTGCGATTGGTTCATGATGTCGTTAGAATATTCCAGTTTTAGAGGGATTGGAATACGCGTAAAAAACATTAAAGCAGTTAAAAAGTAGGTAAGTTCTTTCTTTATCATAGCTTATTTATTAGAAACTCCTGCAGATTCAAAACTCGCCATTTCGTTCAAAAAGTTAACAGCACTTTGTATAATTGGATAAGCTAATGCACAACCTGTGCCTTCGCCAACTCTTAGGTTTAAGTCTAATAAGGCTTTTTGCTGTAATGATTCTAAGAATAAACGATGTCCGCTTTCGTCCGAAACATGACAAAATATAGCGTTGTCTGTAATAGTAGGAGCTAAAGAATGCGCTATTGCAAAAGCAGCTGTTGCAATAAAACCGTCTACCATAATTAGCATATTATGCTTGTAAGCTTGTAACATAGCGCCGCACATTTGGGCTACTTCAAAGCCTCCGAAGGTTTGTATAATCTCTTTAGGATCGGTAATACTGCCATGAAAATCTAAGACTTGTTTCAGTATATTGGTTTTATGGTGCAGTTGTTCATCATTCATTCCGGTTCCGCGTCCAATACATTCTGTAATAGGTTTCTTTAAAAGCGAAGCCATTATCAACGAGGCCGATGAGGTGTTTCCGATTCCCATTTCGCCAAAGCCAATAATATTAGAGCCTTTATCGAATGCTTTTGTAACTACTTTTGCACCTTCTTCAAAACAAAAATCTAGTTGCTCTTTGGTCATTGCTTTTTGATTCAAAGCGCTCTTTGTTCCATAACCGGCTTTGGCTTTAATCAATTCCGAATGATCTTCAAAGTCGAAATTAACTCCTGCATCTACTATTTTTATCGCAATGTTGTGCTGTTTGCAAAATACATTAATTGCAGCACCGCCTTGTAAAAAGTTCATAACCATTTGGAAGGTAACTTCAGGAGGATAGGCGCTTACACCGTCTTGCGCTAAACCATGATCGCCGGCAAATACAATCTGAGTTGGATATGAAAGGGTAGGAGTTAAGGTTTGCTGTACTTTAGCTATTTTAAAAGCCAGTTGTTCTAAATAACCTAATGCGCCTAAAGGCTTAGTCTTGAGATCGATCTTTTGTTGAATCTGTTCTTCGAATGTCATGATTGTAAATAAATAATCGCGACAGAAGTTAGGAGTGAAGTGTATGAAAACATCTCAAACCATAGCTTCAATCGCGAAAGCTTTGTTGATACTATTATTAAAATACAATGACCTGACTTAGATTTTATCATCATTACAGTTGCGCGACAGTTCAAGAATTGCACTTGATTCCTTGTATTTAATTGCAAATATATCGGTTTAACACTACAGATAAAAGCATTCTTAATAATGTTTTAGTTTATTGTTCAGCAACTTATAGATGATAGAACGTTACTTTAAAGACTAGAGTAGAGCAATAATTTATGATTAAGTAGTTAGATTAGTTTATAAAGTTGTAAATTTAGAGTACTATTTATACTACATTAACAATTAAAACTAACTTACAATGGCACGAACTTTTTACAAATCGATCAAGAACTCTATTAAATATTGGTGGGTTTTATTGATTATCGGATTACTTTTTGTTGGGCTGGGAATTTACTCTTTTTCCTATCCTTTGGCTTCATATGCAGCTTTAGCTATGATTTTTAGTGTTTCGTTTTTATTCTCTGGGATATCAGAAATCATTTTCTCGATCGCTAATAAAGATGAAATCGATAACTGGGGATGGATGCTCGCATACGGAATTATGACCACGATTATAGGTTTTTTACTAATGGTAAATCCTTTGTTAAGCTTAGAAATATTTGCTTATTATGTTGGTTTCTTAGTATTGTTCCGTTCAATTTCAGGCATTAGTTACTCGATTGATCTGCGCAACTTTGGTATTCAAGGCTGGGGATTTTCTATGTTTACATCGATAGTTGGAGTAATATTAGCTGTAATTTTGCTTTGGAATCCGCAGTTGGCAGGATTTACAGCCGTAATTTGGCTTGGTTTAGCAATTATTGCTTCCGGATTGTTCGCAATCTTTACTTCGTTTCAACTTAAGCGAGTTAAGAATATGCCAAAACGAATCTCGGATGACTTGAGGAGACGTTACGAAGAAATTCGTAAAGAAATAGAAGAATATCAAGAAAGAGATTAAGGTAACTTTAGCTTCTTAGCTATTTAACCACATTAAGATATACTAATAATAAGTCCGACAACTGTCGGACTTTTGCTTTTTAAATAAATATTAGTTGCTTATATGTCAGTTAAAACCTTGTGTGGTTTGTTGGGTCAAATAAGGAGAAAACTTTCTTTTAGTAGTGTTATATGGTTTGTTATTTCACTTCGTTGCATCCCTAATAACAGGTTTTAAGGATAATATTATACATTATATTTGTCATTCTGAGCTTGTCTCAGAATCTCATAAAGTTACTTAAGTATAATATGAAGCTTAATCAAGTTCAGCTTGACAGACTATTAAGGAATGTACTATAAGTCCTTATAAAAAGATTAGTACATCGTCAAGCTTTATTGAAAATATCACAATACCAACTCTTTATATAAACGATCGAAGGTTGCATTAAGGTCTGATGAAAAGCCAGGATGAGGTCTTGATGACTGAATACTCGAGCTTTTAACGGCTGTAATCCAGCGGAACTTTTCGTCGGCTTCTAGCTGAGCAATAGGTCCGCCATCCTTTTCTCCCGAGCAAATCTTAGCGAACGATTCTAAGTTTTGTTTCAATTGATCAATGTCGAATTCGTTACAAAAGCAACGAATCTTCGTTTCTGGAATCTCATATTGAAAGCGGATAAAGCGTTTACGTTTACTAAATAAAATCAAACCAACGTTTATAAACTCTTCGCGTTCTACCTTTGGTACAACTCGAATTACGGCATATTCATATACTACATTATCTTGCATCTTGAGCGGCTTTAAGGAAAATATTAGCATGAACCAATCGGGTTGAAAGGAACTGATAGTATACTTCTCGGATTTCTTCATTCGATGGACCTTCTTCCCAATTCAAGAAAGCATCCGGAATCTTACTAACAATCTCACGTAATACCGTGTTGTTTAACTTAGAAGTAAACAAGTCGTGCGCCTCTTGTAGCTTTGTAGCTTTGCTAATTAACGCATGATCTTTTATTAGGGGAAAGGGGGTAAGAGCCGTTTTTCCCCAATTAGTCCACGAATGATGAAAGTAGAACGAAGCACCATGATCTATCAACCACAACTCTTTATGCCAAATAAGCAGGTTTGTATTGCGGAAGGTACGGTCTACATTGGTGATAAAACTATCGAGCCATACGATCTTCGATGCTAATAAAGCTTCGCAGTCGTTTGTTGCAACATCGTAGGTAATTGCACCAGACAAGTAATGCAAGCCTAAATTTAGTCCTTTGCTAAACTTTAAAAGATCCTGTATCTCTTCGTCGCCTTCAGTCTGTCCAAAGGCTTCATCTAACTCAACAAAGACCAATTCAGGCACGGGAAGTTCTAAATACTTCGCAATCAATCCGCCTAAAAGTTCGGCAATTAAAGCTTTTACTCCGTGACCAGCGCCACGAAACTTCAGCACATATTTAAAATCGTCACAAGCTTCGGCTAATGCCGGAAGCGAACCACCTTCGCGTAAAGGTGCTATATAACGCATAACGGTAACTGTTCGTAAATCAGGTATCATAGTTGAATTTTAGTAAAGATACAATGTCTTATTGTGTTATTCTTGATGGTTTGTACTTTTTTTAAGCGCAAACTTCTGCTTTAGCCATTTCTTTATTTTGGATGATGGCTGGTAATTGATATGAAACTTTGTAACATCGTTTACCGAAACATCTGCTTTGTTTTTATGTGCTTTAGCTTTAGCACCCATCGAAAACCTACCTAAGTATTCTAAGTTTACACAGTTGCCTTTTTCTAAATGTTGAATGATTTTGTTCTGTAAAGCAACTGCTGTTGCATAAACATCGGCAGCAGATAAAGAACTTTCTTTCTCGATTTCATCGCAGATGTTCTCTAAATCAATCGTGTTATTCTGCACAATTTTAATAAAGTATTGCGAGTTTTTACTTGTGTTTAAGCTATTACGACGATGAGATATGATGTACGGAAGTGCCATGATACAGTACGTTTTAAATTGATTAAAGCTAAGTTAGTATAAAATAAACTATATAAAAATATAAAATGATCTAGATAAAATTAAATAATAATATAGATTGTTTCGTTTGAAGTACGTTAGGTTTATTGTTTTAAGTGCGTATCAGCATCTCATAAAGTAGCCTAAACAAATGCGAAGCCGAATCAAGTTCAGCTTGACAGAATATTAGCCAATTATAATAAGAAGCCCGACAACCGTTGAACTTTTCCTTATAAGATTCATTGTTTTCAACTTTGGTTTATTCTGAATAATAGGTTTAAAAGTAAAATGATACGTTAGCTTTGTCATTCTGAGCTTGTCTCAGAATCTCATAGAGTAGCCTAAACAAATGCGAAGCTAGATCAAGTTCAGCTTGACAGAATATTAGCCAATTATAATAATAAGCCCTACAGCTGTTGAACTTTTCCTTATAAGATTCATTATTTTCAACTTTGTTTTATTCTGAATAATAGGTTTAAGAGTAAAATGATGCGTTAGTTTTGAATTACAAACACCCCTTAATAAGGAGCATTTATAGGCTTTATTAATGAGAAACTATAGATCCTATTTTTAGATCCTCGCCGTTGATATCATTCTCAAAGTCAACAGGAGTAGATATAAATGTCCCCCCTTTTTTAGGAATAAGAACACAGAAGTGTAAGTGAGGACCTGTTGTAAAACCAGTTAAACCACTTAGTCCTATTGGCTGTCCTTTATTTACTCGGTCTCCAATCTGCACCATGCTTCCTAAATGTATTAAGTGATAATATTGGGTATATAGACCAGAATGAGGATGATAAATAGTGATATAGTTGCCTTTATCTACTTCTTTCCATTTCTTAGATGAGCCACCATATTTATAATCTTTAATCACGCCAACTACAATTCCATAGTCTGCACTGCAAATAGTGTCGTTTACTTGTAAATTAAAATCTAAAGCATATTTGTTGTAAATATTGTTATGTGATAGAGTATCATTGTATGCTTGAGTTACTATATATGTTTTACCTTTTGGAAAAGGTAAGGCTAACTTATTTTTTGTTATTGGTGTATCAGGGTTTCCTAAGTAACTATTAAAGGTGTAATTAAATTTTGTTTCGCTAGGTACATAGTAGCGTACTTTTTTACTTTCTAAAGCGTTAAAGACTATGGTGTCATTCAGTTTGTATTTCTTATTCAAAGCTTCATTATCAGTCGTAAGAACAATTCTTACAGCTGTTTTATTCGTATTCTTAACATCTAATACAATATGATCGTTAATATAGGAGTGCTTTATGTCAATATCGAATTGGTAGTATTGCTCTTTTGGGAAATTATCTTGAGCAAAAGCACAGCTGTAAATAACGAAACATATAAGTTTTATAAGTGTCTTCATAGTTTATATAAATAAACGACTTTCGTACGAAAGTCGTTTTAGTATTAAGCTTTTATTGTTTCAACTGTCTTGTCGATCTTGTTGATTAGTCCCATTAAAACTTTACCTGGACCAACTTCTGTAAACGAAGTCGCACCGTCGGCAATCATTTGCTGTACCGATTGTGTCCAACGAACCGGAGCTGTTAATTGGGTAATCAAGTTCTTCTTTATCTCTGCCGGATCCGATACAGCGGTTGCTGTTACGTTTTGATATACCGGACAAATAGGTGTGTTAAACGTTGTAGCTTCGATTGCAGCAGCCAATTCTTCACGTGCGGGTTCCATCATAGGCGAGTGGAATGCACCTCCAACCGGTAAGATTAGGGCACGTTTTGCACCTGCTTCTTTCATTTTCTCACAAGCTAATTCAACAGCTTTAGTTTCTCCTGAAATCACTAATTGCCCCAGGCAGTTGTAATTTGCTGCAACAACAACTCCGTCGATCGAAGCACAAATGTCTTCTACTACTTTATCGTCTAAGTTTAATACTGCTGCCATTGTAGAAGGAGTAATTTCACAAGCTTTCTGCATTGCCATTGCTCGTTTCGAAACTAGCTTTAAAGCGTCTTCAAACGAAAGCGTTCCATTTGCAACCAATGCCGAGAATTCGCCTAACGAATGTCCTGCAACCATTTCAGGTTTAAAGTCGGTTAATGTTTTAGCTAAGATAACCGAGTGTAAGAAAACAGCAGGTTGCGTAACCTTTGTTTGCTTTAATTCTTCGTCTGTTCCGTTGAACATGATTTCGGTAATGTTGAAACCTAAGATTTCGTTGGCTTTATTGAATAACTCTTTTGCTATTTCGGAAGATTCATATAAGTCTTTACCCATTCCTGAGAACTGAGCACCTTGACCTGGAAATACGTATGCTTTCATATTTAATTGTAGTTTGTTAATGCAAAAATAAGAGAATTTATCACATAAAAAAAGCCCGTTTTAAAACGGGCTTTACTATTATAATGTACTGTTATTGCAATACTTTTGCACGGTTGTCTTCTACCTTTGCGTTTTGATACATTGCACCAAACACTAAGTTTTGAACTGCACCGCGGTTGTTTGTAGCAACCTTTTGTTTAAATGTTAGGTAGTTTGGCAAATCAACAGCTTTAGTAATGTTTTTAGTTTTTACCATATAAACACCGTTACGTCCGTCGATAAGCTTCGATGTTTCGTTCGCTTTTTTACCTAATGCGTTTCCAACTACTAAAGGTTCTTGGAAACCATTTACCATTGGGTTAGCACCTGTTACGTCGATTGCGTTTACAACACCAATCTTAGCATTCTTAGCAACTTCTTCTAATGTGTTTCCTGTCATTTGTTTGCGGATGATTGCTGCTTTCTTTTCGCTAATCAAAATTGGTTCAACCATAGTACGAGCTTCGTTAGCTGTCATTAAGTCTGAATCGTTTACGCTTACCAATTTAATGATTAAGTGACCTTCAGGAGCATCGAATTTCTTCACATCTCCAACACTTGTATGCTTGTTATAAGCCCAACGAACAGCTTCGGTTTGAGGACCAACACCTGTTAATTGCTCATCAAAAGCTCCAATTTTAGCAGCTGGGAAAGCAATTAAGTTTTGAGCAGTAGCTGTTTTAGAGAAATCATCTCCTTTTTCTACTTTTTCGAAGAACTTAGTAGCAGTTGCGTATGTTTGATCTTCTGTTTTAGTTGAAGGCTCAATTTTCTTAGCGATTGTAGCTAATTGAACTCCTTCTTTTTCGTTTACTTTATCCACTTTCAATACGTGGTAACCGAAATCTGTTTCTACAATTCCTAATTTCCCAACAGGATTGTTGAAAATGTATTGGTCAAACGTAGGAACCATTTGTCCTTTACGAACGTTTGGATATTTACCTCCGTTATCTTTAGAACCTGGATCTGTTGAGTTAGCAGCTGCTAAAGTTGCAAAATTAGCACCACCTTGTAATTGTTTTAAAATATCGTCGGCTTTTGCTTTCGCTTCTTCTTTAGTAAGTGTTACTGTTCCGTCTGCATTTGCAGCTCCTTTGTAAGCAACTAAAATGTGAGAAGCATCAACTGTTTCAGCAGTACTTTTTTTAGAAACTAACTTAGAGATCGCATAAAAATCGTTGAATAGATAAGGTCCATAGATTTCGCCTTGAGCTAAATTGTATAATTTATCTGCATGTTCTGCTGGTAATTGTTCTTTAGCATAATATGTGCTGTCAAACGGCATGTCAGAGTTTTGATCTACAAAAGCTCTAATATCAGTAGCTTTAGAAAAACCTGAAATGGTATCGTTTTTACCTGTGTTTTTATTGAAAACAACCGATGGTTTTAATAAATCGTCTAATAATTGTTTTACTTGAGTTTGATCTTCAGTCGAAGGTTTGTTCTCAATGAAAACGTATTCTACTTCGCGAGATGGAGTAGACTTGAATTGTTTCGGATATTTTTTGATGTAAGCTTCGATATCAGCATCTGTAACTTTTGCTTGATCGTCGTTAATTGTGTTGTAAGGAACCGTTACGTAATCGAAAGATACTTTAGTAGCTTCGTTTTTATAAGCGATTTTAGCTTCGGCAGTTGTAGTAACCATTGCACCTTTAATTAGGGCGTAATACATTTGCTCTTTAGCATATTTTTCTAATTCAACTTCGTAAGCCAACCAAGAATTCCATTGTTGCGGACCAGCTGCTTGCATTTGAGCTAAGAACGCATTGAATTTATTGATATCGAACTGACCAGCTTCGTTTAAGAACTGTGGATTTTGAGCGAAGTTAGGATTTGTTTTAATTACGTTGATCAATTGGTCTTTTCCTAAGCGCAATCCTGCTTTGTCTAATTGTTCTGTAAACAAGATAGAACGAACTTCATTATTCCAAACTTGATTATAAGCTTGCGAACCTTTGATTTGTCCGTTTTGTTCTAAGTTTTGTACTTTACTCAAAAAGTCTGCGGTTGGGATACTAACTCCATTGATTTCACCTACGTTTCGTGAACCAAAATTAATACCACCTTCAAATAAACCTCCAATGATGAAGGCAAATAAACTTAATCCGATTACCCCGATTAGTAACCCAGACTTTTCTCTAATTTTTTGTAAAACTGCCATTTTTTATAATGTGAAATTCTTTCAATGAGCGAAAATACAATTATCTGTTAAATAAAAAAAAGAGATTAAAAAAAATATGAAGATTTTTAATCAGATTAAAGCAAATAAGTTGTAAATTATAGCTTCCTTGTAAAAGAGGAGAAACAAAGCGAGCCGTTTTTTATTAAAAACGGCTCGTTTGTATATTAAATATTTAGTTATTCTTGTTTGTTTTGCGGATAACGTTTTAATGTTCTTAATCTAAAAAAGAACATAAAAATTGCCAAACCAGCCAATAATAATTTAATTAAATAATCGGCATCGTTACTGTACGCTACATAAGCATCGTATAAAAAGAAAAGTCCGAAAACCAAATAAACATATGCAATAATCTTATAAACCTTCATCTTTTATGTCTTTTAATTCTGCACGGTTTTGCTGTGCATTTACTATTCTAAAATTTTGATCAAAATCAACACCAATTCCATCAAAGAAACTCTTGTTTTTATCAGTTACTTTAAAATAATATTCGGTAAAAAACCAATTGTTTTTTTGATCGTAATATAATTGTTGCGTTTGCATTACTTTCCCGTCGTGCGAAGTAATTTTTACATTTTCACGTAAATCAATAATTCCTGTAAAATTGTAAGATGTAGCACGATCTGCAACAATGTAATTTTTGTTTTTGTTTTTATCGAAAACTGTTACTTTAATTCCTTTTGGAAAATGATTGAACGGATATTTTGCTTTTCCGTAATCTAACATTTTCACGGCAAACATTTCGGCTTTTATTTGAGCCGAATCGGTATATTTTACGTGAGCCGAATCGGCTTCGCCTGTAGGATATAACTGTTTTTTTGATAGATTTTGAATATCTTTCAAATCGTTGTTACAAGCCCAAAATACACATGAAATTGCAATGATATAAGGAAAAGCTCTTTTCAACTAGTCAAATTTTCTACGTTTAAACCAAATATCGTTGAACGAAAAACCAACGTTAAAACCGTAGTAGTTTTCTTTAATCAAGCCCATGTTTGTATTTCCACGCTGACCGTATTCAAAGCCAATGTTGATGTTTGAATTATATCTTCCAACCGGAAATCCAAAACCTACATTTGCGTTTAATCCTTTAATTTCTTCTTTATTAATTACCAAACCTGTGTTTTCGTAATTAATTCCCGCGCGATAGGTCATACGTTCGAAATAACTTGTAAACGAATTATATTTTGGCGTGAAAAATCCACCAACTCCGATTTTAAAATAATCGTTGTATGTTGCGTTATCGTAATTGTAATGTTGGTTGTATTTTGATGTTTGCGTTGAAGTATATTCTGCTCCGGCAAACCATTTTAATTCATTCCCAATTCCTACACCAAAAGAGTAATTAGTTGGCAATAACATCTTGTCATTTTTCGAAGTCGAAACTTTAGAATCTAATTCCCGTAAATTACCTTGTAAATCAAGATCTACAGTAGAAAAGGTTGTAGTTTGATCGTTTTTCAGTTTCATTTCTGGACTAAATGTTGCTCCGGCATATAGCGTAAGATTTTTATCTAATTGCTGTTTATAGTTCAATCCGGCATTAATAGAAAGTCCGCTGTAATTATTCTGATTTTTCATTTTAGTACCAGTATCTAAAGGCAATCCTTCGCCGTTATCTACAACAAATTTGGTTAAGCTTGTTTCGGTATCACCAAAAATGTAAGAACCATCAATACCAAAACTGAAATTCTTATTGATTTTATAACTAACTCCTAAAAAAGTACGATTTAATCCGCCATCGCCAACATATTGTCTAGCTTCGGTCATATTGTTGTTCTTATTAGAATTTTGCATATTGTATCCAACAAACGAATACGGCATAATTCCTACAGCAAAAGCAAATTTACCAGCAGGAAAAGCTAAAGACAAATAGTCAAATGATCCGCTTGTAGTTTTTTCGCTTCCTTTTGTATTTTTTAAAGTATTCCCTTTGTACGAAGCTCCCATAGAAAAAGTCGTTGCTAAAAGATCAGAATACGAAGCTGGATTTAACGTATTAATATGTAAACTGTCTCTGTAAACAGCTAAAGATCCCATTGATTTTATTTCGTTGGCGCCTTTAAAATGTTTGTCGCCAAAGCCGTAATATGAATAAGGAGAGGTTGTACCTTGTTGGGCAAACGTGTTCGAAATAGCCAATAAGGTAGCTCCAAGTATGATTTTTTTAATCATTTGTAACAATGTATTGATGTAACAAAAATAAACTTTCTAATAAGAAGTTTGGATTGGCAAAGATGCTATTTTTTAGACGGTTTACCAAAAATTCGGAATTTCCGCCTGTTAAAATTACTGTTAAATTCTCATCTTGGTGTTCAAAGTGATCTATGAAAGCTTCAATCTCAGCAATTACGCCGTTTAAAACACCTGACTGAATAGAACCTGAAGTAGAATTTCCGATAAAAGGATGCAGTTCGGAAATTTTTTCTAAAGGAAGATTTGCTGTATAATCATTCAAGCTTTTATAACGCAATCCAATTCCCGGCGAAATAGCTCCACCGTGATATTGATCTTGATTATTTATGAAGTCGTACGTTATACAAGTTCCGGCATCAATAACCAATCTACTTTGGTTTGGATGTTTTAATGTTGCGCCGGCTGCCAAAACAATTCGATCAATTCCTAAGGAAGTTGGAGTCCCGTATAAATTTTTAAAAGGAATTAAAGTTTCATGGTTTACAATAATCAGTTTTCCTAGTTTGTCTAGTTCTGCTAAAACTTCGGAAGATAAATTACCTACAGATGAAAGTATGATGTCAACTCTATTTTCAACGCCTTGAATTTGCTTTGAAATTTTTTTTATAAGTTTTTCTTCGTTCGTGATAATTAAATGTTGCAATGTACCGTTTTCATACACAGCTACTTTGGTTCTCGTGTTGCCTACATCGATACAAATAATCATGATTTCATATTGAGTGTCGTACAAATGTAGTTAATTTTTTTTTGAAAAAGTTAGGATATGTTTAAAAAAAGCTACTATATTTGCAATCGCTTTTGAAAGGTGAATGCCTTACAAAACGGTACCTTAGCTCAGTTGGTAGAGCAACGGACTGAAAATCCGTGTGTCCCTGGTTCGATTCCTGGAGGTACCACAAATAAAAACCGAAAGTGATAAGCTTTCGGTTTTTTTTATGGAATAAAAAAATCGACTTATGAAGCCGATTTTTGCGTTAAATTCAAAATGATTGAAAGTAGTATATAGAATCCTATAATAACAGGAATTGCTTCGAACTGGAAAAATAATAAAAGAATTGCGCAAATTCCTAAGAAAAGCAAGGTAACTTTATTATCGCTTAAGTTTTTGTTCTTTGTTTTTAATGAAAATAATGGAATTTCAGCATTCATGATAAAGGCGCTGAATAAACTTACGAATACCAAAACGTATGGATTACTGAAAACGTTAAAAACAAAATCGCTTTCGGTAGTACTTGTAATCATTGGAATACTTAAAATAAACAACGCATTTGCCGGAGTTGGAAGTCCGATAAAACTAGATGTTTGTCTAGTATCGATATTAAATTTTCCTAATCGCATACAAGAACCCAACGTAATAATAAAACCAATAAACGGAACTAATTTCATGTAGAAAGTTTCGTCGGTAACGTTGTATTGCTCAAAATTTTCTTGAATGTGTGCTAACATTTGGTACATTACTGCTCCGGGAACAACACCAGAAGTTACCATATCGGCCAAAGAATCTAATTGAACACCTAACGGACTCGAAACTTTTAATACTCTTGCGGCAAATCCATCCCAAAAATCAAAGAAAATTCCCATACAAACCCAAAAAAAAGCCATTTGCAGGTTATCGTCAAAAGCATAAACCAAGGCAATTAATCCCGACATTAAATTTAATAATGTAATTGCATTAGGAATGTGTTTTTTTATTGTCATCAATTTTATATTTTTATTACGTAAACAAATGTAAACAATAAGTTGTAAGTATTTAGAGTTTATATATTGTAAAATTTTTTCAATCTTTGTAAAAACTCATTCTAAGTGAAAAAAAGTTTCTATATAGTGCCTTTACTTTTATGTACGGCTTTAATGCAGGCACAAACGGCTCGGAAATATTCTAACGAGTTCTTAAATATTGGGGTAGACGCCGCTTCGTTTGGTATGGCAAACAGCGTTATTGCTCAAACCGGAGATGTAAATTCGGGATATTGGAATCCGGCAGGATTGGTTCATTTGCAAGATAAACAAGTAAGTTTAATGCACGCGAGTTACTTTGCGAACATTGCACAGTATGATTATGTAGCTTTTGCAATGCCGGTAGATGAAAAAAGTGCGTTGGCAATTTCGGCGATTCGTTTTGGAGTTGACGATATTATGAATACAACAGAATTAATCGATCAGAACGGAAATATCGATTATAATAGAATTAAACTATTTTCGGCTGCCGATTATGCATTTAATATTTCGTACGCTCGAAAATTGTCTGTTGAAGGATTATCGTTAGGAGCCAATGCAAAAATTGTTCGTCGTTTAATCGGAGATTTTGCAAAATCTTGGGGATTTGGATTAGACGTTGGTTTACAATATCGTACCGAAAATTGGAAATTTGGATTAATGGCTCGCGATATTACCACAACATATAACGTTTGGAATATTAACAAAACTGAATTCGAAAAAATACAAGGAGCAATTGAAGGACAAAATCAAACATTGCCCGAAACAACTGAATTAACCTTGCCCAAATTGCAATTGGGTGTTGCGCGTGATTTCGCTTTCAATGATCAATTTATGTTAACAGCTGCGGCAGTTCTTCATACAGAATTCTACGAAACCAATGCGCTAATTTCTACTTCGGCTTTTAGTATTCAACCTTCTGTAGGATTCGAATTTGGATACAATCAAATGGTTTTTGTTCGTGCTGGAGTCGGTAATTTTCAAAACGAAATGCAGTTAGACGATACTCAGAAAGTAACTTTTCAGCCCAACATCGGTTTAGGGTTTAAATATAAAGAAATTCAGGTCGATTATGCTTTAACCGATATCGGAGATCAAAGTGCTGCCTTATATTCGAACATTTTTTCGTTAAAACTTGATTTAGGAATTTTCAAAAAATAAAATGAAACAATTTCAAAACCTATTCAAACAACAAATCGTATTATGGGTTTGTTGTTTTTCTTTTTTAATCACAAATGCGCAACCTCAAACTTTAAGCGAAAGTGCCGAAATTAGTGTTTTAACTTGCGGAACAGGCGAGGAGTTGTACACACTTTTTGGACATACAGCTTTACGTATAAACGATCCGGAACAACAATTAGATGTGGTTTATAATTGGGGAATGTTCGATTTTAGAACGCCTAATTTCTATTCGAAATTTATAAAAGGCGATTTGTTATATTATTTAGATGTCGATCGATTTGATAATTTTCTGTATTCGTATACAAGTGAAAATAGAGAAATAATTGAACAAAAATTGAATTTATCCAAAATTCAGAAAGAGAAAATTTGGGAAGAAATAAATCGGCAATTAAAATCCGACGAACGATATTATTATTATGAATTTATTCGAAATAATTGTACAACAAAAATAGTCGATGTTTTAAATAAAGTACTTGATGAACCTTTAAAAACGGACTTTCCTTCAAATAATCATTCTTATAGATATATATTGAATGAAGGTTTATCGAATCATTATTTCGAAAAACTAGGAATTAATTTGTTGTTTGGTTATAAAACAAATAAACAAAGCGATTTAATGTTTTTACCTGTTAAATTCAAAGATGGAATTTCATTTGATAAAGATATTTTAAAGTCGGAAACAAAGTTGAATCATGTTCCAAAATCAGTTCAAAAGAAAGGATTAAATTCAATCTACACTTTATGGATTATAGTTGCAATTATCGCTTTGGGATGTTTAAATCGAAAAATTCAATTGATTTATTTCGCAATAACCGCTTTATTTGGTTTGTTTTTGTTGGCTGTAAATCTATATTCAAATCATTTAGAACTACAATTAAATGTTTTGATTTTGTTTTTTAATCCACTTTTTATTGTCGCTTTACTAACAAAATCAAAGAAAATTGTTTATTTGGCTATTGTTCTATCGGTTTTGAGTCTTTTATTTATGGGATTTGAATTGTTAAAGATTTTATCTCCGTTAATAGTATTACACATATTTTATGTAATTGTATCTTTTTTGTTACCAAAAAGGGTTATAAATTTGCAAGCATAAATTTTTTGAAATGTTTGGGTTTTTTAAAAAGAAAAAGACGTTAAAAGAGTTCATTCCTAACGGATTTGTCGATATACATTCGCATCTTCTTTATGGATTAGATGATGGGGCTAAAACTTTGGATGATACCAAAGGATTAATAGCGTCTTTAGAAGATTTTGGATTTGAACAATTTATTACAACTCCGCATACAACTCCGTTAGTTTGGGAGAATACAAAAGAAGGAATTGTAAATCAGTACGAAAACGTAAAAAAAGAATTGAATGTGAAGAACAATAAACTTAGAGTTGCTTCTGAATATTTAATGGATGAATCTTTTTTAAAACGTATTAATTCTGAAAAGTTATTGACGTTGAAAGATAATTTTGTTTTGGTCGAAATGTCGTATATAAATCCGCCAATTCAATTGTATGAGATTATCATGGAATTGAATTCCCAAGGTTATCAGCCAGTTTTGGCACATCCAGAACGATATAATTTTTACAAAAATGATTATTCGAGCTTTAAAAAGTTGAAAAGTGCAGGATGTTTATTTCAGATGAATTTATTAAGTAGTACAGGATATTATGGAAGTGGAATTGCAGAAGTCGCGGATTATTTGCTAAAAGAAAAAATGTATGATTTTGTAGGAAGTGATGTTCATCATCAAAAGCATATACAAAGCTTTAATTCTGCTGTTATTCTTAAAAATATGGAGGAATTAGAACATGTTATTTCCAAAAATAATTTCTTTAAACAATAAAAAAGGAGCTTTTAAAGCTCCTTTTTTATTTGATACCCAATATTCTTTTCCATAAAGGTTTAGTTTCAACTTTGGCACCGTAACCATAACCGTAACCATAACCGTAACCTTTTGTTACATCAGAATCATTTAGAACAATTGAAAGCTTATTGAGCTTGTTATCTTTGTAAAGTTCGTTCGGAATACGTAACATTTCTTTATCAATCTTATTTGCGCGAACAACATAAATCGTAGCATCGGCATATTTACCAATTAATAAAGTATCTGTAACAAGGCTCACAGGAGCAGTATCGACAATGATATAATCGTATTTTTGTTTTAAACCATCGAACAATTCCTTTATCTTCTTGTTCATCAAAATTTCAGTTGGATTGGGAGGGATAGATCCTGATGATAAAACATCGAAATTATCATAACCTTCAACTGGAATTATATATTCATCAATATTTTTATTATTCGTACTTATGTAATTAGATACTCCTAAAGGATTAACTTTTAGATATTCGTAAAGTTTTGGATTACGTAAATCAAAACCTATTAATAATACTTTTTTTCCTGATAAAGAGAATGTTGCTGCCAAATTAGCAGAAACAAATGTTTTTCCCTCACCAGATATAGTAGAAGTTAAGAAGATCGTTTTGCATTCATTTTCTTCTTTATCAGATAGAATAAAATCTAAGTTTGTACGAACAATACGAATAGCTTCTGCAGCGCTCGAACGACTACTTATTTCCATTAACTCGTTACTTGATTCCGAAGTTGGAACATCTCCTAAAAACGGAATATTAGTATTATCAGTAATATCGAAACGAGTTTTAATTTTAGTATCTAATAAATTACGAACGTAAATAATGATAAACGGAATAAGTGCGCCTAAAATCAAAGCAGCTAATAGAACAATCATGCTTTTAGGAGAAACAGGTTTGTCTGTAGGAATTGCTTTGTCGATAACTTTTGCATTAATATCAGTAGCAGCTAAAGTAATATTGGTTTCTTCTCTTTTTTGAAGTAAAAACAAAAACAAAGCTTCTTTTACTTTCTGTTGACGATCAATAACTCTGAACTCTCTTTCTTGTCGGGGAACCTGAGAAAGTTTAGCTTGCATTTCGTTTTCTTGTCGTTTAAAATCAGTTTTAATGATTTGCAAAGAGCTTAAATTTCTGCGAAGACTAGCAAGTAAATTTGACTTTAGTGAACGGATTTGTTCTTCTAATTTTATATAATTAGGGTTTTCTGCAGTAGCACTTGTCATTTTCTGTTTTTCAAGAATCAATTGATTAATTTCTTGAATAATACTTTCAGAACCTTGATCGTCGCCTAATAAACCACCAGGGACTAAATCATCAGGTCTGGCTTTTCCGACATGGCTGATTAAACTATTAACTACATTAATTTTAGTTTCGTTTTCTAAAACAGACTTTTCAAAAGTAGATAAATTATCAAGATATAATTTAACTTCTGTTTGAATATCGGATAAATTATTAGAATTTTTATAACCTTCAACCTGAGATTCAACATCTCCTAATTCGGTTGCAATTAAATCTAATCTGTCAGAAATAAAATTTGCTGTGTTTTCAGATATAAAACGTTTGTCTTTAATTCCAATTAAATTATAGTTATATACTAATGTATTTAAAAAGTCAGCTGCTTTTTCAGGAGTTTTATCAATCATTGAAATATCAACAACACTTGATGTTTTGCTACTAGGAGCTACATTTAAAAGTTTCTGAATGTTTTCAGCATGTTGTGTTTTTGGGAAAATATTTATTTCAATTTCATCGATTTTATCAAGAGATGCAATTTTATTTATTGAAAATATTCCGAATTCTGAATTTATATTTTTCCCAAAACTAGAAGAACCAATATTCTCATCATTCACTTTAACATCAAAACCTGAGTTTTGTATATTAGTAAGTTTAACAACAACTGTCTTTTTAATATCGTTGTTATTCCAAATGACTTTTACAGGAGATTTTTTATATAAATCTTTAGATATAACTTCAGATTTATCTAAATATTGGATATTTAGATTAAGAGAATCTAAAGTGTTATAAATTAAAGTGCGCGATTTTAAAATTTCGATTTCATTTTCGATATTGTTTTTACTATTTCCTAATAAACTCATTTCGGAAAAAGCACTCAACTGATTCGATAAATCGTTATTCTTGTCGTCTTTAATTAAAATTTTGGTAGAAACATTATAACTCTTCGGAGTAAACTTTAAATATAAAACAGCACAAATAAGTGATAAAAAAACACTTAAAACAAACCAACGCCAATGAGTTAAATATTTAAATAATTCTTCTTTTAGATTAATTGTGTTTTCTTGTTCTTCAATCATTATTTTTTTGTATTTGAAAGTATAATTGCAACAGTTGATAACAATAATGAAGCAGCTGTCATATATATTGAAACGTTTGGACCTACAGCAGATGAGTTTACAGCTACTTTATTTGGCTCTACATAAACAATATCGTTTTGTCTTAAATAGTAGAAATCTGAATTGATAAAATCTGACTTAGTTAAATCAACACGATGAGGCGTCAATTTTCCATTTTCTTCTCTTAAAACAAGAATGTTTTCACGTTTTCCATAAACCGTAAGATCTCCTGATAGAGATAAAGCTTCTGGTAAAGTGATTCGTTCAGAATTGATTCTATGCGTTCCAGGATTTCTAACTTCACCTTGTACAGAAACCTTATAATTCATAATTCTAAGGTTTACAATAGGATTTTTTACATATTTAGAAATCTTTATTTGTAAGTCCTGAACTATTTGTTCTTTTGACTTATTTCCAACTTCTAATCTTCCTAAAACAGGAAAGTCAATAAAACCTTCTTGGTCAACTAAATATAATTGTTGTTGAACTTGTCCGCCAGCAGCTTGGTTTGTAGGATCTACACTTAAGTTTGTAGTTAAATTAAAAGGCTGAGCAGCAATTGGATCTTGAGCTGAAACAATAATCATCAACAAATCGTCGGAAGTAATTTGAGTAACAAACTTTTTATTAGATATAGTAGAAGTATCTACATCTTGATAATAAGCTATCTTCTCTCTTGATACGCAAGATGTAAGTAAAACAAATGCTAATCCGATTGATATTACAATTCTCTTTTTCATAAATGGGTTAATCTAATTTTTCAAATTTAGAATTTAAACTTTTAAATTCGGGAACAATTTTTTTCATCGTCGCAACTGCATCTAAAATAAGATAAGAACTAGCAAAACCTTTTAATTGCTCTATTTGTTGTGTTATATATTCATAATCTTCATGAATGTCTTGCGCTATCATAATTTTTTCATGATGTGTTGGCAAAGTAGTTGAGCTATCATTCAGAAGCTCTTCATATAACTTTTCTCCGGGTCTTAAACCTACCACTTTTATTTCGATATCTTTTTCAGGCTCCATTCCTGCTAATTTGATCATTTTAGTTGCTAAATCTATAATTTTTACAGGTTTTCCCATGTCAAAAATATAAATCTCTCCGCCTTTTCCCATAGATCCGGCTTCTAATACTAATTGACAAGCTTCGGGAATAGTCATAAAATAACGAATAATATCTGGATGAGTGATCGTAATTGGTCCACCATTTTCTATTTGTTTTGTAAATAAAGGAACGACAGATCCATTTGAACCTAATACATTTCCAAAACGAGTGGTTATGTATTTTGTTGTTTCATGTTGCTCTTTTTTAAGTTTTTGAGCTAATGATTGAACATATTTTTCAGCGATACGTTTACTGGCTCCCATTACATTACTTGGATTTACTGCTTTATCTGTTGAAACCATTACAAATCGATCGGCTTTGTATTTTAATGCTAAATCAGCCATATGTTTACTACCTAAAACATTGGTAAATATAGCTTGTTGCGGATTCATTTCCATTAACGGAACGTGTTTGTATGCAGCAGCATGATAAATAATGTCAGGATTATAATCTTGAAATATTCGTTCTAAACAATCTAAGTTTCTTACATCAGCAATTAATAAAATAACTTCGGCTGTTGTGTTGCATTTAGAAATTTCTAAACTAATTTGATGCAATGGAGTTTCTGCTTGATCTAATAAAATTAATCTTTTTGGATTGAAAGCAGCAACTTGCCAAACAATCTCACTTCCAATAGATCCAGCTGCTCCTGAAATCAAAATTGTTTTATCTTTTATCTGGCTAGAGATCTGACAATTGCTTATCTGTATAGGTTTACGTTCTAAAAGATCTTCAATTTTGATTTTTCTGATATTAGATGCTACCTTTTTTTGATCGTTGATGTCAGTTAAACGAGGAAGGTTATAGACTTTTATATTGTATTCTAAACAATCTTCAATGATTTCGATTTTTTCATCCTTTGATAAATTATCGTCGGCTAAAATTAATGTGCTAGCGCCGAATGATCTTACTAAGATTGAAACCTTTCGTGTTTTTGCTATAATCGGTATATTTAAAATTCTATTGTACGAGCTTTTAGAAGTTGGACTAATAAAACCTTGTAGTTTATATTTTTTAGGAATTTCCGAGTCAATAGCGTTAGCAATAGCAATAGCTCTTTCTCCACTTCCATAAATAACAGCTTTTATATAGCTGTCTTTCTGAGAATATTCCGAAAAAAAATCAAAACTTACTTTTATAATTAATCTAAAAGCCAACAAACCAGCATAGGTTACAGCAATACAAATAAGTAATCTTGTATTTAAAAAAAGTCTTTCACCATTTATAAATTCAACAGTGATGTTTAAGAGATAAAGAGTTATAAAACATAAGAACTCTATAAAAAAAAGCTTAGCAGCATCAATAAGTGTAGTGTGTCTAATGATACCAGTATATGTTTTAAAATACCAAAAAAAGAAAATATGAGTGGCTATAAAAAGAACAAATATTAAAGGTACATTTGTAACTGGTCTAAAATCAATACCAATTCCTTTTAGGATTAAATGACCTAAAATAGCAGAAAAAATAACAATGAAAACATCAATGGAAAAAATAATCCATCGAGGTAAATACTGAATTTTTCTAAGATTCGAAAAATTGTTTATTTTTTTAAACAAGCCCATTCTCTTTCATCTGGTTTTTCTAAGTGTTTTGCAAAAATATAATAATTTAGAAGATAAACTATAAGTTAGGTTAAAATTCTAGCTTCTTCTTTCTTAATTCAAAGTTTTGTCCTAAGTATACTTTTCGTACCATTTCATCTTCGGCTAGTTCTTCCGGAATTCCCGCTTTAAGAATGCCGCCTTCGAACATTAAATATGTTTTATCTGTAATGGCTAAAGTTTCTTGAACATTATGATCGGTAATTAAAATTCCGATGTTTTTATTTTTTAATTGAGCAACAATACGCTGAATGTCTTCAACAGCAACAGGATCAACTCCTGCAAAAGGTTCATCTAGAAGAATGAATTTTGGATCTGTCGCTAAAGCTCTTGCAATTTCTGTTCTTCTTCTTTCGCCACCCGAAAGTAAATCTCCGCGGTTTGTTCTAATATGTTGCAAGCTAAATTCGTCGATCAACGATTCCATTTTAGCTTCTTGCTCTTTCTTCGATAGTTTGGTTAATTGAAGAACCGAAAGAATATTATCTTCAATGCTTAGTTTTCTGAAAACCGAAGCTTCTTGCGCCAAATAACCAATTCCGTTTTGAGCGCGTTTGTACATCGGATAATTTGTAATATTTAAATTATCTAAATAAATATTTCCCGCATTTGGTTTAACCAAACCTACAATCATGTAAAAAGAAGTGGTCTTTCCAGCTCCGTTTGGACCCAAAAGTCCAACAATTTCCCCTTGGTTTACTTCAACAGAAATGCCTTTAACAACTTTTCTGCCTTTATATGTTTTAATTAAATTTTCAGCTCTTAATTTCATAAATTAATTAGTTGTTGCAACTTCTTGTTCCTTCTTCATATTACGTTTCGTAATTACTTTTGCAATTAAAATACTTGCTTCGTACAAAATAATCAACGGAATTGATACAATTGTTTGACTAATAACATCTGGCGGAGTTACAATCGCGGCAACAATTAATATCAAAACATAAGCGTATCTTCTATATTCTTTCAAGAAACTATCGGTAATTAATCCTAAATACGTTAAGAAGAAAATGATGATTGGTAATTCAAAAACTAAGCCAGTTGCTAAAGATGTGGTTTTAACAAGACTGATGTATGAATTGATGTCAATTTGATTTTCTACAACCGTACTTATCGTAAAGTTACTTAAAAAGTTGATTGATAACGGAACCAAAACAAAATATCCGAAAAGAACTCCTAAGAAGAACAAAATACTCGATACGAAAAGAAATAACTTCGCATATTTCTTCTCTTTATTGTAAAGTGCCGGACTGATAAATTTCCAAAATTCCCACAAAATAAAAGGGAAAGCTAAAATAAAACCTGCTGTTAAACACGTCCAAATCATAACAGATAATTGTCCGTCCATGGTTCTGTTTTGAATTACAAAAGGAAGTTCATGGTTACAAAAAGATTGATCTAAATCGTATTGTTGCGCAAGTTGACAAAAGAATTTATAAGTAACGAAATCTCCGTTTTTTGGTCCGAAAATAATAACGTCGAAAATAAATTCGTTAAAAATAACGGCTATAATCGATGTTACTAAAATTGCAATACTACTGCGAACTAAAAGCCATCTTAATTCTTCTAAGTGATTTAAAAATGACATTTCTTTGTTTGTGTTTTTATTCTTCACGATACAATTCCTTCCTTTAAAATGTCATGTAAATGAATAATTCCGGCATAAAGCTCGTTTTCTGTTACGACCAATTGTGTTATTGAAAATGATTCCATTAGATTTAAAGCGTCTTCAACTTTTGAATGAATATCAATCGTTTTAGGGTTTTTAGTCATAATGTCCTGAGCAGTTATAGAAGTTAAATCTGAAGTTTTTTCTAACATGCGTCTAATATCGCCATCTGTAATAATTCCTTTAATTTCATTATTAAAAATAACGGCTGTAACTCCTAATCTTTTGTTCGAAATTTCGAAAATTACTTTTTGAATGTTCGATGTTAATTCTACACTTGGGGTATTGTTTTTGTCTAAAATATCCTCAATTCGTAGTAAAAGTTTTTTTCCTAAAGCTCCTCCTGGATGAAATTTAGCAAAATCTTTCGATGAAAAGTTTCGCATTTCAATCAAAGCCACAGCTAAGGCATCGCCTAAAACAAGTTGAACTGTTGTGCTTGTTGTTGGAGCTAAATTATTAGGATCGGCTTCTTTTTCTACAAACGCATTTAAAATATAATCCGAATGTTTTCCTAAAAAAGAAGATTCGTTTCCTGTCATTCCAATCAAAATGTTTCCGTCGCGTTTCAATAAAGGAACCAAAACTTTTATTTCAGGACTATTTCCACTTTTAGAAATACATAAAACAATATCCTCTTTTGTAAGCATTCCTAAATCTCCATGAACGGCTTCTGCAGCGTGCATAAACATTGAAGGAGTTCCTGTTGAGTTTAAAGTTGCTACAATTTTCTGACCAATATGTGCGCTTTTTCCTATTCCGGTAACGATCAATCTGCCTTTTGTAGCATAAATGGCTTCAACCGCTTTTGAAAAATCCTCAGATAAAAGTTCTATTGTCTTTTCAATTGCTTTGCATTCAGATTGTAAAGTGCTTCTGGCAGAGGATAATATGTTAAAGTTGTTGTTCAAAATAGATTCGTGTTAGGTAATTTTTGTAATTACTAAAAGATTTGTATATCTTTATATTCTGCAAATTTAGATAAAATAGCATAACAAAAACATGAAATCAATCGAAATTGACTTACATAAAGAATTAAAGAAATATTTCGGATTCGGTCAGTTCAAAGGATTACAAGAGCAAGTTGTAAATAGTATTATTACAGGCAATAATACATTTGTAATCATGCCAACAGGAGGAGGGAAATCTTTATGCTACCAACTGCCTGCAATGGTGCTTGATGGAACCGCAATTGTAGTTTCGCCGCTTATTGCTTTGATGAAAAATCAGGTAGATGCCGTTCGAGGATTGTCTAGCGAAATGGGTATTGCCCACGTTTTAAACTCTTCGCTTACCAAAACAGAAATCAACAAAGTTAAAGAGGATATTAAAAAAGGTGTTACAAAACTTTTGTATGTAGCTCCAGAATCTTTGACTAAAGATGAATATGTCGAGTTTTTAAATTCGGTGCCTTTGTCTTTTATCGCGATCGACGAAGCGCATTGTATTTCGGAATGGGGACACGATTTTAGACCAGAATATCGTAATCTGCGCAACATTATTCGTAAGTTAGGCGATATTCCTATTATTGGTTTAACTGCAACTGCAACGCCAAAAGTTCAGGAAGATATTTTAAAAAATCTTGAAATTCCGAATGCTCACGTTTATAAAGCGTCTTTTAATCGTCCGAATTTATATTATGAAATTCGTCCGAAGACTAAAAATATCGAAACCGATATTATCAAGTTTATAAGTCAGTTTAAAGGTAAATCAGGTGTTATTTATTGTCTTAGTAGAAAAAAAGTAGAAGAAATAACACAGGTTTTACAAGTTAACGGAATTTCGGCTGTTGCGTATCACGCAGGTTTAGATGCTAAAACACGTGCAAAACATCAGGATATGTTTTTGATGGAAGATGTAGATGTTGTGGTTGCAACAATTGCTTTCGGAATGGGAATTGATAAACCAGATGTTCGTTTTGTAATTCATCACGATATTCCAAAATCTTTAGAAAGTTATTATCAAGAAACCGGACGCGCCGGACGAGATGGAGGAGAAGGTTATTGCTTGGCTTATTATGCATATAAAGATATTGAAAAGTTAGAGAAATTTATGGCAGGAAAACCATTAGCCGAGCAGGAAATTGGTTTTGCTTTATTGCAGGAAGTGGTTGCTTATGCCGAAACTTCTATGTCGCGCCGTAAATTCTTATTGCATTATTTCGGAGAAGAATTCGATGAAGTTGATGGAGCGGGATTTGATATGGACGATAATTCTCGAAATCCTAAAACCAAGAAAGAAGCAAAAGATCAGGTTGTATTGTTGTTGAAAGCAATTTTAGAAACAAAACAAATCTATAAATCAAAAGAAATTGTAAATACGTTATTGGGTAAAATCAATGCGGTTATTAAATCGTATAAAACCGATACGCAAAGTATTTTTGGAAGCGGAAAAGAATTCGATGATAAATATTGGATGGCTTTAATTCGTCAGGTTTTGGTGGCAGGTTTTATTACAAAGGATATTGAAAGTTACGGAGTTTTGAAAATTTCGGAAGCTGGAAAAAACTTTTTAGCGAATCCTGTTTCTTTTATGATGACAGAAGATCATAATTACGAAGATTCTTCTGACGATAATATTGCAACAAATACTAAATCTTCTAATATAGCCGACGAAGTTTTAACTTCCATGCTGAAAGATTTACGTAAAAAAGTTGCGAAGAAAATGGAAGTTCCGCCTTTTGTTGTTTTTCAAGATCCTTCGATAGAAGATATGGCTTTAAAATATCCGATTGATTTGGATGAATTAGCCAATGTTCACGGAGTAAGTGAAGGAAAAGCGAAGAAGTACGGAAAAGATTTCGTCGATTTAATCGAACGATATGTCGAAGAAAACGACATTATTCGTCCGGATGATTTGGTCGTAAAATCTACAGGAGCCAATTCGGCATTGAAATTATATGTGATTCAAAGTGTAGATCGCAAGCTTCCGTTAGATGACATTGCTTCGGCAAAAAGTTTAGATATGGATGCTTTGTTGAAAGAAATGGAGCAAATTGTATATTCGGGAACCAAATTAAATATCAATTATTGGATCGATGATGTTTTAGACGAAGATCAGCAAGACGAAATAAAAGAATATTTTATGGAAGCCGATAACGACTCTATTAAAACAGCTTTAAAAGAATTCGATGGCGATTATGATATAGAAGAACTTCGATTAATGCGTATTAAATTCATTAGCGAAGTTGCAAACTAATGTCAAAAATAAATAAAACTAAAAAGCTTTTCTTGGATAAAACCTTGAAAAGCTTTTTTATTCTATTTTGTTAATGATGCTCTTTTTGTCATTCTGAATGAAACAAAGTGAAGTGAAGAATCTAAAGTTAATTAGATTTCTCCTTTGTCGAAATGACAAAAAAAACAAGTTGTTATTCCAATTCGTTATACAATTTCCGAATACAATTCACCACGATGCGGTTTTAAAACATCGCGTAATTTTCGCATTAAATCATCATTTACCACAATAAAAGCAATGGCATGAAAATCGTTTATTTTTTCAAAACCGGTAATGCTAATAGGTAATTGTTCAATCAATATAAATTCTTTCAAATGAATTTCCTGATGTTCGGCTGTTTTTAAAGCATCAATTCCTCTAAAATCCCAAATCAATTTTATTTGTCGTTCCATTCCATCTATTTTTTGTAAATTTAAAACATCCTTTTCAATCAATCTATAATTAACGTATTTTTGCAATTCAAATTTGCTTTATAAAAAAATGCCTCAAGAAATACAATTACAAGTTCTACCTCAAGTTGCAGCAACTAACGATTTGTTGGTAGAACATATTTCCAAGCTTACACATACTTCTGTAAAAGATATTCAGCATGTTTCTATTCTGAAACGATCGATCGATGCGCGCCAAAAACAAGTTAAAATCAATTTAAAAGTTTTAGTTTTCTTTCAAGGCGAAGAAGTTGTAAATCGAAGCATTTCGTTTCCTGAATATAAAAATGTAAAAGATGCGCCTCGAGCAATTGTTGTCGGAGCCGGTCCTGCGGGATATTTTGCAGCTTTACAGTTGATTGAATTAGGAGTGAAGCCGATTGTGATTGAAAGAGGGAAAGATGTGCGCGGACGTCGCAGAGATTTAAAAGCAATTAATTTAGAACATATTGTAAATCCTGATTCGAATTATTGTTTTGGAGAAGGAGGAGCAGGAACTTATTCTGACGGAAAATTATATACGCGTTCTAAAAAACGAGGCGATGTAAACAGAATTTTAGAATTGTTGGTTGCTTTTGGAGCTCCGCAAGATATTTTGGTAGAAGCGCATCCGCATATAGGAACTAATAAATTACCTAAAATCATGCAGGATATGCGTGAAAAGATTATAGAGTTTGGTGGCGAAGTTTTGTTTGATAAACGCGTAGTCGATTTTGTAATTAAAGACAACGCTATTAAAGGGGCTATTTTACATACAGGAGAAACGATTGAAGCAAATCAGGTTATTTTGGCAACCGGACATTCAGCGCGTGATATTTATGAATTATTGAATAATAAAAAAGTATTAATCGAAGCAAAGCCATTTGCGTTAGGAGTTCGTGCAGAACATCCACAATCGTTAATAGATAGTATTCAATATTCGTGCGATTATCGTGGCGAATTTTTACCACCGGCGCCGTATTCTATCGTGAAACAAGTAAACGGACGCGGAATGTATTCGTTTTGTATGTGTCCTGGTGGTGTTATTGCACCTTGTGCAACCGATGTTGAAGAAGTTGTAACGAATGGTTGGTCGCCTTCTAAACGCGATCAGGCAACGGCGAATTCCGGAATAGTGGTAGAGTTAAAAATGGAAGATTTTAAACCTTTTGAGAAACACGGAGCTTTGGCAGGAATGTACTTTCAGAAAAGTATTGAAAATACAGCTTGGCAATTAGCAGGGAAAACACAGCAAGTTCCAGCGCAAAGAATGGTTGATTTTTCGGATAAGAAAGTATCTGATTCTTTACCTAAAACTTCGTATGTTCCCGGAGTTGTTTCGTCTGAATTAGGAGATGTATTTCCTGATTTTTTAACAGATATTATGCGAAAAGGTTTTGAGGAATTCGGAAAAAGTATGAAAGGATATTTTACAAACGAAGCCATTTTACATGCGCCTGAAAGTAGAACATCGTCGCCGGTTCGTATTCCACGCGATAACGAAACATTAGAACATTTGCAGATTAAAGGCTTGTATCCTTGTGGCGAAGGAGCAGGTTATGCAGGCGGAATTGTTTCTGCTGCAATTGACGGAGAAAAATGCGCTATAAAATGCGCCGAACAAATTTTTGGTTATAGAAATTAATAATTACAGTTTTTTGTAAATAAAAGAATATGGAATTAAAATTAAATCGTCCTATTTGTTTTTTCGATTTAGAAACAACAGGAATTGATGTAGCAAGAGATAGAATCGTAGAAATTTCGATATTAAAGGTTTTTCCAAACGGAAATAAAGAAAGCAAAACGTGGTTGGTAAATCCAACAGTTTCAATTCCTGCGCACGCAACGGCGATTCACGGAATTACAAACGAAAAAGTTGCCAACGAACCCACTTTTAAAGAATTGGCACCGCATGTATATAATATGATTAAGGATTCGGATTTGGCTGGATACAATTCAGATCGATTCGATATTCCGTTATTAGCAGAAGAATTATTACGTGCTGAAGTTGATTTCGATATGAAGAATCGAGTTTCGGTTGATGTTCAAACCATTTTTCACAAAAAAGAAGAACGTACTTTAAGTGCGGCTTATAAATTCTATTGTCAAAAATCGTTAGAAAATGCGCATTCGGCAGCTGCTGATACAGAAGCAACTTATGAAATTTTAAAAGCGCAATTAGATCATTACGATGATTTAGAAAACGATATGAAAGTTTTGGCAGCTTATACAACACGTAAAAAATCGGTCGATTTCGCAGGGTTCATTGCGTTAAATGAAGAAGGACAAGAAATATTTACATTCGGAAAACACAAAGGAGCTTTAGTTGATGATGTTTTAGAACGCGAACCAGGATATTTTGGTTGGATTCAAAATGCAGATTTTCCGTTATACACTAAAAAAGTATTAACAGGGATTAAGTTGAGAAAATTAACAAATAAGTTTTAGATTAAATGTATCTTTATTGTAAAAAGCTCGTTTTGTATTTTGAAATAAAATGGATTACGTCGAAACTTTGATTTCGTCGGTTCGAGTAGATTTTTCGTAACGAAGTGAAGAAAAAATCGTATCGAGAACAGAATTTTATCTTCAAAAGCGTTGTTCTCGATACAAATCCTTTCGAATTTTACTCGAACTGACGTTTTTTGATAAAATTACCGAAATACACAATGGGTTGTAAAATATAAAATTATGAGTACTATTGAGTTAAAGCAGGAGTTGCATAATTATATCGATAAAGGAGATGATAAATTCATCAAGATGTTTTATGAAATGGCAAAAGCATATATGTCTCAAAAGCAAAAGGATACCATGATTGCCGAAGCCGAAGAAGATATTAAAAAAGGACATACTTATAGCTTAAAAGAAGCTAAAGAAATGATGGACAAATGGGAATCTCATTAAAAGTTGAGTTAACTTCGAGAGCCTTAAAAGATTTACAGAAAATAAGGTTGTTCAATGATGAACTTTATAATGAATCCAAATCGAGAGAAATTATTTCTGCGATTTTCCAACGAATAGAAACATTGGAATCAGCGATTGTTGATTTTACAGAAATAGGTTTGATCGACGAAGATTTTGTTCATCTAAAATATGAATATCGCAAACTCATAGAGGAACATTATAAAATAACATTTCGAAAAGGTAAAAAGAATATTTACATAGTTCGGATTTTTGACACAAGGCAAAATCCGCTTAAAAACAGATAATTCTAAATGAAAATAATCTGCGTAGGTCGAAATTACATCGATCATATTAACGAGTTAAATAACGAAAAACCGCAGGAACCGGTAATCTTTATGAAGCCAGACACTTCGGTTTTAAATAGCGGATTTCCGTTTGTTATTCCTGATTTTTCAAACGATATACATCACGAAGTTGAAGTTGTGGTTAAAATTTCGAAAGTAGGAAAGTACATTAGTCCAAAATTCGCTTCGAAATATTACAACCAAATCAGTTTAGGAATTGATTTTACAGCTCGAGATTTACAAGCAAAATTAAAAGCGAAAGGCTTACCTTGGGAAATTGCCAAAGGATTTGATGGAGCTACGGTTTTAGGAACTTTTGTAGATAAAAATCAGTTCGATGATTTGCGAAATATTTCGTTTCAATTAGCTAAAAACGGAACCATCGTTCAGGAAGGAAATACGCAAGATATGTTGTGGCAAATTGATGAATTGATTGCATATGTTTCGCAGTTTTTTACGTTAAAAGTAGGAGATGTTATTTTTACAGGAACTCCTGCTGGTGTTGCAAAAGTAAATTCAGACGATGAATTGGATGGCTTTTTAGAAGATCAAAAATTATTTAGTATAAAAGTACTTTAATGAAAGCGGCTATTGTAACAATTGGCGACGAATTATTGATTGGTCAAGTTGTAGATACCAACAGCGTTTTTATTGGTCAGGAATTAGAAAAGATTGGTTGTAAGGTTTCGGAAAAAGTTGCAATTGCAGATACAGTTGAAGCAATTTCTGAAACCTTAAAGCGTTTTCAAAATAAAGTAGATCTTGTTATTTTAACTGGAGGTTTAGGACCAACAAAAGACGATGTAACTAAAAAAACGTTTGTAGAGTATTTTAATGATGAATTAATTGTGAACGAAGAAGTTTTGGTTCACGTAAAACAATTGTTAGAAGCGTATTATAAACGTCCGATTTCCGAAATTAACAAACAACAAGCTTTTGTTCCGTCAACTTGTAAAGTGCTTTTTAATAAAGTGGGCACAGCTCCCGGAATGTTAATGGTAAAAGAACAAACTACTTTTGTTTCGTTGCCTGGCGTTCCGTTTGAAATGAAGTATTTGATAACAGAAGAATTAATTCCTTATATAAAGGAAGCTTTTCGTTTGGAAGCTATTGTTCATAAAACGATTCTAACAGTCGGAATAGGAGAGAGTTTATTAGCTGAAACAATAGAAGGTTGGGAAGATGCACTTGCAGAACAAAACATACAATTGGCTTATTTACCACAATTTGGAATGGTTCGTTTGCGATTAAGTAAAACCGGAACAAATCAACAAGAAATTGAAACGGAAGTCGATCAAAAAATAAAAGAATTAGAACGATTAATTCCTGATTATTTTATCGGAGTTACAGAAGCCGATTCTTTGTTAGAGGAAGTTAGTAAGCTTTTAAAAGAGTCAAAACTAACCATTGCAACTGCCGAAAGTTGTACAGGCGGAAGTATTGCAGAACGATTAACTTCTATTGAAGGTTCGTCGGCTTATTATAAAGGAAGTGCCGTTACGTATGCAACCGAATCAAAAGTTAAAGTTTTAGGTTTGCAACAAAACACGATTGATACATTTAGTGTGGTAAGCGAAGAAGTTGCGAAAGAAATGGCAGAAGGTGTTCGAAAGTTATATCAAACCGATATTGCGATTTCAACAACGGGAAATGCAGGTCCTTCAAAAGGCGATTCAGATCAAGAAGTAGGAACCGTTTGTATCGGAATTGCAACATCCGAAAAAACAGAAACGTTTACATTTAATTTCGGTCAGCCGCGAAGCAAAGTCATTCAAGCCAGTGTTCATAAAGTTTGGTTATTGCTTTATAAGTATTTAACTTCGAAAGTTGTAAAATCATAAACACGAAACCTTCAACTAAAAACTTTAAAAACATTTGTTTAAATAAAATTTAATTCATTACTTTGCACCCTGATTTTAAAAGTAAGAAATAATGTCAAGAGTTTGTCAAATTACAGGTAAAAGAGCCATGGTTGGTAACAACGTGTCTCACGCTATGAACAAAACTAAGAGAAAGTTTTCTGTTAACTTAGTGAAAAAGCGTTTCTACATCGCAGAAGAAGACAGATGGGTAACTTTAAAAGTATCTACATCTGCATTAAAAACAATTAACAAAAAAGGTATTGCTGCAGTTTTAAAAGAAGCTAAAGCTAACGGATTATTAAAATAATCTAGTTCACCATTAAAAATTTATCAAGATGGCAAAGAAAGCAAAAGGAAATAGAATTCAAGTAATTTTAGAATGTACTGAGCATAAAGCAACTGGATTACCAGGTACATCACGTTACATCACTACAAAAAACAAAAAGAATACTCCAGACAGAATGGAAATTAAGAAATTTAATCCAATCTTAAAAAGAGTAACTGTTCATAAAGAAATTAAATAATTATTAGTCATGGCAAAGAAGTCGGTAGCATCATTACAAACAGGGTCAAAACGATTGACTAAAGCGATTAAAATGGTTAAGTCTCCAAAAACAGGAGCTTACACATTCGTAGAAGCAGTTATGGCTCCTGAATTAGTAGATGAGTTCTTAAAAAAATAAGAATTATCACAAAAGCATATTAAAGCTATCTATTTTTAGATAGCTTTTTTTATTTGAAGATATTTTTTAGTACATCTGATTTTTATCAGAAATTCATTAAATTAATATCTGTATATTTGTTCCTTAAATTATATACTTATGAGTTTTTTTAAGCGTTTATTTTCGTCTGAAAAGAAAGAAACACTTGATAAAGGACTGGAAAAGTCTAAAACGTCTTTTTTTGATAAGTTAACTAAAGCCGTTGCCGGAAAATCGAAGGTAGATGATGAGGTTTTAGATGATTTAGAAGATGTTTTAATTACGTCGGATGTTGGTGTAAATACCACATTAAAGATTATTGATCGAATCGAGGAACGTGTTTCTCGCGATAAATATTTAGGAACCGATGAGTTGAATTCGATTCTGCGTGAAGAAATTTCGAGCTTGCTTTCTGAAACAAAATCAGGGGAAGCGACCGAATTTGAAATTCCTGCCAACAAAAAACCGTATGTAATTATGGTGGTTGGCGTAAACGGAGTTGGAAAAACGACCACAATTGGTAAATTGGCGTATCAATTTAAAAAAGCCGGACATAAAGTGGTTTTAGGTGCTGCCGATACTTTTAGAGCGGCAGCGATAGATCAATTGCAAATTTGGGCTGATCGTGTTGAAGTACCTATTGTGAAACAACAAATGGGATCCGATCCTGCTTCTGTTGCATTTGACACATTAGAATCTGCCGTGGCTCAAAATGCCGATGTAGTTATTATTGATACGGCTGGGCGTTTACATAATAAAGTTGGTTTAATGAACGAGCTTACAAAAGTAAAACGCGTTATGCAAAAAGTAATTGACGATGCACCGCACGATGTGATGTTGGTTTTAGACGGTTCTACCGGACAAAATGCCTTCGAGCAAGCTAAACAATTTACAGCGGCAACCGAAGTAAGTTCTTTGGCGGTTACAAAATTAGACGGAACTGCAAAAGGCGGAGTTGTCATCGGAATTTCAGATCAATTTCAAATTCCGGTGAAATATATCGGAGTAGGAGAAGGGATCGAAGATTTACAGGTTTTTAATAAATATGAGTTTGTTGACTCGTTTTTTAAATAGATGAAAAATATTTTAGGCTTCATAGCTATCGCAACGTTCGTTGTTTCGTGTTCAAAACCAATTCCCGCAGAAGATTTAAAACATTTGAATGGATATTGGGAAATTAGCGAAGTAAAAACAGCCGATGGAAACAATAAAGAATATCAATCTAATAATAATGTAGATTTATTTGTTTTAGAAGGAACCAACGGAACACGCTCTAAAGTGGTAGCACAATTAGACGGAAAAGTAGGAACCAACGGAATAAAAGAAACATTTGTTGTAAAAGATTCGGCAGGCTCAACTTATTTAAAATACCAAACTGATTTTTCGAAATGGACAGAGAAATTAGAAAAATTAACGAAAGACGAATTGGTAATCATCAACGAAAACGACATTAAATACAGTTACAAACGTTTTACTCCAATCAATATCAATGAATAAAAACAAATTTAATCCTTACAAACGCTTACACGAAGAATCTTCGGTTCACGATGTATTGGGAAAAATGATTCAAGGATATAATTTGGAAAATGGATTTGATAAATTAAATGCGCGCGAAGCTTGGATTCGTTTATTAGGACCGGGAATTGCAAATTACACAACGCAGGTCGAATTACGAAAATCGACGCTTTTTGTAGCTTTATCTTCCGATGTTTTAAGAGAAGAATTAAGTTACGGAATCGATAAGATAATAAAAATGCTGAATGAAGATTTAGGAAAAGAAATTGTAACCAGAATAATATTAAGATAAAACTCGTTAAATGACGAGTTTTTTTTATGTTGTTTAATTTTTTGTTTGTATATTCGACTAAAATTCAAAATATTATGAAAAGAATATTACTATTGTCAGCTGTTTTGTTTTCATCTTATTCTTTCGCTCAGAAGTTCGAAAATAGAACTGCATTTTGGGCAAAGCCTGAAAAAACCCAGAATTTAAAACAAACTCTTAATAAAAATGCTTCGTTAAACGGAAATGTAAAAGAGTCGTTAACGACTTCTATTGGCGAAGGTGCTTCGAATTTTTATGTTGTTTTTAAATCAGAAGATAATACAAAAAAAGATTTGTTAGATTTTACTTTTACCTGTTATCAACACACGGTTACAACGCATAATATTAATTATAACGACGAAAAAACAATCGATCAAAAACGTAGAACAGGCGCTATTGTAAAATACGGATTTAATTATCCGAATGCAGGCGGAGATAAAAACTTCGTTACAATTGCCGATAAACCGAATGATTTAACCGATGTTTATGAAGTGATTTATGTGAATGAAGAATTTTCGAATTTAGATCATCAGCAAATCCAAACCTATTTGTCGTTAAAATATGGAATCTCGTTACTCAATACATCTAATTATGTAGATGCAAACGGGAATTCTATTTGGAACAGCGGTTTAAACGGTCAATATAATTCTAATATTACAGGTTTAGGACGAAGCGATTATTTTGGATTGAATAAATCGGAAACAATAAATTCGGTCGACAAACGATTAGAAATTTCGTCTAACGAATTTGGTAATAATCAATATTTATTGTTAGGAACCAATAATGAAAAAACAAGTTGGACAAAACAAGGCGATATCGAATTATTAGATAGTTCTTGGTTGGTGCAAACGAATACTAATTCGAATCTTACAAACTTGAAATTCAATTTAGGCGAAAAACTACATCAAAACGGAGCTTACGAATTAGTTGTAAATCCAACTACTTCAAATTTTTCGATAGATGGAAATGTAGTACGTTATCAAGGAAAAGTGGAAGGAAATCAATTGGTTTTTGAAAATGTACTATTTGATAACGACGGAAATGGTTTTGATACGTTCGGAATTACATATTCAGCAAAAGCGAAAGAAACTTCAAAGCCTGAAATCGTAAATAAAGCCGAAATCAATGCGTATCCGAATCCAGCTAATTTGAACGAAAAAGTACAGATTGCATATCGTTTCGATAAACCTACGAATTTAAATATTCACGTTTTTACAATCGATGGGAAGTTTATCGGAAAACAAGAAGTTAATAATACCACGAATTATCAATTCGAAACTTCTTTTACCGCTTCGGGCGTTTATTTAGTTGTATCGACATACTCTGGTCAGGTTCATACCAACCGAGTTGTAGTTAAATAGATTTATGAACTAACTTTAAACAAGACACTCTTCCTAACCGTAGAGTGTTTTTTATTTCCCAATTAAAATCGTAGATTTGATTTCTTATTAAATTAGGTTATGACTACTTTGGAACGAGTGATTTTAGTGAACGAAAATGACGAACCAATTGGTTTGATGGAAAAGATTGAAGCGCATGAAAAAGCGTTATTGCATCGTGCCTTTTCGGTTTTTATTTTAAATGAACAAAATGAAATCATGTTGCAGCAACGTGCCGCACATAAATATCATTCGCCTTTGTTATGGACGAACACATGTTGCAGCCATCAACGCGAAGGCGAAAGTAATATTGAAGCCGGAATTCGTCGTTTAGAAGAAGAAATGGGCTTTTCAGTTCCGTTAAAAGAATTGTTCTCGTTTATTTATAAAGCTCCGTTCGATAACGGATTGACCGAGCATGAATTAGATCACGTGATGATTGGTTATTTCAACGAAGAACCTTTAATTAACGAAGATGAAGTTGCTGCCTGGAAATGGATGGGAATTGAAGAAGTGAAAACAGATATGGAAGCGCATCCGGAAGTTTATACCGAATGGTTCAAGATTATTTTTGATAAATTTTATCATCATATCGAAGCTCAAAAGAAATAATTATGAGAGTTACAGTTTGTAGAAAAGCACATTTTAATGCTGCGCATCGCTTGTATCGAAAAGATTGGACAGATGAACAAAACGAAAAGGTTTTCGGAAAATGTAACAATCCAAACTTTCATGGTCATAACTACGAACTAATTGTTGAAGTTACTGGAACAGTAAATCCTGAAACAGGTTATGTAATTGATATAAAAGATTTAAGCGATCTTATTTACGAAGAAGTCGAAATGCCTTTTGATCATAAAAACCTGAATTTAGATGTTCCTGAATTTGCTGATTTAAATCCAACAGCCGAACATATTGCATATGTAATCTGGCATAAACTCCGCAAACGTTTACCCGTAAAATTAGATTTAGAAATTACGCTTTACGAAACACCAAGAAATTTTGTAAAGTATTGTGGTTTGTGAAAACTTTTTGAAAATAGGGTTGATTTAATTCGTAAATTGCCGACTTAATTTTAGCGAAACGCGTAGAAGAATTGAATTCAAAAAAACAACATATAGACGATTTGTTGAATACATCGAATTTTGAAAGTTATCCACTTCAATTTCAGCCCATTTTAAAAGAGCGAATTTGGGGAGGAAACAAATTGGAATCTTTAGGAAAAGAACTTCCAAATAATGCTATTGGCGAAAGTTGGGAAATTTCTATGATCGACAATGATGTGAATCTTGTGGCATCAGGAATTTATGAAGGTTTAAATCTAAGTGAACTAATCAATCGTTTTCCAGAAGAAATTCTTGGAAAAAAAATATATCAAAAATACGGAAAGCAATTTCCGTTACTTTTTAAGTTTTTGGATGCTAAAACCGATTTGTCGATTCAACTGCATCCAAATGATGAATTAGCTAAAAAACGACATGATTCGTTCGGTAAAACCGAAATGTGGTATATCATGCAAGCCGATGAAAACGCACGTATTATTTTAGGATTTAAACAAGATAGTTCGTCCGAAGAATATTTACAACATTTAGAAAACAAAACCTTGCCAAGTGTTTTACAAGAGTTTTATGTAAAACAAGGTGATGTGTTTTTTATAGAAACCGGAACGATACATGCAATTGGAGGCGGAATATTATTGGCAGAAATTCAACAAACTTCCGATATAACGTATCGAGTTTACGATTGGGATCGAGTAGATGATAAAGGAAACGAGCGCGAATTGCATATAGATTTAGCGTTAGAAGCCATTAATTATCAAAAGAAGAATCCAAAGATCGAATACGCAAAAAACAGCGATCAATCCAATCAATTGGTCGATTCTCCTTTTTTTACAACAAATTACATTCCTTTAACCACAACATATAAAGTTGATAAAACGAATGATTGCTTTTTGGTGTATATTTGCACCAAAGGAACTGTGGAATTAAAAACAGAAGCAAATCAGTACGAATTTAAAAAAGGAGATACGATTTTAATTCCTGCTTCGATGCCTCATTTTGAGTTAAACGGAAAAGCAGACCTTTTAGAAGTATTTATTAATATATAAAATAAAGATTATGGCAAACGTAAGAAACTTAAAGAAAGACTTAAATTATGTTTTAGGAGATATTATTGAGGCAGTTTATATTTGGGAAATGTCTACAGCCGGAAAACCGTCACCAGAGTCAGAAGCAATCATTGATGAAGCGATTGAAAAATTCGATTCTTTGATTGTTAGAGTGAACGATAAGAAGGTTGAAAATAAAAAAGCACATTTTAAAGCAATTTATTCCGATTTAGAAGAAACTGCTAATCAATTAGTTGAAAAAATCAACGCATTGTAGGTAAAAAAATGTCAAAAAAATTTACGGAAAGCCTTGCAGATATGAAAAACCGCTGTATATTTGCACCCGTAAATGAGTCGCCTCTGTAGCTCAGTTGGCT
>DERN01000011.1:0-68790 GCA_002360925.1 Flavobacteriaceae bacterium UBA3339 | reverse complement strand
TTCGAGTCCCTCCAGAGGCTCTAAAAACCTTCTAAGTTTTCTTAGAAGGTTTTTTTATTGAGTGAATCTAAATAGAAAATAATTCGTAATACAAAAAACTCCGTTCAATTTAATGAACGGAGTTTTTTGTAAAGTGTATTTTTAATTGAAGAGTTATTCTTTAACCAAATCTAGATAGTTTTTTAAAATAACGCCATATTTGCTTTTTGCAACATCAGGAGTTAAATTACTGTAAATAGTATCTAAATATTTATGATTAATCGTTGCAATGTCAGTTAACGCAATATAAGGAGCGACTTCTTTGCTGTTATTCTTCAATGCGAAGTTTACTGCGTTAAAATAATAACGATTTGCGCTTCGTTGTACCGCTTTTTCTAAACTATCGGCTTTTTGAATCTGATTGTTTTTTTGCGCCAATAAATGATCTTTAATCAATTCGTTTTGTTTGTTCGAAATCGAAGAACGTTGTTGCAAATATTTTGTGTATAACGTTTGATTTTCGGAACCTTCTATTGCAGCTCCGCTCGAAAAGTTTTCTAACGAACTGTTAACTGTTAACTTTCCGGGTTCGGCAAAAAATAAAATCAAATTATCTACTGATTGCGACGTTCCGCGATTTAATCCTAAATACAAAACTTCGGGTTCTTCTAAATCAAAAGCACTTTCGAACTTAGAGGTTCCTTTTAGAACAATACTGTCTAACGTAACTAATGTACTGTCCTTTACTTGTTGTATATAAAGCGTTCCTTGTTTTAAACCTTTAATTTCGCCCGAAATCTGTGTGTTTCCCGTTTTTTTAGAATCGCAAGCAGTTAAGCTTATCATAATTCCCGAAAATAGTACTAAAAACTTCTTCATCTTATTTAAATAAATCCATTCCCGGAATATTCGGCATTCCGTCTTTTGCTGCGGCTGCTAATTCAGCTTCGTTAATAGCTCCGGCTTTTTCCAAAGCTTTATTCAACGTTAAAATTAAATAATCTTCCAGTTGTTCTTTATCGCTCAATAATTCGTCGTTTACTTCTAAACTGCGAATTTGTCTGTTTGCTGTAACCGTAACTTTTAATAATCCATCGGCACTTTGTTCATCAATCAAAACCGAATTTAATCGTTGTTTTGTTTCTTCTACTTTTTTTTGGGCTTCTTGTAATTTTCCCATCATGCCCATTAAATCTCCAAACATATCTGTAACTATTTAATTTGATACAAAAATATTAAATTCAAACGATTTGCCTAATCTTAAACAAGGAAAGAACGAGCTGTTTTGTCGGTTTTTATAGTATTTTTGTATCACATTTAGAAAATACGATACTAAAATGAATCAAAATATAAAAGAACCTATTGCGAAAATACTTCCGAAGGAATTAAAAAAGCATAACGATGTTCGTGTAGATAACTATTATTGGCTGAACGAACGCGAAAATAAAGACGTAACGACCTATTTAGAAGAAGAGAATCGTTATTACGATGAAATGACAGCACATACGAAGGATTTTCAGAAAGATTTATTCGAAGAAATGAAAAGTCGAATTAAAGAAGACGATTCGTCGGTTCCGTATTTTTACAATGGATATTGGTATTTAACTCGATTCGAAAAAGGAAAAGATTATCCGATTTATACTCGTAAAAAAGAAACGTTGGAAGCTAATGAAGAAATTTTGTTCGATTGCAACGAAATGGCTAAAGATCATGCGTATTTTAAATTAGGTGGTTTAAATATTAGCGACGATAATAAATTTGCCGCTTTTGGAATTGATACGGTTTCGAGAAGAGAATATACTATTCAGATTAAAAACCTGGAAACGGGTGAGGTTCTTCCTGAAAAGATCGAAAAAACAACAGGCGGAAGTACTTGGGCTGCCGACAATAAATCGTTGTTTTATTCGCGAAAAGATGAGCAAACTTTACGTGCCGATCGTATTTTTAAACATATTTTAAACGATGATATTGCAAACGATGTGTTGATTTTTGAAGAAAAAGATGAAACATTTTCAACCTATATCTATCGTTCTAAATCAAAAAAATATTTAATAATTGGTTCAGAAAGCACGTTAACTTCCGAATTTCGAATAGTAGAAGCTGTGAATCCTGAAGGGAAATTCCGTGTTTTTCAAAAACGAACAAGAGGTTTAGAATATTCGGTTTCGCATTATAACGACCATTTTTATATGGTTACGAATAAAGATGACGCAACGAATTTTAAATTGATGATTACGCCCGAAAGTGAAACTTCGAAAGAGAATTGGAAAGATTTAATTCCGCATCGAGAAGAAGTTTTATTAGAAGGAATCGATATTTTTAAAGATTATTTAGTGGTTTCGGAACGCGCTAACGGATTAAATCAAATTTGGATTAAACCTTGGCAAAATGAAGGATATTATCTTCCGTTCGAGAGCGAAACCTATACTGCTTTTACCACAACAAATGTTGATTTTGATACCGAAATTTTGCGTTACGCTTATCAATCACTGGCAACGCCTTCGTCGGTAATCGATTTTAATATGCGTACGCAAGAAAAGGAAATTAAAAAAGAACAAGAAGTTTTAGGAGGAACTTTCGATAAGAATAATTATACCGAAGAACGTGTTTGGGCAACTGCAACAGACGGAACAAAAGTTCCGATTTCGATAGTTTACAGAAAAGGAATTACTAAAAACGGAAACAATCCAACTTTACTTTATGCTTATGGATCGTACGGCGCGTCGATGGAACCGTATTTTTCGACTGTTCGTTTAAGTTTGTTAGATCGCGGTTTTATTTATGCCATTGCTCATGTTCGTGGAGGTGAAGATTTAGGACGCGATTGGTATGAAGACGGAAAATTGCTAAACAAGAAAAATACATTTACAGATTTTATCGATTGTTCTCATTATTTAATCGAACAAAAATATACTTCTGCACAACATTTATATGCCGAAGGTGGATCTGCTGGCGGAATGTTAATGGGCGTGATTATAAACGAAGCTCCTGAATTATACAACGGTGTCATTGCGCAGGTTCCGTTTGTAGATGTTGTAACAACGATGTTAGATGATAGTATTCCGCTAACAACGGGCGAATATGATGAATGGGGAAATCCGAACGAAAAAGAATATTACGATTATATGAAATCGTATTCGCCTTACGACAATGTAAAAGAACAAAATTATCCTAACTTATATATTTCTACAGGTTTTCACGATTCGCAAGTACAGTATTGGGAACCCGCAAAATGGATCGCAAAATTACGTACTTTAAGAACAAATAATAATCTTTTATTCCTTGATACTAACATGGATACGGGACATGGCGGGGCATCTGGACGCTTCGAATCATTAAAGGAAGTAGCCAAAGAATATGCCTTTATTTTAGATTTAGAAAAATCAGGAAAAGTTTAACTAAAAATTATTACTTTTGCACGGCAGAAGATGCAGTTGATACTGCACTAAAATTAAAACTATGAAAGAAGAAATAGAGGCTCATGAATCTATTTTAGAGTTGATTGGTAATACGCCTTTAGTAAAGTTGAATAGAATAGTAAACGGATTTTCCGGAGCTTTTTATGCAAAATTAGAGGCTTGTAATCCGGGACATTCTGCAAAAGATAGAATCGCGTTACATATTATCAATAAAGCAGAGGAACAAGGAATTTTAAAACCTAATAGCATTATTGTTGAAACAACTTCGGGAAATACCGGATTTAGTTTGGCAATGATAGCAATGGTAAAAGGATATCAATGTATTTTGGCGGTTTCTGACAAATCTTCTCACGATAAAATTGATATGTTGCGTGCAATGGGCGCAAAAGTTTATTTGTGTCCGGCTAAAGTAGAACCAGAAGATCCGCGTTCCTATTACAGCGTTGCAAAGCGTATCCACGAAGAAACTCCGGGTTCAATCTACATCAATCAATATTTTAACGAGTTTAACACCGAAGCGCATTATTTAACAACCGGACCCGAAATATGGAATCAAACTAAAGGACAAATTACGCATTTAATTGCGTGTTCTGGTACTGGTGGAACGATTTCCGGAACGGCAAAATATTTAAAAGAGCAAAACCCAAATATCAAAATAATCGGAGTCGACGCTTACGGATCGATCATTCAAAAATTCCACGAAACAGGCGAAGTTGATATGAACGAAGCCTATTCGTATAGAATTGAAGGAATGGGGAAAAATTTAATTCCAAGTGCAACCAAGTTCGAATATATTGATCGATTTGTAAAAGTATCGGACGAAGATGCTGCTTTTACAGCTCGCGAATTAGCACATACCGATGGTTTGTTTATGGGCTATACTTCTGGCGCAGCCATTCAGGCAATAAAACAATTGAATGAAGAAAATGAATTTAATGCCGATAGCAAAGTTGTGGTTATTCTTCCAGATCATGGATCAAGATACATGACAAAAGTGTACAGCGATAAATGGATGGAAGATCAAGGTTTTTTAAAAAATCATCAAACAGAACAAAACGAAGTCGTTTATATTGAATAAGGAAAGAGAAGGAAACTTCTCTTTTTTTTTATTACCTTTTGTAACATATCGAACAATAAAGATACTTATTATAAAAACGATACGTTATGAGTTTAAAAATTTCGGGTTTAACGAAAACCTACAAAAACGGTGTAAAAGCCCTAGACAATGTAAATTTAGAAATCGGTAAAGGAATGTTTGGTCTTTTAGGTCCGAACGGAGCCGGAAAATCTTCTTTAATGAGAACTATTGCAACTTTGCAAACTCCCGATTCTGGAAGCATTACGTTTAACGATATTAATATTTTAGAAGATAAAAACGCGTTAAGAAAAGTATTAGGGTATTTACCACAAGAATTTGGTGTTTATCCCAATATGTCTGCCGAAACTTTATTAGATTATTTTGCTCAATTAAAAGGAATTACCAATAAAACCGAGCGTAAAACCATTATTAAAGAAGTGTTGGAACTGACGAATCTTTACGATGTGCGCAACAAAAGCGTAAGTGGATATTCGGGCGGAATGAAACAGCGTTTTGGAATTGCGCAGCTTTTATTAAATAATCCGCAATTAATTATCGTAGATGAGCCAACTGCAGGTTTGGATCCGGCAGAACGTCATCGTTTCTTAAATGTTTTACGCGAAATTGGAACGAATCATACCGTAATTTTTTCAACGCATATTGTAGACGATGTTCGTGAATTATGTCACGAATTGGCGATTTTAAACGGAGGGAAAATCTTGTTTGAAGGAACACCAAACAGCGGAGAAGAATTATTAGACGGAAAAATCTGGATGCGCATTATTAATCGCGATGAGTTTGATTCGTTTAACAGCAAATACAATATTATTTCTTCGAATTTTAATCAGGATAATACGTTGAATATCCGTGTTCATAGCGACGAACAACCAGATGAAACGTTTGTGAAAGCAAAACCGATTTTAGAAGACGTGTATTTTGTTTCATTAAAAGGAGATAAATAATGCTGGGAACTATTTTTAAATTCGAAACAAAACGCTGGCTAAAAAGTTGGTTGTTTTATCTGTTTTTTGCCATCTTCTTTGCTTTGTCGTTTTCGATCATGGCGAGTGTATTGGGCTATTTCGATACATTTACAGCAACAACTTCATCAAATCTAGTTGTAAATTCTCCAATTGCTATTAACGGAATCATTAGTCAAATTGCAACATTTGTCAATTTTATCATTCCCGCAGTTATTGGCGCAACGGTTTATCGCGATTATAAATACAATTCGCATACGTTGTTGTTTGCGTATCCGTTTAATAAATTTCAATATTTAGCGGGGAAATTCTTAAGTGGATTTTTTATCACAATATTGATTACTTTTTCAATTGGTTTAGGGTTTTTATTAGCTTCGGTACTTCCGTTTGCAAATCCCGATTTATTAGGACCAATTCGTTTGTGGGCATATTTTCAAAGTTATGTCTTGTTTGTAATTCCGAATATTTTCTTTATCGGAGCTATTATTTTCATGTTGGTTACTTTAACGCGCAATCAATATATCGGATTTATTTTTGTCGTAATTCTGTTGTTGTTAAGAGTTTTAATTAGCAATTTAACTAATAATGTAGATGATAAATTTGTTGCTTCTTTATTTGAGCCATACGGAAATCAAGCTTTAGGATACGTTGTAAAATATTGGACAATTGAAGAACAGAATACGTTGTTGATTCCGTATGATAAAGTCATTATATATAATAGATTGATTTGGATCGGAGTTGGATTTTTAGCATTGGCTGCAACCTATTTTGCATTTTCATTCTCGCAAGCTCCTTTATCAATCAGTAGAAAGAAAAAAGGAAGTAGAATCATTAAAAACAATTTCGGAAGCATTGTAAAAATTAATTTACCTAAAGTTTCTTACGATTATTCGTTCGTTTCGTATTTTAAAACTGCGATTCGTTTATCGAAATTCGAATTTCAAACCATTGTAAAAAACTGGATTTTCATAACTTTAATGGTTATCCTATTGGTTTTCATTGTTATTTCGGGTTATACTTTAGGACAAGGACTTTACGGAACCAGAACATATCCTGTAACATGGCAAGTTATTGAATTGATCGACGGATTTGTAACCGTTTTCTTATCAATCTTAGTATTTTTATTTGCCGGGATTTTATTAAATAATTCGTCAACTTCAAGAATGAATTATTTGGTAGATGCTTCGCCGGTTCCAAACTGGACATTACTTTTATCTAAGTTCATTGCGTTAATCGGAATGGTTGCGGTTGTTTTCTTAGTGAGTATTTTCTCAGGAGTTTTAATTCAAATGTATTACGGGTATTTTAATTTCGAATTACCACAATATTTTACAGAATATTTCGGATTTAAATTGATTGATTACGTCATTCTGATTTTATTCTCCTTATTCATTCAATCATTCTTTAAAAACTACTTAATCGGATTCTTCGTGATTTTAGTAGTTCAAATGATTCCGTTGGCATTAACGAAATTAGGAATAGAACAATCGGTTTTCCATTTTAATTCGGGAATGGGATACAGTTATTCCGATATGGACGGATTCGGAGTTGTTCGCGGTTATTTCTACTACAAATTATATTGGTTGCTTTTTGGTGCCATTTTATATGTACTTACGTTATTATTTTGGCGAAGAGGAATTCTTTCCGGAGCAAAAGAGCGTTTGCGTTTGTTTGTAAAACGATTTAAAGCTTCAATTATAATTCCGTTAGCATTAATAGTTTTAGCTTTTGTTGGATTAGGATACGGATTGTATTATCAGGAAGTTAAATTAGAACCTTATTACACTTCGCAAGAACACGAAATGCAACAAGTAGATTTCGAAAAGAAATACAAAAAGTTCGAAAAATATGCACAGCCTCGCATTGTAGATGTAAAAGTCGATATGGATATTTTTCCATATGAACGAAATTACAAAGGCGTTGTGAATTATGTAATGGTAAATAAAACCGAAAAAGCAATTGATTCGTTGTTTTTAAATTATGGAAAAAACTTCCGTGAAATTAAATTTAACCGAGATTATCAATTGGTTTTAACCGATACGGTTATGGATTTTAATATATACCGATTAAATCAACCGTTAAATCCGGGTGATTCTTTAAAGGTTGAAATGATGGTTCAAAATCAATCAAATACCTGGTTGCAAGATCGTTCGCCAATTATCGAAAACGGAACGTTTATAAATAACAATATATTTCCTTCGTTTGGATATTCAGACAGAGTAGAGTTGCAAGATAACGATGTTCGTAAAAAATACAATTTGCCTCCGCGCGAACGTATGCCTGAACCAAATGATCCTGAAGCGCGTAAAAACACGTATATTTCAAGTGACGCCGATTGGATTTCGTTTGAAGCAACTGTTAGTACAGCCGGAGATCAAATTGCAATTGCACCGGGATATCTTCAAAAAGAATGGCAAAAAGACGGAAGAAATTATTTCCATTATAAAATGGATCAAAAAATGTTGAATTTCTATGCGTTTAATTCGGCTCGTTATCAAGTGAAACGTGAGAAATGGAACAACATTAATTTAGAAATCTATTACCAAAAAGGGCACGAATACAACTTAAATCGAATGATGGAAGCATTGAAAAAGTCGTTAGCTTATTATAGTGAAAATTTTGGACCTTATCAGCATAAACAAGCTCGTATTATTGAATTCCCAAGAACAATGGGAACTTTTGCCCAAGCTTTTGCAAACACAATGCCTTTCTCTGAAGCTATTGGTTTTATTGCCGATGTTGATGAAGACGATCCGAACGGAGTAGATTATCCGTTCTCGGTAGTTTCGCACGAAATGGCGCATCAATGGTGGGCGCATCAGGTAATTGGTGCAAAAGTAAAAGGTGCAACTTTGCTTTCGGAATCGATGTCGGAATATAGTTCTTTAAAAGTATTGGAAAAAGAATATGGTAAATTCCAAATGCGTAAATTCTTGAAGGAAGCTTTAGATGGATATTTACGTGGAAGAACTCGTGAATGGAAAGAAGAGAATCCGTTAATGTACAACGAAAATCAACAATATATTCATTACAATAAAGGATCGTTGGTATTGTATGCTATGAGTGATTATTTGGGAGAAAAACAATTTAACGATGTTTTAAAAACGTATGTTTCGCAAGTGAAGTTTCAGGAAGCTCCTTATACAAACTCGATCGAATTTGTGAATTTATTGAAACAAAATACTCCAGACAGTTTACAGTATTTGATTAAAGACATGTTCGAAACCATTACACTTTACGATAATAAAGTAGAAAGTGTAAAAGTTAAAGATTTGAAAAACGGGAAATATCAGGTCGATATTACCTTTACGGTTTCAAAATACAGAACTACGCCAAAAGGAGATCAAATTTACAAAGATGATCAAGGAAATACATTAACTGCAAAAGTTGGAAAAGATGAGATTAAATCGTATCCTTTGCATGATTATGTAGAAGTTGGCGTTTTTGGAGAGAAAACCAAAAAAGGAAAACATGAATACGAAAACGAGTTGTACAACAAGAAATATTTGATTGATAAAATCAATAATAAAGTTTCGATTATTGTAGATCAAAAACCGATTGAAGTAGGAGTGGATCCTTACAATAAACTAATCGATCGTAATTCAAACGACAATCGTAAAAACGTAAACTAAGTTTTAAGTTTCGGTTTATATGAAAAAGTCCTGCAAATTCTTGCAGGACTTTTTTGTTGGTTTATAAAGGGATTTTGTTTGTCAGACTGAACTCGTTCCTGCTTTTTATCAGTATTTAAAGTTGTATTTCTACGAGCCAGAATAAGCTTTAGACGATAATTGTTGTTTTATTAGATATAAATTATAAGAGAGCTTTTTGTCAAGCTGAACTTGTTTCAGCTTCTCATTAGTATTTAAGTTTGCTCGTTCACGAATCAATATGAATAAATAGAGAAGCAATTTTATGAACTATTAATGTTGTTATAAAACTGATTAGATTATATTTTGAATTATTAAGGTAAACAAAAAAACTCCGTTCAATTGAACGGAGTTTTTTATGATCTTAATTAAAAGATTACTTACGACGTAATTCTTTAATTTTAGCTTTTTTACCAGTAAGTTCTCTGAAGTAGAAGATACGAGCTCTACGAACTTTACCTCTTTGGTTAACTTCAACTTTTTGTAAAGCTGGCATGTTAACTGGGAAGATACGCTCTACACCAACGTTTCCAGACATTTTACGGATTGTAAAAGTCTCAGTTGCACCAGAACCTCTTCTTTGAATAACTACACCTTTAAAGAACTGAGTTCTTGTTTTGTCACCCTCTTTAATTTCGTAGTAAACAGTAATAGTATCTCCAGCTTTAAATTCTGGGAAATCTTTTTTTGTAACGAACTCGTCTTGAACGAATTTTACTAAATCTAAAGACATTTTAAATAATTTTTTAAGTTAATTCAAACCAACATTCACGGTTCTCGCCAGAGGTTGATCCAAAAGTGTGGCAAATATAAGTAATAATTGGGAAATAAAACAAACAAATTCTTTAAAAATAATAAAGGATTTGCGTGTTTAACTTATTGTATCTAAACGTGTTATTGAATATGAACAGGTTTTAAAGTATAGCCTTTTTCTTTAAGAAGTTTTAAAACTCCGTTGTTGCCACCTAAATGCGCCGCACCAACTGCAAAGAAAATTGATTGTTCTTTCATAAGTTCCGGCATTGCTTTAATCCAGTTATGATTGCGTTTGGTTAACATTTCGTTGTAAACCTGATCGTTCATATAACTGCTTTTTTTCATAAAATCGTACAAACCTTTAATGTTTTGCGAGGTATAAAGCGAAACCATTTTTTTAGTGTTTTCAAAACCTTCTTTTTTCATTTCCTGAAGCATTTGAATAACCGAATCGGTTCCTAAAGATTTCGACATGATTTCCAATTGTTCTTCAACCGTTTCCAAACCACCTAATTTCTTTTGATGAGCCATTGCCGATTGTAGGAATTCCATTTCGTACATTTTAAAATCGGTACAAGGAAATGCTTTAATTGTAACCATACTTACAAGTGCAGATTCTGAAAGGCTTTCGAATTGCGCAATATCTAAATCAACTACTTCTTTAAGCAATTGTTTTAGTTCATTATATTTTTCGGGTGCTAAACGTTTCGAAAGAGGTACATCGCTCATCATCGCTTTTTGAAGGGCTACCATTGCATTTGGATCTCCAAAATTAATTTCGGCATAATAAGCATCCACATTTTGAATCGTATTTTGTATGGTCGGTGTCATGATATAATCGTCTTGACAAATCATGTGAATCGTTCCGAAAACATACGAAGGTTTTTCTAAACCATTTCCGGTTACTTCCCACAACAAGCTGTTTTCAGTTTGAGCCGTTGTTATAAATGAACTCAATGTTAAGGCACATAATGCAATACTTTTGGCTAATTTTTTCATTTCGAATTATTTTAATTAGTAAGTATCATAAAATCGAAAATGTTACAGCTTTAAAGTTTTTGATTAGGACAAATCCCTTCGGGTCGGGCTTTTCGTTTCAATCTTTTGTTTCACTTCGTTCCACAAAAGGATTTCCACTACAATCCCTTTTGCAAAAGATTATTTTGTGTATACAGATAGCTTTAATCTGTTGAATATAATATTCCCCAAGCTCCATATTTCATTTCTTTTTCAAATATTTCGCCAACATAATACTCTCGATAAACTTCTAAATGAATAATTTCTTGTGTTTTCGGACTTTTAAAATCAATATAATGTCTTAATCTTCCGTATTTTGAAATATATTGATTATATTTTATAACATTTTCGTTAATTTTTACAATTTGAGGCTTTGCAAACAGTTTGTTTGTAGTAATTATTAATGAAAATGCAATACCAAATAAAATTCCAGATAAACAAATAATCATCATGGTTATTGAAGTAAAATCTCGTAATTTTTCTTTAAAACTACTATTTGGAATTTTTTTGTCTAATTTTTTTATTTTTTTATAGTAAAGCTTTGGAGAAAAAATTACTAAGCCTATAATAATTGGGAGTAATAGAAATTTAGTAACTACCGCTAAGGCTATTGAGGTTTCAAAATATTTTATCGTGAAAAAAGGATAGCCGATTATTACTGCACAAATAACAAAAAATAAGATTACATAGGATTTCCACTTTTCCATTATTATAGTTGTTTTTTATTAATTACTCATCTTCCAACAAATCCGGACGTCGGTTTTGCGTATGTTCATACGCTTTTTGTTCGCGCCATTTTTCAATTTCAGGAAAATTTCCACTCAATAAAATATCCGGAACCTTCCAACCTTTGTATTCAGCAGGACGCGTATAAATAGGCGGAGCCAAAAGATTATCCTGAAAACTATCGGTTAAAGCAGATGTTTCGTTTGAAAGAACTCCCGGAATCAATCGAATAATTGCGTCGCATAAAACAGCAGCACCCAATTCGCCTCCCGAAAGTACATAATCGCCAATCGAAATTTCGCGCGTAATAAAATGATCGCGAACACGTTGATCTACTCCTTTGTAATGTCCGCAAAGAATTATAATGTTTTCAAGCATCGACATTCCGTTTGCAATTTGCTGATTCAGCGTTTCGCCATCCGGCGTCATATAAATAACCTCGTCGTATTGTCTTTCGCTTTTCAGCTTCGTAATGCAAGCATCAATCGGTTCAATACTCATCACCATACCTGCGCCGCCGCCAAACTGATAATCATCTACATTTTTATGTTTGTTGGTGCTGTAATCTCTTAAATTATGAAAGTGAACTTCGACCAAACCTTTTGCAATGGCTCTTTTTAAAATCGAAGCTTCAAACGGACTTTTAATTAATTCAGGTAAAACGGTAATGATATCAATACGCATAATGAGTTCTGTAAAATTTCTGCAAAATTACAATTTCTTTTCTCTTAAAAAGCTTTATACTTATTTTAAGGGATAGAAAAAGGAAATAAGAGTATATTTGCACAAATATTTAAAAGTATGGAAAACGGAATTTACGCGAAATTTAGCACTCCAAAAGGTGCTATTTTAGTAAAATTAACTTACGATAAAACGCCAGGAACAGTAGGGAACTTTGTTGCTTTGGCAGAAGGAAACTTAGAAAACACATCTCGTAATCAAGGAAATCCTTATTATGATGGATTGAAATTCCATAGAGTAATTCCTGATTTTATGATTCAAGGCGGATGCCCGCAAGGAATCGGAACAGGTGGACCGGGATATAAATTCGACGACGAATTTCATCCGGAATTAAAACATGACAAACCAGGCGTTTTGTCTATGGCAAATTCAGGTCCTGGAACAAACGGTTCTCAGTTTTTTATTACACACGTTCCAACTCCTTGGTTAGATAATAATCATACCGTTTTTGGATATGTGGTAGAAGGACAAGATGTTGTTGATGCTATTGCACAAGGAGATACAATGGATAAAGTTGAAATTATTCGTGTAGGAGCTGAAGCAGAAAAGTGGAACGCAATTGAAGCTTTTAGAACGTTTGAAGGAGCGCGTGAAAAACGTGTTGCAGAAGAAAAAGAGAAAATAGAAGCTGAATTAGACAAATTCGCTGCTGGGTTCGAAAAAACGGAAAGCGGATTACGTTACCAATTCATTGTAAAAGGTTCTGGTAAAAAAGCCGAAAAAGGAAATACAGTAGCAGTTCATTATAAAGGACAATTAACAAACGGACAAGTTTTTGACGATTCATATAAACGCAAACAACCAATTGAATTTAACGTTGGTGTTGGTCAGGTAATTGAAGGTTGGGACGAAGGTATTATGTTGTTAAATGTTGGCGATAAAGCTCGTTTTGTTATTCCTTCTCATTTAGGATATGGATCGCGCGGAGCTGGTGGCGTAATTCCTCCAAACGCAACGTTAATTTTCGACGTGGAGTTAGTAAACGTAAAATAATCTTAAAATACCTCTTATATTTTGTAAGAGGTATTTTTCTTTTACATTTGTTGTATGAAAAAAACAATGCTTTATTTTGTTGGTTTATTAGCAACATCTATGCAGGCACAAATTGGCGACGCCATTCATTGTGGTTATGATTTTACAAGTTATATTGTGATAAAACCCCATGAAGACGGAAAAAGCCAAACAATTAATGGCTTAAAAATGACAATTTGTGATGAAAACGGAAACGAAGCTATCAACAAAGAATTTAAACTAAGTTGGAGAAATAACAATCAGCCTTTACGATTTGTTCGTAATTATAAAATTGATAGCAATAACAAACGATTAGAAGGATTTGATGAAGGAAAGTGGTTTTATTATTTTGCCGATGATCATTATTTGGTAACGGTTTCGAACACATTTCCTGCCGAAGAATATTATTTAAAGATAGAAGATATTGACGGAGAAGAAAACGGCGGACATTTTAAAACCTTTACTATGCAGCTTGCTCCTTATAATATGTATATTCTATGCGATTCGGAAGAACGACAAAAAGCCATGCAGTTTGGACGAAGAATGAATAAACCGTTAGAGGTTGTTTTAGAAAGATATTAAAACAAAAAAAGAAGATCAATTGATCTTCTTTTTTTGTTACGCTTGTTTTTTTTGTTGCGTTGTATCTGTATCTGAGAAATACATGTCTTTAAACGACATGTTTTTACCATGTTCAATTCGTTTGTGGAAAACTTCAGAGTTAATTTCCGATGGTTTAGAGAAACCACATGCTCCAATAAATTCTCCAAAAGCTTTCATAGTGTTTTTATGGAAAGTTGCAACTCGAACCGATTTGTCTGTAATATCCATTCCTTCAAATAATAATGGATCTTGCGTTGCAATACCAACCGGACAATGTCCGCTATCACATTGTAAAGCTTGGATACATCCTAAAGCAAACATCATTCCACGAGCCGAATAACAAGCATCTGCTCCTAAGGCCATTGTTTTAGCTAAATCAAAAGCAGAAATTACTTTTCCGGCAGCAATGATTCTTACGTGTTGACGAATGTTGTATTGGCTTAAAATTTTATTAGCAAATACTAAAGCGTCCGATAAAGCCATTCCCATATAGTCGATAAACTCTAAAGGTGCAGCTCCGGTTCCTCCTTCAGCTCCATCAATCGTTATGAAATCTGGGTAAATACCTGTTTCGCTAAATGCTTTAATGATATCAACGAATTCATCTTTACGACCAATACAAATTTTAAAACCAACTGGTTTTCCTCCACTCAATTTACGTAATTTACCTAAAAAGTGCGCTAACTCTGTTGCGTTGTTGAAAGCAGAGTGAGACGAAGGAGAGTGAACCGTTGTATGAGGTTTTACGTTACGAATCTTAGAAACTTCAACAGTGTTTTTCTCTGCCGGTAACAAACCTCCGTGTCCAGGTTTTGCACCTTGCGACAATTTCAATTCGATCATTTTTACTTCAGGATACTGAGATCTTTCTTCAAAAAGTTGGTCGCTAAAGAAACCATGTTCATCACGACAACCAAAATAACCTGTACCAATTTGCCAAATCAAATCTCCGCCTGATCTATGATAAGGAGAAATTCCTCCTTCACCAGTATTATGAGCAAATCCGCCTAATTTTGCTCCTTTATTTAAAGAAACAATTGCTTTTTTACTCAAAGCACCATAACTCATGGCACTAATGTTATAAATACTTGCGCTGTATGGTTGTGAACATTGATCGTTTCCAATCATAGTTCTAAAGTTAAAATCAGAAATTGTTTTTGGATAAACCGAATGCGAAGCCCACTCATATCCAATTCTGTTTGGATCGTCTTGCATACCAAAAGAAACGGTTTGCTTTTCGTTTTTAGCTCTTTGGTAAACAATAGAACGTTCGCGACGGTTAAATGGTTTTCCGTCTAATTCGCCTTCCCAAAAATACTGACGTAATTCGGGACGAATTTCTTCCAAGATATAACGTAAACGTCCAATAATTGGATAGTTTTTACGAATGGTATGCTTTGTTTGAAAAGCATCTTTAAAAGCTAAATAGAATAAGATTACTGGAATTAGAAGTGTTAAATAACTCCAATCTTTAAAGAAAACAAAATACAAGGCTGCCGCTAAATAAACGATAATGAAAGCCCAGATTACCTGTCTAATTACAAAACGATTTAAAAATTTTTGATGTAACATAGGTTTTTAATGCAATAAAAATGTTATTGTTGATTAAATATCTAGTAAAAACAATCTATTTCTTAAGAGAATCTTATAAATAGCTTTTTTATTTAGGAAAAAAATGAATAATCCATAATTTATATAAACTATTTTTTCGATTTTCGAATGAAAAATATTGCTTGCAAAGGTATAAAAAGTATTGAATTATTCTATTTATTTCCACTTAATATTACAGCCTAAGCTAGGTTTTTGTAAATCGTTGATTTTTCGATTGTAAAGTATTGCATCAATAGCATTTCGTAAATCAGAACCGCTTACGACAATTCCATTATTTGGACGCGAATCATCTAGTTGCCCTCGGTAAACTAATCGATCATTTGCGTCGAATAAATAAAAATCGGGTGTGCAGGCTGCATCGTATATTTTAGCAACCTCTTGCGTTTCGTCATAGAAATATGGAAAGTTGAATTTATTATTAAAAGCAAAGTCGGTCATTAAATCGGGAGCGTCTTGTGGGTAATTTTCGATATCGTTACTCGAAATTGCAATAAAGCCAATTCCTTGAACTCTATAATCGTTTACAATCCGAACAACTTCTTCCATCACATGATGAACAAAAGGGCAATGGTTACAAATAAAAAATAGAACCGTACCTTTTTCGCCTTTAGCTTCATCGAATGATTTTGTTTTTTGCGATGTGGTGTCCCAAAGTGTAAAAGAACTGAACGAAGTTCCTAAAGCTAACATATTTGAAGGTGTGCGTGCCATTTTTTCTTTAAAGTTAAACAAAGAATTTGGGTTGTGTTAAAGTTTGATTGAAAACCTAAACAAAAAAGAGCCAATTGAAAAAATTGACTCTTTAAATATTTAAAATAATCGACTATTAATAGTACGTATATCTGCGAACTTTAGCAACGTGTTTTGCCAAGCGAATAACTTGGTGGCTGTAACCATATTCGTTATCGTACCAAATATATAATACAATGTTTTTACCATCGGTAGAAACGATTGTAGCATGCGAATCATAAATTGCAGGAGCCGAAGTTCCGATGATGTCAGAAGATACTAATTCGTTGTTTAACGAATATTTGATTTGTTCTACCAATTCGCCTTCTAACGCATATTTCTTCATGATTTCGTGAATTCCTTCAACCGAAGTTTCTTTTCCTACTTCAAGATTTAAGACAACTAAAGATCCGTTTGGAACCGGAACGCGAATTGCATTCGAAGTCAATTTTCCAGCTAAAGCAGGCAATGCTTTTGCAACAGCCGAACCAGCACCTGTTTCGGTAATAACCATGTTTAATGCAGCAGCTCTACCACGACGGTATTTTTTGTGCATATTATCAACAAGGTTTTGATCGTTTGTATAAGCGTGAATTGTTTCTAAATGTCCTTTTACCACTCCTAAAGTTTCTTCTAAAGCAGCTAAAACCGGTGTAATTGCATTCGTTGTACAAGAAGCGGCAGACCAAATTTTAGTTTCGTCAACATTGTAAGCATTATGATTTACACCGTAAACAATATTAGGAACACCTTTTCCTGGAGCAGTTAAAATAACTTTATCGGCACCTTTTGATTTTAAATGACGAGATAAAGCTTCTTCATCTTTAAAAACACCTGTGTTATCGATAATTAAAGCGTTTTCGATTCCGTATTGTGTATAATCGATATCTTCTGGTTGTGCAGCAGAAATCATACGAACCGGCGAACCGTTAATGATTAATGATTCGTTTTCCACATCAACACTAACAGAACCTTCGAAATCGCCATGAATTGAATCTAAACGTAATAATGAAGCACGTTTTTCTAATGATAATTCATCGTTTTTATCACGAGTTACAATTGCTTTTAGGCGTAATTGCTGACCTTTTCCGATTTTAGCCATCAATTCGCGAGCTAATAAACGACCAATGCGTCCAAATCCGTATAAAACAACATCTTTAGGAACAATATTCGTAGTGTTCTTAGCATCTTTTAATTTATCGACAACAAATGATAAAGCATCATTGTATTTTTCGCCTTCTGAATGGTATTCGAAAGTTAATTTTCCTAAATCGATACGAGCAGGAGGTAAGTCAGAAGTTAAAATAGCACGTGCAATTTCTACTGTATCAAAAACATTGATTGGTTTTCCTACAAACTTTGCAGCATATTCGTGTAAGTTGATAATGTCACTTACGTTACGATCTAAAAGTTGATTGCGGAAAATTACCAATTCGATCGATTTATCATACCATAAATCATTTACAATCTTGATAAGCTCTACACAAGCTTTTCTTCTGTCAGCCTGAAAAGCAAGTTCCTTTTCGTATAAATTATTTTCCATAGTGGAGTTAAAAAATTGTGTTGTTTAAAATTTGTTACAAAAATATTAAATTTTGAGATATTTCCTAGTAAACAATTTTAAAGAAAATCAGTTTGTTACATAATTAGGCGAACGCGTTCCATTTTTTTGGTAATAACATCTAATCTTAGACTATTTTTTCCGCTGTTTTCATTTAAAAGAATTCTCGCAGTTTCAATATCGTTCACTTTTGTTCCGTTTACCGAAAGAATAATAGCTCCTTGAAGTTCATCGGCATAAGCTGCGTATCGTTCATTGTCAACGTTTTTAATTTTTACACCATAATCAATTCCTAAATTAGACTTTTCACGATCGCTTAAATCTTCAATTTCGAATCCGTTAAATTGTAATTGAGCTATTTCTTTAGAAGAAAGTTGTACTTTTATGGATTGTTTTTTGTTGTTTCGAACAAATTCTACATTTACAAAATCGTTTGGTCTTTTTGTAGCAATAATACCGTTTAAATCTAAAAAGTTCGAAATGCTTTTTCCTTCAACCGCGGTAATAATATCGCCTTTTTTAAGTCCTGCAGTTTCGGCACCCGATTTTTTATTTACCGCATCAACATAAAATCCTTTGGTTAAATTAACTTTTTGTTCGCCAGCAATTTGGGTGTTCAATTCAAATCCTTGAACACCCAAAATTCCTTGTTGCACTTTTCCGAATTCCATAATATCGGTTACAATTTTCCGAACCATATTAGACGGAACCGCAAAAGAGTAACCCGCGTACGAACCGGTTGTTGAATAAATCATGGTGTTAATTCCGATTAATTCGCCGTTACTGTTAACCAAAGCTCCGCCTGAATTTCCAGGATTCACAACAGCATCAGTTTGAATAAAAGATTGAATTCCGCTGGTAGAAAGATTCCTTGCTTTTGCAGAAACAATTCCGGCAGTTACAGTTGAAGTAAGATTATATGGATTTCCGATTGCCAGAACCCATTCTCCAATTTTTATTCCGTCAGAGTCAGCAAAAACCGAATAAGGTAATTTTTCTTTGGTATCGATTTTTAATAAAGCAATATCCATTTTAGAATCGGTTCCAATCAATTTTGCAGGAAATGTTCTGTTGTCATTTAACGTAATTTCTAACTGTGTTGCTCCTTTAATAACGTGATTATTCGTTACAATGTAACCGTCTTCCGAAACAATAACTCCTGATCCGGTTCCAATTTGCGCTTGTGTTTGTCCGCCTTTATAACCATAAAAATATTCTAAAATAGGATTTGAAGGACTTGTTCGGTACGAAACGTTTTTTACATGCACAACGGTATGAATGGTTCTGTCGGCAGCTTCGGTAAACGAATTGGTATTGTAAGCGTACTCTAACGACGCATTTTTTAAAGGAGAAGTAGTCGTAATAAGTTCGTTTTGTTTTACATCTGAAACGTTATGTTCAAAAAACAACTTATAAGCACCCAAAGTCAATGATCCGCTAATTAATGAAGCTAATAAAATAGTTCCAAAATTTTTCATTATTATTTTATATAAAGGTTAATTTAATAGTAAAGTTATTTGAAGTTTTAAATAAGATCAATTGCTTTAACGATGCATTAACACCTAAAAATATGCTAAAATCTTTTCTTACATTTACAAAGTAATTTACGACTACAAAATGGAAATACAATTTTATAAATATCAGGGAACAGGAAACGATTTCATTATGATTGATAATCGGAATTTAACCTTCCCGAAAGAGAATATTTCGCTGATTGAGAAAATGTGCGATCGCCGATTTGGAATTGGAGCTGATGGATTGATTCTGTTGGAAAATGATTCGGAGCAGGATTTTAAAATGGTTTATTTTAATTCGGACGGAAACGAAAGTACGATGTGCGGAAACGGCGGAAGAAGTATTGTGCGTTTTGCTCATGATTTGAATTTGATTGGCGATGAAACGAGTTTTATGGCAATTGACGGAAAACATTTGGCAAAAGTTGATAAAGAAGTTGTTTCGTTAGAAATGATCGATGTTTCGGAAATAATTCAAAACGAAGACGGAAGCTTATTTTTAAATACCGGTTCTCCGCATCATATTGCAATGGTAAGTGAAATTGAACATTTTCCGATTTATGATTTCGGAAAAGAAATTCGTTATTCAAACCAATATGCGCCTGGCGGAACCAATGTAAATGTGGTTGAAGCTATTGATCCCGATCATTATAAAGTGCGAACGTACGAACGCGGAGTAGAAGATGAAACGTTATCTTGCGGAACCGGCGCAACGGCTGTTGCTTTAGGAATGCACTTTTTAGGAAAGGCAAAAACGAATAAAGTTCATATTCAGATTCCGGGCGGAAATTTAATGATTTCGTTCCATAAAGAAGGGAATAAGTATACGAACATTCATTTAATAGGACCTGCGCAATTTGTATTTAAAGGAATATGGAAGGTGTAAAATTACATAACGATTCAGTTTTTTTAAGAGCTTTAGAGCCAACCGATTTGTTGTTTTTAAAACAAGTTGAAAATAATCCGGAGTTTTGGATTATTAGTCAAACCGTTCAACCGTTTTCCGATTATACATTGTCGCAATATATTGAACAAGCACATCAGGATATTTACGAAATCAAACAACAACGTTGGGTTATTTGCGATGCCGAAAATAAAGATCGTATCGGTTTTATCGATTTGTTCGATTTCGATCCGCGAAATAGCCGAGTTGGTTTAGGAATCGTTATTGCCGAATCTTCCAAAAGAGGAAAAGGTTACGGAAGCGAAGCTTTAAGCTTGATAATCAATTATGTATTCAAATATTTAAATCTTCATCAGATTTATGTTAATATTCTCATAGAAAATGAACCAAGCATTCAGCTTTTTTCTAAATTTGGCTTCGAATTGGTTGGAGTTAAAAAAGCGTGGATTCGCGAAGGAAACCAATTCAAAGATGAAGCTTTATATCAGTTAATAAATAAAATATGAATTTAAAAAAGGCAGTAACTTATTTAGCCGTTTTATTAATTACCATTGGTTTAATTTACGCTTATGTTATTTTTAGAAAAGCGTTTAATTCTAACACCAATTTCGAACAAGAATCTGTTTTTGTTCATATTCCTTCCGATGCAACTTTGGCACAATCTAAAGATTCGATTCGGAAATATGTTAAAGATTGGGAACAATTTGATGGCGTGTTTACGCAGTTCGAAATGGATAAAAACCTAATTCCGGGAAGATTTGAATTGAGAAAAGGAATGACGAATTTCCAGATTGCACAAGCTTTAAAACGAAATGTTCCGGTTAAATTAACATTCAATAATCAGGAAACGTTAGAAGATTTAGTAAAGCGAATTTCGAAACAATTAGAACCTTCTGAAGCTGATTTAATGAACGTTTTCACAGAAGAAGAATTCTTAAAAGAAAATAACGTAACCAAAGAACAAGCTTTATCGTTATTTATGCCGAATACGTACGAGTTTTATTGGAACACTTCTCCGTTAAAAATTCGAAACGTTATTCATAAAGAATACATTCGTTTTTGGAATCAAGATCGAACAAATAAAGCAAAAGAGTTAGGTTTATCGCCTGCGCAAGTTTCAAGTTTAGCGTCGATTGTTCAAAAGGAAACCGCAAAAGTAGACGAACGTCCAAAAGTTGCTGGAGCTTATTTGAACCGATTAAATAAAGACATGTTGTTACAAGCAGATCCTACGGTTGTGTACGCAAAAAAACTAATGTTAAGCGATTTCGACACGATTATAAAACGCGTTTATTTAAAAGATTTAGCAATCGAAAGTCCTTATAATACCTATCGAACAAAAGGATTGCCACCAGGACCAATCGCAATGCCGGATGTAAGCTCGATTGAAGCGGTTTTAAATCCAGAAAAACATTCTTATATTTATTTTTGTGCAAGTGTAGATCGAATGGGATATCATGAATTTGCTACAACATTAGAAGAGCACGGAAAAAACAGAGAAAAATATACCAAATGGTTAAACGAAAATAATATTCAATAAAAAAAATCTCGGAGTTTAACTTCGAGATTTTTTTTTGCTGATAATTACTTTTTAAAACAAAACTCCGCAACTTAAAAAAGTTACGGAGTTTCTTATGAAAAAAATAAAAGTAAAGATAAAAATGATTTTCTTTTTCGATTTATTTTTAGTTAAACCAGTTCTGCAACGGTTTCTCTCCAAATTTCTAATTCAGGAATTCCTGGTTTTCTTTTTCCAAAGAATTGAACAATAATATCGCCCATTTCGTTAAAAACTTCAATTGCAGTTACAACTCCATCTTCGGTTGGTTTACGAACAATCCAAGTTTGTGCAATTTTACTCATGTCTAAATGCATATTAAAATCGGGATCCATCACATTGTACCATTGTTCGTGCCACATTGTTTTACGAATTGGTCCTGTGTGAATTTGAATATTTCCTTTGTTTCCTGTAAAAACCATAATCGGAGTTTTACTTTTAGCAACGTCTTCCAACATTTTAACAATAGCATCTTTCGAGATTTCTTTTGCATAAAAATCAGATGGAGCCAAACGAAGCGCTTGTGTTCTGTTTACTCCGAATTTACGAAGCATTCCAAAGAATTCGTGTGTATCTTTTAAATCGATCCAAGCTTGTTGAAATCCTTTTACATCAATTTCTTCGTCTAATTTTTCGTCGATATTTAGTTCGTAAGCTTCGGAAATTTCAAACGGATTTTGATCATCGCTTTTATACTTTTCAATTAAAGCAGTAAAAGCTTCTTCGTTACTATTCGGTGTTAGGAAAATTTTGTGAATTGCTTCACCGTCTTTTCCGAAGAACTGTAAACTTTTCGAAATTCCTCTTGCATTCTCTTCAATTACAGCAAAAGCCTTTTTCCAATGCGATAAGAAAATTCGCATATCGATATCTTCGCCTACAAACAAACTTGCATGTGGCGATGAAAAATCTCCGTTTAAATAAACACCTTTTCGCTCGTGAACACATTCGTTATTGCGCGTTAAAGCCATTACTTTTTCTAAAGACTCTATTTCTGAAAGTATTTCTTTAAATTCAGGGCGCAAACGCGTAACATTTTCGCCTATTTTTGTTGCTAATAACTCCATTTCGCTTACTCCTAATAATTGAGCAGCGTTTCGTATTCTTAAATGAGGTTGCTCTTTTTTAAGTTCGTCCCATTTTAGTTTTAAATTTTCTGTTGTATTCATGTATGATTATTTTATCCGAATAATATAATTGGTTGTTGCGTAATTGGATGTTGTGTAATGGTACACGGATATTTGTAAACACGCGAAATACGTTCGTGTGTAAGGACTTGCTGAGGTTTGTCGAACAGCTCGATTTTTCCTTTGTCGAGTAAAATCAAACGATCTGCAAATTGCGAAGCGATGTTTAAATCGTGTAAAACTACCAAAGCACTATTGTTTTTTTTGGTAAACTCTTTTATTAAATGCAAAGTTTTAAATTGATGCGCCACATCTAAATTATTCAAAGGTTCGTCTAACAATAAAAGTTTGTTTTCGATGTCGTTTTCTAATTGAGAAAAAACGCGTGCCAAATGTAAACGTTGTTTTTCTCCGCCAGAAAGTTGTTCATATGCTCGATCTGTTAAATGATTTGTTTCGGTTTTCAACATCCATTTATCTACGATTTCTTTGTCCGAATTTTCGGCTTCGTATTTAAAATAAGGATAACGTCCCATTAAAACAATTTCTTCATTTTTTAGATTGATTTCGTTTGATTGATGTTGTGAGAATTTTGCTCTATGCAACGGAATTTCGCCTTTCGAATAAGAAGAAATCTCTTTCTGTTTGAACGAAAAACGATTCGCTTTATACTCAATTTCGTTTGCTAAACTACTTAACAAAGTCGATTTACCGGCTCCGTTCGGTCCCACAATTGCGATAAGTTCGCCTGGATTTATTTCTAAATCGATATGTTGCAAAAGAAATCGATTTTTAACTTTATAATTTAGATCGTGAACTTGTAACATTACAATTTTCTTTTATAATTTATTAGAATCGAAATAAAGACTGGTGCGCCCATTATTGCAGTTAAAATTCCGATAGGCAATTCGGCAGGAATTACAATAATTCGACTGATTGTATCGGCAATTAAAAGAACTACAGCTCCTAAAATCATCGATAAAGGCAATAAAATTGTATAGTTTGAATTGAAAACAAAACGTAAAATATACGGGATAACCAACCCAATAAAACCAATTGTTCCATTAAAAGCAACAACGCTTCCAACCATTAAAGATGTAATAACAATGATTTGACGTTTATTTTTTTCGATATCGAAACCTAAATGCGCTGCTTCTTTTTCGCCTAACATTAAAGCATTTAAAATTTTTCCTTTTTTAAGTAAAATAATGCTTCCAATTAAAACAATGATGAAAACTAAACTGACTTTCCACCAATTAGCACCGGCTAAACTTCCTAAAGACCAAAAAGTAATATTTCGCAATTCTTCTTCTGTCGAAATATAAGTTAAGAAACCTGTAACTGCGCCTGTTAAAGCCGAAATTGCAACTCCCGAAAGCAATAAAATAAGTATATGTGTTTTTCCGTTTGATGTTGCCATTTTATAAACGAATAACATAGTTAGAAGTGCACCTAAAAAAGCCATTATACTTAATAAAGTGTATCGGAAAAAGGGTGGAAGTAAATGCATTATGGTTGATCCGAATACGATGGTAAGTGCCGCAAATAAAACAGCTCCGGAAGTTATTCCGATTAAATCGGGCGATGCCAACGGATTTTTAAATAAACCTTGCAAACTAGTTCCGCTTATTGCTAAAGCAGACCCTGTTAAAATTGCCATTAAAATGCGTGGAATTCGCAATTCGATTAAAACAAACGAATCGGCGGTATGTGTTTTTGTTTTTAAATAAGTGCTTATGATTTCGTAAACCGATTGGTTAAAATCATAAGCGCCTAAATATAATGCTGTTACAAATGCAATAATTAAGACTACAAAAAAAGAGATTTTGTATACAGCGATTTTTTTCATCATTTTAGATTTTCTTATTGCAATTTGTTATGTAATTCTACTACAGCTTCGCCTAAACGCGGACCAAAACCAGAAAGAAGTTGTCCTTCCATTGTAATTACTTTTTTATTTTTTCCTGCATTTGTAGCAGATAAACCTTCAATTTTCAACAATCCGTCTACACCACCTAAACTTTGTAAACCGCTGTCGAACATTAAAATAACATCCGGATTTGTGGTTAATAAGGCTTCTGGAGTTAAAGGTTTAAAATCGGTTAAAGATGCAGCTGCATTTTCGGCTCCTGCTAATTCTATCATGCTGTGTAAAGGCGTTTCTTTTCCGGCAACCATTAAGTTTCCTGCGCCACGAGCATAGATAAATAATACTTTAGGTTTCTTTTCGAAAGGTTTTACTGTTGCAATTTGATTCGAAATATTATCTAAAATAGGCTGATAGTTTTCTTTATTAATTGCTTTGGCAACATCGGTAACCAATTGTTTAGTTCCATCGACTGTATATTTTTGATCGATTAAAATCAGTTTGATATTTGCTTTATTTAATTGTTCGTTCAATGTAGGATTAACATCTTTTGATGTTCCAAAAATCAAAGTTGGTTGTAAAGCCAAAATACTTTCGGCTGTAATAGAACGAACATGTCCTAAATCGGTAGCTTTTGTTTTTAATTCTTCTGGGAAAGTCGATGTTACATCAACTCCAATAATGTTTTCACTATTGTCTAAAGCTGCTAATGTTTCCGAAATAGCTCCGTTTAAAGATACAATGCGTTCTTTTTTTACTTCAGGTTGAGTTGCTGATTCGTTCGTTTCTTGTTTTTTATTACAACTTGCAAAAACAACTGTTAAGGCAAGTGCTGTCATGATTTTTTTCATAAAACTTATTTAAACTTATTAAAAATAATTAACATCGCAAAACTAAATAAAAAAACATAAAAACAAAATTAATTTAGAATAAATAAAAATAACATTTACATTTGTATTGTTGTATTAATTTAGAATAAATAAAAATAATGAAAACCAAGCATCTGTTTTTTTCAGCGTTATGTGCAAATGGATTCGTAGCGCAAGCTCAAGTTGATTCGCTCGCAATTGCAAATGAAAATACAATAATGGAAGAAATTGTAATTACAGGGCAGTTTGAACCACAATCGATAAAAAAGTCTGTTCAAAATGTAAGAATAATCACAAAAGAAGATATTCGGAATTTGGCTGCTAATAATTTGGGAGATGTATTAAATCAATATTTAAATATTACAGTTATGCCCAATTCGCAGACAGGAAAATCTTCGGTATCGCTCTTTGGATTAGATTCTCAATATTTTAAAATTCTAATTGATAATATTCCGGTTGTTAGTGATACAGGTTTGGGAAATAATGTGGATTTAGCGCAGATTAATCTGGATAATGTTGAACGAATAGAAATTATTGAAGGCGCAATGGGCGTTACGCACGGAGCCAATGCTGTAAGCGGAATTCTAAATATTATAACAAAGAAAAATTCAAAATACGCTTGGGAAATTTCGACAAGTTTACAAGAAGAAACCGTTGGTAAAGAATTCGCTTTTTTTGATAAAGGAAGACATATTCAGAACTTAAAAATTTCGCATAACTTTTTAAATAATTGGTATGTTTCTTTAGGAGCAAACAGAAACGATTTAAAAGGTTTTTTTAATGATAAAAAAGGTAGAGATCATACTTTAGATGATAAAATGAGAGGTGCAGATTGGCAACCTAAAGAGCAATTAGCTACTAATGTAACCTTAGGATATCAAAAAGGCGAAACCCGAATTTTTTATAAGTTCGATTACTTTAATGAAACAGTAGAATATTATAATCCAATTGTGCGTCCTTTAAGCAATTATCCTTTTCCGGACACCTATTTTTCTAACGATAAACGTTATCCAACCAATCGAATTTTTCATCATTTAAATTACTATGGAAAAATATTCAACGATCTAATTTTTAATGTTTCAGCTTCATATCAAACTCAGAAACGTGAACTAGAAAAATTCGATTATTATATGTTGAGTAAAGAAGAGTTAAACAATAAAAGTGAAGTCTATCATTCTAACGAAGTATTGTATTCAACAGGAACCATTACCAATTTTACTAAAAATAAAAAGTTCGATTTTCAATTAGGATATGAATTAGTGAACGAAGATAGTTTTGCAAACGCCGAATCCGGAATGTTTAAAAATGATGATCAGGATAAAGTGAATGTAAATAAAAGAATGGAGAATTATGACTTTTTTGTATTGGCTGAAATTAACTTAACAGATCGTCTTTTAATAAAACCTGGATTTAGATATTCTTTTCAATCAAAATTTGATGATCAACAATCTTATTCATTAGCCGGTCGTTATTTATTTGATAAAGGAATTGAAGCTCGTTTATCTTCAAGTGTTTCATATAGAACTCCAAACTTTAGTGAGTTGTACACTTATTTTGTCGACTCAAATCACAATATACAAGGAAATCCGAATCTTGTGCCCGAACATAGTTTTTATACCGAAGCAAACATTAAAAAGTACACATCATTTAAATCGGGAATAAGTTTGTACAACGGTTTTACTTCAGGATTGATGTTTGTGACCGATAAAATCAGTAATGTTTTAATAAAAGCTAAACCAAGTCAAGAATATAAATTTGTAAACATAGACGATTATAAAATGTGGAATCTTTCATCAGATAATCGTATTTCATTCAGAAAATGGGATTTTTCTGTTGGTTTGGCTTTAATTGGTATTTCTCAACAAATCGATACAGGAGAACTTAAAACTACTTCGGACGATAAATTTTTATACACATTTAATTTAAGGTAACTATATACAATAATACACAAACAAACATTAACAATAAACCACCCTTTAATTAGAGTGGTTTTTAATTTTAAATGGATATGAATAATACACAGATTTTAAATCAAGCAAAAGAGGCATTACTAAAGCTTTCGGATGCAGAAATAAAACAGGTTTTACAGGAAGTTAATTCTTACAAGCTTCAACCAATTCAGAAATTCTTGAAGGATTCTCTTGGTATAATCCCTGTAGGATAGGTTCAAATTTTTCTAACTGTTCAATAATTGAATTATTGTATACTTTCAATTGTTCCTCGGTTAACGTTAATTTTAAAGCGTTAATTTTTATTCCAATAATAGCAATACTTGTATTCAAATCCTTTAATTCTTCGAGTGTCATAACTAATTGTTTTTAAATTTCCTAAATATAGTAATAATTACAACCAATCAAAAAGAGTTTCTTCGACACCGTTTAAAGTTCTTAAAATTTGAATAATTCCATAATTATCAGCAATTGATTCTTTGGATAAGTTATTAACATATTTATAAATTGAATCAATATATTCTTTTTGATTTTTAGTTAAATAACTACCTTTAGTTTTATAGAGTTTTTGAAGTAGCTTTTCTATATTGTCAATTTTAGATTGAACTTTTTCAGCGTTTCTATTATAGTTTGTTTGTTTTTTAGCTAGGACTTCTCTAACTAATTGAGTATTGACAGGCTGTATATAATCATTATATTGACGAGACTGCGAATAAGCTGATGTGTTGTAACTAACGAATAATAGAGCGATATAAAATATTTGTTTCATGTTTTACATTTTAGTATAAATAGCTCCATTATCAATGTTTTTAATTGTATTAGAACTAACTTTTTGAAAATTGTAATGAATAGTTTGAGAAGCGTGAGTGATTGAACACTTATACTCAATGTCAGATATTTTTTGCTCTACCTTTACAGGGTACGGATAATTAGGTGTGCTGTTTGATTGGTCAATAATTTCTTTCCAACAACTCTCAGTTGAAGTACTTAAAGTACAAACATCATCAACTTTAAATACATAACCTAATTTCATTCCTGATACTTCATAAGCATCTTTATCAACCCAAGTGCCTTGAATCCAAGCAGGCGGAGTAATTTTTGAACTGTTACTTGAACCATTATCTGAATTATCATCAGAAGAAGAGCAAGAAATTGCAATAACAATAGCACTTGCCATAAGTAGTATTTTTTTCATAATGTAAAATATTTATGTTGCATAATTAAATCAATCTCAGTTGTTTTTTATTATATTTGTAGTTATATTACATTACTAAAAGTTATAATTTATGAAAACAATAGAAGAGAAAATTCGAAGTGTTAGAGAAATGAAGAATTTCACTCAGGAATATATGGCTGAAAGATTAGGGATTACTCAAGCGGGGTATTCTAAGATTGAAAGCGGGGGAACTAAACTTTCCTATTCTAAGCTTGCTGACATTTCTAAGATTCTTGAAGTGGAAGTAGAAGAACTTCTAGCTTTTGATTCACAAAAATACTTCAACAGTTTTAATAACGTAAAAGGTAGTAACAACGGTAGTGTAACTATAAAGGTAGAAGACGGAGATATAAAAGCTTTGTATGAAGACAAAATACGCTTGCTAGAAAAACTGTTAGATATAACTGAAAAAGAATTAAACGAATATAGAAGTAGATACGGTAATTTGTAGTTCAAATATTTGCAAATCTCGAATATTTTTCGTAACTTATAGTAAATTCATCTGTTTATGTTTAATACTAATATCACATCAGTAATTGACTTAATTACAACATTTTCTACTCAAGAAAAATGTATTAAGTATTTAGAACAAATTCGTTGGGATGATGCACCTATAAGTCCATTTGATGAAACATCAAAAGTTTACAAATGCAAGAATAATAGATACCGATGTAAAAATACAGGGAAGTATTTTAATGTAATGACAGGTACTATGTTTGAAGGAACTAAAATAAGCTTACAAAAATGGTTCTTAGCAATATGGTTAATAACATGTCATAAGAAAGGAATAAGTTCAATTCAACTGAGTAGGGATTTAAACATTACACAAAAGACAGCTTGGTTTATGCTTCAACGTATTAGAGCATGTTTTGAAATTGAGAATAATAACGAATTAGAAGGAATTGTTGAATGTGATGAGACGTTTTATGGAGGGCTTAACAAAAACCGCCATAAAGACAAAAAGGTTGAAAGATGCCAAGGTCGTTCTTTTAAAGATAAAGTACCTGTTTTAGGAATGCTACAAAGAGGAGGAAAACTCACGGCAATTGTAGTAACTAATACTCAAAGAAAAGAGATTGAACCTCATATTAAAACCTTTATAAAGAAAGATTCAAAAGTAATAACTGATGAATGGCACGCATACAGTAAATTAAAAACTGACTATAACCACAGTATTGTTAACCACGCAAAGAAAGAATATGTAAACATTGAGGATAACACAATACACTCAAATACAATTGAGGGGGCGTGGAAAATATTTAAAAATTCCTCAAAAGGAATGTATAACCACGTATCTAAAAAACATCTTCAATATTATGTAGATGAATTTGTGTACAGATACAATACACGTGATTTAACAGAAGCAGATAAATTTAATTGGTTACTTTTGAACTCTAATGTGAGAACAACGTATAACAGATTAATTGCTTAAAATGAATGAAGAAAAATTGATAAATGATAACATACCTTACATTGAAGAAGACAATCAAAAGTATTTCAAGTGGGACGATGTTAAAAAGAAATACAAAGAAGTAAAAACTGACAAAAACAAAGGTATTGAAAGAAATGATGGTCTTTATGTAGTAGCAGAAAATATCGAGAGCTACACAAAGTTTGATAAGAATATCAATAAAGCTTTGAATTTCAGCAAGAAAAAATAAAATGTTAAATAAATGTTAAAATTCAAATAACACTTATTTAAGTCAAAAGTTAAAATTAACTTTGCAATGTAATAAAAAGGAGCTGATTCATACTCAGCCCCCTCTTTTTATATCATACTTAAAAAGTAATCGAAAATCGTTTGGTGATTTTCGAAGACTAATGATATTGATTCAGATAGTATTGTGGAGAATACAATTGAACCAATATTAAGTTGATACCATTTTTGCTCTTGGGGTTTCGCCTCCATTTTAAAAATCGTATTAACGGGTTAGTAATGTTTCCGAAGCCGTCTCGGTGAACGCTGTGCTCTGAACACAGATTTGGATGATGGTGAATTAAATACATACTTAAACTATTTAAGGTTAACATTATTTATATGAACTTGTCCATGGTCGGAATTTAGGTCGATTTTGGACATTTTTTATCTTATCGCAAAATTAACATAAAATTTTAACAATTCAAAGCGTTTATTGATATTTTTAATATCTATAACTAACTTCAATTAAAACGCATTACAAATATAGATAAAAACTATCATAGGTTAATAATTTATAATAAAAACTTATGAACATAATTTGTTTATAAAAACAAAAACCTCCCATAATTAAATGAGAGGTTCAGTGTAAAATGGTATATAGTTACCTAATTTAAATACTTCTTTAAGTTACAATATCCCAGATTACCAAACTCAGTTTACAATCTATTTTAAACATAACGGAAAAGTGCAGGAGTTTGAAAGCGATGTGAACGATGCGTCGAAATTTGTTTTGTCAGAAATTGATTCTTACAACTGGTTAGATGCTTCTGTTCGAAAACGCTTTTTCGATGAGAAATTCGAAGTAATGATTGGTGCACGAAATTTATTAAATGTAATCGATGTAAGAAGATCAAAAGCATCAAGTATCGGAGGTTCAGCTCATGCAACTACATCAAATAACATGATGTTGGGTTACGGACGATCTTATTTCCTAAAACTAACGTACAATATTAATTTTTAAATACTTAATTATATTATGAAGAAGTTATTATTATTTTTTTCATTTCTGCTTTTTGCAGTTTATTCTTGTAGCGACGATGATAAAGTAGATTCAGGTTCAACAGCCGTGAGTTTCGCAGAATCGTCTGTAAACCTTAAGGAAAATGTGACTGATGTTGTTATTTCCTTTTCAAAAGCAACAGCTTCTTCCGGAGTTATTACATTAAATGTAACCGAAACCGAAGCTAAATATGGAACAGATTACGCTACAGAACCATCCGGATCGGCTACAAAAATCGAAATTCCTTTTAATGAAGGCGTTTCCAAAGTAAGTTTTAAATTCAATAAATTGATTCCTGCTAACGAAGGACAAATTAAAAATGTGAAACTTACCATTAATAAGATTTCTACAAATTACGAGATTACAGGAAACAATAAGATGGTTTTAAACTTTAACGAAACTGCTCTTACTGGAAAATCATTAGCTCCGGAAGTTGGTGGTCCAGCTCAACCAAATCAAGTTTATATTGATTTAAGTAGTGGTACTATGACTACAGTTCCACGTGTTTCTTGGGATTTAGGATTTTATTCAGGGAACGAGTTCAGAGTTATTTTAAATAATTCGGTAAAAATGTCTGCTAAGTCTTTAGTAAATAATAATCTTGCAGCTGTGGTTTCAGAAGATAGTTCAATGCTTATCGGTCAAGGATCAGGAAGTGTTAATCAAATTGATAACCCTACAGGCGATATCACAGGAACTGCAATTGCAGAAATCTCTGCAAATGATGCTGAAAATTCTGTTTATTTGGTAAACTTAGGAAGTAATCCTTCTACAACTCCTCCAGCTTTAGGATCTCCAGCGGCTGATAGTGGAACTCACAGAGGTTGGAAAAAAATTAGAATCCTAAGAAATGGTAATGGATATAAATTACAATATGCCGATTTAAATGCAACTACTTTTAACGAAGTTACAATCAATAAAGACGCAGCATATAATTTTAGTTTCTTTAGTCTTACAGAAAATAAGACAGTTCAAGTTGAACCTCAAAAAGACAAATGGGATCTTAATTTTACCACTTTTACAAATATTGTTGGAGGAACAACACCATACTTTTATCCTGATTTTGTTGTTAATAATAGTAGAGGCGGAGCATTTGTTTATGGTGTTTCTACAAAAGATTTTTCTTACGAAAGTTTTTCTTTAGGAAATGTAGATCAATCTAAATTTATAGACGATCAAAGAGGAATTGGTTCTTCTTGGAGAGGAACAAGTACAGCAGGACCTGATGGATTACCAGTTTCTCAGTTTGTTCTTAAAACAGATATTTTCTATGTGATGAAAGATCCCGCAGGAAATGTTTATAAGATAAAAATGACAGGAGGTGCTTTACCAAATTTAGAAAGAGGGCATCCTACTTTTGTTTATGAATTGCTTAAATAAACCAAGCATATCTATATTATTTAGTTGTTAGTTTCTAGAGGGTTGCCACGTGTTGGCAATCCTTTTTTATGTTCTTTTTAAATCTAAAAATTAGAAAAATGTTGATAATCATTGTTTTAAAAAAAAGTCGTATATTTGCGCCCGTTAATTCAAATTGTGACAGGATTTGAGAAATATGATTGAATGATAAAAAAATGTTCTTATTTTATTGGAATTATTGGGTCTTTTGCAGCGCTAACGCTGACAGCCTTTAAAACGTACGAAACACAATCTGAAAGAATTGCGTTTTATGAAGTGAATTATCCTTTGCCAACTCAGGTTTTAACAGAAGATGAACACTTCGAAAGCAAAAATCAAAAAGAGAATGACTTCAAAATCGAATTATCTAAAGGTTTTATCAGCTTTAAAGAAGCGTTGGCATTTCGCGAATCACAAGGAAATTATCGATCGGTAAATACTTTGGGATATATGGGAAAATACCAATTCGGAAAATCAACTTTGAATTTTTTAGGTATTAAAGACACCAAAAAGTTTCTAAAAGATCCCGCCTTGCAAGAAAAAGCTTTTGTAAAATTAATGGCATATAACAAATACATTTTACAAAGAGATATTAGAAAGTATGCAGGAAAAAGAATAGGCGGAGTTTTGGTTACAGAATCCGGAATTTTAGCGGCAGCTCATTTGGGTGGCGCCGGTGCAGTTCAGGGATTTTTAAGATCGAACGGTGAAGTTACTTTTAGCGACGCTTATGGAACAAGCATTACAGAGTATATTAAAAAGTTTGCTTCGTTTGATGTATCGCATATAAAAGCGCAGAAAAATCCAAAAATAGTCATTTAAAAACCGAACATTTGTTCGGTTTTTTTGTATCTTCCTGTTTCAAAAAAGAAACGCTTTATGAAACTTCAAGCTGTTGAAAGTGTATCACAAATCACAAAAGAAGACTTTTATAAAAACTATTATAAGAAGCAAAAACCAATTTTAATCAAAGGATTTGCTAAACAATGGGCTGATTTTGATCAGTGGAATTTCGATTATATCAAGCAAAAAGCAAAAGGACAAACCGTTCCCATTTATAACAACAAACCGGCAGACGCCACCAAAAGTTCGGATACACCTGCTTTGTATATGAAAATGGACGAATATATTGAAGAAATTCAGAATCAACCTTCCGACAAAAGAATTTTCTTTTATATGATTAAAGATCGTTTGCCCGAATTGCTTGTGAATTTTATCTATCCCGATTTGGGAATGAAGTTTTTTAAACAGATTCATACTTTATTTTTTGGAGGAAGCGATGCGCGCGTTTTAATGCATTTCGATGTAGATATGAGCGATTTTATTCATATTCATTTCGAAGGAAAAAAACGTATTTTATTATTTGATCAAGAACAATCAGCTTCTTTATACAGAGTTCCGCTTTCGGTTCATACAATTGAAACGATTGATTATGAAAATCCTGATTATGAAAAATATCCTGCTTTAAAAAATGCCGAAGGGTTCGAAATATTTATGGAACACGGCGATTTATTGTATATTCCGAAAGGTTGGTGGCATTTTAATCGTTATTTAGAACCTGGTTTTTCGATGTCGATGCGAGAAATGCCAAGTTTATTGCGTTTTTCGAACTTTGTCGATATGTTTTATCACGTATTTATTATGCGTTATACCGATAAAATTTGCAGAAAAATAGGAAAAGAAAAATGGATTAGCTACAAAGAAGAGTGGGCTAGAAGGAATTCGGAAAAAGTTTTAAAGAATCTTATAAAGAAATAAAAACCTGTAAACTTTTAAAGCCTACAGGTTTTTTATTTAGAAATTATTCTTATTATTTTAAACTTCCAACCACCATATCTTCCGGTTTTACCCATTCATCAAATTCATCCGAAGTTACATAACCCAGTCTAACGGCTTCTTGTTTTAAAGTTGTTCCGTTTTTATGAGCACTTTGTGCAATTTCAGCGGCTTTATAATAACCAATTTTAGTATTTAAAGCAGTAACCAACATCAATGAATTATCCACCAATTCTTTAATACGTGTATAATTCGGTTCAATTCCTTGTGCACAATGAACATCGAACGAAATGCAAGCATCTCCAATTAATTTGGCCGATTGTAAAAAATTAGCAGCCATTACAGGTTTAAAAACATTTAATTCATAATGACCTTGAGCGCCGCCAAAACTAATGGTTACATCGTTTCCAATAACTTGTGCGGCAACCATTGTTAAAGCTTCACATTGTGTAGGATTTACTTTTCCTGGCATAATGGAAGAACCTGGTTCATTTTCAGGAATTAAAATTTCGCCAATTCCAGAACGCGGTCCGGAAGCCAGCATTCTAATATCATTTGCAATTTTATTTAAAGCAACAGCCGATTGTTTCAAAGCTCCGTGAACTTCAACAATAGCATCGTGTGCAGCTAAAGCTTCGAATTTATTTGGTGCCGTTACAAACGGAAGTCCAGTAAATTCGGCAATGTATTTTGCAACTAAAACATCATAACCGTTTGGTGTGTTTAAACCGGTTCCCACTGCGGTTCCACCTAAAGCTAATTCGCTTAAGTGTGCCTTAGTATTATTAATGGCTTTTAAAGCATATTCTAATTGAGCTGCGTAACCCGAAATTTCTTGCCCTAATGTTAAAGGCGTGGCATCCATTAAATGTGTTCGTCCTATTTTTACAACATTTTTAAAGTCTTCGGCTTTTTTTAGTAAGGTGTCTTTTAATTGTTTAATTCCGGGAATCGTTTTATTTTCTAACATTAAATATGCCGCAATATGCATAGCTGTAGGAAAGGTGTCGTTAGAAGATTGTGATTTATTTACGTCGTCGTTTGCTTTTATAAACAATTCGCCTTCTATTTTTCCATATTTATTGAATTGTGCTTTGTTGGCAATAACTTCGTTTACATTCATGTTTGATTGCGTTCCGGAACCAGTTTGCCAAATCACTAACGGAAATTCATCATTTAAATCTCCTTTTAAGATCTCGTTACAAACTTCGGCAATGGCATCGCGTTTTTCAATTGGTAAAACGCCTAACTCTGCATTTGTGAATGCGGCGGCTTTTTTTAAGATAGCAAAAGCTTGAATTATTTCAATTGGCATAGAAGCTTGCGGACCAATTTTAAAGTTTTCGAATGAACGTTCGGTTTGAGCTCCCCAAAAGCGATGAGCAGGAACTTTTACTTCGCCCATTGTATCCTTTTCTATTCTATATTCCATAATATGTTATTTAAAATAAGTATAAATAAAGTTACTAATAAATAAATCGAAAACCGTAGAAATAAAGAATTTTTAGAATTTATTATGATTTTTGTTTGAGTAGTTAAAGAATCATTCTATCTTTGTAAACGTATACACAAAAAATTCCGGAATCATGTTTGAATTTCAACAATTTATAGCTTTTTTAATTGGTCTTACCGTTTTAACAATGGGCTTTTGGTTGATGTTTTTCCTTGTAAGCTTTGTATTTTACTGGGCTGTAGGAGGCGCTAATGACCTTATTAAAGAAAATAAAGCTAAAAGAGAACAAGAATAACATTTTTTAATGTTTAAAAAAACCGAACTCAATTTGAGTTCGGTTTTTTATTTATGTAAAATCATTGAGATTTCGATATTAACGTTACGTGGTAGTTTTTCAACTTGAACACATTCTCTGGCTGGTGCAGTTTCGGTGTTAAAATAGCTTCCGTAGATTTCATTGATTAAACCGAAGTTTTCCATATCTCGGATAAAAATTGTTGCTTTTACAACATGTTCAAAAGTTAAACCAGCTTCTTCAATAATGTATTTTAAGTTTTGCATTACTTGTTTGGTTTCATCTTGAATTCCGCTTGTAATTAACGTTTCGGTTTCTTGATTAAAAGGAATTTGTCCGGAAATAAATAGTAAATCTCCAACCATTATCGAATGATTATAAGGTCCGATTGGTGCCGGAGCTTTTGCTGAATTGATTATTTTTTTCATTTTTATGTGATTAAAAATTGATTATCTGTTTCTAAAACGACGTTCGCCCGAATTACGTTTTTCGTATTTAATATCTTGTAAGATAGATGATTTAATTCCGATAAAGAACGTCCATTGTTTGTAATATCCGTTCGGAATCCAAGAAAAATCCATTCTCCACGATTTTAAATCACGTTCAAAACGCAATTGTGTGTAGGTAACTCCTTTATTTTTAAAATCGTAACCTGTCGAAAAACCTGCGATCCAACCTGGAGAAAGTGTAACATTTCCCGAAACCATTAAAGAGTTGTTTGTGATTTCAGAAGTTCTTTTAGCGTTGTTATACGTTAAGCTCCAAGCAAAAGTTAAATCCCAAGGAATTTCGGTATTGAAAAATTCGCTTGTAGTTTTTTTGCGATCATCTTCATTAAACATTGATTTTTGTCGATCTGCTAAATCTACCGATTGTCCAAATAAATCATCTGCTCGACCTCCGTTTTGAACATTCTTATTCTGCGAATCGTTTTCTTCGCCTTTAGAACCAAAAATAGGATCTGTACTTGCCAATGAATAATTTAAAGTAACGTTGGCACTTGTTAAACGAAGCAAACTTCCGCCATTTGCAATATTGAATTTGTCTATACGATGTCCTGCATTGTCAATTGCAAGCGGATCTAAACTGGCTCCTAAATTTAAACGTAATTTATCTTTCAATAAATTGGTGTTTGCACTCATTCTAAACGGAGCTAATTTTAATGAATCTGCCGAAAAATTATACGAACCACTAAAATTTAATGAGTTTAAAAGCATTACTTTTTTAGGTTCGCCTGTTTGCGATTTATCATCACGAACTTTTGCTTCGAAATTATTTCCTAATGAAAAGTTCATCATATTCGACATCATATGATTTGGCGTTCCAAACATGGTTCCTTGGAAACGCGTATATTCTTCCATCGTTGTTCCCAAAGCATCAATTGCATAAGTATCGTAATATTGATCAAAACTTGGCGTGTACGTATACGAAACCGAAGGACGCATTACGTGACGAATTGCCTGAATTTTAGAATTCTTATTGAAGTTGAATGTTCCGTAAATGGTTGTTCCTAAATTCGCAGAGAAATTATATTCGCGAAAAGCGTCAAAACCGTTTACTCGAGTTTCTTCAGGACGATTTGTTTCAAAACTGTATGCTTTATTAATTGTATTGAAAACCCAAGTTTCGGAATAATTTCCTGTTAACGAAACCGAGAAATATTTAAACAATTTGAAATTCGTTGTAATAGGAATACTATGTTGAATTCCTGCGTTCATTTCGTCGAACATTTCTTTTTTAAAGAACAATGAATCGGTTGTTTGAAATTGATTTCGTCCGCTTAAACTATATTGTAAATTAATGTTTTGAATTATTCCTTTCTTGGTTCCATTTTTTGGAGCAAACGGATAAATACGATCAACACTTGCCTGAATATTTGGCAACGACATGTTGATTTGTTGCGTATTGGTATTTTGTGAGTGATTTGCCGAAATCGTAAAATTTACCTGCGGAACTGTTTGAAGCGTTCTGGAATAACTTACCGAAGACGATAAGGTGTTGTTCATATTAGCTCCAATATTCTGCGTGTTTAACGAGTTACGGAAATAATTACTACTTCCTAAGTTTACCGAAGCCGAAAAACGAGAATTCGGATTGGCTTTAGCATCTTGCGAATGACTCCATTGAATATTATAAATGGTTCCTTTGCTGTAATCAGGAAAACCTTTCTGGCTTTCGATCAGATTTTCGTAACGAATATTAAAGTTCCCGTTGTATTTATATCGAGAACGATATTGCGATTGTGCGTTTAAAGCAAAACTTCCGTTGGTGTAATAATCTCCTAAAAGTGTTAAATCAATTTTATCGCTTAAAGCCAAATAATATCCACCATTTTGTAAATAATATCCGCGAAGATTCGTATCTCCAAAACTTGGCAAAATAAAACCTGAAACCGCTTTTTGCGACATCGGGAAAAAAGCAAAAGGCAAACCAATTGGCGTAGGAACATCTTCGATAACCAAATTGGTAACTCCGGTTACGACTTTTTTGCCCGGAACAAATTTTGCTTTTCGGGTTTTAAAATAATATTCGGGATGATCGACATCTTCGGCTGTTGTGAAAATGATGTCTTTCATAAAATAAACCGAATCGTTTACCTTTTTCGATTTTTCGGCTTTAATTTTAAAATCGCTATAAGTAGTTCGGGTATTCCAAACAATCGCTTTTTTGGTTTTAGTGTTAAATCGAATTGAATCTGGTTCAACAATTTGAGTTCCTTGTTTAAAAACGGGGCGTTGCACTAAATTTCCTAAAGAATCTTTTATTCTTCCCGCGTAAACTTCTTCTTTATCGTAATCGTAAATAATAATTCCGGCAGTAAGTTCGTAATCCTGATACTTAAATTCGGCTTCATTATATAATGTAACACGTTTGTTTTTTTGGTCTAGTTTTTCGTAATCTTTAGCTTTCCTAAACATAGGAGATTCTAACTTTTGACCTTTTTTTGGTTTGATACTATCTTTCTTAATTGTATCGTTTAGCACATTGTTTGCCGGACTTTTTGGTAAGCTATCTTGTTTTAATTCAATATTTAAACGCTTGTTTACATGCGGGAATTCTTGAGCCGAAACTTTCGATATTCCGGCAGGAACCAAAATGAGATTAAAAACGATATAGACTACTTTTGTACGCAATTTTTTAGATGCTATTTTGTAAAAATGTGGGTTCGATTTTTAGACTTCAAACTTACTAATATTTTTTTTTAATTTTGGACTTTTAAATAAGAATCGAAAATATAAAATACGCTATGTTCACAAATAAGTTTAGAGCTGCTTTAAGTATCTTTTTAATGTGTATGGTATCAGGTGTTTATGCACAAAATTTTAAAGTAGTTTTAGATCCCGGTCATGGTGGGAAAGATCCCGGAGCTTCATACGGAAATTACATAGAAAAACGAATTGTTTTAGATGTTGCGTTAAAAGTAGGCGAACTTTTAAAACAGGATAAAGACATTAAAGTAATTTTTACTCGCAAAACCGATGTTTTTATCGAAGTTGCAGAACGAACAAGAATTGCAAACCGCGAAAAAGCAAACGTTTTTGTTTCAATTCATATTAATGCTGCAAAAAATACTTCAGCTTACGGAGCCGAAACGTACATTATGGGACTTAGTAAAAATGAGGCAAACTTAGAAGTTGCCAAAAAGGAAAATGCCGTTATTACGTTAGAAGATAATTATCAGGTAAATTATGCCGGATACGATCCAAATCGTCCCGAATCTTTAATAGGGTTAACCTTAATGCAAGAACAGTTTATTTCGCAAAGTGTTGATTTGGCTTCTAAAATTCAAAATCGTTTTACAAATGATGCAAATAGAGATAATCGTGGCGTAAGACAAGGTCCTTTTTGGGTTTTACACAGTGCGCTTATGCCAAGTATTTTAATTGAATTAGGTTTTATTTCGAACAAAGAGGAAGGCGCTTATTTAAATTCCGAAGAAGGTAAAAACGAAATGGCTCAGGCTATCGCAAAAGCTATTATCGATTATAAAAAGTTCAATTCGGTTCAATAAATGACTTCCATTTTATTTCTTTATAAACTTTAGGCGATCGTTTTCTTGGAAGCGATTTTTCATTATTCACATTAAAAACGACCTATATTACTTTTGTTTGCAATTTTTATATACTATTTTTGTAAACTGTGTAGGTTTGTTTTTAAAGCAAACATGCTAATATTTTTTTTAATTTTGACTTTTAGAAGAAGAATAGAAAATATAAAAATAAGCTATGTTTATAAATAAAGTTAGAACTACTTTAGGAATCTTCCTAATATGTTTCGGATCAACAGTTTATGCGCAAAATTTTAAGGTGGTTTTAGACCCCGGACATGGAGCTCATGACTTTGGTGCTGCAAGAGGAAATTACGTAGAAAAGAAAATTGTTTTAGATGTAGCCTTAAAAGTAGGTGATTTACTAAAAAAAGATAAGAATATTGATGTTATTTATACTAGAAAAACAGACGTTTTTTTAGAGTTAAGAGAGCGTACGCAAATTGCAAATCGAGAAAAAGCCGATATTTTTGTTTCAATTCACGCTAATGCTGTTGCAAATGCTCCGGCGGCACAAGGAACCGAAACGTATGTAATGGGTATGAGTAAAAATGCTTCGAACTTAGAAGTTGCAAAAAAGGAGAATGCTGTTATTACGTTAGAAGATAATTATGAAGTGAATTATGCTGGATACGATCCAAGTCGTCCAGAATCTTTAATAGGTTTGACTTTAATGCAAGAGCAATATGTTTCGCAAAGTATAGAATTGGCTTCTAAAGTACAAACCCGTTTTACAAACGATGCTGAAAGAAGAAATCGAGGAGTTAAACAAGGACCTTACTTAGTTTTGCACGGAGCTTTTATGCCGAGTGTTTTGATTGAATTAGGTTTTTTGTCGAATAGTGAAGAAGGTGCGTATTTAAATTCGGAAGAAGGTAAAAACGAAATGGCACGATCAATAGCAAACGCTATTATTGATTATAAAAAACAGTTCCACTCTGCAAGCGAAAATATTCCGGCTAATAGAAAACCTGAAACAAGAAAACCAGACGTAAAAGCTGAAGAAGTTGTAGTTAAAGAAAAGCCGGTTGAGCCAGCTAAAACATCTTCTGTCGATGCTTCTAAACCAGCTGTTGTAACAAAAGAAGGCGTTTTATTTAGAGTTCAGATTGCTGCAAGCGGTAAAAGTCTTGAATTAAAACCAAGCAATTTCAACGGATTAGACAATGTAACTTCTTTAAAAGAAGGAACTATGTATAAATATTTTTACAACGAAACAACCGATTACGACCATGCACGTAAAGCCTTGGAAGTAGCAAAAAATAAAGGATATTCATCTGCTTTCTTAGTTGCTTATAAAAACGGAAAGAAAGTAAGTATTCAAGACGCATTAAAATAATAATTAAGTAAATCCAAAAAGTTTTGAAAGTAACTAAAGAGATAAAAACGGCAATTTTGGTCTTAGTGTCCATTGCTTTATTAATATGGGGAATTTCCTTTTTAAGCGGAACAAACTTATTCGGTTCAACCCGAAAATTCTATGTAGAATATCCAAATGTAGAAGGTTTGTCAACAGCTTCGGCTGTAACTATTAATGGTTTGGTTGTAGGGAAAGTGAGCGAAATTAAATTAAAAGAAAACGGTAATTTATTGGTAGAATTATTAATGAGCGATCCGGTAGATATTCCCAAATCTTCTAAAGCTGTAATTTATTCACCAAGTTTTATCGGAGGAAAACAAATTGCCTTGCAAATTAACTATAAAGAAGCAACTTTGGCTCAAAGTGGAGACTTTTTAGAAGGCGGAAATATGAGCGGTCTTTTAGACGGATTGGGTGAAAAAGCAGATCCAATCATTCAAAAGTTAGATTCGGTTCTTCATAATGTAAATATTTTAGTAGGTTCAATCAACAAAACATTAGATCCTACAACGCAAAAGAATTTACAAGATGCAATTGCCGAGTTAAATGCTACAATGAAAAATGCAAACGGAATTACATCTAAATTTGATAGAATCGTAAGTACAAACGAAAGTAAAATCAACAATATTGTAAACGATTTTAATACTACGTCTAAGAATTTAGCGGCATTTTCAGGAAGTTTAGATAAAATTCAGTTAGAAAAACTACAAGATATTTTAGCTAAGTTCGACAGCGCTGCAAGTAGTTTAGATCAAATGATGAAGGATATGGACAGCGGAAAAGGTAATTTGGGAAAATTGTTGAAAGAAGAGCAACTATATAACAATTTAGAAGGCGCAACGAAAGAATTGAACCAATTGTTAGAAGATGTAAAATTGAATCCTAAACGATACATCAATATTTCGGTTTTCGGAAAAGCAACACAACCGTATTCCGAACCAATTAAAAATTAAACAAAATAAAAAGGTTTGTCATTCAGAATGAAACAAAGTGGAATGATGAATCTTTTAATTATAATTGGATTCCTCTTTTTATCGAAATGATAATAAGTTAAAATAAAACAAAAAGTACAAAACAATCAACAATAATTAATTCATTACACCAATTTAAATGTTAAGCAGTATTATTTTCATAGCATTAACAGCAGTAGGTTTCGGTTTTTTTGCCCTAAACGCAAAAAAGATTTATCGAAACATTATGTTGGGGCAATCTGTAAATAGAACAGATCGATCGGCAGACCGCTGGAAAAATATGTTACTTGTAGCTTTTGGTCAGAAAAAAATGTTTGCTAGACCCGTTCCGGCACTTTTGCATTTGGCTATTTATGTAGCTTTCATGATAACACAAATTGAATTGATCGAGATTTTTATCGACGGAATTTTCGGTACGCACCGAATTTTTAAAGATTCATTAGGTGGTTTTTATACGTTCATGATTAGTTTAATCGAAATTCTATCGGTTGGCGCTTTAACTGCAACAATCTTCTTTTTATCGCGTCGTAATTTATTAAAGTTACCGCGTTTAAATATGAAAGAATTATTAGGTTGGCCTAAAAAAGATGCGAACTTAATTTTAATGATGGAATTGATCTTGGTATTCTGTATTTTCACAATGAACGGAGCCGATGAGGTATTATTCAATATGGGGAAATCTCATTATGAAGGACAAGGAAGTTTTGGATTTGCCGTTTCTCAGCATATCGGTCCGGCTATTTTCGGATCTTTTAGCGAAGGAAGTTTACATATTTTAGAACGAGTAGGTTGGTGGGGACACTTTATTATGGTGTTAGCTTTCTTAAACTACTTGTATTTCTCTAAACACTTACACATTTTATTAGCTTTTCCGAATACGTATTTTGCCGATTTAAATCCAATGGGACAATTCGACAATTTAGAGTCGGTTACGAATGAAGTAAAATTAATGATGGATCCAAATGCAGATCCTTTCGCAGCGCCAGTAGTCGATGAAAATGCCACGCCTTCAAAATTTGGAGCTTCGGATGTTATGGACTTAAACAAAGTGCAATTATTAAACGCTTATTCTTGTACAGAATGTGGTCGTTGTACTTCGGCTTGTCCTGCAAATATTACAGGTAAAAAATTGTCTCCTCGTGCCATTATGATGAAAACGCGCGACCGTTTAGAAGAAGTTGGGCGAAATATCGATGCCAATAAAGGAACTTTTGTAGAAGACGGAAAATCGTTATTGAACGATTATATCACACCGGAAGAATTATGGGCTTGTAACACTTGTAATTCGTGTGTAGAAGAATGTCCAATCGATATCAGTCCGTTGTCAATCATTATGGATATGCGTCGTTATTTGGTTATGGAGCAAAGTGCTGCCCCAATGGAATTAAATTCTATGATGTCGAATATCGAAAATAACGGAGCGCCTTGGCAATACAGCCAAATGGATCGTTTAAACTGGAAAGATGAAAATTAATTCAACGAATTTAAATTAGAATCGAAATGTCTGAAAATATAGTACACGTACCAACAATGGCCGAAATGATGGCCAAAGGAGAACAGCCCGAGGTTTTGTTTTGGGTAGGTTGTTCGGGAAGTTTTGACGATAGAGCAAAGAAAATTACAAAAGCTTTTGTAAAAATATTAAACAAAGCAAATGTTAAGTTTGCTGTTTTAGGAACCGAAGAAAGTTGCACGGGAGATCCTGCAAAAAGATCGGGGAACGAGTTTTTATTTCAAATGCAAGCCATGATGAATATTCAGGTTTTTGATGCTTATGAAGTAAAAAAAATCGTGACAGCTTGTCCACATTGCTTTAATACATTAAAAAATGAATATCCGGAATTAGGTGGAAAATATGAAGTTGTTCATCATACCGAATTCTTAAAATCATTGTTAGATGAAGGGAGATTAACAATCGAAGGCGGACAATTTAAAGGAAAACGCATTACATTTCACGATCCTTGTTATTTAGGACGTGCAAATAAAGTTTACGAAGCACCGCGCGAATTAATTCAAAAACTAGATGCTGAATTAGTTGAAATGAAACGTTCTAAACAAAACGGTTTATGTTGTGGAGCAGGTGGAGCGCAAATGTTTAAAGAACCCGAAAAAGGAAATAAAGATGTTAATATGGAACGTACAGACGATGCTTTGGAAGTAAAACCAAATATTATAGCAGCAGGATGTCCGTTTTGTAATACCATGTTGACAGACGGAGTAAAATTCAATCATAAAGAAGGCGAAATTCAAGTTTTAGATGTAGCCGAATTAATTGCAAACGCACAAGATTTATAAATTATGTTTGTTCCATTTGAAGAAATGCCAAAATCGTCGCGCATCTGGATTTATCAATCCGATCGCAAATTATTCGACGAAGAAACGGCAGAAGTAGATAAAACTATTAAAGAGTTTGTTGAAGGTTGGGTTGCGCACAGCACACCTTTACGAGCTTCTTATATTATAAAATACAATCGTTTTGTAATTTTAGCTGTAGATCAAGAATATCATCCGGCTTCGGGATGTTCAATCGATTCTTCAGTAAAAGTCATTCAAGATTTAGAAAGCAAATTTAAAGTCGATTTGTTAGATAAAATGAATGTTACATACAAAACAGGAGAATTTATTGCGCATAAATCGTTAATCGATTTCAAAAAAATGGCAAAAGAAAAAGCCGTAAATGCTAATACTATTGTGTTTAATAATTTAGTGAATACGATCGAAGAGTTCGAAGACTTTTGGGAAGTTCCGGCTGCTGAAAGTTGGCATAGCCGATTTTTTTAAGAAACTTTAATGTAATACATTTCATATTTCATCCTCGAAAGCTTATTTTTGAGGATGTTTTATTTTAAATAACCTATGAAGAAAATTTGCCTTATTTTATTATTAGCACCTTTAAGTATATTTTCTCAATCCAAATATAAAAAATCAAATTCCCAACAATGGGCAGATAGTTTGTACCAAACCATGACGTTTAACGAAAAAGTCGGGCAATTGTTCATGGTGGCGGCGTATTCTAATCGTGATCAAAAACATGTGAACGAATTAGAACGTTTGGTTCAAGATTACAAAATTGGTGGCGTTATTTTTTTTCAAGGCGGACCTTATCGTCAAGCGCGCATTACGAATAATTTACAGTCGAAATCTAAAATTCCGATGTTTGTTGGAATTGATGCCGAATGGGGATTGGGAATGCGTTTAGATTCTACATACAAATATCCTTGGAATATGACGTTGGGAGCGATTCAGAAAAACGAATTGCTCGAAAAAATGGGAACTCAAATGGCACAACAAGCAAAACGTTTGGGAATTCAATTTATGTTTGCTCCGGTTGTCGATATTAACATTAATCCTAAAAATCCGGTTATCGGAAACAGAAGTTTTGGAGAAGATAAAGAAAACGTAGCTCAAAAGGCTGTTGCCTTAATGAAAGGTTTACAAAACAGCGGGATTTATGCAACAGCAAAGCATTTTCCCGGGCATGGCGATACTGCAACCGATTCGCATCATGCATTGCCTTTAATCGATTTCGATAAAAAACGTTTAAATGCTATAGAACTTTATCCTTACCGCAGTTTAATTTCGGCAGGTTTGTCGTCGGTTATGGTGGCGCATTTAGAAGTTCCGGCTTTAGAACCGCAAAAAGGAATTCCGTCTTCTTTGTCATATAAAACGATTACCGAATTGTTGAAAGAAGAAATGAAATTTGACGGATTGATCTTTACCGATGCACTAAATATGAAAGGTGCTTCGAATTTTAAATCTCCTGGCGAAATTGATTTGGCTGCTTTTCAGGCAGGAAACGATGTGTTGCTTTTTGCTGAAGATGTTCCGAAAGCAATCGAAAAGTTTAATCAGGCGTTCGAAAAAGGAGAATTTACCGAAGAACGTTTAGCGTATTCGGTTAAAAAGATTTTGAAACATAAATACGAGTCGGGATTGACGAAATTTAATGAAATTTCGATGAAAAACCTTTCAAAAGATTTAAATGATTCGTCTTTTGATGATTTAAGTTTTGAATTATACAAAGGCATTGTAACCGTTTTGCAAAACAAAAAAAGTATGTTGCCTTTAAAGTCAGATGATAGAATTGCTTATGTAAAATTGGGCGATGATTCTAACACCGATTTTATAAATTCTTTACAGCGTTATGGAATGATTACCGTTTTTTCGGAAAACGATGTGGAAGATTATAGCGAAGATTTAAAGCATTTTGATAAAATTATTATCGGTTATCACAAAGCAGACGGAGCGTGGAAAAAACATGATATGAGTTTTTCAGAAATTACTTTGATTGACAAAATTGCCGCAATAAAACCTTCGGTTTTGGTTTCGTTTGCCAAACCTTATGCGCTTTCCGATTTAAAAAATGTCGATAAGTTAAATAGTATTGTTGTTGGTTTTCAAAATAATAAATTTGCTTTTGATGCAGTTTCGAATGCTTTATTCGGCTATGCAGATGTGAGTGGAAAAACGCCTGTTAGTATTGGAAAACATTTTTCAAAAGGAGACGGAATTTCAATAAAAGCTTCGGCTAATTTTCAGCAATCGGTTTCAGGTTTAGAAGGAATCGATGTGAATCATTTAAAGAAAATTGACGATTTAGGTAAAAAAGTCGTGAATCAGAAATTGGCTCCGGGAGCACAGGTTTTAGTTTTAAAAGACGGAAAAGTTGTTTATGATAAAACCTTTGGAACTTTAGATTTCGAACACAAACAACCAGTAAATCAGGAAACGATTTATGATTTAGCTTCGCTTTCTAAAATGTTAGGAACGCTTCCTGTTGTGATGAAAATGTACGATGAAGGAAAAATTCGTTTCGAAGATAAATTAGGAGATTTGTTGCCCGATTTTAAAAATACCGATAAATCTAACATAACGGTAAAAGAGCTTTTAACGCATCAATCGGGATTTACAGCTTGGATTCCTTTCTACAAATCAACATTAGATGAAAACGGAAAACCTAAAGCAGATTTATATCAGCCAACTTATTCTAAAGACTTTTCAATTCAAGTTTCTGAAAATTTGTATTTAAAAACCGATTATAAAAAGGAAATCTTAAATCAAATCAAAGAAAGTAAATTAGGAGCCAAAAAATACGTTTACAGCGATTTAAATTTTATTTTATTACAACAAATAGTTGAACGAAAATACAATCAACCGTTAGATGTTTTGCTTCAAAAGTATTTCATTGAACCAATGAATTTGACGAATTTAACATACAATCCGTTAACCAAATTGGATTCAAGCAGAATAGCTCCAACAGAAATCGACGATTATTTCAGATATACCAAAATAAACGGATATGTTCATGATATGGGCGCTGCCATGTTTGGCGGAGTTGCAGGACACGCAGGATTGTTTGGAAATGCGTATGATGTAGCGCAAATGATGCAATTGTTTTTAGACGGAGGCGAATATCAAGGTAAACAATTATTGGCCAAAAAAACATTGGCAGCTTTTAATACCTGTTATTTTTGTTCGTCGGGAAATAGGAGAGGAGCAGGTTTCGACAAGCCGCAATTAGGCGCTTCTGGACCAACTTGCGGATGTGCATCTAAAAATAGTTTCGGTCACACAGGTTTTACAGGAACAATGGCTTGGGCAGATCCTGAAAATAAAATCGTGTACGTGTTTTTATCAAACAGAACGTATCCAAATGCAAACGATAACAAGTTATCGAAAGCAAATATCCGAGAAGATATTCAACAAATAATTTACGATTCTATAATCCATTAGTAATCAATTTATGAAAATAGCAATAGTTTGTTATCCAACTTTTGGGGGAAGTGGCGTGGTTGCAACCGAATTAGGTTTAGAGCTTGCCAACAGAGGTCACGAAGTACATTTTATCACATATAATCAGCCGGTACGTTTGGCGTTGTTGAATCCTAATATTTTTTATCACGAAGTAGTGGTTCCTGAATATCCGTTGTTTCATTATCAACCGTACGAATTGGCACTTTCTAGTAAAATTGTGGATATGGTAAAGCTTCACAAAATCGAAGTTTTACATGTTCATTATGCAATTCCGCATGCTTTTGCAGGTTATATGGCAAAACAAATGTTATTAGAGCAGAATATTAAGTTGCCAATGGTTACCACATTACACGGAACCGATATTACATTGGTTGGAAATCATCCGTTTTACAAAACAGCGGTTAGTTTTAGTATAAACCAGTCCGATTATGTAACGTCTGTTTCCGAAGATTTAAAGAAATCGACATATGAACTTTTCGACACCAAAAAAGATATTTATGTAATTCCGAATTTTATTGAAGATAAAAAAGTCGGAGATTTACAAATGCAATGTAGACGAAATTTGTTTGCGAATGATAATGAGCGCATTGTAACACATATAAGTAACTTTAGAAAAGTAAAACGTATTTTAGATATTGTAAAAGTTTTTGATGGAATTCAAAAAGAGATTCCTGCAAAACTAATGATGGTTGGCGACGGACCTGAGCGTTTAGAAGCTGAAAAATTAGTTAGTGAATTAGGAATTGAAAACAAAGTTATTTTCTTTGGTAATTCATCTGAAATCGATAGTATTTTAAAATATTCCGATTTGTTTTTATTACCGTCAGAAACCGAAAGTTTTGGATTGGCAGCTTTAGAAGCTATGGCAAATAAAGTTCCGGTTATTTCTTCAAACGCAGGAGGATTACCAGAAGTAAACCTTCAAGGCGTTTCCGGATTTTTAAATGATATTGGCGATATCGACGGAATGGTTCAGCATTCTTTACAAATTTTAAAAGACGATATTACGTTACAACAATTTAAAGAACAAGCTTATCGACATTCTAAATTATTTAGTGTAGATAAAATTGTTCCAATGTATGAAGAGATTTATCAAAAAGCCTTGTTGAATAACTAAAATAAAAACGGAAAGTAATTTTTTACTTTCCGTTTTTTTATTAACAAGTTTTTAGAGTCTAATAATCATTTGAATTTCGTTTTGGTTCTTTGGTAGTAGGCCATTCAGTATTTTTAGGAAGAACTCGTTTGGTGTTTGAAATTTCGTTTGGATCATTTGCTGCTTCCAAAGCTAAAATAACAGTAGCAACAACGTTTTTTTCTAACTCTGGAAATACAATTTTATCGTATGTATCTCTGTTTGTATGCCAAGTATATGATCCGTAATCCCAACTTTGAGTTCCTAAATTAAAAGCAGGAATTCCTGTAGCAACAAAGGTTGCGTTGTCTGTACCACCTGTTTGTGGCATTCCCGGGAAATCTGTTTTAATGTGTTTACGAACATTTTCAGGAATGTTTTGTAACCAATTTCCTAAATAATCGTATGAGTTTGCAAATCCTTGTCCGCCAATATAATTAATTCGTCCCGTTCCGCTATCTTGATTAAAAAGAACTTTTATTTTTTGAACTTCGGTAGGATGATCCATTACATAAGCACGCGAGCCGTTTAAACCTTGTTCTTCACTTCCCCAATGTCCAATTACAATGGTGCGGTCATTATTTGGATGATATTTTTGAATTAAACGCGCAACTTCCATCATTAAAATAGTTCCGGTTCCGTTATCTGTAGCGCCTTGAGCGCCATCCCAAGAATCTAAATGCGCTGAAAGCATTACATATTCGTTTGGTTTAGTTTTTCCTGGAATTGTGGCAATGGTGTTGAATGTTTGTGTTGTTCCTAAATCTTTTGATTGGGTATTGATTTTGACTTTTGGAGCTTTATCGAATTTAGCTAAGCGATATAAAAGTCCGTAATCTTCTAAACTAATATCAATCATTGGAACATTGTTAGCAAAACTGTAAAATACGCGATTACTTCCCATAATTCCGGTTGAATATGATTGAATAAAACCTACGGCTCCTTTTGTTTCTAAATACGAAACAATTTCTCGAATCGATTTTCCTGTTGATTTAATGCTGCTATTCCATTCATTTAATAATTCTTCTTTTGAAGATTTGTATTTGTTGAAATCTTCTTCTGTAGCTTGATCTTTCCATTGTTGTTCTGGTCGACCTGAATTTTGATATTGCGAAATCAATATTATTTTTCCTTTTGCTGTGTTTGTCCAACGTTCAAAATCCGTTGTGTTTTTGAATATTGGCATCAATACAACTTCAGCTTCAATAGGCTTTTTAGTGTTTGAGTTCCAGGCTAATTGTGTTCCTTCTAACGATTTGATTCTTGGCGAAGTCATCGTAATTTCTGTAGTTCCGCGTTGCCAAGATTTCCAACTTCCATACGCAATATTTTCTGCTTTAATATTCCAATTTCCGTAAGTTGAAACAACCCAATCATGTGCTTTTTTCATTTCGGGTGAACCGACCAAACGCGGACCAATATTGTCTAAAAGTTCGTGCGCAAGCAATTCTAATTGATTGTTTTGCTCAACTTCTTGAATTATTTTGGTGTAGATATTCGATTTGTTTTCTTGGAAATTCTGAGCATTTAAAGCAAAAGAACCTAAAAGAATGAAAGATAAAAACGTATATTTTTTATTCATTTTGTTTAACTGTTTTATGTAAGTAAATATAGCATCTTGAAAGGTTAGAAACAAAAAAAGAGGCAAAAGCCTCTTTAATTATTTAGTGATGTGTAGTTCGAAAACTAAATCTGTATTTGGTGGAATTGCGCTTCCGGCACCTCTTTCGCCATAAGCTAAGTGAGAAGGAATGAAGATGTATGCTTTATCTCCAATGTTTAATTGTTCGATTCCTTCAATAAACCCTGGAATTAACCCTGTTTTTTGACCATATTCAAACGGAATAGGAGTATAGCCATTTGCAGCTTTTCTCTGAGCATCTAACATATTGTATTTTTCGGCAATTCGCTCTATACTCGTATCAAACAAACGACCATTTTCGAAATAACCTGCATATGCTACATTGATTTTATCTCCTGCTTTTGGTTTCCCGCCATTTCCTTTTTCAAAAACAAAATAAGACAAACCAGATGTGTTTTTATTAGCTTTAGATTTAGCATCGTTTAATGTTTGAACCGTTTGATTCATAACTCCTTCGATAGCTTTATCTGCTTGCTCTTGAACTTTTTTATTTTCGTCTTGTTTTTCTTTAAAAACTTTAGGAGCATCGAATTTTTTAGCATTATCGCCTGAACGAATGATTTTAATAGATTCAATTTTATCTCCTTGTACAATTTGATTTACAATATCTTGTCCTTCAATTACGTGTCCAAAAACACTGTGCATTCCGTCTAACCAAGGCGTAGGAACATGTGTAATGAAAAATTGAGAACCATTTGTTCCAGGACCGGCGTTTGCCATTGATAAAATTCCCGGTTTATCGTGTTTTAATTCTGCATTAAATTCATCATTAAATTTATATCCAGGTCCGCCTTCTCCAGTTCCATCCGGATCTCCACCTTGAATCATGAAGTTTTCGATTACTCGATGAAATGTCAATCCGTCGTAAAAAGGTTTGTCTTTAAATTTCGGCTCAACAAACGGATTATTTCCTTCAGCCAAACTTACAAAGTTTGCTACCGTTAAAGGAACTTTTTCATATTCTAATTGTGCAACGATTTTTCCTTTGTTTGTTGTAATTTCGGCATATAAGCCTTCTGGAAGATTTGATTCTTCTTTTTTACATGAAACAAACAATGTAGCTGCTAAAGCTGTAATTGCTAAGATTTTTTTCATTGTTTACGATTATTTATTGTTTAATATCTACATAAAATACTAAATTAGAATTCGCCGGAATTGGTCCCATTGCGCGACTTCCGTAACCTAATTCAGATGGAATAAAAATATACGCTTTATCGCCTTTATTCAATTGCAACAAACCTTCGGTCATTCCTTGAATAAAACCGCCTTTTTCGCCAAATGTGTAGTTTAAAGGTTTGTAAGCATCGGCAGCTTTTCTGCGTGGATCAAAAATTCCATGTTCTGTCGCTAAGCTTTCAATTCCGGTATCGAATAATTTTCCGTCCGCTAAATAACCAGCATAATCAAAAGAAATGTTTTCGCCTTCGTTTGGTTTTCCTCCTATTCCTTTTTCAACTACATATAATTTTATTCCAGAAGGTAATTCCGTTGCTTTTGCGTTATATTCGTTGAATAAAGCTTTAGTTTTAGCATTTAAAGCTTCTTCTTTTTGTTTTTTTACTTCTTCCTCTTTTTTGATTTTTGCCATTACAGAAGAATATTCTTTAGCTGCGTTGAATTTTTTTACATCTTTTCCAACACGAACAATTTCAACTTTTTCAATTACGTCGTTTTGTTCAATCGCATCCACTACATTTTGTCCGTTAATAACTTTTCCAAAAACGGTATGGCGACCATCTAAATGCGGAGTTGGTTTGTGCGTAATGAAAAATTGAGATCCGTTTGTAGCAGGACCACGATTTGCCATTGATAAAATTCCTGGAACATCGTGTTTTAATTCTGGAACGATTTCATCCGGAAATAAATAACCTGGTTCACCAGAGCCATCTCCTTTTGGATCACCTCCTTGAATCATGAAATCTGCAATAACGCGATGAAATTTCAATCCGTTGTAAAAAGGTTTTCCTTTGTATTCTGCTTTAACATCAGGATGCGTTCCTTCTGCCAAAGCAACAAAATTTGCAACAGTTAAAGGAGTTTGTTTATAAAATAATTCGGTTGTGATGATGCCTTTTTTTGTTACAAAATTAGCGTAAAGACCATCGGTAAGTTTGCCTTGAGCAAAAAGCTGAGTAGATGCCAATGCAAATAAGATAAGGAATTTTTTCATTTTATTCTGGTTTAATATCAATGAGTGTTACTTTACAAATTAAAGGTTCGTTGGTTCCGATTTTAGCTTTATCTCCTAAATATCCGTATGCCATATGCGATGGGAAAACGAACGAAATAGTTTCGCCTTTGTGCATTAATTTTACTGCGTGGCGCAAACCAACCATTATTTCTTGCTTATCGACTGCATAAACTTTCGGAGTTGTTTCATCTTTTCCGTAAATAAGCTGTTCATTAATATCATAGATTTCGAAGTCTAATTTAACGATATCACCTTTTTTAGGAGTTAAAGAATCGGTTGTGTTAGCTTCGTGGTATTTGTACCAAAAACCTAACGAACTTTGATAATATTTATGTTCAGAATCTTTTTTTATTAAATCCTGAATGATTTTTTCTTCGTCTTGAACCAAGTTTTTATTACGCTGAACCGATTCTTTTATAAAAGTTCCGGAACGATATGTAATAGGTTCTCGCGGAGTAGGTTGTTTACAAGCAACTAAAAAAGTAAGCAAACCCAAACAAGCAAAAAATCTTTTCATAGTTATTGTTTGTTTATTTCTTTTAAAATAGTTTCGAATTTAGAAAGCGTTTCTTGCATAGAATCGAACGATTTTCCGCCGGCAGCATTAATATGTCCTCCACCATTAAAATAATTTCTTGAAAATTCATTCACATCAAAACTTCCTTCCGATCTAAACGAAATCTTAATGATTCCTTCGTCTTTATTTTCAATAAAAATGGCAGCTAAATCTATGCCGTTTATCGATAAACCGTAATTTACGATTCCTTCTGTATCGCCTTTTTGAAAATTAAATTCATAAAGATCTTTTTGCGATAACCATGTATAAGCCGTTTTATGTTCGGGAAATACTTTTAGTTTTTCTAAAGCACGACCTAATAATTGTAAACGATTGTACGAACTTGTACTAAAAAGATTGTTGTGAATTCCGGGATTATCAATTCCCAAATCGATTAAATCAGCGACAACTCTGTGTGTATTTCCTGTGGTTTTGGTAAATTTAAACGAGCCCGAATCGGTTACAATTCCAGTATAAATACAAGTTGCAACATCTTTGTTGATGTATTTTTGTAAAGATAATTGTTGTAAAAAACGATATAAAAGTTCGCAAGTAGAACCAAAAGAAGTGTCGGAAACCGTGATTTTTGCATAATCATCTGGCATTTGATGATGATCGATCATGACAAAATCGGCAGAAAGCGTACTTAAAAAAGCTCCCATTTGCTCGCCAGTTCTATGCAATGCATTAAAATCTAATGTAAAAATTAGATTGCTGTTTTGTAGAAATTTTTTGCAAGTTTCATGATTTCGCTCAAAAATCAAGACTTCATCAGCACCCGGAAGCCAGCTAATAAAATCGGGAAATTCGTTTGGCGAAATAACTTTAACGTTATGATTTAATTGCTTTAAAACATGATACAATCCTAAAGTTGAGCCTAAAGCGTCACCATCTGGATTGCGATGCGGAATAATTGCTATTTGTTTCGGTGTTTCTAGAAAATTAGTAAGAAACTCGATTTCATTTGTATTCATCATCTTGCGAAAATAAACAAAATAGCAATAGTTTAAGAATCAAATAAAATTATTCTGCTAAACTTTTTAAGTTATTCAAGGATGAAATTTTGATTCTTTTTCCTTTTAAATCAATAAAACCAGCTTTTCTTAATTCAGAAAGCAAGCGAATACAGCTTTCAGTCGCGGTTCCAACCATGCTGGCAATTTCTTCTCGGCTTAATTGAAGATTTAAAAAACCATCTTCGTCTGTTCCGGAAGTATCATGAAGATTAATTAAAACGGCAGCTAAACGCTCTTTTACCGTTTTGTGAGTATGATTAACAGCAAATTCGTTAGCTTGCGTTAATTGGTTGCAAACGCTTCGAGTAACCTCGAAAGAGAATTTATTGTTTTCGTTAATAAAACCTAGAATTTCAGTTTTAGGAATGTAACAAACTTGCATATCTTCAACAGCAACCGCACTTAATGCAGCTTTGTTTTCAGTAAGAATCGAATCTTGACCTAACAAATCACCTTTTGTAATCAGTTTTAAAATGGTATCTTTTCCGTTCGAATTCATTTTAACCAACTTACAAGTTCCTTCTTTAATACAGTAAACGCCATTCATTAAATCGCCTTCGCTAAAAATAATGTCACCTTTTTTAATTTCGAAAGAATCTTTACAATCCGATAAATGAATTAATTCGTTTTTAGATAGTGCATTTAGCGAACTCAGTTCCCTAACAATGCATTGTTCACATTTGCCCATTAATTCCTAACTTTAGTTCTAAAGTACAAATATACGACAATATATGATATTTATCATTTTTTAGCGAGTAAGTACTTAGGAATTTTGTATAAGGTATAAAGCAAATTTTAAGGTATGTTAAATTGTTATCATTGTGGAAATGATATTGTTGAAAACGAGAAAATCGTTTTCGATGATAAGAATTTCTGCTGTAAAGGCTGTCAAACCGTTTATGATTTATTTTCAGAAAACGGATTGGCAAGTTACTACGAATTTGGACAAAATCCAGGAGCAACTCCTAAGGATGTTTCCTCTAAATACAACTATCTTGATAATCAGGAGATTGTTTCTAAATTAATTGATTTTGAAGAAGATAATATTCAGATTGTTCGTTTGTATATTCCACATATTCATTGCAGTTCGTGTATTTGGATTTTAGAAAACTTAAACACTTTAAACGAAGGAGTAAGTCATTCTCAGGTAGTTTTCTCTCAGAAAAAAGTAACAGTAAATTTCAATCCGAATAAAATTACGTTGAAAGAATTGGTTTTGTTGTTAGCTTCGATTGGTTACGAACCTTATATAAGTTTAGAGCAATTCGATGCAAAACCAAAATTAATTGATCGAAGTTTACTGTATAAAATCGGAGTTGCGTTTTTTGGTTTCGGAAACATCATGCTTTTATCGTTTCCCGAATACTTTAATGTAGACGATTTTTGGATGCGTGAATATCGCGATTTTTTTCGCTATTTTAATGTAGTCTTGGCTTTGCCTGTTTTTCTATATTCAGCAACTCCTTATTATATATCGGCTTATCATAGCATCAAAACAAAATCGTATAATATCGATATTCCAATGGCTTTGGGGATTATCGTGATGTTTCTAAGAAGTATTGTCGATATTTTCTTTCAAGACGGCGCCGGATTTTTAGATAGTATGTGCGGTTTGGTTTTCTTTATGCTTTCAGGAAAATTGATTCAGCAAACAACATATAACTTTTTATCTTTTGAACGAGATTACAAATCGTATTTCCCGATTGCAGTTACCAAAATCGAAAATAAGATCGAAACTCCAATTCAGGTTTATGAAATCGAAAAAGGAAATCAATTAATGATTCGAAACGAAGAATTAATTCCGGTTGATGCCGTCTTAATTTCCGAATCAGCTTTTGTTGATTATAGTTTTGTTACAGGAGAAGCGGTTCCGGTTGAAAAAAAATCGGGAGATAAAATATTTGCTGGCGGAAAACAAGTAGGAAATGCTATTGTTGTTGAAGCAATTAATAGTGTTTCGCAAAGTTATTTAACGCAATTGTGGAGTAATGAAGTTTTTCAGAAAAAGACTTCACAAAAGATTAAAACAATTACAGATCGTGCAAGTAGAATTTTTACGCCAACTTTATTAACCATTGCGTTGGTTGGTTTTATTGGTTGGAGTTTTAAAAGTTTTAACGATGCTTTTAATGTTTTAACAGCGGTTTTAATTGTTGCGTGTCCGTGCGCATTGGCTTTAACAGCGCCTTATACTTGGGGAAATGTGATTCGATTAATGGGAAAACGCAAATTGTATTTAAAAAACACGGCGGTAATTGAACAATTGGCAAAAGCCGATACGATTGTTTTTGATAAAACAGGGACATTGACTTCAAATCAAAATCAGAAAATACATTACGAAGGAACTGTTTTGAATAAAGAAGAAATTACAGCAGTAAAGAATATTGTGCGGGGTTCTAATCATCCATTAAGTCGACGATTATATATGTTGTTGCCTGATGTTTCGATCGAAAAACCTGAGTTTTATCAAGAAATTGCCGGAAAAGGAATCGAAGGATCTTTTAAAAACTATAAGATAAAAGTAGGTTCGTCAAATTGGGTTCAATCAAATAATAACGAAACTATTAACCAAACTCGAGTTTACATTTCGATTAATGATGTTGTAAAAGGATTTTATGTTTTCGAAAATGAATACAGAGAAGGGATTGATCAATTGTTTACAGCTTTAAAGAAACAACATTATAATTTATATATTTTATCGGGTGATAATGATGGCGAACGCAAAATGTTAGAGCGTTTTGTACCCGAAGGAACTCAAATGATTTTTGATCAAAAACCAGACGATAAACTCAATTTTATTAAAGAACTGCAAAACAATGGGGAAAATGTTCTCATGATTGGCGACGGATTAAACGATGCAGGAGCTTTAGCACAAAGTAATGTTGGTATTTCTATTTCTGAAAATGTAAACGTTTTTACTCCGGCAAGTGATGCTATTATGGATGCTTCGGTTTTCGGAAAACTGACCTACTTTTTAAATTTTGCTAAAAACGCAATGAAAACCATTAAAATGAGCTACGGATTAGCAATTAGTTACAACGTAGTAGGACTTTCGTTCGCACTTTCTAACCATTTATCGCCATTAGTAGCAGCAATCATTATGCCTGTAAGTACTGCAACTATTATTAGCTTTGTTACTATAATGAGTAATTATTACGCAAGGAAGGGGAGATGGTAAATATAAAAAGACAATTCATTTGAATTGTCTTTTTTCTTAACTTATAGAGATTATATTTTTTTATTATTCCTTAAGCCATCGTGGTATAAACATTTTGAACATCATCATCTTCTTCGATTTTTTCTAAAAGTTTCTCAACATCTGCGACTTCCTCTTCTGTAAGTTCTTTTGTTACTTGAGGAATTCTATCAAAACCAGATGATAAAATTTCGATTTCACGTTCTTCCAATTCTTTTTGAATTGCTCCAAAACTTGTAAAAGGACCATAAATCATAATTCCATCTTCATCTTCAAAAACTTCGTCAACGCCTAAATCTATTAACTCTAATTCAAATTCTTCTAAATCTAATCCTTCAATTTTAGCAATTCTAAAATTACAAGTGTGATCAAACATAAATTCGACAGAACCTTGTGTCCCTAAGGTTCCGTTACATTTATTAAAATACGATCGAATATTTGCTACTGTACGATTGTTATTATCTGTTGCCGTTTCAATTAAAACAGCAATTCCGTGAGGCGCGTATCCTTCGAATAAGACCTCTTTATAGTTTGCAGTATCTTTATCAGAAGCACGTTTAATTGCACGATCTACATTGTCTTTCGGCATATTTGCTGCTTTTGCATTTTGCATAACAGCCCGTAAACGTGCATTGGTTTCAGGATTAGGTCCGCCTTCTTTAACAGCCATTACGATATCTTTACCAATTCTCGTAAACGTTTTAGCCATAGCCGACCAACGCTTCATTTTTCTAGCTTTTCTAAATTCAAACGCTCTTCCCATTTCTATAAATAATAAATTTTTGACAAAATTAATAAACTAACCATGTTTATAAAAGATTCTATAAAAATATTTATTGAAATAATATTCAAAATAATTTCTTCATTTTATAAACTTCTATTTCCTACCATAACCTTCTGTTGGAATTTCAATTTCGTATGTTTTTCCTAAAGGAACAATCAACGAAGTGTCGATTAACCAAGGATTATGTAATTTCAGTATTTTAAAGTTGATTCCTTGTTCTAAAGCCCAAGTTTGCAGGTTATCGATATTGGTGTTTATATTGATTTTTTTAGTTTTTATTGGACGATATAAAACATCTTTCGGAAAAACATATCCGTATTTATCCGGATCTTTCATGATTTCTTTTAAAGCTAAAATACGGAATACATAACGCGATGTTTCTTCGTTTAAAAACATATCGTAATAATCTGAAACGCCTTGCGCCTGAATTTGACGATCAATTCCTGCCATTCCTCTATTGTAAGCAGCTGCAACCAATGTCCAATTTCCAAATTTAGCATACGCTCTTTTCAAATAAACACAAGCAGCTTCGGTTGCTTTTATAACATCATAGCGCTCGTCGACTGTACTGCTTACTTCTAATTTATATTCTTTTGCAGTTTCGGGCATAAATTGCCAAAATCCTTTTGCTCCGGCAGACGAAGTTGCATTGGTTAGCGAGCTTTCAATAACACATAAATATTTAAAATCGTCTGGAATTCCGTTTCGTTTTAAAATAGGTTCAATATCCGGGAAATATCTGTTTGCACGTTTAATAATTAAACTTGTTGCAGAATGTAGATTGATGTTTATTGTTAATTCTCGATCTAAGCGTTCTTTAACGTCAATTAATTCAACCGGAACTCTTTCATTACAAAATTCCATATTATTGGGTAAATACGCATGATTTCGTATATCGACCGAATTGGTTCCGTTTGAAGTAAACTGATAAAAAAGCGAACCGATTCCTAAAACGCCAACAATAATCGCAATGTTTCTATAATTTCTCTTTTTCATATTTTTCTTTTTCTAAAATCTCATTCAATTTTTTGTTAATCCATCGCGCATTTACCAAGACCATTACATGTGTTCCGCCTTCTAATATTTCGGCGTTTTGAATCCTTTCTGCCGGAAAAATATGATCTTTTCCGCCATGAAGATGAAAAACGTTTTTTAAAGGATTTTTATTTTCCCAAAGAATGATATTCTTAAATGCCCAATCGAGATAATTTTTAGAACGCATTGTTAAATACTTTCGATACATATCGATTCTGTGATGGATTTTTTTTGAAGATACTATTTTTTTCGATAGATTTTCGATTGTTGTAACATAAGTTGTCGGAAAAAAATGATAGAGTTTGAATTTCTTTGCCCATTGTATTCTTTTAGGAAATTCGGAAGGATCTTTAACGCTCGATATAATAATTACTTTTTCTGTTTTAATTCTTTTTGCTATTTCCTGCACAATGATTCCTCCAAAAGAAACTCCGATTAAAATAGGATTCTCATGCTTAATTTCTTTACAAATTCGCAAAGTATATTCTTCCAAAGATTCATTCATCAAAGGTTCTAACCACTCAATATAATGAAAAGCATATTTGGTTTCGTCTAATTTTATATTTTCAAATATTTGACAATTCGCTGCCATTCCGGGCATAAAATAGATGTTTTTCATTTTGTTTATTAATATTAGTATCGTTTGATTTTGTATTATTGGAAACTTTTTGCTTATTTTGTAAGACAAATAACCAAATAATTTAAGATTTAATTTTTAATACTGTAATTTAAAAAATAAATCTTTAAGATTTAAGAACAAAATGTAGTCATGGAATTTAAGAATAACGAGTTATTACGACAGTTTGAAGCTAGATGTGGCGACCGATTTATTATTGTAGAATATTCGATACAGGAACGCAAATTATTTTTAACAAAATTAAACACAAACGGCTGTGAAGATGAAGAATTAATAAACGATTTTATTAAATCGATTTTAGATAAAGCCGAAGAGAAACGATTGCGTATTGTTCCGGTAAATTCTAACATAGTTTCATTTTTTAAGAAAAATCCAAGTTATAGAGAATTACTTGCTGTGGGAATTAAAATATAATCAAGACCAAACCACCAAAACTATATAACAACAAAAAACGTGTTTTTAATTAAACACGTTTTTTTATGATTTTAATATTAATTGAAAACAGGTTCGTTTATAAAATCGAAACGAACAATTCCGTCTTCGTCAATTTTTGTAAGTTTAATATCGTGTAACGTATTAACTAATTCCGGATTCCAAGGTGTTTTTACTTTTACATAATTTTCGGTAAATCCGTGAATGTATCCTTCTTTATTTTCACTTTCGAACAAAACAGTACGTTTGGTATTTAACTGACTTTCGTAAAACGCTCTACGTTTTTTAACCGATAAACCACGCAACATTTTACTTCGCTTTGCACGGACATTTGTCGGAACAATTCCTTCCATTTCAACAGCTTCGGTATTATCTCGTTCAGAATAAGTAAAAACGTGTAAATACGAAATATCTAATTCGTTTAAGAAATTATACGTTTCTAAAAACAATTCGTCTGTTTCTCCTGGAAATCCAACAATAACATCAACGCCAATACAAGCACTTGGCATTACTTCTCGAATTTTAGTCACACGTTCAGCATACAATTCGCGTAAATAACGACGTTTCATTTTCTTTAAAATGGTATTGCTTCCCGATTGCAACGGAATATGAAAATGCGGAACAAAACATTTGCTCTTTGAAACAAAATCAATTGTTTCGTTTTTTAAAAGATTGGGTTCGATGGACGAAATACGCAAACGTTCGATTCCGGGAACATTATCTAAAGCCTGAACTAAATCAAAAAAGGTGTGTTCGTGCTTTTTGTTTCCAAATTCGCCTTTTCCGTAATCGCCAACATTTACTCCAGTTAATACGATTTCTTTAATTCCTTGAGCCGAAATTTCAGCAGCGTTTTTCATAACGTTTTCCATTGTATCCGAACGAGAAATTCCTCGCGCCAACGGAATCGTACAATACGTACATTTATAATCGCATCCGTCTTGAACTTTTAAAAAAGCGCGCGTTCTGTCGCCAATTGAATAACTTCCAACATAAAAATCGGCTTCTTCAATTTCGCACGAATGCACTTCGCCCATATCGTTTTTAGACAAATCGTGGATATAATCGGTAATTTTAAATTTTTCGGTAGCTCCTAAAACCAAATCTACTCCATCTACCGCAACCAATTCTTCGGGCTTTAATTGCGCATAACATCCAACAGCTGCAATAAAAGCTTTTTCGTTGTTTTTCAAGGCTTTTTTTACAATTTGCTTAAATTGTTTATCGGCGTTTTCGGTAACAGAACACGTATTAATTACGTAAATATCTGCAACTTCTTCGAAATCGACACGATCAAAACCTTCGTCGGAAAAGTTACGTGCAATGGTCGATGTTTCTGAAAAATTCAGCTTACATCCCAAAGTGTAAAAGGCTACTTTTTTTCTATTTTCCATATACTTCACTACAAGTAGTGTAAAATTTCAATTATCTTTACTTCCCTTTAAACTGATTGGTTTATGTCATTCTGAACGCAGTGAAGAATCTTAATTCGGAGATTCCTCGTTCCTCGGAATAACAAACAAAACCGAACAATCTTAAACAATTTACAAATTTACAAACAAAATTTGGTTTGATGAAATATACGTTTTATTCCATAGTATTATTTAGCAGTGTTTTAGCATTTTTTGGCTGTGCGAAAAAGGAATCGAACTTTTCTGATCAGGATGTTTTTCGTTATAATGAAAGTGCGAACATTCAAACATTAGATCCGGCTTTTGCTCGAAATATGGCAATTATTTGGCCTTGTAATCAGTTATTTAACGGATTGGTTCAGTTAGATAATTCTTTACATGTAAAGCCTGATATTGCAAAGGAATGGACGATTTCTGAAAACGGAATTCGTTACGAATTTACTTTACGAAACGATGTTTATTTTCACAAACATATCAATTTCGGAAAAGACAGTACGCGTTTAGTTACAGCACACGATTTTGAATACAGTTTTAATCGGGTTTTGAGCGATAAATTAGCTTCGCCCGGAACTTGGGTTTTCCAGAATGTAAAAAGTTATAAAGCGATAAATGATTCTGTTTTTCAAATCAATTTAGAAAAACCTTTTCCTGCTTTTTTAGGATTATTGTCGATGAAATACGCTTCGGTTGTTCCTAAAGAAATTACAGAAGATGCGTCGATTGACTTTCGTTCAAATCCAATCGGAACTGGACCCTTTCAATTCAAAATTTGGGAAGAAAACGTAAAATTAGTTTTACGAAAAAATCCAAATTATCACGAAAAAGATTCAAAAGGAAAGCAATTACCGTATTTAGAAAGCATTGCAATTAGTTTTTTACCCGATAAACAAAGTGGCTTTTTACAATTTATTCAAGGAAAATTAGATTTAATTTCGGGATTAGATCCTTCGTATAAAGATGAATTGTTGCAACCAAATGGTGAATTAAAAGAAAAATATCACAATAAAATTCAAATGCTTTCCGGTCCGTATTTAAATACCGAATATTTAGGTTTTAACATGAACGATCCGTTAATGAGAGATAGGCGAATTCGTCAAGCTTTAAATTATGGATTTGACCGAACAAAATTAGTCGCATATTTACGAAACGGAATGGGCGATGGAATGGTAAATGGAATTATCCCGAATGGTTTAGAAGGTTTTCAATCTGCAAAAGATCCATTATATAATCCTTCAAAAGCGAAAGAATTGATAAACAAAGTTAAAAGCAGAAGAAAAATGCCGATTGAAATTACGTTAAGCACTAATAATACGTATTTGGATATTGCGGAATATTTGCAGCGCGAATGGGAAAAATTAGGAATTACAATTAAGGTTGATGTGATGCCGCCTTCGACTTTAAGACAAGCAATTGCAACAAATAAAATCTCGTTTTTTAGAGGAAGTTGGATTGCGGATTATCCAGATGCCGAAAATTATTTATCGCTATTTTACAGTAAAAACTTTACTCCTAATGGTCCAAATTACACACATTTTAAAAGTGAGAAATTCGATGATTTATATCAAAAAGCATTGCAAACAATAGACGATTCCGAGCGTGCAGAAATCTACAAACAAATGGATGAAATTGTAGCGAAAGAAGTTCCTGTTATTGTATTGTTTTATGATAAAGTAGCTCGATTTACTCAAAAAAATATCGAAGGTTTAGGAACAAATCCTATGAATATTTTGAGTTTAAAATATGTGAAGAAAAATAAAAAGAATTCGTAATGAATTCTTTTTATTTTATGGTAAAATGTATGCTCAACATCCAGAATAAATAAGTTTTGCCTTTCGATTTTTAAAAGCCTATTTTTGTAGTTCAAGTAATTTATATGAACTATTTATCAGTCGAAAATATTTCCAAATCTTTTGGAGCTCGCACTTTATTCGAAAATGTTTCTTTTGGCATCAATAAAGATCAAAAAATTGCCTTTGTTGCTAAAAATGGAACCGGAAAAACCACTATTTTAAGTATTATTACCGGAAAAGATTTTCCTGATGAAGGTCAGGTTGTGATGCGAAAAGGTATTCGAGTGGAATATTTATCGCAAGAACCTAATTTGCAAGATGCGTTAACGATAGAAGAAAGTATTTTTGCTTCGGATAACGAAATTCTGAAAGTCATTGAACGTTACGAAAAAGCGTTGGAAAATCCAGAAGATCAAGACGAATATCAAAAAGCATTTGAACAAATGGAAATTCACAATGCGTGGGATTTCGAAACCATGTACAAACAAATTCTGTTCAAATTAAAATTAGAAGATCTAAAGTTAAAAGTAAAAAATCTTTCCGGAGGTCAGCGTAAACGTTTGGCTTTGGCGATTATTCTAATTAATAAACCTGATTTATTGATTTTAGACGAACCAACCAACCACTTAGATTTGGAAATGATCGAATGGCTAGAAGATTATTTCGCTAAAGAAAATATTACGTTGTTTATGGTTACGCACGATCGTTTCTTTTTAGAGCGAGTTTGTAACGAAATTATTGAGTTAGATAACGGAAAAATCTATCAATACAAAGGGAATTATTCTTATTATTTACAAAAGAAAGAAGAGCGTATTGCGGCCGAAAATGCGTCGATCGATAAAGCTAAAAACTTATTTGTAAAAGAATTAGATTGGATGCGTCGCCAGCCAAAAGCGCGTACAACAAAATCTAAATCGCGTCAGGATGATTTTTATGTAATTAAAGAAAAAGCGCATTCTCGAAGGAAAGAACATGAACTTGAATTGGAAATCAATATGGAGCGCATGGGATCTAAAATCATCGAAATGCATAATGTTTCCTTATCTTTTAACGATAAAGTGATTCTAAAAAACTTTGAATATATTTTTAATCGTGGAGAACGAATCGGAATTATTGGAAAAAACGGAACAGGAAAATCAACTTTTTTAAATATTCTAACGCAAACAATTCAGCCAGATAGCGGAAAAGTTGTAATTGGTGAAACCATAAAAGTTGGTTATTATACCCAAAGTGGAATCAATCCAAAACCGGAGCAAAAAGTTATCGATATTATTAAAGAATACGGCGAACAGATTCCGCTTACAAAAGGCAGAAGTATTTCGGCAGCACAATTATTAGAGCGCTTTTTGTTCGATCGAAAAAAGCAACACGATTTTGTTGAAAAATTGAGTGGAGGCGAGCTAAAACGTTTGTATTTATGTACGGTTTTAATTCAAAATCCGAATTTCTTGATTCTCGATGAACCTACAAACGATTTAGATATTGTGACTTTAAACGTTTTAGAAAACTTTTTGTTGGATTTTCCGGGATGTTTACTGGTGGTTTCGCACGATCGTTATTTTATGGATAAAATCGTAGATCACTTGTTTGTGTTTAGAGGAAACGGAGAAATTGAAGATTTTCCTGGTAATTATTCTGATTTTAGAATTTATGAAGATTCGGTTGAACCTGCAAAAGATGAAGCTCCGAAAGAAAAAGTAAATTGGAAAGATAATCAACCGAAAAAATCCGGTTTGAGTTTTAATGAACAAAAGGAATTTTCTAAGATAGAACGTGAAATCAAAGATCTGGAATATCAAAAAAAGCAGATCGAAGAAGCCTTTTCAGAAGGAAAAGTAGCTGATCATCAAATCGAAACAAAAGCAAACGAGCTTCAAAAAATCATTCAAGGCTTGGAATCAAGAGAAGAACGCTGGTTTGAACTTTCTGCCAAAATGGAATCATAAAAAATCAAGTTTTTAATAAAGAAAAAAGGAATCTTAATTAAGATTCCTTTTTTCTTTATGATGACTAAAATTAGTCGATTTTATGACGTTTACGATCGTTTTCGTTTAAGTAGATTTTACGCAAACGTAATGATTTTGGTGTAACTTCAACATATTCATCTTTTTGGATGTACTCTAAAGCTTCTTCTAACGAGAATTTAATTGCAGGAACAATTCTAGCTTTATCGTCAGCTCCAGAAGAACGAACGTTTGTTAATTTTTTCGTTTTTGTAACGTTTACCGTCATATCGTCAGAACGAGAATTTTCTCCAATTACTTGTCCTTCATAAATGTCTTCATTCGGATCAACAAAGAATTTACCGCGATCTTGTAATTTATCGATAGAATAAGGAATTGCTTTTCCGTTTTCCATAGAAATTAAAGATCCATTGTTTCTTCCTGCGATTTCTCCTTTATATGGTTGATATTCGATGAAACGGTGCGACATGATGGCTTCACCAGCAGTTGCAGTTAATAATTGATTACGTAAACCGATAATTCCGCGAGAAGGAATATTGAAAACAATAATCATACGTTCGCCACGTGGTTCCATAGACAGCATTTCGCCTTTACGTAATGTTACAAATTCTACAGCGCGACCAGATAAATTTTCTGGAATATCGATTGTTAATTCTTCTACTGGTTCACATTTTACTCCATCAATTTCTTTGATGATAACTTGTGGCTGACCAATTTGCAATTCGTATCCTTCGCGACGCATTGTTTCGATTAAAACAGATAAGTGAAGAACTCCACGACCAAAAACCATGAATTTATCGGCAGAATCTGTTTCGTTAACACGTAATGCTAAGTTTTTCTCTAATTCTTTTGTTAAACGATCTTTAATGTGACGAGAAGTTACAAATTTACCTTCTTTTCCGAAGAAAGGCGAATCGTTAATTGTAAACAACATACTCATTGTTGGTTCATCGATTTTGATGGTTTCCAATCCTTCCGGATTTTCATAATCTGCAATACAGTCACCAATTTCAAAACCTTCGATTCCTACAACAGCACAAATATCACCTGCTTTAACTTCTTCTACTTTTTTACGACCTAAACCTTCAAAAGTATATAATTCTTTAATTCTTGATTTTACAGTACCACCTTCGCGTTTAATCAAAGAAATATTCATTCCTTCACGCAAAACTCCACGATGTAAACGACCAATTGCGATACGACCTGTGAATGATGAATAGTCTAAAGATGTAATCAACATTTGAGGAGTTCCTTCTTTTTCTTCAGCTGCCGGAACGTGTTCAAGAACCATTTCCAATAAAGCTTCCATAGAATCGGTTGGTTGTTTCCAATCGGTACTCATCCAGTTGTTTTTTGCAGAACCGTAAACCGATGGAAAATCTAATTGCCATTCTTCAGCACCTAATTCGAACATTAAATCGAATACTTTTTCGTGAACTTCGTCTGGCGTACAGTTTTCTTTATCTACTTTATTGATAACTACACAAGGTTTTAAACCAAGTTCGATTGCTTTTTGAAGAACGAAACGTGTTTGAGGCATTGGACCTTCAAAAGCATCAACGATCAACAATACACCATCTGCCATGTTTAATACGCGTTCAACTTCACCACCAAAATCCGCGTGCCCAGGAGTATCGATAATGTTGATTTTTGTTCCTTTATATTGAACCGAAACGTTTTTAGATACAATCGTAATTCCACGTTCACGCTCAATATCATTATTATCAAGGATCAAATCACCAGTGTTTTCGCTCTCTCTGAACAATTGACAGTGGTACATAATTTTGTCAACCATAGTTGTTTTTCCGTGGTCAACGTGTGCAATAATTGCGATGTTTCTAATCTGAGTCATAAAAATAGATTTCTTGTAATTGAGTGGTTTGTTGTTTAACCACAAAAAGCTCTCGGATAAGGAGAGCTTGTGTTTTATTATCTTTAACCTAACACGCTATTATAATGCGTTAACGTGTTTTGTTAATTTTGATTTTAAGTTAGCTGCTTTGTTAGCGTGAATGATGTTTTTCTTAGCTAATTTATCAATCATTGAAGAAACAACAACTAATTTTGCAGATGCTTCAGTTTTATCTTCAACCATACGTAAAGCTTTAATTGCATTACGTGTAGTTTTGTGCTGATATCTGTTTAACACTCTTTTTTTCTCGTTGCTTCTGATTCTTTTTAAAGCTGACTTGTGATTTGCCATTTTTTAAACTTTTTTAATTGTAATAATTATTATAAAACTTTTAGTTAAAAAAGAAAAACCTCCCACAATTGCAAAACAATCACTTTGGTTTTAACTAATAAAACAATGATTGAGACACTAACCATTATTTTATAAAACTTATTTACAACTAATCGTAGTCCGTAGGGGAATCGAA
>DERN01000002.1 GCA_002360925.1 Flavobacteriaceae bacterium UBA3339 | reverse complement strand
TAGCTAATTCAGGACAAGTCACTAAAGACTTTACTTATTTAGAAATTTCTATTATTTAACTTTATTAACACAAAAAACCACTTCGAATGAAGTGGTTTTTATATTCTATTTATATATCAAATCCGATATGAACTCCTAATTTCATTGAAATCAGTTTTTGTAATTTCAATTGTAAATCCGGAATAGCTACCGATGATAAAACCTCATCTGTAAAGGCATACATTAATAATGCTTTTGCTTCTTTTTTTGGAATTCCGCGTTGTTGCATATAAAACATCGCCGTTTCATCTAACTGACCAATTGTACATCCGTGCGAACATTTAACATCATCGGCAAAAATTTCCAATTGCGGTTTCGTATTTAATGTTGCTTTATCGGTCAATAAAATGTTATTATTTTGTTGGAAAGCATCGGTTTTTTGAGCGATTTTATCTACATAAATCTTTCCATTGAAAACACCTGTAGAACGATCGTCAAAAATTCCTTTGTAGTTCTGATGCGATTCACAATTTGGTTGTTTGTGGTGCACCGATGTATAATGATCTACGTGTTGCTTCTCGCCAATAATCGTAACTCCTTTTAAAGTAGAATCGATTCGTTCTCCTTTTTGAAAGAAATTCAGATTGTTTCTTGTGATATTTCCTCCAAACGAAAACGTATGAACCGAAACGCGACTTTCTTGTTTTTGATCGATATACGTATTATCTACCAAGTTTGCCGTTTGCACATCGTTTTGTAGCTTATAATAGTCTACAATCGCACGTTTTGCAGCAAAAATCTCGGTCACGCTATTCGTTAGCATAGCTGTTTCAGATAAAGACTGATGGCGCTCAATGATTTGAACATGCGCATTTTCGCCTACAATGATTAAATTACGCGGTTGAACAAAATTTGCTGTTGAGCCTGTTGTAAAGTAAATCACTTCGATTGGCTTTTGTACAACAGTTGATTTAGGAATGTTAATATAAGCTCCTTCAAACGCGTAAGCCGTATTTAAATTCGTTAAACTATCGTCGGTATTTGCAACTTGATTGAAATACGTGTCGATAATCATTTTGTATTTTGGCTTTGTTAATGCAGAAGACATTAAACAAACATCTAAACCATCGTGCGTTGTTGATGATAAATGTGATGAAAAAACTCCGTTGATGAAAACCACTTTATAAGTATCAACATCGTTTAAAAAGTATTTTTTTACATCTTTCCAATCAACCGCAACTTCATTTTTAGGAAGAATGTTGTAATCGTTCGCTAACACGCTGTTTAACGAAGTGTATTTCCAAGCTTCTTCTTTTTTTGTAGGGAAACCTTTATTTTCAAACACCTTCAAAGCATTTGTTCTAACATCGTGTAACGCTGAATTAACGTCTACTTTTTGTTCAAATGCCAAGAAAGATGATAATAATTTTTCTTTTAAATCCATAATTCAAATTTGAAATTTAAGATTTAAGATTTGAAATTAATTTCAAATTTCTAATCTCAAATATTCAACTTATTTAAGCCAATCGTATCCTTTTTCTTCTAATTCAAGAGCTAATTCTTTACCTCCTGTTTTAACGATTTTTCCGTCGTGTAATACGTGTACAAAATCCGGAACGATATAATCTAACAAACGTTGGTAGTGTGTGATTACAATTACCGCGTTGTTTTCGCTTTTCAATTTATTTACTCCGTTTGCTACAATTCGCAACGCATCGATATCTAATCCTGAATCGGTTTCGTCCAAAATAGCTACTTTAGGCTCTAACATTGCCATTTGGAAAATTTCGTTACGTTTTTTCTCTCCTCCCGAAAACCCTTCGTTTAATGAACGAGACAAAAACTTGCGATCGATTTCTAATAATTCCGATTTTTCTTTAATCAATTTCAACATTTCGTTCGCCGGCATTTCTTCTAATCCGTTTGCTTTACGAGATTCGTTGATTGCCGTTTTCATGAAGTTTGTAACCGAAACACCCGGAATTTCTACCGGATATTGAAACGACATAAAAATACCTTTATGTGCACGTTCTTCGGGAGCTAAATCACCTAAATCTTCTCCTTCTAAAATGATTTCTCCTTCGGTAACTTCAAAGTTTTCATTTCCAGCAATTACAGACGACAAAGTAGATTTCCCCGCTCCGTTTGGTCCCATAATCGCATGAACCTCGCCTGCTTTTACTTCAAGATTAATTCCTTTTAATATTTCTTTATCCTCTACAGAGGCATGTAAATTTTTAATTTGTAACATTTGTTCAAGATTTGAGATTTGAGATTTGAGATTTGAGACTCTCAATCAACTTAAATCAAATTATATTGTATTTTTTTTTATTTCTAAATATCTAGTGAATTATCCTACCGATCCTTCTAACGAAATTTCTAATAGTTTTTTAGCTTCTACCGCGAATTCCATCGGAAGTTTATCTAAAACTTCTCTCGAGAATCCGTTTACGATTAGAGCTACCGCTGTTTCGGTCGGAATTCCACGTTGATTGCAATAGAAAATCTGATCTTCGCCAATTTTACTTGTTGTAGCTTCGTGCTCTAACTTTGCCGATGCGTTTTTAGATTCGATATACGGAAATGTGTGCGCTCCGCATTCGTTCCCCATTAATAACGAATCGCATTGTGTAAAGTTACGTGCATTTTCAGCTCTTGATCCGATTTGAACTAATCCTCGATAAGAATTTTGTGATTTCCCAGCTGAAATTCCTTTCGAAATGATTGTTGACTTGGTATTTTTACCTAAGTGAATCATTTTAGTTCCTGTATCGGCTTGCTGGAAATTGTTTGTTACTGCAATTGAATAAAATTCGCCCACAGCATTATCTCCTTTTAAAATACAAGATGGATATTTCCATGTTACAGCCGAACCGGTTTCAACTTGTGTCCATGAAACTTTCGCATTTTTCTCTGCTAAAGCACGTTTTGTAACAAAATTAAAAACGCCTCCTTTTCCGTCTTTATCTCCAGGAAACCAGTTTTGAACAGTCGAATATTTAATTTCGGCATCATTCATCGCAATTAATTCAACCACAGCTGCGTGCAATTGATTTTCATCACGACTTGGTGCTGTACAACCTTCTAAATACGAAACGTAAGAACCTTCGTCGGCAATTAACAAGGTACGTTCGAATTGCCCTGTTCCTGCTTGATTGATTCTGAAATACGTAGATAATTCCATCGGACAACGAACGCCTTTTGGAATGTAACAAAACGATCCGTCAGAGAAAACAGCCGAATTTAAAGCTGCATAGAAATTATCGGTTTTAGGAACAACAGATCCGATATATTTTTTAACTAATTCGGGATGTTCTTTAATCGCTTCGGAAATAGAGCAGAAAATAATTCCTTTCTCTTTCAAAGTTTCCTTAAACGTGGTTGCAACAGAAACCGAATCCATTACAATATCCATTGCAACGTTATTCAATCGTTTTTGCTCATCTAACGAAATCCCTAACTTTTTGTACATCTCTAACAATTCCGGATCAACGTCGTCTAAGGTTTTATTAGGATCTACTTGTTTAGGCGCAGAATAATATGAAATTGCCTGAAAATCGGGTTTTTCATATGTTACGTTTGCCCAGTTTGGCTCGGTCATTTCTTTCCAAATACGAAAAGCATCCAAACGCCATTCGGTCATCCATTCAGGCTCTTCTTTTTTAGCAGAAATAGCACGAACGATATCTTCATTTAGTCCCACAGGAAATGTTTCAGATTCTATATTTGTATAAAATCCGTACTCATATTCCTTCGTTTCTAATTCTTTTTTTAATTCTTCTTCGGTATACTTACTCATTTTTAAGTCTTAAAGTTAAAAAAGTCTAATGTTTTAAAGTCATTTAGGCTTTCGACTTTACGTTTTTGACATTTGATTAAAGTGAAAAACTTTCTCCGCAACCGCATGTTCTTGATGCGTTAGGATTGTTAAAAACAAATCCTTTTCCGTTTAAACCACCAGAATATTCTAAAGTGGTGCCAACTAAATATAAAAAGCTTTTTTTATCTACTGCGATTTTCACACCGCTGTCTTCAAAAATTTTATCGTTTTCTAGGGCGTTTTCATCAAACTTTAATTCATATTCTAAACCAGAACATCCTCCACTTTTTACGCCTACACGAATAAATGCTGTTTCAGGATTTAACCCGTCCTCTTCCATCAACATTTTCGCTCTTTTTGCAGCTGATTCTGATACTTTTATCATGATTTATTGAGGTTTACATTATTATTACCTGCAAAGATAATTACAAAATATGACTTTTGTCATATTAATAACAAGAATATAACTTATTAAGCCATAAATAGAATTTATACAAAAAAACCGCTTCAGTTATTTGAAGCGGTTTAAAATATAGTTTGATTTTATTTCTTTAGAAAGTCAACTTAATTGAAGCATTCCAAGTACGTCCCCAACCAAATAATACTTGATTTGAAGTATCCAATCCTTTATAAGTAGCTTTTGTTTCCTCATTCACTTTATTAGCTGTGCTTGATTGAGCTATATATTCTGTATTGAATAAGTTATTCACATTTACGCGGAAACTTAATCGATTTTTATCAGTTAAGTTTAAACTATATGAAACCCCTGCGTCAACCACTTGGTAAGATGGTAACATTAAGTTTTCTTTTAACTGACGTGATGAATATAAATCTTGAAAATATCTATAATCTGCATCAATTGCTAAATTAGGTAAAACTTTATATTTAAAACCTAAACCAAATGTTGTTTGAGCTGCATCACCAACTTTACCACCATCAATATCGGTTATTTTAGTTTCTAAATCGTTTCTGTTTTGATCACGTTCAATACTTACAGCATTTCCTTCATATTTCCAATCTCCGATTGACGCAAAACCTTTTAATTCTAAATTGTATAACGGACGTGCAACAACATCAATTTCAATTCCTTTATGATTTTGCTTCGTACCGTAGTTTGATGTGTAAATATCTTGTCCTTCTTGAACTTTTGACGGATCGTTTGTTGGATTGTATTTTTCGACATCTTTTGCAGTTGCGCGTCTTGAACTTCCTGTTACACGGTTATCCCATGTTGTTTGATAAGCATTTACGTTTACATCAATATACTGAGATGTAAATTTGTACCCCAATTCCAATCCAACGATATCTTCATTTTCAGCATTTTCATTAATATCATTTCTGTAATTCATGAAAATATTGTTTTGATACGGCTGACGTGAGTAAACACCAACATTTCCAAAAACAAAGTGTTTGTTTTCAAAGTTATACGAAGCACCTGCTTTTACATTATATCCAATATTTGTAACTTTTTCTGATTTATCGTTACCTGGCGTGTATTGATAAAAATCATTACGCTCATTACTTTGATCAGAAAGCGCTCCTTGAAAATATGCTGATAAACGATCTGTAGAATACTCTAACTGACCAAATACACCTGCATAACGAATGATTTGTTCATAATCCCAAGAAAGTTTATCAGATGCATTATCTGCATGATCTCTAAATGATTTCCAAGGATTTGTACCGAAAGTATTTGAAGCATGTATTGGATCTGCAAAATTGACATTTCCAGAATTAACAAAATAACTTCCTCCCATTAAATTATTAAGCTGGCGATTGTGCGTTCCTTTATACGTACGTAAATCAAAACCAACATTTAAGTTTAAATTCTTCGCTAACTCATGATTGAAATTAGAAACAATCCCAAACCATTGGTGATTATTAACATCAGACCATAAAATGTTTTTAGATTGACCGTTTACATCAGCCTCATTAGCTGCAACATACTTGTCTATGTTAACTAATCCATTTTCAAAGAAACGATCGTTCTTTTCTTGTGATAGATTAGTGTCAATATTGTTAATTCTAAAATTATTAGAACGACCACCACCACTAGCAACAGAAGCATAAACAACGGTTGATAAACTAGATTTTTCTGAAATTTGCCAATCCCAGTTTAAATTAGCAACTGGTTTATGATAATAGTTTCTTCTTAAATTAAATTTTTCTCCATTCCATAAACCAACATTATTATTGTATTTAGTACCAAATTGTAAGAAGTCTGCAATTGTACCACTATTCCCTTGGTCATGCCATTGTGGAGCACCAGTAATTAAAAAGTTTAAATTATGCTTTTCATTTACTTTGTAACCGAAAGAGATAAAATAGTTTTGACCTTGACCTGCAGTTTGATCCATATATCCGTCACCTTGCCAATGTGTAAACATCGCCGAAACTCCGAATCCGTTATCTAATAAACCTGTATTGTAGCCAACTGTTGTTTTATAGAAATTATCATTCCCGATTGTTCCTTTAATAAAACCACCTTCTTTCATTTCGGTAGCTTTAGTAATAAAATTGATTGTACCACCAACTGAAGAAATTGCCAATTTAGAAGACCCTAAACCACGTTGAATTTGAACTGCATTTGCAATATCTGTCATTCCTGACCAGTTTGACCAATAAACACGTCCGTTATCCATTCCATTGATTGGCTGACCGTTTAATAAAAACGCTGTATTAGATTGATCGAAACCACGTGTGCTCATTGAAGATTCACCAAAACCACGAGCTTGAGACGTAACATAAACCGAAGGTGTATTTACCATTGTAGACGTAATATCTTGCGCTCCTACTTTTTCTTCGATTTCTTGTCTTTTAATTGTTGAAACAGCGATAGGCGTTTTACGACCTTCTGCAACGTCGATTACTCCACGTGCCATTACCACAATTTCATTTAAAGATTCTGAACTTTCATTTAAATAGATTGTTCCTAAGTTTAATTCGTTTTCCGAGTTGAAAACAAAATTAACTGTTTTGGTTACATAACCCATTGATGCGATTTCAACTTGTCCTTGAACCAATTCAGTAGAAATAGTGAAAGTTCCGTCTTCGTTTGTTACGAAACCATCTGAAGTCCCACGAACGTGAACCTCAACACCAGACATAGCCGTTTTTTTATCTGCATCATAAACAACTCCTGTTAATTTGTTTTGTGCATAAGAAGCAGTACTTGCAAAAAATGCAATCATTGCCAACGTGCTTAAACGATTTTTCATTGTTGCGTTTGTTATAATTTTCGGCAAAATTACATCAAATTAAGTTTCTATTTACATGAAAATCACAAAGATAACCTTGCTTTAATTGTTTATTAACATCGTGTTGGTTTTGAATATTTAATTAAAAAATCAACTGAAATTTTAACAAATCGTAATGATTATTTAAAAAGAAATCTAAATTTTTATAACAATTAAACTATGTAAACTAATTCTAAATTGTATGCGCGCATAATATTTTAACAAAAACGAACGTCGAGAAAATAAAAACGCAACTTAAAAAAGTCGCGTTTAATTACATTTGTTTAACGTTATTTGTTCGATCTACATCCGCCATTAATTGAGAAGGATCAATCAAAACGGTTTTTATTTTCTTTCCGTTTGTATTAAAATTGAAATTGTAAGTTAAATGTCCCCAATCCCAGCCATTTAAAACGGTTCGTTTAATTTTAGGATACGGATTTTCTTTTACCCAACGCATTAACGTACTTGGAATATAAAAACTTTCCGACGATTCATCCTCATAAACCACAACCAAATCAATCGGCATTGGCATACGCCCAATTCGTTCTAACGTAATAGTTGCTTCGTTTGCTTTTACCTCAACATTTTTAATACTATAATCGATTGTATTTACCGTTTGCGTCCAATCTACCAAATACCAATCTAAAACAGCACCCGAAACGCGTTCAGCAGTACGTTTAAAATCGTTCGGAGTTGGATGCGAAAAACGGAAATCATAATAAAAACGCTTTAAGGTTTTAAACGTATTTTCCCAACCAATTACATAAGCCAATTGCGTAATGAAAACAGCGCCTTTGTTGTAAGCCGAAATTCCATAATTCATGTTATCATCGAAACGATCGGCATGAGTCGAAAGCGGTTGCTGTCCGTTCATTTTTACCATATAATAATATGCGTTGTAAGCCGAAGCCAACGGATTTTCATCTTCCTGATTTTTCTTATCCATGATTTGATTCACTGCAAAATCTGAAATAAACGACGTAAATCCTTCATCCATCCAACCGTGTTTGCTTTCGTTCGTTGCCAATAAATGCTGAAACCACATGTGCGCAAATTCATGCGCCGTTACACCAATTAAACTCGGCAAGCTGCGTTCTCCTGTAATTAAAGTACACATAGCATATTCCATTCCGCCATCGCCACCTTGAATAATCGAATATTGCTTGTACGGATATTCTCCAATGTTTTGATTGAAATATTCTAATAATTTCACTGTTTCTGGTTGTAATTTCTTCCAGTTTTCAACAATTTTAGGATTGTTTTTATAGAAGAAATGAAGATCAACATTGTTTGGTCCTACAACTTTATCGTGAATAAAATCTGGATCAGCTCCCCAAGCAAAATCATGAACATTTGGCGCTACAAAATGCCACGTTAATGTTTTTTGTTTTTTAGGAACTGAAACTTTTACTCCTTGATCTTCGTATCCGTGACCAATTTCATTTTTGTTTTGAAGATATCCAGAACCACCAATCGTGTATTTTTTATCGATTGTAATTTTGACATCGAAATTTCCCCAAACTCCATGAAACTCTCTTCCAATATAAGGATCGGCATGCCAACCTTCGAAATCGAATTCTGCCATTTTAGGATACCATTGCGTCATAGAAAGAGCAACGCCTTCATCTGAATTTCTTCCTGCTCGTCGTACCATTACCGGAACTTGTCCATCGAATTTCATGGTAAACGTTGTTTTAGCTCCAGGTACTAATGGTTTTGCCAAAGCAACTTCTAAAACGGTTCCTACCACTTTCGATGTTAAAGCAATTCCGTCTTGTTTTAAATCATTTACTTTTAAATATCCGATTTCGTTTGGTTTTAATTCCGATATTTTACTTTGTCTTTTTTCGATTCCGTCCGGTCCTTTAAACGATTTTACCATTCGTTTATCAGGATCGGCAATAGCAGTTAATCGTGCATCCATTTCGCTTCCTGGCTGAAAAGCGTTGAAATACAAATGATAATACACATTTTTTAATGTATCGGCAGAATTGTTGGTATAAACCAATTCTTGAGTTCCCGAATATTGAAATTTTTCAACATTCATTGTTACGTCCATTTTGTAATCGACGTGTTGTTGCCAATATCCCGGATTCGGGTTTTTATGTTGCGCTATTGCAAATTGTCCGACAATTGCCACAACAAAAACGTACCATTTTTTCATAAGTCATAAAATTAAAAAACCATTTAACGGCTTTGAGAACAAAGTCGGTAAATGGTTTTAAAGTTGTGAAATATTATTATTTTTTCCCTTTCGAAACTTTATCTGCTAAAATTAAAGCATTGTAAAGATTCACAAATTTTCCTGAAGTTGAAATATCTTGGAAATTGCGTTTATCGCTCGCTATTCCAGAAACTACAACATCTTGATGAACTGCAACACCAGAATCTTTCATGATTTGTTTTACCTGAGCTGCAGATAATTTTGGATAATAAGAACGAATCATCGCTGCTACACCTGCTGCGTTAGGCGAAGCCATTGATGTTCCTTGTAAATATTCGTATTTTCCGTGAGGAACTGTTGCATAAATTTTAACTCCCGGAGCAAAAACGTCTACATCTTTAGAACCGAAGTTAGAGAAGTTTGCTACCATTTTTTCTCCAAATGCAGGATTTAAAGCACCAACAACTAAGAAATTATCAGCAACTTCCGTGTTTGTTCCTTCGATACGATCGTTCGGGTAACGTTTTACATCTTCTCCGTTAGCCGGATTTAAATCCATTGCATCATTTCCTGCTGCAACTACAATTAAAACGTCTTTTTTAGCCGCATATTTAATTGCATCCTGAACCCATTTGCTGTTTTGCTCGTAATATTTACCAAAACTTCCGTTGATTACTTTTGCACCATTATCAGCTGCATAACGAATTGCCAGCGCAATATCTTTATCGTACTCATCTCCATCCGGCACTGCTCTTAACGACATAATTTCTACGTTTTTAGAAGCAACTCCGTCTCCTCCGATATTATTATGACGTGTTTGAGCAATAATTCCTGCAACGTGCGTTCCATGTTTTGCATGATCGCGATCGCCCATTACATCATTATCTCCGTAGTTTTTATCGTTAATATCGTTGATGTCGTCTCCCGTTTTACGTCCTTTAAAATCAGGATTTAAATTGTACTTTAACTGAGAGTCTAAATATGCTTCGTAATCTTTCAAATAATCTGCAACAACTCCGCGGGCTGTTAAATTATAAGCAATGTTACGAGCCGTGATGATGTCTTTAGGAGCATCGGTTGGGATTTTATCCAAATCCTCTTTCGTATAACCTTCTTTCTTTAAATACTTAACAATTTTGCTGTTTGCGTCTTTAAAAGTCTCCAAACGATCTTGAGCTGGTTTTAACTCATTACGTTTCTTTTCTAATTCTGCAACCGCTCTTTTGTAATCTTCCGAACCGTTATCGCCACGACTTACAATACGAGTCATTTCTAACTGTTCTTCGTTTGTTTTTCCTAAAAGATTCCAACCGTGCATGTCATCAACATATCCGTTTTTATCGTCATCTTTTCCATTTCCAGCAATCTCTTTAGGATTTGTCCAGATTTGAGGTTTTAAATCTTCGTGATCGATTTCAATTCCTGAATCAATTACCGCAACGATTACTTTTTTCCCTACTTTGTCTTTAATGATTTCTTCGTATGCACGATCTACAGACATTCCCGGAACAGTATCACGTAAAATATCTAAATGACTCCAACGTTGTAAGTCTTTCTCTTGTAAAGAAGATTTACGAGCTGGTAAATGATCTGCCGATTCAATTGGTTTTAACGCACTTAAATCTTGTAAATACGATTGTTGTGCCGTTTTACAGCTTGTTAAAGCCAAAGCTACTAAAGCCGATAAATAAATAGATTTGTTAATTCTCATATCTGATTAAAAAAAACTTATTTTAAATAATTTGATTAATTGGTATGCAAAAAAAGCAAAACGTTACGATGTACTATCATAAAATATCGTTAATGCTGAAAACTTTATCTAAACGCACGCCTTTTTCGGTATCCTTTAAGGTTATAATCGGATTATGCGCATCGTGTTCTAAAAACAAATAGTAGTTATTTGCAACTGCTTGTTTTAGAAAAGTATCTTTCTCTGCAACCGTTAATAATGGGCGCGTATCGTATCCCATAACATAAGGTAACGGAATATGACCTGCTGTTGGCAACAAATCTGCACAGAAAACAATCGTTTTATCTTGATATTTAATGTGCGGAATCATTTGCTTTTCGGTGTGTCCATCCACAAACAGAATACCAAAGTTTAATTCTGAAACAATTTCGTTTGAATTATTGGTGGATTTAATGAACTTTAACTGACCACTTTCTTGAATCGGCAAAATATTTTCGGTTAGAAACGATGCTTTTTCGCGAGGATTTGGTTTTGTTGCCCATTCCCAATGCGAATCGTTAGACCAATACGTTGCGTTTTTAAATGCAGGTTCGTATCCGGTTCTCGAAGCGTTCCACGAAACAGCTCCTCCACAATGATCAAAATGTAAATGCGTTAAAAACACATCGGTAATATCATCTTTATGAAATCCTTTTTGCTTTAAAGAAGTTTCTAAATCAAACCCGCCCCAAAGATTGTAGTATCCAAAAAACTTTTCGGATTGTTTGTTTCCCATTCCGGTATCGATTAAAATCAATCGATTTCCGTCTTCTATCAACAAACAGCGCGCAGCCAAATCAATCTGATTGTTTGCGTCTGCCGGATTGGTATTGTTCCAAATGACTTTAGGAACTACGCCAAACATTGCTCCGCCATCTAATTTAAAATTACCTGCTTCGATCGCATGTAGCTTCATTGTTTCGATATTTAGTTGTGATGTTGTAAAAATACTAATTAATTTTGGAACGTTCAATTTCTAAGGCATTAAACCTAAAACCGCTTTAAAAAGTAGTATTTTTGTGCCCAATTTTACTTTTAATCTATGAACCAAACGTATCCTAAACACGAAAAACTAAAGAAGAAGAAATACATCGACCTGCTTTTTTCTGAAGGACGTACGGTTACAAAATATCCGCTTCGTTTGGTTTACGTTCCGGTTAAAGAACTCGATGTTCCGTTGCAAATGGGTGTTTCGGTTTCTAAAAAGTATTTTAAAAAAGCCGTTGATCGCAATTATTTTAAACGCGTTTTGCGCGAATGCTATCGTTTAAACAAAGACTTGCTTTTAAACGATTTACCAGAACCTTATGTGATGATGTTTTTTTATCAGACAAAAGAGCGATTATCGTATCAGGAAATTGAACAAAAAACGATTGAGCTTTTTAAGAAGTTTACAGATACCTTACAAAAAACGCCCTAATTCAAAAATAATTAGGGCGTTTTTTATAATATACTTTATTACAAGAATACGTTATACAGTAAAACAAACTATTTCTTTACCAACTTTTTAACAGCTGTACCTTCTGTAGTTTGTATCTGCAATAAATACGTACCGTTTGCTAAGTTTTCTACATTTAACTGTATTTCATTTTCATTGTTAAAAGACAACATCTTTATGCTTCTGCCATTAATATCAAATATTTCAACCTGCTGTAATCCAATATTTTCCTGATTGGTTATGTTTAAGGTATTTGCTGCCGGGTTAGGGTATAAATTAAATTTATTGGCTAAAAAATCATCTGCACTTAACACTTCGGGCGGCACTGTTTTTAACGCCGCTAAACGAACGTTATCGTATTTATGAACTATATAAGTATTGTTTATTCCTCCACTTCTCAAATGAACTTGATCTACCACACCAAAAGTAGCCGTATAAGCAGCTTTGTGTAAAAAGCCTAAGGCAGGTATGTGAAAGTATAGTGTATTGGTATTATAATCTACATATAATTTTATGGTAAACCACGATTGGGCGTAATTAAAATTTTTATACTGGGTACCCATAACATTAAGCTTGGTTTCATTTACCCGTAATGCTGCATTGTATTTTGTTTCAAGAATCATATCAATTAATTGATAGCCACCAACCGTTTCTATTACAAAACGGGAGGTATGACCTTCATTACCTAACTCTTCTGCATAAAAATCATATTCTACCAACAATATGTTGTTTCCTGTGGTTCTGTTGCCCCATACAGTTTGTAAATTTTTTTGCTTAGCATTCATTCCTCCGGCACCATTTGTTTCTACCAACAGTACCTTGCCTTTATTTGATTCCTGTGCAATATTAGCTTTACCTCCCCCTTGTAAACTAACATGCCAGTTGCCTTGCCCAGGTGTTGCCCCCGTAGGGTCGGTGGTTATGTTACCAAGTGTAAGGTTGTCAAAAGTTTCCTCGTACAGCACCTGGCTGTACAACGTGTTTATAAACAATAACGGCATTAAAAATAGTATCTGCTTTTTCATAAACTTTATTTTAAGAACAAAAGGCTACCAAAATGCAGCCTTTTTATATTAATAAATTATTCTACCACTAATGTTAGTGCCGAATTTAACCATAAATAACGCGATGATTGTGCAATACCTAACTTCAGAGTGTTTAAACCACCCGGTATAGGTATTTCATGTAAATTTTGAGGTATAAAGAAAACTACTTCACGTGAATCGCATAAATCATTTGTATGATCCATTGGATCCCATACCGTTCCGGTCACCTGACTAGATTTGTAATAATACAAATCATGCATACCTAGTGTTGGTGCATCGCCCTGAAGATGATTTCCGCCCATATCTGTAACAGGGGTCCATTCAGGGTTGTAATTTCCAGTAAGGTTTTCAATTTCCGGATGCATTATAAATGTACCTACAAAAGCATTTGTAGCTGCATCAAAAACATTAACTTCGTAAAAAAATATTTTCCCATATTCTCTTAATAAAAAATCTTCTTGTGGTGTTATCGCACCTGTAAAATCAAAAGGCTGCCACCACTGCGGATATTGGGGATATCTATTGGTTCCTCCTGCTCCTGCCATTGGTAAATGAAGAAACTGATCTTCGACACGGAATGAGTGTGTTGGTGAAGGATAAGCATCTGAACGAAGAGGAACTACTGTTCTTACCAAATTACCCACCTCGTGTCCATTTGCATATAAATTAGGATACCCACCTGGATTAGCTGCCATATCAGCTATTAATGCTCCAGGTGCCCCTGGAAACGTTGGCGGCTGGGATACATCATAGAATATTCCGTCATCATCACTATCAAAATAAGCTAAACCCGCATAAGCAAAAATTTCTATGTTATAATTTGTAACATTTTCTGCGTTTCCATTATTTACCATATAAGATGGTTGTAAATTACCCGTCCCATAAGAATTTCTCTTAAACCAAATATCCCAAGGTGATGCATAATTTTTGCCTGCCCAAATAATGCCACTAAGTGGGTTGTCTCCATGAGCATGACCACTATCATCATTATTAAAACTATTCGCGCTCACAGGAATTTCAGGGCTTTCATTTTCTTCACCCATTCCTTGAAAAGCTTCATCACTACATGCAACAATTGTGCATACGCCCATTAGGGCAATAACTAATTTTTTAATAATTAATATAATTTATAGTTCGGTCACAGCAATATAACATATTTTTATCAAAAAATTAACAAAAATTAAAACAAACAATTATTATTTAACAAATAGGTGTTTCGGTTTCTAAAAAGTATTTTAAAAAAGCCGTTGATCGCAATTATTTTAAACGCGTTTTGCGCGAATGCTATCGTTTAAACAAAGACTTGCTTTTAAACGATTTACCAGAACCTTATGTGATGATGTTTTTTATCAGACAAAAGAGCGATTATCGTACCAGGAAATTGAACAAAAAACGATTGAGCTTTTTAATAAATTCACTTTAAATCTTTCACAAAAAGATAAATAAATTTTTGAACGCTGTATTTCAAAAAAATTGTAATTTCATATTTGTATTTTTTACATACATTTGCCAGATTTTTTTAAACAATTTTCATTTTTAGTCTTTTTAATTAAGAAGACTTTAAAATGAGATTAAACGGAGTTTCAAATTAATTTCAAAAAAGTGGAATCGAAAGACAGTATTAATAAGGTTAGTTTAGGGACATTACTTATTACATTAGGAATTATTTACGGCGATATCGGAACCTCTCCTTTATATGTAATGAAAGCTATTTTTGGCGACGCTCCTATTCATAAAAATTTGGTAATTGGTGCCGTTTCTTGTGTTTTATGGACATTGACAATTCAAACAAGTATTAAATATGTTTGGCTTACTTTAAAAGCCGATAATAAAGGCGAAGGTGGAATTTTTTCGTTGTACACCTTGGTAAAGAAACTAAAAAAGCGTTGGCTTATTATTCCTGCAATTATTGGTGGAAGTGCGATGTTGGCAGATGGAATTATTACGCCGCCTATTTCGATTTCTTCTGCAATTGAAGGTTTAAAGATTTATTATCCAGAGTTGCAAACCATTCCTATCGTAATCGGAATCATTGTTTTTCTGTTTCTTTTTCAAAGCTACGGAACCAAAACCATTGGAAAGTTTTTTGGTCCTGTTATGTTGTTATGGTTTTTAATGTTGGCTGCAGTTGGTGTTTCGCAAATTATCGAAATGCCCGAAATCATTAATGCTTTTAATCCTTATTATGCGTATTTATTATTAACGGAACATCCCGAAGGATTTTTTGTTTTAGGCTTCGTTTTCCTTTGTACAACAGGTGCCGAAGCTTTATATAGCGATTTAGGTCACTGCGGAATTAACAACGTGCGCGTAAGCTGGATGTTTGTTAAAACTACTTTGGCTTTAAACTACTTAGGACAAGGAGCTTTTTTACTTTCGCATGGCGATATTCAATTGAAAACATTCGAAAACGGAGTAGAATTTATTCAAAATCCATTTTTCTTAATGATGCCCGAATGGTTTATTCCAATCGGAATCGTTATTGCCACAATGGCTGCCGTTATTGCTGCACAAGCTTTAATTACCGGTTCGTTTACCATGATTAACGAAGCTATGCGTTTAAATTTGTGGCCGCGCGTTAAAGTAAAATATCCGTCGATCATTAAAGGTCAATTATACATTCCGTCTACGAATTGGTTAATGTGCATTGGCTGTATTTTAATTGTTTTGCACTTTAAAGAATCAAGTAATATGGAAGCCGCTTACGGTTTGGCTATTGTAATGTGTATGATGGCAACAAGTATTTTACTTACGTATTTCATGATTTTGAAGCGTTTTCCGAAGTTTTTTATTATCGGTTTCGTAATGATTTACAGCGTGATTGAAGTTTCGTTCTTTATTGCAAATGTCGAAAAGTTTCATCACGGCGGATACGTTTCCTTATTGGTTGCCGGTTTGTTGGCTTCTGTAATGACGATTTGGCTTGTTGGAAAACGTATTCGTAAAAATTATACCGAATTTGTAAAATTAGACGATTATGTAGAGGTGATTGAAGATTTAAGTAATGACGATTCTATTCCTCAATATTCGAACAATTTGATTTATTTAACGAACGCGCAGAATAAAAACGAAATCGAATCTAAGGTTATTTATTCGATTTTATATAAACGTCCGAAACGTGCCGATGTTTATTGGATGATTCACGTAAATGTATTGGACGAACCTTACGGAATGGAATATCAGATCAAGAAATTCTCCGATAAAATTATTCGTGTCGATTTCTATTTAGGTTTCCGTATTGCGCCAAAAATCAGTTTGTTGTTTAAACAGGTTTTATCAGATTTAAGTGCTTCGGGCGAATTCAACAAATTAAGTACTTACCATTCGTTACGAAAAAATCAAATCATGGCAGATTACAAATACGTAATCATTGAAAAAGTTATTTCGTACGACAACGAATTGCCTTGGTACGAGAAGTTTATGTTAGATTGTTATGCGTTTATCCGCAAACACAGCATTTCGGAAGAGAAAGCTTTTGGTTTAGATAACAGTTCGGTTAAAATTGAATATTATCCATTAATTATCGATAAAAGTGTACCCGAACTAGATTTAAAACGTAGAGCAAATAAAGAATAGAAACGTTTTAAAACCTTCTTTTTCAAAACTTTAAACTTAACATTTTGTCATTCCGACGAAGGAGGAATCTCTAAATTATTAAACAATAGAGATTCTTCATTTTACTTCGTTTCATTCTGAATGACATTTTACAAATAAAAAAGGAGCTTATATAAGCTCCTTTTTTCGTAACATTTCCACGTGCGGAATATTATCTTCCAGATATTCTCCCGAAACGGTTTCAAAACCATGTTTGCTGTAAAAACGCTGTAAATGTGCTTGAGCAGAAATTGTAATGATTCCTGTTCTATAAAAATCTTCTACTGCTTTAACGGCATTTTCCATTAAAATATGTCCTAATTGCGTTCCACGATGTTTCGGACTTACCACAACACGACCAATACTACACGTTTCGTATTTAATTCCGGGTTTAAACGTACGCGCATACGCAGACAATTCTCCGTCTTCATCATAAATCATAACATGATGCGCTTTATCGTCATTTCGATCGGTATCTAAATAAACGCAATTTTGTTCCATTACAAACACTAAATTGCGTAAATACAACACTTCGTATAATTCGGCTGCCGAAAGTTCGTTAAAAGACTTAATTTGTATTTTCATTGAAATTAATTGTTTTCATAATAGCTTCCATTTCCATCATTTGATTTCGCTTGTTTTTAAAAGGATTGTTTATAAAACCTTCGATAAACAAATAACGATCGTAATATTCATCGCGAATTGCATAACAGATAAAAGGACCTTGTAAATAATCGTTTGGTGTTTCCCAATTTCCCATCAATTTGTAAACAGGTAAATTCTGAATAACATCTTTTTTTATAATAGGACGAATGTTTGAAGACGTCATAACATACGCATTTTCCTGAGCTAATCTTAAAAACTCTTTGCCAATAAAGTTGCGAGCCATCATCAGATTATTTTCGATCGAAGCACTTTTGTTTTCGATTTCCGAAATGGAAAATTCGTATAAAATCAGATTTAAATTTCCTGAAGATAAATCGCGTTGATACCACAAAAACGGAAAATCGTTTTCCATTTGCAAATGGTACGCATTCGGAATTTTTAACGTACATCCGAAAAGCGATTTTAATTCATCGAGATTTTGAGTAGAAGATCGAATTATTTCGTGCATTTCTTCATTTAATTCCGAAGATTGAAACACAGAAATAATAGAATCTGCCTTTGATGAAAATAGTTTTATAAGATCGTCTGTTGTTTCGGCGCGAACAAAAAAGAAGTTTTGCGGCGTTGCATAAAAGCTTTTTTCTAACAGAAACTCTTGATCGGTTTGAACCGAAAATAACACAACGTTTCGGGAAGTTCTTGCTCGGCTCGAAAAGATTTTAGGATCGTATTGCAACAAATTAAAAATCGGTTCTTCTTTCGATAATCCTGTTGTGGGTTTAGTTAGTTTTGCACGAATACTATCGCCTACCGAACCAATCCACATACTATCATCCATAACCAAAACCACTTCGTTTCGTTCTCCATGAGAAGGAATCAAATTTCCGATATTGGCATTTTCTTTCTTAGAACAACCAACGATTGTTCCTAAAAAAAGTAAAACCCAAAAAGAAAAAAAAGTTGTTCTCATTGCAACAGATTGAACACAAATTTAAGGAAAGTTATAGTTTTAATAGAAATGATTTGAAATTATTCCAATCAAGTTGAATTATAAAGTTTTTTGATTGATTGTTGAAACTAAAAAAAACCGCTCTTACGAGCGGTTTTTACATTTTATCTTTAAGGAATATTAGTTTAAAATTGCTGCGATTCCTGGTAATGTTTTTCCTTCTAACATTTCTAACATCGCACCTCCGCCTGTTGAAACGTAGCTCATTTTAGATTCTAAACCGAATTGTTTTACAGCTGCAACCGAATCTCCGCCGCCAACTAACGAAAACGTTCCAGCTTCTGTTGCATCTGCAATAAAATTACCTAATGTAATGGTTCCGGCAGCGAATTTTTCCATTTCAAAAACGCCTAACGGACCGTTCCATAAAATAATTTTAGAACCCATTATTACGTTATTGAATTGCTCTAATGTTTTAGGACCAACATCCAATCCTTGCCATCCGTCAGGAATATCGTGTGCAGCAACAATCTGCGTATTTGCGTCGTTCGAAAAAGCATCTGCAGCAACTACATCAACCGGAATATGAATTTGAACATTCTTTTGTTTTGCTTTTTCTAAAATCTCTAAAGCCAATTCTAATTTATCATCTTCAACAATCGAATTTCCTACTTTTCCGCCTTGTGCTTTAATAAAAGTAAACATCATTCCGCCACCAATAATCATATGATCTACTTTATCTAAAATATTTTCGATAATCGTGATTTTCGACGAAACTTTAGATCCTCCTAAAACAGCTGTAACTGGTTTTTGAGTAGAATTTAAAACTTTATCAATACTTTCGATTTCTTTTGCTAGCAAGTAGCCAAAACATTTATCGTTCGGGAAGAATTTTGCCACAATAGTAGTTGAAGCATGTGCTCTGTGCGCCGTTCCAAAAGCGTCATTTACATAAACATCGCCTAATTTTGCTAGTTTTTCTGCAAAAGCTTCATCGCCCGCTTCTTCTTCTTTGTAAAAACGTAAATTTTCTAACAAAATAACAGCTCCTGGCTGAGTAGCTTCAACGATTTTTTCAACTTCAGATCCAACCGAATCATTCACAAAAGTTACTTTTCGACCTAAAACTTCTTCTACTTTTGCAACAATATGTTTTAAAGAGAATTTTTCTTCCGGACCGTTTTTTGGACGACCTAAATGCGACATTAAAACAGCAATTCCGCCATCGTTTACAATCTTGTCGATTGTTGGTTTTGCTGCCACGATTCTATTATCGTCTGTTACTTGGAATTGATCGTTTAAAGGCACGTTAAAATCTACACGGATTAAAGCCTTTTTGTTGTTGAAATTGAAATCATTAATCGTTTTCATCTGTTTTTTATATATAGTTGAATTGTTTTTTAGCAAATATACAATTTATCCAAATAGTTTATTTCGTTAAAAAGTACTCATTATTTCATATCCGAATCGGCAAATTGCCAAAAACATAACGAAAAGAAAAATATATCTCACCCAAACTTGTCCTTTTAAAATGGCCATTTTTGCTCCTAAATATCCACCTAAACCATTACAAACCGCCATTGGCAAAGCAATACTCCAGATAATTTTTCCTTTTATCAGAAATAAACAAATACTTCCGAAATTGGTAGCCAAATTAACCATTTTGGCATATGATGAAGCGTGATAGAAATCGAAACCCACTAGGAAAATAAATCCCATAATGAAAAAAGTTCCGGTTGCAGGACCAATAAATCCGTCGTAAAAACCGACAATTAAAGCGGTAAGAATTCCATAGATCCATCTTTTTTTATCAGAGATATTTAAAATATTCTTTCTTGCAAAATCCTTTTTAAAATAGGTAAAAATCCAAAGAATCAGCAAAATAACGAACAATAAAGGTTTCATAAAATCGTTGTTTACCACAGTAAGCGTAAAAGATCCTAAAAAGGCGCTTCCAGAAGAAATTAAAGTCAAAACAATTAAATAGTTCCAATTGATTTTACTCTTTTTTAAATACTGACCAACCGCAAGAGCCGTTCCTGAAAATGCCGGAATTTTTAATGTTCCGATAACGTTTGCTACGGGAATGTTGGGCAAAAAAGCCAATCCTAAAGGAGTTTGTATTAAACCGCCGCCGCCTGCAATGGCATCTACAAAACCTGCACAAAAAGCAACTGCGCATAAAGTGCACAAAACTTCGAAACCTATTTCCATTTTTAATAAAAAATGCAAAGGTAGTTTATCGCAGTTATCTATTTAAACTAAATAGGGAAAGAAAATCAATTAAAGCAGACTTCGATTACTATTAAATTAACTTTCCGTCACTTCGAGTGAAATTTCTGTAAGGAAATTTTATATCGAGAAGTTCTTGTTTTTTTAAGTTCTCGATACATTTTTGTTCCTTTATCATTCCACAAAAACACTCGAACCGACGTAAATAGATGATTATTAATAATGTAAAACCGAACTTAGGTATTAAAGATCTTTTAAATAGTTTCCTTGATGAAAAGAAAACCTTTTGTTTTTAGGTTCGCCAATAATCTGATTTTTATAAATTCCGTTGTGTCCCGAAATTAAATACGAAACAATACACGCAATCGCTACATAAACTCCACATTCGGCTCCAAAAAGTTCTATTGCCATAATTGTGCACGCAATAGGCGTATTCGTTGCACCAGCAAAAACTGCTACAAAACCCATCCCAGCTAAAAGAGCTGTTGGCAACGGAATAAAAATGCTTAAAGCGCTTCCTAATGTTGCGCCAATGAAAAACAACGGAGTTACTTCGCCTCCTTTAAAACCTGCCGAAAGCGTAATAATCGTAAAAATCATTTTTAACGCAAAATCATAACTGGGCAATGGTTCGTTAAATGCTTCAACAATTGTAGGAATTCCCAAACCAATGTATTTTGTTGTTCCGATTAAAAAAACAACCGAAGCAATTATGATTCCGCCAATAAACGGACGCATTGGAGGAAATTTGATTTTCGATTTAAAAATTGCTCCTGTTTTATGAAGTAATTTACTGAATAAAGCGGCACAAATTCCGAATAAAACTCCAGCTAAAATGGCATACAAAACGCTTAAAAACGAAACATTCGGAATTAAATCGATATGATAATGTGTATGATTTGCATTCCAAAACTTTGTGGTTAAATCGGCGATAATCGCAGTTATAAAAGCTGGAAAAAGCGCATTGTAACGAATACGACCAATCAGGAAAAATTCAAGTCCAAAAACAGCTCCGGCTAAAGGCGTTCCAAAAACAGAACCAAAACCGCCTGCAACCGCTGCAATAATCAATACAGAACGATCATTTGAATTGAGTTTAAAAGGTTTCGAAAATTGATCGGCAATAGCTCCTGCTATTTGTAAAGCAGTTCCTTCGCGTCCAGCAGATCCTCCAAAAAAGTGTGTTATAATAGTTCCCAAATACACAAAAGACGCCATTTTAAACGGAATTGTTTGTTTGGGTTTGTGAATGGTTTCAATCAAAAGATTGTTTCCCGCTTCGACTTCTTTTCCAAAATAATGATAAAGCAATCCGACTAAAAAACCTGCAATCGGCAAAAATGCGATGATCCACAAATGCGTTTCACGAAAATTCGTTGCCCAATCTAACGAAATCAAAAATCCGGCAGAAGCGCTTCCGATTAAAATTCCAATCAACGAACACATCAACGTCCATTTAAAAATATACGGAATCGTTGGAAATTTCCGAAAAAGCATTTTTATTAAAATACGGTTTTTATTGCTGAATGACTTTTGTTTTATAGTAGACATAATTTCCCGATTAAATCATTAAAATTTAATTAATCAGGCGTCATCAGCTTTACAAAGCGGTTTGGATAAGGAAGAACACCATTTCCTTTTTTACAAGAACAAATTTATAAAAAAATGTTTTAAGATGATTATTTTCAATCTGAAATTTATTTAGGAAAACGCTTAGAAAGACCTATTTTTGTATTATGAGATTTTCTGAAATTATAGGTCAGCAACACATCAAAAACCATTTGATGTACAGTGCCAGAAACGGACGAATTCCGCACGCACAATTATTTATTGCACCCGAAGGCACCGGCGCTTTGCCTATGGCGATTGCGTACGCGCAGTATATTATTTGCCAAAATAAAGCAGATGATAATGAAGGCGGAAAAGAAAGTTGCAACCTTAAATTTAAAGATTTTCAGCATCCCGATTTGCATTTTGTTTTTCCAGTTGCTTCAAACGAAGAAGTAAAATCGGCTCCTGTGAGTGATGATTTTCTTTCGACTTGGTTCGAATTTATTAAGAATAATCCGTATGCTTCATTGAATGATTGGTACGAAGCTATAGAAATTCAGAAGAAACAAGGAAATATTTCGGTTCACGAAGCGGGAAATATCTTAAAAAAATTGTCTTTAAAATCGTTCGAAGGCGGTTATAAAATCATGATTATTTGGATGGCGGAGAAAATGAATACCGAAGCTGCCAATAAATTATTAAAACTTTTAGAAGAACCGACCGAAAAAACGGTTTTTATCTTAATTGCCGAAGACGAAAAAGCAATCCTGCAAACCATTTTATCGCGTTGCCAGCTTTTACATTTCAATGGTTTAAGCGAAAATGACATGATTCAAGGTTTAATTGAAATGGAAAATTGTGATGAAGTCGATGCGCACAGCATTGCGAAACAAGCGCAAGGAAATTACAATAAAGCGTTGAAATTGCGTTACAATGTTACCGAAGAATATCCGTTTGACGAATGGTTTGTTTCGTGGGTTCGTTCGGCTTTTAAAGCCAATAAAAATGCACGTGTAGTTTCGGATTTAGTAAAATGGAGCGATGAAATATCAGCAATTGGACGCGAAAAACAAAAGCAGTTTTTAAATCATTGTATGGAGTTATTTCGTCAGGCACTTTTATTGAATTACAATGCGCCCGAATTGGTTTACATACATCCAAAAGTGGAAGGTTTTAAGTTAGAAAATTTTGCTCCGTTTGTAAATGAAAACAATATTTTAGATATTTTCAAAGAACTAGAAGACGCTATTTATCATATTGAACGTAACGGAAATGCAAAAGTTATTCTGACCGATTTATCGATCAAATTAACTCGATTGATTCATAAGAAATCTTAGTTTTTTTTGAAAATTAATTCAACAGCATTTTATGATCTGTAAAGTAGTAATCACTTTCTAAATCCTGAAAATGAATTGCTTTATCGGACAAGATTTTGAAAAGATAACCATCTGTTGTTTCTTCAGAATCTCGTTGTTCGTAATAACGATTGTTTTTTACGTACCAGATGCCTTTTTCAGAGAAATGTTCTACACTTCCGTCTAAATAAACGCTTTTGAATTCCACAAAGAATTCTCCTTTTATTGTGCGCGAAATAACCCAATGATTTACAGCGAACTCTTCTAATCTTCCTTCGTCGGTTCCTTTCCAAGTCCCTACAAAACGTTCATCAATTTCTTTCATTTTTTTGATACTAAAATTATAATGAAATTTAACCTTTTTACTTACAAATCTAATCACAAACTCTTCAATCCTTTTTCAATCAACAAAACGGTGGTTTCTAATTCTTGTTCGTTCATAGAAGCGAATCCAAATCGGAAAGCGTTTTGTTCTTCGTTAATCCGAATGATTTTTAGTTGAGGAATTTTAGTTAATTCCAATACTTTGTATTTTGGTTTTAAACGAATCCAAACCGACATTCCGCCTGAAGGAAGCGTGTAATCAATATAATCTTGAAGTTTATCTTTCAATAAATTATCTAGAAAATCTCGGCGGAAATGATATACTTTTTTCGCTTTTTTAAGATGTCGTTTCAGTTCGCCATCTTTAATCAAATTTGCCAAAGCATTTTGCATATAACCATCGCCACCAACATCAATCAATTTTCTAAGAGCAACACATTGCTGAATAAAATTTTCGGGTGCAACCATAAAACCCATTCGCAAAGACGGATCTAAAACCTTGGAAAAAGAACCGATATAAATCACATTTCCGTTGTGATTTCCACTCGCCAAAGGTAAATAAGGCGACGATGTATAATGATAATCGTAGTCGTAATCATCTTCAATTATCGCAAATGAATAATGTTGCGAAAGCTGTAAAAGTTTCATTCGGCGTTCAATACTCAACGTAACCGTTGTAGGATAATGATGATGCGGAATTACATAAACCGCAGCAATTTTCTCCTTTTTACAAACCGCTTCAATTGCATCCACATCTAGTCCATTTTCGTCAACAGTAACCTCAACAAGCTTAGCTCCTATTTCCAAAAACGTATTATTTGCAACAGGATAATTGGGTTTTCCGACAATGATTTTAGAATTCGATTTTAACAACAAACGCGCTGCAAGATAAATACTCATTTGTGCTCCATGCGTAATCAGTAAATTTTTAGGCAAAATATTCAATCCTCTGGTTTCGGCTAAAAACTTCGCCAATTCTTCCCGCAAACGTAAAGTTCCTTGATCTGTTCCGATATGTGCATTTTTGATGGAATAGTTTTTTGAAGTGTATGAACGATACGTTTTCAAAAGCTCATCAATCGGCGATAATCGTACATCGGGATGTCCGTCGTCTATGATAATTTCAGGAATAATCGAAGATTTGTTTGTGTTGATTTGATTATTTATTGATATGAATGGCAGTTCAAATGAATGTTCATAAGACGTTTTAGAATCGTGAATATTCCATTTTTTTGGTTCTAAAAGCGGAATTCGATCCGAAACCGAAACATGTTTTCGAGGAACAATCACAATCCAATCCTGTGCATTTAATTCATCATAAGCTGCAATAACCGTTTTTCGATGAACGCCAACCATTTTCGACATTTCACGACTTCCTGGAAGATGCGTTCCCGCTTTTAACATTCCGTTTCTAATTGCATCAATTATAGAAAATGCAATTTGTTTGTAAATGGGAATTTTACTGTTTTTATCTATTTGAATAATGCGCTCGAATGGAAACATACTGGACTACTTCTTAACTAAAATCTGGATTACAAATATAGTCCAATTATAAAATACTTTTGTCTTGTTCAATTAAAACAACGAAAAACAATGGATTTTAAAATTAAAAAAGCAAGTTTAGAAGACTTAAACGAAACAGCCGAATTATTCAATCTTTATCGCATTTTTTACCGACAAGAATCGGATGTTGAAAAAGGTAAACAATTCTTGAAAGAACGATTCTTAAATAGCGAATCTGATATATTTTTAGTATTTTGGGAAAACAAAGCGGTTGGTTTCGTGCAACTTTACAAATTGTTTCATTACACCAAATTGCAAAAACAATTTTTGCTAAGCGACTTGTTCGTACATCCCGATTACAGAGGAAAAGGATTATCAGTTGCGTTGATTGACCGAAGCAAAAAATGGTGCGAAGAAACCGGCGCTTGCGGATTAATGTTAGAAACCGAAAAAACAAACGATATCGGGAATCAATTATATCCTCGATGCGATTTTGAATACGACGGAGCGCACAATTATTATCATTGGTGGAAAAAATAAAGTAGAAAAAGAAGTTGTTTATTTAATCTTTTAACGAAAGAAAAAGCGGATTAAGTTAAACAATTTCTTTCTCAAAAGGTCGGATGGCCGAGTGGTTAGGCAAAGGTACGCAATACCTTTTACAGTGGTTCAAATCCATTTCCGACCTCGATTTTAAAACTAAAACTAAATGAAGGATAATATTTTAAACAATCTGAATGTTATTTTAGATCGAATTGAAAAAGCGTGTCTTAAAAGCAATCGAAATCCTGATGAAGTTAAATTATTATTGGCAACCAAAACAGTTTCTCCCGAAAAAATAAAAGTGGCATTACAAGCCAATCAAACATTAATTGCCGAAAACAAAGTTCAGGAATTAAAAGAAAAATTTGACGATTTAAAAGATATTCCGCATACAAATCACTTCATCGGACATTTGCAAACTAATAAAATAAAAGACGTTTTAAAATACGATGTTTCGTGTATTCAGTCTGTTGATCGATTAGATTTAGCCGAAAAACTGCAACAAAGATTAACGTTCGAAAATAAAACAATCGAAGTTTTAATTCAGGTAAATACATCGAATGAAGAAAGTAAATTTGGTATTCGGCCCGAAAATACAATTGAATTGGTTCGACAAATTGCGCAATTCGATCGTTTGAAAATAAAAGGTTTAATGACGATTGGACTTTTTAGTTCGGAAACCGAAAAAGTTCGAAAATGTTTTCAAATTCTAAAATCGATTCAACAAGAAATCATCAAACAAAATATTCCGAATGTTGAAATGAACCAACTTTCGATGGGAATGAGCGGCGATTTAGAAACCGCAATTGAAGAAGGCGCAACTATTGTTCGTGTTGGAACTGCCATTTTTGGACAAAGAATGTATCCAGATAGTTATTATTGGAATGAGAATAAAGGTTAAAATTTTCTCTGTTTTTAAACAAACTCATTTCCAGAATACTAATTATATTAGTAAAGCTAGATTATACGAAATACTTTCGTTTTTTGTTTCGTAAAAAACTAATGTTATACTCAATTTTATGACTACTCAACTATTATCAAAAATTAAAGAAATTATTGAATTAACTGAAAATGAAGAATCCCAAATAAGTAAATATTGGAAACATAAGACCATACATAAAAATGAATTTTTGTTAAGAAATGGTGATGTTTGTAAATATGACAGTTATATTCTAGAAGGCAGTTTTAAAGCATTTAGATTAAATCCTGAAACAGGTAAAGAAGAAGTTATTTTTTTGGCAATAGAAGATTGGTGGGCAAGTGATTTAGAAAGTTTCTCGAATCAAACAGCCTCTTATTTTAACATTGAAGCATTAGAAAACTCAAAAGTACTTCAAATTAGTAAAATATCATTCGATCTAATGTTAGATGAAATTCCTAAAATGGAAAAGTTTTTCAGAATTATTTTACAAAATTATTTATCAACTATCCAAAAAAGATTGCTTTCATATAACTCTACTAATTCGGAACAGAGATATTTAGATTTCGTAAAAAAATATTCTAAGTTAAATGAAAGAATGCCACAGTATTTAATTGCTTCATTTTTAGGAATTACTCCAGAGTTTTTAAGCGCTTTAAAGAAAAAAGTTATTAAATCTTAAACTATCTTAATATTCACCTTTTTATTAACTATCAATTTTGTACAATAAAATTTTAGTTATGAAAAAAATATTAATTATTAATTCAAGTACAAGAATTGAAAATTCACAAAGCAGATTTTTAACCAATTTATTTAGAGAGAAATGGGAACTAAAATACCCAAATGATGTTATAAAATTAAGAGAAATTGGTATAAATCCTATTCCGCATATAGATAATGAATGGATTGCAGCGTCATTTACCAAACCAGAAAATAGAACTATTGAAAATCAAAATCCTCTTGCGCTTAGTAATGAACTTGTAAAAGAATTAAAAGATTCGGATGTAATTATTTTGGGCGTTCCCATGTATAATTGGAGTATTCCTTCAACATTAAAGGCATATATAGATCAAATTATGAGAATCCACGAAACTTGGAAATTCAAATCCGGAAAACCAGATAGCAACTATGTAGGTCTATTAGAAAATAAAAAAATGTATATTTTATCAGCAAGAGGCGATAGTGGTTATGGAATTAATGAAAAACACGCTCATATGAATTTCCAAACAACTTATTTACAATTTATTTTCAACACTTTAGGTGTTTTTGATATTACAATTCTATCATTAGATAATGAAGAGTTTGGTGGTGAAATATTTGAAAAAACTAAAGAAATTGTAAAGAATCAGATTGAGAAAATATTCTAATAAAACTATAAATAACATAATATTTCCAAAATAAATTTTTAAAGGAGAGATTTTAATTTCTCCTTTATTTCATAATAAATTAGCATAAATAAAACAGCTAATAACATTTGATAAACGATCTTTACATTAAGAAAAAAAGTATTTCAACATTAAAAATGAACTTAAAATGAATTTCAGTATACAAACCATATTAGAAAATGAAAAAGTGATACTTTATCCTTTAAACGAAAATGATTTTGATGCATTGTATAATTTAGCGTGTGATCCTGAAATATGGAAACAACATCCAAATAAAAATCGCTGGGAAAAAGAAGTTTTTCAAAGCTTTTTCGAAGGTGCTTTACAAAGTAAAGGCGCTTTTAAAATTGTAGATAAAAGTACTAATAATGTAATAGGCAGCACTCGTTTTTACGATTACAACCATCAAGAAAACAGTATACTTATAGGTTATACTTTTTACGGAACTGACTATTGGGGCAAAGGAATTAATCAACAAGTAAAAGCTACAATGCTGGATTACATTTTTCAATTTGTTTCAAAAGTACACTTCCACGTTGGTGCCGAAAATGTTCGTTCTCAAATAGCTATCTCACGTTTAAAAGCAGAAAAAGTCGCTGAACAAGAAGTTTCTTATTTTAAAGAGCAACCAAAATTGAATTTTGTTTATGAAATAAGTAAAGGAAATTGGAATAACTATAAAGTTAATAAAGAGGTTAAATAACGTTTTCACTTACCATTGCGCATCTTTAATTACGTATCGCGTTGTGTCTTGTTTTGTTTGCCAAGGCGCTTGGCTGAATTTGTAATATCGTTTCATGCCAAAACCTGAAGTATCGGCTCTTTTTGAATGATCTTCTCTTCCCCAATAATATCCCACCGAATATTCTTGATTATTATGTTTAACAATTCCATAAAGAATAAGATTTGCCGAGCCCGAAACACCGCCAATCGTCATAACTGCTTTATGAAAAATAACGACAGTTCCTACAGGAAAAGTTTCTAAAAAAGTAATATCGCAAACATCACAAGGCTCGCTTTTATCTATTCTAATTCGATTTCTTCTTACCAAATCATCATAATTATAACTCGTAGAATCGCTCAACAAATAAGGAAATTTACTATTATCGTAATTCGCTTTATCTTCTTTTACCAAAAACGTTTCACCATTCAGTACAAGCGGTTTTCCAATCCATTCTACAAAAGGTTTTTCGTTACTAATATCTCTCGATTTTGTTTTTAAAGTAAAATACAGAAGAAATACAAAAAGAGAAACCGCGATTATTGCAATCGAAAATAGAATCAAAATTATTTTAGAAGATGTCCATTTGGTTTTCATAACGCGCAAATTAGTAGATATTTAAATTCTATTTATAAAATCAAAAAGTTGTTTAGTTTTCGCCAACTTATTATGTACACGAATCTATAAAAAATAGCTGATAAATAATCTTTTACGTCTTTGAAACAATCGTTTAACTATAATTATTTTGAGCTTTAATTTATTTACATTAATTTAGACTGATTTTAAATAATAAATTATGAGCACAGATAAAATACAGACTATACAAGCCGAATTAACTGTAACTAAAAAAGAATACATAACACCGCATTACATTCGAATTTATTTAACAGGCGAAAAAATTCCGTTATTTGCTAACACAACAATTGGCGTAAATAATAAGGTTTTGGTTCCGCCAAAAGGAATTAATAAAATTCATTTTCCAGATTTTGACTATGAAAAAATGGAATGGATACTTCCTGAAGAACATTTAAGACCAAAAATTAGAACTTACACGCACCGAGGAATTGATTTGGAAACGAATGAAATTTGGATTGATTTTGTTGCTCATGGAGAAGAAGGTCCAGCTTCGGCTTGGGCAATTCATGCAAAAAAAGACGATAAATTAGGTGTTTTAATGAAAAATGGAAAGAGCGAACTTTATCGTAAAACAAATTGGTATTTATTGGCTGGCGATGCAACAGCAATTCCGGTTTTAAGCGCTATTTTAGAAGATTTACCCACAACAGCAAAAGGTATTTGTATTATCGAAGTTCATGACGAAAAAGACGAACAAAAGATCGAAACTAAAGCCGATATAGAATTTATTTGGTTACACAATAAAACGCCTCAAAAGTCGAGTGAATTAGCAAATATTGTTAAAACGATTGATCTACCTAATGAAGATCGTTTTGCATATGTTGCAGCAGAATTCTCTTCGGTTAAAGAAATTAGAAATTATCTGCGAAAAGAACAGCAATGGACAAAAGAAGAATTGTATGCTTATTCGTACTGGAAATCGGGCATTGCAGAAGATAAATCGACAACAGAAAGACAAGCGGAAAAAAGTTCGATCGAATAAAAATCATGAGCACATTAACAGATAAAGAATTGGCGGAACAATTAAGATGTCCGTCTGGAGATCAGGTTTCAGAATTTGGCAACAAAATGTATCAATCGAATTTTAATATGATCGATAAAACAATCGATCTTTTAAATAGTAAAGAAAATTCAACTATTTTGGAACTTGGTTTTGGAAGCGGAAATCATATTACAAAGCTTTTTGAAAAATATAGAATCGACAATTATTATGGTTTAGAAATTTCGGAAGCTATGATAAACGAAACTTCGAAGCTAAATATGAAGTTGATTGAAGAACGTAAACTAAAATTAAATAGAATCGAAAATGATACAATGAATCTAAAATCGAACACTTTTGATTATTGTTTTTCAATTAACACGATTTATTTCTGGAATGATTTATCGAACTATTTCGAACAGTTTTATAACGTTTTAAAAAACGAAGGCGAATTGTTTCTGACTTTTATTCAGAAAGAAAGTGCCGAAAAACAAAGCTTTACGCAATACAATTTTAATTTATATACCGAAATTGAAATTATAGAATTACTCCAAAAAGCAAATTTCAAACATATTGAACCATTCCATTTTGAAGAAAATGCAGTAAGTAAAAACGGTGCTGAAATGCAGCGAAAATTTACAATTATAAAAGCAAAGAAGTGAAATACTTAACTACTTTATTCATTCTTAATCTCTGCTTGCCAATAGTTATACGTTTTGGTTTCGCCATTCTCTAACTTAATATCGTACGTAGTTTTTATGACGTTTGAAATAGTAAAATCGACCGGATTTTTAAACAAACCACCTGCATAAGACAAGGTATGATATTCGCCATTTTCGCCACAAATATCGATGTCAATTGGAAAGAATTTCACGGTTTCTTCGTCTAAATCTTTTCCAATAAAGGTTTTGTCTAATTGATCGGCATTGGTTACAATAATTTTTGATTTAATTCCAGATTTTAGAAATTCGCTCATTACTTCTTCCGAAGTCTTATTCCAAAGCGGTTCAACAACTTCAATTCCCAACGGATTCAGTTTCTGTTCTCGGTACGTTTTAATATCCGACAAAAAAATATCTCCAAAAATAAAATGCGTTACATTTTGTTGCTTAAAATGTTGAACCGCTTTACTCATTTTATCTTCGTAATTGGTCAATGCTTTATCAAATGGAACAACATAAAGCGGAATTCTGATACTTTTTGCTTGATTTTCTAGTATCTCTAACGGAATTTCGTGCACAGATGATTTCGATGTTTCTTCGTTTATAGTTGTTAATAACGAAACAACTTCAAACTCATTTTCTTGAAGAATTTTATAAAGAGCCAAAGCAGAATCTTTTCCTCCACTCCAATTAAAAACCGCTTTTTTCCGTTGATTCATTTTAATTTTTAAAACCGTTTAATCTTTTTTATTTTGCAATTTATTTAAAGTTTCCTCAATCATTTCCATGCGTTTTTTTACTTTTTCTGCCGACGCATCCAACGTATAACCTTCGTCCATTAATTCCTTAATCAAAAGCATTTTTTTGATGTTTTCGTAATTGTAACGACGGTTTTTCCCTTCTTCTTCCGTAAGACTCGAGATGATTTCTTTTTCTTCCCAATAACGAATTTGACGTGTCGGAATGCCTGTAATTTGCGATACTTCACCAATTCCAACAACTAATTTATCTAAAAAATCAAAGTCAAAAGACAAATCATTATTTGCTTCCTTTTTACTCATTTTGTAATTTATTTACAATTAATGTTGTAAATATAAAATATTAGCTCTTAATTTGCAATTGTAAATAATTTACAATAAATGTCATTTAAAAACAATATTTAATATGAGAACACTTTTTTTTATTTTAACCTTATTTGGAATGACCTCAACAAATACACAAACAATATCAGAAGAACAAGAATTGAAAAAACTTGTGGAAGAAACTTTTGCAAACGGCGTTTTTAACGAATTGAAAACAGAAGAAATGCCACGAGGTTTTCATGCAGATTTTGCCATTTTAATTGCTAACGGAAGCAACTTATTTCGACTTCCACTACACGATTGGATAAAAGTTGTGGAAGCTTATAAAAACGATCCGGAAAAAATGAAATCGGGAATCAGAAATGTGGAATATACAATCGAAGTTTTAGAAATAACAGGAAAAACAGCGATTGTAAAAACGCAATTTTTCAGAAATAATCAACTTATTATTACCGATTATTTATCGTACATAAAATATCCCGAAAGTTGGAAAGCAGTAGCAAAAGTCTCGAATGAACACATTACAAATCCTTTACATCTTAACTTCTAAATCTAAAAATATGCGAACTACAATTTTAGTTATTTTAACTTTTTTAAGTATGAATTTACAAGCTCAAACAAAAGAAAAATCGGCTCTAATTCTGATTGAAACTCAAAACGAATGGATGCATAAAGATGGAAAATTATATAAAGCTTTGGTGAAAGACAAAGAAATGATGTATAATTCGATAAAAAACATTGAAAAAGCATTAGATTATGCCAGAAAAAACAATATTGAAGTAATTCACGTAGGATTGCGTTTTGAAAAAGGTTATCCCGAATTAGCCAACGGAAAAAGTGGTTTGCGCAAAGCAATTCCAAATGCAGGAACTTTTCCTATCAACGAATTTGGTTCTCAATTTTACGAAACGGTACAGCCTATCGAGAAATAATTTGTGGTTACAGGCAGAACAGGCGCCAGCGGATTTACAGGTTCTAATTTAGATGTTTATCTGCGTAATAATAAAATCGAAAATTTATATTTAGTTGGTTATGCCACACACGTTTGCGTAGAAAGTACGTTGCGCGATGCACATGAAAAAGGGTATAATACTTTTTTGGTTTCGGATGGAACATCAGCTTTTAATAGCACGCAACAAGAGTATGTTTTAAATGAAATTGTGCATCATTTTGGCGAGCATTTAACAACAGAAGCGTTTATTAATCAATAATATAAAAAAAATAAAAACGCTATTCTTCATTGGAATGTTCTAATAAAATTTTGCCCCAATCGTTCAATTTCCAAAGTACTTCCACTAATTTTTCGCCAAGTGGCGTAAGCGAATATTCCACACGAGGTGGCAATTCATTAAAAGATTGTTTCGTTAAAATTCCGTCTGAAATCATTTCATTCAATTGTTGATTTAAAACACGTCTGTCTACTTTTGCAATGCCACGCAACATTTCACTTGGACGTTTTTCGCCTTCATGGATTCGCCAAACAATCGGAATTTTCCATTTCCCATTGATAGCATTCACAGCAAATTCTAATGGACAAATTTTTTCTTCTATCGTTCGTTCCTTTGTTTTCATAAAATTGACTTTTTTATCCCATAGAGGCATTTATATGCGGTATTGTGGATCTGAATTTACTTTTAGAATTTTAACAAAAATATAAAATAATATATGAAAAATTTAAAGCAACAAATTGAAGAATTAAACGAAAATTTAGCAAAACAACTTCCTGTAGAAGTTTTAGAAGTGTTTGGTAAATCTATTCAAGATTTAAAAAGTTCTGAAATCGAAGAAAACAGTATTGCTATTGGTGAAAGATTTCCCGATTTCAATTTGCCAAATACAACCAATGAAACTATAGAATTAAAGGAACTTCTACAAAACGGAAAAGTAATTGTAGCTTTTTTTCGTGGTAATTGGTGTCCTTATTGTAATCTTGAATTGAAAGCATTGCAGGACAATCTAAAAGAAATTTCGGACAGAAAAACAACGCTTGTAACTATTTCTCCGCAAGCTTCAGATTATAACGAAGAATTGAAAAACAATCATGATTTAAAATTTGAATTATTGACAGATAAAAACAATACTTTGGCTAAACAACTTGGTATCTCATTCAAGCTTCAAGATTATGTAATTCCGACCTATAATAGTTTAGGGATTAATCTATCAGAATACAATGAAAACGATCATAACGAATTACCTGTTCCTGCCGTTTTCGTAATAGATACAAATGGCAATATTATCTACAAGTTTGTTGACACAAATTACATGAACAGAATAGATATTCAAGAACTTGCAAAACAATTATAAGCGAAATAATAAAGAACAAAAGATATCCTAACTAAAATATTGGTTTAGCTTAATTAATTGTAAATAAAAAGTTTATTAAAAATCGGTTTGTAGTTTCTGAAACCACAAACCGATTTTCTATTTCAATGTTTTTTTAATCAATTTAATTGCCCAATCATAATGACTTGAAGTTGCCGAAATCAAATAAGATCCTAAAGAAGTTGTACCTGTCCATTTGTATTTTTTCTTCTCGAACAATTCTTCGTTTGTATGTTTTTCGATGATTTTTTGAATGTCTTGATACGAATCGTTAAATAAAGACTTTGTTTCATTAAAATCAACTTTTTGATATTTTTTCCAAATTTCTTTATTCAATTCAGGTGTATCTTTCCATGAATAACCTTTTGCTGGCATTTCAGGTTTTTCACCTTTCATTCCGACTTCGTACCAATTCAACATCATCAAATGCCAATGATGTAAATGCGCCAAAACATCACGAATATTTCGATTCATAGTTCCTTCGGGAAACTCTTTATTTGGATCTGAAATACTTTCAATTAAATCATTCAGTTTCTTATAATTCGCTTGACTTAAATGTAATAATTCTTCTTTTGTAGTTGGTCGTGCCATGTTTTTGATGATTTATTTTTGAAACATAAAGCTACCAAATGAAGACAGCTTTATATTTCATTTTTAACTTAAACCTTCAACAAATCCGTTCACAAGATCAATATGATTTGCTTGTGGAACTTTTGGTAAACCAGGCATTCGCATAATATCACCCGCAATAGCAACAATGAATTCGGCTCCGTTATTAATCACTAAATCGTTGATATGAATATCGAAATTTTGTGCAACTCCGTAAGCCGTAGCATCTGCCGAAAATGAATATTGTGTTTTGGCAATACATACAGGAAACTGACTCATTTCGGCATTTTTTTCGATTTGTTTTAATTTCTTTAAAGCTGAATTTCCGAAAATAACCGAATTTGCTCCGTAAATTTTACGCGCTACTTTTTCTATTTTTGTATCGATTGCATCTTCATTTTCATAAACCAATTCTAACTTTTTAGATGGATTTTGTTCAATCGCATTTACAACAAGATTGGCCAGTTCAACAGCTCCTTCTCCTCCTTCCGAAAACGCATTATTAATTGCAAAATCAATGTTTTCGTCTTTACAGAATTTTTCAATCAATGTCATTTCTAAATCGGTATCCGAACTATATCTGTTAAAAGCAATCACGATATTTTGACCAAAAGAACGCAAGTTTTGAATATGCTTTTGTAGATTTTCTAATCCCTTTACAATTCCTTCTGCATTTTCCTTTTTGATATCTTCGACTGGAACTCCACCGTGCATTTTCAAACCTTGAGCAGTTGCTACAAGAATTGTTAATTTTGGATTTAATCCCGCTTTTCTACATTTAATATCGAAGAATTTTTCAGCTCCAAGATCTGCTCCAAAACCAGCTTCGGTAATCACATAATCGCCATAACTCATTGCCATTTTTGTTGCAATAACCGAATTACATCCATGTGCAATATTTGCAAAAGGTCCACCATGAATAAACGCTGCCGTATTTTCGGTTGTTTGAACCAAATTAGGTTGTAACGCATCTTTCAATAAAACGGTAACTGCGCCTGCAACTCCTAAATCTTTCACGGTAAATAAACTTCCGTCTTTTTTATATCCTAACAATATTTTCTCGATTCGTCGTCTTAAATCATCCATATCTTCGGACAAACATAAAATCGCCATAATTTCAGATGCCGGCGTAATATCGAAACCTGATTCTTGCGGAATTCCATTTGCGCTTCCATGAAGTCCAGTAACAATGTAACGCAAACTACGATCGTTAACATCTAAAACACGTTTCCAAAGAACTTCTTTCAATGCATTTTCTGAGCCTGATGTTCGATAAATATAATTATCTAACAAAGCCGAAATAGTGTTATGTGCCGATGTAATAGCGTGAAAATCTCCCGTAAAATGCAAATTGATATTTTCCATTGGAAGAACTTGTGCATAACCACCACCCGCAGCGCCACCTTTCATTCCGAAACAAGGTCCCAAAGAAGGTTCGCGAAGTGCTACAACCGCTTTTTTTCCAATTTTATTTAATCCCAAAGCCAAACCAATAGAAACGGTTGTTTTTCCGATTCCTGCTTTCGTTGGAGTAATAGAAGTAACTAAAATAAGATTGGATTTTTCAATTTGCTCTTTTCTCTGCTGATCTAACGGAACTTTTGCAATGTGTTTTCCGTAAGGAATAAGCGGATCGGTTGGTAAATTAATGCTTTCGGCAATTTCTTGAATGTTTTTTAAAGCGATGGAACGTGCTATTTCTATGTCGCTTTTCATAGGTTTTGCAATCGCAATATCTTTTGTTTTCATAAACTAAAAGGAAAGATTAATATGACATTAAAGATACGGTTTTAAAACGATTATTTTATTTTAATCTTTCAGACTGTTTTTAAAAACGCGTAAATCTTCCCAAGTTATATCGTCTGTAGCTTCGGCTTTTATTTCGGTTAAGGTTTTGTCGTGATGTTGTTCGAAAAGCTTTTGTAATTCTAACAGTTTTTTTTGTGGAATTACTTCTGTAATATCGATTTTATCTTCTCCAATTAATTTTCCAATATGTTGATAAATGGTTTGAACTGATAATTTTCGATCTTCTGCAATTTCTACAATTGTTTTTTTGCGTTGCCACAATTCAAACGTTTTATCGATTGTTGAAATTTTCGGAGCTTTCGGAACTTGTTTAACCTCTTCTTCTACTTCATCAACATCGAGAATTTGCGCACGCAGAATTTCTTTAATATTAGTCAAATGATTTAAACGATATGTAACAACTTCTTGCGTTTCTAACTGTTCTTTAGAGAAATCGTTTCCGTTCTTAAAAAGAAGCATCATTTTATTCGTTTTAATCAACTTTAGAATCATTCGAATATGTTCATATTCAAAAACACGTAATTGTTCTGTAAAAAGCACAAATCCTTTCTTTTTAGACGATTGTTCTAAAACAAAAAGGGTGTCGTAAGCCAATTCATCTAATTTCGGATAAAAATAATCGTATGCTTTTTCAAAACGTTCTATCAAATGTTCCATGCGAAACGGTTCATTTGTAAAAATGGCATGCATTTCTTTTAAGAACTTTAAACCAACGTCTTTCAAATTTTCTAACAAACGTTCTTGTTTGGTTGCCCAAGCGTTATAGATTTTTCGTGTCGATTTTTTTTCATCGATCCAGGTTCTAATCCATTCCGAAAATTGATTATAAGCTTGTGTCCATTCAAATGTTTCTTTAATTTGAAACCACAGAAATTCTAATTTTGCTTGTAATAAATCGCCTTGATTTTTATCGAAATCGTTTCGGTTTGTATAATTCACAATCGATTCATCGGCATAAACCTGACGAATTGCAACGGGTTTCGACAAAACCAAACCTTCTAAACTTCGCAGACGCGAAAGCGCAACATACGCCTGCCCCGACATAAAAACGTCGTTGATATCTAAAACAGCTTTATTGAACGTTAATCCTTGCGACTTATGAACCGTAATTGCCCAAGCTAATTTTAACGGATATTGTACAAAAGTTCCTAAAACTTCTTCTTCGATTTCCTTGGTTTGCGGATTTAATTTATAACGAACATTTTGCCATTCGTACTTTTCTACTTCGATTTTTACACCATCTTCGGGAATAAAAACTTCAATTTCATTAGCAGAAACATACGAAACATAACCGATTTTTCCGTTGTAAAAACGCTTTTCATAATTAAGATCGTTTTTTACAAACATAACTTGCGCTCCTTTTTTAAGAACCAATTCGGAATCTAAAGGATAAATTTTCTCGGGAAATTCACCAATAATTTCGGGCAGAAAAACAAACTCCTGCGCTTTTAAAGCTTGTAATTTTTTATCGTTTAATTCGTCGGCTTTATGATTATGCGTAGTTAAGGTAATATATCCTTTATTTTTAGAAGTATCAAAATTTGTATCAACGCGCTGACTTAAAAGTTCATAATCAGAATTAGAAACGTTATTGGTTCTAAAGTTATTTAGCAGTTTGACAAATTTTTCATCATCTTGACGAAAAATCTTTTTTAATTCAATATATAATGGTTGAGCATTTTCCATAACCCAAGCATTAAAAAAATACATTCCGCGGTAATAATTCTTTAGCGTTTCCCATTCGTTTGCTTTTACTACAGGCGGTAATTGCCACAAATCGCCAATAAACAAAACCTGAACGCCACCAAATGGCGCATTTGATTTTCGAACAAATTGCAACATTTCGTTCATAGCATCTAAAATATCGGCACGCAACATCGAAACTTCATCAATAACCAATAATTCTAAATTTTTGATTAATGTTTGTTTGATTTGATGCATTTTAAAATGCCTGCGAATACTTTGTTTGGTTTCGAAATAGGAATGATTGTTTTGATTTTGAAAATCGTGTGCGGGAATAAATCCTGAAAAAGGCAATTGAAAAAATGAATGAATTGTAACACCGCCAGCATTTAAAGCAGCAATTCCCGTGGGCGCCACCACAACCGTATTTTTATAAGTTGTTTTGAGAATGGTTTTAAGCAATGTAGTTTTACCTGTTCCCGCTTTTCCGGTCAGAAAAATATTTCGATTTGTTTGCTGAACGTATTGTAAAACCAATTGTGCTTCTGCTGTCATGCTTTAAATATATGAAAAAACCACCGAATTGGTGGTTTTAATTTATTTTTTAGTTTCGGTTTTCTTCTCGTCTTTCGCTTCCGTTTTCTCTACTTTTTTACCCGTTTTTTCTTCGTATTTTTTATTTAACAAATCTAAAACTTCCTGAGTTAAATTGTATTCTTCTTTTGCGTATAAAACAGTAGCAGCATCACCAGTTCCAAAAACGTAATCGTAACCTTTTTCTTTACTGTAATCTTTGATAAAGTTTTTCATTTGCGAAACCATAGAATCACGTTCAACAGCACTTTCGTCTTGGAACTTCTTCATATAATTTTGTTCTTTTTCTGCTAAAGTTTGTTGACGACGTTCTAATTCTGCTTGACGTTTTTGCGCCCACTCCATTCCTTTAGATTGCGCTTGTTGTTGCAATTCTAAAACATCGCGTTGGAATTTTTTAGCATCGCTATCTAATTCGTTTTTCATACGATCAGACATTGATTTAAACTTCGATTCAAAATCTTTGAATTCCTGATAGTCCTTCATCAATTTTTCAGTATCGATATAAGCTGTTTTAAATCCTTCGCTTTTAGCAACAGTTTTTCCAGCATCTGTTGTTACGTTTGCTTCTTTTGTACAAGCAACAAAACTTAATGCCACAACAGCAAACATCATTAATTTTTTCATAGAAAAGTTTTTATTTAAATAAATTAAATTTCACACAAAAGTATTTAAAAATATGCAATAGTTTCTATTATAAATAATTTATATAGTAAAATGAAATAGTATAAAAAGGATTGATTAAAACCAACTTCAAAATATTCGATTTAAGACACTTTTATAAATTCGAAAGGTTCTCGTATACTTTTACTTCTGATGTTATATTGAAACTATCTTAAATTGATTTTTTAAAAAAATAAATGTGCGAAGAATACTCTTTTGACTTCTTTGCTTTTAAATTTGATAAAAAACCAATCCAAAATGCTTTGAGTATATTTTTAGAACCTGTTTTATATTCTTCAGACAGAAGAGAAACATAATAACTATCAAAATACATAGGTTCTATATGTATCAATTCAAAATGATAAGGTTTTATTAAATTCTCGATACTCGATTTACTGAAATGCCAAAGATGTCGAGGTACATCCCAAGCTGCCCAATGATCTTTGTAATATGTTGCATCGAACGATTTATAATTTGGAACCGCAATAATTAATAAACCATCTTGATTTAATTTTTCTTGAAAGAAATTAAAATACTCGTCTAAATCAGAAACGTGTTCTAAAACGTGCCAAAGCGAAATAACGTCGAACGAATTTTCTTTTATATTCTTAATGGAATCTTCTACAACAACATTTTTAGATTGTGTAATAGAACGAGCCGATTTATTTGGCTCTACTCCTATTCCTTTAAATTGAAAATGATAGATTCCAAATTTTAAAAAATCTCCGGTTCCGCAACCAATATCTAAAACAGATAAATTCGATTTTTGATGGAACTTTTTAATTAAATTCCATTTGGTTTTAATGGTATGTTCTTTTACTTTTTGATAAACTTTTTCGAACCAATTACGTTTTCCATCGGTGTGCGAAATATAGTTTTCGCTTTTATAATAATCACCTAACTTTTCAAAATTTGTAAAAAGTGTTTTATACAATTCGTTTTTAGAATCGTATTCTAATTCAAATTTTTCTTTAGAAACACTGTAATCTTGTATAGTTTTATTTTTCATAATGCGAATATATAAAAACAAAACACCTTTGCAAAGGTGTTTTGTTTCACGTGGAACATATTTATCTTCCCATATGTATTAATAAAATCGAAATATCCGATGGAGTTACACCGCTAATTCTTGAAGCTTGCGAAATCGTAATCGGACGAATCTTCTTTAATTTATCACGCGATTCAATCGACATAGATTTTATTTTATCGTAATCGAAATTTTCAGGAATTCGAACATCTTCTAAACGCGTTAATTTATCTGCATTATTTTTTTCCTTTTCAATATAACCCGAATACTTAACTTGAATAAAAGCCTGATCAATTATTTCTTTATCTAAATCATGTTCTTGAATGTAATTTGAAACATCTTTAAATTGTAAAATATCTTCGAATTCTAATTGAGGACGCGAAAATACCTTAAACATTTTATCAGGTTGTTTCATTAAATCGCTTCCTTTTAATTCTAAAATTGGATTTGCTTCTGCAGGTTTTACAGAAGTTTCTCTAAAATATTGAACAAAGTTCTCAGATGATTTTTGCTTATGTTCCATTCTTCTTAAACGATCTTCTTTAGCTAAACCAATTTCATACGCCATCGGAGTTAATCTAAAATCGGCATTATCTTGACGCAACAAAGTACGATATTCTGCACGAGAAGTAAACATTCTATAAGGTTCTTCAGTTCCTTTTGTTATTAAATCATCAATTAAAACTCCGATATAAGCTTCGTTTCGTTTTAAAATAAACGGTTCTTTTCCTTGTATTTTCAAAGCCGCATTTATTCCTGCCATTAATCCTTGTGCAGCTGCTTCTTCATATCCTGTAGTTCCGTTAATTTGTCCAGCAAAATATAAACCATCGACTAACTTGGTTTCTAAAGTATGTTTTAATTGCGTTGGTGGAAAATAATCGTATTCAATTGCATATCCAGCACGGAAAAATTTTACATTTTCAAATCCAACAACAGATCGCAAAGCTTTAAATTGAACTTCTTCTGGTAATGAAGTTGAAAAACCATTTACATAAACTTCAACTGTATTCCAACCTTCCGGTTCGACAAAAATCTGATGACGTTCTTTATCTGCAAAACGATTAATTTTATCTTCGATCGAAGGACAATATCTTGGACCAATACTTTTAATTCGACCGTTAAACATAGGCGAACGATCAAAACCTTCGCGTAATAAATCATGTACTTCATTCGAAGTATAGGTCATAAAACATGAACGTTGATTTTCTAAAGGTTTTGTAACATCTAAAAAAGAAAACTTTTGCGGATTTTTATCTCCGGGTTGTTCTTCCATTTTAGAATAATCTAACGAACGACCATCAACACGTGGTGGCGTTCCTGTTTTCATTCTTCCTGATTCGAAACCATTACGAACTAAATCTTCTGTAATTCCAAACGAAGCACTCTCTCCTGCTCTACCTCCACCAAATTGTTTTTCTCCAATATGGATTAAACCATTTAAAAAAGTTCCGTTTGTAAGTACAACCGTTTTAGCTTTAATCTCGATTCCAAGGTTAGTTTTTACTCCTACAATTTTAGAATTTTCGATCAAAACACTTGAAACCATTTCTTGATAAAAATCTAAATTCGGAGTTCCTTCTAACATCAAACGCCAAGTTTCTGCAAAACGCATACGATCACTTTGACAACGTGGCGACCACATTGCCGGACCTTTTGAAACGTTTAACATCTTAAATTGAATTGCAGAATTATCGGAAACGATTCCCGAATATCCACCAAGCGCATCGATCTCACGAACGATTTGCCCTTTTGCAATTCCTCCCATTGCAGGGTTACAACTCATTTGAGCTATATTTTGAAGACTCATTGTAATTAACAAAGTCTTCATTCCCATATTTGCGGCAGCGGCGGCAGCTTCAGATCCAGCATGTCCACCACCCACAACTATAACATCATATTGATCTTGAAATAAACTCATTGTTCCACGTGAAACATTTAATTAAACATTCAAAAAAAAACTATTGTTCCACGTGGAACATATTCATTTTTTCTTGTTCTTTAAGACGCATTAAATTCGCTTCTTCATCACTCTTATCTTTGTACCCGCAATAGTGTAAAACTCCGTGAGCCATTACGCGTAAAAGTTCATTTTCTATTGATACATCGAATTCTTGGGCATTCTCTTTTACACGATCAATCGAAATAAAAATATCGCCCGAAATTAAATCGCCAATACAATAATCAAAACTAATAATATCAGTTAAAGTATCGTGCTCTAAATATTTCATATTGATTTCATGAAGATATTCGTCATCACAAAAAATATAATTGATTTCTCCTGCTTCTTTATCTTCCGATTCTATAATTGAATCGATCCAATCTTCGTATTTAGATTCGTTATTCAATTCAAAATCGGTTTCGTAATTAAAAATTACCATACTAATTCATTAAAAATACCTACAAAGGTACGATGAAAGTAAAAAAAGATATTTAAAATTAAGATAAAATATTTAAATAATTGATATTCAATATATTAAAATAATATTACAATCAATATTCTATTCAGAAATTTGTATTCTAAAAATAGATCAAAAATGAAAATTGTGTAAACTGATTTTTATCTTTGGAAAAGCTATTCGTTATAAAAATGACTATTTAGTTTCATTAAATTCTTAGAATGTAAATCAGACGAAACTTTTGTTGTTAACAACATATTATTATAAAAGAATTAATTTTTAAAATTTAAAAAATAGATTTCTTCTTTATATTGCTTGTTAATATGTAGAATAAGTTTTTGGTAATCTTCTTTGAAAGTTGAGTTATCAATACTTATCAACAGAAGTGTTTTAGGAATAATCAATGAATATCAAAGCTTTAGTATTTTAATGTTGAAATTGGTTTGTTTTTCAACATGGTTTTTATTGATAAGTTGAATTGTTAATAGTTGTTGAAAACCTGTTTTTAAATGTGGATGAACCTACCGAAAGTTTCTAACAAATATTAGAGTTATACACATTAAAATTTTGTCTTAATCTTTTAACCAAACTAAACAAATTTAATTGTTGTGAGTTATTCACATTTATTAACAAGGTTGTTAAGTGTTCATTAACATTTTATTAATACTAATTAAAACTTAATTTAAGTTTCATAATATCAATTAGTTACAAATATAAATTAAAAGTATAGTTATTGTTAATTTAAAAATTAAATTTGTTTTAAAATTTGTAGAAACGGCAAATCCAATCAATGTGTTATTAGAAGTTGATAGTAAAGATGCGCTTGTAAACAATTTTGAAGGTATTTCGAATAAATAATAACCGAATTATAGAAGGATATGCTAAAACAGCAAAATCGTTAGCTAAAATGGTTGCTAAGAAGATTAAATAGAAATTCTTGATAAACAAAAAAGCTGTCTTCAAAAGACAGCTTTTTTGTTATTCCGAACTTGTTTCAAAATCTTATCATTTTGATTTAAAATTTTTATGAGAAGCTGAAATAAATTCAGCTTGACAACTTTTTTTATGCTTCGGTTTCTTTTCCCATATTTAACATGTATGCCATATTTTTAATGATGTTACTATGTTTAGCAACAAAATTATTTTCTTTATTCCATACATAACCGGCTAAAACAGCGCAAATTTTTTGTTTTACTTCCGGATTTTCCGGTTGATGATAAAATAAGGTTTGTAAATTTCCGGTGTACCATTCGCTTACATAAGTCGAAAAAACATCGATTCCGTATTGCATATATTCTGCATATTCTTTTGTCCAATCAATAGTTTCTCCGTTAAGTTCTCTCCAAGCTAATTTTGCTGCTAAAATTCCCGATTCGGTTGCAAAACAAACTCCGGAAGAAAAAACAGGATCTAAAAATTCGGTACTATTTCCGGTTAAAGCGTAACCCGGACCAAAGAACTGAGAAACAGAAACAGAATAATTTTTTAAATGGATTGGAGCGAATTCAAACGGTAAATTTTCAAAACGCTGAACATAATAATCCGAAAGACGAATGGCATTTTTTAATGATTCTTCGATATTTCCCGTTGCAGATAATTGATCTATATAAGCTGTTGGACCTACAATTCCCACGCTTGTTTTTCCGTTAGAAAAAGGAATAACCCAAAGCCAAACTTCTCGTTCAATAATATCGAACGAAATCTGAGTTCCTTCAATTCCTTCAGGACTTCTAACATCGTTTATATGAGTAAAAATAGCAGAATGCGGAGATAATTTAGAAGGAGTTTCAAGTTTTAATTGTCTTGGTAAAACGCGTCCGTAACCGCTACAATCAATTAAAAACTTTGCATGAATTTGCGATAAAATACCTTCTTTATTTTTTATGGTTGTAATAGAATCGGTTCCGTTAAATTCTACATGTATAACCTCAGTTTCGAACGAAATATTTACACCTTTTCGTTCTAATTCATCAGTCATTGCTTTATCAAAATCGGCTCTTGGAATTTGCCAAGTCCAATCCCAACCTTTTCCAAATTTATTGCTGAAATCGAAAATACAAACTTCTTTACCTCGAATAAAACGTGCACCTGGTTTTTTTTGAAAATTGTATGTATTTAAAGCATCCAACAATCCGGCTTCTTCAAAATGATCCATAACTCGCGGAATTAAGCTCTCGCCTACTACAACTCGTGGAAATTTTTGTTTTTCAACAACTTTAATCTTAGCGCCTTTTTGGTGTAAATATCCGGCAGCTACGCTTCCGCTTGGACCAGCGCCAATAATAAGGATATCAACATTTTCTATATTCATGAGAATAATTATTTTAAATCTTTTATTTTTGTGCTTTCAAAAATTTGGTTTCAAAATTACCAAGAAATCAATAATTTAATCAAAAGAAACAATAAATTTTCCATGAAGGTAATCAAAGATTATTTATCGTTCTATGATTTTTCTACAATCATAGAAAATAATGATAAAATAGATTTAGATCAATTTTTACTTAACCGAGTACAAACCAGTTTCGATTTTCTAACGAATTTTTCATCAAATAAGGTTATTTACGGTGTAAATACTGGTTTTGGACCTATGGCGCAATACCGAATTCAGGAAAAAGATCAAAAGCAATTACAATACAATCTTATTCGCAGTCATGCTTCGGGCGCAGGTTTACCTTTATCGCCTGTACATGTAAAAGCGGCAATTTTGGCTCGATTAAATACGTTAGCTTTAGGAAAATCGGGTGTAAATACTTCGGTTGTTCTTTTGATGAAAGAATTGATTAATAGAAATATTACGCCTCTTATTTTTGCTCATGGCGGAGTTGGTGCCAGCGGAGATTTGGTTCAATTAGCACATTTAGCTTTAGTTTTGATTGGAGAAGGAGAAGTTTTTTACAAAGGAGAACGAAGAGTTACAAAAGAAGTTTTTGAATTGGAAGGATTAAATCCGATCGAAATTAAAATTCGTGAAGGATTAGCATTGATGAATGGAACTTCTGTAATGACCGGAATTGGTTTTGTGAATGTAATGGAAGCAAAAAAATTGATCGACTGGTCTTTAAAAGCTTCTAGTTTAATCAATGAATTGATGCAAGCTTACGACGATCATTTGTCTGAAGAATTAAATCACACCAAATTACATCAAGGTCAGCGTCATGTGGCACAAAAAATGCGTGAACATTTAAACGACAGCCAAAGAACAAGAAACCGACAAGAATATTTATATAGTGGTACAAACGAAGAAGAAATTTTTAAAGAAAAAGTTCAGGAATATTATTCTATTCGTTGTGTTCCGCAAATTTTAGGACCTATTTACGATACTGTAATGCAGGTTCAAGAATTGCTTGAAAAAGAAATTAATTCGGCAAACGATAATCCAATTATCGATGTAGAAACGCAACAAGTTTATCACGGAGGCAATTTTCATGGAGATTATATTTCGCTCGAAATGGATAAATTAAAATTGGTTGTTACCAAATTATCTATGTTGGCAGAACGACAATTGAATTATTTAATGAACACGAAAATAAACGATATTTTACCACCTTTTGTGAATTTAGGTAAATTAGGATTTAATTTCGGAATGCAAGGTGTTCAGTTTACAGCAACATCAACAACAGCCGAAAATCAAGCTTTGTCAGCATCGTTATATGTTCACAGTATTCCAAATAATAACGACAATCAAGATATTGTAAGTATGGGAACCAATGCGGCGGTAATTTGTAGTAAAGTCATCGAAAATACGTTTGAAGTATTGGCAATTGAATGGATTTCGTTAATTCAGGCGGTAGATGCTTTGGCATGTTACAATGAATTAAGTTCGGCTTCTAAAAAAGTATACGACGATTTACGTAAGATAGTTCCGGTTTTTTCCGAAGATCAAATCATGTATCCTTTTGTAGAAGAAGTAAAACAATATTTAAAGAAATAAGATATGACAAAAAAATGTGCTTTGGTTACGGGCGGATCGCGTGGTATTGGAAAAGCGATTGCGATACAATTGGCAAAGGATTTGCAGTATCATATCTTGATAAATTATCAATCGAATAAAGAAGCTGCTTTAGAAACGCAAAAAACGATTGAATCTTTAGGAGGTTCGGCAGAAGTTTTAGGTTTCGATGTAGCCGATTTAAATAGTACTCAAACGGTTTTAAACGAATGGAAAGAAGCAAATAACGATGCAGTTGTAGAAGTAATTGTAAACAACGCAGGAATTACGCGCGATGGCTTGTTTATGTGGATGCAGCCCGAAGATTGGTCGTCTGTAATCAACACCAGTTTGAATGGATTTTTTAATGTAACGCAATTTTTTATGCAAGATATGTTGCGTAATAAATACGGAAGAATCATAAATATGGTTTCGGTTTCAGGCGTAAAAGGAACGCCGGGGCAAACCAATTATTCAGCAGCAAAAGGTGCCATTGTTGCTGCAACTAAAGCGTTGGCACAAGAAGTTGCAAAACGTAAAGTAACAGTAAATGCAGTAGCACCCGGCTTTATAAAAACCGATATGACAGCCGATTTAGACGAAAAAGAATTAGTAAAAATGATTCCGGCAAATCGTTTTGGCGAAGCAGAAGAAGTTGCAGAATTGGTAAGTTTTTTGGCTTCTAAAAAATCGGGTTATATCACAGGAGAAATAATTAACATCAACGGAGGAATTTATTCGTAATGAATAACAGAGTAGTCATTACCGGTATGGGAATTTATTCGTGTATTGGTTCCAATATTCAGGAAGTAACGCAATCGTTACGCGATGGAAAATCGGGTATTGTTTTCGATGAAGAACGAAAAGAATACGGTTTCCAATCCGCGCTTACAGGCAAAGTTCCAACACCAAATCTTAAATCGCAATTAAGCCGCAGACAGCGTGTAACAATTGGCGAAGAAACCGAATATGCCTACATTGCAACAATCGAAGCTTTACAAAATGCGGGAATTGCTTTAGATGATTTTCAGAAAAGAGAAATCGGATTAATTTATGGAAATGATAGTGTTTCTAAAGCTATTATTGAAGCAACCGATATTGTACGTGAAAAAAAAGATACAGCATTAATAGGCTCCGGAGCTATTTTTAAATCGATGAATTCTACAGTTACCATGAATTTATCGACTATTTTTAATATTTCGGGAATTAATATGACAATTAGTGCAGCTTGCGCAAGCGGATCTCATGCAATTGGTTTGGGTTATTTAATGATTAAGAACGGACTTCAAGATTTGGTTATTTGCGGTGGTGCACAAGAAATAAATAAATACGGAATGGCAAGTTTTGACGGTTTAGGTGTTTTTTCTCCTCGCGAAAATGAACCAGCAAAAGCATGTCGTCCTTTTGATGCAAATCGCGATGGATTAGTTCCAAGTGGTGGTGGTGCAACTGTTATTTTAGAAAGTTTAGAAAGCGCTTTGGCTCGCGGTGCTAATATTATAGCCGAAATTGTTGGATATGGTTTTTCATCAAATGGCGGACATATTTCAACTCCAAACGTTGACGGACCTGCAACTGCTATGCGAAAAGCTTTACAACAAGCCGAATTAAAAGCTTCGGATATTCAATACATCAATGCGCATGCAACTTCTACTCCGGTTGGCGATGCAAACGAAGCAAAAGCGATTCACGATGTTTTTGGCGAAACAAAACCTTTTGTTAGTTCAACCAAATCTATGACAGGTCATGAATGTTGGATGGCGGGTGCCAGCGAAATTATTTATTCTACTTTAATGATGAATAACGGATTTATTGCGCCTAATATTAACTTTGAAACACCCGACGAAGATTCGGCTAAATTGAATATTGTTAAAGAAACCATAAATCAAGATTTTGATGTATATTTGTCGAACTCTTTTGGGTTTGGTGGAACCAATTCTGCCGTTATTGTAAAAAAGTATAAATAAAACACGATGAATTTCGAGGAGATTGTTGATAAGATTAATGAAATTCTTGTAGAAGAATTTGAAGTAGATGCCGAGGTAATCGAATCAGATAAAAATGTAAAAGAAACCTTAGATTTAGATAGTTTAGATTATGTAGATTTAGTGGTTTTAATAGAATCTAATTTTGGTGTACGTTTGGTTGAAGCTGATTTTGCCGAAATGGTAACATTTCAAGATTTCTACAAAATTGTAGAAAACAAAATTGCTGCTAAAAATGCGTAACCATGAACCAATGGAGTGGTAAATCGAAAGGAACACTATTAGGTTATAAAATCTTTGTTTATTGTATAAAAAAGCTAGGAATACGTGCCGCTTATTCGGTTTTGGTATTCGTAGCTTTTTATTATTTTATAGCTTCGCCTGCCAGTTTTAAAGCTATGTATGCTTATTTTAAACGTCGCCAGCAATTTTCTTCTTTTAAAGCTGTTTGGGCAATTTACAAAAACTATTTTGTGTTTGGACAAACCATTTTAGATCGTGTGGCAATTGGAGCTGGACTTCGAAATGAGTTTACATTTGATTTTGACGGAATCGATATTTTAAAACAACTTTTATCCGAAAAAAAAGGCGGAATTTTAATCAGTGCACATATTGGAAACTTCGAAATTGCCGAAAAATTCTTTTCAGAAATCGATTTAGAATCTCAGATTCATATTGTAACGATAGATCAGGAACATTCAGTTATTAAAGAATATTTAGCTTCTCAAAATAACGACAAACCTAATGTACAATTCATTTATATAAAAGAAGATTTATCGCATATTTTCGAAATAAACGATGCGTTGTCTAAAAATCATTTGATTTGTTTTACAGGCGATCGTTACGTTCCGCAAACCAAAACCATGACCGGAGAATTATTAGGAAAAGAAGCTTTGTTTCCCGCCGGAACTTTCCATATTGCTTCACGTCTTAAAGCGCCAATTGCGTTTGTTTATGTGATGAAAGAATCGAATCTTCATTATCATTTGTACACACGTCGAGCTCCTGAAATTAAATACCGCGATGCGCAAGCTGTTCTAAATGCTTATACCGAAAGCGTTACGCAAATGTTGAAACGATATCCATATCAATGGTTTAATTATTATGATTTCTGGAACGATTTTAAGAAGTAAAAAATCGGCTAAAAGTTTTTAAATGAGTTATTTAGACTTTACAACATTATAACTTTCGACTCATCTTCAGACACATTCTTTAAAAAAGTAATACTTTTGTGCTTTACCAAAAAAAAGTATGAAAAAAGTACTCGTTATTTATTATTCACAATCTGGTCAGCTTCAATCTATTGCAGATCGAATGACGTCTCCGTTGAAGTCGCGACAAGATATCCAAATAGATGAATACCGAATAGAACCTAAAAACGATTTTCCTTTTCCGTGGGATAATTCCTCTTTTTTCGGAGTTTTTCCCGAAACTTTTGCTCAAATTCCAATTGATATTTTACCGCCTCCGTTAACTATTTTAGAACAAAAATATGATTTGGTTTTGTTGTATTATCAAGTTTGGTATTTATCGCCTTCGTTGCCTGTTATGTCGTTTTTAAAAAGCGATTATGCTTCTAAAATACTTCAAAATACGCCAATTGTAACAATAAGCGGAAGTAGAAATATGTGGGCTTATGCACAAGAAAAAGTAAAAAGCTTAATACAAAAAAAGGAAGGTTTTTTAATAGGAAATATTGCTTTAACCGATCGGAATATTAATTTAGTAAGTGTTGTTACTGTTGTAGATTGGATGTTTTCTGGTCAAAAACGAAAAGCTTATGGCATTTTTCCGCTTCCGGGTGTTTCGGATAAAGAAATTGATGAAAGTTCGAAATTTGGAGAGATTATTGCAAAGCATTTAGAAAATAAATCGTTCAATGGTTTACAAACAGAATTAGTTAAAAATGGAGCGGTCGAGTTTCGATGGTTTTTAGTTTCGATGGATAAAAAAGCCAATAAATTATTTGCAATATGGAGCAAATTGATTTTAAAGAACTCCAAAAAGCGTCCCTTTTTATTAAAATGTTTTAAAGTATATTTGTTCTGTGCAATTTGGATTTTATCGCCTATTGTACATTTAATTGAATGGATTACGTATCCTTTGCGATACCGAAGCATTCAAAATCAAAAAAAATATTTTCAAGGAATTTAATGTATGTCTGCCAAAGTATATATAAATAATATTGCTAATTTTTTACCGAATAATCCTATTTCTAACGATGAAATGGAACAGATTTTAGGTCAAATAAACGATTCTCCTTCCAAATCACGAAGATTAATTTTACGAAATAACGGTATTCAAAAACGGTATTATGCTTTAAATGCAAACCAAGAAATTACACACAACAATGCCGAAATCACTGCAAATGCAATTAAAAACTTAGAAAATCAAGATTTTAATATGCAAAATATGGAAGTTTTATCTTGCGGAACTTCAACGCCCGATGTATTGCTTCCTTCACATGCAGCAATGGTTCATGGTTTATTAAAAAATCGTTCAGTCGAATTAAATTCTTCTTCAGGCGTTTGTTGTTCTGGTATGAACGCATTAAAATATGGATATTTATCTGTAAAATCAGGAAATTCTAATAATGCAGTTTGTACAGGTTCTGAACGGGTTTCGACCTGGATGATGGCTAATAAATTCGAAAAAGAAGTTGAAAATTTAGAGGCTTTAGAACAACAACCAATCTTGGCTTTTAAAAAAGATTTTTTACGTTGGATGTTGTCTGACGGAGCCGGAGCCATGTTGTTGGAAAACGAACCAAAAGGAGCTTTGTCGTTAGAAATTTTGTGGATGGAAAACTATTCTTATGCGCACGAATTAGAAGCGTGTATGTATGCTGGTGGAGAAAAAATTGAAGACGGAAACTTAAAAGCTTGGAGCGAGTACAGCACAGAAGAATGGCAAACACAATCGGTTTTTTCTTTAAAACAAGATGTTAAAATATTAGACGAACATATTTTAACAAAAGGAGTTATAAGTACACTTGATGCAGTTAAAAAGCATGAAATTTCGGTAGATGATATTACGTATTTCTTACCGCATATTTCTTCAATGTATTTTAAAGAAAAATTGTATCAGGAATTTGTAAATCAAGGAATGGAAATTCCGAAAGAAAAATGGTTTATTAATCTTACCGAAGTCGGAAATGTAGGTTCTGCTTCCATTTATTTAATGTTAGATCAATTGTATCATTCAGGAAAATTGAAAAAAGGAGATACTATTTTACTTTCGGTTCCCGAAAGTGGTCGTTTTTCTTATGCATACGCTTATTTAAAAGTGGTTTAATGATGTCTTTTCCAATTACTTCCAAAGAAATTTTATTGCAATGTATTCCACAGCGAGATCCAATCGTTATGGTAGATCAATTGATTCAATATTCAGAAAATCAATTAATTGCAGGTCATTTAGTTAAAAAAGATCGATTGTTTACAACAAATGTACTTACCGAACCTGGTTTAATCGAGCATATGGCTCAATCTGTCGCTTTGCATACCGGATATTCGTATTTTATTAAACAAGAAAATGCGCCGATTGGTTATATTGGAAGTATTTCCCAATTGGTCATTAACCGTTTACCTAAAATGGACGAAAATATAACAACGTATGTACAAATTATACAAGAATTTGGAGGAATAACTTTGGTTGATATTGTTTCGAAAGTAGAAGAAGAAATTATTGCTTCAGGGCAAATGAAAACCGTAATTGCCAAGTAAAATGACAGAATTTCCGATAAAGAATTATCTTCCTCATCAACCTCCAATGCTTATGGTTGATACGGTTAAACAGATTTCGAACGAAGAAGTATTGACCGATTTTTTTATTAAATCCGATAATATTTTCGTTAAAAACGGACTTTTTACAGATGTTGGTTTAATAGAAAATGCAGCACAAACTTGTTCGGCAATTTCGGGTCAGTTTTATTTTACCGAAGATTATACTCAAAATTGTTCTGTCAATCCAAAGGTTTTAGGATTTATTTCTTCCATTAAAAAAATACAGGTTTTTCAATTACCAAAAACAAATACGAGAATTACTACAAAAGCAATTTTATGTTCTCATTCTCAAACAGATCAATATTCTATCTGTGTGTTAAAAGTGCAGGTTTTTAATGAAGATACACTATTTTTGGAAGGCGAATTGAATTTATTTTTACAAAATAATAATGCATGAAAAAGAGCGAAGTTCCTCAAGATAAAAGTCCGATTTCTGAACATGGCAGTAATGAATTATTGTATGCTGTAGATGAAAACGGAAAAATGACTACAGTAAAAAGTTCGGGTTGGGAAGCAAAATCATCTGTACAATATCAAAATTTAGATGTATTGAATCAGCGTGCAGAAGAAGCTAAAGAAAAAGCTCTTTTAGGAGAATGGAGCCCGATTGTTTATTACATGGAATTACATAAAATGGATTGGCAAACCTTAGCCGCTTATATGAATAAATGGACTTTTTTGATTAAAAGACATCAAAAGCCTGCTGTTTTTAAAAAATTAAACGAAAAAACAATGGCTAAATATGCAGAAGTATTTGGAATTTCTGTAAACGAATTGAAAAACTTTAAAGGGTAATGCAATCTAATTTTCAACATACTCAAGCCGCTCATTGCGAAAACGGCGCCATCGTAAATTTATTAAACTCTAAAGGATTCGAAATAAGCGAACCTATGGCTTTTGGTTTAGGTTCGGGTATTTTCTTTGTTTATTTGCCTTTTATAAAAGTAAATCATGCGCCGGCAATTTCGTACAGACCGTTGCCTGGAATGATTTTTAACCGAATGGCAAAACATTTAGGAATAAAAGTAAAACGACAAAAATTTAAAAATCCTAAAAAGGCGCAAGAAGCTTTAGATGAAAATTTAAAAAACAACATCGTAACCGGATTATTGGTTGGCGTTTATCATCTACCCTACTTTCCCGACGAATATCGTTTTCATTTTAACGCTCATAATATTGTGGTTTTTGGAAAAGAAAACGGACGTTATTTAGTTAGCGATCCCGTTTTTGATTATACGGTTTCGCTTTCCGAAGCTGAATTAGAAAAAGTGCGTTATGCAAAAGGAGCTTTAGCGCCAAACGGACATATGTATCATCCCGTTCATATTCCCGAAAAATTCGATTTGGCTCCGGCAATTAAAAAAGCAATTCATAAAACATGTCGCGATATGCTGGCTCCGGTTCCAATTGTTGGTGTAAAGGGAATGCGAATGGTTGCTAAAGCTATTTTAAAATGGCATAAAAAATTAGGTCCGGTAAAAGCAAATCACAATTTGGTAAATATGATTCGAATGCAAGAAGAAATTGGAACTGGTGGAGGTGGATTTCGCTTTATTTACGCCGCTTTTTTACAAGAAGCAGGAACATATCTTCAAAACGATACGTTGTTGAATTTATCGAAAGAATTGGTCGAGATTGGAGATAAATGGAGAGATTTTGCTTTAGAAGCATCAAGAGTTGTGAAAAAAAGAAGTAATACCGAAAATGTATATCAGGTTTTATCTGATCAATTGATGCAATTGGCCGATTTAGAAGAAGCTTTTTTCAAAAAACTTAAAAAAGCAATATAATGAGCGCGATAATTTCTATAGAAGCATTGACAAAAAAATACAAATCAAGCGATTATTACTCGTTAAAATCGGTTGATTTAAATATTCCCAAACAATCTATTTTCGGACTTTTAGGTCCAAACGGAGCTGGGAAAACAACATTGATTTCAATACTTTGTGGATTGATAAAACCTACTTCGGGTACTTTTAAAATCGATGAATTAGATGCCGAAACACAAACAAAGAAAATAAAATCAATAATTGGTATTGTTCCGCAAGAATACGCACTTTATCCTACTTTAACAGCTTACGAAAACTTACTATATTTTGGCAGTTTGTATAATATTCCGTCAGCCAAATTAAAAGAAAAAATCGTTTTTCATTTACAGCAATTGGGTTTAGAAAACTTCATGCATAAGAAAATTCAGACCTTTTCGGGTGGAATGAAACGAAGAGTCAATCTTATTGCAGGAATTTTACACGAACCAAAAGTATTGTTTTTAGACGAACCAACTGTAGGTGTCGATGTGCAATCTCGCGCTGTAATTATTTCGTTTTTAAAAACGTTAAATACAAACGGAACAACTATTGTTTATACGTCGCATTTAATGGCCGAAGCGCAAGATTTTTGTACGCATATCGCTATTATTGATCAAGGAACTATTTTTGCGCAAGATAAAACAACCGAATTGATAAAACAGGTTCCAAATGCACAAAATTTAGAGGAAGTTTTTATTGCTTTAACCGGAAAAAAGTTGAGAGATGTTTAAATTAAAACAATCGATTTTAAAGGAAATGAAATTGTTATTCCGCGATTTTGGCGGATTGATTATTTTATTCCTAATGCCGATTATTTTGGTTGTTATGGTTACATCGATTCAAGATAGTACCTATCAGGATGTGGGCGCTTCGAAAATTCCTATTTTGTGGATCGATCAAGATCAGGACAGCATTTCATATCAATTAAAAGAAGAATTGACCAATTCTCAAAACTTCACTTTAATTGATTCTTTAAACAACAAACCAATTACTCAAAAAATGGCGCAAGAAGCTGTTTTTAAAGGGAAATATCAAATGGGAATCGTGCTTCCAGAGCGTTTAACACAAGATCTTCAAATTAAAGTCCGTCAAAATGTCGATGCTTTGTTGGAAGAAATGGGAATGGCAACCGCAACGTACGAACCTGTTGAATTAAAGAAGAAAGAAATTGCTTTGTATTTTGATCCAGCGACGCAAGTGGCTTTTAAAAACGGAATGAAAAGCAGTATTGATAAAATGGTACTTCAGTTAGAAAACCAAAGTATTTACAAAACATTCGAAAGTCAGTTAGGAGGTTCAACTTCAATGATTCAAAATGAAAAATTGATCGATTTTAATGAAATTCTTCCTGTTAAAAACAATGAAGAAGTCCGACCAAATTCAGTTCAACACAACGTTCCGGCTTGGACTTTATTTGCGGTTTTCTTTATCATCATTCCATTGTCTATCAACATTGTAAAAGAAAAAAATCAAGGAACCTATCTTAGAATATTAAGTAGTCCTACATCTCATGTTGTTTTATATTTCGGAAAAATAATCACGTATTTAATTATTTGTTTGTTGCAGTTTTTTGCAATTGTAATCGTAGCAAAATTAGTTTTTCCGTTTATGCAATTACCCGATTTGGCTATTTCGTTAAATCAATTGTTCTTAATGTCTATTATGACCTTAACTGCCGGATTAACTGCAATTTCATTGGGAATTTTAGTCGGAATCGTAGCAAAGACTCAAGAACAATCGGCTCCTTTTGGCGCAACATTTACTGTTATTTTAGCAGCAGTTGGTGGCGTTTGGATTCCGGTTTTTGCGATGTCCGAAACCATGCAGCAAATTTCTAAAATATCGCCTATGCATTGGGCTTTAAACGGATATTACGATATTGTGTTAAGAAATGGTTCGCTTATTGATATCGTACCTGAAATGTTATGTTTAACTTTGTTTTCAGTGGTGTTTTTAACCATTGTATTTGTGTATGACAAGAAAAAAAGAACTGTTTAAGGGTAAAAATATTTTGCAACACACCGAGCATTTTAAGGTAAAATTCAATCAAACCGATGCTTTAGGAATTGTGTGGCACGGAAATTATGTAGATTATTTCGAAGATGGTCGCGAAGCTTTTGGTCGTCATTTTGGTATTTCGTACAAACATGTGCAAGATCAAGGTTTTGCAACGCCCATTGTAAAAATGTTAAGCGAACACAAACGACCTTTAAAATATGCCGATGATGCTTATATTGTTACAACTTTTATCGATGATTTGGCAGCTAAAATGTGTTTCCATTTTCAAATTTTCAATGCACAACACGAATTGGTTTGTATAGGCGAAACTGTTCAGGTTTTTACTGATTTACAAGGGAATTTAATCTTAAATACTCCAGAATTTTTCGAATTGTGGAAACAAAAAGTAGGTTTAAAATAATGCAAAAAGTATATGTACATAAATCAAATTTAATAACAGCACTTGGCTTTTCGGTCGAAGAAAATTTTAGTGCACTTTGCGATGGAAAATCGGGAATTCGTCCTATTCCTTTTTCTAAATCTATTGGAACGATTTATGCTTCAAAAATAGAAGATCAATTGTTAGAAAAACATTTCGAATCTTTAAATATTCCGAAAGAATACACAAGAATTGAAAAGTTAATGATTGCGACTTTAAAACCTTTAATAGAAAAATACGGAATTAAACCTAATACGCTTTTAATCGTTTCAACCACGAAAGGAAATATCGGTGCATTAGAACAACATCATATAGAAGCAGCACATTTATCGGTTTCGGCTGAAAATGTTCAAGCATATTTTTGTTTTCAAAAAACTCCAATAATCGTTTCAAATGCTTGTGTTTCAGGAGTTATGGCGCTTTCGGTTGCCAAAAGATTAATTCAAATGGAACAAACAACCGATGTATTTGTTGTTGCAGTCGATGAATTAACTCCGTTTGTTATTTCAGGTTTTCAATCGTTTCAAGCAATGAGCCATGAAGTTTGCCAGCCTTATGACGAAAATAGAAAAGGTGTAAATTTAGGCGAAGCTTCGGCAGCTGTTTATGTTTCGAATCAAAAAGATGAAGACGGAATTGAAATTATTGGCGAAGCAAATATAAACGATGCCAATCATATTTCGGGACCTTCTCGAACAGGCGAAGGATTGTATTTAAGTATTGAAAAAGCGTTGAACGAGGCGCAAATAGCAGCAAAAGAAATCGATTTTATTTCGGCTCACGGGACCGCAACAGTGTATAACGACGAAATGGAAAGTATTGCATTTCAGCGCGCTCATTTACTTCAAGTTCCTATGAACAGTTTAAAAGGATATTTTGGTCATACTTTGGGCGCTTCGGGATTGTTAGAAAGTATTATTACATGGCAATGCATGAAAAAAAACGTGTATTTACCTTCGTTCGGATTTCAAAAATTAGGCGTTTCGCAGCCTATTAACATCATTCAAAAAGTAACCGAAAAACCGATGCAAATTGCATTGAAAACGGCTTCTGGCTTTGGCGGTAGCAATTCGGCAATGATTTTTAAAAAATAGAATTAAGATTAATGTATTACATTAGCAAATATTTAAAAATATCGGAAGGCAAAGTGTGGCTCAATGGTCAATTGCAATTTCAGTCCACGCAAGAAGATTGGTCCGAAATGATCAAGGAATTATTTAAGAATCGTTCCGTTTCGTATCCAAAATTCTACAAAATGGACGATTTGTGCAAATTGGCTTTTGTAGGATCTGAATGGATGTTAGCAGACGAATCTGATAAAGAAATTGCGTTGTTATTCAGCAATAGCGAAGCAAGTTTAGAGACCGATTTACGTCATCAAGAAACCATTCAAACCGAAGAAAACTTCTTTCCAAGTCCGGCGGTTTTTGTCTATACATTGCCCAATATTACGATTGGCGAAGTCAGTATTCGACATCAATTGCAAACCGAAAGTTGTTTTTTTGTTTCAGATGAATTTCCTGTCGAAACAATGGAATCTTATGCCAATTATTTATTGAAAACCCAAAAAGCGAATAAAGTGTTTTGCGCTTGGATTCATAAACTTCAAAATTCATATGAAGCGCAATTTTATATGGTTGAAAAAGAAGGAATTTTAGAACATAACAGTAAAAATATAACCAAAATAGTTAGAGAATAATGGAAGCATTAAAACAAGAATTGAAAGAAAAAATTATAGACGTTTTAAACTTAGAAGATATTGCTATAGAAGAAATTCAGGACAACGATCCGTTATTTGGCGATGGTTTAGGATTGGATTCGATCGATGCTTTAGAGTTAATCGTGTTGTTAGATAAAGAATACGGAATTAAATTAGCTGATCCAAAACAAGGAAAAGAAATTTTTGAATCGGTAGCTACAATGGCACAATTTATTGCCGATAACCGCACAAAATAATGCAGAAAAAAGTAGCTATAACGGGCATGGGAATTGTTTCTGCAATCGGAATGACGGTTGAAGAAAATTTTCATGCGCTTATGTCTAAAAAAACCGGAATTTCTCGTTTAGAACTTTTCGAATCCAAACAAGCTTCGAGCATTAAAGTGGGCGAAATCAAGAAAAGTAACGACGAGTTAATTCAGTTATTGGGTTTAGATTCAACCAATACCTTTACACGCACGGCTTTGTTGGGCGCATTGGCTGCTAAACAAGCTTTTGATCAGGCGCAATTAAAACCAAACGATGTTTTAAATGTAGGTTTGATTTCTTCTACAAGTGTTGGTGGAATGGATTTTACCGAAAAACATTATAAAAAATACAACGAACATCCGGAATATATTCCGTTTATTTCAAGTCATCATGCGGGCGATAGCACCAATAAAATAGCCGATTATTTAGGAATTAAAGGTTTTGTTACTACGATTTCAACAGCGTGCTCTTCGGCGGCAAATGCCATTATGTTGGGCGCGCAAATGATCGAAAATGGTTATTTAGATCGTGTTATTGTAGGTGGAACCGATGCTTTAAGTAAGTTTACAATTAACGGATTTAAAACCTTGATGATTTTGTCGGATACCGATAATACGCCATTTGATCAAAACCGAAAAGGGTTGAATTTAGGAGAAGCTGCGGCTTTTCTTGTTTTAGAATCGGATGAATGTGTTCAAAAGCAGAACAAAAAAGTATTGGGTTATGTTGTAGGATACGGAAATGCAAACGATGCGTATCACCAAACCGCTTCTTCAGAAAATGGCGAAGGCGCTTTTTTAGCTATGAAAAAAGCATTCGAAAAAGCAGAAATTTCATCTAATCAGATTGATTATATCAACGTACACGGAACGGCAACTCCCAATAACGATTTGTCGGAAGGAAGAGCTTTGCTACGCATATTCGATTCGGTTCCAAAATTCAGTTCAACCAAAGCATTTACAGGTCATACATTAGCGGCTGCGGCTGCAATTGAAGCGGTTTACAGTTTATTGGCATTGCAACATCAGGTTGTTTTTCCGAATCTTAATTTTTCTACTCCGATGGAAGAATTCAATCTGATTCCAGAAACCGAGCTTCACTCCCACCCGATCGATTATGTTTTATCTAACTCGTTTGGATTCGGAGGAAATTGTTCTACACTTATTTTTTCAAAATCGTAGATTATGCAAAAGAAAATGTATATCAATAGCGCGGGAAATGTCTCAATTCAAGCAACAGATTTTGATGTTTTTCATGAAGAACCAAAAACAATTGAAAACGTAAATTACGCACAACAACCTTCGTACAAAGAATTAATTGCTCCGGCAATGAGTCGCAGAATGGCGAAAGGAATTAAGATGAGTATTTACGCTGCAAATGAAGCGTTGAAAAAAAGCGAAAATCAAGAATTAGATGCTATTATTGTAGGAACGGCTTTAGGCTGTATCGAAGATTCGGAAAAATTTTTAGGTTCTATCGTAGAAAATCAGGAAGAATATTTAACGCCAACTTCTTTTATTCAATCTACACATAATACCGTTGCGGCGCAAATTGCGTTGCATTGGCAATGTAAAGCGTACAATTTTACGTATGTAAACGGATCGAATTCGTTCGAAAGTGCGTTGTTTGATGCATTCATGCAAATCAAATTTCAAGATAAAAATCAAATTTTAGTTGGCGGAGTTGATGAAATTGCTCCGTACACGCTTGAATTGTATTCGTTGATTGGAAAAGTAAAAAAAGCGGAAGATTCGATTGATTTTAAAAATCCGAAAACAAACGGAATGACTTATAGCGAAGGTGCTACTTTCTTTTTGGTTTCGAACGAAAAAAAGTCGGAATCGTTAGCCGAAATTGTCGATGTTCAAATTTGGAATCAGTTTCCTATTTCGATGGAAGCTTCTGTCGAAACGTTTTTAAATCGAAATCAATTAACAAAAGACGAAATTGATGTGGTGTTTTTAGGCGTAAATGCTGATCAAAGTCAACAAGCTTTTTATGAAGAAATTCAATCTGTTTTTTCAAATTCTTCGTTTGGATATTATCAGCATATTTCGGGAAGTTACGAAACAGCTTCGGCTTTTGGTTTAAAAATGGCTGCCGAAGTTTTACAAAAACAAACGTTTCCTAAAATTCTTCAATACACAGAATCGAAGCATAAAAAATTAGAAAACACTTTGTTGGTTCATCATTCAAACGGAACCGATATTGGCTTTATTTTGCTTAAAAAATGCTAAAACATCGTTACATATCGTATGTAGGAATTTTAGGAACAACAAGCATTCTCATTGCGATTTATGTTGCTTTTTTACCTTTTTACGCATTGTTGATTTGGCTTTTTTTGTGGATTGGAATTTCGGCTTGGGGATCGTTCGATATTCGACAGAATTATTTCTTAGAAGCATATCATGTTCCAAAAGAAATTTCGGAATCTAAAATGGCGTTAACTTTTGACGACGGTCCGCATCCATTAACAAATAAAGTTTTGGATTTGCTGAAGGAATACGACATGAAAGCGACTTTTTTTTGTATTGGAAAAGAAGTCGAAAAATACCCCGAAATTGTTCAAAGAATTATAAACGAAGGTCACGAAATAGGAAATCATACGTTTACGCACAGCAAACAAATAGGTTTTAAATCGGCAAATGAAGTTTATAACGAAATTCAACAATGTTCAAAAGCGGTTCAAGAAATCACAGGTAAAGAATTGGCTTTTTTTAGACCGCCTTTCGGAGTAACAAATCCAAATATTGCCAAAGCCGTTCAACTTTCTAAAATGAAAGCAATTGGTTGGAGCATTCGGTCGTTGGATACGGTTGCAAAATCGTCGGAAGATATTCTGAATCGAATTCTTTCAAAAGTAAAAAAAGGAGATGTTGTTTTATTGCACGATAACCGAGAATTAACGATTAAAACCTTGGAACAATTATTGATTCAATTACAAAATAAAAATTTAAAATCGGTTACAATTTCAGAGTTGTTCCGTTTAAATCCATATAAAAAATGAAAAAAATATTGATTTTATTGTTTTGTATTTTTGTGGGAATTTCATCACAAGCACAAGATAAAATGTCGACTTCCGAAATATCACAATTAAAAACTGCGGTTGCAAACGAAGCTAAAAAAGTAACATCGTTATCATCAGATTTTGAAGAAACCAAACACGTAAGCGTTTTAAAAAACAGCAGTAAATCTTCGGGCGTTTTTAAATTTAAAAGTCAAAAATTACTTTGGCAATATACATCGCCTAAAAAAAGTGCGATGTTGTTTATAGGAAATACGATGAAAGTTCGAAACGATAAAGGCAAAACAACGTCTTTTGATTTAAACAAAAACAAGCGTTTCCGACAATTACAACAATTAATGATGAGCAGTTATACCGGCGATTTGTTCGACGAAACCAATTTCACAATTCAATATTTTAAAGATAATGTGCAAAAATGGACGGTTTTAACTCCGAAAAACAAAGACATGAGCAAACACATTAAACAAGTGACGTTTTGGTTTAAAAACGGAGAAAACACCGTTTCTGAAATAAAAATTGTAGAAGGCAACAATGATTATTCTATTATAAAGTTGTTAAATAAAAAACCAAATGCTTCTATAAACGATAACGAATTCCAATTATAAAACCAAAAACGCTTCATTTCGAAGCGTTTTTGGTTTTATAATTAATTGTCGGTTTTAAAGGCTTTGATTAATATATTTTGAAAAGCATTATCAAAATCAGCACCATATTTAACTCTTAATGAATATCCGTGTTTATGTAATTCGGTAATTTTATTTTGAAGTTCATCTGTTGCAGCTGTTTTGTATTTTGTATAATAAAAAACGGCTTCTTCTTTCGACTTAAAGTCTGTTTTTTCAAAATTTTCATTTAACCATTTCATGAAATCGGTAGTTTCAAAGTCAAAATCTGCTTTTCCAAGTCCTGTTACAAATTCTAAAAATGATTCACTATGGACTCGATATGCAACAGATGAATATAATTCTAAAGCTTCTTCCTCATATTTTAGATAATCTTTATCTTTAAGAAGATCATCATTTTTACCCTGTGAAAACGAGATAATTGGTAATAAACTAATAAGAAGCAACGTTAATAGATTTTTCATAAAATGTGATTATTTAGCACTAAACTTATCACTTTATTTTGATTTAAAAAAGAATTAATGCTTTATAAATGAGATATTTAGTTTGAATTAACAATCAAATAAGTTTCTAAAGCATTAATTTTAGTAGGTTTTCCTTGAAATTGATTATATATGGAATTGATCAAAAATATTGATTCTAAATAATTAGAATTTGATTAGAAATTACTTTCTTTCAACTGTTTGTTTGAGAAGCTCATACGAATAAACGACCTTTGCAAATGAGAAAAAATGAGGTTATGGAAAAATTCATGTTCAATCAGCATCCAGCAGATATTGCGGATCATTTAGAAGCTTTAGATCAAAAAAGCAGAAACATTGCGTTTTACATGTTGTCAAACGATCAAAAAGTTGAGGTTTTCTCTTATTTTGAACCCGATATTCAACAGGAAATCGTTCGAAGTTTAACAGATAAAGATTTGGCAGAGGTTTTAAATAATTTGGAACCCGATGACCGAACCGAGCTTTTCGAAAACTTTCCCGATGAATTAATCAAGCATTCCATTAATCTTTTGAATGATGAAGAACGAGCAATTGCACTGAATTTAATTGGTTATAAAGAAGACAGTATTGCGCGCTTAATGACGCCTTTATACGTTCAGGTAAAAGAACATTATACGGTAAAACAGGTTTTTGCGCACATTAAGAAATATGGAAAAAAAGCCGAAACGTTAAACTATATTTTCATTGTTGATGATCATAATAAATTGATTGACGATTTAAAAATTGGCGAACTTCTTTTGGCAGATGAAGACACAAAAGTTGCCGATTTGATTGACCGTAATTTTGTTTCGTTGGTTACCACAACTCCGATTGAAAGTGCGTTTGAAGTATTCGAAAAATACGATCGATCTACCATTCCTATTGTAACAGAAAATGGCGTTTTAGTCGGAATTGTAACATTCGACGATATTTTTGATCGAATGAAAATGCGCGACACCGAAGATATTCAAAAGTTTGGAGGTATGGAAGAATTAGATGTCTCGTACACTAAAACTCCGATTTTAGAATTGATTAAAAAACGCGCAGGTTGGTTGGTTATTCTTTTTGTAGGCGAAATGTTTACGGCTTCTGCAATGAGTTATTACGACGATGAAATTGCAAAAGCCGTTGTTTTGGCTTTGTTTGTTCCGTTGATTATTTCCAGTGGAGGAAACTCAGGTTCGCAAGCAGCTTCATTAATTATTCGTGCAATGGCATTGGGCGAAATCAAAATAAAAGATTGGTGGTACGTTCTTAAAAAAGAATTGGCTTCGGGTTTGGCTTTAGGTGGAATTTTAGGACTTATTGGTTTTACGAGAATCTTAATTTGGCAAAAAACAGGAATTTACGATTATGGCGAATTTTGGTATTTTATTGCACTAACTGTAGCTTTATCGTTGATTGTAATTGTATTGTGGGGAACGCTTGCAGGCGCTTTGGTTCCATTTATTTTACGAAAAATTGGTTTTGATCCAGCAACGGCTTCTTCGCCTTTTGTGGCAACTTTGGTCGATGTTTCCGGATTAATCATCTATTTCTCGATTGCTGCAGCCATTTTAAGCGGAAAACTTTTGTAACAAACAAAATATAAAGATTTACGAACGACCTGAAAAGGTCGTTTTTTTATGAATTGAATTAAAAAATAAAAAATTACTACCTTCGCAGGTAAATCAATACTTATGTTACCAGAAGGATTTTATACCGTAATAGATCAAAAAAATAGCGAGCAGCATTTAGAGTTAAATATTGCTTTAAATCCGCAGCACGATATTTTTAAAGGTCATTTCCCTAATAATCCGGTAACTCCGGGCGTTTGCATGCTTCAAATTTTTAAAGAAACGGTTGAACGTCATTTGCAAAAAGAACTGATGATTTCGGAATGTAGCAACGTAAAATTTATGGCATTGATTAATCCTGAAATTCATCCGAATCTAAAATTGGATCTTCATATCATTCCAAACGAAAATGAAACATATAAAGTAAAAGCATCGGCTCAATTCGAAGAAACAACAGCACTAAAACTGAGTTTTGTTTTAAAAAAAGTGTAAAATGGATCATGATTTTTCAGAGACATTGCAAAAAGTTTGCGTCATTATTCCAACTTACAACAACGCAAAAACTTTAAAGCGTGTTGTTGATGGCGTATTATTTTATACAAAAAATGTAATCGTTGTAAACGATGGAAGTACAGACGAAACGGCTTCTATTTTAGCGAATTATCCACAATTAAAAATCAGTTCGTTACCACAAAATAAAGGAAAAGGAAACGCATTAAAAACAGGATTTAATAAAGCAAAAGAATTAGGTTTTGATTATGCGATTACAATTGATTCGGACGGACAACATTTTCCGAAAGATATTCCCGTTTTTTTAAAGGAATTAGAAGCTTCTGAAAAACCGTTGCTTTTAATCGGAAGTCGCAATATGACGCTAGAAAGTGTTCCGAAAAAAAGCAGTTTTGGCAATCGATTTTCAAATTTTTGGTTTTGGTTCGAAACAGGAATTCGTTTGTCCGATACGCAATCTGGATTCCGACTCTACCCTTTGCATTATATTCCTAAAATGTTTTATTCGCACAAATTCGAGTTCGAAATTGAAATTATTGTGCGTACAGCTTGGAACGGAGTTGAGGTAAAAAATGTGCCGATTGATGTGTTGTACGATCCAACTGAACGCGTTTCGCATTTTCGACCGTTTCAAGATTTTACCCGAATCAGCATTTTAAACACATTTCTGGTTTCGATCGCGTTGCTTTATATTAAGCCGAGAGATTTTTTTAGATCGTTGAAAAAAAAAAGTTTTAAACAGTTTTTGAAGGAAGATGTACTTCAAGCAGACGATTCGGACGAAGTAAAAGCGCTTTCGGTTTCATTAGGCGTTTTCATTGGAATTGTGCCCGTTTGGGGATTTCAATCGTTTTTATCAATTTTTTTAGCGGTTGTTTTTCGTTGGAATAAAGTTATTTCATTTGCAGCTTCCAACATCAGCATTCCTCCTATGATTCCGTTTGTAATTTTTGCAAGTTTATGGGTCGGCAGTTTATTTGTTGGAACACCTTTGTCTCAAATTCCTGATTTAGCAAGTATTAATTCCACTTTTTTTAAAGAACATTTGCTTCAATATCTCATCGGAAGTATTATTTTAGCAAGTATAGTTTCTGTACTTTTAGGAAGTGTTACGTACGCATTTTTGGTACGCAATCGAAATAAAAAATAAGTCATGGCTCAGTTTTTCTATCACGTTTCACGCTGGATTCAAAACCATAAATTATGGAGTTGTTTTTTGGCAATTGGTTTTGTGATAGCTTGTTTTTTTACTATTTCGAAAATTCATTTCGAAGAAGATATTACGCAAATGCTTCCCAAGCAAGCCATGCAAAACGAAACGGCTAAAATTTGGAAAAATGTTCGTTTTCAGGATAAAATTGCAGTTATTGTTTCTAAAAAAGAAGCAACTTCTTCAGACGATCTCATCAACACGGCAAACGCTTTAATCGATACGCTTTCGGTTGCCGATGAATATATTGCATCGATTCAAGGACAAACTTCCGAAGATGTAATGGAAGCTTCGGTTGCCTTTGTACAGCAACATTTACCTTTGTATCTAGAACCGGCAGATTACGACAGTATTTCGGAACGAATTTCGGCTTTAGGAATCGAAAAACAAATGCAGAAAAACGTTGAAATGCTTTTGAGCGGCGCTACTCCTTTTTGGAAAGATTTGGTTGTAAAAGATCCGTTGCAACTAACGTTTTTGGCACTTCCGCATCTTCAAGAAAGTGCTGTAGATACGCAATACGATTTCCAAGACGGATTTTTATTTACAAAAGACGGACAACATTTGGTTTTCTTTATTCAGCCCAAAATGTCGGGAAGCGAAACTGAAAAAAACGAAGAATTGGTCACTATTTTAAACCAAATTAAAGATCAATTTCATAAGCAATATACTAAAACTGAAATCAGTTATTTTGGATCTTCTTTTATCGCGGTTGCAAATGCTCAGCAAATTAAAACCGATATTTTAACCACGATTTCGCTTTCTATGACAACGTTAATGATTATTTTAATGTTGTATTATCGACGAATTATCATCCCAATTTTAGTGTTTCTTCCTTCTGTTTTAGGCGGAATCACAGCTTTGGCTTGCATGTATTTTATTACGGGAAGTTTGTCGGCAATTTCGATTTCGATTTCAGCCATTTTATTGGGAATTACGATAGATTATGCATTACATTTTTTAACACACAGTAAAGCAATTACCGATTCTAAAACGCTTTTTAAAGAAATAACACGACCGCTTTTTATGAGCAGTTTTACAACAGCAATTGCGTTTTTATGCTTGTTGTTTGTAGATGCAAAAGCATTGAACGATTTAGGTTGGTTTGCTTTTATTGCGGTTTTGGCTTCGGCTTTTTTTACATTGATTATTTTACCACAAGTTTACAAACCCAAAAAAGCTTTAGAAACATCGCATTTTATTGATCGATTGGCGAAATATCCGTTCGAAAAAAATAAAGCGTTGATTGCCTTTTGTTTGATTTTAGTTATCGGAAGTGTTTTTACGTATCACAAAGTTTCGTTTGATCAGGATTTAACAAAAATTAATTTCTTTCCGAAAGAACAAGCCGATAATCAAAAATTAATCGAACCTAAACAACAAAATACCAAAACGTTGTATGTTGTAAATTATGGAAAAAACGAAGAACAAGTTTTACAGCAAACAAAAAAAATACAACAAATAAGCACAGCAGATCGAAATGTTTTGGCAGTAAATTCTATTGCGCCCATTGTTTTAGATTTGCAAACTCAAACAGAACGTTTAAATCGTTGGAAAAATTTCTGGAAAGAACGCAATCCTAAATTAATTGAAAATCGTTTAATTCAAGCGTCGATCAAACAAGGGTTTGTGGAAGAAACCTTTTCCGGATTTGCTTCCGATTTAGAAGAACAAGAAAAACAATTAACACTTTCTGATTTTGAAGCAACCGAAAATCCGTTGTTAGAAGATTTTATTTCAAAAGATAACGAAGGTATTCAAATTTCTACTATTGTAAAAATTCCAGATGATTATCGTGATGTTTTTTTACAAAAAATGGCTTCCGAAAAAAATACGGTTGTAATTGATCGTCAAGCTTTAAACGAAGAGTTGTTAGGACATTTAGTCAACGATTTTAATGATTTGGTTAACTATTCGTTTTTGGCAGTTATTCTAATTTTATGGTATTTTTTCCGAAGATTAGAATTGGTTATTTTGGCAGCAATTCCGATTGGTTTAACCGGTTTTATTACTGCCGGAATTATGGGAGCTTTAGGAATTCCGTTTAATATTTTCAGCAGTATTGTATGTACATTGATTTTTGGTCATGGTGTTGATTTTACTATTTTTATGACCAGCGCGTTACAAAAACAATACACCTACGCGCGCAATGAAATGCCGATTTACAGAACGTCGATTATTTTGGCGGTTTTAACAACCATTTTAGCAATTGGCGCGCTTATTTTTGCGCAACATCCGGCATTAAAATCTATTTCTTCCATTGCATTAATCGGGGTTTGTACAGCGGTTTTGATTACGTTTGTCCTCTACCCTATTTTGTTTGCTTTTTTCATAGAAAACCGACCTAAAAAAGGACTTTCGCCAGTTTCGTTGCGAATTGCGTTAGAATCGATTATTTCGTTTATCATTTTTGGCGTTGGCGGTATTTTGATTTCAAGTTTTTTACGCGTTTTTCAAATTATAGCACCTGTTTCTAAAACAACCAAAATTAAAGTAATGGGAAAAGGAATGTCCTTTTTTATGGCTTTTATTCTTTGGCTGAAACCTTGGGTTAAAAAACGATTGATTCAAAAACAATATTTCGATAAAAAACAACAAACCATTATCATTTCAAATCACACGTCGTTTCTCGATAGTTTAGCGGTTGGTCAATATCATCCGTACATTATTTATTTGGTAAACGATTGGGTTGTTCGTTCTCCTTTTTTTGGAAGATTTTCCAAATCATTTGGTTTTTATCCTGTAAAAGAAGGTGCGGAAGGAAGCGCGGAACAAATTCAAAAACGTATCGGAAGCTTATCTTCGGTTGTGGTTTTTCCAGAAGGAACTCGATCGTATTCGCACGAAATTGGACGTTTTCATAAAGGTGCTTTTTATTTGGCTGGCGAATTAAAAATGCCGATTCAGCCAATTCATTTACACGGAATTAGTGAAGTGATTCCGAAAGGTGATTTCATGATTTACGACGGACATATTTTTAATGTTGTAGAGCCAGTTATTGAATTTGATGATGCTTCGTTTGGCGAAACGTATACTGAAAGAACGAAGAAAATAAGTCGACAATTTAAAACACGATTTGCCGAAATTCGCAAAGAATTTGAAGGAGTTGATTATTACAAACAAAAGCTGTTTTTTAATTATTTATATAAAGAACAAGAAATTGTGCAGTTGGTAAAACGTGATTTTAAGAAGAATAAAGAGGCTTATTTAGAACTGAATCATTTGTTGCCCGAAAAAGGAAAATTCGTGCACATTACAACCGATGTTGGTCAGACCGATTTCTTATTGTTAAAACACGGACCTTCTCGAAAATTGTTAACGGTTATTGAAAACGAAGATCACAGAGATGTTGCGTCGGCTTCATATATTACAAAAGTTCGCTCAGTGCATTATTTCCAAAGTTATAATGAAATTCAAACAACTAATACCGATACATTACTTATTTCGCACCAAGCAAATGTGAGCGATGAAATTAGTTCGAAGTATAAAAAAGTAGTTTGTTTCTTGGCTTCTCAAACCATTCCAAAAGGAATGACCTGTACATATAACTCGCAAAATATTCAGGTATATGAGCGAATCTAAAACTAGTCATCATTTCGATGTTGTAATTATCGGAAGCGGTTTAGGCGGATTGGTTTCCGGAGTTTTGTTATCTAAAGCAGGTAAAAAAGTCGCTGTTTTAGAAAAAAACAATCAGTTTGGCGGTAATTTACAGACTTTTGTAAGAGAAAAGACCATTTTTGATACAGGAGTTCATTATGTTGGCGGATTAGCAAAAGATCAAAATTTGTACAACTATTTTTCATGTTTAGATATTTTAGATGATTTGGAATGGGAACAATTAGACGAAAATCAATTCGATCAAATCTATTTTCAGGAAACTAAAACCTATTATCCGCAAGCACAAGGATATCAAAATTTTGTAACGCAATTAGCAAAACAATTTCCAAAAAACAAAGCCGAAATTCAATTGTATATCGAAACGATTCAAGAATATTGTAAAGCTTTTCCGTTGTATCAATTCGATTTTGAAGGGAGTTATCAGGCTCCATATCTCGAAAAATCGGTTCAAGAAGTTTTAAACGACATTTTTACTAATAAAGAACTAATCGCTGTAGTTTTAGGAAACAACTTTTTATACGCTTTAGATTACGAACAAACGCCTTTTTATGTTCACGCTTTAACCGTAAACTCATATATAGAAAGTGCTTGGAGATGTGTAAAAGGAGGAAGTCAATTAACGAAAGCTTTGACAAAACAACTAAAAAAACACGGTGGAAAATTATTTAAATATCAAGAAGTAACAGGTTTTTTAACCGATGAAACAAACGTTTTAGCTTGCGAAACCGCAACAGATCTATTTTACGCTTCGGACTTTGTTTCGAACATAAATCTTAAAACAACATTTGGCTTATTGCCCGAAAATTTGCAGAAAAAACCTTCGATAAAGCGAATCAATACGTTAAAAGTTACACCTTCGGTTTTTTCGGTACATTTAGTCTTAAAAAAGGAGCTTATCCCCTATTTTAATTCCAATATTTATCATTACGATCAATTAAATCAGGTTTTTAATTACGATCAAACTATTGAAACAGATTTTCCGAAAATGATGGTAATTACAACGAATCCAAAAGAGAAAAATCAAACGTTTACCGATAATATTTCGGTCATGACGTATATGGATTTTCATCATTTTCAAAAATGGGAACACACAAAAAATACGGTTAAAAAGCCACAAAATCGTGGATTAGATTATGAAGCGTTTAAACAAGAATTAACCGAAAAAGTAATCGATAAAATGCAAATTCATTTTCCCGAAATTCGAAAGGCTATTTTGCACGTTTCGGCTTCTACTCCATTAACTTATCGAGATTATATTGGTTTAGAAAAAGGTAACTTATACGGATTTGAAAAAGTGGCGCATCAACCGCATATGACACAAATTATGCCGCAAACTAAAATTTCGAATTTGTGGCTTTGTGGACAAAATGTACGAATGCACGGAATTTTAGGCGTTACCATTTCGGCTTTTCATTTGGCGAAAGCGTTTTTAGGAACTCATTTGTTTAACGATTTAATAGTTAAGAAATGAAAAGAATAAATCGAATCTGTTTTTTTTGTTTCATACTGTTTTTGATTAGTTCTTGCAGAGGTTTAAAAGACATGCAAAAGGTCGAAAATGAATTGAAATCTTTGCAAGAAACCCCGATTCGTTTTTCTTCTCAAGATGTTTTATCTCGTAGTATTCACGGAAATTACGAATTAAGAGTTTCGGGAAATCCGTACGAAATTGGTTACAAAACAGGAAAATTAACCGATTCGTTATACCAATTACAAGAAACGTTCTTTTTTGACAAAGTAGCTCAAATGACCGGAACGTCCAAAAAACAACGCTTTTTATTAAAATTTTTGCGTTGGTATAATCGCGATTTAATTCATTTTGTTCCCCAAGAATATCAAGAAGAAATTTATGGACTTTCGCAATTTAATTCAAGCAATTTAGACAGTATTGCAAGTCCTTTTCAACGTTCTATGATGTTGCACGGCGCACACGATATTGGTCATGCTATGCAAGATTTAATGTTGGTCGGTTGCAGTTCGTTTGCGCTTCATGCCACGTACACAAAAGACGAAAGCTTGTGGATTGGTCGAAATTTCGATTTCTATGTTTCGGATGATTTTGCGCAAAATAAGATTGTTTCGTTTGTAAATCCCGAAAAAGGATACAAATACGCTTCGGTAACTTGGCCGGGAATGTTAGGCGTTGTTTCGGGAATGAACGAAAAAGGACTCACGGTTACCATAAATGCAGGAAAATCTTCGATTCCGTTAAAAGCCAAAATGCCTATTTCTTTATTGGCAAAAGAAATAGTTCAATTTGCATCAACTATTGACGAAGCGATTGAAATTGCCCGAAATAAACAGTTGTTTGTTTCAGAATCGATTTTGATTGGAAGTGCGCTAGATAACGATGCAGCGATTATTGAAATTTCGCCTAAGAAAATGGATGTTGTACGAAGTTCGGACGATTTATTGATTTGCACGAATCATTTTCAAAGCACGATTTTAGGAAACGAAAAACGAAATCAAAAGCATAAAGCAACTTCACATTCGCAATATCGATATGAACTTTTAGAAGAAGAATTTGCAAAGGGATCTGAAATAAATGAAATCGAACTTGCAAAAACACTTCGAAAAACAACCGGATTACAAAATAAACAAATCGGATTTGGAAACGAAAAAGCGTTGAATCAATTAAGGGCGCATCATGCTGTTATTTTTCATCCAAAAACATTGAGAATGTGGGTTTCGAATAATCCGTATCAATTAGGCGCTTTTGATTTGTATGATTTAAACGATGTTTTTTCTGGAAATGAGAATGTTTTCAGCTCAAATTCCATTCCCGAAGATTCTTTTCTTAAGTCGGAAGAATTTAAAAATCTTGCGTTGTATCGAAAGTTGTTAAATGAACTAATAGCTCAATATTCTGCCAAAGAAACAATACCTTTGCACAAAGGAACTCAATTAATTGCGTATAATCCTGAGTTTTGGGAAGCGTATTATTGGGCTGGAAAAATCGCTTTTGAGCATCAAGATTATGTTTTGGCTCAAACGTATTTTAACCAAGCGCTTGCCAAAGAAGTTACGACTTTGCAGGATGTTGAACAATTGAATCAATGGATAAAAAAATGCCAACGAAAAACCAAAAAATTCCAAAAATAGAAACGCTTTCTCTCGAAGAAATCACTCAATTTCAAGAACAATTGTTACAAAAACAGTTACAATATGTATATCAACATTCTGTTTTTTATAGAAATTGGTTTGATCGACAAGGAATTTCGATTGATGAAATTAAAACGATTAATGACCTTCAGAAATTAGAAGTTGTAACCAAAAACGATTTACAGCAATATAACGATGATTTTTTCTGTGTCGATTTTTCTGAATTCCGAGATATTGCCACAACAAGCGGAACTTTAGGAGATCCAGTTACATTCGGGTTAACATCAAACGATTTAGATCGATTGGCGTATAACGAGAAAATTTCGTTCGAATGTGCTGGAGTTCAATCCGGAGATGTGGTACAACTTATGACCACAATGGATCGCCGCTTTATGGCAGGTTTAGCGTACTTTTTAGGATTGCGTTCGTTGGGCGCAACCGTGATTCGAAGTGGGGCAGGAGTTCCGCCTTTGCAATGGGATTCTATTCTAAAATACAAACCTAAATATTTGATTGCGGTTCCGTCTTTCCTTTTAAAATTGATCGAATATGCCGAAACGAACGGAATTGATATAAACGAAAGCAGCGTTAAAGGTGTGATTTGTATTGGAGAATCGTTGCGAACGTCGGATTTAGATTCGACTATTCTAGCTAAACGAATTCTTGAAAAATGGAAAATCGAATTATATTCAACATACGCTTCAACCGAAATGGGCGCGGCTTTTACAGAATGTAATCAGTTTCAAGGCGGACATCATCATCCAGAATTAATTATTACCGAAATTTTAGATGATGAAAACAAACAAGTTCTCGATGGTGAAGTAGGTGAGTTGACGATTACGACTTTAGGAGTTGAAGGCGTTCCATTAGTTCGATTTAAAACAGGCGATTTAGTTCGAAAATATTCAGAATCTTGCGCTTGTGGACGAAATACGTATCGTTTAGGTCCGGTTGAAGGTCGAAAACAACACATGATAAAATATAAAGGAACTACTTTGTTTCCGCCGGCAATGCACGACGCTATTTCAAATTTTAAGGAAATTTCATTGCATGTCATAGAAATATCAACAAACGAAATCGGAACAGATGAAATTGTAATTAAAGTATGTTCGTCCGATACTTCGGAACAATTCCTTAACTCAGTAAAAGATTATTTTCGTGCTAAATTAAGAGTAACACCAACCCTTGTTTTTGAAGATGAACATATATTGCAATCCATAATTTTTAGTCCTTTAAGTAGAAAACCCATAACTTTTATAGATAAACGAGAGTAACTATTTATCTTTGCCTTTAAAAATTGAAAAAAGATGTCTAAACAAGTACGCGTACGATTTGCCCCAAGCCCAACTGGTCCTTTACATATTGGAGGAGTAAGAACAGCTTTATTTAATTATTTGTTTGCCAAAAAAAATAATGGCGTTTTTTATATTAGAATAGAAGATACAGATCAAACCCGTTTTGTTCCCGGAGCCGAAGAATATATTTTTGAAGCTTTGCGTTGGTTGGGGATTGAACCCGATGAAACGATTGGAAAAAACGAGAAATTTGGTCCTTATAAACAAAGCGAACGCAAGCATTTATATAAAGATTATGCTTTACAATTGGTTCACGATGGTTTTGCATATTACGCTTTTGATACTGCTGAAGAATTAGATGCTAAACGGAAAGAAGCCGAAGCTGAAGGGAAAACGTTCATTTACAATCATTCTACAAGAGAATATTTAGTGAATTCGCTTAATATGACGCATCAAGAATTGGAAGCTAGATTGTATAATGAAGATCCGTATGTGATTCGCTTTAAAATGCCTTCAAGCGAAAAATTAACGATTCAGGATATGGTTCGCGGTGAAGTTACTTTCGATACTTCTTTGTTAGATGATAAAGTTTTGTTTAAATCAGACGGAATGCCGACTTATCATTTAGCAAATATTGTGGATGACCATTTACAAGAAACTTCGCATGTGATAAGAGGCGAGGAGTGGTTACCATCACTTCCTTTACATCATTTATTATATCGTTCGTTCAGATGGGAATCTCCAGAATTTGCACATTTGCCTTTAATATTAAAACCTGTAGGAAACGGAAAATTATCAAAACGAGATGGAGATAAATTAGGTTTTCCAGTATTTCCTTTAGAATGGAAAGGCGAAGATGGAAGTGTTTCGATGGGATACAGAGAACAAGGATATTTTCCGGAAGCGGTAATTAATTTCCTTGCTTTATTAGGCTGGAACGAAGGAACAGATCAAGAAATATATTCGTTAGAACAATTGGCTCAGGTTTTTGATTTAGGTCGAGTAAACAAATCGGGAGCTAAGTTTGATCCTGAGAAAAATAAATGGTTTAATCATCAGTATTTAATGGAAAAATCGAATGATGAATTAGCCGAAATGTTTCTTTTAACACTTGAGCAAAAAGGAATTCAAAAATCGTTAAATGAGGTTAGTACGATTGTAGGTTTAGTAAAAGACCGCGCTAATTTTGTAACCGATTTGTATGATTTAGCCGATTACTTTTTTGTAGCTCCAAAAGAATATGATGCAAAAGTAATGAAGAACTTTACCGAAGATACAAAGATTTGGTTACAGGAAATCAGTAACATTATCGTGTCGATTGATAACTTTGAAGCGAAAGTAATTGAAGAAAAAGTAAAATCGTGGATTACAGAACAAAATATTGGAATGGGGAAAGTAATGCAGCCTTTACGTGTAGCAATGGTTGGCGAAATGAAAGGTCCCGATTTGTTCGAAATTATGAATGTTTTAGGACAACAAGAAGTAATTCAACGAATTAAAGCAATTATTGAAAAATAAATTTAACATTTAAAGTTTTTGGAAGTTTAATTTATTATTATATATTTGTGAAGTACATGCAACGCCCTTTGCTGTACTGTATGATAATTTTTTTCATATCAACAAACAACAATTTTTTTCTAAATTTTTCTAAAATCCCATTCCCAAAAAATGGGATTTTTTTATTTAAAAAACTTGCAATATATTTACAGACACATTATTAATTTTTATTTTATGAAAAAAATTCTTTTATTTTCGACATTTCTTTTAAGTCTTTCTATTGTTTCATGTAGTTCTGATGATTCTACTACTACAGATAAAGGAAATCCTATTATTGAGAATCCTGATAACCCCGGGAATAATGTAACAGTGAAATCGACATGGGAACCTAAAACAATTCAATTAGTAAAAATAATTCCATTATATACTATTGATTACCCTCATAGCGAAGGGTGTACAAAGGATTATTTACAATTATTAAGTAATGATACTGCAAAATTCTTTCATTATGAAGGTGCGTCTTGTGATGTTACTGAATATGGACAAGCGTTTCAACGTAATGGAAATAATGTAACAATGAATTTAATGGGATACACTATTAAAGGAGTAATTGCTTCTGAAACGAGTACTTCAATGGAAATCCATAGTGAGATTACAGAATATATCCCCTACATTAAGATAATGCTCCCTCAATATGAGCAATATTTAAATTTATTAGACGGGGCTACTGTAAAACTACATTTAACAAAAAAATAATTATAAAAACCTCTTTGTACAAAGAGGTTTTTTTGTACATTTCTTTAAACACTCAAAACTATGTTCGGATTACCTATTATTATCGTAGTTATTTTGGTTATTATAGCCTTAGGCTTATTTACCGTAAAACAACAAACGGCTGTTATTATAGAACGATTTGGAAAATATCATTCTATTAGACAATCAGGATTACATGTTAAAATTCCTGTTGTGGATCGTGTTGCAGGTCGAGTAAACTTAAGGATTCAGCAATTAGATGTTATTATTGAAACAAAAACAAAAGATAACGTGTTTGTTAAAATGAAAGTTTCGGTTCAGTTTAAAGTTGTTCAAGAACGCGTTTACGAAGCTTTTTATAAATTAGAATATCCGCACGATCAAATTACGTCGTATGTATTTGATGTGGTACGTGCCGAAGTTCCTAAATTGATTTTAGATGATGTTTTTGAACGTAAAGATGATATTGCAATCGCTGTAAAACGTGAGTTAAACGACGCAATGATCACTTATGGATATGATATTATTAATACGTTGATTACAGATATTGATCCAGATATTCAGGTAAAAAATGCCATGAATAGAATTAATGCTGCCGATCGTGAAAAAACAGCTGCAGAATATGAAGCTGAAGCGCAAAGAATTAGAATTGTTGCAAAAGCCAAAGCCGAAGCAGAATCGAAACGTTTACAAGGGCAGGGGATAGCTGATCAAAGAAGAGAAATTGCACGCGGATTAGTTGAATCTGTAGATGTTTTAAATAAAGTAGGAATCAACTCACAAGAAGCTTCTGCTTTAATTGTTGTAACGCAACATTACGATGCTTTAACTGCAATTGGATCCGAAAACAATTCAAACTTGATTTTATTACCAAATTCGCCACAAGCAGGAAGCGACATGTTAAACAATATGGTTGCTTCGTTTACCGCAAGTAACCAAGTGAGTGAGGTTATGAAGAATTCTAAAGATTCAAATAAAAAGCGTAAAAACGACGATTTTAACGATTATTACGAATCGGGTAAGGATGAGGTTTAAAAGCTTTGAGAAATTATATAAAAAGTCCAGATATTAATTTATCTGGACTTTCTTGTTTTTATTTGCTTAATGATAAAACGTATAACTGCTGTAAAGATAATAGATCTTAATCCTGACGATTCTTTAAACGAAGTTGCAAAAGTAGAAAAACCTGTTTTCATTAGGTTAGAAGGCGAAATTGCATCCGAAATATTTTCTACTCTTAATCCCATTTTCCTCATCTGGATTTCCCTTTCCAGTTTTAGAATCTCTAATTCTTTATCTACATCTTCAAAACTTGTAAATCTTTTTTTCATACTATTAATCGTTAAAAAAAATATCTGAAAACTTTTTCAATATAGGAATATCAATTAAAGATTTTCTAAATACATAAACAAGATATGCTATAACGATATAAATTCCACCAACAATTAAAAAGCCAAGTGTATTGTTTTGCAACGAATGACCAATAGCAAACGCTGCGGCAAACGATAAAAATAGCAAGCCAATGGATAAAAATAAGGTTAAAGCAAATATTTTTAAAATCAAACCCAAAGCTCTCGAGGAAATCTTAAAACCTAATAATTGATAATAATCAAGATTGGTGTCAAGAAAAGCCTTTGCTTCGGATTTGATTTCAGAAAAGTTATCTTTAATGTCCTCTTTTAATGACATGAAAAGACTATTTTAATTCTGTTTTAACTTGATCTGCTTTGTCTTTTACTTGGCTAGCAACATTTTTTGCATCGCTTTTTAATTGAGCCAATTTCTTTTCTAATGCAGAAATAACATCTTCTGATTTAGCTTCGGCGCTAGAAACAAAACTGTCGATAGAAGACTCTAAATTGTTAGATTTTGAAGAAATTAAGGTTTTAACTTGTTTTTTCAAATCGTCTAATTTGCATGTAATATCGTCTTTTCCGTCTCTAAATCCTTTAGAGATTCTTTTTCTTGTTTTATCTCCTTGATCCGGTGCTAATAATACTCCTGCAACTGCTCCAACAGCTGCTCCTGCTAAAATTGCAACTAAAGTGCTTCCTGTTTTTCCCATAACAATTTTTATTTTTAAGATTTTTTAATGAATTAAAATTAAGCATTAAAAACAAAAAATCCACTAAAAAAATCTTAATTTTTGTAAAATGCTTAAATATAAATATGATGTTCAATTGTTTAGAATTGTTATTTTTGCGAATTAAAAGTTTTAAACATGTTTAAATCAAGAACCGGACTTATTCTAGGTGTTTGTGTTACCATAGCCATTATTATTGCATTATTGAAAGAACTTTTTAATGTTCCTGTTTCAGAAGAAATCATGATTGCAACTAGATGGACAGTAGCTTTAGCGTTGATAATTAATGCTATTTCAAGAAAAAACCTGACCACATGGATTATAAGTTGCATGATATTGGGAATATTTGTGGGAATTGATTTTCCGAATGCTGCTATGGCTTTACAACCCTTTAGTAAAGGCTTTATTAAATTGGTAAAGACAATTGTTGCACCTATTATTTTTGGAACTTTAGTCTACGGAATTGCCGGTCATAGTGATTTAAAGCAAGTTGGACGAATGGCGTGGAAATCGATGTTGTATTTCTTTTGCGCCACTTCTTGTGCCATTTTTATTGGTTTGGCGGTAATTAATATTACAAAAGCCGGAGTTGGAGTTGATATTCAGGATATGCCACATGAGCAATTGCCTTCTACAAAAGGAGCCGATCCTGCTTTGGAAACCTTACCAGAACATGTTCATGGAGTTTATAAGTTTGCCCATTTCTTTTATGATTTATTTCCAGAAAATATTGTGAAATCCATGTACGAAAATCAAGTATTACAAGTAGTTGTTTTCTCGGTTTTATTCGGAATTGGATTGGCAATGGTCGATGAGAAAAAACGTAAACCTATGGTAGATTTTACCGAAAGTTTGTCGGAAGTCATGTTTAAGTTCACAAATTTAATCATGTATTTTGCTCCAATCGGAGTAGGAGCTGCAATGGCTTATACAGTTGGACATTTAGGTGTAGACATTCTAAAAAATCTGTTTATGCTTTTAGGATCGCTTTATATTGCCTTAATTGCTTTTATGTTGTTGGTTTTTGTTCCGGTTATGTTGTTCTTAAAAATACCGATCAAAAAGTTTATGCAAGCGGTAAAAGAACCGGTTTCTATTGCATTTGCTACCACAAGTTCAGATGCTGCTTTGCCAAAAGCAATGAGCAATATGGAGAAATTTGGTGTTCCGCGTAAAATAGTATCTTTTGTTATTCCTACAGGTTATAGTTTTAATCTCGACGGAACTTCTTTATATCTTTCTTTAGCATCCATTTTTGTGGCTCAAGCAGCCGGAATGCATTTAGATTTAGGACAACAATTAGGAATTGCATTTACGTTAATGATAACTTCGAAAGGAGTCGCTGCAGTTCCGCGTGCTTCTTTAATTGTTTTAATTGCAACAGCAGAACAATTTGGATTACCAGTATTTATTATCGCAGCGATTTTAGGAATCGATGAATTAATGGATATGGCTCGAACTTCGGTAAATGTTATCGGAAATTGCTTAGCAACTGTTGTAGTAGCAAAATGGGAAGGCGAATTTGACGATGAAGCACCTTATAGATTAGATGATGAAGTTTTAGATGAAGTATAAAATCAAATAAAAAAACCAGCATTTTAAATTGCTGGTTTTTTGTTTATTCTTTACTTTCAAGTTTTGCCCACGTATCGCGCAAACCTACTGTTTTGTTAAATACGGGTTTTTCATCGGTTGTATCTCTATCTACACAGAAATAACCTAATCGCTGAAATTGGAATTTATCTCCTTCCTTTGCCGATTTTAAACTTGGTTCTACAAAACCAGTAATTACTTTTAACGAATCAGGATTGATGTATTCTTTAAAATCAACTTCTTTATTTCCATCCGGATTTTCGTGCGAAAATAAGCGATCGTAAATACGAACTTCTGCTTCAATTGCATGAGGAACCGAAACCCAATGAATGGTTCCTTTTACTTTACGTTTCGAAGCTTCTGTTCCGCTTCCAGATTTAGAATCCGGATCGTATGTAACGTGAATTTCCGTGATATTTCCATCGGCATCTTTTACAACGCTTTCTCCTTTAATGATGTAAGCATTTTTTAAACGCACTTCTTTCCCTAAAGTCAAACGGAAGAATTTAGAGTTCGCTTCTTCTAAGAAATCTTCTCTTTCGATATACAATTCTCTCGAAAAAGGAACTTTTCTAAAGGTAACTTCTTCAACTTCGGGATTATTTTCAGCATCAAGCCATTCTTCTTGTCCTTCAGGATAATTCGTGATAACCAATTTAACAGGATCTAAAACTGCCATTACGCGATCAGTAATCTTGTTTAAATCTTCACGAACACAGAATTCTAATAACGAAACATCGATTAAGTTTGTTCGTTTTGCAATCCCGATTGTATCGGCAAAATTACGAATAGCGTTTGGCGTATATCCGCGTCTGCGCATTCCCGAAATTGTGCTCATTCTCGGGTCGTCCCATCCATTTACATGTCCTTCGTTTACTAATTGCAATAATTTTCGTTTCGAAACAACGGTGTGCGATAAGTTTCTTCTAGCAAATTCTCTTTGTTTAGGACGAACTTTTCCTTCTTCGAAAATCTGATCTAAAAACCAATCATACAATTCGCGATGAGGTAAAAATTCTAACGTACATAACGAATGTGTAATTCCTTCCAAATAATCACTTTCGCCATGTGCCCAATCATACATTGGATAAATGTGCCATTTATCGCCTGTTCTGTGATGATTTGCGTTGATGATTCGGTACATAATAGGATCGCGCATCAACATATTTGGCGATGCCATGTCGATTTTTGCACGTAAAATGTATTCTCCTTCAGCAAATTCCCCGTTTTTCATTTGTTCAAAAAGAGTCAAATTATCTTCAACCGAACGATCTCTATTTGGCGAATTAATTCCTGCTTGCGTCGGAGTTCCTTTTTGTTTTGCAATTTCCTCGGCAGAAAGATTATCTACATAAGCCTTTCCTTTTTTGATCAATTCCACAGCCCAATCGTACAATTCTTGGAAATAATCCGAAGCATACAATTCTTTATCCCATTTAAAACCTAACCATTCAACGTCATGTTTAATGGCATCTACGAACTCTTGTTCTTCTTTTGCTGGGTTTGTGTCGTCGAAACGCAAATTTACAGGCGAATCATAAGTCAATCCTAATCCGAAGTTTAAACAGATCGAAGAAGCGTGACCAATGTGCAGATATCCGTTTGGTTCTGGTGGAAAACGAAAACGTAATTTATCTTTTGACAAACCTTGAGTTAAATCTTCCTCAATGATTTGTTCTATAAAATTCAATGATTTTTCTTTTGTTGACATAATTTTCAATTAAAGAGTTACAAATTTACCAAAAATATTGCTTCGTTGTATCTTTAAGAATCGTTTAAAATTTGGTAAATTTACAGCGAAAACAGACAAATTATGGGAATTATAAGACTAAAAAACATTAAAGTGTTTACCAATCATGGTTGTTTGGAAGAAGAAGCTAAAATTGGATCGGATTATCGTGTAGATTTAGAAATTAAAGCAGATTTACGTAAATCGGCAGATTCTGATGAATTGGCAGATACGGTAGATTATGTTCATTTAAACAAAATCGTGATTGAAGAAATGGCGATTCGATCAAAATTACTAGAACATGTTGCAAAACGAATTGTAGTTCGCGTTTTTAAAGAACTGCCAATGGTTTCGAGAATTTTGTTAGAAGTTTCGAAAATTAATCCACCTATTGGTGGTGATGTTGAGCGGGTTACTATTGTAATGGAAGAATATCGCGCATAAATTTTTGGTTTGAGTTTTGAAATCTAAAATTTTGTAGTAGATTTGCAATCACGAAAATCGAATAGGGCATCTTGTCCGAGTGGCTAGGAAGCGGTCTGCAAAACCGTCTACAGCGGTTCGAATCCGCTAGATGCCTCTAAAAACCTTCAATTTATTGAAGGTTTTTTTATTTTAATTCTTTTCCGTTTTTCCAAATGCTTATATTTACAATAAAAACGTATTTCATGAAAAGAGTTATACTACTGTTTTTAGCTGTTGCAGCTGTTGGTTGTTCATCTGATTCTTTATCGGTAAAAAAAGCAACTTCTTTAATCAACGATTTTACACAACAATATCCCGTTTTTGAAAGTGAAAGTATTCATTTGGGCGAACGAAAACTACGAATGAATAAAGACGCAGAAGAAATTACAGCTTTAAAAAATTTAGAAAGTCAAAAGCTGATTGTTTTAAAAACGAATGAAGTTCGAAAAAAATTACTATCGAAAGATTCGGTTTGGGATGTTACAATTACTTTAACGACCGATGCTTCTAAATATGTATTGGATCAACGAAAAAACAAAGCCGAAGTAAAAATGTATTTGTTTACAATTCAAGAAAATTCCGATGTAGAATTAAAACTAAACACTAAAACCAAAGCGACTGCTAAAGCAAAACTGATAAAAGAACCTACGCCTTTTGCAGGATTAAGTAAAGATAAAAATCCAAATTCTGAATTTATTACAAGAGATTTCGTCTTAAAATACAAAGAAGAAGTAGGTTGGTACGTTCAAAAATAACTTTTTTATATTTCTCGTTTTTAATTTTATTATATATTTGAATGTTAATATTATTAACACTTTGAATAAATAAAACGAATTGAAATATGGGATTTTTTGAAAAAAAGCCAATTGATTCTTTATTAAAGGAAGCAAATGAACAAGGAGAAGGAACTTTAAAGAAAACACTAGGTCCTTACGGATTAATTGCGCTAGGAATAGGAGCGATAATCGGAGCAGGATTATTTTCTTTAACAGGAATCGCAGCAGCCGAAAATGCCGGACCTGCCGTAACAATTTCATTTATTGTTGCTGCAATTGGATGTGCTTTTGCAGGTTTGTGTTATGCCGAATTTGCTTCGATGATTCCGGTTGCAGGAAGCGCTTACACATACTCTTATGCAACAATGGGCGAGTTTATCGCTTGGGTTATTGGTTGGGATTTGGTTTTAGAATATGCATTGGCAAGTGCAACAGTTGCGGTTAGTTGGTCGCAATATTTTAATGAATTCCTCAAGATTTTTAATCTCGAAATACCAATCGAATTTTTAAAAGGTCCTTTCGAAGGCGGAATTGTAAATGTTCCTGCTATTGTAATCGTTTGTTTATTATCACTTTTATTAATTCGCGGAACGCAAGAGTCTTCTAAAGTCAACAATCTTTTGGTGATTTTAAAAGTTGCGGTAGTTTTAATTTTTATTGGTTTAGGGTGGAGTTTTATTGATGCTGCTAATCACGATCCTTTTATTCCTGTAAATGCGAGCGAAGAGTTAGTGAAATCGGGACAATTGGGTTTCTTTGACTTTGTAAAAAGCGATGATTTTGGCAAATTCGGAATTAGTGGGATTTTAAGAGCAGCTGGTGTTGTTTTCTTTGCTTTTATTGGATTCGATGCTGTAAGTACCGCTGCTCAAGAAGCAAAAAATCCTAAAAAAGATATGCCAATCGGAATTATTGGATCTTTAATTATTTGCACAATATTATATGTTTTGTTTTCTTATGTTTTAACTGGAATTGAAAATTATTTAGTTTTTAAGGGAGATGCAAAACCAGTTGCGACCGCTTTTGCCAAAACAGGATATCACTTTTTAAATACCGCTTTAATTGTTACAATTATTGCAGGATATACTTCTGTGATTTTGGTGATGCTTTTAGGGCAAAGTCGTGTGTTTTATTCGATGAGTAAAGACGGATTGCTTCCAAAATTATTTTCAGATTTATCAAAACGTCAAACGCCTTGGAAAACGAATATTGTCTTTATGTTTTTTGTAAGCATATTTGCAGGATTTGTTCCAGTCTCTGATTTAGGACATATGGTAAGTATCGGAACTTTATTCGCGTTTACCTTGGTTTGTATTGGGATTTTAGTTTTGCGAAAAACTCAGCCTAATTTAGAACGACCTTTTAAAACACCATTGGTTCCTTTAGTCCCAATTTTAGGAATTGTAGTTTGTGTTATCATGATGGCTTCGTTGCCGATTGAAAGTTGGGAACGATTAGCAATTTGGCTCGCAATAGGACTTGTTATTTATTTCATCTACGGACGGAAGCATAGTAAGATTAATAAATAATTTATTAAATAAGAAAATCCACCAATTGGTGGATTTTTTGTTTCTTATTTCTTCAAATTCTCTAGCATTACCTTTGTCATGCTTTCTAAATTATATTCTGGTTTCCAGCTCCAATCCTTTCTGGCTTCAGAATCGTCGATGCTTGAAGGCCAAGAATCAGCAATTTCCTGACGGAAATCTATTTCATAACCAATTTCAAATCCAGGTTGAATATGAGCAATTGCAGCAGCAATTTCTTTCGGAGTAAAACTCATAGCAGCTAAATTGTACGAAGAACGAATTTTCACATCTTCTTTTTTAGCTTGCATAATGCTAACAGTTGCACGAATTGCATCATCCATATACATCATCGGTAACTCGGTGTTTTCACTTAAGAAACATGTGTATTGATTGTTCTCTACTGCTTTGTAATAAATATCAACCGCATAATCAGTAGTTCCGCCACCTGGAGGAGTTTTCCAAGAAATTAATCCCGGATAACGAATCGAACGCACATCAACTCCGTATTTGTTGTGGTAATATTCGCACCAACGCTCTCCTGTTTGTTTCGAAATTCCATAAACGGTCGAAGGTTCCATTACAGTATATTGTGGTGTGTTGTTTTTCGGAGTTGTTGGTCCGAAAACAGCAATACTTGAAGGCCAAAATATTTTCTTGACTTTTCCTTCCTTTGCAAGATTTAATACGTGGTATAATGAATTCATATTCAAGTCCCAAGCAAAAGCAGGATTTTTTTCAGCTGTTGCCGAAAGTAAAGCAGCCATTAAATAGACTTCATCAATTTGATATTTTTCAATCAATCCAGCAACCTGATCAAAATTCATCGCATCAACAATTTCAAAAGGACCGGTTTTAAAAACATCTTGTTCACCTTTGCGAATATCAGAAGCAACAACATTATCTAATCCGTAAATTTCTCTTAATTTCAAGGTAAGTTCAGAACCAATTTGTCCGCAGGCTCCAATAATCAATATTTTGGTTGTATCCATCTCGTTTAATTTGTTGCACAAATATAGCCTTTGTTCGTGTATTTTTCTTAAATCTTCCCTAAAAATGAATACGATTTTTTAATATTTACGGTAATAAAACGTACCATAACGGCTTTATTAGTAAATTTGTGATTTGTTTTTGAAGACGCATTTTATGAAATATATTTTCATTTTATTTTTAACCGGAATTAGTTTGATTAGTTGTCAGAAAAAAGTCGAAACAATCGAAACTACACAAAATCAACCAACACAAGATTCCTTGATCCGAACGATTCATGCGAAGTGGAATTTTAAAGTTTCCATTTCAAATCCTACGGTAAGTACCAAATTAAGTAATTGGGAAGAATGGCGCAATTATGTTAACGAATTGACGATTGCACCCAATCCGTCGTTATCGGCTTTTAAACACAAAGCCGGAAATTTGGTTCAAAAAGTAGCTTTAATTCGATCTAATATTCCCGAATTATACAATAAACAAGAAACCAAAGCGCGTATTAGTTTGTTAGAAACGAATATTCAGAATTTAGATATGCATTTGGAATTGGATCCGATGAATCAGAAAGAAGTTTTACGATTATTGGGTGCTATTCAGAAAAATACAAATTCGATTATTTATCAATTCGATGAGTTCGAAATAAAAGCTAAAATTCCGAAAGAAATTGGCGAAGATCAATTAATTCATCCGGTAGATACTATAAAACGAGCTACTTTAAATGCGATTCCACAAGAATAATGAGTATAAAAAAAGTATTTGAACAAGCTGCAAAAACAGAACTGTTTCAGCAATATATCGAAAAATTAGGCAATAAAATTCACGCAAAAGGATTTATTGGCTCAGCATTGTCGTTTCAAATTCAGGCGTTGTTTAAAAACAGTAATCAACATTTTTTATTGGTTTTTAACGATAAAGAAGAAGCTGCCTATTATCTCAACGATTTAGAGAATCTGGTTTCTAAAGATCAGGTGCTTTTTTATCCCGGATCGTATCGCAGACCGTATCAAATCGAAGAAACCGATAACGCAAATGTGCTTTTGCGTGCCGAAGTTCTGAATCGTTTAAATGCGCGGAAAAAGGCGGTTATTATTGTTTCGTATGCCGATGCATTGTTCGAAAAAGTGGTAACGCGAAAGCAATTAGACAAAAATACGTTGAAAATTGCGGTAAACGATCAAATGACGATTGATTTTGTGAATGAAGTGTTGTTTGAATATAATTTTAAACGAGTTGATTTTGTTTCGGAACCTGGCGAATTTTCGGTTCGTGGAGGAATTATCGATGTTTTCTCTTTTTCGAACGAAAATCCGTATCGTATTGAATTTTTCGGAAATGAAATCGATAGCATTAGAACGTTTGATGTAGAAACGCAGCTTTCAATCGAAACAAATAAGAAAATCACGATTATTCCAAATGTTGAAAATAAGTTTTTACAAGAAAATCGCGAAAGTTTTCTAAATTATATTCAGTCAAATACGGTTTTGTTTTTTCAAAACACGCAGATAATCAACGAACAATTAACGAAAATGTTTACGAAAGCAAACGAAGCTTTCGAAAAGTTAAGTTCAGATGTAAAACATTTATCGCCAAGCGAAATGTTTCTTTCGGCAAACGAGTTTCTATCAAAAGCCGATGATTTTACAGTGGTCGAATTGGCTCAGAAAAACTTTTTTACTCCGCATTTTTCGTTAGATTTTTATATAAAACCACAACCTTCTTTCAACAAGCAATTCGATTTGTTGATCGAAAACTTAAATCAAAATACCGAAAACGGATTTACTAATTATCTCTATTGTTCGGGCGAAGCGCAAGCAAAACGTTTCGAAGAAATCTTTTCGAATCTAAAAGATCAAAATCAACCAATTCAGCAATATAAAACCGTTGTATTGCCTTTATATCAAGGTTTTATCGACGACGAAAATCAGATTGTTTGTTATACCGATCATCAAATTTTTGAACGATATCATAAATTCAACATCAAAAACGGCTATTCAAAAAAGCAAACAATTACTTTAAAAGAGCTGACAACGCTTTCGGTTGGCGATTATGTAACGCATATTGATCACGGAATAGGAAAATTTGGCGGATTACAAAAAATCGATGTCGACGGAAAAAAACAAGAAGCCATTAAATTGGTTTATGCCGATAATGATATTGTGTATGTTTCAATCCATTCTTTACATAAAATTTCAAAATTCAACGGAAAAGATGGCACTCCTCCAAAAATCTACAAATTAGGTTCGGGCGCATGGAAAGCGTTGAAACAAAAAACCAAAGCACGCGTAAAACACATTGCGTTTAACTTGATTAAATTATATGCAAAACGCCGATTAGAAAAAGGATTTGCATGTTCGCCAGACAGTTATTTGCAGGCAGAATTAGAAAGTTCGTTTATTTATGAAGATACACCCGATCAGTTAAAATCGACAATTGATATTAAAACCGATATGGAAAACGAGCGCCCAATGGATCGTTTGGTTTGTGGCGATGTTGGTTTCGGAAAAACAGAAGTTGCAATTCGCGCCGCTTTTAAAATGGTCGATAACGGAAAACAAGTTGCCGTTTTGGTACCAACTACGATTTTGGCTTTTCAGCATTTTAAAACATTTAGCGAACGTTTAAAAGATATGCCGGTAAAAGTGGCATATTTAAATCGATTTAAAACGGCTAAACAAAAATCGGAAACTTTAAAAGAATTAGCCGAAGGAAAAATCGATATCATTATTGGAACGCATCAATTGGTTAATAAAAATGTGGTTTTTAAAGATTTAGGTCTTTTGGTGATCGATGAAGAGCAAAAATTCGGAGTTGCCGTAAAAGATAAATTAAAAACCATTGCCGAAAATATTGATACACTTACTTTAACCGCAACGCCAATCCCACGAACGTTACAATTTTCGTTAATGGCAGCGCGCGATTTATCGGTTATTACCACACCGCCGCCCAATCGTTATCCAATCGAAACAAATGTTGTCGGTTTTAACGAAGAGATTATTCGTGATGCTGTTTCGTACGAATTAGAACGTGGCGGACAAGTTTATTTCATCAACAACCGAATCGAAAATATTAAGGAAGTTGCCGGAATGATTCAGCGTTTGGTTCCGCATGCAAAAGTAGGAGTAGGGCACGGACAAATGGACGGAAAGAAACTGGAAGATTTATTGCTTTCGTTTATGGAAGGCGAATTCGATGTTTTGGTTGCCACAACGATTATTGAAAGTGGATTGGACGTTCCGAATGCGAATACGATTTTTGTGAACAATGCCAATAATTTCGGATTGTCTGATTTGCATCAAATGCGCGGACGCGTTGGTCGAAGCAATAAAAAAGCGTTTTGTTATTTTATTACACCGCCGTATTCTGTCATGACCGAAGAAGCGCGCAAACGTATTTCGGCTTTAGAGCAGTTCAGCGATTTAGGAAGCGGATTTAATATTGCCATGAAGGATTTGGAAATTCGTGGTGCAGGCGATTTATTAGGTGGCGAACAAAGCGGATTTATTAACGAAATTGGTTTTGAAACTTATCAAAAAATCATGAATGAGGCGATTGATGAATTGAAAGAAAATGAATTCAAAGATCTTTATGAAGAAGAACAAAATATCGACACCAAAGAATATGTAAAAGATATTGTGATTGAATCGGATTTCGAGATCTTATTCCCAGATGAATACATCAATAACGTTTCGGAACGATTGAATTTATACAACGAATTAAGTACGTTAAAAACCGAAGAAGAACTAAAAGCGTATGAACAAAAACTGATCGATCGCTTTGGTGCATTGCCAAAACAAGCGCAAAACTTGTTAGATTCGGTTCGTATTAAATGGATTGCTTCTCATGCAGGAATCGAAAAATTGATTTTAAAACAAGGAAAAATGGTCGGATATTTCATAAGCGATCAACAATCGATGTTTTATCAATCGGCACAATTCCGAAAAGTATTACAATTTGTGCAACTTTATCCTAAATTGGCAACATTAAAAGAAAAACAAACCAAGAATGGCTTGCGTTTATTGCTTACTTTCGATTCGATCAAAACAATCGGAAAAGCATTAGAAAGTCTTCAAAAATTACAACAATTATGAGAATAATCATTGCACTATTTTTGTGTTTATTCGCTTCGAAAAGCAGTTTTGCTCAAGATACGATTTCGGTTGCGCCAAAGCCCATTATTAAAGATGCAAATTACGGAGCTGGCGGAATCGAGGATTTGTATTATTACGTAAACAACAATTTTAATTACAATAATATAAAGAAGGAAGATATTCCGGTACCCTATAAAAAGAAACCGTATTTCATTTTTTATGTAAGTTTTGCGATTAGCGAAGACGGAAAAGCGTTTGAATTTTCGCCAAAAGAAATAGCAGAAGAAAATACGTTTTATAAAGAAGCCGTTCGCGTTATTTCTTCAGCCAGATGGAATATTGCGACTGAAAACGGACACTATAAAAAGCAGTTTTTAGTGTTGCCTATAAAAGCAAGTTTAAGTGATTTTTAGATAAATAAAACGGAGTTGAATATTCAACTCCGTTATTATTTAAAGACTATCTATTCAATTTTGTCATTCCGACGAAGGAGGAATCTTATTGTTATGATTTACAAACGTTACGAGAAGCTGAACTAAATTCAGCTTGACAAGTTTTTTTTAATACAATCTCCTTAATTTTATTCCTCGATCAAAGCATTTAAAGCTTTATGTACTTTATCGAAATGAAAAGCCTGAATTACATTTTCGAACGCTTCCGAAATTTCTTTATTCATTAAGTTCCCAATACTTCCTTCGTGCGTATGATGCACTTCTTTTAATGGTTTGTATGTTCCGTTTTCAATTCCCAAACCAATGTTTTTATAAGCTTCTCGGAACGGAATTCCGTTTAAAACTTCTTTATTCACAACTTCAACACTAAATAAATAATCGTATTTAGGATCGTTTAAAATAGCTTCGTTTATTTGGATATGATTTAACATTAAAACCAATAATTGCATACAATCGTTTAACGATTCAAAAGCCGGAAACAGGTTTTCTTTCAACAATTGTAAATCTCTAAAATATCCCGAAGGTAAATTTGTTGTCATCATCGCAATTTCATTCGGCAATGCTTGAATCTTATTACAACGTGAACGAATTAATTCCAAAACATCTGGGTTTTTTTTGTGCGGCATAATGCTCGATCCTGTTGTTAAATGATCTGGAAATTTCACAAAAGCAAAATTCTGATTCATATACAATGTAATATCCATAGCCATTTTTGCTATAGTAGCCGCAATACTGCTCATTGCCTGCGCTAAAATTCGCTCTGTTTTTCCGCGTCCCATTTGTGCGTAAACTACATTGTAATTCAGTTGCTCAAAACCTAATAATTCGGTTGTCATGGTTCGGTTTAAGGGAAACGAAGAACCGTAACCGGCAGCAGAACCTAATGGATTTTTATTCGTGATTTTCCAAGCAGCAAGCATCATTTCTAAATCGTCGATCAAACTTTCGGCATAAGCGCCAAACCACAAACCAAACGAGCTTGGCATGGCAACTTGTAAATGCGTGTAACCCGGAATTAAAATGTGTTGATGCTTTTCACTTAACGAAATCAGAGTGTTGAATAATTCTTTTGAATGAAGAACCATTTTCTCGATTTCGGAACGAAAAAACAGTTTTAAATCGACTAAAACCTGATCGTTTCGCGAACGTCCGCTGTGGATTTTTTTTCCAGCTTCGCCAATTCGTTTAGTTAACAAAAATTCAATTTGCGAATGAACATCTTCTGCATGATCTTCGATTTGAAAATTACCCGATGCTATTTCTTTGTAAATTTGTTTTAATTCTTTTTGAATTTGTTTTAAATCTTCAGCAGATAACAAACCAATCGATTCTAACATTTTGGTGTGTGCAAGCGAACCTAAAACATCGAATTTCGCTAAATAGAAATCCATTTCACGATCGCGACCAACTGTGAATTTTTCAACGGTTTTATCTACTTCTGTGTTTTTTTGCCAAAGTTTCATCATACAATTTGGTCTAAAATTTTGATATATAATGGAATTCCTTCTACGATTTCGTTCACATAAATAAACTCGTCTGCCGTATGCGAACGTGCCGAATCTCCAGGTCCTAACTTTAAAGAAGGAATCGATAACAATGCCTGATCACTCGTTGTAGGCGAACCATAAGTTTTGCGTCCTAAAGCAATTCCCGCTTGAACAATCGGATGATTTTTATCGATCGATGATGGTTTTAATCGAGTTGAACGCGGATGAATTTCGCTGATGGTATGTTGGTGAATAATGTCTAAAACTTCTTCGTTTGTGTACGCATCGGTAATGCGGACATCAACTACAAAATCGCAACTCGAAGGAACTACATTGTGTTGCGTTCCGGCATTAATCATGGTTACCGACATTTTAATTGGTCCAAACATTTCGGATTCTTTTGGGAATTTATACGATTTAAACCACAAAATGTCTTCAATAGCATTGTAAATGGCATTTTCGCCTTCTTCGCGCGCTGCGTGACCCGATTTTCCAGGAGCTTTGCACTCTAAAACCATTAATCCTTTTTCGGCAATTGCCAAATGCATCTGTGTTGGTTCGCCTACGATGGCAAATTCTAGATTTCCGAGTTTTGGAACAATCCATTCTAATCCGTGTAAGCCCGAAATTTCTTCTTCGGCAGTTGCGGCAATTACTAAATTGTATTTTAAATCGGTTCTGTCGTAATAATGCAAAAACGTTCCAATTAGTGAAACCAGACATCCACCTGCATCGTTACTTCCTAAGCCAAATAATTTTCCGTCAATGATTTCGGGAAGAAAAGGATCTCGCGTATAATCTTTATTTGGATGCACCGTATCGTGATGCGAATTCAATAGAATAGTCGGTTTTGAAGCATCGTAATGTTTGTTAAAAGCCCAAACGTTATTTAAATCGCGATGTGTTTCAATTCCAAAATTTTTTAAATAATCATTGATGATTTCGGCTGTTTGGTTTTCTTCTTTACTAAACGATTGCGTTCGGATTAAATCCATTAACAATGAAATGCTTCCTTCTATAATTTTTTCCATTTTTCTTTATTTAGTGATGATGGTTCCGGCCGATTCGTCTAATAAATCGTTCGCATTTTTGATGATAACTTGCGTTACGCCCTTTGAAACTGCTTCTAATGCATTCGTGATTTTTGGAATCATGCCGTCGGAAATTATTCCTTCCTTAACAAAACTATTAAAATTCAATTCATTTAGGTGCGAAATAATCGAGTTTTCATTATGAATATCTTTTAAAACACCTTTTTTCTCGAAACTATAAATCAAATGAACATCGTAAAAAGAAGCTAAAGCCATCGCAATTGTCGAAGCAATGGTGTCGGCATTTGTATTGAATAATTGACCTTGTCCGTCGTGTGTAATAGCCGAAAAAACCGGAATAATCTCTTGATTTAACAAGCTAATTAAAAAGTCGGTATTTACATTTTCGGAAGTTATATCGCCAACAAAACCAAAATCAATATCGGAAACAGGGCGTTTTGAAGCGACAATTACATTTCCGTCAGCGCCCGTTAATCCCAAAGCATTTTGATCTAAACCTTGTAATTTTGCAATGATGGTTTTATTGGTTAAACCGGCGTAAACCATTGTAACAACGCGCAACATTTCGGCATCGGTAACGCGGCGACCTTTTATCATTTCGGGATCTAAACCTAATGATTTACTTAATTCGGTTGCTACTTTTCCGCCGCCGTGAACCAAGATTTTCTTTCCGGGAATTTGTTGGAATAAATTTAGAAACTGATCTAACTGCGTTTCGTCATCTATGATATTTCCTCCAATTTTTACAAGTGTTAGTTTCTCCATCTTTTACTTTTAATATCTTCATTTGTCATACTGAATTTAGTTCAGTATCACATCTAGCTTGTGCGACTCTGACTTGAGCTTGCGACTGAACGTAGTTAAACTAGTTTAAAGTGACAAATTATTTTTATACTACTTGTGAGGTTCTGAGACAAGCTCAGAATGACAAAACATTCTAATTTTAATATCTAACTTCTCAATACTAATATCTCAATTCTTTTATTTATTTTCTAAAATACGTTTTATAACCGCTTGCGCTGCCCAAACACGATTTCCGGCTTCTTTTATGACTAAAGATTTTTCGGAATCTAAAATATCCGAACCTAATTCTAAATCGCGACGAACGGGTAGACAGTGCATTACTTTCGCATTATTTGTGTTTACTAAACTTTCTAAAGTTGGCATCCAATCGCCTTCAACCGGTAAAATTTGTCCGTATTCTTTATAACTCGACCAGTTTTTTACATAAATAAAATCAGCATCTTTAAAGGCTTCTTCCTGATTGTACACTAAGGTTGCGTTTGGAGTGAAATCTTCATTCAACTCATAACCTTTTGGTTGTGCAATAACAAAATCAATCAAACCTTGTGCTTGTGCTTTACACATCCATTCAGAAAATGAATTTGGAACCGCTTGTGGCAACGCTTTTACGTGAGGCGCCCAAGTTAAAACTACTTTCGGTTTTTTACCATTTGGACTATATTGTTGTAATTTTTCATTAAACGAAAAATCGCTATTTTCAATAATTGTAATTAAATCGGTTAAACTTTGTAACGGATGGCGTGTTGCACTTTCTAAACTCACAACAGGTTTTCCACAATACTTCATAAACTTGTTAAACAAGTCTTCGCTATAATCCTCTTCGGCATTTTTTAATGTCGGAAACGAACGTAAACCTAAAATATCGCAATATTCGCCCATTACAGCAGCAGCTTCACGAATATGTTCTACAGTCGACCCGTTCATAACAACGCCATCTTGTGTTTCTAAAGCCCAACCATCTTTATCCATGTTCATAACCATAACGTTCATGCCTAAATTCATCGCTGCTTTTTGAGTACTTAAACGCGTACGTAAACTCGGATTAAGAAAAACCAAGCCTAATGTTTTGTGTTTTCCTAATGTTTCGTTTGTATTTGGAGAAGCTTTTTCGTTTAAAGCTTCTTTTACAATTTGTGATAAATTATCGACATCACCAACCGAAAAAAACTTTTTCATTTATCTATATTTTCAAATTGTTAATAAAGTGTGTCTTAAAGTACTAAGACATAAAGTCGATAGACTATAGACTAATACTTCTTTAATTGATTTTTTAATGCTTCTAAAAACAAGTCGGCTTCTTGTTTCGAAATGTTTAAAGCAGGTAATAATCGAATGACATTTGGGGCTGCATAACCTGTAAAAATCTTATTTTCGAATAACAAATCGTTTTTTACATGTTTCAATTCCAAAGGCAAATCAATCCCAATCATCAATCCTTTTCCGCGAACTTCCGTGATTTTATCAAAGCTTTTCAATTCGTTCATCAAGTAGTTTCCGATTGCTAAAGCATTTTTCATTAATTCATCTTTCTGTATTACTTCTAAAACCGATAATGCCGCAGCACAAGCCAAATGGTTTCCGCCAAAAGTGGTTCCTAATTCACCATGCCAAGGAACGAATTTTTCCGAAATAGCAATTCCACCAACAGGAAAACCATTTCCCATTCCTTTTGCCATTGTGTAAATATCGGCTTCAACTCCGGAATAATCTTGTGCATAGAATTTTCCCGAACGCCCATATCCGCATTGAACTTCATCGGCAATAAAAACCGAATCGTACTGAGAAGTTAAACTTCTGATTTTTTGAAGAAACGATTCCGAAGCCAATTGAATTCCGCCAACTCCTTGAATACTTTCGATAATGACAGATGAAATTTCTTCGCCAAATTGTTGAAAAGCTTGTTCTAAAGCCGTTTCATCATTAAAAGGAAGAAAAATAACATTTTCGGTTTCATTAACAGGTGCTACAATTTTTGGATTATCGGTTGCAGCAACTGCTAAAGAAGTTCGTCCGTGGAATGCGTTTTTAAACGCTATAATCTTTTTACGTTTATTGTAAAACGAAGCTAATTTTAAGGCGTTTTCGTTTGCTTCGGCTCCCGAATTACATAAAAACAACTGATAATTTGTTTTGCCCGAAACTTCGCCTAACAAGTTTGCTAATTGCTTTTGAATCGGGATTTCGATTGAATTAGAATAAAAACCTAAATGCTGTAACTGCTCTGTTAATCGATTTACATAATGCGGATGCGTGTGACCGATTGAAATCACGGCATGACCACCATATAAATCTACATATTTTGTTCCGTTTGCATCGAAAACATAAGATCCCAAACCTTTTTGAATTTCGATGGTATTTAGTGGGTATACATCAAATAATTTCATACTCTTTTATTTTGTCAAGCTGAATTTAGTTCAGCATTTCATTTTACTTGTGAGATTCTGACTTGAGCTTGCGACTGAACGTAGTTAAATAAGTTCAGAGTAACAAAAACTTCTAAAAAGCAATTGCTTTTAATTTTAAACCTGCAGTTTCTTCTAAACCAAATAAGAGATTCATGTTTTGAACAGCTTGCCCGCTTGCGCCTTTCAATAAATTATCGATAACTGAAAAAACAGCTAATTTGTTTCCGTGTTTCTCAATATAAAGCAAACATTTATTGGTGTTTACGACTTGTTTTAAATCGATATTTTTAGAAGAAACAAATGTAAACGGATGATTTTTGTAATAATCTTGGTATAATTCTATAGCTTCTTCCTGACTTAAATCGGATTTTAAATAAATGGAAGCGAATATTCCTCTTGAAAAATCTCCTCGTTGCGGAATAAAATCGATTTCTTGATTAAAGTCAGCTTGTAATTGAACCAAACTTTCGCCGATTTCATTTAAATGTTGATGTGAAAATGCTTTATAAACCGAAATATTATTGTTTCGCCAACTAAAATGCGACGAAGTACTTAACGATTGTCCGGCTCCGGTTGAACCCGTAATGGCGTTAATGTGAATTTCGCTTTTTAATTGATTTGCTTTGGCTAAAGGCAATAAAGCTAACTGAATCGCAGTTGCAAAACAGCCTGGATTTGCAATGTAATTCGCTTTTTTTATTTTTTCGCGATTCAATTCAACTAAACCATAAACAAAATTTTTAGCATTTACTTTTAAACGGAAATCTTGACTTAAATCGATGATTTTTATAGATTCATTAAACGGATTTTTTTCTAAAAATTGCTTTGCATCGCCATGACCCACACATAAAAAAAGCACATCGATTTCTTGAGATAATTGGTTTGTAAATACTAAATCGGTTTCGCCAATTAAATCTGTATGAACTTCATAAATTTTATTTCCATTGTTACTGTTGCTGTGAACAAAAGTAATTTCAGTATGAGGATGATTGATTAAGATTCTAAGCAATTCGCCACCTGTGTAGCCTGCGCCACCTACAATTCCAACTTTAATTTTTTTCATAACAATTGTTTATTTCTGGTTTACTTTGTGCCAAATCGAAACTTGATTTCCGAAGATTTTCGAAAAACCTTTTACATCTTCTCCTGTCCAAGAATTGTTCATTTCGCCATAGGTTCCAAATTGGCTCGACATTAAATCGTTTTCAGATTCAATGCCAATAATCGTAAAATAATTCGGGTGTAATTCTACAATTACTTTACCGTTGACAGTCTCTTGAGAGGATTGTAAAAAAGCTTCGATATCTCTCATAATTGGATCATGAAACTGACCTTCGTGCAAGAAATTTCCATAAAAAGCCCCCAACTGATCTTTCCAGCTCAATTGCCATTTGGTGAGCACATGTTTTTCTAAAGTGTGATGTGCTTTTACCAAAATAATTGGACTTGCCGCTTCAAAGCCAACACGACCTTTAATGCCAATAATCGTATCGCCTACGTGAATATCACGACCAATTCCGAAAGGTTGTGCCAAATCTTGCAGTTGCTGAATAATTGCTACCGAAGTCATTTTTTCATTATTCAATGCAACAGGTTCGCCTTTAATAAAATCAATCGAAATACGTTCCAGATTTGTTTTTGTGATTGGAGTTGGCCAAGACCCTTCTGGAAGATATTCGTTAGAAGTTAAGGTTTCTTTCCCTCCGACTGAAGTTCCCCAAAGTCCTTTATTGATCGAATATTTTGCTTTTTCAGCATTGATTTCGACTCCGTGTTTTTTTAAATAATCAATTTCTTCTTCACGAGATAATTTTAAATCACGAATAGGTGTAATTACTTCAACATTTGGGATTAAGATATCGAAAATCATATCAAAACGTACTTGATCATTTCCAGCTCCGGTTGATCCGTGTGCCACACATTCCGCTCCGATTTTCTTTGCGTAATTTGCAATTGCTGTTGCCTGACAAACACGCTCAGCGCTTACAGAAAGAGGATATGTAGCATTTTTTAAAACGTTTCCAAAAATCAAATATTTAATACTGTCGTTGTAATAATTTGCTGTTTCATCAATAACATCGTGAGAAGCAACACCTAAGCTCAATGCCCTTTCTTCGATTTGTTTTAACTCTTTTTCGTCGAAACCACCTGTGTTTACAACTACAGAATGTACTTCTAAATTTAAATCTTGCGCCAGGTAAATACAACAAAACGAAGTATCTAAACCTCCGCTAAACGCTAAAACAACTTTCTTTTTACTCATTTTAAAATTATTGATGATTAAACAAATAATGTCACGATTTTAGTTCCTTTTAATTTCATTACCAATCGTTTAAGCAATGATGATTTTTTTTGCATGTTTTTTAAGCGCTCTTTCGCTTTGGTTTTTTCTTCAATTTTGCGCTTCAGTTCCTTTTCCTTTTCTGTTGGATCCCAAAGCATAGCAGTGCACAAACAGTTTTTGCGTTCTTTGCTTTCTAAAATCTGGTAATTAACGCATGAAGTGCAACCTTTCCAAAATTCGTCGTCTTGTGTTAATTCGGAGTAGGGAACAGGTTCGTATCCCAAATCGGAATTGATTTTCATAACTGCTAATCCTGTTGTTAAACCGAAAACTTTTGCGTTTGGATATTTTTCTCGAGACAGTTTAAAAATGCGATTTTTGATCGATTTTGCTAATCCAAATTTTCTGAATTCCGGATTTACAATCAAGCCTGAATTTGCAACGTAATTTCCATGACTCCAGGTTTCTATGTAACAAAAACCTGCCCAACGACCATCTTTGTGCAAAGCGATAACCGATTTTCCTTCAATCATTTTATTGGCAACATATTCGGGTTTACGACGGGCAATTCCGGTTCCACGAGCTTTTGCAGATTCGAACATTTCATTGCAGATTTGTTCTGCATATCCCACATGCGAGTCGTTCGCTGGGATTATAATAAAATCCGATGATGTATTCATTTAGAATATAAATGGTCAGATTAATTGCAACAAAACACACTTTTGGTGTCAAGTTTTTAATTAACGATTAATAAAACGTAATGTTATTTTTGAATAGTGCAGAAGAATTCCTGCAAGCGGATTTCGAATAAATCGAAATTATGCCCTGGCTCTGATAGGAGAAAAGGCAGAAGAAGTATTTACACATCGTCGTCGCAATACAGCCAGTTGACTATATTGATCGATTTGAATATTTGTGTAAATAGTTTTCATTTTCTGTACGAAATAATTATTGATGCAAAGTTATTTAATAAAAAAAATGGAAAACAAGAAAAAAATACTTTTTTTAATAATTTAATTTATATGTGTTTGATAATTAATGTTTTATTTTTAAATAAGAAAAGCCGATATTAACATATATCGGCTTGAAATTTATTTTATAAAGGTGTTTTTAGAAAATTAAGCTGTCATTTCTTCTTCTAAAACTTCTTCGTTAAAGTACGGAAATACATCCATAATAGGAGATTCGGAAATAGCAGGGATCGTATATTCGCCCATTGTATTTTTCATTACTTCGACTGTGTTTTCAAAAGCATCTTTTACATCATTTGCCTGAATTAGCAAATATAAATTTGTTTTGCGTTCTTTGCCTTTTTCTTCGTCGTAAGCAAGCAACGAAACTTTTGATCTAAACCAACGATCGGCATTTTCAAAAGCATGAATTTCGTTAAAATTAGCGACTTTTATGTTCACGATTTTAAATTCTTCGCTGATAAAAGCACTCATTTCGGTATTAATTCTCGACTCGGCTTCTGTAAACGATAAAGCATCAACCAAATAAGGTTCGGTAACCACTTTTTGAATTCCGTTTTCGTCTATTTTTCTATATTTTACTTTGCATTCGTACCAAATTGCGCTCATAAATATTATGTTTTTTTAAAGAATGCAAAGATACTTTTTAGAAAAATGGTAAAGAAGTTTTCGTCAAAATAGATATTCACAAAATCAATTTATCGAAGTAATTCCTTTATTTTCTCTACGATATTTATTGGAAGAATTGTGCGCATAACTTCTTCGTAACCCGGAATTGTTTTATTTCCGTAAACCGAAGTCGGCAACAAAGGATATTTTTCTCGATCAGCAACCAAGCAATTCGACAAAGGTTGTTGAAACGGAACAAAACCTGCAAACGGATGCGTATGTCCCCACAAAGTTACAACCGGAATTCCGCACATTGCCGCAATATGTGCGTTTCCGGAATCCATTGAAAGCATGATATCTAAATTCTGAATCAAGATTAATTCTTCTTGGAATTTGATTTTTCCGGCAACAACTACCACATTGTTTAAGTTTTGTTGTAACTGATTTAATTTCTGAATTTCCTCATCGCCTCCGCCAAATAATAAAACTTTATATTCTTGATTTTGAGCTAATAAATTTATGGTTTCGCTCATTAAATCTTGCGGATAGACTTTTGTTGTATATTGAGCAAAAGGCGCAATTCCGATCCATTTTTGAGTGTCATTTTCTCCTGTTATTTTAATTATTTCAGGAGATAATGGTTTCTTTTTAGGAAAAATCACATTTGATAAATCAACCGAAAAACCTAATTGTTTTAAAGTTTCGGCATGTCGATCTACCATTGATTTTACTGGTTTAAAAATCTTGTTTTTAGAACGAGTAAGTGCTTTTTTTTCATCTCGGCCTTTGTCGGTAAAAGCAACTTTTATTCCCGAAATCTTAAAAAAAGTTCGCAAAACTTTAGAACGTAAAACGTTGTGAAAATCGGCTACAAAATCAAATTGCTGCTTTTTTAAGTCTTGATACAAACGATAAATTCCGACAAAACCTTTATGACGTTTTTTTAAATCGACACCAACAAAATCGACACGTTCTATTTCTTCGAAAAAAGGTTTAAAAAACGGTCGTGAAACAACTGTCACTTTTACGTTTTGATGTTGTTGAACCAAAGCTCGAATTACTGGAACAGTCATGGCAACATCGCCCATTGCCGAAAGTCGGATGATTAAAATATGTTTCATTTTAATTAGTGAACGAGTTTAGAATTTGCATCGAAAATTCCATGATTTGCTGATACGCCATCGAAAATGCAATAAGCGGAATAATGATAAATAAAATACCAACATACATCCACATTTTTGAAGTTTGGTGCTGCAATAATCGGGCAAAGCTGTAAATAAGCAAGTAATAAATGCTTAAAATTCCGAGCGGAATCAACATTAAACGTGCGTAAGGATTAAAAAACTGCCATATAAAAACACCGATTGTCAATAATAAAACGGTGAAAATTAAGACTTGCGCTATTTTTAAAAGTTTGTTCATATTAAAAAAGACTTTCGTTTAGGAAAGTCTTTCAAAAATACTATTTTTTATTTTGATATAATACCGGATTTAAATCATCGTCGTTATACATTTTCATTTGTTTGTACACTTTCATGAATTTATCTCCATTTTCAATATCGGAAATCAATTGGCTGATCGATGTAAACATGTCTTGTTTTTGCTCTAAAAGAACATCTAATTTTGCCTGACATTTTGCTCTGTGTTCTTCAGAAGCCGTTTCGCGCGTTGCTTCTTCATTCATGTGGTAAATTTTCAAAGCTAAAATCGACAAACGATCTATTGCCCAAGCCGGACTTTCTGTGTTGATTTTTGCATCGGCTTTTACCTGAACATTTTTGTATTTATCTAAGAAATAACTGTCGATATATTCTACCATATCAGTTCTAACTTGATTCGAAGCATCGATTTTTCTTTTCAAATCCAATGCGGCAATCGGATCAATTTGCGGATCGCGAATAATATCTTCATAATGCCATTGAACGGTATCGACCCAGTTTTTTGCATATAACAAATGTTCGATCGAACCTTTTTCGTACGGATTTTCTACCGGATGATAAACATCGTCGTACTTATGATAATCTGCAATACTTTGCTCAAAAATAGGAAATGCGAATTCTGCAAACATGTCTTTAATTTTTATTTACAAATATACTTTTAATAATTTTACAAATTCATAAACGAACTTTAAAGTTATGCATATTCATTATATTTCAGAACAAAACAGTATTTTAAATCACTTTTTGGCGCAATTACGCGATGTAAACATTCAGAAAGACTCGATGCGTTTTCGTAAAAACATGGAACGTATTGGCGAAATTATGGCGTACGAATTAAGTAAAACCTTGCCTTATAAAGAAGTTGCAGTTCAAACGCCGCTTGGAATTAAAAACACAACAGTTATTGAGGACAATGTGGTTTTATGTTCGATTCTTCGTGCCGGATTAGCGCTTCATACCGGATTTATGAACTTTTTTGACGATGCAGAAAACGGATTTGTTTCGGCTTCAAGAATTCATGGTTCACCCGAAATTAAAGTTGAATATCAGGCAGCGCCTTCGTTTCAAGACAAACATTTGTTGTTTCTAGATCCGATGTTGGCAACCGGACATTCTATGGTTGCGGTTTTTAATAAATTACTGCAAGAAGAAACTCCGAAAGAAATTCATATGTGCGTTGTGATTGCAGCTCCGGAAGGAATTGCTTATTTACAACAACATTTGCCCGAATATGTACATCTTTGGGTTGCAACGCTCGACGAAGGTTTAGACGAAAACAAATATATTGTTCCTGGAATTGGCGATGCTGGCGATTTAGCTTTTGGTGAAAAATTATAGTTTTAAAAAGAAAAGAATCAAGCTTACGGCTAAAATTAAACCTAAAACAAGTTCTTTAATCCATTTGGTTTTGGTGCTCGAAATGAAATTTCCGCCAATAATAGAAAGAGGAAAAAAGGTAAAAACCAATAATCCATTTGATTTTTCTGGTGCGATAATGAAGATTACAACTCCGATAACAAAACTCAATACAATGTTTTTGTACAAGTGCAATTGATTGGTTGCAATGCTTTTTAAATTCGTTAATTGATATGCAGTAAAAAGTACCGCAACAGTTGCAAAAAACGAAATGGCAATGTTTTGATAAACGTTTTCGAAATAATCAAAATTAAAACCAATATCGTATTTATTGGTCCAATATTCAACCAAATTAATGTTGTAAAAAAGACTGTAAGTATAAAATAAAACCGTAACCGTAAAAAGCGCAATTGCAGGAATAATCCAATGGCGATAATCTTCGCTAACGTACCAAATAATAGCTAAATAAACCAAAATGAAATATAAAATAGTCCACGATTCAAAAAGCGTAGCAAAGAAAATCCACAAACTGGCATCGAAGATTTTGATCTTAGGAAGTTTTAATGTTTGAAGCGAAATAATGCGTCGCATTGCTAAAAGAATCAGCAAATTAGCAATGATTAATTCTGAATCATCGAAAAAAGTAGGAAAAAGAATCAGAAAACAAGCATATAAAAATAAAGAATATAAGTTGTTGATAGCCAAAAGGTTCTTCAGTGTTATAAACTGAATCAGCAAAACCGAAAAGGCAACGGCAACAAATAAAAGACTTTTTTCTATAATGGCGGCGGGTGATTGCATCCATTTTAAATCAGAAACTAAATGAAGGAAATACGTAGTTAAAAGTAATAAACCAATGGCTACATATCCTATAGGTCTGCTTTTTGAAAAAAGATTTGCGAGCATTAAAAATAATTATTTTAGATTTTGTAAATAACTTGTTGATAATTTTTTTTACTTTTGTTGCAAAGTTAGAATTTAACTGAAATTAAACATAAATAATTTAATAACAATATTATGTGGACATCTTTCTTTAAAGGTATTGAATTTTTATTCGTAGATGTTTTAATGAAGCCAATGGATTGGTTAGCTGAATTAGAATTATCTAACTGGTGGTTAGCAAACACTATTACTTGGGTATTTATCATTATTTGCTCTGTAGCTTTTGCTTATTGGTTAAAACAATTGCGTTTTTTTGCTGCCAATAACGATGATGATCAAGATACAACAGCGCACTCATTCTTAAAATAAGATATTCAATAATATACTAGTTTAGGTATTATTAACGCAAATAAAAGAAAAAGCAGGAATTTTAATTCCTGCTTTTTCTTTTATCGTATTTATTATTTTTTTCTGATACTGTCGTGTGCGTGTGTTTCAATTCCGTTGTTCCATAAAGTAAGCAAATCTGTTGCAACAGCTGCTCCACTTCCGGCTGCAATTGCCAATTGACTGCGATGCCCGGCTAAAGTTCCGGCAACATAAGCACCTTTAAAAACCAAATGATCGTTATTGGACAATTGGATTCGGTTTTTTTGCGGCAACGATTTTCTATGCGGAATTACATAAGGTTGCAAACATCCTTCAATCGTAAACGGATTACTTGAATTAATTGCTAAAACAACGGTTTTTGCTTCGTAAATATTTTCGTTTGTAGTAATCTGAAAATAATCTTCTTTAGTAACAACCGAAACAACTTTCTCTTTATCTATCTGCTCAATATGCGGATAAAGGTTTTGCAAGTTTTCTAATGTTTCATGTAATAAATCCGTTCCTAAAGTTCCCGGAGCAATTCCATATGCATTGTTAAAAAGAGCATCTTGAAGCATAGATCCTTTTTGGTGGGTAATAATTCCGATTTTCTTGTTTTCCATAAAAGCTTTTTGGTTTGCAGAACCTAAAACTAAAGCACAAGAAACTCCCGAAACTCCACCACCTATAATCAAACAATCAAACATAGCTGTTATTTGTTTTTGTTGTCTATTGCTTTTGATGTATTAAAGATAAGTAACAATATTACTGCGCACAAAATGGCAAGAATACAGATTAAAGCGACTACACTTTCGCCTTGAAATAAGTTGTCAAAATCTAATTTTGTAATATTTAATACAATCAATGCAATAGCAATTACAACGATTATATAGGTAACGTATTTCATTATTGATTTTTTATTTTGTCTTTAGGCGCCGAAGTTAATAATTATTTGATTAGTTGAACAAACCTTTAACATTAGTAGCAAATAATTTAACAGCAATTGCCAAAAGTACTACTCCAAAAACCTTGCGAATAACGCCTAATCCGTTTGATCCAATGATGCGTTCGATCTTGCTCGAAAGCTTTAAAACAACATAAACCACTATAATATTTAAAATAATTGCCAACACAATATTAATTGTTTGATATTCTGCTCGCAAAGCCAAAATGGTCGTCATAATTCCCGGACCGGCAATTAACGGAAAAGCCAAAGGAACAATAGATGCAGTTTGTGGTTCTTCATCGCGGTAAAGCCTGATTCCCAGAATCATTTCAAGTGCAAGAAAAAACAAGACAAAAGCTCCGGCTACAGCGAACGAATTCACATCAATTCCGATTAAATTCAAGATCGATTCTCCTACAAAAAGAAAAGCAATCATAATACAAGCTGCTACAATAGAAGCTTTTTCGGATTGAATTTTCCCAACACGAGATCTTAAATCTACAATAATAGGAATAGAACCTAAAATATCTATTACAGCGAATATGATCATTCCTGCTGTAAAAATTTCCTTAGCGTTAATTTCCATAGTTTTATTTTTAAATCAAAATTACTCATAATTTGTTGAAAATATCATAATATACAAGAGTGGTTTTAGTATGTTATGAATTTTATCATAAGCATTTACAAAAACATAATGTTTTATCGCTTATAAATAATTGTAACTTTGCATTTTAATTAAGACCAAAATGTTTCAGATAGGAAATACTATAGTTTCAGACGAAATTATTGAGAATGAATTCGTTTGCAATTTATCGGCCTGTAAAGGACAATGTTGTGTTGATGGCGATGCGGGAGCTCCTTTGTTAAAAGAGGAAACACAAGTTTTAGATGAGATTTACGAAACGATTAAACCTTATTTGCGAAAAGAAGGAATCGAAGCGATCGAAAATCAAGGAAAATGGGTTGTGGGCGAAGATGGCGAATACGAAACTCCGTTGGTTCATGGAAGCGAATGTGCGTATGTAATTTTTGATGAAGACACAGCACTTTGCGGAATTGAACAAGCTTATAACGAAGGAAAGTTAGATTATAAAAAACCTATTTCGTGTCATTTATATCCGATTCGAATTAAGGAATATTCGCAATTTTCTGCAATAAACTATCATCGTTGGTATATTTGCGACGACGCGTGTACATTGGGAAAAGAATTAGAAGTGCCTGTTTATAAATTCTTAAAAGGACCACTTATCCGCAAATTTGGAGAAGATTGGTATAAAGAATTAGATGCGGTTGCAACCGAATGGAAAAAACAGTTATCTGATAAATAATAAACGCGAAGGATAATGAATTAAAGCTTCGTGTTGTTTCAGTAAATCGCTTCCGATAATTCCTTGAACTGCGGGAAGCTTATATTGGCTAAACGCAATGTTTACATGATTTAAATCTAAAAGAACAAAGGTGGTATTTGTGCGTTTCCACTTTCCAAGTTGAATGCGATTGCCTTTCGAAATTTCGGTGTACAAATCATTAGATCCAGCTCCGGAAGCTTTTGCATTAGATTGATTAGAAACCAAACAAAAAGGTTCGCTTTGATTAATATCAATACACGTATTCGAAGCGCCAGTATCTAACAAAAAAAGTCCTTTTACGCCATTAATTTTGGCGTATATATACAAATGATTTGATTTTCGGATTCGGAAAGGAATTGAATGATAACCTTGTTGCAACAAAGAATGTTCGATTTCTATCATGGATTTGAAATTTGACGATAAAAATACAAAATGATTCTGATAGACACACATACGCATTTATATAGCGAAGAATTTAAAAACGATCGGGACGAAATGATTCAGCGTGCGTTAGATCAAAATGTGAAACAATTTTTTGTTCCTGCAATTGATACCACGTATTTTGAAGCGATGATGAACGTAAAAAAACGTTTTCCGGAAGTTGTTCATTTAATGATGGGATTGCATCCGTGTTCGGTAAAACCAGAATCGTATCAAACAGAATTAGATTTTGTTTTAAACGAATTACAAACCGGAAATTATGTTGCAGTTGGCGAAATTGGCGTTGATTTATTTTGGGATAAATCCACATTAGAAATTCAGCAAGAAGCGTTTCAAAAACAAATTCAATGGTCAAAACAATTCAATTTACCAATTAATATTCATTGTCGAGATGCTTTTGCCGAAACTTTTGAAGTTTTAGAAAAAGAACGCGGAAATCTTTCGGGGATTTTTCATTGTTTTACTGGAACGATAGACGATGCGCATCAAGCAATCGATTTAGGTTTAAAATTAGGAATTGGCGGAGTTGTAACGTTTAAAAACGGAAAAATCGATCAATTTTTAAACGAAATTCCTTTAGAACACCTTGTTCTAGAAACCGATTCGCCTTATTTGGCTCCGGCGCCTTACCGAGGAAAACGAAACGAATCGTCGTATGTTAATTTGGTAGCGCAAAAGCTTGCCGAAGTTTATAAACTTAGTGTAGAGGAAATTGCACAACAAACAACTAACAATGCGTTAGAAGTTTTTAAAAAAAGTGTGATATCATAAATATATTTCTTTCATTTGCACTACAATACTTAGTAAGATATGTCAAAGTACGATAGTATAAGATTTTATGATGATGATGAGGTAAACGACCGATTAAAGGTTATTGCGCATCATCCCATGTTTAAATCTTTAACCCATTTTACTTTTCCTGATAAAACAGAGGAAGAAATTCTGGAAATTCTATTATCAATTCATTCCATTCAGGAGTTTCACGAAAAGGTAATCGGTCAAACAATGGATCGCGTTTTAGAAACTTCTTCGGAAGGATTAACTGTTTCCGGATTCGAAAAGTTAGATCCTAATACTTCCTATCTTTATATTTCTAATCACCGAGATATTCTTTTAGATACTTCATTGTTGAACGTAAGTTTATTACATCAAAAAATGGTCATGACGGCTTCGGCTGTTGGAAACAACTTGGTTCAGAAATCATTTTTGCTTGATTTGGCTAAGCTGAATCGAAATTTTATTGTTAAACGCGATGTTTCGCCTCGAGATTTGCTTTTAAGTTCGAAATTAATGTCTGAATATATTCAGCATTTAGTGAAGGAAGAAAATCGTTCGGTTTGGATTGCGCAACGCGAAGGAAGAACAAAAGATGGAAACGATGCAACGCATTCTGGTGTGTTGAAAATGATTGCAATGGCAAACGATAACGGAAATGTGTTAGATTATTTAAAATCGTTACGCATTGTTCCTGTTTCGATTTCGTATGAATACGATCCTACCGATAAGTTAAAAATGCCGCAATTAATGGCACAACTTCAGGATATTGAATATATAAAAGACAAAAACGAAGACTTCATTAATTTAATGAGTGGCGTTGTTGGTCAGAAAAAAAGAATTCATATTCACGTAGGAAGCGTTTTAGATCAAGAATTAGAAGATATAAAATCTGAAACCGATAATTCGGCAAAACAGATTCAGATGCTTACAAAAGTGATCGATAAGCAAATTATAAGCAATTACAAACTTTGGCCAACCAATTACATTGCCTACGATTTATTAAACGAAACCAATACGTATGAATCGTTGTACAACGAACAGGAAAAGCAGTTATTTTTACGCCGATTAGAAATGCGCGTAGGAAAAGACAATCCGGTTGTGGTTCAAAAGTTTTTAGAAATGTATGCAAATCCTGTGGTGAATAAAAACAATCTATGATGGTAAAATCTAAAATATTATTGATTTATACGGGCGGAACAATCGGAATGATCAAAGATTTTGAAACAGGCGCATTAAAAGCCTTCAATTTCGATCAGCTATTAGAACGCATTCCCGAATTAAATCTTTTAGATTGTATTATTGATACGTATTCGTTTGAAGAACCAATTGATTCTTCGGATATGAATTTGGAACATTGGATTACGATTGCTGAAGTAATCGAAAAAAACTACGATAATTTTGATGGTTTTGTTGTTCTACATGGATCGGATACAATGTCGTACACGGCATCTGCTTTAAGCTTCATGTTAAAAAATCTTACAAAACCGGTAATATTGACCGGTTCGCAACTTCCTATTGGAGATTTGCGTACCGATGCTAAAGAAAATTTAATTACAGCGATACAAATTGCAGCTTTGCAACAAAACGGCATTCCGGTTATAAAGGAAGTTGGTTTGTATTTCGAATATAAATTGTATCGCGGTAACAGAACAACCAAAATTTCTGCCGAACATTTTAACGCTTTTACATCGCCAAACTTGCCACATTTGGCAGAATCGGGCGTACATTTAAAATTAAACGAACATTTATTAGACGATTTTTATGCTTCTTCGAAGTTAGAAGTTTTAAAAGATTTAGACACCAATGTGTTTATTTTAAAGATATTTCCAGGAATTTCACAACACGTATTAGAAGCGGTTTTAAATATCGAAAATTTAAAAGGAATTGTTTTGGAAACTTTTGGTTCGGGAAATGCTCCGACCGAATTTTGGTTTATTAATACGCTTCAAAAAGCAATAGAACGCGGTGTGAAAATTGTAAATGTAACACAATGTTGGGGCGGAACCGTTGATATGGGAAAATACGAAACCGGAACAGCTTTAAAACATATTGGCGTTATTTCAGGACACGATATTACAACCGAAGCTGCTATTACTAAAATGATGGTTTTATTACCAAAGAATTTAACTTCGGACGAATTTTCAGAAGCTTTTCAAACTCCAATTTGTGGAGAATTAATACAGGAGTAAACTTAATTGTTTGAAATTAAGGTGTCATTAACAATAAGAGTATAGGTACTTTCTCTACTTCTTGATTCGGCAAATTTCCAATATTTTCCTAATTTGAAGTTCTTGTTTATTTTTTGATTATCGATAAAAGTTTCAAGGTTTCCAAAATCTTTCAAAGTGTCTTTGAAAATATCAGGTGGATTTTCATATTTTCCAATCCGGCTCACAAAAGAATCCGTAATCAAGACTACTTTCCCAGGTTCCACTTTTTTTCAATCATTCTAGTATCAACTGATTCTTCATATTTGATTAAAATGTTTTTATTTGTCTGATTTGAAATTTCATAATTGTAATTTCCATAATAATCACAACTGTAAAACAAAAACATAATAGCAAGAAATAAAAATAGTTTCTTCATAAAGGTTTTGGTTTTAATCAAAAATAGAAAAAATATCCTAATCAATTAAATATAAGAATTTAACCGAAATTGATTAAATTCGCAAATTGAATTCAAAAATAGTATCATGAGCACCAAATTCACAGAATATAAAGGACTTGATTTGCCAACCGTAGCAAGTGAAATGCTACAGTATTGGAAAGAACAATCTATTTTCGACAAGTCCATTACTTCTCGCGAAGGAAATCAACCGTTTGTGTTTTTTGAAGGACCGCCTTCAGCTAATGGAAAACCGGGTATTCACCACGTGATGGCTCGTGCAATTAAAGATATTTTTTGTCGATATAAAACACAAAAAGGTTTTCAGGTAAAACGTAAAGCGGGTTGGGATACACACGGTTTGCCGGTTGAATTAGGAACCGAAAAAGAATTAGGTATTACCAAAGAAGATATCGGCGTTAAAATTTCGATCGAAGAGTATAACGAAGCATGTAAACGAACTGTAATGCGTTATACTGATTTATGGAATGATTTGACCGAAAAAATGGGTTATTGGGTAGATATGGAAGATCCGTACATTACCTATAAACCAAAATATATGGAAACGGTTTGGTGGTTGTTAAAGCAGATTTACGACAAAAACTTGTTGTATAAAGGCTACACAATTCAACCGTATTCGCCAAAAGCAGGAACAGGTTTATCTTCGCACGAAGTAAATCAGCCGGGATCGTACCGCGATGTTACAGATACAACGATTGTAGCACAATTTAAAACAATCGAAGATTCGTTACCTGAGTTTTTAAAAGGATACGGTACGGTTGATATTATGGCTTGGACCACAACTCCTTGGACGTTGCCAAGTAATACGGCATTAACTGTTGGGCCAAAAATCGATTATGTTTTAGTAAAAACATTTAATCAATATACGCACGAACCTATCAATGTAATTTTAGGAAAACCATTGGTAGGAAAGCAGTTTGCTGGAAAATTCTTTGCGGTTGAAGCTGAAGAAGAATTAGCAAATTATAACGAAGCCGATAAAAAGATTCCATACTTTATTGTAAAAGAATTTAAAGGTGCTGATTTAGTAGGAATTCGTTACGAACAATTATTGCCTTACGCTTTGCCTTATGAAAATGCCGAAAATGCGTTTCAGGTAATTCCGGGCGATTTCGTTACAACCGAAGACGGAACGGGAATCGTGCATACAGCGCCCACTTTTGGTGCAGACGATGCTAAAGTTGCAAAAGATGCTGGCGTTCCGCCAATGTTGGTTTTAGATGAAGCTGGAAATCCAGTTCCGTTGGTAGATTTACAAGGTCGTTTTGTTGCTCAAATGGGCGATATGGCAGGTAAATACGTTAAAAACGAATATTACAACGATGGCGAAGCTCCTGAGAAATCGGTCGATGTAGAAATTGCCATTGCTTTAAAAGAAGCAAATAAAGCGTTTAAAGTAGAAAAATACGTTCACAGTTATCCACATTGTTGGCGTACAGACAAACCTATTTTATATTATCCTTTAGATTCTTGGTTCATTAAGGTGACTGAGTTCAAGGATAAAATGTTCGAATTGAACGAAGAAATCAATTGGAAGCCAAAAGCTACGGGAGAAGGTCGTTTTGGTAATTGGTTGAAAAACGCAAATGATTGGAATTTATCTCGTTCGCGTTATTGGGGAATTCCGTTACCAATTTGGAGAACCGAAGATAAAACCGAAGAAATCATTATTGGTTCGGTAGAACAATTAGTTGATGAAGTTCAAAAATCGATTGTGGCAGGAGTTCAAAATACAAATCCTTTTGAAGGTTTTGTGGTGGGCGATATGTCCGAATCGAATTATGATAAAATCGATTTACATAAAAACGTAGTAGATACGATCGTGTTGGTTTCTCCTTCAGGAAAACCAATGAAACGTGAAACAGATTTAATCGATGTTTGGTTTGATTCTGGATCAATGCCTTATGCACAATGGCATTATCCGTTCGAAAATAAAGAATTGATCGACAATCATAAAGCTTTCCCAGCTGATTTTATTGCAGAAGGAGTAGATCAAACGCGCGGATGGTTTTATACCTTACATGCAATTGCAACATCAGTTTTTGGTGAAAAAGCATACAAAAACGTAGTTTCTAACGGCTTGGTTTTAGATAAGAATGGTATCAAAATGTCTAAAAGTAAAGGCAATACAATCGATCCTTTTCAAACAATCGAAGATCACGGACCAGATGCTACGCGTTGGTACATGATCATGAATGCGAATCCTTGGGATAACTTAAAATTCGATTTAGACGGAATTACAGAAGTGCGTCGTAAGTTCTTCGGAACGTTATATAACACCTATTCGTTCTTTGCTTTATATGCAAATATTGATGGATTTACATATAGCGAAGCTGAAGTTCCTTTAGCAGATCGTCCTGAAATTGATCGTTGGATTCTTTCCGAATTAAATTCGTTAATCAAAACGGTTGATGAAGCATATAGCGATTACGAACCAACTCGAGCTGCACGTGCAATTTCCGATTTCGTTCAAGAAAATCTATCAAATTGGTATGTGCGTTTATGTCGCCGCCGTTTCTGGAAAGGCGAATACGCTCAGGATAAAATTGCAGCGTATCAAACATTGTATACATGTTTAATTACGGTTGCTAAAATTTCATCGCCAATTGCGCCGTTCTTTATGGATAGGCTTTACAAAGATTTAACACAAGCAACTGCAAAAGAAGCATTTGAATCTGTACATTTGGCGGACTTTCCAAAATACGACGAAACAATTGTTAATAAGTCGTTAGAAAGTAAAATGGAGAAAGCGCAAACGGTATCGTCTTTAGTATTATCATTGCGTAAGAAAGAAATGATTAAAGTGCGTCAGCCACTTCAAAAAGTGATGATTCCTGTTTTAGACGAAATTCAAAAGGCAGAAATCGAGGCAGTTGCAGATTTAATCATGGCTGAGGTTAATGTGAAAGAAGTTGAGTTGTTAAGCGATGCTTCGGGAATTTTGGTAAAACAAATCAAACCAAATTTTAAGGCTTTAGGTCCAAGATTTGGAAAAGAAATGGGAAATGTTGCAAAAGCAATCCAAAATTTCACTCAGGAACAAATCAATGAGATCGAGAAGAATAACGAAATTTCCTTGGAAATCTCTGGAAATAATATTAAATTAACGAATGAAGATGTTGAAATATCTTCACAAGATATAGAAGGTTGGTTAGTTGCAAACGCAAACGGTATCACAGTTGCTTTGGATATTACTATTACCGACGAGTTGCGTAAAGAAGGAATTTCGCGCGAATTGGTAAACCGTATTCAAAACATTCGTAAAGATTCTGGTTTCGAAGTAACCGACAAAGTAAAAGTTCAAATGCAACGAAATTCTATTATCGAAGAAGCTGTGAATGCAAATATGGAATACATAAAAGCCGAAACATTAACCGATGATTTGGTTTTTGTAGACGATTTGCCAAACGGTTTAGAAATTGAATTCGACGATTTGATAACCAAAATTAGTGTTAACAAATAAAAATTGTTTATTATGGAAAATGAGAATGTACAAATTAGATATTCAGATGCAGATTTAGCAGAGTTTAAAGAAATCATTTTAAAGAAAATTGAAAAAGCTCAGGCTGATTTAGATTTGATAAAAAGTGCTTATATGAACGATTTAAACAACGGAACCGATGATACATCGCCAACGTTTAAAGCGTTTGAAGAAGGAAGCGAAACGCTTTCTAAAGAAGCAAATTCACAATTAGCAATCCGTCAGGAAAAATTCATTCGCGACTTAAAAAATGCGTTGGTTCGCATTGAAAGTAAAACGTACGGAATTTGCCGTGTAACAGGAAAGCTAATCGAAAAAGAACGATTAAAATTGGTTCCGCACGCAACCATGAGTATGGAAGCCAAATTACAACAACGATAATTGATAAAACGCTCTTAAACAAGAGCGTTTTTTATTTAAAATACGTTACATTTGTGCACAAATTTGATAAAAGTACACGTATGTCGTTTAATAAAGCCTTGATTCTGGCAATTCTAGTTATTATTATCGATCAGATTTCCAAAATATACATCAAAACCAATTTTATATTGAACGAAGAAGTTTTTGTATTCGATTGGTTTCGTATTCATTTTATCGAAAACGAAGGAATGGCTTGGGGAGTTGAATTACCCGGAGATTACGGAAAATTACTCTTAACTAGTTTTAGAATTGTAGCTGTAGGCGGAATTTTATATTGGCTGAACGATTCGGTTAAAAAGAAAGGTTCTTCGATTTTAATCGTTGCTATTGCATTGATTTTAGCCGGAGCTGTTGGTAATATTATTGATTCTGTTTTTTACGGCGTTATTTTTAACGACAGTCACGTGCAAGTTGCAACTTTATTTAGCGATAATCCGTACGGAACTTGGTTTCACGGAAAAGTAGTAGATATGTTCTATTTTCCTATTTGGAAAGGATATTTACCGGAATGGCTTCCTATTTGGGGCGGAAATTATTTTACGTTTTTCAATGCCATTTTTAACGTGGCAGACGTCGCAATTTCTGTTGGAGTAGGACTTTTAATTGTCTTCAACAAAAAGGTTTTTAAATAGGATTTCTTTAATAAGAAATCTTTTTTTTTATCTTTACGTACAAACAAAATAAATTCTATGGAAACAATTCAATTAGTTGCGCAGGCAACCAAACAAGAACAAGCAACATTTTACAAAAAAACCTATCTTAATTTAGCACTAGGAATTGTTGCTTTCGTGGTTTTAGAAGCCATTTTTCTACGCATAGACCCTTTAGTTGAGTTCATGCTAAGTTTAACACAAGGCTATTTATGGTTGGTATTATTAGGCGGTTTTATGGGAATTACGTTTGTGGCGCAAAAAATGGCGTATAACAACGTGGCAAAATCAAAACAGTATTTAGGATACTTTTTATACATTTTAGCCGAAGCTTTAATTTTTATTCCCATTTTATACATTGCCATTGTATATACAGGAAGTTTGGCTTTATTAACACAAGCTGTGGTTATTACCGGAAGTTTGTTTTTAGGTTTAACCTTTATTGTATTTAGTACAAAAGCAGATTTTTCGTTTTTGCGCAGTATTTTAACTATTGGATTTTTCTTAGCTTTAGGAACAATCGCAGCAGGATTAATCTTCGGATTCGATTTAGGTTTGTGGTTTTCTGTAGCAATGGTTGTTTTAGCTTCGGGTTCAATTTTGTACGATACCTATCAAATCAAAAATAACTTTGCAACAAATCAATATGTGCCGGCTGCATTATCGTTATTCGCATCTTTAATGTTGCTATTCTGGTATATTTTACGCTTGTTAATGAGTAGAAACTAATTATAAAGAATATAAAAAAAATCCTGCAGAAACGCAGGGTTTTTTAGTTTTATTTGCTTTTTAATAAAATTAACGTTATGTTAGTTGTTATTAATTGCAAAAAAACAAAGAATATGAAAAAAATTATGTTATTTTTATCGTTCCTCATTGTTATTGGATTTTATTCATGTAATGAGGATGAAAAGTCTAAAAATGAAACAGAAAACAGTGATTTTTCTGTCCATGCAAGAGGTGCAACCGATTCAATAGATCAAGCTTATAAGATTGTTTATGAAGATAGGGTTTTGGAAGTTACATTGGAAAAAAGACAGAACGACTATAAAAATAAGTTCTCTTACAAAGTAAATGAAGAGTTATTATTTAGTTTACAGTATTCTTTTAATAATGGAGAAGAGGGTTGGAAATATGATGAGCAGGCAAAAGCAATTGCTTTTGCTAATGAGTTAAAAGAATTAAACCTAGAGCAATCTGAATTAGAAACATTAAAGCGTATGTTATTTGAAGGATATAATGAACTTTTCTTCTATGTAGACGAAAATAATTATAACGAAGACTTGTTTTCTATATTAGCTTATCTAGATTCAGCTGTTTCCTCTAATTTAAGAATGAGAGAAGCTGGTGCGGGTGAAATCGAAGGAACTATAAGTCCCTCTTTTTTAGTAGAAAAGTCACATTTTATTTTTATGGAAGATTTTAATGTAAATTTAGATCTCCTTAGAGATAATATTGATTTATTAAAAGAGGAGGCGATTAATACGGGGTTGGAACAAGATATGAATATGGTTAATTTTATAAAAACAACCCCAAAAAGTAGTGTAACTTTTGATAAATTATATTCCTTTTATGCTTCAAAAATTGATTTTAAACAACATATTGCCGAAAAAGCAATTTTTAAAGCTGGCGATTGTAAAGAGAGTTGTATTATAGGTTGTGGATCTGATTGGGGATGCTGTGGAAACTATAAAGGCTGTTGTTATTATTCATCTTCTTTATGTTTAGCACATGATTTATTATGTACAGATTGTGGTCATTGGACTTGCGGTTGGGGATGTGTTCCTGATGGTCCGGAAGGTAATAGAGTTGTTAAGATAATTATGGGGGCTGTATAGTTTAGAAAATAAATTATGGAATTAAATCAGTTAAGTAGAAATGACAAGACAGTCGGCATTATGCTTTTGTTTTGTTTTGTTTTCTGGTTTCTCTCAAAGACAGAGGTCGCAGGATTTGTCTTGTTTGGTGTAGTATATGAAATAGGAGTCTTTCCTATGATAATAGTGACAATAGTTTGTGCTGGATACTTTTTTTATCAATGGTTTAAAAATAAATTTACATTAAATAAAATTTATTTTTATGGGTTTTTATTAGCTATTGTTACCTTATTAATCATGCGATTTGTTTTCAGTATTACATCAAATGGTATTATTTTAATGCCAAATTACAATAACTAAAAATCCTGCATTTCTGCAGGATTTTTTTATACAACCAAACTAACCAATATTAAATTTTCTTTTTCAAAACAAAGTTTGAGATAAAACAATCAAATAGTGTGCCAGATTGTGTTTTTCTTATTTTATTTCAGTTAAAAATTGATTTTTAGGTTTGCGTACTTTTTTCATTCCTTGTAACCAATCACCTTCTGTTGCACGATAACCTAATGTTAAAATGGTCTGAGATTTTAAACCTTTCGATTTTAAATCCAATAAATCATCTAACTCTTCATTTACAAAACCTTCCATCGGGGTTGCATCTACTTTCAACATTGCTGCTGCTGCAATCGCCATTCCAAAAGCAATATAAGATTGTTTTGCTGTATGTGCCGCTTGTTGATCGTTTGTTAAAGCAAACAACTGACTTTTTAGACCGTTTTTGTAATCATTAGTATTTTCTAACGGTAAACCTCGCTCGGTATTCATGTGATCAAAAATTGCATCAATACGTTCGTCGTTGTATTTATCCCACGAAGCAAAAATTAAAACGTGCGATCCGTCTACAATCTGAGTTTGTCCGTAAGCAACAGGCTGTATTTTTTTTCTTAATTCTTCGTTGCTAACTACAATTACTTCAAAAGGCTGTAATCCTGATGAAGTTGGTGCTAAATAAGCAGCTTCTATAATTTGATTTACTTTATCGTCGGCTACTTTTTCTCCGTTCATTTTTTTAGTAGCGTATCTCCAGTTTAAAGCATTTAATAATTCCATATTCAGTTTAATATTTTTCACAAAATTAGAACATAATTTCAAAGCGTATAATTAATCTATATTAATAAAACTATCTTCTTTGCTTTTGAAGTTTTCGTTCGTTGTGATGCTTTTTATTTTGTTTTTTGTATTGCTTTTTCTGTTGACCTGGAGCATATCGCTTTGCAGAACGATCGCTATGAACCTTTTTATGTTGTCCCGGAGGCATTTTTGAACTGTGATGTCTGTTTTTTGAAGGCGAATGAACAACGCAACTTGTAAGTGTTGTGCTAAACGAAATTAATAGTAATGAAATAAAAGCGTAACGTGCTATTTTTCCTAAATTCTTTTTCATGATTAAAATTTAAAGACCTTTTCAGGAGTTATACAATAATCTAATTTAATATCGTAAACATTGGCATCGCTGATTTCAGGCTCTGGATTAAAAAAAGACAAACCAACTTTAACAACATTTGGATTGCATTTCGATAAGAAAATATCATAGAATCCTTTACCATAACCCACTCGATTTCCTTTTTCGTCATAAGCTAATAAAGGAACAAAAACGACTTCTATTAAATCGTCTTTTATAGGAAAACCGTTTTGAGGTTCGGGAATATTCCAATGATTTTTACGAATTATTACATTATCTGTAAGCAAAATGTGCGCCATGTTTCGAGTTTCAAAATCAGATTTCGAAATAATGATGTTTTTGTCTTTTCCGTTCAAAATATGCATCATATAATCGGTTTGCACTTCTTTGTGTTCTAGAATGCTCAAAAAAACATGATAGTTTTCATAATCCCAAATCGGAAGCTTTAAACTTTGATTCGCAATTTGTAAACTCAATTCTTCAATAGCATCAAAGCTTAAATCGGCTCTTAAGTTTTTATATTTTGCACGTAATTCTTTCTTATTCATCTTTTAATTTGGTTGAAATATGGTAAATGGCATCGCCCTGAAACACAATAGCTGCCTGATTCTGACAAATAATATAACCATCGTTTGGTGCTATAATGGGTTCTTCCACAGTTCCATACGGATCAGAAATTATTCCTAAAACAGCACCTTCTTTAACAAAAGTTCCATTGGTAATATAATTGTGCAGTAAACCGGAATACTGTGCACGAATCCACAGTGAATTCTCAATGAAAACAGTTGGTTTTGAAGGGATTTGTGAACAAAAATTCGGATTCAGCATATTTAGGTTGTCTAAAAAACGCATAGTTCCCTGAATACCTTCTTCGATTACTTCTTCGTGAATATCCAAAGCTTTTCCGCCTTCAAACAGTAAATAATTCACACCAACTTTATCGCATGCTTCGCGGAAAGAACCATCGATATTTTCGGAATACAATAAAAACGGAGCCAAAAAAGCATTTGCAACTTCGTCTAAAGCAGGATTATTTGGTTCTATTCGGATTTGTGAAACATTGAATCTGCTTCGTCCGCCCGCATGAAAATCAATTACATAATCAACCGACGGAATAATATCCTGCATTAAATGATATGCAAATCTGCTTGCGAGCGAACCATTTGCCGAACCTGGAAAAACGCGGTTTAAATCGCGTCCATCCGGAAAGTCCCGATCTTGATTTACAAAACCAAAAACGTTAATTAACGGAATACAAATAATGGTTCCGCAAGCCGGATAATTAATTCCACGACGAATAATTTGTCGTACAATTTCAATTCCGGTTAGTTCATCGCCGTGCAATCCTGCCGAAAGTAAAACCGTGGGACCGTCGTAAATAGATCGCGACACAATAACCGGCACTTTTAACTCGGTCATCGTATGCAAAGTCGCAATATTTAGGTCGATGATTTTGGTTTCTCCGGGAATTATTGTTTTATTTAATAGGGTAAATTCTTTGTTCGAAATCAACATAAAAACATTTCGTAATGTTACAGAATTTAAAGATAATACAAAATCTTAGATTAACTTTGTAGAAAGGATACGAAAAAATGAGCGCGCATTCAGTAATAGAACTTCAATTAAAAACCCTGCCCGAATCTCTGGGAGTTTATCAGTATTTCGATAAAGACGATAAAATCTTGTACGTAGGAAAGGCAAAAAATCTTAAAAAAAGGGTAAGTTCTTATTTTACAAAGCACCACGATACGGCGCGTTTAAACGTTTTGGTAAAGAAAATTGCCAAAATAAAACACATTGTAGTTGAAACCGAAATGGATGCGTTGCTTTTAGAAAACAGTTTGATTAAAAACTTGCAGCCACGTTATAATATTTTGTTGAAAGATGATAAAACGTATCCTTGGATTTGCATTAAAAACGAACGTTTTCCGCGAATTATCACCACTCGAAATGTAGTAAAAGATGGTTCGGAATATTTTGGACCTTACACAAGTGGAAGAATTTTACATATTTTGCTGAATCTGATTAAAGAATTGTATCCCTTGCGCACTTGTAATTACGATTTATCGTTGCAAAATATTCAAAATAACAAATACAAAGTTTGTTTAGAATATCATATCGGAAATTGTTTAGGACCTTGCGAAGGATTGGAATCGGAAGAACAATACAATCGAAAAATCCAATCAATTAGGGCGATTTTAAAAGGTGATTTTAAAGAAAACTTACGCGATTTTAGGGAATTGATGATGCAATATGCCGAAGAAATGCGTTTTGAAGAAGCACAGAAGATTAAAGAAAAAATCGATGTTTTAGAGAATTATCAATCAAAATCGACTGTTGTAAATCCTAAAATTTCGAATGTTGATGTTTTTTCAATCATTTCAGACGAAACAAGTGCGTATATCAATATGCTTCAAATTAAAAACGGAGCCATTATTCGTTCGCATACGTTAGAAATCAAAAAGAAATTAGACGAAACCGACGAAGAATTACTAACCTTGGCAATTATTGAAATTCGAGAACGTTTTAGTCTTACTTCGCGTGAAATCATTGTTCCTTTTGAGGTTTCTTTAGGAGAAAACTGGAAAATTACGATTCCGAAATTAGGCGATAAAAAGCAATTATTGGATTTATCGGAACGCAATGCCAAATACTTTAGAATGGATCAGTTAAAACAGATGAAAATCGTTGATCCGGACAGACATACCAATCGAATTATGGCGCAAATGAAAACCGATTTGCGTTTGCCAAAAGAACCACGACACATTGAATGTTTCGATAACTCGAATATTCAAGGAACCAATCCGGTGGCGGCTTGTGTGGTTTTTAAAGACGGAAAACCAAGTAAAAAAGACTATCGACATTTTAATATTAAAACCGTTGAAGGTCCGAACGATTTTGCTTCGATGGAAGAAGTGGTACATAGAAGATATCGCCGTTTGATGGAAGAAGGTGAAAGTTTGCCCGATTTAATTGTGATCGATGGCGGAAAAGGGCAATTGGGATCGGCTTTAAATAGTTTGGAGCTTTTAGGATTGCGCGGAAAAGTATCAATTATCGGTATTGCAAAACGATTAGAAGAAATCTTTTATCCTGGCGATTCTATTCCGATGTATTTAGATAAAAAGTCCGAAACGCTAAAGATAATTCAGCATATTCGTAATGAAGCGCACCGTTTTGGAATTACGTTTCATAGAAATCAACGCAGTAAAAATGCGATAACTTCTTCTTTAACCAAGATTCCGGGAATTGGCGATAAAACTATGGAAAAGCTTTTGAAAGAGTTTAAATCTATAAAAAGATTAAAAGAAACAGCTTATGACGATGTGGTAAAAGTTGTAGGAAAATCAAAAGCCGATAAGGTTTTCGAGTTTTTTAATGCTTCGGAGAAAGAGTAGTGAAAATAAACTTATTTGAAATTATAAAAAAATCAGATGTATTTTAATACATCTGATTTTTTTATAATTCAGCATTTGTTTTACGAATAGCTTCGGCATCTTTATAATCTAGCCAAGCTTGCCCTTTTCGTTTTCGCATAAAATTATCGTAAAGTCTATTTATAACAACATTTCTTAAACCGCCAATTAAATTTTTTGGCCTTCCGGCTAACGAGCGTAAACTTAAAGAAAAACCTGGTGTTTGATATTTCATATAATGCCACCAACCTTCGGGCATATACAACATTTCGCCATGATTTAAATGAGTTATATATGGGTTTACTTTTTTTAAAGCAGGAAACTTTTCAAAATCGGGATTATCGAAATCTATTTCTTCATGGCAAATCCAAGAATAAGGTAAACGATACATATATTTTGTTTCCTTCGGATCTACTAAAACGCATTGTTTTTTTCCATCGAAATGAAAATGAAAAATGTTCGGAAAGTCAATGTCATAATGCATAAAAACTTTTGCATCTTCACCGCCAAAGAAAACCAATGGTAAACTTTTTATTAAACGCAAACCTAAGTCGGGCCAGCGCATATCGTCTTTCATTGAAGGCGCGTCTTTCATTAAATTATACAGAAATATGCGCAAATCGGTCGGGCCTTTTTGCATGATATCAATATATTCCGACATGGTCATGGTAAAATCGGGCTCGTTCACTTTTTTGGTGTAATCGGTTTTTCTGCTATCGTATAACGGAACCATTTTATCGCCAGCTAAATGTCTAATATATTCTAAGTTCCATTTGGTAAAAGCAGGCCAATCTTCAATTTGATTTGTAATAACTACAGGTTTTTGTTTGTTGTAGTAATTTTCGATAAACTCTTTTTTGGTTAGTTTACTTACGCGTTCAATTTCTATATATTCAAACCCCATTTAAAATCTAATTATAATAATTTAATAAAGATAAGGAATTAATGGTTTCGAGTTTTTTATATATAGAGTTTCTTGATTTTTTTTCTTGATTTTTTCATTTCGGATAAAACTAATAAATCTTTCCTGTTTTCCTTTTAAAAAGAAGTTCGTAATAAGCTATATTTCTAAAACTATTATATTGTTCATATTATTGTTTTTGACAATCTTAAATATGGAATGAATGAAAAGATTAATTAAATTTCATTTATTGCTTGTACTAGATTTAAGTTTGAATGTCCGTAGCTAACAATTCTAATATCTAACGGAACGGTAATGAATTTCCGAATAGCTTTCTGCATTGATTCTAGAATCCAATATTCTTCATTCCCAAATGCACCGCCACCAACTAATGTTAGATAGATAACATTTGACTTATTTTGTTTCATATTTAAAACTGCTGTGTAAAGAGTAGCCTCATATGTAGCTTCAAGTATTAATCGTGCAAAAGATTCCCAATAAAAAGACTCAATATAACTATAAGCAACGGGGAGTGCTGAGCAATATATTTGAGATACTTTGTGCTTAGTTTGTGATATCGTGACTTCTGTATTCCATTGAATCCCAATTTTTAATTTACCCTTTAATTCTTCTCTTTGAAATTCATCTAATTGTGCAATTTTTTTATTTATAGTCAAAAGGCCATTTTGATTTACAAGTGCATATCCATTTTTCATTTGCCATAGATTTAAATTGGAATTATCTAATTCTTGACCAATTAAATCCAAGCAGTCGATTTGATTGTTTTCCGATTGTCCTATTTTTCCGTTTAATTCTAAAAGGTAATTTCTATAAATCGTTCCAGCTCCACAAGCTATTGCACAAATTGGACCTTGGGTAAAATCGTATTCATATCTGTCTATACCTTGTTCGGGAATGATGTTAGGATTCATCATCTCTAATAAATTAAATTGAGAAGCAACTTGGAATAAAGCATTTTCATTTTCAATTTGGTAATGAAGCTCTTTCACATCAGCAATAATCTCCTTTACCTGTATTTTATCGGAAAACTCTTTAATATTTGTTTTTCTAAGTTGCTCTAAAGTTGGAATTTCTAAATTTCCAAATGAAAAACTTTGATTATTGATAAGGGAAATTAGTTTTTCTCCTTTGATTTTAATGTTTTTTCTTACATTTTCGGGAGATTCCTCGTTAAAACCTGTCAAGTTTTTAAACCACATATGTTTCTTATAATGCTTTGTAAGAGTCTAACTTACAAAAAAGCTGAATATGAAATACATTCAAGATAAAATTAAAAACCCTAATTCAAGTTTAAACTAATTTTTAGCTTATTTTTTTGTAACGTTTTTAAAAAGAGCATACTTACTTTAAAAGTTTATTTTTTAGATAATTACTTGTGAAAATGGATGAAATTATAAAAAACTAGATTTTATAAGTCAAAATTTTAAAACAAGTAGTACCTTTAAATTACCTAAAAATCAGAATGATGATAGAAATTAAAGACCTTCACAAATCGTATCAAATGGGAAAAAATTCCCTTCATGTTCTAAAAGGAATTGATTTTAACGTTAAAGAAGGCGAATTTGTTTCTATTATGGGAAGCTCGGGATCTGGAAAATCAACTCTTTTAAATATTATTGGAATTTTAGACGAAGCCGATGAAGGATCTTACATTTTAGACGGAGTTCCGATTAAAAATCTTAACGAAACTATTGCTTCACAATACCGAAATAAGTTTTTGGGATTCGTTTTTCAATCCTTCAACCTCATCAATTACAAAACTGCTTTAGATAATGTTGCTTTGCCGTTGTATTATCAAGGAATGGCGCGTAAAGAGCGCATGGAACGTTCTATGCATTATCTAGAAAAAGTTGGTTTGGCGAATTGGGCAAAACACTTGCCAAGCGAAATGAGTGGTGGACAAAAACAGCGTGTTGCCATTGCGCGTGCATTAGCTTCGGATCCAAAAGTTTTATTGGCCGATGAACCTACCGGAGCTTTAGATACCAAAACATCGTACGAAGTAATGGAACTGATTCAGCAGATTAACGACGAAGGAAAAACCGTTTTAATTGTAACGCACGAACCCGATATTGCCAAAATGACAAAGCGTATCGTGCATCTTAGAGACGGACAAATAGAATCGGATGAATTGGTTAATCAAATAAGAGCTTCGCAATATGTTTAGTATTGAACGCTGGCAAGAAATATTTGAAGGACTGTACAAAAATAAACTTAGAACAGTCTTAACCGGAGTTTCCGTAGCTTCAGGGATCTTTATTTTAGTGATTTTGCTTGGAGCCGGAAATGGAATTCAGAATGGAATTCAAAAACAGTTCGAGCAAGATGCGGTAAATCGAATTTCGATTTGGCCGGGCGTTACGCAAAAAGAATTCAACGGATTGGGAATCGGGCGCGAAATTCAGCTTCGTAATTCCGATTACGATATGGCAACTACTTTGTTGGCAGAGTATATCGAATACAAATCGGCTATTTATTCGGTTTGGAGCGGAAATATCGTCTTTAAAAAAGAAACAGGAACATATCGCGTAGAAGGTGTTCATCCCGATTATCAGTTTATAGAAAATGCTTCTATTTCAAAAGGGCGTTTTATTAATCAAGCCGATATCAATCATTATGAAAAAAGTGTCATAATCGGTCAAAAAGTAGCAACTGACTTGTTCAAAAACGGCGAAGAACCTTTAGGACAAGAATTGAATGTTTCGGGAATGATTTATAAAGTTGTCGGCGTTTTTACAGATCCGGGTGGCGAAAGAGAAGAAAGTCGTGTTTTTATTCCTATTTCAACAGCACAAAGAGCTTATAGTGCAGGCGATAAAATTCGAAGCATTTCGTTTACGCTTAAAAAGAATAGTAATTTTGATAAAGCGGTTGCCGAATCGCACGAGTTTACCCAAAAGTTAGAAACCTTTTTAAAAGCTAGGCACACCATTGCTCCAGACGATGAAGGCGCTTTATATATTAACAACTCTTTAGAACAGGCAAAAAACATTTACATTATAACTGGCGGTGTAAAAGCATTTTTCTGGTTTGTGGGAATTTGTACGATCATTGCCGGAGTTGTTGGTGTTGGAAATATTATGTTGATTATTGTAAAAGAACGAACCAAAGAAATAGGAATTCGGAAAGCGTTGGGCGCTTCGCCTTTATCGATCATTACCATGATTTTGCAAGAAGCTGTTTTTATTACGGTAATTGCAGGTTTTTCAGGACTTATTTTTGGTTTGTTGGTTTGGGAATTAGTCGGACCTTCTGTCGAAGCAGACTTTTTTACACATCCCGAAGTCGATTTTAACGTTGCCATAACCACATTGATTATTTTGATTGTAGCCGGTGCTTTTGCAGGATTCGTTCCCGCGTACAGAGCCGCTAAAATTAGACCTATTGTTGCATTAAGAGGAGAATAATATGTTTAACAGAGATAAATGGAATGAAATAATTGAGGCGCTTTCAGCCAATCCGTTCAGAACGCTCATCACAGCATTTGGAGTGTTTTGGGGGATTTTTATTCTCGTAATTCTTCTTTCGGCAAGTCAGGGATTGCAAAACGGAATCAAAAGGCAAATGGGTGGACTCTCGACGAACACTATGTTTATGTGGACAAGTTCAACATCAAAACCTTATAAAGGATTACCACAAGGCAGAATGTTTAATTATAAAAATGGCGATGTTGATGCAATTAAACAAAATGTAGAAGGATTGCTTTATGTTTCGCCACGAAATCAATTAGGCGGATTTAGGGGAAACAACAACGTGGTACGCGGAACCAAAACGGGCGCTTACAATGTTTATGGCGATTATCCCGAATTTATTTTACAGCAACCAATGGATATTCTTCAAGGGCGTTTTATTAATTACGGTGATATCGACAAGAAACGAAAAGTTGCTATAATTGGCGAAGGCGTTATCCGCGAATTATATGCTCCGGGCGAAAAGGTTTTAGGTTCTTACATAAAAGTGCAAGGCGTAAACTTTATGGTTGTGGGTGTTTATAAAAGTATTTCAAATATGGGTGGCGATGCCGAAGAAAGTCAGAAACAGGTTTTTATTCCGTTTACCACTTTTCAGCAAGCTTTTAATTACGGAGATGTTGTGGGATGGATGTCTATTACAGCACAAGACAATATTCCGATTACCGATGTTAAAAAGAGCATTTTCGATTTGCTAAAACAACGACACACTATTCATCCAGATGACGATCGTGCGATTGGGCATTTTGATTTGTATCAGGAGTTTAAAAAGATAAACGGATTGTTTTCGATTTTAACGGCAGTTTCGTACATCGTCGGAATTTTCATTTTAGGATCGGGAATCATCGGAATTGTCAATATTATGTTGATTATCGTTAAAGAACGAACACAAGAAATGGGAATTCGTAGAGCTTTAGGAGCAACACCTTGGACTATTATAAAACAAATTTTGACCGAATCGGTGGTGCTTTCACTTATTTCTGGAATGGCAGGAATTATTTTTGCTTCGTTTGTGTTGTGGATCATCAATTTTGCTTTAGAAAAAGCGCCAAATGCAAATGAAATTCCGATTGTAAATCCAAGCGTAAATTTAGGAGTTGTTGTGATTGCGTTGCTTATTTTGGTTTTTGCAGGACTTCTGGCAGGATTAATTCCGGCAATTACAGCAGTCAAGGTAAAACCAATCGATGCACTAAGAGTAGAATAAAAACTAAAAAGAAAACAAATGATAAAATTTGGATACACAATCCTGTATGTAAACGACGTAACAAAATCGATCGAGTTTTATGAACAATCGTTTGGTTTTAAACGCAAGTTTATTACACCCGAAAATGATTATGCCGAGCTTGATACAGGAAACACAACGATTTCGTTCGCATCGAAACAATTGGGAAATACAAATCTAAAAAATGGTTTTCTAGAAAGTTCACTTCAAGAAAAACCTTTCGGAATTGAAATAGCATTAATTGCAGACAATGTAAAAGAAGTGATTGGAAGTTCTCTTAAAAACGGAGCATTGCTTTTAGAAGAACCCATTGTAAAACCTTGGGGACAAACAGTTGCCTATATTCGGGATATAGATGGCTTTTTGATCGAGCTTTGTTCTCCGATTACGCATTAATTAAAACATATAAAAACAACATAAATTAAACATTGAACCTTAAATAAAATATATATGAAAAAAGGTTGTACGATTAGCATTTTAGTATTTTTAGCCATTGCTTTTGTTGGAGCTTTGGTTTGGTTGTATCAAAAAAATGCACAGCCGCCAGTGGTTTATGAAACCGAACAAGCCGAAATTAGATCTATTTCTAAAAGTACGGTAGCAACCGGAAACATTAATCCAAAAGAAGAAGTTCTGATTAAACCCAATATTTCGGGAATTATCGACGAGGTTTATGTAGAAGCCGGCGATTATATTAAATCGGGCGATTTAATTGCAAAAATTAAAGTAGTGCCGAATGTTTCGAGTTTAAATCAGGCGACTAACCAGATTCAATCGGCTAAAATCGATTTAGATAATCAAAAAAGGGTTTTCGAACGTCAAAAAACGCTTTTCGACAAAGGTGTTATTTCTGCAAACGATTACGATGCAGCGCAAACTGCATATAGACAAGCGCAACAAACATATAGTTCAACGGTTCAAAGTGCCGAAATTATTAGAACAGGAACAACCAAAGGAATGTCGAATATTGCACAAACCTTGATTCGTTCTACTGTTTCGGGAATGGTTTTAGATGTTCCGGTAAAAAAAGGAAATCAAGTAATCGAAGCCAATAACTTTAACGAAGGAACTACCATTGCAAGTTTGGCAGATGTGGGGAATATGATTTTTGAAGGAAAATTAGATGAATCTGAAGTGGGAAAAATTAAATTAGGACTTCCGTTAGAAATTACAGTAGGTGCCATTGAAAGCAAAAGCTTTGAAGCGGTTTTAGATTATATCGCTCCAAAAGGGGTGAACGAAAATGGTGCGATGCAATTCCCGATAAAAGGAACGTTGGTAAATAAAGACACCACATTTATTCGTTCAGGTTTAAGTGCAAATGCTTCGATTGTTTTGGCTAAATCGGATAATGTTTTGGCTTTGAAAGAAGGTTTGATTCAGTATGACGAAAAAACAAAAAAATCGTTTGTTGAGGTAATGGTTGGCGAACAAAAATTTGAACGTCGAGATGTAGAATTGGGCGTTAGCGACGGAATTTACGTTGAAATTAAAAAAGGAATTACCAAAAACGATAAAGTCAAAGTTTGGAATCAAATTAAAAAATAGATTTTCAAAATCTTGCAGAATAATTGAAAACAGAATCAAATAGTTTGTTATTTCGAACAATATGAGAAATCTTCTAAATGAAAAATGTTAAGATTCATTATTTTACATCGTTTCATTCTAAGTGACAATTTTATCATTTAGATAAAGGAAGAATCTCACAAAACAATCAAAATCGAGAAGTCAAATCTCAATTTAAAAACTATGAAAACAGTATCAAAAATAATTGCGGTTGTTTGTCTTTTTTGGGGAGCGAATGCTTTTTCGCAAACCAAATGGACACTCGAGGAATGCGTTGAACATGCCATAAAAAACAACGTTTCTATAAAGCAAATTGAGTTAGATAATAAATTAGCCGAAATAGATATAAAAGATGCTTACGGTGGTTTTTTGCCTAATGTAAATGCTAGTGCTTCGCATTCGTGGAATATTGGTTTAAACACGAATATTACAACCGGAATTTTAGAAAATCAAACTACGCAGTTTACATCGATGGGCGCTTCGGCAGGAGTTGATATTTTTAAAGGAATGCAAAATCAAAATCGTTATAGAAAATCGAAATTGGCTTTGATTTCTTCCCAATATCAACATTTAAAAATGGAAGAAGATGTTGCATTAAATGTTGTAAACGCGTATTTACAAGTGCTGTTTAATAAAGAAACGCTAAAAGTACAGAAACAGCAATTAAATACCGATAGTTTGCAATTGGTGCGTTCGCAAGCTTTGGTCGATGCCGGAATGATTCCAAGTGGCGATTTGTTTGATATGAAAGCAACAATTGCAACCGACAAACAACGAATTATTCAGGCAGAATATGCGTTGCTGGTTTCGAAAATGAGTTTGGCGCAATTGCTTCAAATGGAAGATTTTAAAGAATTTGATATTGCTGATGTAGAATATGAATTTCAGCCTAATACCATCTTTTTCGAATCGCCTGAGTCTATTTATGAAAAGGCAAGAAGTGAAAGAACCGAGCTTAAAATTGCCGAAAACAATGTAAAAATTGCCGAAAAAGACGTAGATATTGCAAAAGGAGCACATTTACCAACTTTAACCGGTTTTTACAGTTTTAGCTCGCGCGTTTCGTATGCTAAAATTCCGGACGGACAAGGAGGAGAAACAAGTCCGCCACCTTTTTTTGATCAGTTCGATTTATACAAAGGACATAGTTTTGGTTTGCAGTTAAACATTCCTATTTTTAACGGATTTGCAGCTCGAAACAATGTTCAAAGAACCAAAGTGAATTTAGAAAAGAATAAATTAGCTTTAGCACAAACCGAATTAGATTTAGAACGAAATATCTATACTGCTTATTCGGACGCAAAAGGAGCAATGGAAACTTATTTAGCAACAAAAGAAATGTTGAAAGCGCGTGAAGAAGCGTTCCGTTACACAAAAGAACGTTACGAAAACGGAATGGCAACTGCTTTTGATTACAACCAATCGCAAACCGTTTTAGTAAATACACAATCGGATTTGTTGCGTACTAAATACGATTATTTATTCCGTACCAGAATTTTGGAATTCTATTTCGGAATTCCTATTATTCAAAGAGATTAGTTCAGATGATTTGATAAAAGCTTTTGGTTTTCCAAGAGCTTTTTTTGTAGGGAATAGTTAAATTTAGATGATTAAAAAATAGCTTTTCAAGTTTAAAATACTTAGATTTAATAAATTTTTATTTTTCGTTTATGCCACGTCTTTTAAAAGTCTTAATGTGCTGCGTTGCGCTGATTTCCTTAACGGTTTCGGCACAAGAAAGCCAACGACCAAAAGTAGGTTTGGTTTTAAGTGGTGGTGGCGCAAAAGGATTTGCACATATTGGCGTGTTAAAAGTTTTGGAGGAAGAAGGCGTAAAAATAGATTATATCGGCGGCACAAGTATGGGCGCTATTATTGGTTCGCTTTACGCTTCGGGTTATACGGCAAATCAATTAGATTCTATTTTTAAAACGGTAGACGTTGATGCTTTAATGCAAGATTATATTCCAAGAAATTCAAAATCTTTTTACGAAAAACGAAACGACGAAATTTACGCTTTACAACTTCCGTTTGATGGATTTAAAATCGGAACTCCGGTTGCTTTGTCCCGAGGAATGTATAATTACAACTTGCTTTCTCGTTTGTTAGGTCATGTGCGCCACGTAGAAGATTTTAGCAAGCTTCCTATTCCGTTTTTATGTATTGGAACCGATGCGGTAACCGGCGAACAAGTTATTTTAAACAAAGGTGTTTTACCTCAAAGTGTTTTAGCAAGTGGTGCGTTTCCTTCATTGTATTCTCCGGTTGAAATTGACGGAAGAATGTTGATCGACGGCGGAGTTGTTAATAATTATCCTATTGATGAAGTTCGTGAAATGGGAGCTGATATTATTATTGGAGTCGATGTTCAGGATGGATTAAAAAAGAAGGAAGACATAAAAGGTGCGACCGATATTTTAATGCAGATTGCCAATTACGGAATGTATAAAGGCATGGAAGAAAAGGTAAAGCAAACTGATATTTATATTAAACCTGATATTTTAGGATATACGGTAGTTTCGTTTGATAAAGGCGATGAAATTATTAGAAAAGGAATGGAGGCTGCGCGAGCTGAATTTAGAAAGATAAACGCCATTTCATCAGGTTATCACAAACCAAATCTTCCCGAATATGAAGTTTACGATACTATTTCTTTAAAAAGAGTTGACGTAAACCGAATGAAATACCACACCAAAAGTTATGTTCTAGGTAAATTACCGAATGTTTCGGAAGGTTGTGTGCCCTTTGCAGATTTAGAAACTGGGATTAATAATTTAAATGCAACGCAAAACTTTACGGGAATTAATTATAAGTTCGAGAAAGATAAAGAAACCGGAGAAGATATTCTAGAATTACAATTAACCGAATCGCCTCATACACGTTATCTTAAATTTGGCTTGCATTATGATCAATTGTACAAAAGTTCTTTATTGATTAATGTAACGCAAAAGAAATTACTTTCTAAAAACGATGTAGCTTCTTTAGATTTTGTAGTGGGCGATAATGTGCGTTATAACTTTAATTACTTTATCGATAACGGAACGCGTTGGAGTTTTGGAATTCAGTCAAGAGTTTCAAAATTTAAACATAACATTCAATCTATAACACACGGAATTGTTCCGACTGCCGATTACAAGCAAGGAGTTTATAATACAGAGTTTATCGATTTTTCGAACAGAATCTATGTTCAAAACTATTACCGAAATCGCTTTTTGGTTGGTTTGGGATTAGAACACAAATTTCAAAGAGTCGATGTAAATGCTGAGATGACGAAATCTTGGATCGATAAAAGTCATTACTTAGTTCCTTATTTCTCGGTGCTTTTAGATACGTACGACAATAAATATTTTCCAACGCGCGGAATTCGTTTTGCTGCGGATTTGAAACATTTTGCTTTGTCGTCTGATTATAATGATAATTTCGAACCTTTTTCTATTTTAAATGCCGAAATAGGTTTTGCTAAAACGTTCTTCAATAAATTGTCGTTTAAAGTTATGGCGGATATTGGTATTACGTTTGGTTCCGAACCTTCGGCGAATCATCAGTTTTTTCATGGTGGATACGGTTTTGAGTCTTTAAGCAACCTGAAACCTTTTTACGGATACAATGTAATGAGTTTAAATTCCGATTCGTATCTTAAAACAACTTTTACACTCGATTATCGATTCTACAAACGTCATCATTTAAACTTCAGTGCCAATTTCGCACAGATGGCAAATTCTATGTTCGAAACGACCGATTGGATTAAATTGCCAAATTATAGCGGTTATGCTTTAGGTTACGGATTTCAATCCATTATCGGACCTGTCGAAATTAAACAAAGTTACTCTCCTCAAGTCAAAAAACATTTTACTTCGTTTGCTGTAGGTTTTTGGTTTTAAGAAGGTTATGTTAATTTTTTAATCGATTTTGTCAAATAGTTTTATATTTTCAAAATAATTAGGATATTTGAAGTTATGAAACATTGGAAAGGATTATTAGAACAACTGAAGTACTTCATTAAACGTAAACCGGAATGAAGCGCTCTGTGTTGTTTTTATTTCAATGTTAAACTTAAAAAAACAAGTAATGCCTTTATACCATAAATTAGGAAATATTCCACATAAAAGACATACGGTTTTCAAAAAACCAAACGGCGACTACTATTACGAGCAATTGTTCGGAACGGTAGGTTTTGACGGAATGTCGACCAATATGTATCATGAAAACAGACCAACGCAGGTTAAGGAAATAAAAGGTTCTTACAGTGTTGCTCCTAAAATTGCACGCGCAAATAATATTCAGTCTTATCGTTTAAGAGGATTTCAAATTCCGCAGGTTGCAGATTTTTTAGAAAGTAGAAAAGCGGTTTTAACAAACAGCGATTGTACTATTACGTTAGCTGCGCCTACAAATAAAACTCAAGACTATTTTTATAAAAATACCGATGCCGATGAATTGATTTTTATTCACAGAGGTACAGGTAAATTAAGAACTGTTTTAGGGAATTTAGATTTTAAATACGGGGATTATTTATTGATTCCTCGCGGAATTATCTATAAAATCGATTTTGATACGGAAGACAATCGTTTGTTTATCGTAGAATCTCGCCGTCCTATTTATACACCTAAAAGATACCGTAACTGGTTTGGTCAGTTGTTAGAACATTCGCCATTTTGCGAGCGCGATATCCGCAGACCGGAAGAATTGGAAACGTATGACGAAAAAGGAGAATTCTTAATTAAAGTTCGTAAACAAGACGAAATCTTTGATATGGTTTATGCAAGCCATCCGTTTGATGTGATTGGTTACGATGGATACAATTATCCGTATGCATTTTCTATTCATGATTTTGAACCCATTACAGGAAGAATCCATCAACCACCTCCGGTACACCAAACGTTTGAAACAGATGCATTTGTAATTTGTTCGTTTGTACCGCGCTTGTACGATTATCATCCGGATGCAATTCCGGCTCCGTACAATCACAGTAATATCGATTCTGATGAGGTTCTTTATTATGTAGATGGAGATTTTATGAGCAGAAATGATATCGAAGCTGGGCATATTTCATTGCATCCTGCAGGAATTCCACACGGACCGCATCCAGGAGCAATGGAACGAAGCATTGGAAAAAAAGATACACAAGAGTTGGCTGTAATGGTCGATACGTTTAAACCTTTAATGGTTACAGAAGACGCCATGAAAATTGCAGATGAGCAATATTATCAATCATGGTTAGATTAATTTAAGATGTATCAAACTAAATTATCTGCTGATCCAAACAGCTTGATTTTGGCAATTATTTCGCTTTTCATGGCAATTATTTTAGGTTGTTGTGGCTTGTCGATTATAGGATTGGTTCTTGGAATAATCGGACTTATAAGTGCAAACAAAAGTTTACGCGAATACGATTTAAATCCGGGAGCTTATCTTCCAAATAGTAGAGCAAATGTAAGTACAGCTAAAATTTTAAATATTATAGCAATTGTTTTAAACGGACTTATTACACTTGTTTTTATTCTGTATTTCTTAATTAATGGAGTTTTTCTTTTTGCACTTTTAAAAGGAATTCAACAAGAAATCAAGCAAGAAAAAGAACAAGATACTATTTATCAATACGATCAAGAGAATGAATGGGAAAGCAATGAGGTAGAAGAAGATACATTGTATAATTATCAAGATTCTTTGAATCAAGAGTAAAAGTAAAAACAAAATAAAACGAAAAATTATGTCAGAAGAATTAAAATCTGTAGAATACGGATTAGAAAAAATATTTGATGGAGCTCAAGATTTCTTACCTATTTTAGGTACTGATTATGTAGAGTTTTACGTAGGAAATGCTAAACAAGCAGCTCATTATTACAAAACAGCTTTCGGTTTTCAGTCTGAAGCTTATTCAGGACTTGAAACAGGAGTTCGCGACAGAGCTTCTTATGTAATCAAACAAGATAAAATCCGTTTGGTTTTAACAACAGCTTTAAACTCTGAATCTCCAATCGGAGAGCACGTGAAAAAACACGGTGACGGAGTAAAAGTGGTTGCTTTATGGGTAGAAGATGCTCGTTCGGCTTACGAAGAAACTACAAAACGTGGTGCAAAATCGTACATGGAACCAACTGTAACTTCAGACGAAAACGGAGAAATTGTTCAAGCTGGAATTTACGCTTACGGAGAAACTGTTTTCTTGTTTACAGAGCGTAAAAACTACAACGGGCTTTTTATGCCAGGTTATGTTAAATGGGAAAGTGATTACCAACCAGAATCTGTTGGTTTAAAATTCATCGACCACATGGTAGGAAACGTAGGTTGGAATCAAATGAACGTTTGGGTTAAATGGTTCGAAGATATCTTAGGTTTCGTAAACTTCTTATCGTTCGACGACAAACAAATTACAACTGAATATTCAGCGTTAATGTCTAAAGTAATGGCAAACGGAAACGGACGTATCAAGTTCCCGATCAATGAGCCAGCTGAAGGAAAAAAACGTTCTCAAATCGAAGAGTATTTAGATTTCTACGAAGGAGAAGGAGTTCAGCATATCGCAGTAGCTACAGATGATATCATTAAAACAGTAGCAGATATGAAAAGTCGCGGTGTAGAGTTCTTATCAACTCCGCCACAAGCTTATTATGATGCAATTCCTGATCGTTTAAAAGATCACATGCACCGTTTTAAAGAAGATATCAACGAGTTACAAAAATTGGGTATCATGATCGATGCTGATGAAGAAGGATACTTGTTACAAATCTTTACAAAACCGGTAGAAGACCGTCCGACTTTGTTCTTCGAAGTAATCCAAAGAATGGGAGCACGTGGATTTGGAGCAGGAAACTTCAAAGCGCTTTTCGAATCTATCGAAAGAGAGCAAGAAAAACGCGGAACGTTATAATTTTTAAACAGTTATCAATCACAAAGGTTAATAAGTTGTTAAAGTTTAATAATGTATTTCGGTAAGTTAAAAAACGTTGTACATTTGCACTCGCAAAAATGAGGTACTTTTACCTTGTTTGAGTGTAATAAATTTTTCATAATTTATAGTTTTTTGGTTGGTTAATAGCATAAAAACTCAGTCGGCAACGGCTGGGTTTTTTTGTTTCTAATAACTTTGGAATGAATATTGTTTTGTATCTTTCCATGAAAAAAGAAAAATATATGAAAAAGATTTTAGCAACTTTTTTAATACTGTTAATACCGATTTTAAATCAGGCGCAATCTGCATTTAAGTCGGGCGAATATTTTAAGTTTCAGGTGTCGTATGGTTTTATTAATGCCGGTATTGCTACATTAGAATTAAAAGATGCAACACATAACGGCAAAACGGTTTTCCATGCAAAAGGATTAGGAACTACTACCGGAGTTTCGAAAATGTTTTTTAAAGTTCACGATGATTACCAAAGCTATTTCGATAAGTCAACAGGGCAGCCTTATCGTTTTATCCGCAAAATCAACGAAGGTGGTTATAATCGAAATCAGGAAGGATTCATCAATTATTCGAACAATACGGTTCTTTTAAAAGATCATAAAAATAAAACCGAACAAACGTTCAATGTACATTCTAAAATTCAGGATGTTATTTCGTCCTTTTATTATCTAAGAAATCATGAAAAATTGGATAATATGAAAGTGGGCGAAACAATCCAAATCGACATGTTTTTTGACGACGAGATCTTTAAATTTAAATTAAAATTTATGGGTTATGAGAAAATTAAGACTAAATTTGGAACTATAAATACCATGAAGTTTAGACCTTATGTACAATCGGGTCGTGTTTTTAAAGAACAGGAGAGTTTAACCATGTGGGTTTCAAACGATAAAAACCGAATTCCGCTAAAAATTCAGGCGAGTTTATTGGTCGGATCTTTGAAAGCAGAACTTATTCAATATAAAAATTTACAACACAAATTAGAAGTAACAAAATAATGGAAATTTCAGCAGAACGTCAGAAAAGAATAGAAGCTTTAGAAGAAAAATTTACTAAGATCGATCAAAAATTAGACACACATCTTGATGGTTTACTTTGGCAAAAACCAATTACCTATTGGGATTATATTCAAACAGACGCGCTGTTGAATCTTCAAATTCAAAGAACAACTTTACCAGACGAAATGGTTTTTATCATGTATCATCAGGTAAATGAATTGTTGTTTAAAATGATTCTGTGGGAAATTCAGCAAGTAGCTTATGCGCAGAACTTAACTACTCCTTTTTTTACAGAAAGATTAGGACGTATTTCGAGATATTTCGATATGTTAACTACTTCTTTCGACATTATGAGAGATGGAATGGAAGCAGAACAATATCTTAAATTCCGTCATACTTTAACTCCAGCAAGTGGTTTCCAAAGTGCGCAATATCGTTTGGTTGAGTTCGCTTCGACTGATTTAATCAACTTGATCGATGCGCGTTACAGAGAAAATATCGATCGTGATACGCCTTATGAACACGCTTTAGAGCATTTGTATTGGCAAGCAGCGGGGAAAGATTACAAAACTGGAAAAAAATCGTATTTAATTAACGAGTTCGAAAGAAAATACAAAAAAGAATTCTTAGACTTTATGGAAGAATATAACACCATAAATCTTTGGAGAAAATATAAAGAATTGCCTTTAGAAGATCAACAAAATGAAGATTTGATCAATGCAATGCGTCATTACGATAAAACAGTAAATATTACCTGGGTAATGGGACATTTTAAAGCGGCAAAAAAATACATCGAAAGTGAATCAGGACCTCAGGAAGCAACCGGAGGAAGCGATTGGAAAAAATATATGCTGCCACAATATCAAAGAAGAATTTTCTTTCCAGAATTGTGGAGTGAAGAAGAACTAGCGAATTGGGGAAAAGACGCTTTATAATGAAATGGAATTGGCTTATATTATCTCTTACTTTTTTTGGAATTCTGATTTCTTGCAATAAAAAAACAGAAGAAGATCCTGAATTTGCAGAAGTTGTACACAAAAAAGAAGCAGAGGAAAAACCTGAATTTGCTTATGGTTTCTCGTTAAACGATTATCACGTTGAACGCGACACGATTGAGCGTGGAGATAATTTAAGTTTGATTTTAGCTCGACATAATTATGATGCAACCGAAATTCATGATATTGTTAGTAAAATCAAAGGTTCGTTTGATATTAGAAAAATAAAAGCAGGAAAAGCATTTACGATTTTAAAATCTAAAGATGCAATTCCGAGATTAGAATATTTGATTTATGAACCCGATGCAATGGGATTTCAAGTAATTGATTTCCGTGATTCGATTCATGCTTATACAGTAGACTATCCAATTTCGTACAAAGTAAAAACGATTGCTGGCGAAATAGACGGATCGTTATCGGCTTCAATTCAAAGAGAAGGTTTAGATCCTGGATTAGCAACAGCTTTATCGAAAAAATTCGCTTGGAATGTCGATTTCTTTAAATTTAAAAGAGGCGATAAATTCGCAGTTTCGGTTCGTGAAAAATACATAAACGATTCAATTTATGTGGGAACCGAAGAGATTTTAGGAGCTTATTTTGATTACAACGGAAAAGACGTTTATGGATTTCCGTACACGAGAGAAAGCGAAAAAGATCCGCAGTTTTTCGATGAAAGTGGAAAGCAAATGAAAACTATGTTTTTGAAATCTCCATTAAAGTATTTCACAATTACATCTAAATTTTCTAAAAATAGATTTCATCCGGTTCAAAAACGTTTTAAAGCTCATAACGGAACCGATTACGCAGCTCCGCAAGGAACGCCAATTATGACAACGGCTTCAGGCAAAGTGATTGAAACAGGTTATACTTCGGGCAATGGTAATTATGTAAAAATTAAACACGACGGAACGTACACCACGCAATATTTACACATGTCTAAAATTTTAGTGCGCCGAGGACAATCGGTTCAACAAGGACAAATAATCGGGAAAGTAGGAAGTACTGGTTTAGCAACCGGTCCGCATGTGTGTTATCGTTTCTGGAAAAATGGAGTTCAGGTAGATCCTCTAAAACAAAAACTGCCTACTTCTGCTATAATGGACAGAGGCGATTTGCCTAAATACATGGCGCAGATAAAACCAATTAAACAATCGATTGACGAAAAACTAGAAGAAAAATTCGGGAACTAAAAATGGCATTAGCTAAACAAAATCCAACAGAAACTGAAGCTTGGCAAAACTTACGTCAGCATTTTTACGACATACAGTTTACAAAAATGCAACAGCTTTTTGAGGAAAATCCGAAACGAGTTGAAGATTTTCATATTCGTTGGAATGACTTTTTATTAGACTTTTCTAAAAACAGAATTACAGATACAACACTTAATCTTTTGGTAGATTTAGCTGAAGAAATGAAGCTGAAAGATGGAATCGATGCTTTAGTAGAAGGAAAAGAAATCAACGAAACGGAAGGCAGAAAAGTATTACATACCGATTTACGCAAGTGTAAAGAAGTTCAGTCAGAAGAAGTTCGATCTGCGCTTAATCAAATGAAAGAATTTGTAAGCAATGTTCTTTCAGGAACTTTTAAAGGAACAACAGGGAAAGCTTTTACAGATGTAATCAATATCGGAATCGGAGGTTCGGATTTGGGACCAAAGCTGGTTACAGAAGCTCTTGCTGATTATAAAAAGCATTTAAATCTTCATTATATTTCTAATATTGATAATGACAGTATTGAATGTCTTAAAAAACAATTAAATCCCGAAACAACTTTAATTGTGGTTGTTTCGAAATCGTTTACCACTTTAGAAACCATTCGAAATGCCAATATTTTTAAAGAATGGATTTTATCAAACGGATTAAAAACTCAAAATCATTTGGTGGCGGTTTCTTCGAATATCGAAGAAGCAGTTGGTTACGGGATTGCTTCTGAAAGTATTTTCCCGATGTGGGATTATGTTGGCGGACGTTATTCTTTGTGGAGTACAGTTGGTTTGTCAACGGCTTTGTCTGTTGGTTTTAATCAGTTCGAAGAGTTGCTTCAAGGCGCATACGAAATGGATCAACATTTTATAAATACACCTTTTAAACAAAATATTCCGGTTATTTTGGCATTATTGTCGATTTGGTACAACAACTTTTTTTGTTTCGAAACCGAAGCGGTTGTTCCATATGTCGATAAGTTAAAAATGCTTCCTGCTTATTTACAACAAGTAATCATGGAAAGTAACGGGAAAAATGTAGATCGTTTTGGAAATCCTGTGAATTATGAAACAGGAACAATTATTTGGGGCGAAGTTGGAACGAATTCTCAGCACGCTTTCTTTCAATTATTTCATCAAGGAACCAAAATAATTCCGACTGATTTTATCGGTTTTGTAAATCCGTTTTATCCAAGTGATTTGCACGATTTATTAATGGCAAACTTCTTTGCGCAAACCGAAGCTTTAATGAACGGAAAAGAAGGAAGTTACCACACAGACGAACACAATGATAAAAACGCAAAATATAAAGAATTTAAAGGGAATCGACCTTCGAATACGATTTTAATCAATAAATTAACGCCTAAAACGTTGGGAAGTTTATTGGCTATGTACGAACATAAAACGTTTGTTCAAGGTTATATCTGGAATATTTACAGCTTTGATCAGTTTGGAGTGGAATACGGAAAAGTATTGGCAAACAATATTAAAGCCGAATTAAAAAACAATGCGATTAAACAACACGATTGTTCTACTTCGTTTTTATTGAATCATTATTTAAAGAATAGAAAGTAATATTTAACAGCGACAAGGTTTAAACTCTGTCGCTGTTTTTTTGTATTTATTTTCTTCTTTTTAGGTATTCGTGTTCTCCTAAAAGAATCAATAAAGAGTCTTTCGAAATTCCTTTCTTAGAGGTAAAATGAATATCGATATATTCCGAAATAGGTTGATATTTCATTTCAGTAGAATCCAGTGTTTTTAAAATTGTTTTTGTTTTTAATCCTTTTGTCTCTAATTGATAAATTGTGTCGTTATTCATAGAATATAAAATTGTATGAGCCGATAAGTTGTTCAAAAGAGCTTTTTCTTTTACTTCTAATTGATATTTTTCTTTAGTAATATTTAGGACTTTAGGAGAAATCGTGTTAGGGAAACTAACCATTAAAAGAGCAAAAAAGTTCCAAAAAGCATGAAACAGATAACCCATCCAAAAATTAAAGCGAACACGTAAATAAGTATTGATAAAACCTGATACAAACTGCGAGATGGTTAAAAAAGGAATTGCTAAAATAAAGAGATAACTATCGAATTTAAAGTTGCTTCCATGTACTAAAGCAAATGTTATAACAGATAAATAGGCGAATTTGGAAAAATAACGATTCCATTTTTCTTCAGAAAATAAATTCTTTAAAATCCCTTTTCGTCTTAAGCCTAATCTAAAAACAACTTCCTCTAAAAAAGGTACTGTAAGAACCGTTGTCAAAAATAAAATGATTGGATTAAGATCTAAATCAGAAAATTTGTGCTCTAATGGGTGTAATTCGTTGATTATTAAAACTAAACCAGAAAATAGAATTGAGAAAAGTATGTTGAAAATAAATAGTGAGAAAAACACTTTCCATTTATAAGATTTATCGTTTCCAGAATATTGAAAATCTTTTGGTTTTTTGATAAAGTTCCAGAAATCGAATAAGATTTGTTTCATAAGTTGAGTTTTGGCTAAGGTAAACTTATTTGTTAAACAAACTTCCTTGAATTGGTTTTGGATTTCCTAAAAGAGTAAATTCCTTATAAATAGCAAATTGTTTAGCTTTCTCGTCGAATTTACGAAGCGTTAAATGTGTTACGTTGAAATTCAAATCGATTTTCGTAAACAATTGTTGAGCAATTTCTAATTTTTCGGAAGTCAATCTTCGTGCAATCGAAAGATGCGGTGTTGTATTTGTAATCGATTTTTTTATGCGATTCGATTCATTTAAAATCTGTTTCATTAAAAGACTCATTTGTTCTGTCGATTTTTCGTCTGGCTTTATGTAAAAGGCACCATTTTCATACGAGTCGAAATCAGCACATTGAATATTAAATGGTTTTATTTCAGAAGCAATTCGTTCTAATTGCAAACAAAAGTCGGTTTCGTTGATTTCTTCCGCTAAAAATTCAAAAATCGTAAAGTGCGCCAAAGCATTTTTACTATTGTACCAACCAATCTTTTCGGCTAAATTCAACTTCATCTGCTTAATTAACGCAATCGTTTGCGCATCTGGCATAAAAACCACCGAATATTTGCTCATTCTGTTTTTTTTATCAAATATCGTAATAAGCTTCCAATAAACAGATTAAATCTAAATCAACCTTAAGAAATTACTTTTTTTTAAATAACTTTACAGCTTTGAAACAATTTTTTTAAAATGAACAACACACTTAAAGTTTCTGTAAATAAAGAACATAATTTCGAGTTTACAGAAGAGCAAATGCTTGCTGTTGATGCGGTAAGCTTAGATCAAAAAAACTTTCATGTGTTACACAACAATACTTCGTATCGTGCAGAAGTTGTGAACACCGATTTCATCAACAAAACATATACAGTGGTTGTGAATAACAACGAATATGTGGTTTCTATTGCAAATCATTTAGATCAATTGATCAAGGAAATGGGATTTGAAGTAGGAAAAACCAAATTAGTAAATGCTATTAAAGCCCCAATGCCGGGATTGATTTTAGAAATTAACGTAGCAGTAGGTCAAGAAGTTCAAGAAGGAGACAACTTGTTGATTTTAGAAGCTATGAAGATGGAAAATAGTTTCGATTCGCCTCGTGCCGGAGTTATTAAATCTATCGCTGTTGAAAAAGGACAAGCAGTAGATAAAGGTCAATTATTAATTGAATTCGAATAATCATAATGAAAAAAATATTAGTTGCTAACCGTGGTGAAATTGCACTACGCGTTATGAAAACAGCAAAGAAAATGGGAATTAAAACCGTTGCTGTTTATTCGGTTGCCGATCGCCAATCGCCTCACGTAAAATTTGCCGATGAAGCCGTTTGTATTGGTGAAGCGCCGTCGAATCAATCGTATTTATTGGGTGATAAAATCATCGAAGTTTGTAAAGAATTAGGCGTTGATGGAATTCATCCTGGTTATGGATTTTTATCCGAAAATTCAAAATTTGCTGAATTAGCAGAGAAAAACGGAATTACATTTATCGGACCAAAATCGCACGCAATTGAAGTGATGGGAGATAAATTAGCCGCAAAAGATACCGTAAAAGCTTACGATATCCCCATGGTTCCTGGTTTAGATCATGCGATTACAGATATTGACGAAGCAAAACAAGTAGCGAAAGAAGTTGGTTTCCCAATTTTGATTAAAGCATCTGCTGGAGGTGGAGGAAAAGGAATGCGTGTGGTTGAGAAAGAAGAAGATTTCGAATCTCAAATGCAACGCGCTATTTCTGAAGCGACTTCGGCTTTTGGAGACGGATCGGTTTTTATCGAAAAATATGTAGGTTCTCCTCGCCATATCGAAATTCAGGTTATGGCAGATACGCACGGAAATGTAGTGTATTTGTTCGAGCGTGAATGTTCGGTTCAACGTCGTCATCAAAAAGTGGTAGAAGAAGCCCCTTCGGCTGTTTTAACTCCAGAAATCCGTAAAGCAATGGGCGAAGCTGCTGTAAAAGTGGCAAAATCGTGTGATTATGTTGGAGCCGGAACGGTTGAGTTTTTATTAGACGAAAACAAAAACTTCTATTTCTTAGAAATGAATACGCGTTTGCAGGTTGAACATCCTGTTACAGAGTTAATCACTGGAATGGATTTGGTCGAATTACAAATTCGTGTAGCTCGCGGCGAAGTTCTTCCAATCAAACAAGAAGATTTACACATTAAAGGACACGCTTTAGAATTGCGTGTGTATGCCGAAGATCCATTAAACGATTTCTTGCCATCGGTTGGTAATTTAGAAACTTATATTTTACCGGAAGGCGAAGGTGTTCGTGTAGATAATGGTTTTGAACAAGGAATGGATGTGCCGATTTATTACGATCCCATGTTATCGAAATTGATTACGTATGGTAAAGATCGTAACGAGGCGATTCAGTTGATGTTAAAAGCAATTCAAGATTATAAAATAGAAGGTGTTAGCACAACACTACCTTTTGGAACGTTTGTTTTTGAACACGAAGCTTTTGTTTCTGGAAATTTTGATACCAACTTCGTTAAGAAATTCTATAGCGCAGATATCATCAAAGAAAATCAAGCGAAAGAAGCCGAAGTTGCTGCATTAGTTGCTTTACAACACTATTTAGTAGATCAAAAGGTTTTACGTGTACCAACAAAATTATAAATATTCAACTGTCATTTCGACGTAAGGAGAAATCTCTAAGATTCATCACTTCGTTCTGAATGACATTGTTTGAATAGTTAAAAAAAACAGAAAATGGAATCAAATATTAAATTCGATATTTTAAATAAAAAATTAGCCGAAGCGCAATTAGGTGGAGGTGAAAAGCGTATTGAAGCTCAACACGCGAAAAAGAAATTAACTGCTCGCGAACGCATCGAGTATTTCTTTGACGAAGGTTCTTTCGAAGAAATTGGCGCTTTTGTAACGCACCGTACCAAAGATTTCGGTTTAGATAAAGAACATTATTTAGGCGATGGAGTTATTACAGGTTACGGAACTGTAAACGGGCGATTGGTATATGCTTTTGCTCAAGATTTTACGGTTTTTGGCGGAGCATTATCTGAAACGCATGCAGAAAAAATCTGTAAAGTAATGGATATGGCATTGAAAGTGGGTGCACCAATGATTGGATTAAATGATTCAGGTGGAGCGCGTATTCAAGAAGGTGTTCGTTCGTTGGGTGGCTATGCAGATATTTTCTTCCGTAACGTACAAGCGTCTGGTGTTATTCCGCAAATCTCTGCAATTATGGGACCTTGTGCTGGCGGGGCTGTTTATTCTCCAGCGATGACCGATTTTACGATGATGGTTGAAGGATCTTCGTATATGTTCGTAACGGGTCCAAACGTTGTTAAAACGGTTACAAATGAAACAGTTTCGGCTGAAGAATTAGGTGGAGCTTCAACGCATTCTACAAAATCGGGAGTTGCACACACAACTTCGGCTAACGATGTAGAGTGTTTAGAAGATGTAAAGCGTTTATTAAGCTATATTCCTCAGAATAATCAAGAGGTTGTTGAAGATTTACCTTTTGAATTGGGGGATGAATTACGCGAGCAATTAAATACGATTGTTCCTGATAACGCGAACAAACCTTATGATATGCACGATGTAATTAACAATGTGATTGATGAGGATTCGTTCTTCGAGATTCATAAAAATTATGCCGAAAATATTATTGTTGGCTTTGCTCGTATTGGAGGAAAATCAGTTGGAATTGTAGCAAACAATCCAATGTTTTTGGCAGGATGTTTAGATGTAAACTCTTCAATAAAATCAGCTCGTTTTGTACGTTTCTGTGATGCGTTTAATATTCCGTTATTAGTATTAGTAGACGTTCCGGGATTCTTACCAGGAACAGATCAAGAATGGAATGGAATTATTATTCACGGAGCCAAATTATTATACGCTTTATCCGAAGCTACTGTTCCAAAAGTAACGGTAATTACGCGTAAAGCGTATGGTGGAGCTTATGATGTGATGAATTCGAAACACATTGGTGCCGATATGAACTTTGCTTGGCCAGGTGCAGAAATTGCAGTTATGGGAGCAAAAGGAGCATCAGAAATTATCTTTAAACGTGAAATTGCAGAGGCAGAAGATCCTGCGGCTAAATTGGCAGAGAAAGAAGCAGAATATGCCGAAAAATTTGCCAATCCATACCGTGCTGCGCAACGTGGATTTATTGATGAAGTAATCTTCCCGCAAGATACTCGTCGTAAATTAATCAAAGCGTTTAAAATGTTAGAAAACAAAGAAGTTGCAACACCAAATCGCAAACATGGAAACATTCCATTGTAATCTTTTGGAAATTAAATTCTAGATATGAAAAACCGTTCAGCAAAAGTTGAACGGTTTTTTTGTTATCTACAATTGAGCTTAAATAAGCCCAATCCATACTCAATCTAAAATAAAAAAAGGTAATATTCCGTATCTTTGCAAAAAAATTATGAAAACTATGACACAAAGCGGAAAAATTGAGTTAATGTGTCCTGCGGGAGACTTTTCTTCGCTTCAGGCTGCATTGGATAATGGAGCAGATTCTGTTTATTTTGGAGTAGAGCAGCTTAATATGCGCGCAAGAGCAACCATTAATTTTACGATCGATGATTTGCCCGAAATTGCCCGCAGATGTAACGAAAAAAACGTCAGAACATATCTTACGCTTAACACCATTATTTACGATCATGATTTATCGATTATAAAAACTTTGTTAGATAAAGCAAAGGAAGCTGGTTTAACTGCGGTAATTGCTATGGATCAAGCAGTCATTTCGTATGCGCGTCAAATTGGAATGGAAATTCATATTTCTACTCAAATTAATATTACGAATATCGAAACCGTAAAGTTTTACGCATTATTTGCAGATACTATGGTTTTGAGTCGTGAATTGAGTTTGTCGCAAGTAAAGAAAATCTGTCAGCAAATCGAAAAAGAACAAATTAAAGGACCTTCGGGAAATTTGGTCGAAATTGAAATATTTGGACACGGAGCTCTTTGTATGGCAGTTTCGGGAAAATGTTATTTAAGTCTTCATTCGCATAATTCTTCGGCAAACAGAGGTGCTTGTAAACAAAATTGTCGTAAAAAATATACGGTTATCGATCAGGAATCTGGTTTTGAAATCGAATTAGATAATGAATACATGATGTCTCCAAAAGATTTATGTACGATTGATTTTTTAGATCAAGTAATCGAAACCGGAGTAAAAGTTTTAAAGATTGAAGGAAGAGGTCGCGCACCAGAATACGTGGCAACTGTAACAAAATGTTATAGAGAAGCGGTTGATTCGATTGCAGAAGAAAATTATTCTAAAGACAAAGTTGCGGTTTGGATGAAACAATTAGAAACGGTTTACAACAGAGGTTTTTGGTCGGGTTATTATTTAGGACAGAAATTAGGTGAATGGTCGGATAATCCTGGTTCTAACGCAACGCAAAAGAAATTGTATATTGGAAAAGGTCGTCATTATTATGTAAAACCAAGCATTGCCGAATTTTTGGTCGAAGCGTATGATGTAACCGACGGAGATACGATTTTGATTCAAGGTCCTACAACAGGATCTCAAGAAATGGTTATAAAGGGAATGCAGGTTGAAGCAAAAGAGGATACTAAAACAGCTAAAAAATCGGATGTGATTACATTTAAAACCGATTTCAGAGTTCGTCCTTCCGATAAATTATATAAAATAGTGAAAGAATAATGGTCATTATTACACTACAAAGAGACAAATGTATTGGTTGTAATTATTGTGCCGAATTTGCGCCTGAATATTTTCGAATGTCGAAAAAAGACGGAAAATCGGTTTTATTGAAATCAACCGAAAAAAAAGGATTCTTTACAATCAAAACTCCGATTTTTGATGCTTTTGAGCCATGTGATAAAGCCGCAAAAGCTTGTCCGGTAAAAATAATCTCGGTAAAGAATATATAAAATCAAATTTGAAAGTCGCCAGAATTTTGGCGACTTTCTTTTTTCAAACATATTCAATCAATCAAAAAAACTTCACTTATTTTTAATACTTCAACTAAATTCAAACACGTATCTTTGTGCAACATTCGGATTAAATAATCCTTAAAAACAAACACATGACAATAGAAAACAATCACGTAGTTGCGTTAAACTACACGTTACATACCATTGACGAAAATGGTGAAAAAGTATTTGTAGAGCAATCAAATGCAGAACAACCATTAACATTTTTATACGGCGTAGGAATGATGATTCCTAAGTTTGAAGATGAAATCAATGGAATGGCAATCGGAGATAAAAAATCGTTTGTAATTACACCTGAAGAAGGTTACGGAGAAATAGATCCAAATGCGATTGCGCAATTACCTTTAGATATGTTTAGCGAATCTGGTTTACCGCCGGTTGGAGCGATGTTACCTTTAACTGACGATCAAGGAAATCAATTCCGCGCAGTTGTTGTTGAAGTAAACGATAACGCAGTTGTTGCCGATTTAAATCATCCAATGGCTGGAAAAACATTGAATTTCGATGTTGAAATTTTAACTACACGTCCTGCAACAGAAGAAGAATTATCGCACGGACACGCTCACGGAATTGATGGAAACGAAACACACGAATAAAACAAAAACCGCTTAACATTTTGTAAGCGGTTTTTTTAATTAACTATATTCAAATTAAAAACTGAGTACTCGTTCAATTAACTCTTGCGATTCGTCTTTAAACGAAATGTCTAAAACGAATTGCGATTCAATCCATTTCCTGATTTTCGCTGCATTTAAATCTTTAGATCCCGTAACGCCTAATTCTTTCAAAGCCAAAAAATTGCAATATTGTTCAAACTGACCTTTTATAGGAATCACGTACAACATCTTTTTCAATTGCAATACTTCGGCAGGAAATTCAAATCCGGCACCGCACAAAACGCCTTTTGCATTTGTTAAATACGAAACGAATAATTGTTCATCAATTGGCATAAAGGTGCAGTTTTGTTGTCTTTTGGACACTTTGCTGGAAGGCGAAAAAATGATCCATTCGACTTCTTTTATTTTCGATAATTCTTTGTAGATGTTTTCATTGTAAAAACTCGGTAAATAAACCAGAAAATAATCGTGTTGCTGAGGTTGAAGCGAAGTGATGGAATCTCTTAAAATAGGATGAAAAATAGTTGGATCGTATTTGGTAAAATGCAATCCGAAAGAGTTTTTAATCGGAGCATATTTTTGAAAAATCAATTTGCTGAAATGAAACTTTTCTTCAGGTTTAGGAGCCAATTTATGTAAAACCGCTGCTTGATGACTAACTCCGACAATTTTTTGTTGATGTTTTTTAGCCGCATAAGCCGTAACTGGTTCAAAATCGTTAATAATTAAATCGTACGATTGAACAGGAAATTCTTTTACCGATTTTAAAAATTGATGAATGGAATTTTGTTGGATTATTTTTTTGTAATCTAATCCGCCCTTTTTCGAATAGAAAAGCGAAATGCCTTTATTGTGTTTCGCCTTAAAGTTTAAAGACAATTGTGCGTTTTGTCCCGAAATAAAAACATCAACTTCGGCTTCTTTTCGCAATTTGGGAATTAAAACATTTGCTCTTGCAATGTGTCCGTTTCCGGTTGCTTGTAATGCGTACAGGATCTTCATTTAAAAAGCGTTTCAATTTCTTTGTACGATTCCGGAATTGGTGTTGCTTTTTGATCTAACGAAGCAATTAATTCAACTAATAAATCGTTTTCGTAATGGTAAATTTCCCACGAACCATTCGAATATTCCAAAGCGGTTAAATTTTCGATCCAATCGCCCGAATTTAAATATAAACAACTTCCTTTTTGATTACTGATAACTCTTTTTTGAGGTTGATGAATGTGTCCGCAAATTACATAATCAAAATTGTTTTCGATTGCTAATTCCGAAGCAGTTTGTTCAAAATCTCCAATAAATTTAACTGCTTTTTTAATATTGTTCTTGATTTTTTTAGAAAAAGAGTATTTTTCTCGTCCTAATTTCATTAAAAACCAATTCGTTACATTGTTTAATCGAATCAAATAATCGTATCCGATTCCACCCAATTTGGCGATCCATTTTGAATGCTGAACAGAAGAATCAAACACATCGCCATGAAACACCCAAGTTTTCTTTCCGTCCAATTCAAAGACATATTTGTCGGCTAATTGAATTTTCCCAAATGTCATCGGAGAGAATTTTCGAAGGAATTCATCGTGATTTCCAGTCAAATAAATCACCTGACGATTAGAAAGCGACAAATTTAAAATGTATTTGATAACCTCTAAATGACTTTCGGGAAAATAACTTTTTTTGAATTGCCATATGTCGATAAAATCTCCATTTAAAATCAACACTTTCGGATCAATCGACTTTAAATAATTCAGTAACTCTTTGGCTTTACAACCGTAAGTCCCTAAATGTGTGTCGGAAATTACGGCAACTTCAACGATTCTTTTCATACGTAAATGTTTGCCTAAAAGTATGATTCCGATGTAAATTCAGCGTTTTTAAAAAGTTATGTTTGTACTAAGGAATTCGGTTACAAATTCACTTCGATCAAACTTCCTTTTTCTTCGTCTTTTACGATGGATAACGATATTGGAATACGCTCTTTTAGTTCTTCTACGTGCGAAATAATTCCTACAATTCTGTTTTCTTTTTGCAAGCTCGTAAGCGTTTCAAAAACAATATTAACCGATTCGGCATCTTGCGTTCCAAAACCTTCGTCGATAAAGAAAAAGTTTTTATCGGCTTTAGCATTTGTCTGAACGCTTTCTGCCAACGCCAACGCCAAACTCAAAGAAGCCTGAAAAGCTTGCCCGCCCGAAAGTGTTTTTACACTTCTACTTTTGCCTTCGTTTAAGTAATCGATGATTTCAAAATCGCCTTTATCGTTTAATTGTAAACTCAATTGATTTCGTGTCATTCGATGAAAACGTTCGTTAGCATGATCGCATAATTGACGCAAATAAATCGATGAAACGTATTGCACAAATCCGGCAGCTTTAAATAAACTCATTAGAATTTTAAGGTTTTCGGCACGGTTTTGTAAAGACGATTGTTTTTCTAATAAAGCGTGTTTTTCATCAAAAGCTTTGGCTAAGCGTTGCTTTTCTGCGTTTAAAGTTGCCCGAAGTTCAGTTGCTTGTTTTAATTGTGTGGCAATTTCTGAAACCAATTGTTGTTGCTTTTCAAATTTTTCAAAACTCCATTCTAACGAAGCTAATTTTGTTTCTAATTCCTGAATTTGGGAGTTTAAAGTTTGATATCGAATCGAAAATTCTTCAATAGTTTTGCGTTCTTTTGTAACATCTATTTGTTGTTCTAACACCATTAAAACATCGTTAATTTGTTCAATCTCATGTTTTAATAATGCCGAATTTAACAATGATTCCTGTGTTTCTAATTCTTTTTGTAATGGAACAATTTGTTGCTGCAATACATTTATCGTAGCTAATAAAGCTGTTTTTTGTGAACTAAATTGATTTTTTTGTTCCGTAAATTGTTGATATTTTGTTTCAACTAAATGATTTAAAGCTTTTAATTCTTCTAATTGATTTTGTGCTTCGAAAATAGTTAAAGAAGTTTTTTCTTCCCAAGATAAAACCTTAAGTAACGATTTGTTTTGTTGAATTTTTGATTCGAATTCTATTTTTTGCTTTTTAAATTCGTCTAAAGCAGTACGATATTTCTCGAAATTTACTCGTTCATTATTCCACTCTTTTCTAAGTTTTGCGATCTTTTCGGTTGTTTGTTCAATCTGCTTTTCGTGCTGTAACGAAGCTTGTTTTTTCTGTTGAAAATCTTCCTGATTTGTTCGGTCGAATGCTTTCCAGACAAAAAGCGTTTCATGTTTATTAAACTCTTCTTGCAAAACGTTTAATTGTTCGCTTTCTAATTTAAATTGATTTGTAAAAATCTTTTCGCGATCTTTTAAACGCTCAACTTGTTGCCATTTTTCCTGCCATTTTACAAAGAGTTCCTCGTTGTTTTTAAATTCTGACTGAAGTAATTCTAAGCTTTTCGAAACATCTTGCGGTTCTACAATTTCCGGATGTTCTAATGCGCCGCATAACGGACACGGTTTTCCGTCGTGCAATTCGTGCACATAATGCGCCATTTGTTGTTGAACCGATAATTGATTTTTTTGTGTTTCGATTTGCTGTTTTTTTTCGTCGAATTGGTTTTTGAATTGAAGATATTCTTCGTCAAAAGTTTGCAAATTTAACTGCATTAATTTTGCTGTTTCAGACAGTTTTTCGATTTGCTCTTTTTGCTGAACAACCTTTTGTTCTTGTGAATTTAACGCTTGTTTTAAATGATTTTGTTGAGCAAACCATTGATCGATTTGTATGAGTAATTGTGTATCGGTTTTTTGTTGCGAAAGTTGTTGTAAAAGCGTTTCGTTCTTTTCAATTTCGTTTTCTAAACGCACTACATTTTCTTGCACTTTTAAAACTGCATCTTCGCCTTTTTGCATGCGATCTTTTAAAGCTGTTTTCTTCTCTAAACTTTCGATATTTTGCGAAATCAAAAGCCAATCGTTTTCTTCCTGACGTTTTAAAGACAAATTTTCATATGCCGATTTTAAAGAAATCAATTCGTTTTCAACTTCTAACAATTGTGAATCGATTGCATTTTGAGTTGTTTTTTGAGAAGTAATTTCTTTTTCTTTAGATTGAATTTCAGTTTGAAGTCTATTCTGTTCTTTTAATAAAGAATGAAAAGCCAAGTAGATTTTTTCGTATTCATCGATTCTCGATTTTTTAAGATCGATTTCGATTTTTTCCTTTTCTAATTCTTGAAATTCGTTTTTCTTTTGCGCTAAATTCTCAACATCTTTCTTGGTACTTTTTAACTGTTCAAAAATTGCTTGTCCTTTTTCGGAAGTTGCTGATAACGTTTCGTAAGACCATTGTGCTTTTTGTAATTGCGTTTCAATCAAGTCAATTTCTTCCTTTGAAACTGTTGTAAAACCTTTTAATTGTCCTTCTAATTGATCTAATTCGGTTTGATTTTGTTTATTTAATCGACTGGTATTTTCTTGTAGATCGTACTTTTGAAGTCCAAAAATTTCTTTCATCATTTTAGTGCGATCAGCTTCGCCTAATTCTAAAAACTCTTTAAATTGACCTTGCGGAATAATAATCGTGCGCTTAAAATTCGTATAACTTAAACCGATAATTTTTTCAGCTTCAGAATGTTCTAACGGGATCCATTGTTCATTTTTCCAACGATAAAAAGTCACAACCGGAGGACGAATATCTTCGAAATTTTTAGAATTCCTTTTAAATTCACGCGATGCCCGATACAAATTGCCTTCGTGGTTTTTAAAATCAAACTCGATATACGAACGATTCGATTTTAAATTCATCATATTATAAGTGCGTTTATCGCGCGCATTTAAACGTTCGGTTTCGCCGTACAGAGCATATGAAATGGCTTCTAAAATAGATGATTTTCCGGAACCAACTGCTCCGAAAATCCCAAAAAGTCCAGCTTCGGTCAAATGTTCAAAATCGATTATTTGGCGTTGCTGATAAGAATACAATCCTTCTATGGTCAATTTTATCGGTATCATGTACTTTTTGTTTTACAGTTTTAAACTGAGATGTTTCTAAGATTAAATAGTTTTTTTTAAAGATTCCTCCTTTGTCGGAATGACAACTAAACATCTTTGTCATTCAGAGCAAAATGAAATGAAGCGAAGAATCTCTTTGAGATATTTTAGCTATATTAAACATACCTTATTTATTCAAAATCTCTTGAAAAAGTTTTTTCAAATCGTCGTTTGGTTCTTGATTTCCATTTTTCGATTTAAAATAATCTACAAACAAATCGCTTATATTTTGATTCAAATTAATTTCGTGTAAATGAGAAGAAGTTTCATCTGCTAAACGCACTTTCGGAATTAAATGAATAATACCTTGATGCGCTTGATACAACGCTTTTCGTTCTTCGGCTTTTAAAAATGTTTCGGTTTCGATTGTGAGTTCAATTAAAATATCTTGATTTGCATTTAGCCACAATAAAGCTTCATCGACTCCTACAAATTGCTTGCGAACTAAAGCTTTTCCGTTTTTTAAAACAATGCGTTCAAAAGTTGCATTAGAACCTGGAAACAGCGTTACAATATTTACATATTTGGTTTGTCCGGCTTCGCTAAAGCTGTAACACAAAGGCGATGACGAATAAATAACCGGTTTTTCTTCGGTGCCAATATTTTTAAAACCGTGTAAATGCCCTAAAGCGGTATATTGAATTTGAGTTGGAATAGCATCGGAATAAATCATGTCGGCATTGCCTATTTTAATTGGTTTTTCACCTTCGGGTTCTTCCAAAATTTCGCTCCCACGTTTGTTCATATACAAATGCGTGGTTAAAAGATTAACTCCGTTTATATCACAATACGTTTCGGCTAAATTGTGCCAATGATCGGCTAAAACACGATTTAATTCGTCTTCTTTGTTTTCGCCTAAATATTGTTTTAAACGAATTTCGTTGGCGTAAGGCGTATGTAAAATTCGAATTGGAAAATCGATTTCGTTTATTTTTAATTCAATAAAACCTTCTGCTGATTTTGTAATTTTAAAATGTTCTAACGAAAAAGTTTGCACTTTTGCATACGGAAAACCAATTAAAATAATACCACATTCGTGTGCTAAAGGATCCGGGGCATCGATTAAATTTGGCGAATCGTGATTTCCCGAAATCGCAATAACCGGTCTTTTTCCGTTATTCGTCAATCGTTTTAAGGTTTTGTAAAAAAGCTCAACCGCTTCGGTACTTGGATTAAAATTATCGAATAAATCGCCCGCAATAATGACCAAATCAACTTCTTGATCATTAGCAATTGAAACAATTTCGTCCATAACAGCAAGCTGTTCTTCAAACCGAGAAAAATGATCTAAACGTTTTCCTAAGTGCCAATCGGCGGTATGCAGTATTTTCATTTTATTCTTGATTTTCGGAATTGTTTTGTTTTAAAAATTGTTGCTGAATTGCTTTTAATTTTTCTTTTCGAGATAAGGCGGTTTCCTGTTCTTTTTTCTTCTTTTGATCGACTTTCTTTTTATGCGCTAATCGATTGACTTCATTTCTTCTTCCCATAACAAAAGTACTTTTTAAAAACGCTTTTAATTGTCGTTAAGAAATTCGCCCGAAACATAAAACCAGCGATCGCCTATTTTTTGAAAAACAGATAATTCGTGATGTAATTGTTCATTTCCGTCCGAATCGATATAAAACGCTTTAAATTCTACTTGATTTAACGAAGGTTTCGATACAATTTCTAACTTTTTCCATTGATTGATTTCACCCCATTCTTGTAATTCGGCTTGATTGTGAAATTTTCGTTTTGCTGGTAAAGTGGTATTATATAAATACGCGCCATTCGGAATTGCAAATGCAGCAAAACGCGATCGCATCAATGCTTCGGCGGTTGGTGTATTTTTTTCTTTAGTGTGATAAGGTTTACAGCAATCTTCGTACAATTTTCCGGAACAACAAGGACAATTCATTATAAAACTTTTTTCAAATTTACGCATAAAAAAAGAGGCTTTAAGCCTCTTACTATTTTCTTCTCTTTTTTCAAATAAAATTATTCTTGTTCCATTTCCTGTAAAAAGGCAGGATCTGCATATTTTATTAGAATTCCCTGCAACGATAAACCTAAATTTTCTTGTAAAGAATTGATTTTGTTTTCAAAATTTGCAGGATCTTTTGGATTCATTAATTCTGGTTCTGCTGATTCAGCAATACTTTTATTGAATTTCTTTAAATCCTCTGTTGTAAACGTTTCATTTGTAAGATTTTCTAAACCTAAAATGAAATCGGCAACAACTCCATCGAATTCTTTATTGAAATCTGGAACGTTTTTTTCTAAAATTCCCGGAAGAATTTCCTTTTTTGTATCTTCTAACTGTTCTTTAATTCCCATATTTTTTACATACGTTTTAGCTTCAGCAGATGCTTGAGCAAAACCAAACTGTATTGTAAAAAGAGTAATAAATGCGATTAATATTTTTTTCATGGCAAAAATTTATTTTAAACGACTAAAGTACAATAAAACTAAGAAACAGAAATCAATTTAACATTTTATAATAAAAAAAGAGGTCTTTTTAAAACCTCTTTTTAGTATTTTTAATTTGGGTAATACCCAAGGAAAGCAGCCCACATATACATTGTCTGCAAGCTCTTGACCATTGAAAGGTAAAGTGCTCTGCCGAAAATTGCCCCTACATTAATCCCACCTGGGTTCGGACATATAACAGCTAATCCAATTGCTGAGGCAGCCATCTCTGCAAGATAATCAGGTGGTATGCCTTTGGCACCAATATTATTATGTGCAGAATATTCAAAAAGATCTTTTTGTATTAATATTAAAGTTGAAAGTCTAACTTTTTCATCTTCAGTCAATTCTTGAAATTCGATACTTGCTTCAATATTAGAGATATCTTTAAAATTTAAAAAATCATTTATTTTATTTTGGAAAAAAACTGAATAATTTTGTTGGGATAAATAATTTTGAAAACCGATTTCATCAATTATTTGTTTTTGATCTATTAAGAAATTAATTTCATCAACATCTAGAAATACTCCTTCATGTATATCATAAGTAGTAAATAAATTCTGTAAATATGAATTATTTTGGATTGGCAAACCATTATTATAATCTGTTACAATTTGTTGATTCATACTTTCTACTTTAGAAAGAAAATTGGTTTCAGCATTTTTTGAATAACTCGATGCCTCAATTTGCTTTTGTTCGCCTTCCTGATTATAAGCTTCGTTATCACTCTGACAAGAGTTGATAAAAAGAGCGCTAGTAGCTATAATGGCTACAGATAAAAAGTTTTTTTTCATTATCATATAATATTAATTTGGTTTAAAATAGTAAAAAAGTTAAAATTAACAAAATATTTTTGATTAATTTATAAATTAAAATTGATTCCTTGTGCCAAAGGCAATTCTGTTCCGTAATTAATGGTGTTTGTTTGACGACGCATATAAACTTTCCAAGCGTCAGAACCTGATTCGCGACCGCCTCCGGTTTCTTTTTCTCCACCAAAAGCTCCACCAATTTCAGCTCCAGAAGTACCAATGTTTACGTTTGCGATTCCACAATCTGAACCAGTTTGCGATAAGAATAATTCCATTTCGCGCATATTTGTTGTAAAGATTGAAGAAGATAAACCTTGCGGAACGTTGTTTTGCATTTCGATTGCTTCATCGATCGTGCTGTATTTCATTACATACAAAATAGGAGCAAAGGTTTCTTCCTGAACAATATCAAACTCGTTTTTAGCTTCAATAATACATGGTTTTACATAACAACCGCTTTCGTATCCTTCGCCAGATAAAACGCCACCTTCTACAATGATTTTTCCACCTTCGATTTTTGCTTTTTCGATTGCATTTAAATAATCTTCAACTGCTTTTGTATCGATAAGAGGACCAACGTGATTCGAAACTTCTAACGGATTTCCGATTTGTAATTGTGCGTACGCTTTTTGTAAGGTTTCAATTGTTTTGTCGTAAACACTTTCATGAACAATTAATCTGCGAGTTGATGTACAACGTTGTCCGGCTGTTCCAACTGCTCCAAAAACTGCTCCAACTAAAACCATATTTAAATCGGCATGTTCTGAAACAATGATTGCGTTATTTCCGCCTAATTCTAAAATTGTTTTTCCGAAACGTTCTGCAACTGTTTTTGATACGTGACGACCAATTCTTGTTGAACCTGTAAAAGAAACCAAAGGAACACGTTTGTCATTATTCAATAAATCTCCAGAAGCATTTCCTGTTACCAAGCAACTAACGCCTTCCGGAATATTGTTTTTCTTAAAAACTTCTGTAATAATATTTTGACATGCAATAGCGCACAAAGGCGTTTTAGAACTTGGTTTCCAAACACAAACATCGCCACAAACCCAAGCTAAAGCTGCGTTCCAAGACCAAACTGCCACTGGGAAATTAAATGCAGAAATAATTCCTACAATTCCAAGCGGATGATATTGTTCGTACATGCGGTGCATTGGTCGTTCAGAGTGCATTGTTAATCCGTATAATTGACGCGATAAACCTACTGCGAAATCACAGATGTCAATCATTTCCTGAACTTCTCCTAAACCTTCTTGCAAGCTTTTTCCCATTTCATACGAAACCAATTTTCCTAAAGCTTCTTTGTTTTCACGCAAAGCTTCTCCTACTTGGCGCACGATTTCTCCGCGTTTTGGTGCAGGAACCAATCTCCATGTTTTAAATGCTTCAGAAGCTGTTGCAATTACTTTTTCATAATCTTCACTTGATGAAGTTGTGATCGATCCGATTAAAGAACCATCTACAGGAGTGTGTGATGTTATTTCTTTTCCGTTTGCAAACCAGTTTGATCCTGTTGAAGAACCTAAGTTGGTTTCATTTAATCCTAATTGTTTTAAAATCGTTTTCATGATACTTTTCGCAACTAAAGTGCTTATAATAAATTGTTTTTTGTTGTAAAGGCTAATATAAGGATAAAATAAAAGCTATCCGATAAATCGTTGATCGGCTTCCATTTTAGTTCCACATTTTTTACATGTTCTCAATGTTTCGGACTGATAAAAATGTTTGAAATGAGGAAGAAAATCCTTTTCTATATTGTGTAATTCAAAATAAACCTCGTGCAGTTTTTCGTTGCAATTTTCGCAATACCAAAGTAATCCGTCTTTTTTGTTTTCTCCTTCGCGTTTCGATTCAACCACTAAACCAACAGAACCTTCGCTTCTACTTGGAGAATGTGGCGTTTTTGCAGGAAGCAGGAAAATATCTCCGCCATTTAACTCTACTACTTCTTTTCCATTTTCGGTTTGAATTGCAATTTGAATCGTTCCTTCTAACTGGAAAAAGAATTCGTCGGTTTCGTTATAATGATAATCTTTTCTAACATTTGGTCCGCCAACAACCATTACGATAAAATCGTTCGATTCGGTATAAAGACTTTTGTTTCCAACAGGTGGTTTAAGCAAACTTCTGTTTTCTTCGATCCACTCTTGTAGATTAAATGGTTTTCTTATTTCCATATTATTTACTGCTTAACCACGATTGTGGGTTGTTGTAATCACTGTTTTTGGCAATAAGGAATTTTAGAATCGGTTTTCCTTCAAAATTGTTTCCTACTGTTCCGATTTTTTGTTTCGTAGATACTTTTTGACCTTTAGAAACCGAAACCGAAGCTAGATTTTGATAAACGGTTATATATTCTCCGTGACGAATAAACACAGCTCTTGAGTTACCGATTACTTGAATTTCTGAAACCGTTCCTTCAAAAACAGATCGCACAGCAGCGCCTGCTTCTGATGTAATTTCGATTCCATGATTTTCTATCGTAATATCATATTCCGGATGTTTTACTGTTCCGTATCGAGCCGAAATATATCCTTTTTCTACCGGCCAAGGCAAACGCCCGCGATTGTTGCTAAAGCTTGTTGCTAAGGCTTTTTCTTCTGGTGTTAATTCTAATTTGTCTGAAGAAGTTTTTTTGGTTGTCGTAACCGTTTTTCCGGCAGCTTTTGCTTTGCGTTCTTCTTCTTCTCTACGTTTACGGTTTTCTTCTTCGATAATCTTTTTCAAAACCGCTTTAATCTGTTGATCGATTTTTTTGGTTTCTTGCTGTTTTGTCCGAATTTGATCCGAATATTTTTTGCTGTCTTTTTTAACAAGCGTCATTAATTCGTTTTGTTTTTTACGATCATCTTCCAAAACTTTTTTCTGATCTTCTTGCTCTACACGAACTCGTTGTTGTTTTGCTTTCTGAATTTCTAAATTTGCATTAATTCGTTCTAATTCTTCAGTTTTCGCTTGCAATTCATCGCCTTGTGTTTTTCTGTAATTAGCATATTGCTTTAAATATTGCACGCGTTTGTAAGCATGCAAAAAACTGTCGGACGACAAAATAAACAATACTTTACTTTGGTCAGAACGTGATTTGTACGACATACGCACCGTTTTGGCATAATCGGCTTTTAAAACTTTTAATTCTCTTTGCAATTTGTTGCTTGCCAATGTGTTTACGTAAATATCGTTCGAAAGGTTGCGCTCTTGTTTTTGAGAATTCGATATTAAGCTTTCTTGTAATTTGATTTTTTTATTCTGAGCGTTTAATTCGGAAAGAATGTTGCGTTCTTGTTTTTTATTGGTGTTCAACAAAGACTGAAACTCTTTGATTTCTTTTAAAATAGCAGATTTACGCTCTTCTAACTGACGTTGTTGCGCTTGATAATCTTGTTGAGCCTGAGAACTTATTGAGAAAAATAATACTATGAATAATAAAATGCGATGCATTAGAATGAATTTTGTTCAAAAATAACTAAATTTTAATTTCTTTTGAGTTGTTTGGGATTTTATATCTGAAATCTAATAAAGGATTGACGTTTATTTTGCGATAATCGATCTTAATGCGAATGTTGTTTTTTTGAACCGCATTGATGTTTATTTCTTTTGGAAGAAACAAATTGCTGTTCATTTGATACGAAGGATAACTTAAAACGAATTTATCTGATTTTTTATCTTGTGTAACTTCGGTCGAAAGGATTTCGTTTCGGTTTCCGAGCATTAATTTTACCAAAAACTGATTCAGTTTTAAAGCCAACTGATCTTTGTTTTCTTTGGTATAATCGTATTCGTTTAAATCGTAAAAGGCTTTTCCTAACAATAAGTTTTCAACGTTTTCGTATGAAACAGTTGTTCCTAAAAGTTTCGAAATAAATTGATAATCGCCATCATAATAGGTGCTTCCTAAAATTTCATAATAACTCGCTCTTTCCGGAGTTAAATACACTTTTGCACCGCTAACTCCGAAATATTTTATAGAAATTAAAATCTGTTTTCCTTTTTCGATTAAAATTTCGGCTGTAGGCGAATATGATCCGTTTTGATCTTCATAATCAACATTTCCAGTAATTTTTAACGTATTAAAATCTTCAAATAAATTATAATGCGCTGTTGCAATATCATTAATTGCCGTTTTTTTCGAAGTTGTTTTAGTTTCGGTTTCCTTTGTTGTTTCTACTGTTTTATCGGTAGCATCAATAGTTTTGGTTTTAGCCGTTTTACACGAAATTGCTAAAACACCAAAACTTAATATTAGGACAAATTGCTTCATTTTTGACAAATAAAAATAGGATGATCTGTTTTGTAATTCTAAATATTGAATATCCGTTTTAAGTCATATTTTGTCATTTCGACGTAGGAGAAATCTCATTGATAATTAAAGATTCTTCTCTCCATTTTATTTCGATCAGAATGACAACAGTTTTGTTATTACACAAAACGGATATTTATTTCTAAATTTCTTTGTTATTCCTTTTTCGTCGAAATCACAAAGAAATTAAAAACAGCAATCATAAATAAAAAGATAAAGAAACAAAAAAATCCGCTGTAAACGGATTCTTTTAAGATTATTCTAACACACTGTAATCGCCAATGCTGATGCTTACAAATTTGCCGTCGAATTTTGCGTAATTTCCAATCATAGCATTATCTAAATTGGCATTTATAATAACTGCATTTGTTTGAATTAAGCTGTTTTTAATGGTTGCATTTTCTACTTTAGAATGATTTCCAAGAGAAACGTTTGGACCAATTGTCGCGTTTTTTAAAACCACATTTTCGCCAATATAACAAGGCGGAATAATAGTTGAGTTTTCGATTACAACTGAAGGTGAAATCATGTTTTCACCATCGTTTTGTAAGAAGTTTAACATACGATTGTTCGTATCAACCGTAACGTTCTTATTTCCGCAATCCATCCATTCATCTACTTTTCCCGGAACAAAACGTAAACCTTTTTGCTTCATGTTTTCTAAAGCATCGGTTAATTGATATTCGCCTCCTTTTTCGATATTATTGTCAATCAAATATTCTAATTCTGCTCTTAAATTCTCAGCAGATTTAAAGAAATAAATCCCGATAATAGCTAAATCCGAAATAAATTCTTTTGGTTTTTCAACGAAATCAACAATTTCGTTTTTATCATTCAATTGAACAACACCAAAAGCAGAAGGATCTTCGACAGCTTTAACCCAAATTACAGAATCGGCACTTGCATCTAACGAAAAATCTGCACGGAATAACGTGTCGGCATAAGCCACTACAATTGGACCTTGCATACTTTCTTTAGCGCATAAAATGGCATGCGCGGTTCCTAAAGCTTCGTTTTGGTAATAAATAGTTCCTTTTGAACCTAATTTTTCAGCAATGGCAACTAAATCCTTTTCAACATCTTTTCCAAAACTTTCGTGAATAATAAAGGCGATTTCTTCAATCGGTTGATTGATTACTTTTGCAATATCTTCGACCAAACGATGTACAATTGGTTTGCCCGCAATGGGAATTAAAGGTTTAGGTGTTGTTAAAGTATGCGGACGTAAACGTGAGCCGCGACCTGCCATTGGTACAATGATTTTCATTTTTCTTTTAGCAATTTATTTTACGCCTGTGCTTCCGAATCCGCCAGCACCGCGTTCTGTTGTTGATAATTCTTCTACTTCAATCCATTCGGCGCGCTCGTGTTTTGCAATGACCATTTGTGCAATGCGTTCGCCGTTTTCTACTACAAAGGTTTCTTTTGAAAGATTGGCTAAAATCACACCGATTTCTCCACGATAATCTGCATCGATTGTTCCGGGAGAATTTAAACAAGTAATTCCTTTTTTTAACGCCAATCCGCTTCTTGGGCGAACTTGAGCTTCGAATCCAATAGGAATTTCCATAAATAATCCGGTTGGAATTAAAGCACGTTCCATTGGTTCAATAACAATTGGTTGGTTTAAGTTTGCTCGCAAATCCATTCCTGCCGAAGCAATAGTTTCGTAGCTTGGCAAAGCATGTTGCGATTTATTGATGATGTTTATTTTCATTTTTTGACAACTGATTTTATGATTCGCTGAATAAACAGTTTTTCGTTATAAAATATGATTCCCACGAAGATAAGGATGAATGTGATTCCGATAAAATAATTCTCTCTAAAATTGTAAAAATATCCGAAAGAAAGTAGAATAGATCCACCTAAATATCCGAAAATAGCTTTTTTATCATACGGAATCGGATACGATTTTTGTCCTAAAACAAACGATATAAACATCATAACTCCGTATGCAATTAAAGTTGTAATTGCCGAACCGATTAATCCAATTTTCGGAATTAAAATATAATTCAATATAAGCGTTACAATTGCTCCAAAAACCGAAATATAAGCTCCGATTTTTGTTTTATCCTGCAATTTGTACCAAACCGACAAATTCGTGTAAATTCCTAACATTAAATTAGCCAAAATAATATAAGGAACAATTTCCATGGCAAACCAATATTCTTTTTGCGGAATGTAAAACGTTTTAATTAAATCGGCAAAAACAACAATGGTAAGCATGGCAAAACTTCCGAAAATAACGAAGTATTTCGTAATGGTTGCATATTTAATTGGCGCATCATCGTTCTTTGCATAACTAAAAAAGAACGGTTCAATTCCCAATGAATATGCCATGCGGAACAAAACCATAAAAACACCGATCTTGTAAATTGCTCCATAACTTGCCAAACCTAATTCTTTAAAATCTTCGGGAAGTAATTCTCTTAAAAAAACTTTGTCGAATGTTTCGTTTACAACAAATGCCAAACCGCCAATCATTACCGGAAAGCTGTAAAGAACCATTTCTTTCCAAAGTGTTTTATTGAATTTCGCCTTTAGCTGAATGTAATAATTAGAAAGTAACAACAACGTAATAATACTGGCAATAAGATTGGAGATAAAAAGATAGCCCACTTGAAAATTCGAAACGAAATAATCATTTAAATTACTTGAAGGGTTTTTCTGTAAATATGTTGGAATAAGATACAAAAACAAAACTGTTAATCCGGCATTTATAATAACATTCGCAATTTTAATAATGCTGTATTTTATAGGGCGTTGCTGTGCACGTAGAATTGCAAACGGAATAACCGTTAAAGTATCTAGAACTAAAATCCAGATAAGAAAACTTACCACAATAGGTGGAATTCCAAAATAAGCATCGATATAATCTTTGAATAAATAAACGCCTACAAAGAAAATAGCGCAAACCGCCATTAAAAATAAAATGGTATTGTTGATGACTTCTTTTTTGTTTTCTTTTTTATTGTAAAAACGGAAAAAAGCGGTTTCCATTCCAAAAGATAAAACCACATTAAAAAACATCATCCATGAAAAAATCAAGGTATAATCGGAATACGCATTCGTTGGAAGCCATTTGATATGATATGGCGCCATGATAAATCCGATCATTTTTGGAATAACCGTAGCAATTCCGTAAATTAAAGTGGTTTTGAATAAATTTTTATAAACGTTCAAAATAATTAGTTTTTAAAATAAATCGGATTCAGGAATATCTGAACCTTTTCTTTTGGTAATTTAACAACCGAAGCACCTAAAACATACGGCGCAATTTCATATGGATTGTAATATAAAATCCATTCGTTTTTTGTTTCGTACATATTTTCTGGAAGTTCAAAAGCATTGTCTTTAAAAGTAAATCCTGCTTCAGAATAGGTTGTTTTTATATTTAATTGCTTTTTAAATTCGGTTTCGGCATATGTTTTAAAACCATGAAAATTCAGAAACAAATCTTTTGTAGGAATCGTTTTTCCTGTACTTAAATCAAAGAAAAAAACTTTTGTAGCCTGTAAACCGTGTGCTCCACCTGTAAAGATATAATAATCCCAAACCATTTGATACGTATGTTCTGAAAGATTCTCGTGCGTTGTTTTTATATTGGCTTCCCAAGCAACAGTTTCATTCGGAAAAACACGACTTGTTTCATCGTATTGTCTAATAAAACGTTGTGCCAATGTATCGTACGAATTCGTTTTTTTATCGTTTTCGAAATACAATAAATTATTTACAAAACTAAAAACCGAATCGTTTATTGGTTTTACGATGTTTTCTTTTCCGGATGCAAAAGGAATTTCTATATGCACATAGGTACAATTTTCCTTTTCACAGTTTATAGTCGATTTATAATCATAACTTTTTGTAGAAAAAGCAATCGGATTTTCTTTCTTACAGCTTACAAAAGCTATTGAAAGGCAAATTAATAGCACAATCTTTTTCATAGAATACATTTGCCGTTTTTTTAAGACAAATCTATAAATTTTACTCGTTATTAAATGGTATCTTTGAGCAGAATTTTAAAATAATCAACACATGAAATTCAACACAAAAGTAATACATGGCGGGCAACATCACGATCCAAGTACGGGAGCTGTTATGCCGCCAATTTATCATACCTCAACTTTTGCGCAAACAAGTCCTGGAGTTCACACGGGATACGAATATAGCCGCGCCGATAATCCAACTCGAACTGCTTTAGAACACGCTTTAGAAAGCATTGAAAACGGAGCACGCGGATTGGCGTTTTCGTCAGGTTTAGCTGCGATTGATTGTGTTATGCGTTTGTTAAAGCCGAACGATGAGGTTATTGCAATGGACGATTTGTACGGAGGAACTTATCGTTTATTTACTCGTTTTTATCAGGATTTAGGAATTAAATTTCATTTTATTGATATTAACGATACTGCTTTGTTCGAATCGAAAATCAATGATAAAACCAAATTAGTTTGGATTGAAACGCCGACAAATCCGTTGATGAAATTGGCAGATATTGAAGCAATTGCTAAAATCACAAAAGAACGCAATATTTTGTTTGCTGTTGATAATACATTTGCAACGCCTTATTTACAAAAGCCTTTAGATTTAGGAGCTGATATTGTAATGCATTCGGCTACGAAATATTTAGGAGGGCATTCGGATGTAATTGCCGGAGCTTTAGTAATTAAAGAAGAAGAATTAGGAAAACAATTGCATTTTACGCAATTTGCAACCGGAGCGACTTTAGGTCCACAAGAAAGCTTTTTGGTTTTACGTGGAATTAAAACCTTGCACTTACGTGTAGAACGTCATTGTTTTAACGGACAAAAAGTTGCAGAGTATTTAGCAAAACATCCGTTAATTGATAAAGTGTTGTACCCAGGATTAACATCCCATCCGCAACATGAATTAGCGAAAAAGCAAATGAGCAAAGGGTTTGGCGGAATGGTTTCGTTTACGTTTAAATCGAGTGCAAAAGCAGACGCTATCAGCTTTTTAGAAAAACTAAAAGTGTTTACTTTAGCTGAATCATTAGGTGGGGTAGAATCTTTGGCAAATCATCCGGCGTTGATGACACACGCTTCGATTCCTGCTGAAAAACGTGCAGAAATCGGTGTAACTGATGATATGGTTCGTCTAAGCGTTGGCGTTGAGGATATAGAAGATTTAATTGCTGATATTGAGCAAGCTTTGAAATAAAGAAGTTTGTATAAATAAAATAAAAGTCATTTCTAAAACAGAAATGACTTTTTGTATTTAATTGCCATATATAATCTAAATTATACTATTTTTATAAAATAAACGTTTCAATGTTTAAACGGATGAAAATGAGATTTTATTACCAAATATTTTTCCTTTTAGTAACAATGTGTTCCTTTGCTCAAAACCAGTTGTGGAAAGGCTATTTTTCGTACCAAGAAACAAAAGCTGTAACGTACGACAATCAAAATATCTATTGGGCAACCGATAATAGTGTTTTTGCTTATAATCAAAATTCGAATGAAGTCGAAATATTTAATACGATTAACGGATTAAAAACAGATGGAATTACCGTTTTGGCATACGCTCCCGATCATAAAAAACTTATTACAGGAAGTAACAATGGTAAAGTTACGGTTATTGATCTTGCAGCCGATAAAATTTATCATTTGAACGATATCTTCAACAAAACGAATATTCCTGATAGTCAAAAAAAGATCAATAGAATTGTTGTAAATGGCGGATTTGCTTATTTAGCAACGGGTTACGGAATTACAACTGTTCGTTTAAACGATAATCATTTTGGAGATACTTTTTATGTAGGAGTAGATGGCGATATGGTTAATGTAAAAAGTATTGCTTTTGTAGAAAAACAAATTTATGCTGCTGTAGAAAACGAAGGAATTAAAAAAGCATCAATAAACAGTAATTTAATCGATTACAACAGTTGGCAGGTGATTGATTTTGGAAATTGGATTGATATCGTTTCGTTCAGAAATCAATTAGTTGGTGTAAAGGATGATTTAACATTAAATACAATTTCGACTTCTAATCAAATAACGCAAGTTAGCGATGTTTGGGGCGGTTTTTTACGTTTAAATGTTTCAGGCGATGTCTTGATTGAGGTTACACATGAAGCGGCTCGTTTGCGAGGTTCGGATTTTTCAATTTACAATCAGTTTATTCTTCCAATTGAAGGAAAAGGAGGAGTTAGTGATGTAGTTGTTTCTGACGGAAATTTTTATGTTGCTTCGCGAACACAAGGCGCTTTAGTCGTTCCTTTGGGCGATCATTCTAATCTTAAAAACGTTTCACCAACCGGACCTTTAAGTAATAATGTATTTTCATTAACGTTAAACGATAAAGATTTATGGGTTACTTTTGGTGGATACGGAAGCGGTTTAGATCCTTTTGCTCCCAATGGTTTAACCCGTTATGGTTTAAGCTTTATGAAAGACATGCAAAGCTGGAACGAAATCTCTTTTCAAGAACTTAATCAATTTAAATCTACTGTAAATGTGAATTTTAATCCGCAAAAACCAAATGTAGCTTATGTAAGTAGTTTTCATGATGGCTTGGGACTTTTAGATTTAAATTCAAAACAATTCACAATATATAACGATCAAAACACGAATACTTTACAAGCGATGGCTCCCGAAGATATTCGAGTGAACGGAGTTGTTTTTGACCGAAACGGAACCGGATGGATGACCAATACTGGTGTTTCTCCAATTTTAGTTTCAATTGATAAGAACAATCAATTCAAAAATTATCCTTCAAGTGTTTTAGATCAACGTAACGACAATCCTTACCTAGCGCCAATTATCGATAAAAACGGAACTAAATGGATAGCGAGTTATTTAGATGGTTTATTTGCTTTTAATGAAACCAAGAATAATAAAGCGATGCAAATAGAGCCTCGACATAATTTACCAAGTAAAACAGTAAACGCTTTGGCAATAGATTACAATAATCAATTGTGGATTGGAACTTCTAAAGGATTGCGAATTGTGCCAAATGTAGATCAGTTTTTAACCAGCTCGCAATTAATTCCTTCTAACATTGTGATTATGGACGAAGGAAAAGCACAAGAATTATTCTTTGAACAAAGTATTTTGGCAATTACAGTTGATGGTTCTAATAACAAATGGGTTTCTATTGCAGAATCTGGGGTGTTTTTAGTTTCAGGAAACGGACAAGAAACCATTTATAAGTTTACCAAAGAAAATTCGCCTTTGCCAAGCAACGATGTTTTGAGTATTGCAATTGATGGAACAACTGGAGAAGTGTTTTTTGGAACACGAAAAGGAATTGTATCGTTTAAGAATTATGCCACAACGCCAACTTCTGATTTAGATAACGTTAAAGTATATCCAAATCCGGTGAAACCAGAGTTTACCGGCGAAGTTAAAATTACAGGTTTAGTAGGAAAAGCTACGGTTAAAATCACAGATATTGCCGGAAACTTAGTTTACGAAACCTCTTCTTTAGGTGGTTCTGTAACTTGGAATACGTTTAGTTTTTCTGGTTCAAGAGTTCCTTCGGGCGTTTATATGGTTTTTATTAGTTCGGAAGATGGAACTTTAGATACGGTTAAAAAATTGATGATTATTCGTTAATGCAGGTAAAAACTCAAGCAATTGTTTTAAGCGCTTTGCGATATCAAGAAAAAAGTCTGATTGTAAAATGCCTTACAAAAGATTTTGGTCTGAAAACTTATTTCATTCGGAATGCATTTTCCAAACAACAAAAAGGATTAAATAGCGCGTATTTTCAGCCTTTAAATCAATTGTTTGTAGAAGCAATTCATAAAAACAAAGGTTCAATGGAATACATTAATGAATTAAAATTGATGTATCCTTATCAAACCATTTCACAAGATTTTTATAAAACAAGCGTCAGTATTTTCCTTGCCGAAGTTTTATCGAATTGTATTAAGGAAGAGCAAGCAAATGCCGAATTGTATTTGTTTTTAGAAACCTCGCTTATTTGGTTTGATGAACATGATTTTACCGCCGATTTTCATTTATGGTTTTTACTGAACGTAACAAAATATCTTGGTTTTTATCCCGATGATTCTGATGAAGAATCGTTTTACTTCAATCCGATGGAAGGAAGTTTTACAAACCAATACGTTTCAGAATGTTTTAATGAAGAAGAAACGGTTTTGTTCCGCAAGCTTTTGAATATTCCGTTTAGCAGCAAGCAATCGCTTTTAAAAAATGCAGAACGTCGAAATTTATTAAAACTCGTATTACGATATTACGAAATACATATTGTGAATTTCAAACAAATAAAATCATTAGAAATTTTACCGGAATTATTTCAATAAAAAAAGAGCGTTATATACGCTCTTTTCTATTTTATATGTTTTATTGATTAAAAACGGTAACCTAAATTAACACCTGCATTAATTTCGATTCCCATAAATTCGTCTGCAACATCTTGATTAAAGTTACGCGCAATATTTATAAAAGGCGAAATTGTAAAAGCATCGTTTTTAACTAATTTATATCCAGCTCCAACTCCGATAATAAAAGAGTTCATGTCGGTTTTTACTTTTTGAAATTCTCCTTTTGCTATTTCTTCAGCATGCTCGTAATTTCCAAAACGGTATTTTAAAAACGGTTGTGCAAACAATCCAGAAGCATGCTCATCATCTTTTCCACCAAAGTAGAAATTATAATTTACTGCAATAGCGTTTGTATTGAATTGCTTAAATTTTTCTACTTTTTTATTCTGACCATAATATGAAAAACGATCGTTGATCATTAAATCAATTCCTACTGATTGATCGCGGTCAATAAAATGTTCGTAACCAACTTCAACAGATTGATTTACAATTGTATTAAAAATGTTTAATTTTACTTCGTTTAAAGCTTGTGCTTGTGCGTTTGCTGTCCCTATTAACGCGCAAATTGCGATTGCTAATCTTTTCATAATCACTATATTTTTGGCAAATATAAAAATTTGTTATTAATTTCTTCCTTTTTCATTGGGATATAAATCGGGCAAGGCATCGCTTTGCCAATATTGTTTGGTATCCACATTTAAAATGCATAGTTTTCCTTTAAAGGCTGCTCCTGTATCTACATTCCAAACATTGGCAAAATTCATCGGAACCGAAGATCCAAAGCGCGTAACCGGCGTATGACCAATAAAAACTTCTTTATAAAGCTTTAAACGTTCGGGATAACGCGGATCGTTTTCCTGTAAATTTCCATCAACAGCCATTGCAGTTTCCCACAATGTTCTGTCCCACCAAAACATACCGCGGAAAAACTCATAATCTACTCCTTTTAAATTGGTGAAACCAGCATGAACAAATAATCTATTTTTAGAATCGATATAATATTCGTTTAAATTTTCTAAAAAAGCGATATGTTTTTCTATTGTCTCTGAATCTATTTTTTGATACGACTGAACGCTGACTTCGCCTCCATGAAAACGCCATAAAGGATTATCGTCTTCTTTCTTCAACCATTTCAGCAACATTTCTTCATGATTTCCGCGCATGAAAATACATTTTTGTGTTTTAGATAATTCGATAATAAAATCTAAAACGGCAGGCGCTTCGCTCCATCCATCAACATAATCTCCTAAAAAAATCAATGTGTCGTTTTTGGTAATCGGCGCGCGTTCTAAAATCTGTTTTAAAGCTTTAAAACCGCCATGAATGTCGCCAATAACGTAAGTATTACTCATTTTGGGTTTCGTATTTTAGTTTGCGCAAAATTCGCATCACTTCCTTGAAAGAAGTATATAAAAACGGATATTTTGAGTTTTTAAACACTTCTTTATGCTCAATTAATAATTCTTTTGCTTTATTGAAACCGTGAAGATAGCACAACATGAGCGAATAACAAAGGTTTTTAAGATCGTTTTGTTCAACTGGATTCAGGCGTTTGTTGTTTTTTAATTTAGAAAGTAAAGCAGTGTAATAGTTGTAAATATGATAAAGATGTCGCTTGTCGATTTCGGGCGTTTTAAAAACAATTTCCGAAGTAATTTTATAGGTCATTTCATCGTTAAAAACAATTTTCTGAATCCCAAACGGAATGTACATATTGCTTTTTCTAAATCCCAATTTTACATATTCAGTAATCACAAATTCGTTTTCGTTATAAGTAATCGTAACTTCGTCTAAAGCCGAATAAAAGATTTTTAATTGTTCATTAATCAATTCAATATCAACACGAGAAAGATAAGTTTTTCCGTTTTTTACTTTTTCGATTCCTGCCCAACACAGCGTAAAATATTCTTTAAAAACCTGATATTTCGGTTTCATATCCGGATGTTTTTTCGTCATAAAAAGCAAAACGCTGTCAATTGTACTTTTTAAGTTATTGACCGAAGCTTTTAAAATGCTATCAACCGTTGGAGAATTATCGATTTTAGGCTGAAGAAATTTCGGATACGAGATACTTCCGACTCTAGAAAACGCAGTTCCTTCTTCAATCGTGTAAATTTTCTTTTTAAAGTAACTCTCTTTTTCATTCGGAAAAATTGTAACCAAACCTACTACGTTTCCGTCTTCCAAATGCGGAAAAACAACATTTTCATACTGAATTTGTGGCGGATTTTGTAAATATGCATTTACTAAGTTCTGAATATTGCTGTCGTCGTAAAAATCGGTTCCTACAATAAGATTTTTTTCGTCTTCAATTCCCACTAAAATAAACGAAAGGTTATTGGGATTCGAATTCGAAAGTGAACAAATATGCTTTAAAAATTTGGCTTTTCCTTCTAAACTATGTAAGTTTAATTTTTGCTTCTTATCGAAAAAGCTGTTTTCTGCATGATGAGCCAATAAATTCTTAATAAGGAGCCTTTTATTTATCACGTTTTCTAGATTTATCTTAAAATTATAAAAACAAAATGATAATACATACTTAAAAGCCTTTATGAGCAATGTATTTTAACCATTTATTAACAAGATAGAAGAATAAATTTTAATCAATTTGTAAGACAATTTAATACAGAAAGAAAATAAATATAATGGAAGCAACAACAGCCACTACCGACATCCGTTCGATCAATGATAAAATTGAACGCGAAAGTGCATTTATAGATTTGCTTATTGCCGAAATGAATAAAACCATTGTGGGGCAAAAACACATGATAGACCGTTTGTTGATTGGTTTATTAGGGCAAGGTCATATTTTGTTAGAAGGTGTACCCGGATTGGCTAAAACTTTAGCAATCAACACGCTTTCTAAAGCAGTTCACGGATCGTTTAGCCGTATTCAGTTTACGCCCGATTTGTTGCCTGCCGATGTAGTAGGAACCATGATTTACAATGTAAAGGAAAATGATTTTTCTATTAAAAAAGGGCCTGTTTTTGCGAATTTTATTTTGGCCGATGAGATTAATCGTGCACCTGCAAAAGTACAATCGGCTTTGCTAGAAGCCATGCAGGAAAAACAAGTAACAATTGGTGATACAACACATAAGTTACAAAAACCTTTTTTGGTAATGGCGACTCAAAACCCTGTTGAACAAGAAGGAACGTATCCGTTACCCGAAGCCCAAATGGACCGTTTTATGTTAAAAACGGTAATCGATTATCCTAAATTAGAAGAAGAGCGTTTGGTTATTCGTCAAAACTTGGCAGGAACAACTCCAACAATAAATCCGGTTGTAAGTTTAGAACAAATTTTACGAGCTCAAGAAACCGTAAAAGAAGTTTATATGGACGAGAAAATCGAAAAGTATATCTTAGATATTATTTTTGCAACTCGTTATCCGGAACAATTCAAACTAGAAAGTTTAAAACCTTATATCAGCTACGGAGCTTCGCCTCGTGGATCAATCAACTTGGCAACAGCGGCAAAATGTTATGCGTTTATCCGTCGTCGCGGTTATGTGATTCCGGAAGATGTTCGCGCAGTTGTGTTAGATGTTTTACGTCATAGAATTGGAATTACGTACGAAGCCGAAGCCGATAATGTTACAAGCTTAGACATCATCAACAAAATTGTAAACGAAATAGAAGTGCCATAAAATTTTGTTTCAAGTTTAATGTTTCAAGTTACAGCAACATGAAACAAAGAAAACTTTAAACCTTAAACAAAAAAATGGAAACAAAAGATATTTTACAAAAGGTTCGAAAAATCGAGATAAAAACACGTCGGTTAAGCGATCATATTTTCTCGGGCGAATATCATACGTCGTTCAAAGGAAAAGGAATGTCGTTTTCCGAAGTGCGCCAATATCAATATGGCGACGATATCCGTGCAATCGACTGGAATGTAACAGCGCGTTACAACGAACCTTTCGTAAAAGTGTTCGAAGAAGAGCGCGAATTAACTTTAATGTTAATGGTTGATATTAGCGGATCGCAAGATTTTGGTTCAACAAACGATTTTAAGCGCGATATTGTTACAGAAATTGCAGCAACATTGGCTTTTTCGGCTACAACAAACAACGATAAAATTGGATTGATCTTATTTTCGGATCAAATCGAATTGTTCATTCCGCCCAAAAAAGGGAAATCGCATATTTTAAGAATCATTCGCGAATTGATTCAATTTAAACCCAAAAGCAATCAAACAAATATTGGTCAGGCTTTAGAATATCTTTCAAAAGTGATGAAGAAAAAAGCGATTGTTTTTGTTCTGTCCGATTTTATGACCAAAGATTATGATCGCGTTTTAAGAATTGCTGCAAAACGCCACGATGTTACTGGAATAAAAGTGTACGATAAACGCGAAAAAGAACTTACGAATATTGGTTACGTTTTAATGCAAGATGCCGAAACGAACGAAACCATGTACGTAAATACAAGCGATGCGCAAGTACGAAATGCTTATCGAGATCATTACGAAGATTTGGAAAACTATTTCACGTCGTCGTTTACAAAAAGTGGTGCGGGCGTTATTAAAACCCGAACAGATGAAAGCTATGTTAAAAAGCTATTGGCTTATTTTAAAGCACGTTAAAATGAACAAAATATTAGTTGCGTTTTTGATGGGATTTGTTACGTTGACTTCGTTTGGGCAAGTAACATCGAGCGTAGATTCAACAGACATAAAAATTGGTTCGGCGTTTAATTTTACGATTAAAGCTGCGGCAAATAAAAATAGTAAAGTTGTTTTTCCCGACGGAAAGGCAATGGGACCTTTCGAAGTTTTAGAACAAAGCAAAATCGATACGATTCTGGAAAACGACCGAATGGAATTGATTAAAAAATACGTTTTAACTCAGTTCGATTCTGGTTCATATACGTTGCCAAGAATGTCGGTTTATGTGGACGGAAAAAATCATCAAACCAATTTGTTCGATATAAAAGTTCACAATGTTGAGGTTGATACAACAAAACAACCGATGTACGATATTAAAACGCAGATTGGAAGCCAAACCGATACCTACAAATTGTGGAAGTATTTAATTGCGATTTTATTGTGTTTTGCAGCTGGCGTTGCAGCTTATTTTATCATTAAACGCATTCAGAATAAAAATCTTACGGAAGAAGATTTATACAAAACGCCGTTAGAAAAAGTAACGAAAAAGTTACAACTTTTAGATTCGAAACGTTTGGTAATGAGCGGCGATGTAAAATCGTATTATTCTGAAATGACAGATGTTATTAGAGATTATATCGAAGAAGTTTTCGAAATTCCTGCAAAAGAATCAACGTCTTCCGAATTAATTCAGCATTTGATTAAAACCGTTCAGGAAAAGAAAATTCAGTTAAGTCGCGAAACGGTTAACGATTTAAAACGCGTTTTACAAACAGCCGATTTGGTAAAATTTGCAAAATCGGAACCTATGATGAACGAAATCGAACAAGACCGAAGAGTTTCCGAAGTGGTTTCGGTTTCGATCGATAAAGCAATTCCTCGCTTCTCGGAAGAACAATCGGAACGAGTAAAATTACGCGAACGCCGATTTAAAAAACGCAAACAAATGCGAACGTGGTTGCCTATTGCAGTTACTGTTTTAATGCTTTTTGTAACCGGAATCGTTTATTTGGTTCAGGCTGTTAAAGAAGGTGCGGAATGGAGTATGTTCGAATCGAATAAAAGTTTGTATAACAGAGAATGGGTAACTTCTGATTACGGATTTCCGGCGGTTATTTTAAGTACTCCAGAAGCCTTAACGCGCGTGCAAACACCACAATCTGATAAAGAAAAACAAAGTTCGCAAACCAGCGTATTCACTTATGCCAACTTAAAAACGCAATTGGTTATTGCTGTAGGAACAACTGCTACACAAACCAACGATTCGCTTGATTTAAAGCAATTGTATCAATATAAATTGGATATGGTTGGAAAACAATACGGTGCAAAAGACATTACATCGAATGTTGATGAATTTACGCAAAACGGAATTAAAGGAATTCGCGGAAAAGGAAGTTTTACTGCTCAAAACTTTATTTCGGGCGAAGCGATTAAACTATCGTACGAAATGTACATTTTTGCTCAAAGCAAAGGCATTCAAGAAGTAGCTGTTCTGTTTAAAGAAGGCGATGAATACGGAGAAAAAATAAACCAAAAGGTTATTGAGTCAATCCAATTAAATGTAGAAAATTCAAATGAGTAATATAACATTTTTACATCCGCATTTTTTCTGGTTGTTGCTGCTTTTACTTCCTTTAGGATGGTATTGGTACACCAATCGTAAAAATGAAAAAGTACCTGTAAAAATTAGCAACATTCAAGGTTTTAAAGCAACTAAAACGTTGTTGGCAAAAATCTATCCGTTGCTTTTTGTTTTGCGTATTTTGGCATTTGCGACGTTGGTTGTTGCATTGGCAAGACCTCAGGCTGTTGATCAAAGTACGAAAACCAAAATCACAAACGGAATCGATATTGTATTATCGACCGATGTTTCGGGTTCGATGCTGGCGCGCGATTTAAAACCAAATCGATTAGAAGCTTTGAAAAAAGTGGCCGCAGATTTTATCAAAGATCGTGCAAACGATCGATTGGGAATTGTAGTTTATGCTGCCGAAGCGTACACAAAATCGCCTGTAACAAGCGATAAAAATGTGTTGCTAAATGCTTTGGAAGATATTAAATACGATCGCATTATTCAAGACGGAACCGCAATTGGCGTAGGTTTGGCAACAGCCGTTAATCGATTAAAAGATAGTCAGGCAAAAAGTAAAGTCGTGATTTTAATGACCGACGGAGTTAATAATTCCGGATTGGTCGATCCGCAAATGGCTGCCGATATCGCCAAAGAATTCAAAATTAAAGTGTATACCATCGGAATTGGAACAAACGGAATGGCAGAAACGCCGGTTGCGATAAATCCAAGAGGCGAATTGGAATATAAACGCATGAAAGTCGAAATCGACGAAGAGTTAATGAAAAGTATTGCGTTAAAAACGGGCGGAAAATATTTCCGTGCAACCGATACTAAAAGCTTAGAGAAAATTTACGAGGAGATCAATCAATTAGAAAAAACAAAAATAGACGAACAAAACTTTGTACAACGTAGCGAATTATTTCGTCCGTTTGTTTTATTCGCTTTGATTTTACTGTTGATCGACTTCATTTCAAGAAAAACATTATTTAAAGGATTCGTGTAATATGTGGGGATTAGATACACCAAACTATTTCTATTTGCTCCTGTTAATACCTGTATTAATAGCCGTATATTTATGGAATACCTCTTGGAAAAAAAGAAAAATAGCCGAATTTGGTTCGGGAAATTATCTTAAAAGATTAGCGCCCGAAGCTTCGACAACAAGCAAACCTTTAATAAAAATAACATTGTTAACTACAACAGTTGCTTTGTTGATTTTTGCTTTAGTTAATCCAAAATTCGGAACAAAGATCGAAACTGTAAAACGACAAGGAGTCGATATTGTATTTGCAATCGACGTTTCGAAAAGTATGCTGGCAGAAGATATTGCGCCTTCGCGTTTAGGAAAAACCAAGCAATTGGCAACGCAAATTATCAATAATCTGGCTTCCGATCGAATTGGAATTGTGGGTTACGCAGGTTCGGCGTTTCCTATGTTACCGATTACGACCGATTACAACATGGCAAAAATGTATTTGCAAGATATGCACACCGATATGGTTTCATCGATGGGAACAGCGTTGCGTGATGCAATTGAAGTTGGAAGTAATTATTTCGACGATCCTAAAACAAGTAAAGTCATGATTTTGATTTCGGACGGAGAAGATCACGGAGAAGGAATCAGCGATGCGATTTCCGTTGCGAAAGAAAAAGGGATCAAGATTATTACCATTGGTGTGGGAACTCCGGAAGGAGCTCAAATTCCGATTAAGCAAAACGGAAAGATTGTCGATTTTAAGAAAGATGCAGAAGGAAATACCGTCATTACCCAAATGAACGAAAGCACTTTGAAAGAAGTTGCTAAAGGAACCGGAGGTGTTTTTATGTACGGAAGCAAAACCGAAGAAGTATTGCAATTGGTAGATCAAACCTTGCAAAAGATTGAAAAGACCGATTTTGAATCGCAACAAATTGCCGATTTTCAATCACAATTTCAATGGTTTATCGGTTTAGCCTTAATCTTATTGATAATCGACGGATTGGTTTTAGAAAGAAAAACCGCTTGGATGAAAAAATTGAACTTATTTAACGAAAAATAACATGAAGTATTTTTGGTATATCGTTGTTTTGCAATTGTTTTTCATGAATGCCGTTCAGGCACAATCATACAATTCGCAGTTGGCAAACGGAAATCAAAGTTTCGGAGTAAAAAACTATACCAAAGCCGAACAAACTTATCGTAAAGCTTCTGCCAAAACAAAAGAAAATTCGGCTTCTTTGTATAATAAAGCCAATAGTATTTACCGCATGCAATCTATGAACGAAGCTGTTTCGTCATACCAAACCGCTTTAAAAACGGCGAAATCCAAAACCGAAAAACACGATATTTTTCATAATATGGGCAATGCGTTTATGCAGTTAAAAGATTACGGAAATGCGGTTGAAGCTTATAAAAATGCTTTGCGCAACAATCCGAACGATGAACAAACGCGCTACAATTATGCTTTAGCGAAGAAAATGCAGAAAGAAAATCCGAATCAAAATAAAGATAACAAGGATAATAAAGACAATAAAGATCAAAACAAGGATCAGAATAAGCAAGACCAGAACAAGGACAATAAAAACGACAAAGATCAAAAGGATCAAGATAAGAAAGATCCTAAAGATGATAAAGGCGATCAGGATAAAAAAGATCAAAATAAAGACGGAAAAGACGATGAGCAAAAGAAACAACAGCCCAAGCCCGATCCGCAACAACAAAAACAAGAGCAGTCTAGACAACAAATGGAAAACATGTTAAAAGCGCTCGATAATCATGAACAAGGCGTTCGCGAACGTATTCAAGGACGCGAACAAAAAGGAAAACCGGTTTCATCTCCGTCAACAAAAGATTGGTAATATGTTCGTAAAACATTTCTTATATACGTTTTTAGCATTATGTACAAGTGCGGTTTCTTTAGCTCAATTTCAATTCAGAACCGAAGTGAGCCGCCAGTCTATTGGAATTAATGAACGAATCGAAGTTAAGTTTACCATGAACGAAAAAGGTTCGAACTTTAAGTTCCCTTCGTTTCAAAATTTCGATGTCGTTGCAGGTCCAATGCAATCACAAAATTATATGTGGGTAAATGGCGAATCGCGAAACGAGTTTAGTTTTTCGTTTGTTGTACAGCCGCAAAAAAAAGGAGATTTAACCATTGGTCCGGCTAGTGTCGAGTATCAAGGGAAAGTTTATAAAACACAACCTGTTACGATAAAAGTAGGCGATGCCGTTCAGGAAGATCCGCGCCAACAACGCCGTAACGATCCTTTTGCCAGAATGCGCGAAATCGAAGAAGAGTTTTTTGGTCGTCGCCAGCAACAGCAACCACAAACTCCGCAAAATGTAGGAACGGGAATTCATGTTGTTGCAAAAGTTTCGAAAACCAATGTGTATTTAAACGAACCGGTTACGGTAGAATATGGTTTGTATTTGGGAGCCGATGCGGGAATTAGTTCAATGGGCGTAAAAAATGCGCCTAAGTACGAAAACTTCTGGAATCATACAATAGAGCAAAAAGAAATGCAATTGTCGGAAGCAACTTTAAACGGAAAAGTGTATCGTTATCTTCCTTTGCAAAAAGCGGTTTTGCTTCCACAAAAAGACGGAACTTTAAAAATTGATCCGTTAGAATTAGAAATCGACGAGCAATATTTTACTGGAAGAGAAGATGTTTTTGGAAGAAGAGAAATCGGAAATCGTAAAAAAATATATTCTTCGGGCTCTAAAACACTTCAGGTAAAATCCTTGCCATTAGATAAGCAACCTGCCGATTTTACGGGCGCAGTAGGAACTTATACTTTTTCGGCTAAAGCAAATAAAACAAAACTAAAAGCCAACGAAACATTAGAACTAACCGTAACAGTTCAAGGAAAAGGAAATTTAGATTTATTAACCTTGCCAAAACCTGTAACGCCGAATGCGTTGGAATTGTACGATCCGGAGAAATTGGGAAAAGTTTCTAAAAATATGTCGTCGGGAATGGAAGGTACAAAAACCGAAAAATACGTAATTGTACCACAATATAAAGGAACTTACACGATAGAACCTTTGTTGTTTTCTTATTTCGACGTGATTTCTAAAAGCTATAAAACCATTACAACCGATTCTATCACGATAGAAGTTACAGAAGGTCCTGAATTGCCCACAAACAAACCGCAAACGACAGCGAATGAAATAGCAAACAAACAGGAAATGCAACCTTTAGACAAAACGATTGTTTGGAATGAAGGAAATTTCTTGACCGAAAACAATTCGTTTTACGCTTGGTGGCTGTTACCTTTAGTGTTGCTTCCGATTGCTTTTGTAACGAGAAACCAAATCGAGAAAAATGCCGGAAATACAGAAGGAAATCGATTAAAAGCAACGAACAAACTGGCGAAGAAATATTTGTCGGCTGCGAAAACGAAAATTGGAAATAAAGAAGCATTTTACGAAGCTTTAGAGCGTTGCATGCATAATTATTTAAAAGCACGTTTAAAAATCGAAACTTCGGAAATGAGCAACGAAACCATAACTGAATTGCTAGAACATCATCAAATTTCGACAGAAGATATATCGACTTTTATGCAATTAAAAACAACTTGCGAAATGGCTCGTTACGCGCAAATGGATATTCAAACCATGCAAAACGATTATGATTTGGCGGCGCAATGGATTAATTCGATCGATAAACAATTAAAAAAGTAAAGTGATATGAAAAAATATATAGTGCTTTTTTGGTGTTTTATTTTAGGAAACTTCGTGTTTGCTCAGCAAAATGATGCGTTGTTTTCAAAAGGAATCGAAGCGTTTGCAAAGAAAGAGTATAAAGAAGCCACATCCGTTTTTTCCGAATTAGTTAAAACCGATTCGTTAAATGCAACGCTTCATTACAACTTGGGAACTTCGTATTTAAAAATGCAAAATACAGGATTAAGTATTTATCATTTAGAAAAAGCCTTAAAGCTGAATCCTAATTACGAACAAGCAAAAGTAAATCTTTCGTTTGCCGAAAAGCTAAAAATCGGTTCAACCAAAGGCAATTTACCTATTCCGCAACAACAAATGTTGTATAGCGTTTTCGATTTTTTAAGTCCGAATATGTGGGCATACGTTGCGTTGGGAACCATGTTTTTAGGAGTAGGATTTCTTGTTTTCTATCTGTTTTTAAACAACAGTTCGTTAAAGAAAATGTTATTCGGTTTAGGAATTTTGATGTTGGTTTTAAGTGTTTGCGGATACTTCATTTCAACAAATCAATCCAAATACTTAACAACAAATCATTATGTTATTTTTGTTCATAAAGAAACCTCTTTGATGACCGAACCTCGAAGTATTTCGAAAATACTTTCGAAAGTGCCCGAAGGATCAAAAGGTTTTATTAAAGACGAAACCAATCAGTGGATTAAAATTCAATTACAAAACGATACTATTGGCTGGGTTGAAAAAAATAATGTTAAGCAATATTAATAAGAAATGGTGAGCGCAAAGGCTTACCATTTTTATTTTATAACTTTATAGAACATTGATTGGGACAGAATTTAAAAACAAAACAAAATTCCCCTCTCGTAACCCACGTTTGGCAAGGGTTTAAAAACGTCTAAAGGTTTTAGAGAAAACGTCGAAGGGTTTTGGGTAAAACGTCAAGACGTTTTGGACAAAAGGTCTCAACGTTTTTAAAGGAATGTCTTGTCATTTCGACGAAAAAAGAAATCTGACAAATTAAAACAAAAAGTTATTAAGTAGTAAAAAAGATAAAAATGGAAAAAGATCATACAGAACAAATTTTAGAAGTGGTGCAATCGTCGTTTCTAAAATGGCGAACTTTTTCGATCGAAGATCGAATCGAAATCGTAAAGAAAATTAAACTTCGTTTGTTAGAAAACAAAAACGAATACGCGCGTGCCATTACAACCGATATGAACAAACCAATTAAACAATCGATTGCCGAAGTCGAAAAATGCGCTTATTTGTGTGATTATTATATCGAAAATGCTGCCGACTTTTTAAAAGAACAAGTCGTAAAAACCAAATGGACAAAAAGCTATATTACGTTTCGTCCTTTAGGCGTTTTATTAGGTGTAATGCCTTGGAACTTTCCGTTTTGGCAAGTTTTTCGTTTTGTAATTCCCAGTTTAATCGTCGGAAATACGTTCGTGTTAAAACATGCTTCGAATGTTCCGTTAAGCGCCCAAGCGTTAGAAGACGTTTTCAATGTACCCGAATTAGATTTTCCTGTTTATAAAAACTTGGCGATAAAAAGCGATGAGGTTGCTGCTGTAATTGCAAACCCTATTGTAAAAGCGGTTTCGTTAACGGGAAGCGAGCATGCGGGGCGTTCGGTTGCCGAAACTGCCGGAAAGCATTTAAAAAAGTGTGTGTTAGAATTAGGCGGAAGCAATGCTTTTATTGTTTGTGAAGATGCCGATTTAGAAAAAGCTGCTGAAGTTGCAGTGAATGCGCGCATGCAAAATGCGGGGCAAAGCTGTATTGCCGGAAAACGTTTCTTGATTCAGGAAAACGTTTTAGACACTTTTACAGAGTTGTACAAAACAAAATTACAAACTTTAAAGATAGGCGATAAGTTTGATGAAACGGTTACGTTTGGTGCAATGGCTCGTGAAGATTTAGCCGAAGAATTAGAGAAACAAATGCACGAAAGTATTGCTAAAGGAGCGCAGTTGGTAACAGGCGGAAAACGTACTGGAGCCTTTTTTGAACCAACCGTTTTAACCCATGTAACAACCGATATGAAGGTTTTTAAAGAAGAAACTTTTGGACCTTTAGCTGCCATTGTTTCATTTAAAACAATCGATGAGGCTTTGGATTTAAGTAATCAATCTGATTTTGGATTAGGTGTAAGTGTTTTTACGCAAAACCCTGAAAAGTTAAAACCGTATTTGTCACTTTTTGAAGAAGGTGCCGTATTTATTAACGAAATGGTTATCTCGGATCCGCACGTTCCTTTTGGTGGAATTAAAAATTCGGGTTACGGTCGCGAATTATCGCATTTCGCTTTATATGAATTTGCTAATGTACAATCGGTTGTGATAAAATAGTTTTTATTAGATAAAAAAGGGTGTCATTTTAAAGTGATGCCTTTTTAGTTTTTATTAATTCTAATAACTCTCCCTTTTTATAAGGCTTTTTCATTGCATTTTTATTACTTATCATACCATAATCAGTCCACATGATTTCAGCACCATCTTCAATATCTTCGTATATAGGTAATAGTTCACCTATTCCTATAAATATCCATTCCATTTCTATTTTATAATGATTAGTAAATTTGAATTCTTCTCTTTTACCAAGTTTGTTCGCTTTGTCAAAAGCTTCGGAAGCAGAGTCTGCTTTAATCAAATGATGATTTCCCCAAATAGATACTCTTCGCATTTCTTGATTTTCATTCTTATTAATAGGTTCACATTTTAATAGTATCTCAACAATAAACCAATTCTCGTTATTTATAATTTTTTCTTGTTCTTTCACTTAGTTATAAATTTAAAATTGAATTAGATTAATTTACAAAAAGTATTTGATTTTTATTTTAGACTGAATTTAAAAAAATACTAAAATCAAAACGGACACTTAAAAAGTGCCCGTTTTGCTTTATATAAAATATTCGAATTCTACCAAATACGAACGCGTTTTTCAGGTTCAATATATAACTTATCGCCAGGTTGAACGTTAAATGCTTCGTACCAAGCATCTAGGTTTTGTAGCGGAACATATGAACGATATAACTCAGGAGCATGTGGATCGGTTTTTACCTGATTTTTAACATACTCATCTCTCGATTTCGTTCTCCAAATCGTTGACCACGAAATAAAGAATCGTTGTTCTGGAGTAAATCCATCAATTTTTTCTTGCGGATTTTTAGCCAAATACAATTTCAAACCATCGTAAGCCGCTGTAATTCCACCTAAATCTCCAATGTTTTCACCTAAAGTAAAATCGCCATCTACGTAAATTCCGTTAAAAGGCTGCAAGGCGCTGTATTGTGTTGCCAAGGCTTTTCCTAAAGTTGTAAATTGCTGTAAATCGGCAGGCGTCCACCAATCAACTAAATTACCATCAGCATTATAACGTGCTCCGGCATCGTCGAAACCATGCGAAACCTCGTGACCAATAACCGCTCCAATTCCTCCATAATTAACCGCTTCATCGGCTTTGTAATCATAGAAAGGTGGTTGTAAAATCGCAGCTGGGAAAACGATTTCGTTATACAATGGATTGTAATAAGCGTTTACCATTTGCGGCGGCATTCCCCATTTGGTTTTATCAACTGGTTTTCCATAATCGTCAAAATTCTTCTGAATTTCCCATTGCGTAATCGCTTTCATATTATCGTAATAGGTTCCTTTTTCAGCAGGATTTTTAACTGTTAATTTCGAATAATCTTCCCATTTATCCGGATAACCGATTTTGATCGATAATTTAGCTAATTTATCTAAAGCGCCTTGACGCGTTGCGGGAGCCATCCAAGGAAGTCTTTTAATTCTGTCCGCATAAGCCTGAACAATATTGTCGATCATTTCCTTAGCTTTGGTTTTCGCTTCAGCAGGGAATTTTTTATCGACATATAATTTACCTAAAGCTTCGCCTAAAGATCTGTTTACAACATCAACGGCACGCTCTTCGATTGGTTTTTGTTTTTGAGCTCCAGAAAGCGTTTTACTGTAAAAATCCCAATTCGCTTTTTCTAATCCAGGAGATAATAAAGAAGCCGAACCGTTGATGACATTCCACGATAAATACGCTTTTACATCTTCGATCGGAGTAGATTGAAGCAATTCGCTCATTTTTGCTAATGCTTTTGGTTGCGAAACAATCACATTTTGAACGTCTTTTAAACCTGTTTTGTCGAAATAAGCTTTCCAATCAATTGCGCTTGCTGTTTTTTGCAATTGCTCTAAATTCATTGGATTGTAAGTTTTGCGATCATCGCGCAATTCAACTCGAGTTAATTCTGATGTCGCAATTTTGGTTTCGAAAGCTAAGATTTTTGCTGCTTTTGTGTTAGCATCTACTTCAGAATTCCCAATCGATTGCAACATACGCGCTACATGCTTTTCGTAAGCCGAACGTACTTTTTTGGTTTCTTCGTCGTTCAATAAATAATAATCACGATCAGGTAAACCGGTAGTTGTTCCGTAAACGTAAATCACATTTTTGTTCGAATCTAAAGCATCTGCGCTTACATACATTCCGAATAATCCTGTCCCACCTTCTAAAATCGTGCTTTGTACCAATTGATTGATATCTGCAACGTTTTGAAGTGCTGCAATTTTATTCAAATCTTCCTGAATTGGTGTAATTCCTAATTCGGTTCTTTTAATGGTATCTAAATACGTTTTGAAAAGATTGACTGCTTTTCCTTCATCCGAAGATGATTTCAAATCTTTATTCGCTGCTGCTTCATTTAGCATATTCAACACATCTAAATCGGTGTTTTTTGCTAATTCGTTAAAGCTTCCCCAAGTAGATTTATCGGCAGGAATTTCGGTTTTATCGTACCATAAACCATTTACATAACGAAAAAAATCGTCGCCAGGTTTAACGGTTGTATCCATATATTGCAATGCCAAACCGTGTTGTTGGTTGTCGGCATCGACTTTATCTTTTTTACACGAAGTAAACATAAGTGCCGCAACAACGGCTAAGCTTAAAACTATTTTCTTCATTCGAATGAATTTTAAAGAACTAAAGTAATGAAAAATTTAGTGCAAGAATCTTTTCTTTTTTAAAATATTGAAAGATGATTTTAAAACCATTCTTCTTCATACGGTTTTAGTTTGGCGAAATCGGGCAAAGGTCGAATCAGTTGTTTGGTAACTTTTTTGGTTTCTTCGCCTGTTTCCATGTCTTCTTGTTTAGATTCTCGATTTCCCGTAGAAAGATTGAAATCATCCCAATAAATTGTTCCGAATTCAGAACTACTTCGGGTTAATCCGATTAATGCCATGTAATTATTCTGAAATCTGAATTTATATTTGGTCATTCCTCTTGTCCACGAAATATTTAAGTTAAAAACTCCTTTTTTAATATAAGCATCGTCTAAAACGGCTTTGTGATTTATATGAGCATTTTCAGGATCGATGTATTTGTCGGAATTGGCGATAAAGGTAAACTGCCCGTTTTTATCTCCAAAATAGATCGAAATTAGGTAAGGTAAAGAATCGACTTTTGTATTTTGAGAGATCACAATTTTGTCTAAAATTTCGTCTTTGTTAAGATCGCCTTCCATTGTTTTAATGGTTTTGTTGTAGCGTTCTTGCGCGTTTACCATAAAGGGAAAAATGATTAGAATTAAAAAAAGATTTTGAAGTTTCATAAAGTGCTATTTTGTTGGGAATGTTAAAGTTGTAAAGTTAATTAAAAAGAAAACGGATGCATTTTTGCATCCGTTTTATCTATAATCAAAGCTTTATTAGCTTACCAAATTTTTACGCGTTCTTCTGGCGAAACGTATAATTTGTCGCCTGGTTTAATATCAAATGCTTGATACCAAGAATCTACGTTTTGTAAGGGCACATAAGCGCGATACATTCCCGGAGCATGCGGATCGGTTTTTACCTGATTTTTAATAGCTTCGTCACGCATTTTGGTTCTCCAAATTGTTCCCCACGAAATAAAGAAACGTTGTTCCGGAGTAAATCCGTCAATTAATCCCGGACGACCTTTGTCTTTCAAGAATAATTGTAATCCGTCGTATGCAGCGTTTACTCCTCCTAAATCTCCGATGTTTTCGCCTAAAGTAAATTTACCGTCAACAAAGGTGTTCGGAAGTGGTTCTAATTGAGAATATTGATCTGCTAAAGCACCACCTAATCCTGTAAATTGTTTTAAATCGTCTTCTGTCCACCAGTTAACCAAGTTTCCGTCGGCATTGTAACGAGAGCCCGAATCATCGAATCCGTGTGAAATTTCGTGACCAATAACAGCTCCAATTCCACCAAAATTCACGGCCATATCTGCTTTGTAATCATAGAAAGGTGGCTGTAAAATAGCAGCAGGGAAAACGATTTCGTTGTTTGTTGGATTGAAATAGGCATTTACCGTTTGTGGCGACATTCCCCATTTGGTTTTATCAACTGGTTTTCCGTAATCAGCAATGTTTTTATCGAAACGCCAACGAGCTACATTTTTCATGTTTTCGTAATACGTTCCGCCATTTTCTGTTCCTTTAATAGCCAATTTAGAATAATCTTCCCATTTATCAGGATATCCGATTTTTACAGTCGATTTGCGTAATTTCTCGATTGCTCCTTGACGTGTAGCCGGAGTCATCCAAGGTAATTTATTGATACGGTTTTCGAACGCCAAGAAAACATAATCTACCATTTCTTTAGCAATCGCTTTAGCTTCAGCAGGGAATTTTTTCTCGACATATAGTTTTCCTAAAGCTTCGCCAACTGTTCCGTTAACAACTTGTAATGCGCGTTCATCAACCGGACGTTGCGCAATGGCTCCTGTCATAGTACGGCTATAAAAATCAAAATTAGCTTCGTCGATTTCTTCTGTTAAAACACCTGTCGATTTATTGATTAACGTCCAACGCATATACGATTTAATATCTTCGATATTTGCTTTTTTGAAAATCGATTCTAATGTTTCCATGTATTTTGGCATTGAAACCACCACTTGATCTACATTTTTCAATCCAGCAGCATTCAAGTAATTATTCCAATTAACAGAAGGAGTTAATTTTTGTAAATCGGCAACCGACATCGGATTGTATGTATTTCTACGATCGCGACGTGCTACACGATCTAAACGAGATTCTGCCATTTGCGTTTCTAAAGCCACAACTTGGATTGCTTGCTTTTTAGCAGAAGTTTCGTCGATTCCCAAATAACGTAACATACGCGCAACGTGCACTTCGTATTTTTGTTTTTTGTCTTTAGAATCTGCATCTTGCGAAACATAATAATCGCGATCAGGTAAACCAATGCTTCCCGGAGAAACATAAATCACGTTTTTGTTCGAATCCATCGCATCAGCTCCTACATACAAACCAAAGAAACCTAAACCGCCTTCGGGCATTTTTTCGGTAACCAAAGCCAAAACATCGTTTACGTTTTTAATAGCATTGATTTGATTTAAAGTAGATTGAATAGGCGTGATTCCTAATTTATTACGCGTTTCGAAATCTAAATACGTATTGAAAACATGAACCGCTTTCATTTGATCTGATGTTGGATCTAATTTAGGATTATTTGCAGCTTCTTTTAAAATTGCCAAAGCATCGCGATCGGTATTCTGGCGTAATTCGTCAAAACTTCCCCAACGCGTACGATCAGCAGGAATTTCGGCTTTATCGAACCAAGTTCCGTTTACGAAACGAAAGAAATCATCGCCGGGTTTTACCGATTTATCCATGTATTCTAACTGAATACCATGTCCTTCAGAGGTTGTCATATTTGTTTTTTGTGTTTTACAAGCAGTTAAAATCATTAAAGCAGTTGCCGGTAAAAACAGTAATTTTTTATTCATTTTTCTATTTTTTACGTTGCTTTACAAAGATACTAAACGAATTTTAAGCATTTGAATTTTAATAATATTTAACGGTTTTTGGTTAAGTGTTTCGTAGTTTTGCAAAAATTTTCTCTCATGAAAGATCTTTTTTACCGTTATCGTTATTTGTTTCTTACAATAGGAATACTTTCGGTTATAATTTTGAGTTTGTTTTATAATGCTTTAAAACCCGAAAAAAAACTTCTAATTTATACGCCTGCAATGGTAAATCCTGAGTTGGTTGATTCGTTGGTTCAATATCAAAACAACAAACTAAAACATAAGATTGCCGATTTTTCGTTTCAAAATCAAAATAATAAGTTTATTACGCAAGACGATTACAAAGATGTAATTTATGTAGCTGATTTTTTCTTTACAACTTGCCCCACTATTTGCCCGATTATGACCGACAATATGGTTTGGCTACAAGAAAAAATTAAAGACATGCCCGATGTTAAATTATTGTCGTTTTCTGTAACTCCTGATATAGATACTCCCGAAGTTTTACGAAAATATGCCGATGAAAAAGGTGTTATCGATTCTAAATGGAATTTATTAACTGGCGATAAAAAACAGATTTACTATTTAGCGCGTCAATCATTTTTAGCTGTGAAAACGTCTGAAATTGGCGAATTGTACGATATGGTTCATACCGAAAACTTTATTTTAGTCGATAAAAACGGACGAATAAGAGGTTTTTATGATGGCACACTTCTAAACGAGAAAAAAGAAGACACCAAAAATGTAGAACAGTTATTAGAAGACATTAATTGGTTAAGGCAAAATAGTTAAGCTTTTCTAAAAATTAAAGGATATTTAAAGTTTTGTTTAAATATCCTTTTTAATTGTCTACTTTTGTAATCTGTATTCAATCTAAATAAATTAAGTATCATGACTCTTGATCAATTACCAAAGAGGCAGCCTTCTGTGATTAAGGAAATTAATACCGAATATGTACCGTTAAAACTCATAGAAATGGGGTGTATTCCTGGAAATATAGTCGAAATATTACAAATTGCTCCTTTTCTGGATCCGATTTATATTAGAGTAAATGACACTTTTTTAAGTATTAGAAGAGATTTGGCTGAACAAATCGAAGTAGAACTAATTTAATTTTCATGAATCAGATAAAAGTTGCATTAGTAGGAAATCCAAACGTAGGAAAAACGTCAGTTTTTAACGCGTTAACCGGATTGAACCAACATGTAGGAAATTATCCCGGAATTACGGTAGAACGCAAGGTTGGAACAACTAATATCGAAAAAAATATAAAAGCAACGGTAATTGATTTACCGGGAACTTACTCAATAAATCCAAGTTCAAAAGACGAGGAAATTGCTTTGAAAGCTTTATACGACGAGCAAAACAAAGATTATCCAGATGTTGTGGTTGTAATTGCCGAAGTTGAAAATCTAAAACGAAATCTGTTTTTATTTACGCAGATTAAAGATTTAGGTTTTCCGACGATTTTGGCATTGAACATGGCAGATCAAATGGTTAAAAAAGGTATTTCGATCGATATTGAACTTTTACAAGAAAAACTACAAACGAAAGTCGTTTTGATTTCGGCTCGAAAAAAAGAAGGAATCAATTCGTTAAAGAAAGCAATTGTTGAATTCGAAAAAGGATCAACTAAACCTATTTTCGATTTAAAATCGATCGACGCTTCTTATTTCGAAACGTTAGAACAGCTTTATCCTAATCAAAATCCTTATAAAGTTTGGTTAACGCAAGCAAAGGTTTTTGCGTTTGAAGGAATTCAACCAATGATTTCGAGCAATGCCGAATTTCAAAAAAACGAAGCTGAAATTAAAAGATTACAACATAAAGAAACAATCAAGCGTTATCAGTTCATTAATGAAATTCTGAAAAAAACATATACGATAGACGAGAGTAAAGCGACCGATATTCGTATGCGTTTTGATCGAATTTTAACGCATAAATTCTGGGGATATGTAATTTTCTTACTGGTTTTATTGGTTATTTACGGTTCGGTTTTCGAGCTGGCATCATATCCAATGGATTTTGTAGACGGATTGTTTTCGGATTTATCTTCGTGGGTAAGCACTGTTTTACCTGAAGGAAAATTAACAGAATTAATCGCAGAAGGAATTGTTCCAGGATTAGGCGGAGTTATGATGTTTGTTCCGCAAATCGCTATTTTATTCTTTTTAATTTCGATTTTAGAAGAAACAGGATATATGAGTCGTGTGGTTTTCTTAATGGATCGCATCATGAAACCTTTCGGATTAAGCGGAAAATCGGTTGTGCCTTTAGTTTCGGGAACGGCCTGTGCAATTCCGGCAATTATGGCGGCGCGAAATATCGAAAATCCAAAAGAACGATTAATTACCATGTTGGTAACACCATTTACAACGTGTTCGGCGCGTATTCCGGTTTACATCATCATCATTTCGTTAATCATTCCGCAAACCTATATTTTTGGATTTATTCCGTTACAAGGTTTAGTTATGACCGGAATGTATCTTTTAGGATTTTTGGCAGCAATTGGTGGCGGATGGATTTTAAACAAATTTATAAAGGCAGATCGCAAATCGTATTTCATTATAGAAATGCCGACGTATAAAATGCCGATTTTAAAGAATGTTTTATTAAACATGTACGAAAAATCGCTTTCGTATATTGTGGGCGCGGGTAAAATTATCTTGTCGTTATCGGTTGTGATTTGGTTTTTAGGAGCACACGGACCTTCGAATACGTTTGGAAATGCAGAAGAAATTGTTACAGAACGACATATAAATGATGGTTTAACCGAAGATGAATTAGCAAACGAAATTTCGGGTTACGAATTAGAACATTCTTATATTGGAATGATTGGAAGAGCCGTAGAACCTGTTTTCAGACCTTTAGGTTACGATTGGAAAATGAGTATTGCGGTTTTAACTTCGTTTGCGGCTCGTGAGGTTTTTGTAGGAAACTTAGCGGTTTTATACAATATGGGAAAAGATAGCGATGTAGAAGAAGACAGCGGAAAAATCATTGAAACTTTATCTCAGGAAAAACGAGCAGACGGAAGTTTGGTTTACGATTTTTCGACCGGTATTTCATTGCTTTTATTTTATGCTTTCGCAATGCAATGCCTTTCTACGGTTGGGGTAACTAAAAAGGAAACCAATTCATGGAAATGGACTATTTTCCAAATGGTTTTCATGACAGGATTTGCTTACATCGTTTCATTAATAGCATATCAACTTTTAAAATAAAGAAATGCAAGAAGTAATTGTTTATGTAGTATTGTGTATAGCTGTAGCTTTTTTGCTTAAGAAATTTGTCTTTAAGAAGAAAAGCAAGGGAAGTTGCGGAGATGATACCAATTGCAAATGTGGATAATAAAAAGGGCTGACATTTTATGTCAGCCCTTTTTTATTATGTGTTTTGATTTTATCCCAATGCAACGTCTAACATCATCATTACAATAAAACCGCCAACAAAACCTAAAGTTGCAATATCGCTATTATTGCCTTGTTGTGTTTCCGGAACAACTTCTTCAATAACCACAAAAACCATTGCTCCGGCAGCAAATGCTAACGCGTAAGGTAAAACGGGAGTAAAAAAGCCAACAGCAATTGCGCCGATAACTGCCGAAACAGGTTCAACCAAGGCAGAACTTTGTCCGTACATAAAACTTTTGCTTTTACTCATTCCCGCTCTGCGAAGTGGAAACGAAACCGCCAAACCTTCTGGTAAATTCTGTAAGCCAATTCCAATTGCCAATGTAATAGCACCTGCAATCGTAGCTTCAGGAATTCCGGCTGCAACGCCACCAAATAAAACGCCAACAGCTAAACCTTCGGGAATATTGTGTAAGGTAATCGCTAAAACTAATAAAGTCGTTTTTTGCCAAGGAGTTTTGGTTTTAACACCTTCGGTTTTCGAAACATCGTGATTTAAATGCAAGTGAGGCAACAGTTTGTCTAAACCAAATAAAAACAAAGCTCCTAAAGCAAAACCAATGGCAGCGGGCATTACTTTTGTAAAACCTTCGCCTTTACTCATTTCAATTGCAGGAGCCAACAAACTCCAGAAACTTGCAGCAATCATAACTCCGCCTGTAAAACCAAGCATTCCGTCGAGTAATCGTTTATTCGGATTTTTAAAAACGTAGACCGAAGCCGCTCCGATTGCAGTCATTACCCAAGTAAAAAAACCTGCTGTAAGCGCAGCCCATACCGGATCTATCGATTCAAAGTATGAAATAATTTTATCGAAGAACATATCAGATTTTTTTTACAAATAAATTTTGAGCAACAACTTTAGATAAAGTCAATTCATTGTCTTGAAAGAAAACGGTAACTGAATGATCAAAACTTTCGTGTTCTAAGACCTTGAAAATACTTCCTAAAGCAATTTTTTGACGATCGAGATATTGTAAAAAAGCCGATGAAGTGTCTTTTACGCCAACACAGATATATTCTTTGTTGATTTCAGTTTCAGACAACAATTCCTTTTCTCTAAAAGCAATTTCTCCTTTCGCATTCGGAATTGGATCTCCGTGTGGATCTTCTTTCGGAAAACCTAAAAAAGCATCTAAAGCATTAATCAGTTTTTCAGATTTTATATGTTCTAATTCTTCTGCAACATCGTGCACTTCGTCCCAATTAAAGTTGAGTTTATCGACCAAGAAAACTTCCCAAAGCCGATGTTTACGAATAATCATCTTAGCGGTATGTTTACCTTCATTCGTTATAAAAACGCCTTTGTATTTTTCGTGCGTAATCAGGTTTTTATCTTTTAATTTTTTAATCATATCCGTAACCGACGATGCTTTTGTGTCGATTTTTTCGGCAATAGAATTTGTAGAAATACCTTCGTCTTCGGTTTGTGATAAATGATAAATAACCTTTAAATAATTTTCTTCTGCGTGTGTTAGCATTTTAATGCAATTTTGAACAAAGGTAAATATTTATTTTAAATGTTTTTAAAATTGATTTTAATTATTCAAAAATTAAATTTAGATTTGTCTAAAAATAATTTAAAATGAAATATAAAATACTTTTCCTTTTGTCTTTTTTCTTCTTTCAGTTATCGTTTTCGCAAGTCGAAAATGATAGTTTAAGCAATGATTTAAACGACGATACCTTAGAAGAAGTTGTGATTTCGGGAACAATGAAACCGGTTCTTCGATCAGAAAGTTTGGTTCCGGTTGAGGTTTACACACCTACATTTCTTAAGAAAAACCCAACTTCGAATGTTTTTGAAGCGCTTCAAATTGTAAACGGAGTTCGTCCGCAGGTAAATTGTAGCGTTTGCAACACTGGCGATATTCACATAAACGGTTTAGAAGGTCCTTATACGTTTGTTTTAATTGATGGAATGCCAATTGTAAGCGGACTTTCAACAGTTTACGGACTTTCTGGAATTCCAAATTCGTTGATTGAGCGCGTAGAAGTTGTAAAAGGTCCGGCATCGTCGTTATACGGAAGTGAAGCAGTTGGCGGATTGATCAATATTATTACCAAAAATCCTAAAAAAGCTCCTTTATTTTCGGCAGATGTTTTCGGAACTTCTTGGGGCGAAGTAAACACCGATTTAGGATTAAGTACGAAAGTGGGTGAAAAAGCACATCTTTTATTAGGAGTGAATTATTTTAATTATTCGAATCCAATTGATAAAAACAACGATAATTTTACCGATTTAACTTTACAAGATCGTATTTCGGTTTTTCAAAAGTGGAATTTTAATCGAAAAAGTAATAAAGTCTTTACACTTGCCGGACGTTATTTTTATGAAGATCGTTGGGGCGGCGAACTAAATTGGAATAGAAAATACAGAGGAGGCGATGAGGTTTACGGAGAATCGATTTATACGAATCGATTTGAATTGATGGGAAATTATGAATTACCGATTTCAGAAAAAATGTTCTTTTCGTTTTCGTACGCAAATCACGATCAAAATTCGGCTTATGGAGATAATTTCTATCTGGCAAAACAACAAGTCGGTTTTGGACAATTAACTTGGGATAAAAAAATAGAAAATCACGATTTATTGTTTGGTGCTGCTTTTCGATACACTTCGTATGACGATAATACATCGGCAACAAACGATAAAGATATTACCAAAATGCCGGGTGTTTTTATTCAGGACGAAATTTCGTTTAACAACAAACACAGCATTTTATTAGGCGCGCGTTACGATTACAATAACAATCACGGATCTATTTTTACACCGCGATTTGCGTATCGATACAAAGCTAATTCTGGCGATGTAATTCGATTAAATGCCGGAACAGGTTTTCGTGTTGTGAATTTGTTTACCGAAGAACATGCCGCACTTTCAGGAGCTCGAGAAGTTATTGTTTTAGAAGATTTAAAACCCGAAAAATCGTATAATGTAAATCTTAGCTATTTAAAGCAATGGTATTTTGGCTCGAATGTTTTACAACTCGAAGCTTCGTCGTGGTACACGTATTTTACAAATGCAATTTTACCTGATTACGATACAAATCCCAATGAAATTATTTATTCGAATTTAGACGGATATGCAGTTTCTAAAGGATTAAGTGCGAATGTTGATTTGATTTTAGGAAACGGATTGAAGTTTTTGGTTGGTGCAACTTTTATGGATGTTTCGAAAGTAGAAGACAATATAAAGCAGCAGCAAATGTTAACCGAACGATTTTCGGGAACTTGGGCAATTTTGTACACGATTCCTTCAATGGATTTAGATATTGATTATACCGGAAATTTATACGGACCAATGCGTTTACCTTTGATAAGCGAATGGGATCCAAGACCCGAATATTCTAAAACATACAGCATTCAGAATATTCAATTAACGTATAAAGGTTTTAAAGATTTTCAGATTTATGGCGGAGTAAAGAATCTTTTAAACTGGACGCCGAGTAAAAATATTCCGTTTTTAATTTCGAGAACAAACGATCCGTTTGATAAAAATGTACAATTCGACGGAAATGGAAAAGCAATGCGAACGCCCGATAATCCATATGGTTTAGTTTTCGATCCCTCGTATGTTTATGCAGCAAATCAAGGAATTAGAACGTTTTTAGGTGTTCGTTATCATTTTTAAAGTATTTAATTTGAAGCAGTTTATATTAGTATTATTTTTTATTTTTTCGTTTCAAAGCCGTTCACAAGAACTGCAAACATACAGCTTTGAACAAGTAGAACTGTTGGTTGAGAAAAATCCTCGACCAATAGTTCTTTATTTTTATACCGATTGGTGCCAATATTGTAAAATGATGCAAAAAACAACTTTTAAAGATCTAAAAGTAATCGAGAAATTAAATAAAGATTACTACCTGATTGTATTTGATGCGATGACGAAAGAAGAAATTGTTCATAAAAATACCAAATTCAATTTTAAGTATTCCGGTGCTAAAAACGGTTATCACGAATTGGTCTATCATTATTTAAATGGAAGGCAGGAAGCGTATCCGACGTTAATTTTTCTTAATGAAAATTTTAAGGAATTACTGTTTCTTCAAACCTATCTTTCGTCTAAAAAACTACTAGAAATACTCTAGCTTCAAAGCAAAATCTATTTTTAAAATCAGCTCAAAATCAGCCGTTTTTTTCTTTAAAACAGACTGTTAAAAAACATAAATTTTACTTAAAATTTTGCTACAATGTTGTAATTCAGTATATTTGCCCTTGTGTAAAAAATAAAACCGACGTGTTTAGTCTTAAAAAAAGTCTATATTTGCCGGTAAAAATAAAACTAAAGTTATGTACACAGGTTTACAACATGCCCATTCTTTTATCGCTTATGCAGCATTAATTTTATTAATTGTTGCTTCAATAAACGGTATTATTGGAATGACTTCTAACAAGGAGTTTAAAGAAGGCGATCGCAAAATTGCATTATTTGCGTTAATTTTTACACACATTCAATTATTGGTGGGAATCATTTTATATTTTGTTTCTCCACTTGTGCAATCATTCTCTGTTGCAATGAAAGACAGTACGTTAAGATTGTACGCTTTAGAGCATCCGCTGATTAACATTATTGCCGTAGTTTTAATCACAATTGGGTTTTCTAAACACAAAAAAGCAACAACAAGTAAAGCAAAATTCAAATCGATTGCGATTATGTATGCTATAGGAACTTTATTGATTTTATCAAGAATTCCTTGGAGCAATTGGTTATAAAATAACGAACCTGACCCAAAAGTCAGGTTTTGGTTTTTACTGCTTGTTTTAAGCTTTAAAACATTGTTTAATTTAAAAGATTACGATTTTATGAAGAGGCAGCATTATTTGATTTTAATTGGATTAATCACATTAACCGGAATTTTAGGATTTGTTGGAAGTAACAGCAAAGAAGAAAATGCCGACACAGAAGTAACTTTTGGAAAAGAAATGGCGTATGCAGATAACCTTTCTGGAACAAAGTTAAGTAAAGATTCATCGAAGTTAGATGAGAAAAAAGCAGATGTAGACAACGAGTTAGTTAAAATTAACGATGAGTTGAATGCTTTAGAAGAAGAAGTAGAAGTAGCTCATGAAGAAACAACAGCTTCTTACTATCATGATAAATTCAATGGCAGAAGAACTGCAAGTGGAAAAGTTTTTAGCAATAAATTTTACACAGCAGCTCATAAAACTTTGCCTTTCGGGACAAAAGTTCGCGTTACGAATTTAAACAATGATGAAACGGTTATTGTTGAAATTAACGATCGTGGTCCGTTTGTTGGAGCGCGCCAGTTAGATTTAAGCAAAAAAGCCTTCATGGATTTAACACACAATAGAAATCGCGGAACATTACAAGTTAAAGTAGAAGTACTTCCGGATGATTACGAAGAAAAACGAACGGAATTAGAAGAAGAATTAAATTCGATTGCTTTTATTCCAAACGGTTTAGACTTAAATGAATTCGCTTTATAAAATCTTAGGTATTTTCATCCTGATTTCTTTAGTAGGATGTAAATCAGCAAAAGTTTCAAAGAACAACAAAACCTCATTTTATAAAGATGAGGTTTTTGCTTGTTATTATCACAATAAATTTAACGGCGCAAAAACAGCGAGCGGAGAAGTTTTTTCGAATAAAAAACTCACAGCAGCGCACAAAAAATTGTCGTTCGGAACCAAAGTAAAAGTTACAAACAAAGAAAACAACAAAAGCATAGTTGTAACAATAAACGATCGAGGTCCTTTTACAAAAGGTTTTGAAATTGATTTATCTAAAAAAGCTTTCGATGAAATTACGCACGATAAAAATGCCGGAAAAATTAAAGTAAAACTCGAAACACTTAACGATTCCAAGTAGTAAACGGATGATTGCTTAAATAAGCATTGTAATATTCCGGTTTTCCGGTTAATTCTTCGCCAATCCAATCAGGTTTTTCAAAAGCTTCATCTTCCGATTTCAATTCAACTTCGGCAACAATCAAACCTTTGTTAGCTCCTTCAAAAACGTCTACTTCGAAAATAACATTTTCAAACGGAACAATATAACGTGTTTTATCAATTACAAAATCTTCGCAAAGCTTTAAAAGTTGCTCTGCTTCGGCTAAATCAATCTCTTTTTCCCATTCAAAGCGCGATAAACCATTTGCCGAACTTTTACCTTTTATCGTAATATAACCTTTAGAACCTTTGGTTCGTACGCGTACCGTACGTTCTTTGTCCGAGTTTAAATATCCCTGAGTTATCTTGTAGCTTTCTTTAATCTTATCTAAAAAAGTAGTACTTTTAACGCTGAATTTTCGTTCAATCTCAACCATACAATTTGATATATATTTTTATCAAATATCGCAAAAAATAATTTTATGAAAATTTTAAAAAAACAAGTTGTTTACAAAAACATAGGAGAAATTTTTACAAAGCATATTGTAAATAATCAATTGGTTTTAGAAGGCAATTTGTTGTTTTTATATGATTTGGTTGCTTATTTCAGACCAAAAAAACCAAAATCAATTGCAAATATCACGCTTCGTGAATTATTGGATCATTTAATTGAATTCGATGTTCACAGAGAAGTGTTGAGTCAATATATTTCCGATATTCTTCACGATCGTACATTTAAATTGATGGTTTCGGATGCCGGAATTTTAAAAGATTCGGATTTTATCTACGAAATCAGAAAGCGAATTTCTTCTAAAATACTTCCTTATCAGCCACAACAAAATACGTTGGAATATGCTTTGAATCAAGTGTTTTATAAAGAGAACGACTTTTTGTGGATTCATAAGATTCCGATGGAAGAATTAGTTGAATTGTTCGAAATATTGAATCTTCAAAACATTTATCAATTCGAAAAAGCAGAATCCGGAGCAGTTTCTGAACTTTTGTTTTCAATGGGATTAATCACGCAACGAATGAGCGGACGTTCTATGGAAACGAATATTTTAGATATGATTCCGGAATACAATCATCTGGCGAGTCCGTTTTTGGGATTCGAAAATGAGTTTCTTGAAATCGAAGATCGTTTGCGAAAAGGAGAAGTTCAATTTGTAAATTCCGAAGACTTAAATTACAAACAATTGGTTATTCTTCACAAGCAATGTGTCGATTTAATCAATCAGGCTTTTAAAAACAGCTCGAAATTCGGAATCACCTTAAAAGTAAATCAAGCATTACTTCGAATTCGTCAACAATTAGATCGAATTCAAATTCTGATGAACTTTTTAGTTGTTGATGAAGAAAAAGATAAGACGATTAATACGATTAAATTGTCGTTAAAACTGATCGAATACAATTGTTATAAAAATAATATTAGCAAATTAATTGCCGAAAGTACGCAAGTTGTTTCGTACGAAATTACGCAGCATACAGCAAAAACGGGCGAACATTATATAACCGAAACTGCAAAAGAGTTTTTTAAAATGTTTAAAGCGGCTTTAGGTGCCGGTTTTGTGGTTGGATTTCTGTGTATTTTTAAAGTATTGTTGTCAAAAGCCGATGCAAGCGATTTTGGTTTTGCCTTTTTGTATAGTATGAATTACGCTTTTGGTTTCATTGTAATTTATCTTTGCGGATTCGCTTTAGCAACAAAACAACCAGCAATGACAGCTTCTACGTTGATTAGAGCGATTGAAGAAGGAATTAAGAAAAATACAACAACTGCCGAAAAACACAGCGCGTTTGCCAACTTGTTTGCGCGTTTATTCCGTTCGCAATTCATCGCTTTTGTCGGAAACGTTATCATGGCTTTTGCAGTGGCATTATTGTTAATGTGGCTTATTGATTTGGCAACAGGAATTAATATTACCGATACAAAATGGCACACACTTTTAAAAGATGCCAGTCCAGTTCATTCATTGGCGATATTTCATGCGGGAATTGCTGGAGTTTTTCTTTTCCTTTCGGGAATTATTTCAGGAAATGTATCGAATAAAAATAAGCACAATCAAGTTTATCATCGTATTCAGGAACATCCGTTTTTAAAGAAAACATTAGGACAAAATAAAGCTAATCGTTTAGCGGCTTGGTTAGAAAAGAAATGGCCGGGAATTGTTTCGAACTTTTGGTTTGGTATTTTCATGGGAAGTACTCATTCAATCGGAATCTTTTTAGGATTGAATTTAGATATTCGACACATTACATTTGTTAGTGGAAATATTGCTTTAGGAGCTTACGGAGCCGATTTCGCTTTAAATTGGATTACATGGTTTTGGTCTTTCTTAGGATTGTTTTTTGTTGGATTTATGAACTTTATAGTGAGTTTTAGTTTATCATTAGGATTGGCTTTTAGATCAAGAAATATTCCTTGGACAGAAGTTTTTCCTCTTCAAAAATCAGTTTGGCGCCACTTTAAGAAACATCCTTTACACTTTTTCTTTCCTCCTAAGAAGAAAAAAGAAGAGATTTAAGATCGTTTTCGCGATGCACTTTCTTTATGCTACAGCAATATCGTAAAATAATTCATGTAGATATGGATGCATTTTATGCATCTGTAGAGCAATTAGATTTTCCTGAATTAAGAAATAAACCACTTGCTGTTGGTGGTTCGGGAAAGCGTGGGGTTATTGCGGCTGCAAGTTACGAAGCTCGTAAATTCGGTGTGCGAAGTGCAATGAGCGGAAATTTGGCTTTAAAGGCTTGTCCGGAATTGATTTTTGTTAAACCTCGTTTCGATCGTTATAAAGAAGTTTCTAGTCAAATTAGAAAGATCTTTCTTGAATATACCGATTTGGTCGAACCTTTAGCTTTAGATGAAGCTTTTCTAGATGTAACCGAGAATAAAAAAGGCTTAAAAAGTGCAACGTTAATTGCTGAGGAAATTCGAAGAAAGATTTTTGAAACTACTGGATTAACAGCCTCAGCAGGAATATCGATCAATAAGTTTTTAGCTAAAATTGCGAGCGATTACAACAAGCCAAACGGTCAAAAAACAATTAATCCCGAAGATATTATTCCTTTTTTAGATTCATTGGAAATTAAACGATTTCACGGAGTTGGAAAAAAAACGTGTGAGAAAATGTATCATTTGGGTATTTTTACCGGAGCCGATTTACGTTCAAAATCTTTAGAATTTCTTGAAGAACATTTCGGAAATTCAGGGTTGCATTTTTATCAATTATCTCGTGGAATTCATAACTCTCAGGTTGTTTCAAATCGTTTGCCAAAATCAATCGGAGCAGAAAGAACCTTTAACGAAAATATTACGACTGTAATTTATCTTAAAGAAAAGCTCGGAGATATTTGTGAAGAAGTTTCGAATCGGTTACAAAAACGGAATTTGTCAGGAAAAACCATTACATTAAAAATTAAGTACAGCGATTTTACCCTTCAAACCAAAAGTTTTACACTACCGTATTACATCAGCAGTTTTGATTTATTACTCGATACAGCAAATGATTTATTACAGAATCAGTTTTTAAAAACATCAGTCCGTTTAATAGGTGTGCAAGTAAGTAATTTAAACATCAATCAGAAAAAAGCGGAGTACATTCAGTTGAAATTTAGGTTTGACTAAAACGGGAAAAAAAACCTCAAAAACAATGTTTTGAGGTTTTTTTACTGAATTAATATTACATTTTTTCGTAGTCAATAGACTGGTTAGCTTTTGCTTTTTGAACATTTAAAATTTTACCTTCGTTATCTGTTACAAAAACTACTACATCAACTTTTGATAAATCATTATTGAATAGAGTGAAGTTAACTGATTGTCCAGTTTTTGTTACTTCTTCATTTGCTTTTACAGATCCTAAGGTATTACCTGTATGAGTTCCTGAAACAGCACGTAACACATCATGGTGTACATAGTTTTTTCCTTCTGAAGTTCCTTGTTGGGCGCTATTAGTTTTTACATCATGTTCAATAACATAAATTGTATATTTTAAATTTTCGTATCCCTGACTAAATTTAAAATTAGCAGTAATAGATCCTCCTGTGTTTGTAAGCTCAGAAGAAATTTTAATACCTACAGATGACCCCTCTTTATTTATGGCATTAAAAAATTGCGTAATACCTTGTTGTGTCCATTTTTGTTCAGCTCTGTTAATTACAATTGTTGGAAAATAAAAAGTATTTCCCTCTCCATAGCTTGGTCCAAAGAAATCGCGATATAAAGAAACTCCGGCAGAAATCTGCATTGGATCTGGATAACTTGATTGTCCAATATGAATTGCGGTAGCAATGATTTTATTGCCATTGGCTTCGTTTGTTTTTGCTTGAGCAATAGCTTTTGAACCTACAGGACAAGCAGAGCACCAAGTTCCTGTAATATCTTCTAATAAAACTTTGTGTGCGTATTTTACTTCGCCACCACCTCCATTGTTATTTCCTTCGTCATCTTTAGAATCATCATTACTAGAGCAAGCTATTGTAGCAGTAGCTAATATTCCTAAAAAGAATGCTTTGTAAAAACTTTTTTTCATTTCCTTTATATAATTATAGTTGTTAATAAAATGTAAATTAAAAGATTAAATTTCATATTTAAAAATGAAATCATACAAAAATAATCTCTAGATTTGGTTTTTATTATTGAAATTAAATTATTTAAAGAAATGAAAGCTTTAAAATTATTATTGTTTTTTTCGATGTTAGTTATGTCTACATCTGTTTTGGCACAATCAAAACTACCAAATGTTACATTAAAAGATATTAATGGAAAATCGGTAAATATCTCTAAGTATAATTCCTCCGAAAAACCGGTTATCGTTAGTTTTTGGGCAACTTGGTGCGGACCTTGTATAAAAGAATTAAAGGCTATTAATACGGTTTATTCAAAATGGCAGAAAGAATTAGGAGTTGAGTTAGTTGCAATAAGTATTGATGATGCTAGAACTAAAAATAGAGTGAAACCTTTGGTTTCGGGATCTGATTGGAAATATACAATTTTACTAGATGATAATCATGAATTAAAAAGAGCGATGAATGTAGTAAACGTTCCTTATACTGTTATTATGTATAAAGGAGAAATAAAGTTTAAACATTCTAATTATACTCCTGGAATCGAAAATAAATTGTATGAAGAATTAAAATCCTTGACAAAATAATAATGAAAAAAATTACGATTATAGGACTTTTGTTTTTAGGTTTCTATGGGCATGCTCAGATAAGGGTGGGGGTTGAATCTAATTCGCAATATTATGTAGATGATAATAAAATAAAATTAGATCCAAATGAAGCTGAAGATCGCTTTCGTTCAAATAATTACATTAAATTAGATTATACTATTAAACATTTTGAATTTGGAATTCAAGGAGAAGGATATTTCCCTAAAGCAATTTTAAATTATAATCCTCAATTACAAGATTTTAATGTTGGAACTATTTATGCTCGTTATAACAACTATGAAAAAGGAATAGATATTACAGCAGGGCATATTTATGAACAATTTGGTTCAGGATTGGCTTTAAGGTTTTGGGAAGATCGTGCGTTAGGAATTAACAATGCACTTTTTGGAGGGAAAGTAAAATGGAGAATAGGAGATGTAGCCCAAATTAAATTACTAGGGGGGAAACAACGAATTGGGATGGGGTTTGATTTATCTGATGGCGTAGTGTATGGAGCTGATACAGAGATTGACATAACAAATCTTTTAGGACAAGATAATTATACTTTAAAATTTGGAGCTTCTTTTGTAGGACGATATGAAGATATTACTCAATTGTATGCTAATGCTCCAAAAACAACAGATGTATTTGGTCCGCGAATTGACTATGCTGGAGAAAGGTTTAATTTTAGTGCAGAGTATCTATATAAAACCGACGATATGCATGCTGAGAACTTAAATATTTATAACAATACAGTAAGAGACGGAAATGCTTTTTTGGTAAATATGGGCTATAATGCTAATAAGTTTGCAATGAATCTGAATTTAAGAAGAGTTGAAAATTTTGGTTTCTTTTCTCAAAAAAATGTTACAGGTAATGTGTTTAATTATGGAATGATAAATTATGTGCCTTCTTTGGTAAAACAATACGACCATTCTTTACAAAATATTTATGTATACCAAGCTCTTTCAAAAATGAGCTTTGAGCCGGATCGCGAAAAAGCAGGTGAAATAGGAGGCCAGTTCGATGTGGTTTATGAAGCTGAAGAAGGTTCTTTTCTGGGAGGAAGTACAGGGGCGGCCTTTGCTGTTAACGGTTCTTATTGGGCAGGATTAAAAAACGATGCTATTTATGATACCGATGAATACGGTTGGGAGTATGTGAAAGATTTAAAAACTAAACCTTTCGGATTTGGAACAAGAAGTTATTCGGATATCTCAATAGAATATAGAAAACCTTTTTCTGAAAAATTTAGTGCTATTTTTTCATATTTGAATCAATATTATAACAGCGATTTTTTAGAAGGTAAAGGATATGCTATAAAAGCCAATGTTGTAGCTGCTGAAGGAACTTATTTTTTATCTGATATGAAATCTATTCGATTAGAACTGCAGCATTTGTGGGCAGATCATGATCGAAAAAATTGGATGGGCGGTACAGTTGAGTATGTTCCTAATTCAAATTGGTCCTTCTTTATTAGTGATATTTATAATTATGGAACAGAAGCAGAAAGTGAAAAGTTACATTACTATAATCTTGGAGGTGCTTTTACAAAGGGAGCAACTCGAATTGCAGCTAGCTACGGACGTCAACGCGGAGGTATGATTTGTGTAGGTGGTGTTTGTAGATATGTTCCAGAATCTAACGGTTTTACTTTAAACTTAACAACCAATTTCTAAATAATTAAAAGACTGAATTCATATTCAGACTTTTTTTATTGATTATTAGGAGGATAAAAAAAAATACGTAAATTTGCAAAACTTTTTAGTCGAAGAAATGGATTGAGCTAAAAGGTTGAAGAATAAATCAATAACATCTTCTGTTTTTATCTTCTTTTACAATCCACAGAAAGCAGAATACAAATTTATTATCAGACATGTCTGAACAAACACAAAACACAAAAGAATTCTTAGATACTTTCAATTGGGAAAGCTACGAAAATGGTATTGATGCAGTAGATGCTTCAAACTTAAAAGAATTCGAAGATTTAGTAGAAAAAACTTTTATCTCGACTGGTGAAGAAGAGGTTGTAGAAGGAGTAGTAGTAAGAATCACTGACAGAGATGCAATCGTTGATATCAACGCTAAATCGGAAGGTGTTATTTCTTTAAACGAATTCCGTTACAATCCAGGTTTAAAAGTTGGTGATAAAGTTGAAGTTTTAATCGACGTAAGAGAAGATAAAAACGGACAATTAGTTTTATCTCACCGTAAAGCTCGTACAATCAAAGCATGGGATCGCGTTATCGCTGCTCACGAGACTGGAGAAATTGTTAATGGTTTCGTTAAATGTAGAACTAAAGGTGGTATGATCGTTGACGTATTCGGAATCGAAGCATTCTTACCAGGTTCTCAAATTGATGTAAAACCAATCCGTGATTACGATCAATATGTGAACAAAACTATGGAGTTCAAAGTTGTTAAAATTAACCACGAATTCAAAAACGTAGTAGTTTCTCACAAAGCGTTAATCGAAGCTGATATCGAAGTTCAGAAAAAAGAAATTATCGGTCAGTTAGAAAAAGGTCAAGTGTTAGAAGGTGTTGTTAAAAACATTACTTCTTATGGTGTATTCATCGACTTAGGAGGTGTAGACGGATTAATCCACATTACTGATTTATCTTGGTCTCGTATTAACCATCCATCTGAAGTATTAGAATTAGATCAAAAATTAAACGTTGTAATCTTAGATTTCGATGACGAGAAAACACGTATCCAATTAGGTTTAAAACAATTACACGCTCATCCATGGGACGCTTTAGATGCTAACTTAAATGTTGGTGACAAAGTAAAAGGTAAAGTTGTTGTTTTAGCTGATTACGGAGCTTTCATCGAAGTTGCTGAAGGTGTAGAAGGATTGATCCACGTTTCTGAAATGTCATGGTCAACTCATTTACGTTCTGCTCAAGATTTCGTAAAAGTTGGTGATGAAGTAGAAGCGGTAATCTTAACTTTAGATCGCGACGAGCGTAAAATGTCTTTAGGTATCAAACAATTAACAAACGATCCTTGGACTGATATTACAGCTAAATATCCTGTAGGTTCTAGACACACAGGAACTGTTCGTAACTTCACAAACTTCGGGATTTTCGTAGAATTAGAAGAAGGAATAGACGGTTTAGTTTATATTTCTGACTTATCTTGGACTAAGAAAATCAAGCACCCATCAGAATTTGTTAACGTAGGTGATAAATTAGATGTTGTTGTTTTAGAATTAGACGTTGAAGGACGCAAATTATCTTTAGGTCACAAACAAACTACAGACAATCCTTGGGATGCTCACGAAGCAGCTTACGGTGTAGGAACTGTTCATAACGGTACAATTGCTGACTTAAACGATAAAGGAGCTACTGTAAACTTCGAAGAAGATGTAGTTGCTTTCATTCCAACTCGTCACTTAGAGAAAGAAGATGGTAAAAAATTGAAAAAAGGAGATACAGCTGATTTCAAAGTTATTGAGTTTAACAAAGAATTCAAAAGAGTTGTAGCTTCTCACACTGCTACTTTCCGTGATGAAGAAGAGAAAAACGTAAGAGTTTCTGAAGATAAAGGAACTTCTACTGCTGCAGAAAAAACAACTTTAGGTGATATCGACGCTTTAGCTGAATTAAAAGCTAAAATGGAAGGTAAAAACTAATCAAAGTTTTTCTAATAAATCAAACCCGCTAGTTTTCTAGTGGGTTTTTTTATGTTTATTTTTTTTAGCGTTCCTTTGTTTTGTTCTTTTTCAGAAAATTTCTATTTCAAAAATAGTTTCAACTTTCTAAAATAATTAATAAAATAATCGGTCGGGCTTTCGCGAGTCGCTTTTTACTTCATTCTATTTCGTAAAAGAGCTCCAACAAACGCTCAATCCTTAACGCAAAATCGTAAGAAGTAAGAAGAAAAATTACTTTTCAAAATATATTTCGAAAACAAAATTCTGTTTTCAAAACTTTTTTTCAACGGAATCGATAATGAAATCATTGAGATTAGAAAAATATTTTTTGTTGAGCGAAGTTTGTTTTCTTACATATTTCGTTGGTTTTCGTTCTTTTTTAAAACCGATTCAAAAAAAAGTTTAGTGCTAATGGTTTGTATTTTATGTGTTTAAAAAATAGTTTTAAAAAAACTTGAAAAAAGATTAGGATTCGAATAAAAAAGGGGAGTATCTTTGCCACCGCAAACAAGGAAATACACGTTCATTTAAAGATTTGATAACACGAAAAATTTTGAAAATAAATTTGGAAGTGTAGAAAAAACGGGTTTATCTTTGCACTCGCAACCCGAAAGGGTTCGAGAGAAGTTCTAAGAAAATTTAAATCTAAAAAAAACTTTAAA
>DERN01000004.1 GCA_002360925.1 Flavobacteriaceae bacterium UBA3339 | reverse complement strand
AAAAGCTAAACGTGAAGCAGAGGAAAAAGCCAAACGTGAAGCTGAAGAAAAAGCAAAACGCGATCAAGCCTTAAAAGATGCTGAAGAGCAAAAGAATAAAGATAATATCAGTAGTGATTTCCTTAATAAATTAGAACAGGATTTTAAAAACAGTATCAATAATCCTAGAATCAAAAAAGTGTTGATTGAAGGAAAAGAAGTAACAAAGAAAGAAGCTTTAAAATTAAGTGTGTTCGATGTAGAAACATCTATTATAACATTTGATAAAGTAAATGGAGATGGTACTCTTGAAATTAAATTGACTAAGAAATAAAAACGAGCGCAAATTGCGCTCGTTTTTATTTAAAAATCTATTTTTTGTGCGGTTCCGTATTTTCCAATAAAACTTTGAAGGATTTCTACATCTTTATTGGTGTAAAACTGTGAAGATCCTAACAACTGATCTGTTTTAAGAAGCTGAAGTTCATTAAGGATTTTATAAGTCTGTTTTGCAACAGCTTCTCCAGAATCTATAATTTTAACTGAGTCAGGTATAAGTTTTTTTAGAATAGGAATCAAATAAGGATAATGTGTACAACCTAAAACCAAATAATCTATATTTTGTTGTAACATTGGATCGATATATTGCTTTAAAAGGATTTGTAACTCTTCCGAATGCAAATGTCCATCTTCAATTAATTGAACTATTCTATAGCCAATTTGATCTATAAAAGTAATGTTTGGATAGTTTGTTTTAGATTCGGAATATTTTTTACTTGTAATAGTTCCTTTTGTGGCTAAAACTCCGACTTTTTTTGTGATGGAGTTTAATGCTGCAGGCTTTATCGCAGGTTCAATTCCGATAATAGGAATGTTGTATGAAGCGCGTAACTCTTCAACAGCATTCATTGTTGCGGTATTACAAGCTACAATAATGAGCTTAGCATCGCGTTGTAACAACCAATCGATATTTTTTTTCGAAAGCGAAATAATCTCTTCTTTTGTTTTTTGTCCGTAAGGAGCATTTGCACTGTCGCCTATAAATATCGTGTTTTCATACGGCAGCAGTTTGTGTACCGCGTGCCAAATCGATGTTCCGCCAATTCCAGAATCAAATAAGCCTATAGGTCGTGTGTCGTTCATAAAACAAAAGTATAAAAAAACTACCTAAATAGTTTTAGGTAGTTTTATATATTCAAAAGAAATTGTGATTAGTTGATTTTTAGCTCTTTTTTAACATCAGCCATTAAATTTGGACCGTCAGCTAAAATAACTCCAGAACCAAGTGTAGAATCTAAAACGTATTTGTAACCTTTAGCACGAGCAACTTTATGAATAGCTTGTTGTGCTTTAGTTAAAATTGGTTCAGTTAAAGCTAATTGTTTTTTGCTTAATTCTTGATCTGCATTTTGTTGAAATAAATACATTCTGTCTTCCATTTCTTGCATTTCTTTCATTCTTGTAGCATTTAAAGCATCACCAGCAGTTGGAGCTTCAGTTTGATATTTTTGCCCTTTAGTTTGGTAATCTTTCTGCATTGTTTCAAGTTCTTTTTTCAACTTGTCTTGTAACTTTGTTAACTCATCTTTAGCTGTTTTTGATTCTGGCATTAAAGGAATTAATTCAGAAACATTAATATGAGCAACTTCTTGTGCTTGCGCTGCTACATTAAAACCTACAACCATTATTGCTGCTAAAAATAATTTTCTTAAATTTCTCATTGTGACTTTTAATTTTAATAGTGATTTATAAAATTCCCTGCGAAGGTACTAGATTATTTTTTATTTTCGAATTGTTTTTTGCGTTCTTCTATTTCTTTTAACTTTTTTTGTCGTTCTTCTTCAAGCTTTTGTTTACGCTCATCTATTAAGCGTTGACGTTCTTGTAAAGTTTTAGCTTTTTTCTCTTCGGCTTCTTTTTTACGTTGTGTTTGTTGTTCGCGTAGTTGTTTAACTCTGTCTGAAACTTCTTCTGTTTTACCGCTGTTAGAACTTGAACTTGTTTTACCCGAAAGCGCTTCTTCTTTCTTTTTCAAGGCATCTTCACGTGCTTTTTCTTTTGCAAGACGAAGCTCTTCTTGTTTTTTTGCGATGTCTTCTTTACGTTTCTCGATTTCTTTTAATTTTTCTTCTCGAATTCGTTCACGCTCTTGTTTTGCTTGCTCAATCTTTTCTAATTGTTCGCGTCTGCGTTTTTCTTCTGGAGTTTCAGTAGGAACCGATTCTGTATTAGAATTTACGACTTGGTTTTCTAATGCTTTTTGTGATCTTTCTTCTTCCAATAAACGTTGACGTTCTTCTAATTCATCTCGTTTCGTACGCTGGCGATCTTTAACATCTTGCAAACGATCGGCCTCTTCGATTTGAGCGATTTCCTTTTTAGAAAGTTTTGTTTTATTTCGAGTCTGTTCCAACTTTCTTATAATTTGATCCGAAATTTCGTCTGATTTATTAACGTACATAACAGCAGCTTCGCTACTTGTAGATTTATCAATTACCATAGTGTAACGTTTTTTTTGAGCGATTTCTTCTACAATGGTGTTGATTTGATCTTGAACAGGTTTTGCTAAAGCTAGTTTTTGCCGAAAATAATCTCCGTCTTTACTGTTATATTTTTCTTGTTGAAATTCGAAAAGTTCTTTTTCAATAATCTGAATATCTTCTTCTTTTTCGTCGATTAGTTGTTGCGTAAGTAAAGGACGTTCTACATTAAGTTGATCTTTTAGATCTTTAATTTCCTTTTTCTTGCGTTCAATAACCAGTTGCCATTCGGCATCCCGTTTCTTTAATTCTTTATTAGCTTCTTCATACTCGGGCATTTTGCTCATGATAAAATCGGTATCGATGATTGCGATACGACCTTTTTGTTGAGCAAAACTTACATTGCAAATACAAATTAGTATTATAGAAACTATTTTTTTCATACAAGATAGATATTCAAATTATGTGCCATTAAAACTGCTGACCTAGGATAAAATGGGTTTGCCATCCACCTTTTTTGTTTGTTCCCGGAATATTATCGAATCCATAACCGAAATCAATTCCTAATAAACCAAACATTGGCATGTGAACACGAACACCAGCTCCGGCAGCACGTTGTAATTTAAATGGATTGTAGTTACTAAATCCTTCATAAGCAGCACCTGCATCAAAGAATGTTAAAACGTACGCACTCATTTGTCCTTTCAACGAAATAGGATAACGTAATTCTAATGAGAACTTATTGTATACGGTACCACCAATTTCTCTTTCGTAACCTAATTTGTCATCATATTTTGTAGGACTTAATGAATTGTCTTCATATCCACGTAAAGCTACATTATCACGACCATCCATACTATAATTCATCATTCCGCTTCCTCCTAAGTAGAAACGTTCGAAAGGAATAATACCACGATCGTTATTATATGCACCTAAGAATCCAAACTGACCTTGTGTTCGTAATACTAATTTACCAAAAATTGTGGTATACCAATCGGCTTTAAAGTTGATTTTATAATATTCTAACCAATTGAATTTTTTCTGATTCAATTTATCTTGATCTACAGCTGCATCACGATAATCTGAAACAGGTATTCCATTTTTATCAACATAAGAACCAATTGGAATATCTGCACCTGTTTGTGGATTCGTCTGAATTGTTGTAGTTTTTACTTTATATTGTTCTTGGTTTTCAAGATCTTTATAATCTACATTGTTTACCAATGAATATGGGAATGTAAACTTACCTGATAGACTGATTTGAGCTCCCGATTGTGGGAAAATTGCAGGCATAATACCTCCAAGGTTATTACGCGATAATTCAATAGTATAAGCTAAGTTTCTTGAAGCTCCATTACTGAATGCAAAGTAATTCGAATAATAGTTTTTCAAATCATAATATTGGAAGCTTAATGAATGTGATAACACAAAATATTCATCTGGAACCAATAATTGTTTTGCCATACCAATTGTAGCGGTAGAAATGTTTAAACCTTGACTTCTGTCAATATCTCTTGTACGGTAATCATACGATTTTTGACTTGTGTATGATAACGATCCAAACAATGAAGTTGGACGGCGACCTCCAAACCAAGGTTCAGAGAAACTTAAGCTATAAGTTTGGTAATAAGTTGCAGCTTGTAAACGCAATGACATTTTTTGTGCATCGCCCATTGGGAATGGTTTGTATGCATCTTTATTAAAAATATTACGAGCCGAGAAGTTATTAAACGATAATGCCAAAGTACCGATAAAAGTACCACCACCGTAACCTCCTTGAACTTCAACTTGCGATTGTCCGCTTTCTACTACTTGGTATTCAATATCAACAGTTCCATCTACCTGATCTGCATTTTTAACTTCAGGATTAATTGCTGTTGCATCGAAAATCCCCATACTTGCTAAACGACGAACTGATTCTACAACTTCAGTTTTAGCCCATTTTCTTCCAGGATTGGTTCTTAATTCTCGAAGAATAATATAATCGTGCGTTTTGTCATTTCCAGAAACAGAAATATTGTTGTAACGAGCAACTGGACCTTCAAAAATACGAATATCGAAATCGATTGTGTCGTTTTTAGTTGCTGTTTCAACCAAGTTTACTTGCGACCATAAAAAACCTGCATTTTGATATTGATTCGTAATATCGTTTGCATCTGGATTTGTAATATCGGCAACACGTTTTTCTAATAAAACGCCATTGTAAACTTCACCTTTTTGAACACCTAAAACACGTCTTAAGTATTGATCAGGATATTCGGTATTTCCAATAAAACGAATATCACCAATGTAATATTTATTTCCTTCTTCAAGGTTTAATTTAATATCTACAGTATTTTTTTTAGGATTGTAATCTGCACTTTCCGAAGTAATGCGCGCATCGCGATATCCTTTTTCTTTATAGGCATTGATTACGTTTGTTAAATCGGTTTTATATTCTTTTTCGATGAATTTCGAAGGTTTAAAAATACGCATCGGATTTAAAGGACTTTTTTGTTTCGTCTTTTTCATCGCTTTACGCAATTTAGCATCGGTTAATTGTGAGTTACCAACGAAATCGATATTAGAAATACGAACTTTTTTTCCTTTATCAATCGAAATGATTAAATCGGCTGTCTTTTTATCGTCATGTAACTTTTGGTCAATTGTAACTTTTGTGTTGAAAAAACCATCTTTACGATATTTGTTTGTAAGGTAGCTTTTTGTAGTCGAAATCAAGTTTTCATTGATGATTTTTCCTTCAATGATTTTGATATTCTTGTCTTTTTTTCCGGCAGTTGTAGAAGTGTTAGGAACCGCAAGACTCAATTCTTTTAAAAGCTCTTCTCTTTTTGCTTTTTTTAGATTTAGAACTTCAACATTCTTTAAACGAGGTAATTCGTTCAAATAGATTTCTAAATTAAGAACATCTCCTTCGATAGAAGATTCATAAACGGCAATATCACTGAAATATTTCGTTTTCCATAATTTTTTAATAGCATCGGAAATTTCTTCTCCCGGAAGACTGATGATTTGTCCTTTTTCTAAACCCGCGTACGTGAAAATAGTCAATTCGTTGAAATGATAATTTCCTGTTACTTTAATCGTTCCCAAACGATATTTTTTTGGTTGCATTGGATCTGTTTCCGCCGTTGGTGTTTGCAGTTCACTAGCATCCTGATTTGTTTGTTGAGAAGTAGCAGGTTCTTCTTGTGCATTTGCAACAGCAAAGCTTAACAATAAAGGAAAAAGGTATTTTAATTTTTTACGATGCATTATCTTAAAAATTACTTATTTATTTGTTCACTTGTTTTACCGTAACGGCGTTCTCTGTTTTGATACGTTTCTAACGCTTTAAAAAGATGTTCGTTAGAAAAATCGGGCCAAAGAACCTCTGTAAAGTACAATTCGGCATACGCAATTTGCCATAATAGGAAATTACTGATGCGTTGCTCGCCGCTTGTCCTTATTAACAAATCTACGTCTGGTAAATTATGGGTGTAAAGATGCTCATTAATAACTGATTCGTCAATAGCATCAATTGAAATTATATTATTTTTAACTTTGTTACACAGTTGTTTTGTAGCTTCAATTAGTTCAGTACGAGAGCCGTAGCTTAATGCTAACGAAAGCGTTAAACGTGTGTTGTTTTTAGTTTTTTCTAAAACTTCTGTTAATTCTTTACGAACAGCTTCGGGTAATAGGTTAAGATTGCCTATTGCATTTAACTTTATGTTATTTTCCTGAAGTGTTTTTAATTCTTTACGAAGTGCTTTTACCAAAAGTTTCATGAGCATATCTACTTCGAATTTTGGACGATTCCAGTTTTCGGTAGAAAAAGCATATAAAGTAAGATAAGGAATTCCTAAACGGGCACATTGTTCAATTATTCGTTTTACAGCTGTGGCTCCGTTTTCATGTCCTATGGTTCTTAAAAAACCTTTTTGTTTTGCCCATCTTCCGTTTCCATCCATAATGATTGCAAGATGTTGCGGAAGTTTTTCTGGATTTAAATTGTGTTCTTTCATGTTTATCTTGGTGCGCAATAGCAAGGATTTTTTCCGAAAGTATACGAAACATTAATACCCGAAAAAACATACCAATCTTTGGTATTTACGTTTCCGAAAGGTTTAATTGTAGACGAAGGATTTATCGGATTGTTTCCATCTAAATTATCGGTAAAAGAATAACGCGCGCCCACTTCGGCACTAATTACCAATTTTTTGTTGATTAACGCTTTTACGCCTAACGTAATTGGAATTGCCAACGAGTATTCGGTTTCTCTTTCTATTTGCTTGTTGTATTGATTAAAATAACTATCTCTGTACGAAAAACCTGCAATTCCCGTATGAACATACGGTGTGAAAGCAAACCAATCGTTGTGTAAATCAAACTCAAAGAAGTTGAATTCCAATCCCAACATTAATTCATTTATTTTGTTCTTGGTTTGTAATCCGCGAGCTTTTCTAAACGGCATATCTGAATCAGAATCTTTAGCCGAAATTGGCATGTATGTATAATTTACGCGCCATGAATGCCTTGGACTTTTATTCCAACGATATTGAAAACCATAAGCCATATCTGTAGGATTAATGTATTTTGTTGATCCTATATCGCCAATGTAATTAGAACCGCCAACTGTAACTCCAAGTTCATGTATTTGACTTTGAGCTGCGTAAGCGCCTAATAACGATAATATGATGAATAGCTTTCTTTTCATAATATGAATAATTTGCAAATATACTAATGTAAACGAATATTTTTATAAATATGATGCATTTTCCGCAAACTGGTTAATTTCTTTTATCCTCGCCCCAAAATAATTTACTTCGCAAAGTCTTTAAGAATGTTACCGAAGGAAATTCGACCATGTTTACGGTATGATTCGATAAAGATATTTCAATATTCGAAGCGTTTTCTACATTCGTTGTTTCCGAATCTAACGAAAGTAAAAACTCGGGTTCACGACTTGTAACTTTCATTCTTATTTTACTTCGGTCGTTTATAATTAACGGTCGCGTTGTTAAATTATGTGGTGCAATAGGCGTTATAACCAAGCAATTGCTGTCGGGTGTTATAATGGGGCCGCCACAACTTAAATTATATCCTGTACTTCCGGTTGGTGTAGAAACAATAATTCCGTCTGCCCAATAAGTTGCTAAATATTCATTGTTGATATACGTTTCGACTGTAATCATGGAAGTACTGTTTTTGCGCGAAATAGTAATTTCGTTCAAAGCAAAATTCACCGAAAAATTCGTTGCAGCTTCGGTCGATTCGTCTAATTGTAATAATGTTCGGCGCGATAAGGTATATTGATTAGAAAACAAAAGCGGAATTAAAAATCCGATTGCTTCTTGTTGCACATTTGCCAAAAAACCTAATCGTCCGGTGTTTACTCCAACAATCGGAATGTTTTTACTTTTTACAAAATTTGCAGCACGTAACATCGTTCCGTCGCCGCCAATACTAACAAAAAACGATGTGTCGTCGTCTATATCTGCGTGCGAAGAAAATGTTTCGTATTCAAAATCCAATACTTTGTTTTCTTGTAAAAGGTTATAAAATTCCTTTTCAAAAATAACAGTCGCATTGTGTGGTTGCACAGCGCGAACCAATCTTTCTACAATTTCCTTGTAGTTGGGTTTGTAATTTTGTGCATAAATGGCAAACTTCATACAACTAAATATTTAAGTATTTATCTAAATATGCCGAACGATTTTTTAGTTCGTTCAAATAAGTATCCTGATTGTGTTCAGAAACGATCTCATAACCAAAACGGCGAAATGTCTGAATTATTTCATTTATATTTCCAGTCGAAGCTTTTATGGTGATTTGTGCTTTGTCGTTTTCTATTGACGAAACAAAGATTCCTAAAAGTTTACTGTTGTTAGTTTCAACAATCTGAGCAATTTCACTCATGCTGTAATCCATATAATTTTTCTCAACAACGATACTTAAACCGTTTTCTCGTAGAAAAGGTGTTTCGCTTAGGAAAGGTAAAATGCTTTCGTAAAAATAATAACCTATGTATTGATTTTTCTCATCTAAAACAGCCAAAACGTTACAATCGAATTGAGCGAATTTTTCTAAAACTTCGAACCAGCCCGAATCTTTCCGAACAAAATAGGGAAGAAGTGCATAACGATAATCGCCAACTGTTTTGGTTTTGGAAGGAATAACATCAATCGTTGCAATAGATCCCATATAAACGTGATCTTCTACAACCGGAAAATGGCTAAATCTGTTTTGTTCCAACATCGAAGTCAGGTCTTCGAACTTACTTTCGAAGTTAAAAGGTTTCAATTTTTGTGATATCAGGCTTTGTAAGCTTCTCATAGTTCTAAAATTCACTGCAAAATAATTAAAATAATCGGTTTTATCGCGAAATTACTTTGTATTTTTGTTGGTAAATTATTGAAAAAATGACAAAATTATCGGTTAATATTAATAAAATAGCAACGTTACGAAACGCTAGAGGTGGTAATGTGCCCGATTTATTAAAAGTGGCTGCGGATGTTCAACAGTTTGGTGCAGATGGTGTTACGATTCATCCGCGTCCGGACGAAAGACATATTCGTTATCAAGATGCACGAGATCTAACAAAGGTTGTGCATACAGAATATAATATTGAAGGAAATCCGATGGATAACTTCATGAGTTTGGTTTTAGAGTGTAAACCAACGCAAGTTACTTTGGTTCCCGATGTAGTTGATGCAATTACTTCGAACGCTGGATGGAATACGGTAAAACATCGCGATTTTTTAAAAGAAGTGATTTCGGAGTTTAAGCGAAACGGAATTAGAACATCTATTTTTGTGGATCCGGTTTTAGAAATGATCGAAGGAGCAAAAGAAACAGGAACAGATCGAATTGAATTATATACCGAAGAATTTGCGCATCAATATGGATTAGGAAATCTAAAAGCAATTGATCCGTATGTTGAAGCTTCAAAATTAGCAAACGAACTGAATTTAGGAATTAATGCCGGACACGATTTAAGTTTAGATAACATTCAGTTTTTTAAAGAAAATATTCCCGGCTTATTAGAGGTTTCTATTGGTCACGCCTTAATTTCCGAAGCTATTTATTTAGGATTAGAAAACGTGGTATGTTTGTATAAACAAAAGTTACGATAATGGAATTAGTTTACGCAAAAGTAGAAGGTTCGGGAAAACCTATGGTCATTATTCATGGTTTTTTAGGAATGAGTGACAATTGGAAAACATTAGGAACTAAATTTGCCGAATTAGGTTACGAAGTTCATTTGTTGGATATGCGTAATCATGGGCGCAGTTTTCATTCTATGGAATTTAATTACGATGTCATGGTTCGGGATGTTGTAGCTTATTGCGAAGCCAATCATTTAAAAGATATTGTTGTAATTGGTCATTCAATGGGCGGAAAAATTGCGATGAAGTTGGCTACCGAACATTCTTCATTAGTTTCAAAATTGATTATTGCCGATATGTCGCCAAGAGCTTACGCACCGCATCATCAAGATGTAATGCAAGCTTTAAATGCGGTCGATTTTTCTACAAACCCTTCTCGAGAAGAAGTTCAAAAAAGAATCGAGCAATTTGTTTCAGAAGCCGGAGTTGTTCAATTTTTAATGAAAAATGTTTACCGAGTTACACCAACACAATTAGGTTTCCGTTTTAATTTAGAAGCTTTTAATAATGATGATGAAGCAATAGGGCAAGCTTTAGAACCAGAAGCGTTTTACGATAAACCTACTTTGTTTTTAAAAGGAGCTTTGTCAAATTACATTCAAGAAAGCGATGAAGAGCTGATTAAAAAACATTTCCCGAATGCTAAAATCGAAACAGTAAGTAAAGCCGGACATTGGTTACATGCCGATAATCCGACTGAATTTCTTGAAAAATCAACAGCATTTTTAAAATAATATGCATGCATATTATTTTAAAAGAGTTTGTTTTAACAAATAATTAATAAAAACATAATTTTTCTTCTATAAGTCTTAAGCTTTTGTAAAATGTGCTATATTTGAAATATACTAACATTAAACAAAAGCTTGAACTATGAAGAAAATATTATCTATTTCTTTATTGTCTTTATTAGCTACAAATTCCTTTGCTGGTGGTTACAGAATCAGTATGCAAGGTCAACGTCAGTTAGCAATGGGGCATACAGGAGTGGCTGTGATTGGTCAAAATGCAGAGAGTTTGTTTTTTAACCCTGCAAGTGGAACTTTTTTAGATAGTAAATGGAGTTTTTCTGCCGGAGCTACAGCACTCGTTTCAGATGTAAAATTTCAAAACTCACTTTATAACTGGTCAAGTAGTACCAGAAACGTAGGAACTCCTTTATATTTTTACGGAAATTACCAAGCTTCAGATCGATTTTCGATTGGTTTAGCAGTTTACACACCTTACGGAAGTGCTGTTGAATGGGATCAAGATTGGGCGGGTTCACATTTGGTAAACAATATCGATTTAAAGGCTTTCTTTATTCAACCGACATTTTCTTATAAAGTAACCGATAATATAAGTGTTGGTGCTGGATTAATTTATGTAAATGGAGGTGTTACGTTTAATAGAAACCTTTCGAGAAGCATGGTTGATGAACAAGGAAACAGATCAGACGTTACGGTTGATGCTAAAGGTGTAAGCGCTTGGGGATATAACTTAGGAGTTACTGCAAAATTAGACGATTATGTTACTTTTGGTGTGAATTATCGTTCTAAAATCGACATGAAAGCAGAAGGAGGAGATGCGCTTTTCCACGATATGCCTTCTTTCTTAAAAGATGCTTATCCAAATGGAAAGATCAATGCAACAATGCCGCTTCCTGCCGAATTAACAATCGGGTTCTCTTATCAAATCAATAAAAAATGGATGGTTGCTACCGATTATAACCATACTTTCTGGAATGCGTATGATAATTTAGTAATCGAATTCGATAATCCTTTAGTAGGAACTTCAGTAAATCCTCGTAATTATAAAAACTCAGGAACAATTCGTATTGGAGCACAGTTCGAACCTTCTGAAAAATTCTCTGCTCGTGTTGGAGGATATTACGATATGAGTCCGGTTCAAGACGGATATTTTGCGCCAGAAACTCCGCGTAACGATGCAATCGCAGGAACTTTAGGATTTACTTATAAAATAACTCCGAAATTAGGAGTAGATTTTGCTGCTTCAATGCTTCATTTCAAAGAAACAACCAATTCTTATGATCATTATATCGAAGATGGTGCGCATGTTTCTTTTGGTGGAGATTATCGTTCAGGAGCTTATTCACTTGGTTTAGGCTTGTCGTATAACTTTTAATTGTTTGTCATGAAAAAATATCAATCAATATTATTAGCAGCATTTGCATTTAGTTTTGTTGCTTGTGAACCAGAGTTTGAAAACGAAGTAAACAACGAAAGTTATTCAAAAGGCGAAGCCGATTTTACTACATATGTTGCAATTGGAAATTCACTAACTTCTGGATATATGGACGGAACTATGTATCGTTCAGGACAACAATATTCGTTTCCGAATTTATTGTCAAAACAATTTGCAATTGTGGGTGGAGGAGCTTTTACACAACCTTCGTATGATGATGACACAAACGATTTAGGAGGTTTGTTGATGATGGGAAATAAAGTAGGAGATACTCGTATGATCATCAATATGAAAACAGGTGGACCTGAAAATTTAAAAGGAACGCCTACAATCGAAGTTAGTAAATTACAAGCTAAAGCTTATAATAATATGGGAGTTCCCGGAGCTAAATCGTTTCACTTACTTGCCGAAGGTTATGGTAATTTAGCAGGTGTAACAGCAGGACTGGCAAATCCATATTTTGTTCGTCACGCTACTTCTCCAAATACAACCGTTTTAGCCGATGCAATGTCTTTGAATCCTACGTTTTTTACAAACTGGATTGGATCTAACGACGTTTTGGCTTATGCATTGTCTGGAGGAACAGGTGTAAATCAAGCAGGAAATTTTAATCCTAAAACTTACGGGAGTAATGATATTACCGATCCTATGGTTTTTGAGCAAGTTTACAGAACTATTGTGAACACTTTAACTAGTAAAGGAGCAAAAGGAGTTTTAGCTACTGTTCCGTATGTGACTTCTATTCCACATTTTACAACAGTTCCTTATAATCCTTTAACTACAGAAGCATTAGGAGGTGAGGCTGTAATAAATCAATTAAACCAACAATTGTTAGGGCCTGTAAAACAAATATTAACAGCTATTGGACAAGGAGATCGAATTCAGTTGTTCTCAACAACGAAAGAAAACCCTCTGTTGATTAAAGATGAAACCTTAACTGACGTTTCTACTACTTTAACTGCAGCTTTAACTGCGAACGGTATTCCGGCGCAGCAAGCGGCTGTTATTGGTGCTGTTTTTGGTCAAGCGCGTCATGCTACAAAAGATGATTTAATTGTTTTAGGAGCAAAATCTGTTATTGGAACAAAAGGAACTTTACCTGAGCCTTTCGATAAAATCGGAGTTACATTCCCTTTAGAAGATAAATATGTTTTAATACCGTTTGAGCAAAATGAAATTAAAGTTGCAACAGATAAATTCAACGATGTAATTCGCGCAATGGGATTCGAAAAACAATTACCAATTGCTGATATGAATGTTATTATGTCACATTTAGTTTCAGGAATTCGTTTAGAAGACGGTCAGTATTATACAGCCGATTATTTTAAAGGAACTGGAAACATGAATCGTGTATTGTTTTCTTTAGACGGAGTTCATCCAAATCCTCGCGGATATGCATTTGTAGCTAACGAAGTCGTAAAAGTAATCAATAAACATTATAAAGCGCATTTACCTTTATTAGTTCCAGGTAATTATCCGGGCGTTACAATAAAAGCAACAAATTAATTTATAAATATAAGCTATGAAAATATTAATTAATTTATTGGTAACGGCACTTATTGTGTTTTTACTTTCAAATTTCCTTCCAGGAGTAAGTGTAGATGGTTTCGGATCGTCTATTATTGTGGTAATTGTTTTAGCTGTACTTAATTTTTTAGTCAAACCAATTCTACAAATCATTTCTATTCCAATAACCATTTTAACATTAGGATTGTTTCTTTTTGTAATCAATGCATTAATTATTTTATTATGTAGTAAAATGGTAGGCGGATTTCATGTCGATGGCTTTTGGTCTGCATTGTTATTCAGCTTGGTTTTATCGATTGTGCAATCAATTGTAGGAAGTTTAACAGCAAATGACTAAATATTTTACTAATAATTAAGATTCAGTTATTTAAAAATTTGATTGGCTTGTAAAAATAATGTATTTTTGCAAGCCAATTTTAGTTAGAAAACAAAATTACAATGAATATCACAAGAAATAATGTAGATGCGTTAAACGCTGTTATTACGATTGATTTAGTAAAAGCAGACTTTGAAGGAAAAGTAGAAAACGTTCTTAAAGATTATAAAAAGAACGCAAGTATTCCTGGATTTAGAAAAGGTCAGGTGCCAATGTCGTTAGTGAAAAAACAATACGGACAGGCAGTACTATTTGAAGAAGTAAACAAATTATTACAAGATAATTTAAGTAACTATTTAAATGATGAAAAAATCGATATATTAGGAAATCCAATTCCTGTTGCAAAAGATATCGATTGGGATGCAGATACATTAAGTTTCGATTTTGAATTAGGTTTAGCTCCTGAATTTACAGTAGATTTAGCTGCAGGAAAAGACTTAACAAAATACCAAATTGTTGCAGATGACGAAATGATCAACGAACAGGTTGAATACATTCAAAAACAATATGGTAAATTAGTTTCTAAAGAAAAATCTGAAGAAGGTGACGATATTCGTGTGAAAGTTTCAAACGAAGAAGAAGGGATTTCGAACGAAACAACAATCAACGTTTCGGATATCCGCACTAAAACAAATCAAAAGAAATTTATCGGTAAAAAAGTAGGAGATGTTGTTGTAATTTCTACAAAAGGTTTATTCGAAGACGAGCATAAATTAATGAACGTTTTAAACGTAGATCACGATAAAGTTCACGGATTAGACGTTGAGGTTTCTTTTACAATAGAAGAAGTTTCTACACAAGAAAAAGCAGAATTAAACCAAGAGTTTTTCGATAAATTATTCGGAGAAGGAAAAGTAACTTCAGAAGAAGAATTAAGAAACCGCATTAAAGAAGATGCTGAAAAACAATTCGCTCAACAAGCTGAACAAAAATTCATGAACGATGTAGTGGAAACTTTAGTTGAAAAAACAACGTTCGATTTACCGAAAGAATTTTTAGTAAAATGGTTACAAACTGTTGGCGAAACGCAGTTAACATCTGAACAAGCTGAAGAAGAGTACGCAAAATCAGAAAATGGTTTACGTTACCAATTAATCGAAGGGAAAATCATCACAGATAACGAAATGCAAATTACGTTCGATGAGATTAAAGATTACACTTCAGGATTAATCAAAGATCAAATGGCACAATTTGGTCAGTTAGAGCCATCGGAAGATGATGTTACAAACATTGTTTCTCGCGTGTTATCTAATCAAGAAGAAGTAAAACGTATTTCTGAGCAATTAATGAACGATAAAATGATCAAATTGTTTGGAGAAAAAGTAAATGCGCAAACAAAAGAAGTTAATTACAAAGATTTCGTTAAAGAAGTTTACGGAGAATAATTTCTGCAAAATATTGAGTATATTTGAGCGTCGAACGTTAGGTTCGACGCTTGTTTTTTTAATAAATTATTAGAAGAAAATTTTATGGATTACGGAAAAGAATTTAAAAAATACGCAACCAAACATCAAGGTGTAAACAGTCTTTATTACGACAAAATGGTTGCAAGCATGACACCTTATATTATCGAAGAGCGCCCAATGAATATTGCATCTATGGACGTTTTTTCTCGTTTAATGATGGATCGAATCATCTTTTTAGGAACAGGAGTTGATGATTATGTTGCTAACATCATTCAAGCACAATTATTGTTTTTAGAAAGTGTAGATGCTTCTAAAGATATTTCAATTTACATCAATTCTCCGGGCGGAAGCGTTTATGCAGGTCTTGGGATTTATGATACAATGCAGTTTGTGAAACCAGACGTTGCGACAATTTGTACAGGAATGGCAGCTTCGATGGGAGCCGTTTTGTTATGCGCTGGAGCCGACGGAAAACGTTCTGCGCTTCCGCATTCTCGCGTTATGATTCATCAGCCTTCTGGTGGCGCGCAAGGAGTTGCAACCGATATGGAAATCAACTTGAAAGAAATGTTGAAGTTAAAAGAAGAATTATATCAAATCATTGCTAAACATTCTAAACAGCCTTACGATAAGGTTTATAAAGATTCTGAACGCGATTATTGGATGCGTGCCGATGAAGCGAAAGAATACGGAATGATTGATGAAGTTTTAGTTAGAGAATAGTTTAAGAGAAAAAAGATGAACGAAGGATTTGACTGTTCTTTTTGCGGACGTCCTAAAGCCGAAACAAATATTTTAATAGCAGGAATTGATGCGCATATTTGTGATCGTTGTGTGGAACAAGCGCACGGAATTGTTTTAGAAGAATTAAAGTCGCAAGGAGGATCAGGATTGTCTGATGAGGTTTTGTTAAAAAAACCAATGGAAATCAGAGCGTTTTTAGATCAATATGTAATTGGTCAGGAACAAACCAAAAAAGTACTTTCGGTTGCGGTTTACAATCACTACAAGCGTTTATTACAGCAAAATGCTAAAAACGATGTAGAAATCGAAAAAAGTAATATTATTGTAGTTGGTCAAACCGGTACAGGAAAAACATTGGTTGCAAAAACTATTGCGCGTATGTTAAATGTTCCGTTGGCAATTGTTGATGCTACAGTTTTAACAGAAGCAGGGTATGTTGGAGAAGATGTAGAAGGAATTTTGACAAAATTACTTCAAGCAGCCGATTATGATGTTGAAAAAGCAGAAAGAGGAATCATTTTTATTGATGAGATTGATAAGATTGCGCGTAAAAGTGATAATCCTTCAATTACTCGCGATGTGAGTGGAGAAGGAGTTCAGCAAGCTTTATTGAAGCTTTTAGAAGGATCGATTGTGAATGTTCCGCCAAAAGGAGGAAGAAAACATCCCGATCAAAAATTCATTGAAGTAAATACTCAGAATATTTTATTTATTGCGGGCGGAGCTTTTGATGGAATTGAACGAATTATTACAAAACGTTTAAATTTCCATGCAGTTGGTTTCGGGTCTTCTAAAGAAAACGGAAAAGCTGATAAAAGCAATTTATTGCAATATATCATTCCGAAAGATTTAAAAGATTTTGGATTGATTCCCGAAATAATCGGACGTTTACCTGTTTTAACACACATGGATCCTTTAGATCGTGAAACATTACGTTCTATTTTAACCGAACCTAAAAACGCTTTGGTTAAGCAGTATCAAAAACTTTTCGAAATGGATGGCGTAACGCTAACATTTACCGAAGATGCTTTGTGGTATATTGTAGATAAAGCGTTAGAATATAAATTAGGAGCGCGTGGATTACGTTCGTTATGCGAAGCTGTTTTAACCGATCCTATGTACGATTTACCTGGTTCTGATACTACAGAACTAGAAGTCGATAAAGAATTCGTAAAACACGCTCTAGATAAAAACTTAATGAAACGTTTAGCTTTAACGGTATAAAATTAAAAAACCTCCTGAATGGGAGGTTTTTGTTTTCTTAAAATAAAAAAAGAATCAATTTCTTGATTCTTTTTTAGTAGCCGAACCCGAACAAATCTCGAAACATTTTTTGGAAGATTTGGAACGGTTAGACATTATGAAATACGTAGAAAATCTTAATGTTGATAAATAGATCCGTATTAAAAATCATTAACAGAATAAATAAATGTATCTGAAATTCCAGAAGAAAACGCATTAGATTTCCACTCTTTAGGACTTATATACCAACTATTATTAATCTTATTTAAACCTGCAAAAATACTAGCACAAACGGTTTGAATTTTAGATCCTGTCAATGCAATATCAAAATTACATCCCTCTTGTAAATAGTATTTTTGGTATAAAGCTGTCATGACTTTTAAAATTTCATTTTGGTTATCGGTATCTATATCAATAACTTCTGTTTCAAGAGATGAATATTTATCCTGAATTACTTTAGTGGATAACCTTGCCAGTTGGCTTCTGTAATCTTCTTTATTAGGATTGATTATTAATATTTTATCATATTGCTTCTGATCTAAAAATGTCAACATTCTTTCAAATTTTGAAGAACTAAAACACAGTATTACACGAGAATTGGACTCATCTGTATCTGTTGAATATATATTTTCAATAGAGTAGGGCTTCAACTCTCCTAATTCAATACTTTCTGTTACAATTTTCAAAATTTCTGTTGCCTGTTCCTGTGTGTTTACGATTTCTTTTAAATCTTCTTCTGAAGGGGATAAACTCTCAGCTTCAGTTTCCAACACAATAATCTTATTTATATTCTTCTTGGCTTTAATCAGCAAGCGGAATATCATAGATTTGGACAAACCAGACACGTCAATTATGGTCTTTAATGAATAGTCAATCTTTTCAATTTCGTCTATGTCTAGTATCAAAATATCTTTGTTTGATTGATCTAAAATTTGTTTGATGTCATTATACCTTCCTTCTTCTAATTTATGCCTTATTGCATATATTTTGGAAATATTTGGGTTGTTAATAATCTTATTTAATGATTCATAAGTTCTGTCCTCGAAACCTATTCCCAAAACATACTGTTTGCAATCATTAATCAGACTATCCTTAAAAGGGCTTTTACTCATGATAATCTGATTTTCCGAAATAAAGAAATTTTCAATTTCTTTATTTTCAGGCTTAGAAACTGTAAAATCTAAATCAGCTTGAGAGCCTGTATTTCTATTAACTTCATTAAAACCATAAGAGGCTTCATCAGAATCTCCGTCTTCTATAATCTTATTTTTTAATAATATACTTTCTCCTTCTTGTGGATTTCTAAGCCATGTCTCCAATTCAGGACCGCTTAACTCAAATCTATCGGAATGGGAAATACCTATAAAGTTGGTTAAACCTAATAATTTTCTAAAAGCTAATTTGAATTGTAATAATGGATTAGTATCATTTCCAGTTGTTCTGGGAGCTTGAGGGCTGCCATCATATATAAAAATTCCTGCGTCCACTAAACTTCTCAATTTATCAATTTGAAATTCTTGATCTCCAGAAGTAATCTTTACATAAATAGAATTATACTGTCTGAGTCTTTCAGAGTCTTTAGATTCCATGAGTAGCTTATACGAAGCTTTCGCAAAAGTTAAAGCGAAATCTTTCAAGTCATTCTTATTTCGATCTAAATCAAACAATTTGTTTGCACTAACATTTTGATAAACTCTGTTTTGTAGTTCTACCTTTAAAGGTGTGTGAGGGCTTTTCTTATATTCCTCTAACATCAGATTATAAATGTGTATGATATCTCCAATGTCCCCCACACAGACTTTAGAGAGCATTGTGACACCATGATAGAACTGCTTTTTGTTTTTCTTATTTGCACCTGTCTGAGTTATATTAAATGCAATTTCTTTAAGTGAAATATCCCCTAAAAGATTTCCCGGATGAGGATAACCATTAGAATCTTTAGAAATGAGTTTATTTCTTTTTTCAAGGATATCAACTACAAAATTTTTATTATTTCTAATTTGTTCATTCACTAAATTTCCTAAATCAAAGGTTTGCAAGTCCCTTCCTATTCTGGTTTTTTCCTGATTTCCTGGAGAAAAAAGAATAGCATTCAAAGTCTGTGCCTCTGTAGTGATTTTAAAGGCACATTTTGAACTTTGGAAAATAAATGTTGATATGATCTGTATTATATTTTCCTGATTCAGATATCTGGTAGAAACATCGTCTAACAAATAATAAATCTTATGATTTAACAATATCGGGCTACAATTTGTAATAGCTGTAGAGAGATCTTCAAATGTTGCAGGTGCAGCGGTAGAAATTGAAATTTCATTCCCTTCATTTTTCTCCAATAAATTGATTTTCTTAATTAAAATATCCTCTAACTCTTTATCAGAACTGATTGCAGGTATATCAAGATTACTAACTTTTGAGTTTATTTCGCTAGTCAAGATTTCATAATAAAGATCTAAAACGGAATTGTCTTCTATTTTCTTCAATGTTCTTAAAGTTCTCAACGCTTCTAAGGAAAATCTTAAATATATTCTTTCAAGTGGCTTATATATCTTCTCATCCTTTTTACCGACAACATCTAATAATTTATTTGCATTGATATATAGCCCTATAAATCCATCATTTACAATTCTTTCAATGATTCCTGCAGAGCCCCTATCCGAATATTCATCAGAATTTGACGAGCTGATACGAGAATAAAAAGTTAGCCCTAATAATAAGATAGTTTTTCCACAACCTCTCATTCCATAAATAATAAGGGGTCCGGGCTTTACAGATTCATTAAAAAATTTATTATCAGGATCCACAAATATTGCAGGAACATAATTTGGTTTTAATGACTGTGCGTTGTATGCATAATCAAAACTTTTGAGAGTAAAGGTTTCATTCCACGGATCTACAACATGACGATAGGTACTTTTTATATCATAAATAAGATCATCAAACTTAGGAAGTCTTGTACTAATTACTTTTTGACTTAACAGTTTACCGTAATTTTCAAAATGTGAGAGAATCCTACTTTCTTTATCAGTTAGTTCTTCTTGGTTTTCTTCTTTTCTTTCTATAAAACGTTTAGACAAATCTTGAATGCTTTTCCCTATCCAATTTATGTCTCCCAATCTTGTCTCTGAACTTTGTGTTCCGTCAGAAGTTGAATTTAAGTCTATAACGATTAATCTGACTGAATTGTCTATCTGGTCAACTCTTTTGGTTCCTTGACTAAGATTTGAAACCAAAATATTTCCCGGATGTAAATCATTATGGCTCTTTCCGTTATTTTTTAATACTTCAAGGATTTCTAATAAATCTATTACTATTTGAGTCAATCTTTCAATAGAAATATCTGATTCCATTTCTTTTTTTAGCGGGCTTCCATCAACGTAGTCAAGTATACAAACGTGGCAAGGAATAATAGTCCCGTTAAAATCAACATCTTCATCAAAATAATCATGGATCTCAACTATATGCTCATTTTCAAGCTGTGAGTGTTGGTTACATTCATTTTCAAAATTCTTGCCGAATAATTCATAAATTCCTTTCGGAATAATCTTTAATACTCTCTTTTTGGGAATTCTTTCTTTTGAAGTCGCTATATATGTTGCTCCGTAAAATCCTCTCGCAATGGATCTTTCTAATTTAAATCCATTTACCTCTGTAGGAAGAAAATCAAGGGGAAATCCGTAATTCATCCCACATTTAGGACATTTGTCATACAGTTCTTTTTCAGAATAGTCTTTTTGAGGGCAGTTAAAACAACAATATTTATCCATTCCTAGTTTATTGTAATAAAATTATTTAATTCGGTTTTAAAATATTCTAAATCATTTTCAGGGACTCTGAAAGTCAGTACCGTTTCATTTTGAGCAATATTTTCATTTTGATTTTTCAAGAAAACTAATCCGCAAGGGTCAGGGAATTCATCACCCTTGTTTCTATATTTATTTTGAATTTTGAGGATGGTATCTCTCATTTTCATTATATCGATTATCAGTATCCCTGACTTTTGAGCAGAGAATTCATATATATGAGAGTCCTTTATATTTTTTGCGACATTTTCAAAAGATGTAATATTTCCTCCCTGAAATATGATATTTTCTGTAAAGTTTTTTATAATTATACTTTTAAACTTTGATGTTTCTATCTTCTTATCTGTAAGATTTCGAACCATTTCGCTACATTCATGTTCAATATGATGATTCAGCCAATTGCTATTGCTACCCGAAAAATATTCATAAATTGCCAATAAGGATTCTCCTCGTCCAATGTACGGCTGAAACAACTTTGCATTATCTGAAAAATAAAACGTACTATTTATTCCCAATAAATTACTTACTTGTTTAAAATTATCTGAAAGTTCTTTTGCTTCCTTCAAAGAACTTCCAAAATTGCCAAAATGTGAATAACGAATATCTAAACATACATTTTTGATATCAACAGCAACTTTTTTGGATAATAAACTAGCAATGACTAATCCCGAAACATTCTTGAAACCATTTTCACTTCTGTATTTAAAAAGTTCACTGTCTAAAGGAGCAAATTGATTATTTGAGATAAAATGACAATATTGTGTTTTATCAATTATCTCATAGATTCCTTTTTTAGAAAGCTTTAGATTGTATCCTTCTATTTGGGCTAGAACATCAATACCCCCGGCAGGTCTTCCTACGATTCCTAGTTTGGGAACTGCAAAATACTCTTTTAGAATTAAAGGACTAATAATCGTAGATAAAGATGATGGTCCTCCTGTAGACGGAATGTCAGCTGTATTGTAACTAGAGAACTTTAAAGTTTCTCCACTTGTAGCCAATACCTTCGTTAATTCTGCAATTTTATTTGCGTCAAATTGTGAGTTCTTAACCAGAGAACATAAATTCTCCATATTCTCATAGGTGTGAGAAGAATAAAACCTATCTATAATAACATCAAAATCATTCATTTTAGTGACGTTGCAAATAATATTATAATTGAAAAATATATGCTTCTATTAAGGTTTTTCAAATCTTTTAGATACTAGAAATTCAGAAAATCCTAGTATCTAAATTAAAACGTCAGGGAGCAGGATCGGCATCTTCCAACCTCTTAAATAAGTGAGATAATAAACTAAGCATATCTAGACAGTCCTTTTCCGTAAAAAGCTTCGAATCTCGTAAATCTCCTATCTCTTCGTGAGAAATAGGATTTCTAGCTCCAGAGACGATTCCCATAGATAAATATTTTTGTCCCTCTTCAATACATTTGTATGTATCTGCGTGAAATTTAGAGCCGTCTGGTTTATTAAATTTAGCTGCTACTTGTAATATTCTACCTAATCCAAACTCAGCTCCCATCATACCATGATCCGTTGCGTTTGTACTTTTTGATTTTGCTCTAACTGTATTAATATATCTTTTAACCGCTTCTATGAATGCTCTGTAAAAATCATTCCGCTTGTAGTCTTCTTCTGCCGCTCCTCTAATTTCAGGATGAAGATATCTCCAATGCAAATTTGCATATTCCGGTACAAGACCATGTATTAATTGAATGGCTTTTTGTTGTGTGCTTTCAGATAATTCGGGAGTGTCATCTAACAGATTAACAATCGTTTCGACTTGATCCTGTACATTATCAGGTAAACGATCAATCCACTGTCCTACATTAATATTTACCTTTTCACTAATAGCGTTTTTCTTTTTGTCTTTTCGAAATTCACGCCATTGTCTTTCGATAATAGACAAACATGAAGCTAGATATTCTCTTAACTCAACTGTTTTGGGATTTTCCCAATCAATGGATTGTCTGTTTGTTGAAATAACATCTTCTTCCCAATTGTCAATGAAGTCAATATTCAGCCATCCTGTTGCGTAAGAATAAAAGTGACTGGATTCTGAAGGTCCAAAAAATTCTGGAATATTAACCATACGTCCATTTGCAAAAAGTGTTACGCCTCTCAAGTTTGCTTTAAGAGGCTTTTCGGTGGTAATTATTGTACCTTGAATCTTTCCTTTATCTGAATAGTCTTTTTCGATAATACTTATAATTTCCTGAATCTCCCATTTAAATTCTGGCTCAATTTTTTGGTATTTTGTTTTGCTATCTATTTTAATTGGATCATCATCATTCAATGATATGTATATAATAAAATCATCCTGAAAATTAAATAACTTTGCTATGTTATCAGCGTAATCTTGTAAAGGAAAGCCGGTTTTTCTTTTTAATTCAGTTAAGGTAATAGTTGTCCCTCGTTCAGAATTCTTATTTTCTAACAAATTAAAATCAGGCTCATAATCTTTGCCTGTTGTTTTTAAGATTTCATTCCAATTAAGGTTAAAACTAACTCCTTCTGATTCTTGGAAAGTTTGAATATTTATTTTATCTCCGATGCCAAAAAGAGCCAATTTACCCAAGCCCTTTTTTCCTGTAGGAATTCTTCCACATTGTGATTCTTGTTTCTCTTCACGTCTGTTTCTTCCTATTCTAAGAAAATAATCATTTACTTCGTCAAAAGACATTCCGGTACCATTATCTTGAACAACAACCACTTTTTCGTCTATGTCATACAATTTTATGTGAACTTCTGTTGCACAGGCATCATACGCATTTGCAATTAATTCAGCTAAAGCTGGAGGCATTGTAGAATACATTTTAACACCAAGATGCTGTATGGTGTTTGCCTCAAATTTCATAAATAGTTTAGGTTCGCTCATTTTCTGTACTTTGGATTATTGCTTTACCAATAGCTGTTGCATATTTGGGGGGTACTGCATTACCAATCATTCTGGCGATATTTGCAACACTTGTTCCTTTAAATTTATAGGTTAACGGAAAGGACTGCAATGTAGCTCCCTCTCTTATAGACAAAGCTCTGTCTTCTTCCGGATGTACAAATCTACCATTAGAAATACTGAAAAACTTGGTCGTAATTGTCGGAGCAGGTTTATTCCACCATAAGCGTCCAAACGTGTCTTTGAAAGAGTCATCTTTTCCTTCAAAACATTTTAACTGTAACTCGGGATCGTCTGCAAAGCCTAATCTGTTTCCTCCGTCTTTTTCTACTTTTTTTAATCTTCTTTTATTGATGTCACTAATATTTGGAGCGGTATGAAGAAAATCCGAATTATCCTTATGTCCGGGCTCTATTTTAGGAAACCCTTTGTCTATTCCTAAAACATCTTTTACGACAACTTTTTTCCCTTCTAATTCCAAAGGCTTAATTTCATGCTGAGAAATACGAGTTGCAATTAGTGTAAACCTTTTGCGGTTTTGCGGAACACCATAATCATTTACATTATGGACTTTGAAGTGTGGATTTTCATAACCGTTATTTTTAAGCCATTCAATAAACTCGTCTAAACCACTTTCTTCTTTTCTTCTTAAAACACCTGGAACATTTTCTACAACCACATATCCGGGACGAAAATATTTTACAAAACGTGAGAATTCTATCAAAAGGTTTTTTGATTTAGATGACTTTGTTTTATCTGTATTAATGATGCTCCAAAACTGGCAAGGACTACAACCTATAAGTACAAGCTCATCATCATTCTTTTTTAAAGACAATTTTTTTTCAAGTTCTTTTTCTTTCAGGTCGAATACATCAGCCTGTATAAATTCTGCTCCCTCTATATTTGCTTCGTAGGTAGTTTTACAATTTTTATCAAAGTCAATTCCGGCAATAATCTGAATCCCTGCTTCCTGCATTCCGAAGCTCATACCGCCACCAGAGCAGAAGAAATCCACTGCTTTTAATTTGTTGGAATGATGTATATGTTCGTTTTTCTTTTTCATACTTCAAAATCAATTTCGAAATTGGTCTTGTATGTTCCTTAAAATATTTTGTAAAGTTTGGTCTTTGTTATTCTTTTTTAGTTCGCATCCGTAAACTACAAGAACATTCCAATCTTTATTTTTTAATTTTTCAATATTTTCCTTATCTCTTTTTTTATTTCCTTCGATTTTTTCTAGCCAAAACTCTTCTCTTGTTTTTGGTAATGTTGCATATTTACAGTTTTCGTGTCCATGCCAAAAACATCCATGTATCAGAATTACTGTTTTATATTTAGGTAATACTATATCCGGTTTACCCGGAAGTTTTTTGTCATATAATCTGTAGCGTAAACCTTTGGCAAAAAGAAATCTTCTTACTAAAAGTTCAGGTGTCGTATCCTTTCCTTTTACTTGGCTCATATTAAAGCTCCTAACTTCTTTTGAATGCACATCCGCCATTAGTCATCATTTTTTGTCGATACTAAAAGCTTTCTTACATTCACATCTAGAACCTTTGCTATATCAAACAATGTTTCTATTGATGGCTGTCTTGCATTATTACACCAAAGAGAAATAGTTGCTTGATTCTTGCCAAGCTTTTCTGCGAGCCATTTATTTTTCTTATTTAGCTCTGCCAAAACTATCCTAATTCTATTCAATTCTTTATAAGCCAAAACTATTTGTGTTTTAGGCAAAAATATACAAAAAAAGCATAAAGAACATAAAGTATACCCAATATTCTGATTGAAATAAATATCACTCAAGAAGATGCTGAACTGATTATGAAATTTTTATATAATCCTTGCGGGAATAATCATTAGGAAATGCTTTTCGGAATATATGGCTTAGGGCTTATACGCTTTTACTGCATCAACAATATCCTCCTTGATAAACTCCCAATATTTTCCTCTTAAACAGATTGGGTCAAAATCATCATCGGCAAATTCAAAATTGGAGAGGTTGTTCAATATGAGTTCTTCATCGTGTGTATAAGGATAGCGTTGTTGATGGAGAGAAAGCATGGTAGGAAGGTTGTATTTCTGTAGTAATTCATGCAAATCCCAAAAATCTTTTTTTCGACCTATACGTTGTACTACATCAATTTTCATAGCAATGATTTCTTCGGTCGTAGCCATTCTGATTGCAGCCTCAATCAAAGGAGATTGTATAAAAGCATCCGTATAAAACACATCTAATTTTACTACATTGTCCTTATCTGTGCCCACACTGTAAGATTTACCCATTGCCGGATCTAAATTTGAAAAATGATAGTGGTAGGGAAATGTTTTCTCTATGAATTCATCAATAGCTTTAAAATCAATAGAACCATATGTGGCATCACTAAACAAATCTATATCTACAGACAAACGATGTCCTAATTGAAGACTTAATGCTGTACCACCCACCAAACGAAAAGACTCAAACACAGAGGACTCCATTAGTGTAATCAATGTGTTTTTTAAAAGATCATTGACAGTGTTATAATACATCATAATTAGTCTGTAGTTTTATTGAATCTGTATATAGTATATGGGTTTCGGATATTGGACTCCTGCAAAGCTTGGTTGACTTTTTCAGCACTATAAAAGCGAATGATCTCATCTTTGTCATTCTCATTTCCTCGCTCAAAAACACGTTGAATAACAGCTCTGTATTGTCGATCCCAATCTATGTGTTGAATATCCGTATCCCAAAACAAAGCTTTACTCAGGATATGCAGATCAGGAGTATTTTGGATTTCTTTTTCTTTGATTTTTTGGATATCATAATATGCCTGCAATATCACCAAAGTACCTTCTTCCAAACCAAGTTCTCGCTCAATCTTCAACGCTAATGCCGTACTAATTCCTCTTTTACCTTTGGTAATGGCATTAAACGTTTGAGGATGTTCCTCTAAAGACAAAGCAAAAGGACGTTGTTTGATAGAACGTTTTTTTAATTCTCTATCAAGTACAATACCCGGATGTATTCCTTTATATTTTTCAAATTGCCTAATCATATTACAAATATAAACATTTTTGCTTACATTGTTGTTTGTCGACATAACAATTTAACAAAGGAAAAAAATGAGATAAATTCTCTACATAACTTCGGCTTAAAAAATAACTTTTGTCAAAGTTATATTTCAATTAAGCTTTATATTTCAAAATTTTAAGCCTGTGTTTTTCTTTAAATTATCGTCTAAAATAAGATGTTATGAAAAAGGGTAAAACACCTGAACAGAGCCTTGAAGATATTGACACGCTTTATAAAAAGTTGGAAAAGGAAAAAGAAGATCGTTTGATAGATCTTATTGTCGAAATAATTGTGAGTTCTACAATGAAAGAGTACTATAAAAGTATTGATTCTGAAGATAAGACCACACCCAACAAAGATGAATAACTCTTAAAATTCACTTCAAAAGAAAAAAACAGAAAAAAAAGAAAGCCATTCTGCTAATGGATATTAGATTACGAAGCACTATAAATCCCGAAGGGTGGCGAAGCCATTATGCGTGTGAAGTTATCTTATATCCGTTATCTTTGTTTCCCTTTTTGTTTGTTTTTGATACCTCTATAAATCCTTGCCCATATATTCTTCCAAAGAAGATTTCAGTTGGTCTAAAAATGCGGTTCGGGAACCGGCACGGTATTTCATCCTATGGAAAGAATTGTGCAAATCTCCTAAGGTAATCTGAAACAGTTTTTCTAAAACCAAACTGATTTTTCGTATCCCTATTTTACCGTAGGAAAGTGAACCGTTCGCATAAAGAGCATAAATCAGTTCTATCAGGGCGTTTTTGGTATCTGTCCAATGAATAGCATCAGATGAAATATCTCTTACAGAAAGAGAACCTGCTATTTCATCATCATTAATTTTTTGGAGTATATAGGTATAAAGTAGCTCGTTGGCTATTATCCGAGCCACTTTATTATCATAATAGGTAGAAAACAGCGGGTCAATTTCAAATACAAAACTATTCAGACCATCGTGGAAATTAATGTTGCCTAACCTAAAATAGGTTTCATCACGGTCAGTTCTTCCTGAGCGATAATATCTGTAAAAATCTGAATTGTAGATATGTTCTCTGTATTCCTGCTTTAATTCTTGCAATTGTTCTGAAAAATAACTTGTGTACATTTTTCCTCCTTCAACAGGACAAGCTGTCTGTATGCGAAAGATCTTATTGTGGTAAATGAGTTTGGAGAGGATGTATGGCTTAATGTTGCGAAAGAAGTTGATTTCCTCCCAATGGTTTTTAAAACCCTGCTTTATAATATCCTCTCTTATTGACCATAAATACTCTTTTAGGTATATAGTCATTTGGTGCGCTTCATCAATTATATTAGGCGCAGACAGCGAAATGGCATTTTCTTTTCGCTGTACCTCTGAGATAATATGATTTAATGAAGATACCATTTCGTATTTAGTTTGTTTACAATATTTACTTTTATAAAAAGAATATTGCGTAGTATGATTATTAAAAACACCAAAAGATGTTATTCAAAGAACATATTTATATTAGCTTCAATCTCTAAACCGTTGATGTGGAAATACATAATACCCTTATTCGTTCATTCTTTTGTTATTTGTTATATGTTGCGTTATTCCATCAATAATTTTATTCCAATCTTCGAAATGTAGTTCGTGTCCGGTTCCATCAAGCGTTATTAGTTTTGAGCCGTTTATCTTTTCAAGGAAAACTGCTGAATTCTTAAAATGCCATATTTTATCGTCCGTTCCGTGTATAATTAAGGTTGGTTGATTGATTTCGCTCAATCTGTTCCAGTATTCTTCACCACCTTGCAATGCCGCATGATTGAACATACTTATATAGTTATTAGCTCTTTTAAATTCGGCTCTAATCAGTTTTTCACTTCTTTGTTTGTCAAATTGTTTCCTACCGCTCATCAATTCAGCACCTTGAACTAAATAATTTGCCACACTGTCTTCATTTGTCCAATCTACGGTTTCAGCTTTTCCGTGAAAATCTAAAATACGCGTATCCATTTCAGGAATTGTGGGGTCTGAGTCGCCCCAAGGACCTGATGAGATTAGTGTTATTGAATTTACTCTGTCTGCATATTTTATTGATGCTATTTGAGAAATCAGTCCGCCCAGTGAAATCCCCACAAAATTGGCTTTAGCTATTTTATAGCCGTCCAAAATTGAAATAGCATCATGGGTTAAGTCAACAATATCATAGGGGGTTGAACCTGGTTCGTAATTAGTAGATTTTCCTACATCCCTATTGTCATAGCGAATAACAAAAAATCCCTTTTCAGATAATTTCTGGCAAAATTCAGCATCCCAATACAACATGGATACCGTTGCTCCCGCAATCAAGAGTATTGCCGGATTTTTTTCACATCCAAAACTTTCGGTAAAAAGTCTTATTTCGTTTTTTTTAACTATTTTCTCTTTCATTTCCTCGCCTTTCTGTTTTATAGATTCATTAGTTTTTGGAACGAAAAGTCGGAACTGAACATTTCCGTTTCGTTTATTATTGATTCTGCCTGTGCTTCTCTTCCATAAGCAAACATTTGCTGTTCATAATTTTCAATAGCCTCTTCAATGCTGTTAAATTTCCCATTGGTCAGATTATCCGACAATATCAAGGCATCCATCAACCCGCTGTTTACGCCTTGTCCCGCAAAAGGAGGCATCAAATGAGCAGCATCTCCAATCATCGTTATGGGTAATGGACGCTTACTTTTCCAAGACTTATCTAAGGGAAATATTCGTGTCGCTAACCCTACAAAAGATGATGTCAAACGAATCAGTTCTTTGTAGCGTTCGTCCCAATCGGAAAATTTTTTCAGGAGAAAATCAACGACACTATTTCTGTCTTGAAAATCTACCTGCGTTTTGCTTTTCCATTCATCAGGTGTTTTAAAACTTATTCCAAAATGCAATGCACCATTATTATTGGGATTCGCAAATAATAAATTACCTTGATGAGAAGCCATTAGCCGCTTTCCATTGCATAGCTGAAAAAATCCAGGACAGTTCACCTCTGGTTGATGAATATCGGCTTGTATATTGAAAGTACCTGTTTCTTCAACTTCCGTGTCGGTAACAAATTTTCTTACTTTAGACATTCCACCATTGGCAATAATAACCAGATCTGCTGTTTCACTCGATTTATCCTCAAAAGTTAGTATCCACTTCTCCTTATCAGGTTCAAGGGTAACAAGTTTTCTATCCCAAATGACGGTGTCATTTTGTAAACTATTTAATAGGATAGTCCTTAAGTCATTTCTGTTTATTTCAGGATTGTCAAAACGATTTTCGGGTCTTACATTTTTTGTTGTTAAAATATTGCCCTTTTCATCAACAATATTTACACCCATTGGTAAAGCTAAGTCATAATAAGTTTGTAACAATCCCGCTCTTTTCATTGCTTCCTGTCCCGAATCCCTGTGCAGATCAAGTGTCCCACCAAAAATCCTTGCATCTTGGTCTTTGTCTCTCTCGTAAACTGTAATGTCCACGCCGTTTTGCTGTAACAATCTCGCCATTGTTAATCCAACAGGCCCGGCACCAATTATTGTAATTTTTTTATGTTTTAGTAAAGTCATATTCTTGTTCACTGGTTTTAATGTCAACTAATGTCTGTCAATTTAATCACTTTGTTTTTTTTAAATTCAAACACGGATTTTCCTGATAACTTTAGCTCTTGCCCTTTTTTTAAGCCGTTCGGAAAGTCAATTACTAAAATTGCTATATAATCAATTTCTATTTCAGTGCTGTTGTCAAAATGCCTAAACGATTTAACTGTCTGTGTTCTCTTTGCAAAGTATGTTTTCGCTGTTTCTGCCTGTTGTTTAAACGCTGTTAACCCTTTCAGCGATAAATTGATCTCATTATTTTGAATGTTTTCAAAAACAATATTATCGTCAAGGTCTGCAACCATTTTTTCAATATCAAATTGGTTGTATCCATCGATGTAGTTATTGATGATGTTTACTCTGTCGGTCATATTTTGTAATTATTTATCGGTTACATATTTGTGTTGTCTGTAGGTTGTTCTACGATAATTGCCAACTTTTAACTTCTATACGAAGGAACATTTTGGGATACTTGAACTTTCGATTTAGCGCCAACACGAGCAAACCGAAGTTAGCACCTACTCTCTATTCAGCATATTTTTTAAAAATACTTGTGGCAATGTGTCCGCCAAAACCAAAAGTATTACTCATTGCGTAATTCACTTGCCGTTGTTGTGATTGGTGTAACGTCAAGTTAAATATATCCCTATATTCAGGTTCAATATCTACCGAATTGATTGTTGGCGGAACAATGTTATTCTGAACAGCTTTAATACAAGCGATTGCTTCGATAGCCCCCGCAGCACCTAACAGATGTCCTGTCATTGATTTTGTCGCACTAATATTTAATTTGCCTTGTCTGCCGAAAAGTCTTGCTATTGCTTTTAATTCGCTCATATCGCCTTGTGGTGTTGATGTAGCATGTGTGTTCAGATAATCTATTTCATTGGCGGAAATATTTGCGTCTTCCAATGCTAAAACCATACCTAAATATGCCCCTTCTCCCTCTGGGTGCGTACCAGTTAAATGATATGCGTCTGAAGCCATGCCACCGCCAGCAATCTCGGCAATAATTGGAGCATTTCGTTTTATAGCGTGTTCATAGTTTTCCAAAATAATTGCACCTGCTCCCTCGCCCATAACAAAACCGTCTCTGTTGATGTCAAAAGGACGTGATGCCATTTGCGGATTTTCATTTAAGGTTGACAATGCTTTTGACGCGTTGAAACCACCAATGGCACTTTCGTTGATAGGCGCTTCCGAACCGCCTGTTATTATCATATCTGCTTTGCCCCAACGGATATAATTAAAGGCATCAATGATTGCGGTATTGGAAGTAGCACAAGCTGAAACAGTTGTAAAATTTATGCCCCGAAGCCCATATTTTATCGAGATGATGCCCGAAGCAATATCGACTATCATCTTCGGGATGAAGAAAGGGCTAAAACGTGGTGTTCCGTCCCCTTGCGCAAATTCAGTTACCTGCTGTTGAAATGTGCCGATACCACCATTTCCCGACCCCCAAATAACGCCAATACGGTTTTTGTTCAGCGTTTCAAAATTAATGTTGGCATTTTTAACGGCTTCTTCAACGGAAATTAAAGCATACTGCGTAAACAAATCGTATTTTCTTGCTTCTGCTTTTTCAATATGGTTTAATGGGTCAAAGCCTTTGAGTTCGCAAGCAAATTTTGTTTTGAATTTTGATGTGTCAAATTTTGTAATGGGGTTAGTTCCGTTAACGCCTGTTAAAAGCGACTGCCAAAAATCGTCTACATTATTTCCAATGGGCGTTAATGCTCCAAGCCCTGTAACTACTACTCTTTTCATTATTTTTTCTCTATGTCAATTATTATTTGTCGGGCTACGTCTTCAAAATATATTTCCTTCGTTATCATCGATATTCTTGAAATAGCCAATAAATTTGTCAATATCATTAAAGCCTGAATACGTGGAGTTGCTTTATAAACGAATAAGTTTTCTTTTTCTCCTTTATTCAGAATTTGTGCTAAGTAATCTATCTCTTCTTCTATATAGTTGTTTAATATCGCTTTGATTTGAGGCTCTAAAGTGTTTATATCTGCCGCTAATGCAGCAATTACTGAGACTTTATTTTGCTCTCTTATTAAGATATGTTCATCTATATAACCTCTTAAAGCCGATTTCATATTGCTGTAATTGTTTCGCTTTCTATCTTCTTTATTTTTTTGAATAACATGTTCTAAAACAGCTACAATCAAATCATTTTTTGTCGGAAAATAATAGTGGATAGAAGAAGTTTTAATACCAATTTCTTTAGATATATCCTTGTAACTAAAAGCATTTGTTCCTCTTGTCGTGATAAATGCTATGGCTTCGGTTACTATTTTTTCTTTTGTTTCCATAAAGCAAAGATATAAATTTCTATCTACTAATAGGTAGATTAACTTTTTTTGTTCAAACAGATTTTCCGTTGTACTACAACCTCCTGCGTTTCTTCTTTTTCTTCATTCTTTTGGCAAACTGTTCTTCTTCGTAATCCACACCTTGTGCATCGGGTAACAGGCTAAACAATCCCATATCGAAATTAGCCGAATGTTCTTGTGGAATAAACTCAAAAAGGTCTTTCGCTGGCAAATCGTCTATTGTATTCGGTTTGGAAATAGAGATGTGCTGTGTTTTCAATTCGGGTTTGTTTCCGTTGTTCCACCATTCGTTAAACAGATTGGCTGATAGATTTCTGTCTAACTGTGAGCCGTTCCAAACGGTACGGCTACCGTTGTCAATAAAGGTAATGCCGTAAATCCGTCCGTTGTCATTACGCCTTACAGCAGTATGTATGCTCTGTTCTGCAAGTTGCTTTTTAAATTCCCTTTCGTTGTTTGTGGTGTGCATAGCCAGTTCAACGGTATTCTTTAAAACAGACCTTGCAGGGTTGGTTTTCATTTTCTCTTTGGACTGCTCAAAGTGTTTTTGAAGTTGTGCAATCCCTGCATCTTTCCCGAATAGCGATGATTTGAACGGATTGCTTACCTTTTCTCCCTTGCCGTTCAGTGCAAAATATACCAATCCGTGTACAGGCTTGCCGTTCCGTTCTCCTTTTATTTCCTCTGCCGTAATATTAAAAAATGAAAGCAAGGCGTTGTATGCTCCAAGACTTGTGTACTGATAATATTTTGGCAGATGCCGTACTACCGAAGCCATTTGACTTTTAATATCGCCTTTCTGCTGTTCTACCTTTTTGAAAATCTTATCGGCTTGTTTCTGTTCCTGTTCGGTGGCTTTGTGTAGGTTGTATTTCTGCTCCAAATCCCGACAGATTGCCATCGAGCGTTTGTGGTCGTAATCATCGGGAATTTTCTTTCCGTCAATACCCACGCAGGTTGAAACAATATGAATATGTGTGCGGTCAATATCTGTATGTTTGAAAACGATAAAAGGCTGATTTTTGTAACCCATACGTTCCATATATTCCTGTGCCATTTCCGTAAACTGCTCATCGCTTACCTTGTCTTTCGGGTCGGGGTTCAACGAAATATGCCGTACTGTCTTTTCCGTTTTGATATTGGCAGACAAGTACGGTTCAAAACATTTATGGAAATAAGCTACGGAATACTTTCCGTCAATGGTGTCAGGAATTTTGTTCAACAACAAAACCGCTCCGTTTTCCCTGTCCACTTTCTGCTGATTGTACAGAATAGCACCATACATATTGCTTCCTTTTCCGATTTTTGCAATCATTTTTTTACTCTTTGTTTAGGTATTTCTTTTCAAATTCATCGGTAAGAATTAAAACCTTTAGCAACAGTTCTTTCATTCCTGCGGTCTGTTTTTCCAATTTATAGAGGTATGCAGATGCTTTTTTCTCCGAAAAATTAGCGTTCAATAATCTTACAATCTGGTTGTAATTGGTTGCTATTCCCCGAAACTGACCGAAAAATTTGGTCAGTCCTGTGTAGTATTCTACCGCATTCATATCAATTTTTACGGTCTTTACCGTATTCTGAAAGATGCAAGCCGTAATGAAATGTGCTTTTATGTTCATTCCCGATTGGTCAAAAAGGGCAAGAAACTTGGCATTTACCTCTGCATTCAGGTTAATGGAATACCGATGTACGGCAGGGTCAATCTTCGGTTTTCTACCTGTTTTCCTAATTTGTTTACTGTTCTTTTCTTCCATAATAAATCCATTTTAATGTTAAACCAAAACTGCGACTTCGGAGCGGTTTTCAGCCCCCTACAAGGGCAAGTACTTTTGAGTGCCGAAATTCATTTCGAGCACCTCAAAAGATAACTTGCTCTGAACAGGAGTTCAGAAAAATCCGTTTTGCAAACGGATTGGAGTTAGCCGAAAAAAGCAGTCCGAAACTGCTTCCGTTTTCTGTTCCTAAACACGTTGCTTTCCGGATTAAAACACCTCCATAATCCATTTACAAAGTAAAGAGATGTACCCTGAACCATTGCCATACAGCATAGTGCCAAATGCAACCTTTGAATGCCAAATGATGCCAAGCCATATTAGACCAAAACTTGACTATGTAAGTCGGATTGGAGAAGTGTAAAAACTGCACAAACTACCTTTAAACGCCAAATACTACCTCTGACTGCAACATTTTAAGCCTGACCTATTTCCTTAACTACTTTAGCCGTAACACCACAACGTTAGGCAATGCAGGAGAGAAAGGAAATAGAGAAAATACCGATCGAAGAAGCAATGGAGCTTCTCCGTGAGGCAGGTATTGATGTGGAACAGGAAAAAGCCGAACTGATTATGGAGTTTCTGTACAACCTCACAATGATAATTATCCGTGAATGCTTTGATACCGAATGATTTATTTCGTACTTTAGCTAATCCCACAAAACATTAATACCCACTCAAAAAGATTAGCTATGAAAAGAGCCGATTTATATATCCGTGTTTCCACGGACGAACAGGCAGACAAGGGATATTCACAGCGTGACCAAGAGGAACGTCTGAAAAGGTACTGTGCGACTAATAAGATTGCTGTCGGGCAGGTTATCTACGAAGACCATTCCGCCAAAACCTTTAACCGACCCGAATGGACGAGATTGCTGAACAGCCTTAAAAAGAAAAGTTCAAAGACTGACCTTGTTCTGTTTACCAAATGGGATAGGTTCAGCCGTAATGCAGGTGATGCCTATCAGATGATTAGCACACTCAACAAACTTGGTATAGATCCACAGGCGGTAGAACAGCCTTTAGACCTTTCTATTCCCGAAAACAAGATGATGCTTGCGATATATCTGTCCGCTCCCGAAGTAGAGAATGACCGCAGGGCATTAAATACGTTTTACGGTATGCGTAGGGCAAGGAAAGAGGGGCGTTTAATGGGTAGAGCTCCTTTCGGATATATTAACAGAAGCAAAGAGGACGGAAGAAAATACATTGCTCCAAAAGAACCTGAAGCATCAGCTATGCGTTGGGCTTTCAACGAAATAGCAAAAGGCGTGTTTGCCTGTGACCAAGTACGGCAGAATATGAATACGTTACACAAGACAACTATAAGTCGAAGTGCTTTCCACGTAGCCATACGTAATCCGCTGTACTATGGCAAGATATTCATTGCCAAATTCAAGGACGAAGAAGCACATTTGGTACAAGGTCAGCACGAACCGCTTATCTCTAAAGAACTTTTTGATAGGGTGCAACTGATATTGGACGGAAACAAAAGAGTAGAACGTCCCAATACGAAAATACTTTCAGACGAGAACCTGCCCTTACGTGGCTTCTTGGTATGTCCTGAATGTGGTCGCAACCTGACAGGAAGTGCTTCCAAAGGAAGAACAAGCCGTTATTACTACTACCATTGCGTTTCCTCCTGTGGCTTCCGTCAAAAAGCTGAATTAGCCAATGATATTTTTGAAAAGAGTATGCGTCAGTTTGCATTAAACGGTACCTCTCAAATAGTGAAAAAACTGTTGCTGGACAACTACAAGAAATTCGTGAATAATCCATTTGACGAAAAGAAACAGATTGCACAGGAAATAGATAAACTGAATGCAAGGTTATCAGTAGCACGCAACAAACTGCTATCTGAAATTATTGATGATGAGGAATACCTCGAAATCAAAGATGAGTGTAGAAAACGAATTGAGAGTTTGGAAGAACAGTTGAGCAAGGACGGTTCTGATACCAAGAAAATCAATATAGAAAAGTCTTTGGACAGGGCTTTAAATTACATAGAAAATATTCCCAAAATGTACAGCGAGGGCGAAATAAACACAAGGCGGGATATAATTGGTTCGATATTCCCCGAAAAATTGGAGTTTGACGGAAAAACTTATCGAACCGCCCGAATGAACATCATCGCTAACCATATCTTTCAGATAAACAACGAATTACCCCAAAATAAGAACAGGACAAACGAAAATAAATTTCATTTGTCCTGTTTAGTAGCGGGAACAGGACTCGAACCTGTGACCTTCGGGTTATGAGCCCGACGAGCTGCCTGCTGCTCTATCCCGCGATGTATGTTTTGTTGAATTTTAATACGATCAAAAGTTAAATTCACAAATCTTTTTTGAAAGGACTTTAATAAGTCTTTGTAGCGAAGACGGGAGTTGAACCCGTGACCTCAGGGTTATGAATCCTGCGCTCTAACCAACTGAGCTACCTCGCCATTGGTTTCTTATTTCGGTTGCAAATGTACACACATTTTGTAGATATGCAAAGGAAATAACCATGAAAATTTTGTTTTTTTTTCGATTGTTTTATCTGTGTTTTTATAAACAGTTTAAAACAAAATGATTACGTTTAAAGTTTAATAACTTTGCCTTCGCCATTTTCTGAAACATTTACTGTTTTTGTAACACGATAGTATAGATTTCCACTTCCGTTAAGGCTTCCGTCGATTCCGTTTACTGTATTTGTGTAAATACTTCCCGATCCTTCAGAATGAACTTCGGTATAGAAAGTAGATAATTCTTGTGCATTAATATCGCCCGAACTTTTACTGTTTATCTTTACAATATTCGAATTGCCTTCTACGGTAATCGAAGCGTTATTTTCGGTATTTAAAGAAAGTTCATCTGTTTTAACACGTAAATTCATCACTCCATTGCCTGTGTTTGTCAGTTTTAAAGCAAGAATTTCAATTGCGCCTAAATTTGTAAGATTTCCGCCATCGCCATTCATTGTAATTTCGGTTAAATCGCGTGTTGCTAATGTTACTTTTAAAGGAACAGTTTGATTTAATATTTGGAAACCGGGTTTGCGTTTTATCGTTAAAACTTCGTTTTGAACGCTAAGTTGTATTAATTGATGTAAGTTAGCGTCTCCGTTGGTTCTAACAACATTATTGAAAGGATTGTTTAAAATTTCAACAATTACTTCGCCATCTACAACTAATTTATTGTATTTCTGTACGCGTCGGTTTTTTTCTTGTACAACTCCGTTTGCTTTTATTTTTCGCTCTTGTGCAAAAGTTGAAACAGATAATAATGAAAGAAATGCAATTGCAATAATCTTTTTCATGATTGATATTGTTTTTAATTTTCGTCAAAAATAATTTCGGGAAAACCTTCAAAAACATCTTCACAAAAATCTAAAATTTCAGATTGTGTAAAATTGTTTTTCCAATCGTTCAATCCTTTGTCCATCAATAAAGGAGTTGTGAACTTTCGGCTCGATCCCAAAATATACTCGTTAATACTTATTTTAAAGTACAATTTTCCCGAAGGAGTCTTATAACGCAAATAGTCGATACTCGTAAAATTTCGCTTTAAAATATTGATTTCGCTTATGCAATGTGCCTTTGTTTCGTGGCTGTTGCTGGTTAAAAGAGTATGACCTTTTCGGTTGTTATAAGTATATTTAAACTTGTTGTTTTCTTTTTTACTTATTACTATTGTGCCCATTTTGATTGATAATACACACAAATCTATTCATAAAATCGCAGGAATGAAAGTTGCTTTTGTCGAATGTTATTAATATGAATCGACGCTTCCGATACCTGAAATCTTTTGCGAAATTTTTAACTGGTCGTATTTTTTATAATCCAAACTTCCAACACCCGAAATTCGAACATTAATTTCTTCAGAAGTATTTACTTTTGCGCTTCCTGCTCCGCTAATTTCAATATTTGCTAGTTTGTTTTGCAAATTTTCGGCATTTAAACTTCCGGCGCCCGACATACTTGCCTTAAGTTCGCTACTTTCGCCTCGTAATCTTATATCTCCTGCGCCATTTACATAAATCGATGTCATGTTGTTAAACAACTTCGCATTGATTTCTCCTGCGCCCGAAATGTGGAATTCGATATCGTTCGTAATCGTTACATTATTTGTTGCGATAGATCCGCTTCCGGCAATAATCACTTTCTGAAGTTTAGGATTGTTCATTTTGATTATTAAAGGAGACGATTTGGTGTTAAATGAAACCTTTTTCTTGTTCGAAATATCTAATTGATTATTATTGTTTTTAATATCTAGATTTTCTACAAAACTTTTATCACCAACGACGATGATTTGGTTTTCGTTGATAGAAGAATCTAATTCGATATTTGCAGACGAATTATTTAATAATGTTTGAAATGATTTGATTGAAATTGTATCTGTTACAATTTCTCCCGAAGGTTTAATATTCCATCCAATCGTATTGTTACACGAAGCAAATGTTAGTCCTAATAACGCAATAAGTATTACTTTTTTCATTTCTTTTTTGTTTAAAAGTATAAAAAGTAAATGAAATATTATAGTTTTTAATGAAGTTTTGAGTAGGAGGGAAGTGTTTTAAAATAAAAAATCCTGAATGAATTATTCAGGATTTTGTACTCAAGGCGGGACTTGAACCCGCACGAGCATTACTGCTCACTGGATTTTAAGTCCAGCGTGTCTACCAATTCCACCACTCGAGCGAAATTAAATCTATTTATAAGGCTTACCGAAGTATAGTACTCAAGGCGGGACTTGAACCCGCACGAGCATTACTGCTCACTGGATTTTAAGTCCAGCGTGTCTACCAATTCCACCACTCGAGCAGATAAATAGATTTAGAGCGAAAAACGGGGTTCGAACCCGCGACCTCAACCTTGGCAAGGTTGCGCTCTACCAACTGAGCTATTTTCGCAAAATAATTAATATAAAGAACTTTGTACTCAAGGCGGGACTTGAACCCGCACGAACATTACTGTTCACTGGATTTTAAGTCCAGCGTGTCTACCAATTCCACCACTCGAGCGCTTGATTTTTTTGAACTGAGCGAAAAACGGGGTTCGAACCCGCGACCTCAACCTTGGCAAGGTTGCGCTCTACCAACTGAGCTATTTTCGCACGTAAATTTAATGAACTTTTAGGATTGCAAATTTAAAGATGATTCTTAGAATCTGCAAATTAATTTGTACTCAAGGCGGGACTTGAACCCGCACGAGCATTACTGCTCACTGGATTTTAAGTCCAGCGTGTCTACCAATTCCACCACTCGAGCAAATTGATAAAAACCTTTATGTGTATCGGTCTTTATTTTTGTGTTGCAAATATAGATTGAAAATTTGAATTAACAAGGAATCTGAACTACTAAATTTTAATTTTTTTTTAATGTTTTGATAATGAAAATACTAGTCGGCTAATTTTTTAAATTTTATTGTATTTAAATAAAAAAACGTGCATTTGCACGTTTTAATTATCTTAAAGGTTTGTTTAAAACCAAATCAATATATTGATTAACTCTGTTTTTTAATTGTTTTCTGTGAACAACAAAGTCTAAGAAACCGTGTTCTAACAAGAATTCTGAAGTTTGGAAACCTTCTGGTAAATCTTTTCCTGTTGTATCTTTTACGATACGCGGTCCTGCGAAACCAATTAAAGCGCCTGGCTCTGCAATATTAATATCTCCTAACATGGCATAAGAAGCTGTTGTTCCTCCTGTTGTAGGATCGGTACACAATGAAATATAAGGAATTTTAGCATCGGCTAATTGTGCTAATTTTGCCGACGTTTTAGCCATCTGCATCAATGAAAATGCAGCTTCCATCATACGTGCTCCTCCTGATTTAGAAATCATCATAAAAGGAATTTTATGTTTGATCGAATAATCAATTCCTCTTGCAATTTTTTCTCCTACCACAGATCCCATAGATCCTCCGATAAAAGCAAAATCCATACAAGCAACAACTAAATCGTCTCCTTTAGATTTTCCTACCGCAACGCGAACAGCATCTTTTAATTTTGTTTTATCCTTTGCTTCCTTTAATCGTTCGCTGTACTTTTTAGTATCAACGAATTTTAAAGGATCTTTTGAAGTGATTGAACCAAATAATTCTTTGTATTCGCTATTGTCGAAAAGAATTTCGAAATATTCTTTACTTCCAATTCTTACGTGATAATCATCTTCCGGGCTAATCCATAAATTTTCAGCTAATTCGTCAGATTCTATGATTTTTCCTGTTGGCGTTTTGTACCATAAACCTTTAGGAATGTCTTTTTTGTCTTCGGTTGGGGTAGTAATACCTTTTTCTTTTCTTTTAAACCAAGCCATATTATTTCTTTAAGAGGTTAAAGTTTAAGGAGAAACCTTTAACTTTAAAATATTTTATAATGTATTTACGTTGTTTAAATCTGCAAAAGATTGTTCTAATCTCTTGTTGAAAGTTAATTCTGCTTCACGCATCCATTTACGCGGATCGTAATATTTTTTGTTTGGAACGTCGTCGCCTTCAGGATTTCCGATTTGCGTCATTAAATAGTCTTTTTTCGTTAAGATATAATCGCGCGCTCCTTCGGTAAAAGCAAATTGTAAATCGGTATCGATATTCATTTTGATTACTCCGTATGAAATAGCTTCACGAATTTCTTCTAAAGATGAACCTGAACCTCCGTGGAAAACAAAATCAACCGGATTTTTACCCGTATGGAATTTTTCTTCAACGAATTTTTGAGAGTTGTCTAATATTTTTGGAGTTAATTTTACGTTTCCTGGTTTGTAAACACCGTGAACGTTTCCGAAAGCTGCTGCAATGGTAAAACGAGGAGAAATTTTCATTAACTCTTCATAAGCGTACGCAACTTCTTCGGGTTGTGTGTATAATTTAGATGAATCTACATTTGTGTTGTCAACGCCGTCTTCTTCACCACCGGTAATACCTAATTCAATTTCTAATGTCATACCTATTTTGCTCATGCGTTCTAAGTATTTTTTAGAGATTTCGATGTTTTCTTCGATTGGTTCTTCTGATAAATCAATCATATGTGAAGAGAATAACGGTTTTCCTGTTTCGGCAAAATGTTTTTCGCTGGCATCTAATAATCCGTCAATCCAAGGTAATAGTTTTTTAGCACAATGATCAGTATGTAAAATTACGGTAGCACCATATAATTCGGCTAATTCGTGAATTTGTTTTGCACCGGCAATACTTCCGGCTATTGCAGCACGTTCATTTTCATTATTCAATCCTTTTCCTGCCATAAACAATCCACCACCATTAGAAAACTGAATGATTACCGGAGCGTTTAATTTAGCAGCCGTTTCTAATACACCATTAATTGTACTTGAACTTGTTACATTTACCGCAGGAAGTGCAAAGCCTTTTTCTTTAGCATATCTGAAAATCTCCTGAACTTGATCGCCTGTTGCAACTCCTGGTTTAATAGTATGTGCCATAATATATGTTGTGTCTTTTTATTTTTTGAGAATTAGTTTAGCATACAAAAATAGTAATTTTATTAAAACGGATAGTTAATTCCAATATTAAAAACCGTTTTACGCAGGTTCCACTCTTTAAACCACTTTCTGTCGGGCTCGTTTGCCGGATTATATGTTTTAAATCCTAAATCGCATCGAATCACAAAAAACGATAAATCGTATCGAATCCCCAATCCACTTCCTAAAGCGATGTCTTTTAAAGAACGAAAACCTCTAAATGTCATTTCATCGTCATCAATATCATCCAAAGCATTCCAAATATTACCAGCATCGGCAAACAAAGCTAGATTCCAAGGACCCGAAACATTAAAACGATATTCGGCACTAAATGCTAATTTCATATTTGCTTCGTTAAAATCGTTGAATCCGCCGCTGCTTCCCGGACCTAAACGATACGATTGCCAAGCGCGGTTATCGTTGGGACCTCCAGCGAAATAGCTTCGCGAAAATGGAATGTTATTAGAGTTTCCGAACGGAATTGCAATTCCTCCGAAAGCACGTAAAGCCAAAACGTTTTTATTTCCTAAATCGAAATACTTAATAAAATCGAGTTCTCCTTTAATATATTGCGAATAAGCAACGTCTAAAATAGTGTGTTTTCCTGCCGAATTTAGTTTACTGCTAGATTTTGCAATGGCATTTAAAAGATTTCCTGCCGATTCGATTTTTGTTTTGAATGTAAAGAAATCCTGATCTTTAATGTTGAATCTGTTTGAATACGTATAAACAATATTGCTTGAAAGAATCAAGTTGTTTTCGGTTAAACGGAATTTTCGTTCTGTAATGCTTCGAACCGCATTATATTCGTCTTCCGTAACATCCGTAATTCCGTATAAAACATCTAAAATAAAAGCATCAGCTCCGCCTTCGTTAATTGTTAAGTTTCCGGAAGCATCTAAATAATCCGGATTTGTGTCTACTTTTTCTGCAATATCATTCAATCTGTTGTAGGAAGAACGATAAACATTAAAGTAATTCCCCGGATTCATATTACGAACAAATTGTAGGTTAAAAACATCGAAACTAATAGTGTTTCTGCGTTTGTACGACCAATTGTAATTAAAAATTCCGGTAAGGTTTTGTTTGTCTAACCCAATGTTTTGCTGATTGAAAAAACCAAGGCTTAGACTTGTATTTGGAAAGGAAGTTCGATCAATAATCTTATCGATTTGATTCGAAAAGAATAAAAATCGAGGGAAATTAAGTTTGATATCGGCTCCGTATTCTAAAATGTCGAAAAACGTATTTTGGTCGGTTCTGTAACGCGAAACTGATGAACCAATGTTTCCACGAACACTTATGTTTAAAACTTCGGCTCCTCGGAAAACATTATGGAAATCGACTCCGATGTTTCCTTCAATACCAATTTGTTGAATGTTTGAATGGTTAATATCAATCGAAGGTCTAAAAAGAGCATTCTTTTTCGGATTCAACGTAATATTCGCAATTAACGATTGTCCCAAACTATCTTTTGGATCTGGAATATATTCGATTAAAGGGTAATTAAAAACCCTTAAATTACTTAAAGATCGAGATGTGATTGAACGACGAGTGTCGGAAAAATATTCGTCTTTATCAATAAACACAGCATTTCGCAATGTTTTAGGCTTGTAGTTTAATTTACCGTAGCTGTAAATGTTCAGGTTTTTAAATTGAACCGAATCTGTAATATGATCGGTTGGTTCAGAATTATTACGAGTGTATAGATTTACCTGACTTACTTTGTATAATTTAAAAGCTTCACTTCGCAAACTATCTCCTTCACGAATGTTTTTATTGTCAATGTTAACCATTAAATCTGCAGTATGATTTCCTTTTATCGTATCAATTTCATAATTGATATACGTTTTCTGAAAATCATAAGCTCCGTTATTTCTAAAATACGATGTTATACGATCGCGTTCTTCATCTAATTTAGCCGCGTTGTATTGATTTCCTTTTTTTATCACAGAAGGACGTCTGTTTTTATTGTACAACTCTGCTAATTCGGGTGATTGAATTGTCGTAGCAATACTGTCGTAAAAATACGGAGTTCCCGTGTTGATTTTATACGTTGTAGCTACTTGTTTATGTTTTAAAGTATCTAACGAAAACGAAACTTTTGTATTGAAATAACCTTGATTAAAGTAATGGTTTTTTAAACGAGTAGCTGATTTTTTGGTTCGTTCATTGTCATAAATAACCGGAGCTTCACCTAAATTCTTTAACGATTTTCCTAAACCCGAAACCAAAAACGAAGTTCCTAAGCGATCGACTTGCTTTGCAGAAAGCAGATTTGTTAGCATTCGTTCATTTTTAGGATGACGATCTAACCAAGCTTGATAACTTGAATCGGGATTAACCTTTGCCATGTTATACATTTGCAAACGCAAGCGATATCTCAAAATATTACTGTTCGGTTTTTGATAAAGCTGATTTGTTATGATTTCGCGGCTTTCTTTTTTGTTATTCACAAAAACTTCGTTACTCATTAGCAAACGTTCATCGTCGGGAACGCGTTTTGTAAGCGAGCAAGCCAAAAAAAAGCTGGTTATTACGGTAATTAATACTAATTTTGATAAATTATTTCTCAAGGTCATAACAATTTTCAGAAGGTAAAATTACAATTTTTTACAACATGCTTAGCAAGAACCAAATCAAATATATAACGCAGTTAAAACAAAAAAAATATCGCGATCTCAATAAAACCTTTGTAGCCGAAGGTGTTAAAGTTATCGAGGAGCTTTTGAACTCTTCGTTAGAGTTAATTCATGTTTACAGTACGCAAGAACTTAAATTGAATATTCCACATGGTTTATTTACAATTATTACGGAAACTGAATTAAAGAAAATTTCGTTTTTAACAACTCCGAATCAGTGTTTGGCTTTGTTCAGAATGAAAGAAATAAAACTTCCGGTTGATTCTGGCTTAAAAGTAGCTTTAGACGATATTCGCGATCCGGGAAATTTAGGAACCATTATTCGTTTGTGCGATTGGTTTGGAATTGAAGATTTAATTTGCAGTCATGAAACAGTCGATGTTTACAACCCGAAAGTTGTTCAGGCAACAATGGGGTCGTTAACGAGAGTGAATGTTTTTTATACCGACTTAAACGATTATTTAAAGAATTATGAACATTCGATTTTTGGAACATTTATGGACGGATCGACTATTTATAAAGAACAATTGCCAACCGATGGGATTATTGTAATGGGAAATGAAGCAAACGGAATTTCGAATGAAATAGAGCAATTGGTAACAAATAAAATTGCAATTCCGCGTTTTGGAAATTTACAACAAACCGAAAGTTTAAATGTTGCAACTGCAACTGCAATTGTTTTGAGTGAATTTAAAAGGAATGATTAGTTTTATGTCCTACAAGGTCTTTGAAAACCTTGTAGATTTAAAAATAAAAGGGCAAGAATTTAATTCTTGCCCTTTTTTATAATATCAATATTGATTTGTTTTTAATGAAATGTAAAGTTTACAAAAAGCCCGCGCGATTTCATGGATTCAATATTTCCTGTCCATGGACTATTAGGGTTTTTATCGCGAATCAACTCATCTTGTAAACCAAATACACCGCGAATAGAAGGTGAGAATTTAAAGTGTTCAAAATACAAATCAATTCCTAAACCAATTTCGTAGTTCGCTGTCCATTTTCGCATTCTAAAACGTCCTTCGTAATTGTCTTCTTTTGCCGTTTCGTTACTACTTAAATTCAAAGATTCAGAAAAACCTCCTAAAATATAAGGACGAATATTTCCTGTACGCAAAGCCGAAAACTTTAACAATAAAGGAAAATGAATATAAGTTGATGAAACTTCACGAACTCTTGTATCGGGATTTGCGATATGCGGAAACGTTAAGGTACGTTTTGTGTAATATAAACCTGGTTCAAAACGCAAATCTAAATATTCCATAATACGAAGGTTTCCAACCAAACCAACATTAAATCCTGTAGAAGGCTGTACTAAAATTTCGTCGCTTCCGTGTAAATCGTGATAGGCTTTTGCATAATCATATTTAAAGTTATAAGAACTAAATCCTAAAAAATAACCATAATGAACCGTTTGTTGATCCCAATCTTGTTGGTTTTTATAAGGGTTTTTTCCAAAAATACCTTGTGCAAAGGTTTGGATCGAAAAAAGAAAAATAGTTATAAAAAATAGTTTTTTCATATCGTTATTTTGATGCTGAATAAATGGTTGCAACGCCCATTGTTTGCGGATCGTGCTTCACATTTTTAAAACCAACTTTTCGTAAAATACCGTTTAAAACTTCGCCATAAGGAAAATTTTTGGCAGATTCAGACAAATATTCATACGCTTTTTGGTCTTTAGAAAACATTTTTCCCATAAGCGGCATAAAGGTTTTCATGTAAAAATTGTATCCCTGTTTAAACGGAAATTTAGTTGGAACCGAGGTTTCTAAGATAACAAAAATTCCGTTTGGTTTTAAAACTCGTAAAATTTCTGATAAACCTTTTTCAAGATTTTCAAAATTACGTACACCAAAAGCAACGGTAATTGCGTCAAAAGTATTGTCCTGAAACGGTAAATTTTCAGAATCGCCTTGAATCATTTCTATTTTTTCGCTTAAACCTAACGCTTTTACTTTTACTTTTCCAACTTCCAGCATTCCGGCAGATAAGTCTAAACCAACAATGCGGTTTGCATTCGATTTCGATAATAAAATAGCTAAATCTCCTGTTCCTGTAGCAATATCTAAAATAGATTTGGGATTTGTAGCCGAAACCATTTTTAATACATTGCGTCTCCAACCTTGGTCTGTTCCCAACGAAATCATACGGTTTAAATTATCGTAGTTTCCCGAAATCGTGTCGAACATTTGTTCAACTTGTTGTTTTTTTCCTAGGTTCGATTCTTTATAAGGATTGATTTGATCTGCCATTTTTACTAAAAATTTCTACAAATATAAGGATATTCAGATGAAAGTCGAGGTATAAAAAAACCAGAACTTATTGTTCTGGTTCGTTTTATTATCTAATACTGAAAGATTTTTGTTTGTCTTCCGGTAATTGGGCAAAACGCTCTTGGCATTCTTTAATCATTGCAATTGCAGCAGCTTTATCGCCAAATCCGTTTGTTTCTACTTTTTTGTTTTCTAAGTCTTTATAAACCTGGAAAAAATGTTCGATTTCTTTGATTAAGTGTTTGTTAATATCACCTAAATCATTCAATTCGCGCATTAAAGGATCTCCTGTAGGAACACAAATAATTTTTTCATCGTTTCCTTTATCGTCTGCCATATAAAAAACTCCGATTGGTTTTACTTCCATCAATAAACCCGGAATTGTAGGTTCTGTTGTTAAAACTAAAACATCTAAAGGATCGTTATCTAAAGCCATAGTTTCTGGAATGAAACCGTAATCTGTAGGATATTTCATTGATGAGAATAATAAACGGTCAAATCTCATCATTTTTAAATCAAAATCGAACTCGTATTTATTTCTGCTTCCTGCAGGAATTTCGATGAATACATCGAATTGTTCAACGTTTGTCATATTTTTATAATTTTCTTTATTTCAAAATCGAGTGCAAAAGTACATTAAAATTCAATTCCTTACAAATTAAAAATGGAATCCAAAAACGGCTTTTACGCCTAATTTCTTCGCATCCGGATTTTCTAAATAGTTTCCGCGCCAAGTAACATCAATTCGTAAACATTTAAATAAGTTTCCAACTCCAACAAAATACTCATAATAAATCTTGTCTTTTGGAGCGATATAAGAAATATTCGAAGCGTTGATTGCTCTGTTTTTCTCAGAAACGTCGCCCCAAACTCCACGAATTCCTACAAATTCACGGATTCCTAATTTTCTAATTCCCGGAATACGAGAAAATAAACGTCCGTTAAAGTTGTGTTCTAAATGAAGCGCAATGTATTCGTCGGTTATAAACTCGTAATAATTTAGCTGGCTAAACGCATTGTCGATAATGAAATAAGATTGATTTCCCGGAATCACGCTCATTAATCCCAAAGGAACGGTTCCGTAGGTTTTTCCGACTTCTAAAGTAGGAGTAAAGCGACCAAAACCGCCCACCAAAATAGGGTGACGATATAATAATTGAATCTTTTTATAATCGAAATCGCTACCCAACATTCCTTTTACTCCTAATGAATAATTAAAGAAAACGCGTGCATAATTGTAATCAACATCGGTTCGGTCAACGCCATAACCAACAGTTTTTCTGCGTGGTGTATAATCTACCGAAAGATTGATTTCGGCTTGTTTTAAATCTTCGTGAACGATTCCGTTTTCATCATAATAACCTAAAGAAAAAGTATGAGAAGCTGATTTTAAGGTTTTGTAATTAAACGAAGTAGAAAGTTTTAAATTCTTTAAAGGTTCGATTTCCAAACCGGCAGAAGTTAGATTGATGTTCGATAATTTTGAATTATCGCCGCTTGCCAGTAAAGCACTCGATGCAAAACTTCGTCCTAAAACATCGGTAATTGGCGAAAGTGTGGCTGCAATTTGTTCTACATCGCGACGATTTCCTGCAAAGAGAATAAAACGCGAATCTTTATCTAACATAAATCTTCCCGAAACTCCGTATTTAAATTTATTGTCTTTAAATCCGTAAGCCGAATAACCTTCTAAACGCCACATATCATTTTGTCCAAAATAAGTTCTTCCGCCCATTCTTAAACGGAAACCTTCGATGTCGTTAAAACCAAAAGATGAAAAAATAGGCCCGTAATCGAAATTGCCAATTTGTACATAATCGCTCGCTAAAATAGTTGCCAAATTCACATATGTTTGGAATCGTTTATTTTGCTGTAATTCATCTAACATGGTGTAAATTCCTTTTTCTTCTTGCGAAAGCGGTTCAAAGCGATAGCCTTCCCAAAACTCATCAGGACGATTCATTAAAGCTTCGTTATACGAATTAACTTCGCTTTTATAGAAGTTTAAAGGTTTCTTTTTATCGAATTCGAAATTTTTGAAATACGTTGTGCGTTTACCGTACATCCCTTTTGATTTTTCATTCTGACGAATACTAAAATCGGTCATTAAATGATCTTTTGTTAAAAGGAAAACCGAATCGTTTAAAACATCGAATTCTTGTTCAATATAAATGTCGCGAACCCAGTTAATATTGGCATCTTTGCTAATTGCCATATTGATTTTTTTGATTGCCCAAGTTCCGTCGTTTACCCAAAAATCGCCTTTAAACGTTAATTCGCCTTTTCGTCTTGGATAATATACAATGTTGTAGCATAATTTATCGTCGATGTAAGCCGTATCAGTTAAAACGTAATTATAAACGTTGATTCCGGTGCGAGAAAGCGGACTTACAAAATCTTTATCGAACAGTTTTAAATAGTTGTCGTAAATGTTATAATCTACATACAAATCCTTCAAAAAAGCCATGATGTGCTGATTGTTGTTGAAACCCGAGTTTTTGTTTCCCGAAACAATTTCTTTTTTCAATTTCGCAACATTATCGCCATAAACATTCGAAGCTTGTTCGTTTATGAAAATAGGTAAATAGGTTTTTCCTGTAATTCTGGATGTGTCGACTTTATCGAAAATAAATTCCATTCCTTTAAAAATGCGACTTTTCATGTATGCGCTATCGATTGAATTTAAATCGAATTCTATTTTCTCGTATTTCTGATACGTATATTGATCGAATTTATTTAATCCGTTTTTTCTACGGTTTTCCCAAATTTTACGAAGAATATCTAAAGCGGGATTATTTTTCTTAGATGTTTTTCCCGAATAGATTTTAATTTCATCGAGCAGATTGTCTTCTTTCAACGTAACTTTTAATCCTAAATTTGTTTGCTTTGTTAACGGAAGAAAAACATCGGTATAACCTGTAAACGAAATAACTAAAGTGTCTTGTTTTGAAGATGATTCTAAATAAAACTTCCCGTTTTCGTTCGTAATAACGCCTTCTGTCGTATTCTTAAAAAATACACTTGCATACGGAATTGGTTGTTGTTGTTCGTCAATAACAATTCCTTCAACTTTAGATTGGGCAAATAATGGTATATATAATAAGGTAAAAAAAACAGCTAAAATTCTTTTCATAACAAAAAACTCCAACCTTTTTGGTTGGAGTTACAAATGTATATTATTTTTTGTTACTTTTTGTAAAGCACTTTTCGTACTGCTTTAATTACATCCTGAGCGTTTGGTAACCACTCTTTCAATAATACAGGCGAATAAGGAGCCGGAGTATCGGCAGTTGTAATTCTTTGAACCGGTGCATCTAAATAATCGAAAGCACGTTCTTGAACCATATACGTAATTTCAGAAGCGACAGAAGCAAAAGGCCAAGCTTCTTCTAAAACAACCAAACGATTTGTTTTTTGTACCGATTTAATAATCGCATCGTAATCCATTGGACGAACCGTACGTAAATCGATAATTTCGCAAGAAATGTTTTCTTTTGCCAATTCATCAGCAGCAATGTAAGCTTCTTTGATAATTTTTCCGAAAGAAACAATCGTTACATCAGTTCCTTCACGTTTAATATCGGCAACTCCTAACGGAATCGTATATTCTTCTTCTGGTACTTCCATCTTATCGCCATACATTTGTTCCGATTCCATAAAGATAACCGGATCGTTATCGCGAATTGCAGATTTTAATAGTCCTTTTGCATCATATGGATTTGAAGGAACTACCACTTTTAATCCCGGAGTGTTAGCAAACCAGTTTTCGAAAGCTTGTGAGTGTGTTGCAGCTAATTGTCCGGCAGAAGCAGTTGGTCCGCGGAAAACAATCGGCATTGAAAATTGCCCGCCCGACATTTGACGCATTTTTGCAGCGTTGTTAATGATTTGGTCGATACCAACCAATGAGAAGTTAAACGTCATAAATTCTACAATTGGACGTAAACCGTTCATTGCAGAACCTACAGCGATTCCTGCAAAACCAAGTTCGGCAATCGGCGTATCAATAACGCGTTTAGGACCAAACTCGTCTAACATTCCTTTACTGGCTTTATAAGCACCGTTGTATTCGGCAACTTCTTCACCCATTAAATATATCTTGTCGTCGCGGCGCATTTCTTCGCTCATTGCTTCGCAAACAGCCTCTCTAAATTGAATTGTTCTCATAATATCTAATTGATAGGTGCACAAAAATATAAAATTATAATTTGTTAGCCTTTGTTTTAAGGATAAAAATAATGTTATGGTTTTAATTTGCTTTGTTATGAATCTGAAAGTTCTTTAATATCTTAGTTAGAGATGTTAACTCTAAGACTCTAGAAAGTTTTAAAAACACTAATACTTGTTGTTTTCTTCTATTTTGTTTAAATAAATACTTATGTTTAGTATTCATTTTAAATATAAACATCATGAAAAAAACAATTTTACTAATAACTGTATTATCAATAGTAACTATAAGCTTGTTTTCTTTTTTTGTATTTAGAAAATCTGTATCGTTATCTATAGAAGGCGAATTTGGTATATTTTGCTTGAATTGCAGTGTTTTTGAAAAAGGAATCGCAGCTGATGCTTACGGTTTTGGGTTAGCATATTGTAATGATGAGATTAGAAAAATGTCGAACAAAGTGAATTATGATGAAATCGACAAATTTAAATTGTATTTGGAAAGAAAAGGTTTGTTTGATGTTTTAGATAAGGTATCACAAATTGAACAAAATTTAAAATCAAATAACAATGAAAAGTATTTTTACGCAACTCAAGAATATATAAATGAAATAGAACATTTAAATCAAACCCAAAAAGATTTGGTGTTATCTTATTTTAAATAGAACTGATATTTCATTACTCAACTCCTTTATAATTAAACAAAGTTCCGTTCCATTCATAAATTAAGTTTTTATTTGAAACATTTAAATCTTCGTTTATCAACGGAATTTTAAGTTTGTTTCCTTTTAAAGTGATTAATTCAACCGGACGTTCCCGGCGATCAACTACACTAAAAAAGTCGAATTCTACCGAGATTGAACTTAATAACTGATTTTTACTTTTAAAAAGTTTTACTTCTTCTAAATTGTTATTTTGAATTTCGTAAGCCGTTATTTGCTGAGTTGAATATTTTGATGATAGAATACTGTTCGAAACAGCCAAATAAATCGATTTAGTACCTTGTTGAACCGTATAAATTTTTGAAAAGAAATCCTGAGCATCTTTAGAAGCTAAACGTACTTTTGTATTTGTTTTATTTTGTGATTGAAACTGAAATAGCTGATCAAAAAAACGCATGGTTCCGCCTAAATGCGTATCCCAACTATAAATTCGAAATTTTTGATCTGCCGAAGTTGCTACATAAATGGCTCGTTCGTTTTGAAGCTTTTTGAAAGAATAATGCAACGTTTTTGGATTGTTTTGAATGAGTGAAATTAAACTGTCTGAATATTTTTTAGAACTTTTTAGAACTAAATCATTTGTATTTTCTTTCGCGGTTTCAATTTCGCTATATAATTGTAAAAGATCATTTTCTTGATCAGAAAAGTCGATTGGTTTCGGTTTTTCAATAGAATCTTTCAAAACGATATTGGTCGAATCTTTTAATTCAATCGTAGCTTGTTTTTTACTACAAGCTAAAAGCGAAGAGAAAATTGCTAAATAAAATATCTTTTTCATGCTGAATACCTTTTTTAAGTTGCTTTAATATCAAAATCGTAAATTAAGAAAATGTCAATTTTTAGAAATATTTAAAACCAAAAATTTGGATTCAAACTATTAAAACAATTTAAAAGTAACCGATTTTTAGTTCAACTGATTCATAAAATTCTTAAAAAACTTATAAAGTTTAAAAAGTAACTAAAAAATAGTATGCATGCATAGTAAAAAGTTTCAAAAAAATATTTATCTTCGTTTCTAATTTAAGAATAATATCAAAAACTTATATAGATGAAAATATTAGTTTGCATCAGCCATGTGCCTGATACTACTGCAAAGATTAACTTCACAAACGGAGATACGGAATTTGATTCAAACGGAGTACAATTTGTTATCAATCCTAACGATGAATTTGGTTTAACACGTGCTATTTGGTTTAAAGAAAAACAAGGAGCTCATGTTACAGTTGTGAATGTTGGCGGTGCCGATACAGAAGCAACAATTCGTAAAGCATTGGCTATTGGCGCAGACGAAGCAATTCGCGTAAATGCTAATCCAGCAGATGGTTTCTTCGTGGCAAAACAGTTGGCTGAGGTTGTAAAAGCAGGAAACTACGATGTAGTTATCTGTGGTAAAGAATCGTTAGATTATAACGGAGGAATGGTTCCGGGAATGTTAGCTTCTTTATTGAATTACAATTTTGTAAACTCTTGTGTTGGAGTAGAAATTGAAGGAACAAAGGCTACTTTAGTTCGTGAAATTGACGGAGGTAAAGAAACTTTAACTACTGATTTACCAATCGTAATTGGAGGGCAAAAAGGAATTGTTGAGGAAAAAGATTTACGTATTCCTAATATGCGCGGTATTATGACAGCTCGTACAAAAGCTTTAAATGTTATGGAACCGGTTGCAGCTGATGTAAAAACGAAAGCGGTTAAATTCGAAAAACCAGCTCCGAAATCGTCTGTAAAATTAATCAGTCCAGATAATTTAGATGAATTGATCAATTTATTACATAACGAAGCTAAAGTAATCTAAATTTTAATCGCTTGTCATTTCGAGCTTGTCGAGAAATCTTTAAAAGATTCTTCCTTCGTCAGAATGACAAAAGAATAAGCCTCAATTATAATTAAAAATTAAACAAAAATGTCAGTTTTAATATATACAGAATTTTCAGAAGGAAAGTTTAAAAAAGTTGCATTAGAATTAGCTTCTTATGCGAAAAAAGTTGCAGAATCTTTAGGAACAACCGTAACGGCAGTAACTGTTAATGCAGGCGATGTTTCTGAATTAGGAAAATACGGAGTAGACAAAGTATTGAAAGTAACTGATTCTAAATTAGAAAAATTCAATGCAAAAGCGTATGCCGATGTTGTTAAACAAGCAGCTCAGAAAGAAGAAGCAAAAGTAGTAATCTTAACATCTACAACCGATTCGTTATATTTAGCGCCGATTGTTGCAGTTGGTTTAGACGCAGCTTATGCTTCTAACGTTGTAGCTTTACCGGTTTCTACCAATCCTTTTCAAGTAAAAAGAAACGCGTTTTCTAATAAAGGATTCAATGTTACTGAATTAACTTCTGATGTAAAAGTTCTAGCTTTAGCTAAAAACTCATTTGGTTTGGCAGAAGCTTCAGGAGCAGCAACTGCCGAAGATTTCGCTGTAACGTTAAACGATGCAGATTTTAATATCCATATTCAAAATCAAGAAAAAGCTTCAGGAAAAGTTTCGATTGCCGATGCTGAAGTTGTAGTTTCTGGAGGTCGTGGATTAAAAGGACCAGAAAACTGGGGAATGATCGAAGAATTAGCAGACGTTTTAGGAGCTGCAACAGCTTGTTCTAAACCTGTTTCAGATTTAGATTGGCGTCCTCACTCAGAGCACGTTGGTCAAACAGGGAAACCAGTTGCGTCTAACTTATATATTGCAATTGGTATTTCAGGAGCGATTCAGCATATTGCCGGAATCAACGCTTCTAAAGTAAAAGTAGTAATCAACTCAGATCCAGAAGCACCTTTCTTTAAAGTTGCAGATTATGGTGTTGTTGGAGACGCTTTCCAAGTAGTGCCCGAATTGATTAAAAAATTAAAAGAGTTTAAGGCAAACAACTAATTTTTTTAGTTTTATCATATTAGAAACAGCTGTAAAATAACTTTACAGCTGTTTTTTTTGTATATTCGAGGTAAAACATATTATGAAACAATTTATTATAACTTTTTGTTTTATTCAGTTAGCATTTTTTTCAATATCTAGTTTTAGTCAGATTCCAATGGGGAAGATTGAGAAAGAGATTCGAAATTTAAAAAAGGAAAAACAAAAAGAAAAGTATTGGAAAAAGCTAGAATACTTAGATCAAGAAATTCTTTTAAATGCTGAATCGACTGCAATTTACGATTCCATTTCAATTGATAATATGATTAGAACGGCAATGATGTTCGAAATTCATGGAGTAAAAGATCACATTATACCTATTGTTAATTTAAGTCATAATTATATTGATGATGCGCAAATCGCTTATTGGGCGATTATTTTACAATGTGTAGAAAAAGGAGGAGTTGTAATAAAATCGGCAGGAGGCGGATATCCGGCTTATCAATTAGAATCTATTTCAATGAAATTTTATAACGGATATTCACTTCTTAATCAAGAAAGTATTTATCCGCAATTATTACAAAAGATTAAAGCAGATCTTTCTCAAAAGTCAAGCTCTCGTCTGTTCAATTTATATGAAGAGCATAAGAAATTACAGAAAACACCTATTAAACGAGTAATTGGAAAATGGAAAAAACAATCTTTTAAAGATTGGACAGAAATCGGTTTTTTTGAATTGGTAGCTACTAATAATGACGAACTATTGCTGAAAAATAATGAAAGGCTTCAAAAATTAATTCTTATAGAATCGAACTCAGAATTTAAATATTATCGAGTGGAAAATGAACCTTTCGGATGGTTTTATAAATTAGATAACGAAGGAGACTTATCACTTATAAATGACGAAAATCAAGTTTTAATAAGCTACTCTAAATACGATTAAAAAGTAATAAAAAATCTAAAATAATTTCACGAATTAGGCTATTAAGTTTAAAGATACTATCTTTGTTTAATAGCCTTTTTTGGCTATTTATATAACTATGAGTTTAGTAAGATTAACAATAAAAGGCATTTCATATAGTCATACTCAAAACGGAGCTTATGCTTTGATTTTGAATGAAGTAGAAGGCGATCGTAAATTGCCGATTGTAATAGGAGCGTTTGAAGCTCAGGCAATTGCCATTGCGATTGAAAAAGATTTAAATCCACCTCGACCTTTAACACACGATTTATTTAAAACAGTTTGCGATCGTTATGCAATTGTCGTAAAACAAGTTATTATTCACAAGTTGGTTGACGGCGTTTTCTTCTCAAGCATCATAAGTGAACGCGATGGAGTAGAAGAGATTTTCGATGCCCGAACTTCAGATGCAATTTCATTGGCTTTGCGTTTCGATGCACCCATTTTTACCTATAAAAATATCTTAGACAAAGCGGGAATTTATCTTCATGAACAAGATATGGTTGATGATGATGAGAATGATGATTATGAAGAAGAAAACGAAGAATCGTTGAACGATGTTATTGAAGAGTTCTTAAATATTGTTCCCGATGAAAAAACGAATGAATTTTCTAAATTCACTTCGCAAGAGTTGAACGATATGTTGGAGTTGGCAATCCTGAACGAAGATTATGAAAAAGCAGCGCGTTTGCGCGACGAAATATCAAAAAGAAATTTGTAACGGTTATGAAGCAATATTTAGATTTAGTAAAGCACGTTTTAGATAATGGTGTGCAAAAAGGCGACAGAACCGGAACGGGAACCAAAAGTGTTTTTGGTTATCAGATGCGGTTTGATTTAGAAGAAGGTTTCCCGTTAGTTACAACTAAAAAAGTCCATTTAAAATCGATTGTTCACGAGTTGTTATGGTTTTTAAAAGGCGAAACGAATATTGGTTATTTAAAAGAAAACGGAGTTCGTATTTGGGATGAATGGGCAGACAGAAATGGCGATTTAGGTCCTATTTACGGTTATCAATGGCGCAATTGGAACGGAGAAGAAATCGATCAGATTAAAGAGTTGATCGAAACTTTAAAGACCAATCCAAACAGTCGCAGAATGTTGATTTCGGCTTGGAATCCTTCTGTATTACCCGATACAAGCGTTTCGTTTGATGAAAATGTAGCAAACGGAAAAGCAGCTTTACCTCCGTGTCATGCGTTTTTTCAGTTTTATGTTGCTGACGGAAAATTATCTTGTCAATTATATCAACGTTCGGCGGATATTTTTTTAGGTGTTCCGTTTAATATTGCGTCGTATGCATTGTTTACCATGATGGTTGCTCAAGTTTGCGATTTAGGTTATGGCGATTTTATTCATACGTTTGGCGATGCACATATTTACAACAATCACATGGAACAATTAGAATTGCAATTATCACGCGAGCCTCGTAAACTTCCAAAAATGCTGTTGAATCCTGAAATTAAAGATATTTTTGATTTTAAATTCGAAGATTTTACTTTGGTAGATTATGATCCGCATCCGGCAATTAAAGGACAAGTTTCGGTATAATGAAAATAAGTTTAGTAGCAGCTGTTGCAGAAAACAACGTAATTGGAAAAAACAACGAATTGTTATGGCATTTGCCGGCAGATTTTAAACATTTTAAAAATACAACAAGTAACCATTATATTTTAATGGGACGTAAAACGTTTGAATCTTTCCCCAAACCGTTGCCGAATCGAGTTCATTTAATTATTACGCGGCAAAAGGAATATTTGGCTCCTGAAAATTGTTTTGTTTTTGCGAGTATAAAGGAAGCTTTACAATTTGCAAAAAATCAAAATCAAGAAGTGGTTTATGTAATTGGAGGAGGCGAAATTTACAATCAAATCATTGAAGAAGCAAACGAATTAATTATTACACACGTAAACGCTTCGTTTCAGGATGCTGATGCTTTTTTTCCGGAAATACGAAAAGAATGGAAAAAAGTTTCAGAAGATTTCCATAAATCTGACGAGAAAAATGCGTTCGATTTCACAATCACAATTTATAACAAATAAAAATAAACTGTCATTCCGACGTTAAGAGGAATCTTTAAAATAGAATTTTAAATATTGTGATCTTATTGTGTTTTGTACAATATGAAAAACATAAAAAATGAAAAAACAATTCATAACATTTGTTGCCTTTTGTTCCGCTTTTGGATTAAATGCGCAAAATGTTGTGTTTAAAAAAGTTTTAGATCGTCCTAAACAGCTTACTTATTATGCGCTGAATCATTTAGGCGATACTTCTTCGATTGTGAGTAATGAAATTGCAAAAGAAACTCCCTTGCGTACTTTTACATTTAAAGATCCTTTTTTAGGAACTATTCACCAATACGATGAACGAAATCCGTTACAACAATTGGTTTTCTATAAAAATACGCAGCAATTAATTGTTTTAGATAACCAGTTAAGCATAAAAGAGCGCGTTGCTTTAACCGAACGATTTCCCGAAATAGACGCTTCTTATGCAGCACTTACAGCTCAATCGTCTATTTGGATTTTCGATGAAGCAAGCAAACGTTGGTGTATTTTAAATACTTTAAAAGAACAACCTCAATTTGTAAGCAATCCCATTTCGCATTACGATTTTATCATTACTGATGGGAATAATGCATATTGGCAAAGTGGAACTTCTGTTTTTGGAATCGATATTTACGGAAAAGTAATTAAGGAACAAACGCTGCCCGAAAAAGCCAAATTGTTAGCAATTAACGGAGCCAAAATGTTGTATCAATTAAACAATAATGTATTTTTGTTCGATACTGAAAATGAAACAAAAGAACCGTTGAAAGAAATTTCGAACACGATTGAAAAAGCTTTTTTTAACGGGCAAAACATCAGTATATTAACAAGCGATCAGCTTTTTTTGTATAATGTAAATTAAAATTCATGCAGGTAGCAATTGCCGGAAATATTGGCGCAGGCAAAACGACTTTAACCCAATTGTTGGCTAAACATTACAAATGGGAACCGCATTACGAAGATGTGGTCGATAATCCGTATTTAGACGATTTTTATCATTCGATGGATCGTTGGTCTTTTAATTTGCAAATTTACTTTTTAAATAGTCGTTTTCGTAGCATTTTAGCGATGAAGCAAAGCGGAAAAAATACCATTCAGGATCGAACCATTTACGAAGATGCGCATATTTTTGCCCCAAATTTACACGCAATGGGATTGATGTCGAACAGAGATTTCGATAATTATACTCAGTTGTTTGAAATGATGGAAGGTTTGGTTGGTGCGCCTGATTTGTTGATTTATTTACGCAGTTCGATTCCTAATTTAGTCGGGCAAATTCATAAACGCGGACGTGAATATGAGAATTCAATTTCGATTGATTATCTAAATAAACTAAACGAGCGTTACGAAGAATGGATTAAAGGATACGATAAAGGGAAATTACTGATTATTGATGTAGATCCTATTAATTTTGTTGATAATCCGGAAGATTTAGGAACGGTTATCAATCGAATTGATGCTGAAATAAACGGATTATTTTAAACAACGCGGATGAGGTATTTTAAAAAGTATCGTTGTTTTTTACGATTAGGTATGCTGAAATACCTTTTTGTTTTCTTTCTTTTTAAAGGAAATGCTCAAGAAAATTGGAGCGTTTCAACCCATTATTATCAAGGAGCTATTTTACCACATAGCAAAAGTATTTCACATTTAATTACCAATAAACCGACAGGTTTTTTAATTTCGTTCAACCATAGAACAACGGGCGAAAAAGAATGGCATTACACATATCGATTTCCCGATGTTGGTTTTTCTTTGCATTCACAAAATAATCACAACGAAATATTAGGAGATTTATATGGCTTATATGGTCATTACAATTTCTACTTTTTAAATCGCCGATTGCAATTACGAATTGCGCAAGGTGTGGCGTATGCAACAAATCCGTACGATAAAGAAACAAATTACCGAAATATGGCGTATGGTTCTAAATTCATGCCTTCGACCTACTTTATGGTAAGTTACGATCAGCGTAGAATTTGGAATAACATCGGTGTAAATGCAGGTTTTACGTTTATGCATCATTCAAACGCAACCATAAAAGCACCAAATACAAGTACCAATACGGTAGCTTTTAATGTGGGATTAACCTATCATTTTTCGGATGAAGATGTAGAAAACAGATCGAATTCTTTTATAAATCATCCGCAAAGAATGCGCTACAATTTGTTGTTTCGAACTGGTGTAAATGAAAGTCACATTATTGGAATGGGACAAAAACCGTTTTATCATATTACAGGAATTGTTGAAAAGCCGTTAAATGATTTTGGTGCGGCACAATTGGGAGTTGATGTATTTTTGTCGAATTCGTTAAAAGAATTGATTCCGTTTTTAGGAACTTCTTTTCCAGAAGCGAATATCAATAAAGATGCAGATTGGAAACGAGTTGGTGTGTTTGTTGGCTACGAATGGTATTTAAATAAATTAACAGCCGAAGCAAATATTGGCTATTACGTTCATGATGAATACAAAGAAAGTGGTTCACTTTATCAGCGTTTGGGATTACGTTATTATGTAACTCCGAATGTTTTTGGTGTTATGTCGTTAAAAACACATTTTGCAAAAGCCGAAGCGTTTGAATTAGGTTTGGGATATAAATTGTGATATAAATGTTGTGAATTGTAGAATCTGATTATTTATCATTAAGGACAAATTTGTCAAGCTGAACTTGTTTCAGCTTCTCATTATTTTAATAAAGACATGAGATTCCGGATCAAGTCCGGAATGACAAGTGAAAGCATGTTTTATGATTTATATTTGATAATAAAATAGAAATTCTATGTATTTGTGGCTAAAAAAGTGTTAGTTAGAATTATGAAAAAAGCAGTTGGAATTTTAGTATTTATAATTTTAGGTTGTTCTGGCGAAGATGCTTGTTTTTCGAAAAAAGGCGATGCTGTTGTAAAAGAAAATTCGGTTTCGGCTTTTCATACAGTTGATATTCCTATGAATGTTTCGGCAGAAATTATTCCAAGTACCGAATATAAATTAGAAATTCATTCTTTCGAAAACCGAATCGGTTCTATTGATTTTTCAGTAAAAGATTCTGTCTTAGTGATTAAAAATGAAATAAGCTGTAGTATGCTGAAAAGTTATGAAACAGCTCTTTTAAAAATTTATACTCCAAATTTAAAGTTGATTAAATCGCGAACACAGTTTAAAGTATATTCGAATGATACGTTGCGTTTTTCCGATTTATATTTATACACAAGTATTCCGAATGAAGAAAGTGCTTCGACCGAATTCGATTTTAAAATTAATAATAAAAAACTTACAATTGAAGATAATCAGGTCGGAATGTTTCATTTAAAAGGAAAAACCGATTTGTTTCATGCTCTATTATATAGTTCAAACGTAATGGTAAAAGCCGAGAACTTAAACGCCAAAACGATTGATGTTTACCATCGAAGTAATCAAAATATTCATTTATTTGCAAAAAATAAAATTCAAGGAACCATTGCTTCCATCGGAAATATCTATTTATACAACAAACCTGACACAGTTCAAATTACCAGATTGTATAAAGGAGATGTAATTTATAAATAAACTTCATTTTGAATCTATTTACAATTTCGTAAAATAGATAATATTTACTTAACATTCGATACGAAAAATATAATGAAATTTGTTCCGAAAAATAAAAATCCAAAAAATGGAACAGATTTACATGATCATGTTAATTGCTCTTGCTGTTTTAGCTGTAATTGATATTACGGTAGGAGTAAGTAATGACGCTGTTAACTTTTTAAATTCGGCATTGGGTTCTAAAGCCGTTTCGTTTAAAACTGCAATGATTGTTGCTTCAATCGGAATTTTAATCGGAGCCGTTTTCTCGAGCGGAATGATGGAAATTGCCCGGAGCGGAATTTATAATCCCTCTATGTTTTCCTTTAACGACGTCATGATTATTTTCCTCGCCGTTATGATTTCCGACATTTTACTTCTCGATGTCTTTAATTCATTAGGCTTACCAACTTCTACAACCGTTTCTATTGTATTTGAATTATTAGGTGCGGCGGTTTGTTTAGGAATCATCAAAATTTTAGCAATCGACGAGTCAATTGTAACATTAGGTTCTTACATAAATACCGAAAAAGCGACCGAAATTGTAGTCAGTATTTTACTCTCGGTTTTGCTGTCATTTGTTTTAGGAAGTATTGTACAGTATTTTTCACGTTTGATTTTCACGTTTCAATCCGAAGATCGTATTCGTAGATTTGGCGCGCTTTTCGGCGGATTTGCTATTTCGTTTATTACCTTCTTTATCTTGATAAAAGGATTAAAAGGCGTTTCGTTCATCAATAAAGAAACGATTACGTTTATTAAAGAAAATCAGTTGATGATTTTAGGAATTTGTTTTGTTTTCTGGACAATTATTTCACAATTATTAATGTCTGTTTTCAAAGTAAACATTCTAAAAGTCATCATCATTATCGGAACATTTGCATTAGCATTAGCATTTGCTGGCAACGATTTGGTAAACTTTATTGGTGTTCCTATTGCGGCTATTCAGTCATTTCAATTTTTTTCGGCTTCGGCTGGCGCAGATCCCAATACTTATATGATGACCGAATTGGCAAATAACGAAATTGTAGCGCCTTTTTATTATTTGTTAATTGCAGGAATTGTAATGGTTTTAACTTTATGGACTTCGAAAAAAGCTCGAACAGTGATCGAAACTGAAATGAGTTTAGCCAGACAAGGAGACGGAGAAGAAAAGTTTACGCCAAATGCAGTTGCTCGTGTTATTGTTCGCGGAACAGTACTTTTTGGAAGCGTTGTAAATTATGTTCTTCCTAAATCGTTTCAATTAAAATTAGACGAACGTTTTATTAAGCAAGAAGTAAAAAAATCTAAGAAAGAACGTTTAGAAGAACCAGCTTTCGATATGATTCGTGCTTCGGTAAACCTAATGGTTGCAAGTATTTTAATTGCGTTGGGAACTTCTTTAAAATTACCTTTATCTACCACTTATGTAACTTTTATGGTTGCAATGGGAACCTCGTTTGCAGATAAAGCTTGGGATAGAGATAGCGCTGTTTATAGAGTTTCGGGTGTTTTTAAAGTAATTAGCGGATGGTTTGCAACAGCAATTGTAGCTTTTATAACTTCGGCAATTGTAGCAGTTTTATTGTATTATGGAGAAATTTTTGCCTTTGTAGCAGTTTTGGTTGTGTTAGGAATTAGTTTGTACAGAAGCAATCGCGCGCATAGAACTAAAGAAAAAGAAAAACAGGAAGAAGCTAAGCTTTTAAGCAAAGAAGATATTGTTACGATTCAGGAAGTTATTACAGAAAGTTCTGATCAAATTTCGAGAGTTATTAATCAAACAAACGGTATTTATTCCGAAATAATCGAAGGTTTGGCAAGACAGGATTTAATTACTTTAAAAAGTGCTAAAAAGAAAGTAAAGAAAGTCGAAAAGAATATTGATAATCTAAAAGCAAACGTTTATTATTTCATTAAACATTTAGATGATACATCGGTCGAAGCAAGTAAATTTTATGTTCACACATTGGGATATTTACAAGATACAGTTCAGTCTTTAAGTTATATTTCGCAAAGTTGTACAACACATGTCGATAATAATCATAAGAAATTAAAGTTCAATCAGCTAAAAGATTTAAAAATAATCGAGGAAGAATTAAGTGAAATTTTAACCGAAATACATCAATTATTCTCGGCTCGGGATTTTACGAAGATCGAAACTATTTTGATTCAAAAGAATAAGCTGAGCAGCGATATTGAACAATCAATTCAGAAACAAATAAAGCGTATTCGCACAACCGAAACAAGTCCTAAAAATAGTCAATTGTATTTTTCACTATTGTTAGAAACAAACGATTTGGTTTCGGCAACCATGAAGCTTTTAGAATTGTTTCAAGAGTTTGATCAATATGTTCAAGCAAAAAATAAATAAGTTTTAGTATTAAAAAACCTCAATGAATTTCATTGAGGTTTTTTATTTTTCTTCTTTAAGAAAAATGTATTTTTTAAATAAAGACTAAAGTGTTTTCTCTCTAAAAATAGTTTCTAAATTTTTATTTTTTAACTGCATCGAAAGAATTTTTACACCGATTTCTTGAGCAAAATCAAACAAAACCGGACGCATATCTTTATCCGAATTAAAAATTAGTTCCCATTGCATATCATGAATATTGTGATACGATTTTAGGTTTTGTAAGCGTTTAATAAATTCTTCTTCCACTTTAAAATCGAATTCTACTTCAATAACCTGATCGTTTTCTTCATTAAAAATTTGCTGTAATTTATTGTCTGCTACAATTTCGCCATGTTTAATAATAATTACACGATCGCAAATAGCTTCAACTTCCTGCATAATATGCGTAGAAAGAAAAACAGTTTTATCTTTTCCAATATTCTTGATTAAATCGCGGATTTCAGAAAGCTGATTAGGATCTAATCCTGTTGTAGGTTCGTCTAAAATCAAAACTTCCGGATTGTGTAATAAAGCCGTTGCCAAGCCAACACGCTGGCGATATCCTTTAGAAAGTTGACCGATTTTTTTATGCGATTCGGGCGTTAATCCGGTCAATTGAATCACTTCTTCAATTCTAGATTTAGAAATCTTGTAAACATCCGCATTAAATTCTAAATATTCCTTTACATACAAATCTAAATACAACGGATTGTGTTCGGGAAGATATCCAATAGATTGCTGTACATTTTTTTGTTGCGTTTTTACATCAAATCCGTTTACAAAAGCTGTTCCTTCGTTTGCATCGATATACGTTGTTAAAATCTTCATTAAGGTCGATTTTCCAGCTCCATTCGGACCAAGAAATCCAACAATTTCACCTTTTTCAATCGAAAAGCTTACGTTCTTTAATGCTTGCTGAGTTCCGTAAAATTTAGATAGATTTTCAACTTTTATAGACATAGTGTACCTTCTTAACTTGTACAAAAATAAACAAACAGTTGATATGAATGCTATTTTTTATGAAATGGTTTTATTTGAAAAAATGTCAGTATTTTTGTTGAATGATGAATACACAGATAAACAATCGGTGGTTTGACGAATTAAAAAAAGAACATTCGTTTTTAATGGCAGGTCCGTGTAGTGCCGAAACGCCCGAACAGGTTTTAGAAATTGCGCATGAAATTAAAGATGCAGCGTCTGTTTTTCGTGCAGGAATTTGGAAACCTAGAACGCGTCCGGGAGGTTTTGAAGGAGTTGGCGCTATTGGATTAAATTGGTTACAGAAAGTAAAAGAAGAAACCGGTTTGCCTTTGGCTGTTGAAATTGCAACGACCGAGCATGTAGATTTGGCATTAAAACACGATATAGATGTGTTGTGGATTGGCGCGCGAACTTCGGTAAATCCGTTTGCAGTTCAGGAAATTGCTTCGGCTTTAAAAGGAACCGATAAAATTGTAATGCTGAAAAATCCGGTAAATCCCGATTTAGCTTTGTGGTTAGGCGGTTTAGAACGTTTGTTGAAAGAAGATATTACAAAAGTAGCTTTGATTCATCGCGGTTTTTCGACTTATGAAGCAACGAAATATCGAAATGTTCCCGAATGGCAGATTCCGTTAGATATAAAAGCGCAATTTCCCGATATTAAAATCATCAACGATCCGTCGCATATAACCGGAAATCGAAACATGATTTTTGAAACGGCGCAAACAGCTTTAGATTTGAATTTCGACGGATTAATGATCGAAACGCATTGCAATCCGGATCAAGCTTGGAGCGATGCGGCGCAGCAAATAACTCCAAACAGATTAAAAGAAATTGTTTCGGAATTAAAAGTAAGAGATTTATCGAATTCTGAAGAATCATATCAAATCAATATTCAGAACTTTAGAAATGAAATAGACGAATTAGATTCTAAAATTCTGAAGTTTTTAAACAAACGAATGCAAATTGCAGATAAAATCGGTCATTTAAAAAAAGACAAAAATATAGCGCTTTTTCAGAAAGATCGCTGGCAGGAAGTTTTGAATAAAATGCGAAAAGAAGCTAAAGATTTTGAGTTAGACGAACAATTTATCGCAGCAATTTACAAGGCAATTCATCAAGAAAGTATAGCAAGACAAGCAAATATCATCAATAAAAAATAAGGATGACGAATCAAAAAACAGGATTAGTTTACAAATCTACCGGAAGTTGGTACACTGTTCGTACAGCGGAAGGAGAATTGTTCGAATGTAGAATTAAAGGAAAATTCAGAATTAAAGGAATTAAAAGTACCAATCCGATTGCCGTTGGCGATTGGGTCGATTTTGAATTGAACGAAGCCGGCGATGAAATTACAGGATTAATTCATACAATTCACGAACGCAAAAACTATCTAATCCGTAAATCGGTCAATCTTTCTAAACAAGTGCATATCATTGCGGCAAATGTCGATTTGTTGTTTATTTTGGTTACGATCGATAATCCGATTACAACTACAAGTTTTATTGATCGTTTGTTGGTTACTGCAGAAGCATACGGAATTGAAGCTGTTTTGATTTTTAATAAAGTCGATACGTTTTCGGAAGAAACACTCGACGAACAGTTGTATTTACAATATGTTTATGAAAATATCGGATATAAATGTTTGCGTGTTTCGGCAGAAAAAGAAAAAGGTTTGGAAGCTTTAAAAGAGTTGATGAAAGATAAAGTTTCGATGTTTACGGGACATTCCGGTGTTGGAAAATCGACTTTAGTAAACGTTCTAGAACCTGGTTTAAATTTAAAAACTAAACAGATTTCAGAACAACATCAACAAGGACAACATACTACAACTTTTGCCGAAATGTATGATTTAAATTTTGATGCAAAAATTATTGATACACCCGGAATTCGTGGTTTTGGAATTGTAGATATGGAACCACAGGAAGTCGGCGATTATTTTCCTGAATTCTTCGAACTAAAAGATCAATGTAAATTCAACAATTGTTTACATCGCGAAGAACCTAATTGCGCCGTAAAAGACGCTTTGGATCGAGATGAAATTGCGTGGTCGCGTTATAAAAGTTACATTCAGATCTTAGATGGAGATGAAGAAAATTACAGAACCGATATTTATGCGAACGGAAAAAATCAAGACGAAGAATAATGAAAGTTGTAATACAAAGAGTTTCGGAAGCTTCGGTAACGATTGAAGGAAGTAAAGTTGCGAACATTGGTTTAGGATTGTTGATTTTGTTAGGAATTGAAGAAGCCGATACTAAAGAAGATATAGAATGGTTAACATCGAAAATCATAAACTTGCGAATTTTTAATGACGAAAATGGTGTGATGAATCGTTCAGTAAAAGACGAAAACGGAGATGTCATTATTGTAAGTCAGTTTACGTTGCATGCTTCAACCAAAAAAGGAAATCGTCCTTCATATATCAAAGCTGCAAAACCCGATATTGCAATTCCTTTGTACGAAACGTTTTTAAAACACTTTGAAATCGAATTCGGAAAACCTATACAAACAGGTCAGTTTGGTGCCGATATGAAAGTTGCCTTAATCAACGATGGACCCGTTACGATTTTAATGGATACAAAAAATAAAGAATAATGAAAAAAAGATTAAGCTTATATATCGCGGTTTACATTATTGTAACACTTGTAATGAGTTACGACGAAGTACAATGTGCATTAGGTGGCGAGGAGTTGTGTTGGTATAATTTAATCGGGAAATTCGTTATCTTTATTGCATTGGTATTTGCGTTCGATAAGTTCATTCGACCAAAAATATTTGGAAATAAATAATCACGATATTTTTAACTTCTTTAGATTTTTGAAATGATTTTTTATTCTTAGGAAGTTGAATGAAAGACAGAAACAAAGAAAAACATACAAAAAAAGAACATGATGAAAGACAAAGTAGCACATTTTATTGCAGCCTTTTTAGTTTATGGCGTTTCAATGTTAGCCATAACGTATATGTTTCAGAATAAAATAAATTGGTATCAAAGCATTGGATTTGCCATTTTTATGGGAATTTTAGATGTGTTAGTATTGAAAAAATTAAGAGAACGAAAAAAATAAAAATGGATATAAAAAACGCTCAATTAGAAGTTGATAATTGGATTAAACAACACGGAGTTCGTTATTTTAACGAATTAACAAATATGGCGCAACTTACAGAAGAAGTAGGAGAGGTAGCGCGAATTATTGCACGCAGATACGGCGAACAATCCGAAAAAGAAAGTGATAAAGCAAAAGATCTTGGCGAAGAATTGGCCGATGTTGTATTTGTAGTTTTGTGTTTGGCAAATCAAACTGGAGTAAACTTACAAGAAGCTTTCGATAAAAAAATGGATGTAAAAACCAAACGTGATCACGATCGTCATCACAGTAACGAAAAGTTGAAATAGTTTACTAATAAATCCTGTCAAGCTGAACTTGTTTCAGCTTCTCATTATTTTGTTAATTCTATGGAACTCCAAAACAAGTTTTAAATATACTTCTAACCTGAAATATAAAATCAAAATGGATTTACTTCTTGAATCAAAAAACTTTATAAGCAATCAAAATATTAAAATTTCAGGTTCTAAATCCGAAACCAATCGTGTACAATTATTACAGATTTTATTTCCTGATTTAATTATTGAAAACGCTTCAGATTCTGACGATAGTTCTGTAATGAAGCAATGTTTGCAAAGTAATTTAATAATTAAGGATGTGCATCATGCCGGAACCGCCATGCGTTTTCTTGTTTCGTATTATTCAACTCAGAAAAATAATGAAGTTGTTTTAACTGGTTCTTCTCGAATGAAAGAGCGTCCAATTCAAATTTTGGTTGATGCGCTAAAACAGTTAGATGCCGATATTTCGTATGTAGAAAAAGAAGGATTTCCGCCACTTCGCATAAAAGGAAAAGAAATCACGAAGAATCAAGTCGAAATAAATGCAGATGTTAGCAGTCAATATATATCATCTTTAATGTTGATTGCGCCGGCTTTACAAAACGGATTAGAAATTCATTTAAAAGGAAATGTAACTTCGATTCCGTATATTAACATGACGTTGCAAATTTTACAAACGTTGGGAATCGAAGCAAGTTTTAAAGAAAATCGAATAAAAATTTCACCAACTTCTAAACTCAAAAGTAATCAATTTGTAGTAGAATCAGATTGGTCTTCGGCTTCGTATTTTTACAGTATTATGGCTTTGTCGCCAATTAATTCTCAAGTTACATTAAGTTATTTCAAACAAAATAGTTTGCAAGGCGATGCTGTTTTAGCCAAGATTTATCAAGATTTTGGAGTAGAAACGATTTTTAAAGACGATTCTATTATTCTAAAAAAAGTCAATGATCCGATAAAAAATCATGTAATTTATGATTTAAACAATTCGCCCGATATTGCGCAAACTATTATTGTAAGTTGTTTAGGATTGGGAATAACGTGTGATTTATCGGGACTTCATACATTAAAAATTAAAGAAACCGATCGTTTGCAAGCACTTAAAAACGAATTAGAAAAGTTTGGTGCCGAAATTGAAATCACAGACGAAACAATTCAATTAAAAAATAAGGTTTCGTTTTCTTCCAATATTGTCGAAATTGCAACGTATCAAGATCATAGAATGGCAATGGCATTTGCGCCTTTGGCGTTTAAACAAAAAATTAAAATCAAGGAAGCTGAAGTTGTTTCTAAATCATATCCTAATTTTTGGAATGATATGAAACAAATCGGAATTGTTTCGCAATAAAGAATAATTTGAATTCTTTTAAGGTGTTGATAATGATGTGTTTGGCTGGTGTTTTTAAAATAAACCTCAATTTACTTGACAACGCCTATCTTCAAGTCGTATATTTGCAATCCTGTTTTAACAAACAGACAATCAATTTATAAACAGATTTTTATAACAATATGAAGTTATCAAACTTTAACTTTAGTTTACCTGAAGAATTATTAGCAGAATTTCCTGCTGAAAACAGAGATGAAGCTCGTTTAATGGTTGTGCACCGTAAAACAGGTGAAATTGAACACAAATTATTCAAAGATGTCATTGATTATTTCGATGAAGGAGATGTAATGGTGTTGAATAATACTAAAGTTTTTCCTGCTCGTTTATTTGGAAACAAAGAAAAAACGGGAGCGCGTATCGAAGTTTTCTTGTTAAGAGAATTGAACGAAGAGCAACGTTTATGGGATGTTTTGGTTGATCCGGCTCGTAAAATCCGTATCGGGAATAAATTATATTTTGGAGAAGACGATTCGTTGGTAGCTGAGGTAATTGATAATACAACTTCGCGCGGACGTACTTTACGTTTCTTGTATGATGGTTCTTATGAAGAATTCCGTTTAAAACTTCGCGAATTGGGCGAAACTCCGATTCCTAAATACATTAGTCGTGATGTAACTCCGGAAGATGAAGAACGTTATCAAACTATTTATGCAACCGAAGAAGGAGCTGTTGCAGCACCAACTGCAGGTTTGCATTTTTCTAAACATTTATTGAAACGTTTAGAAATTAAAGGAATCGATTTTGCTAAAATTACATTACATATTGGTTTAGGAACTTTTAATCCGGTTGAGGTTGAGGATTTATCTAAACACAAAATGGATTCGGAAGAATTAATTATTACACAAGAAGCTTGTGATATTGTAAACAATGCAAAAGAAAAGAAAAAAAGAATTTGTGCTGTTGGAACAACTTCTATGCGTGCAATGGAAAGTTCGGTTTCGTCAAGCCAAACATTGAATCCTTTTTCAGGATGGACAAATAAATTTATTTTCCCTCCGTACGATTTTAGTATTGCAGATTGTATGATTACGAATTTCCATATGCCAAAATCGACCTTAATGATGATGATTTCTGCATTTACAGGACACGATTTAATGATGAAAGCATACGAAGAAGCTGTTAAAGAAGGATATAAATTCTATTCGTACGGCGATGCAATGTTGATTCTATAATTAGAAAAGATATAAGATTTAAATATAAAAAGCTCATCTATTAAGATGAGCTTTTTGTTTTGTTGGTTCGTATTTCGGTTAAAATGGTATTCATTAAATCGGTTTGAACTTTCTGAATTTCTAATAACTCTTGTTGTTGATGCATGATTAAATGATCAATCTTCTCATGAAGAATTCGAATTTCTAATTCAGATTTTAAATTCACCATATAATCATTTTTTGCTCTTTCGCGATCTTTTTCTTCTTGTCTGTTTTGCGACATCATAATAATCGGAGCTTGTAAAGCTGCCAAACAAGAAAGAATCAAATTCAATAGAATAAACGGATACGGATCGAATCCTTTATTATGAAAAAGGAAAAAGTTTGCGCCGATCCAAAGTACAAGTAAAAAAAGGAACGATAATATAAATGTCCAACTTCCGCCAAACGAAGCAACTTTATCGGCAACTCTGCTTCCGAAAGAATCTGGAATGCTTTTTTCTTCTAAGGTTTCATTGCTGATTAATTGCGATTTCGAAATAGAATCAATTACTTGTTGTTTTAGCTCATTTAATTCCCCAACTTCTTGAATTAGTTTTTCGGAAATGTATTTTTGACGATAAAAATTGAGTTCTTCTATCGAAAGTTTAGAATGTCTTGTAAATTTTGGATTCGATTCTTTTATAAATTCAAAAATTGAATTCCTTAAAGTTTTTGCTTGCACCAAATCGTCCGGGCTAAATTCTTTTCCCGAAATATCGCTTGTGAATTTACTCATAGTTTAGTTTATCTTGTAAACCAATTTCATGGTAATAGTTGCTGTTTTGTTTTTAGAAGCTGTGTTGAAAGATCCGCCCCAAGAATATTCTTCGGATGAGTTTTGAGCAACAATTTGAAAAACGCCCATATCCGATTTTTTTAAATCGCCCAATGAACTTCCTGCATTTTCTGCAATTTTTTCGGCTCTTAACTTAGCATCTTTTGTAGCCTCGGCAATCATTTCTAATTTTAAAGCTGCTAATTTAGTATAATAATATTCTGGAGCGTTTGAGTATAATTCTACTCCGCTATTGATTAATTCGGAAACTTGGCGAGAAACATTTTCGACTTTTTCTACTTCTTTACTTTCAATTTGAACATTTTGAGTTAAAGAATATCCATTAAATTGCTGAGAACGCAAATTACTATTGTCGTCATAACTATAAGTATACTCTTTATTAATGTTTACCGAAGAGAAAATAACTTCATTTTCTTTTAAGCCTTTACTTAAAAGATAGTTTTTTATGGCATTTCGGTCGTTTTCTAATTCGGCATAAGCTTGTTTCAATTCAAAACTTTTTTTAGAAAAACTACTGTTCCAAACAATTAAGTCAGCAACAAAGTCTTTACTGCCTAAACCAGTAACACTAATAGTTTCATCAGCTTGATTTCTATTTTTAAAAGCTTGAGTTAAAACTACAGTCGAAACAATCAAACCTAATGCAATAATAATTGCCGTAATATGATTTTTCATAGAATAATTTTTATTTAAAAGTAATGAAAATTAATTTAGGATAATGAAAAATGAAGATTAATTGACTCGTTTTTTTATTTTGATTATGTGAATTATAAAAAAAATATGTTTGTAACTTTTTGATTCTCAAAAGCACTAAAAAAACTTTCAAAGAAAGGTTATAAAATATTTGGTTGTAGTTAAAAAGAGTGTTTATATTTGCAACCTCAAAAC
>DERN01000008.1 GCA_002360925.1 Flavobacteriaceae bacterium UBA3339 | reverse complement strand
AGATGTGGAAAGAAAAGAAGTCTCCAAAAACAACGAAAGGGATACTGAATATCCCTGCAAAACAGATCGCAACCTGTTTGATAAAATGAGAAGTGAAGATGGGGTGTAGCCATACATTTTGGCAAAGTGGTTGCACCGCTTAAATGCAAAAAGACTGCCCCGACCTTCGGGAGGGTGTGTCTTTTTGCCGCCAGATTTCTGCTATCGGGCGACTTGTATGGGTTGTGAACGGAAATCTTTCAAATTGAGAAAAAAGCCCCTGTTTTCAGTCAATCCATTACGGAACAAACCCCATAACAAAGAACTTCCCATTTGTGCGAGTGACGAATTGATATATAAATCCTGTTTTTCCAATGCTTCAGCTAAACTGCAACTTGGTGTATCGTCCTGTTGTTCGGACTGCTTCAGCAAATGTCCAAATTCATCGGTAACCATTGGCAGATTAGATACCGTTTCGTATCTGTCGGAATTAGGCTGTTTTATATCTCCAATCGTTGATAATAATACCTGTCCTGTATATTGGCTGTTTCCATAATCCAACCAATATTTTGGTTTATGATGGTAATATTTTCCGTTATCCAATGCTTTCAATATTTCAGCAATACCAAACCTTGCTTTTACAATATCTACACAGGTAATAAAGATAGTAGCCTGTGCGTTTTCGGGAACTTTGCCCAAACTATCTTTTTCAAACTTCTGTGTTTCGGCTTTCCAGTTAGTACCTGTAAAGCGGTTTGCTCGGTTGATGAGAGCAACGGATTTATACAACCCGACCTCACATTCTGCAAAACGCTGTCTTCCCAAATTTGCTTCTGTGATAACATCATCATCCCAAAGACGAACGGACAATCCTGCGTGTCCTAAAGCTATTAAACTGTGGTTCATTTCCATTAAGGCGGTCAAAACCTTTGAGCCTGTGCCACCTGCACCGATAAGGTTTATCGATATGGGATTGGTGGCATTTATTAAACTATTGTCCGTAAAATGGACTTTTATTCTTTCGTTGTTCATCGCAATATGTCTTTTAAGGTTAGGTTATTTTCTGTCAATACTTCCATTGGAAAGGCGTCGCCTGTGGCGATTAAATTCTCCCAAAGGCTTACGCAATTTCCATTTATCGGGTTATGACCGTGCATTAAATGACTGAAATAGCTGTTAAAGAAAAAGCCTTCCCATTTGTTTATAAATTCTTCCAATGAAGCGGTTTTCTTTATGCGTACATCTACTGTACCCATACATACATTGCCGTCCTCATACACGTTAAAAAAGGGGGCATTGTACAGCTTTGTGTTTATTGTAGGTCTTCTTCTATTCGGTAAGGCGAAAACGGCTAAACCGTTGCGGTTGGCTACCCACAGCATAGGTGGTACATTGGCTTTGCCTTTGGGTATTCCCAGACTTTCAATAAAATATAGTTCCCTTTGTGTGGCTTTTGTAAACCAAACTACTTTGTTTCCATTAGGGTCGAAGTATAAAACCTGATTGCTCAATACTCCCTGCGGTTTCAATAACGGTTCTTTTTCTTCTTTGGCAGTTTTCAACGCCTTTGCCAGTTGGTTTGCTTCTTTTACGGTCAAAGGGTGAGCATTAATGGGAGTACCGTTTTTATCCATATCAAAATGCTCTACATAAGTATTGTTACCCTTTCCAGTAGTCTGATAAAATACCAATGCTGATTTTGGGTAGTATAGCGTTCCGAAATCCTGTGTTATATCGTTCATAGCCTTGTTTTTAAAAATTATTCAAAATGTAGGTCAATTCATTTATCATCGTAAGCAAACGGTTTTCAAACTCCAATGTGTTGGCGGTTATATCACTTCCGTCAAACCGTTTTATAATAATGGGTTCTTCCATCTGTCCGTATTCCTGTAATTCGTTGTTTACTGATTCTACCACATTATCCATAAGCCAGCCTGTACCATCTGCACAGAATGAAACATACTTTTCCATTGAAATGATATTTTCCATGTCTTCTTCATTGGCTTCGCCATTTGGTCGGGCATTGCGGAATACGTTTGCATTAGGGTACTGCTGATAAATTGCATAGGCTTCCTGTGCTACTTTAAAGCAATCAGCATCAATCTTATCTTTCGCTTTAAAACGGTTTAAACGTTCTTTAAAGAGCCTTAAATTAGCTTCGTTGTAAATCTTCTTTTCCATACAGTCGCCAATCCATTCTGCTTGAGAAAATTCGCTGAGGTAGGCTTCTGTATCTTCTCCGTAATCATCCTCGGTTACCCAATCTTTGTGCATTTCATACATCCAGTACAGGTAACTACTTTCCTGTCTGTAGTATGGAATATCGGCAATGTGGTACAAATAACTGCAAACTGACAAAAACAGTTGAGCGGTATGTTTTCGCTTTGGGTCTTTCAACCAACGAAATAAGGGTATTACAGGAATGTAATACAGGGTTGTACCAGTATTATATCTTTCCTCGCTTGTAAAAAACACTTTCTTGCTATCCTGTATCAGTCTGATTTCTTCCCAATCCGTTATTTTAAGTTTTAGCTGTTCTTCGGTGTCTTTTAAAGCCAATGCGATATTGTAGGGATAGCCGTAAGATTGCGTTGATTTCGGAATGATGCCGTAATGCTCTGCCAATTGAGAAAGGGAACTATAAAAATCCCTTTCCATTTTGATATTATCCCTGCAAGCCTGTACTGTTTCTGTTTCGTTCAGTTTAGGGAGAAACGAAGTCCTTAAAAAACCATTGGTAACATGGCTACTGGTACGGACTGTTGTTTGTCCTTTTGGATTTCGTTTGCGTCTTTCGGTCGTTGCATCCAGTTTGCGAACTCGCTCAACTGACGGTGCAATTGCTTTTGCTTGGGTTCTTGGGGCATTTGGAATGTTCCCGATACGGTATGTCGTTGCATAAGTCATTGTTTTACTGTTTTAGTTTAACCTTTTGTTCCCATTGCACTTTCAAAACGGTACTGTACCGTATCGTCCTTGATTTGTGGTGCTGATACTTTTGCGGTAGTCAGAATGGGGTATGTATTGGAATAAAAATTCATTACTGCCTGTACACTCCATTGCGGTTCGGGGTCGTTCAGTTTGATTTCCTGCCCCTTATCATTCAATATAAAAACTCGTTGTAATTGCGTTGCTAATAACATAACATTTGATTTTTGGGTTAGTACTTTTATTCTTCTTCTCCTGCTTCATCAATGGGGTAATCGTCTGTAACTTCTGCCGATTGTATCGGTTCGGGTGTTGCTTCTTCTGTCGCACCGAAAAGGCTCGGTGTGGCAAATTTGCCCGATAGTGAAGTTTTACGTTTGCGTATGGCATCGGCATAGTCGGGAAAATCGGCAGGGTTCGGCACTTTCATCCACGCTTCACGGAATTTACCCTCTTTTTCCAGTTCGTCAGCCTTTGCCATAGCTTCTTTATATTTCTTGTCCCTGGCTTCCTTTTCTTTCTTCTCCTTATCGGCTTTTTCCTTCTCCATTGCCGATTGTTTTTTGACTTCTTCCATTTGCTTTAAGAATTTCTCCATATCCACCATCAAACCCGAAACGGTTTGTACTGGTGCGGTTATCTGTTCAAAAAATCCCTCATCAAACTCCTGTGCGGTAGCATTGAATGTAAGGGGCGGAATAAGGTTTTTTGCATTATCCCCGCATTGTTCATTGTTAAGCATAACCGATACGATTAGCTTGGTTTCTGCTCCCTTTGAAATGTTCAGTTGTAATACTCCTGTAAAGTTCAACTGCTGTATCTGATTGAAAAAATTTGTATTCATCGTTCTAATTTTTTTGTTTGTCCTCTAATCGTTTTTTCTTAGCTGTCAGTTTATTGTACATATCTGTCCAGTATGCGTTCTGTCTCTTGTCGAACTCGTAGAAACTTTCGTCCTCGTGTCTGTAACCAGTGAACCGCTTGCTAATCTTTATGGCTTCATCAAGGTCAGTGACTTCGATAGAGCATCCGTTTAAATCCGTTACTTTCATAGCAATGATAATTTGCGTTCCAAAAGCGTTTCCAGTATTTCGCAATCACTTTCATAAGTTTCCCCCTCAAAATGGTAAGTGTCTGTATCTTCATCAAAATCATACGCCTCTATGTCTTCATCGCTCAAACATACATCGTCCAGTATGCCGTTTTGATAGGTTGCTCTACCATATATCCCGTTTCCCATTTCCTCATAATCCTGTACAAAATCAACTTGGTATCGGTCTGCTATGCTCCGCAGTATCTCGGAGTTAGGCGACCATTTGGTTTCGTACTGAAAATTTCCTTCATCGCCCTCGTTCCAGTAGATATTGAAGAAATACCCACCGTTCGTACTGTCTGAAAAGTCGGGCAATTGCCCTTCTTCGGCTTGCTCTTCCTTTTCCTTTAAGATTTGGAAAAGTTGTTGTATCTGTGTGATTGCTTCGGGTTTTCCCTCGAACACAACCGTATTACTACACCAGTTCGCCATTGCTGTTATCATTTAAGGTTATTTCAATCATTTTTTGTTCTCCGAAAAGCAGGTGTATAGCCTGTTTTAGTTGGTGGTTACATTCGGGTTTTTCCGCATATTCTATCAAGCTATTTGAAACAAATATGGCATTCTAACCGTCAAAAAGTTGGTCAGAAAATACTCTTGGGTTTCGCTGTAACATCACGTTGTACTGCTTTAAAATTCTTTCGGTATTCTCTACAAGACCAAACCAAAAATTGGCTGTAATAAGGGTTTTATCTGCCCATATACTCCGCATATATTCCTCGTGTTTTCTGAAACGCTCGGTTTCCTGCTGTATAAAAAGGCTTATTTCCTTAAGGTTTTTGGAAAACAGTTTTGCCAGTATATATCCCTTTTCCACATTGTTCATTTCTTCTAATGCTTTCATTGTAATGCTTTTTAAAGGCTACCACCGTTTGTAAGGCGGTAGCCTGTGGTTTAATTAATTGAGTTGAAAAACGTCTGCACCGACTTTCTGAAAAGAGGTACATAATTCAAATGCTTTCTGTGATTTCAGTTGAGCAGTACCACCCATTACAATACTCTGTAATTTGGCTTCGTTGTCTTTGTAATTTCTTACGTTCTGATAGTAGCCTGTTACCGCATTGTATGCTCCGAACAATGTACCTTTGGTGGTTTCCATTTGTTGGGTATCGCTTATCATTGCATAAGCAAAAGCATCTTCAACAACGTTTTTGAATACGGTGGAAACTTCATCTTCCGCACCTTTTTTCAGCAGTTCCAATGTTTCCTTATTTGGGCAAAGTGCCAATTGGATTAGCTTTTTAACCTCTTGGTCTGATACCTTGACTTTCGTCCACTCATTGAAAATCCCTTCTAACTGGTCGCTGAACTGGTTAGCAAGTCCCATAACTTTATGTGCGTTGTCTAAACGTTGTTTTGCTCCTGCGGTGTGCTTGATGCGTACCACATTGCTCATATTGCGTAAAGAAGCATTTAAGGTATTTTGGCAAACAATTCGGATAGGTGTAAAAGCGGCTGTAATACTTCCGCTACCGTCATGCGAAGTGGTTAGAAAAATGTATTTTTCTGTCACATCATCGCCATTGCCCACACGGATATAACTCGGCAATTTGGCTGTAATAAAAATACGTTCACCGTTGCCCAAAGCTCCTGCGGTTTCGTATAAAATGCCGTTCGTACCGCCTACAATACTGTCAAAGAATGAAAAAGCATCTCTGTTTTGTACGATATGGTAGTCTTTACCCACAACACCCAAAACCGCATTGTTATCGGTGCGTATGTTGGCGAAATAATTAGGTACTTCCAGTTCGCTATTTCCAATCTCGATACCGTTAGCAGTTTCTATAATGCCTGAGCTTTTTGTAAAGAGTGGAGATTTTACCACTTCATAATCTAACCCTGCGTGTCTGATTGCTTGTTCGCTTGTTGGGTAATCCTGTACGATTTTCCCCAAACCGTGCCACGCTTTTTCCTTTACGCTAAAGAATGAGTAACGTCCTGTCTTGCTGTTGAAATTGATATTATGTGCCATGCTGTTGAAATTTTAAAAGTTTGAAAAATGAGTATTTGATAGCTGTTAAAATGGTAGGTCATCTTCGGTTTGCTCCGCCTTAACCTTACCTTTGTTATTGTCAGTAGCCTGTGTGGTTTCTGTTTTCCTGCTACCTCCGTGCAGTTTGATTTGCGAGGTATGAAAATTCAGTCCTGCTTTTGGTTCTCCGTCATTTCCTGTCCACGCTCTTATACTTACTCTGCCTGTCAGTTCTACCAGTGTGCCTTTTGTGAGTAGTCTGGCTACTTTGGGAGTTATCCAGTACGAGCAGTCGAAATAGGTTGTTTGATCTATGCGTTCGCCCTGCTTGTTTTTGTAGCTGTCGTTTGTTGCTACTGAAAAGTTTACTACTTGTTTGTCCTGTGACGTTGTGCGTACTTCCGCATCCCTTGTCAGTCTTCCTGTGATGTTCATGATTTTCGATTTTTACGTTGTTAAATTCCTGTTTGATTTTTTTTGATTTGATTTTATTCGGCAATGAGAGGAGGTGCTTGTTTTCGTTTCACTTTTTCCATTTCCAATGCTGATATTTTTCATTTCTGACATTTTTTTTATTCGTGTAAAGAGCCGGAGTATGCTTTGTTTCGTTTCACGAGCATAAAAGGTTAGTGTTTAGCAGCAGCAAGGTTTTGTCAAAAAAATACGACCCGCATGGGTGGAGATTATTTTGCAAACCCAAAGGGCACGACCTTGCTGTTGCGTTATGAACACTGAAATACCTTTGCTCTTGAAATGGGACAAAACCAGCATACCGGCTCTTGGATAAAAAACAATGTGGAAGCCAGTGGAAAAGGCATTGGATAATGACCCGATGCGTGTAGAAAACACGCAGCCATCGAAGCTGAATTTTACAACACTTTAGTGTTCAATCAGTAGCTTATTATTTGCTATCTCATTCGGTCGCCAATAATATATGGTCAAATACTGCCTTTAAAAGACAAAGACTACATCTTTGGGCTTTTGCTTTAAAATCATACATAATTTCAAAATCCATATTTTCTAATAGGGTTGGTTATGAGAGATAATTCACAAAAAACTAAGGTTACCGCTGAAAAACTTAAGAAAGTTCTGAAAGGTGATAAGACGGAAATGTCAAATGAAGATGCTACGAGAATGCTTCAGTTTTTAAGAAAACTAGCACGGATCGCTGTAAAAAAATATTTGGAAAGATGAGAGTAAGCAGAGAGCCCATTGCAGACATTTATGTACGTGTAAGCACAGATGAACAGGCCGATAAAGGTTACTCGCAACGTAACCAGGAAGAAATGCTACGCAAATACTGTGAAAGCCATTCCATAGAAATACGTCATGTCATATACGAAGACCATTCTGCCAAAACCTTTAATAGGCCTGAATGGAAAAAATTGATAGCTAATCTGAAGAAAAACAAGAATCGTATCGATCTTATTCTATTTACCAAATGGGACCGTTTTAGCCGTAATGCAGGCGATGCATACCAAATGATAAATCAACTCCGAGATCTCAATGTAGAACCACAGGCAATTGAGCAACCATTGGATCTATCAATACCAGAAAACAAAATGATGCTGGCATTTTACCTTGCAGCTCCAGAAGTTGAAAATGACAGGCGGGCATTAAACGTATTTTATGGTATGCGACGGGCGAAGAAAGAAGGAAGGTATATGGGGCTGGCTCCGGTTGGTTATAAGAACAAGATTGATGAGGCCGGAACTAAATACATTACACCAAAGGAACCAGATGCTTCCACCTTACGGTGGTCGTTTGAGCAATTAGCAAAAGGAACATACAACACCGAACAAATTTGGAAGAAAGCAAAGGAAAAAGGTCTAAAATGCAGCAAGAACGCTTTTTGGCAAGTAATAAGAAATCCACTTTATTGCGGAAAAATATTTATACCCACATTTAAAAATGAAGAGAGTTATTTTGTGCAAGGGCAACATGAAGCGATATTAAGTGAAGAGCTATTTGAACAAGTGCAGGACATTTTGGATGGTAGAGGTAGAAAATACCGCTTAAAGATTGAAACTCGTAATGAATTCCCACTACGAGGATTTCTGATCTGCCCAGAATGTGGAAAATTATTAACAGCAAGCCGTTCCAAAGGCAGAAACAAATATTACAATTATTATCATTGCTATAAAGGATGTTCTATGCGAATCGGTGCGGAACAATTAACTGAATTACTTGAAAATGAGCTAAGACGTTATGTACCTTCAAAAGAAGTATTAGAAGTCTACAGAGATATTTTAGTAGAGAGCTATTTAGAACAGACCAGGGACATTCAAACTTCAAAAAAACAAATTTCTGTACAACTGAAGGATTTAGAAAAGAGGGTATCGCATATCAGGGACTTGTTGGCCACTGACAAGATTGATGCTTCGGAATATCATGAGATAAAGAACCAATACAGTACGTCAATTGACCAGCTAAATAAAAAGTTTCAGGAAGTTTGTGGGCGAATACCAGATATAGACGAGCTGTTGAAAAATGACATTGCAGAATTTCTCAAGCTCGATAAGGTTTTGGAACAAAGCAGCAGTGAAGACTTCAGGGGATTTTTAAGCCTGATCTTTCCAGAAAAGTTGCTATTCGATGGGATATCGTTTTCAAAATCAAAATTCTGCACCGCTGTACAAATAGGTTATAGTTATATCTGATTATCCCAACTATAAAAATTACTGTAGAAAAAGCACCTATCAAAAATGCCCAAGTTGGGCATTTTTTTTTGGTTTATTCCGTACAGGATTGCATGAGATTTATCGCTGACAATCCTGAAAATCATTTTTAAATAAAACGGCTATTTTATACCAATATTCCTGAAAAGTAAGGGATTAGATGATATTGTTTTAGTAATTTAGTGCCAATGAAAGCCAACGAGTGCCATTAAGACAAAAGATACTGTTTAATACTTTGCAACGCAGTTTTTTTATCGGACAACTCTTAGGTCATATTATGTGCAATTTTAGATTTAAAGCGATGGGTTATATAGCAGACATTTACATACGAGTTAGTACAGACGAACAAGCTGATAAAGGTTATTCCCAAAGAAATCAGGAAGAGATGTTACGTAAATATTGTCTTAATCAGTCTATTGAGATAAGGGATGTTATTTATGAAGATCACTCAGCAAAAACATTCAATAGACCGCAATGGAAAAACCTTATCACAACGTTGAAAAAGAAAAAGAATCATGTGAACCTTATCCTTTTCACGAAATGGGATCGTTTCAGCAGAAATGCTGGTGATGCCTATCAAATGATTAACATTCTTCGCGGGTTGGGCGTAGAACCGCAGGCGATAGAACAACCACTTGATTTGTCTATCCCTGAGAATAAAATGATGCTGGCATTTTATCTTGCGGCTCCTGAAGTTGAAAATGACCGTCGTGCATTGAATGTATTTTACGGAATGCGCCGAGCGAAGAAAGAGGGTCGCTATATGGGATTAGCTCCTGTAGCATATGAAAATAAAACTTCCGAAAATGGAAAGAAATTTATTGCACCGAAAGAGCCTGACGCTTCCGTTTTAAGGTACGCATTTAAAGAAATAGCGAAAGGTATATTCAATACCGAGCAGGTGTTTAAGCAAGCGAAAGAAAAGGGATTGAAATGTAGCAAGAATGCTTTTTGGCAGGTTATACGAAATCCATTGTACTGTGGTAAAATATTCGTTCCCCAGTTCAAAGACGAAGAAAGCTGTTTCGTTGATGGGCAACACGAGGGAATCATATCTGAATCGCTCTACTATGAAGTACAGGACGTATTAGATGGACGCGGACGAAACTATCGTCCCAAGATAAAAACCATTGATGAGTTTCCGGTTAGAGGATATTTGGTTTGCCCTGAATGCAGTAAGTTATTGACTGGAAGTAAATCAAAAGGTAGAAGCCGTTACTATGCATATTATCATTGTATCGGAGGATGTACGCATCGTGTGAATGCTGAAAAAGTCAACGCGGCTATTGTAGAAGACTTAATTGAATTTCTTCCTAAAATCCAAAATAGATCTTTCTATGAAGAAACCATTTCGAAAGACTACCTAGGTGGAACACTAGAAGTACAATTAGAAAAAAAGGAGATTTTGGCAGAAATTAAAGATTATGAAGATCGATTATCTCACACGCGAGACCTGCTTGCTACTCGTCAGATTGAAGCTGAAGACTATAGAGAAATGAAATCAGTCTATAGTTCAAAGATTTCTGCTCTGGAAGCAAAGCTAAATAGAGTTAATTATGATTCAGATAACATTCAAGACCTTATAAAACAAGGAATTAACAAGATAATTGAGATAGAGAAAAATGTAATGAAAGGAGAACTTGCAGAGATATCAAAAGATATTGGTTCAATTTACCCTGAAAAAATCATTTTTTCAGAAAGCCAAGTTCGAACCGCTCGTCGAAACGATTTTATACAACATATCAACTTGATAAACAAAAAGTTATATACAAAAAAAAACGGGACAAAAGTAGATTTTTCTACTTTGTCCCGTGAAGTCGGGGTGGCAGGATTCGAACCTGCGACCTCCTGGTCCCAAACCAGGCGCGATGACCGGGCTACGCTACACCCCGAAAAAGCGGAGAGACAGGGATTCGAACCCTGGCATCGGTTACCCGATGACAGATTAGCAATCTGCTCCGTTACCACTCCGGCACCTCTCCTACTAAATGTAAATAAAAGTCTTATTTACTTAATCAGTGGAGCAAACTTAGTAAGAGTTTTTATACATCGCAAATCTTTTCAATACTTTTTTTATAACTTTTTATTCAAACCAAGTATTATCTTTTAATAATCAATTAAGTACATTTCGTTTTTACATATTAATAAATTCAGACGATCAGTTAAATCGTTATTTAAAGTTCTTTAGTGCAGAATTCAATCATTTTTATTAAATTCGCAATGCAAACAAAATAATTATATTCAAAAGCAAACATCATGAGTAAAAAAGTAGTAATTGTTTCAGCTGCTCGTACGCCAATAGGAAGTTTTATGGGATCTTTATCTACGGTTCCTGCTCCAAAATTAGGAGCTACGGCAATTAAAGGAGCTTTAGATAAAATCAATTTAGATTATAAAGAAGTTGACGAAGTATTAATGGGTAATGTAGTTCAGGCAGGTGTTGGACAAGCTCCGGCTAGACAAGCTACCTTATTCTCTGGCTTAGCAGATACTATTCCGGCAACAACAATTAATAAAGTTTGTGCTTCTGGTATGAAAGCGATTATGCAAGGAGCTCAAGCAATTATGGCAGGCGATGCTGATGTTATTGTTGCTGGTGGAATGGAAAACATGAGCTTGATTCCTCATTACGGAAACTTAAGAGTTGGTGCTAAATTTGGCCCTGCTACTTTTGTTGACGGAATGCAGAAAGATGGACTTACAGACGCTTATGATAATAACGCAATGGGAGTTTGTGCAGATTTATGTGCTTCGGAATACAAAATTTCAAGAGAAGAACAAGATGATTTCGCAATCGATTCATACAAGAAATCAGCTGCTGCTTGGGAAGCTGGTAAATTCGATAACGAAGTAGTTCCGGTTGCTGTTCCTCAACGTAAAGGTGATCCTATTATGGTTACAAAAGACGAGGAATATACAAACGTAAAATTAGACAGAATCCCTTCATTAAATGCTGTTTTCACTAAAGACGGAACGGTAACAGCTGCAAATGCTTCAACTATTAACGATGGTGCTGCAGCAGTAGTTTTAATGAGCGAAGAAAAAGCAAACAGCTTAGGTTTAAAACCATTAGCTTACATTAAAGGATATGCAGATGCTTCTCAAGAACCAAAATGGTTTACAACAGCTCCTGCAAAAGCACTTCCAATTGCTTTAGAAAAAGCCGGAGTTTCGATTGATCAAGTTGATTTCTTCGAATTTAACGAAGCATTTTCTGTTGTTGGAATCGCAAATACAAAAATCTTAAACATTGATCCTGCAAAAGTTAACGTAAACGGTGGAGCTGTTTCTTTAGGTCACCCACTTGGATGTTCTGGAGCTAGAATCATTGTAACATTATTGAATGTTTTAGAGCAAAACAACGCTAAAATTGGTGCAGCTGCTATTTGTAATGGTGGTGGTGGTGCTTCGGCTTTAGTTATTGAAAGAGCTTAATTTTATAAAATGAACGAAGAAGCAAGACTAAATTCATTTTATCTTGCTTCTTTTTCTTTAATCAAAACATCCATTCTTCCTATTTACCGCAATGTACGCAATCTGTAATCTGTCTATTGTACCTTTAAGAGCCGAAACTTCCGATAGTAGCGAAATGGTTACTCAAGTTTTATTTGGAGAAGCTTTCGAAATACTAAATAAGACCGAAAAATGGTCTTTTATTCGTCTTTTAAATGATCAATACGAAGGTTGGATTGATAATAAACAGTACAAGGAAATCTCGAAAGATCAGTTCGAAAGTTTAAAGAATTCCAACAAAATCTTTAACGCCGATTTGATCGAATATATTACGAATTCAAAAAATCTTCTGACAATTCCTTTAGGTTCCGAATTGACTTTTTTAAGTCATAACGACATCAATTCTGATCAATTTAATTTCGAAGGACAAGCTACAACCGGAATTCAACCAAGAACAAATCTTCTAAAAACAGCATTTATGTATCTAAATGCGCCTTATTTGTGGGGCGGCAAAACGCCTTTCGGAATCGATTGTTCGGGTTTTACACAAATGGTTTATCGTTTAAACGGATATATGATTCCGCGCGATGCTTCTCAACAAGCAAAAATTGGCGAACCTTTAAGTTTTATTGAAGAAAGTGAAGTGGGCGATTTAGCTTTTTTCGATAATGAAGAAGGAAACATCATTCACGTTGGAATTATCATGGAAGATAACTACATTATTCACGCTCACGGAAAAGTTCGCATCGATCGATTAGATCATTTAGGAATTCTGAACATCGACAACGGACGTCACACACATAAATTACGCGTGATTAAGAAAATTATATAACAGCACTTTCTTTTAGAATGTTTATCTTTGCTCAAATTTTATTTTATGGTCACTTTTGAGCAATTCAATTTACCCAAATCTTTACAAAAAGCGCTGGATGAACTAAACTTCATTCACCCTACTCCTATTCAAGAAAAATCATTTCCTGTAGTTATGTCGGGGCGCGATGTTATGGGAATTGCCCAAACAGGAACCGGAAAAACCTTCGCTTATTTGCTTCCTATTTTAAAACAATGGAAATTTACACCAAGCGATTCTCCTAAAATCTTGATTTTGGTTCCTACGAGAGAATTGGTTGTTCAGGTTGTGGAAGAAATCGAAAAACTGACAAAATATTACTCTATTCGTACATTAGGAATTTACGGAGGAGTAAATATCAATACACAAAAAAAGAACATTTACGAAGGTTTAGACATTGTTGTTGGAACTCCCGGACGCATTATGGATCTGGCTTTAGACAATGTTTTACGTTTCGATAACATTCAGAAATTAGTAATAGATGAATTTGATGAAATTCTGAATTTAGGATTCCGAGTACAATTAACTTCGATTCTTTCTATGATGAGAAATAAACGTCAAAACATTCTATTTTCGGCTACGATGACCGAAGAAGTAGATGAATTGTTAGACGAATATTTCAATTTTCCTGAAGAAGTTTCTTTAGCTCCTTCCGGAACTCCTTTAGAAAAGATTCAACAAAGCGTAATTGCTGTTCCCAACTTTTTGACTAAAATAAATATTCTGAAACATTGGTTAGAAAATGACGAATCCATGTCGAGATTACTTGTTTTCGTAAATTCAAAACGATTAGCAGATTTTGTTTTAGAACATTTAGAAGAAGATTTTTCGGAACAATTTGGAGCTATACATTCAAACAAATCTCAAAATTACCGTTTAAACACCATGGAATTATTCCAAAACGGAGAATTAAGAGGTTTAGTTACAACCGATATTATGGCGCGCGGATTGGATATTACCGATATTACACACGTTATTAATTTACAATTACCCGAAATTCCGGAACAATATATTCACAGAATTGGTAGAACGGGTCGTGCCGATAAAGACGGAATTGCAATTAATTTAGTTGCGCCAAAAGAAGAAGAATTGCAATTGGATATTGAAGAATTAATGGATTATGAAATTCCGGTAATGCCAATTCCTGAAGGTGTAAAAATCGAAGAACGTAAGTTAGAATTCGAAAAAGATCGCATTAAATTAAAGAAATCGGTAAAACGTGCCGAAGAAGAACGCGGAGCCGCTTTCCATGAAAAGAAAGACAAAAACAAAAAAGTTAATTTAGGTGGACCAGGAAAACGAAACCCAAGAAAAAAATCGACCAATCGTAATGCAGAACGTAAAAAAGCTGCCAAACGAAAAGGTAAATAATAATAAAAAAGGATGTTTTAAAAACATCCTTTTTTATTTATGTATTCTTGAATCTTAATCGATATAAAAATAAGAAATAACATCATCCACCTTATTTTCTTTCATTATAATCTGCCTTACTCTATAATGAGTATCTTTAGGAGATCGTGAATAAGTCAATCTTAAATAACCTCCTTTCAATTTTTCTATAGAAAAAGGTTTACCTAATTTCAAAATAACTTCATTATAAAGCATTTCTTTTTTAATCGAAAGAAAATCTGTATTAGAATATTTAGATGTATACAAGGTGTCATCTCTGTTCAAAATTATTCGATTAAAAGTTCCAGAATAACCATCTAATCTTATTGTTGGAACGAAAAATTTCACAGATAATATTAGAGAAATTGAACCGATTAATATTATAATTTTCTTCATCTTTAAAAGATATATTAACTATAACGAAATAAGAAGAAATATATTATTAATTAAAACTATTTCAACTTCTCTTTCAAATAAAATCCAGTTATAGATTTTTCATTTTTAGCGACTTCTTCCGGCGTTCCGGTTGCGACAACATTTCCACCATTTTTACCGCCATCAGGTCCAATATCAATAATGTAATCGGCACATTTTATCATATCTAAATTGTGTTCTATTACAATTATCGAATGTCCTTTTTCTATTAAAGCCTGAAAAGATTGTAACAACTTTTGAATATCGTGAAAATGTAAACCGGTTGTCGGCTCATCGAAAATGAATAAAGCGCGTTCTTTTACAGCTCCTTTTCCTAAAAACGTTGCTAATTTTACACGTTGCGCTTCTCCGCCCGATAAAGTCGAAGATGATTGTCCTAATTTAACATATCCTAGACCAACATCTTGCAAAGGTTGAATTTTCTGCGCAATTTTATCTTGTTTATGTTTGGTAAAGAAATCCATTGCTTCATCAACTGTTAAATTTAAAACATCGTAAATATTGATTCCTTCAAACTGAACTTCCAAAATTTCCTTTTTAAAACGCTTTCCTTTACAAGCTTCGCATTCTAAATGAACATCGGCCATAAACTGCATTTCTACCGTTACGGTTCCGTCTCCTTTACAAACTTCGCATCTTCCTCCATCGACATTGAACGAAAAATGTTTGGGTTGATAGTTTCTTATTTTTGATAATTGCTGTTTCGAAAATAGATCTCGAATATCGTCATACGCTTTAATATACGAAATTGGATTGGATCGAGAACTTTTTCCGATTGGATTTTGATCTACATATTCGATATGTTTAATATGCGAAAACGAACCTTTCATTTCGGTAAACTGTCCGGCTTTTTCACTTAATCCGGTAATTTGTTTTTCTAATGCCGGATATAATATCTTTTTAACTAAAGTCGATTTTCCACTTCCTGAAACGCCTGTTATAATCGTTAAACAATCTAACGGAAAAACAACATCTATATTCTTTAAATTGTTTTCTCGAGCTCCTTTTATTTCGATGTAATTTTTAACAGGACGACGCTTTTTAGGAACCAAAATTTCCATCGATCCATTCAAATATTTCCCTGTTAAAGTATCCGCTTTCAAAATATCATTATACGTTCCTTGCGCAACCAATTCTCCTCCAAGAACTCCTGCTTCAGGACCAATATCAATAATTTCGTCGGCAGCTTTCATTACATCTTCGTCGTGTTCTACAATAATAACCGTGTTTCCTAAATTGCGTAAATTACGAAGAACTTCGATCATTTTTTCCGAATCGCGCGAGTGCAAACCAATACTTGGTTCGTCTAAAATATACATAGAACCGACCAAACTGCTTCCCAAAGAAGTTGCCAAATTGATACGTTGCGATTCGCCTCCGGAAAGCGTTGAAGAACGACGATTAAGTGTTAAATAATCTAAACCAACATCGCTTAAAAACTGTAAACGATTGTTGATTTCTAATAATAAACGCTTTGCAACTTGATGTTCAAAATCGTTTAATTCGATCGTTTTAAAGAAATCTCGAACTTCGTTAATTGGTAAATCAACCAAATCTGAAATAGTCTTTCCTCCTACTTTTACATAGTTCGTTTCGGGACGCAAACGTTTTCCGTTACAAACCGTACATTTTGTTTTTCCGCGATAACGCGAAAGCAAAACTCGATTCTGAATTTTGTAATTATTATCTTCTAATTCTTTAAAAAAGTCGTTTAAACCTGTGAAATAATTATTCCCGTCCCAAATTAGTTTCTTTTGATTTTCCGAAAGTTCGAAATAAGGTTTATGAATCGGGAAATCGAATTTATGCGAATTGTTAACCAATTGATCTCGAAACCACGACATGGTTTCGCCACGCCAAGGGAAAATAGCATTTTCATACACAGAAAGAGCCGAATTCGGAATAACCAATTCTTCGTCGATTCCGATTGTAGTTCCGAATCCATCGCATTTTGGACAAGCTCCGTAAGGATTATTAAAACTGAATAAATGAATATTGGGTTCTAAAAATGTAATTCCGTCTAATTCGAATTTATTATTGAATTCTAACTGATTTCCAGTTCCTAATTCATATAAATGCAAAACGCCTTTTCCTTCAAAAAACGCCGTATCAACAGCATCAGACAAACGATTGTAAAAATCTTCTTCATGACGAACAACCAATCGATCGATAATCAACTGAATATCGGAAGCTAAAACTTCTTTATCTGCAAATTCTTCAACAAATTCATCGATTCGTTTCGTTTCATTTTTATAAAACAAACGAGCAAAACCTTGTTGCAACGCAATTTTTAACTGATCGATTACCGAACGTCCTTCAATATCGTAAACAGGAGCCAATAATAACCATTTCGATTCTTCTTCGAAGGTTTTTACAGCATCCATTACATCGCTTACTGTATGTTTTTTTACTTCCTGTCCCGAAATTGGCGAAAAAGTGCGTCCAATTCGTGCGTAAAGCAACTTTAAATAATCGTAGATTTCGGTAGAAGTTCCTACAGTAGAACGAGCGTTTGTGGTATTCACTTTTTGCTCAATGGCAACCGCTGGCGCAATTCCTCTAATATATTCTACTTTCGGCTTATTAATTCGTCCTAAAAACTGGCGCGCATATGAAGATAAACTTTCTACATAACGACGCTGACCTTCGGCATAAAGCGTATCGAAAGCCAGACTTGATTTACCCGAACCGGACAAACCTGTTATAACCACCATTTTATTTCGTGGAATGGCAACATCTATATTTTTTAAATTATGAAGATGCGCTCCTTTTATAATAATATTCTTTTTAGGATCGATTTTAGAAAAATCTACTTTTTTCATTTTTTGTACAATAATTGCAAAATTACGAAATAATTCGCTTACAAACCTTTCAAACAAAAACACAATAACTTAAAAAAATGTTGATATTTTCTTTAAGTTTTTTTTAAGAAAAGGATTTTTTTATATATTTGTCCTATAACACTCTAAAAACAAAGCCTATTAAACATCTGTACTTATAGTAAAAACCTAAAACATAAGTAAGATGGCAAAAGTATTTTTGCCAGATGCTGTATTAGTTCGCGAATACGCTTCTGGAAATGAATGGGCTTTAGCGCAGTTAATTGAGCGCCACCAATCACGTATTTTTAGTTTTATTTTTTCGAAAGTAAAAGATCGGGATTTAACAGACGATCTTTTTCAGGAAACTTTTATTAAAGTCATTAATACCATTCGAAAAGATAATTATAACGAAGAAGGTAAATTTTTACCTTGGGTTTTGCGTATTGCCCATAATTTAGTGATTGATCATTTCAGAAAATCGAATAAAGTTCAGTTTCAACGCGATCAGGAAGAGTATTCTATTTTTAGCAGAGTGGAAGATCCTGCAATGAATATAGAAAGCCAAATGATTACGGAACAAATTGAAGACGATTTGCATACTTTGATTTTACGTTTACCTGACGATCAACAAGAAATTATAAGATTGCGCCTTTACGACGATTTAAGCTTTAAGGAAATTGCCGAACTTTCGGGAATAAGCATAAATACCGCTTTAGGAAGAATGCGTTATGCCGTTATTAATTTGAGAAAAATGATTCAACAAAAACAAATTATTTTAAACGACTAACAATATAATTAAAACTATTGCGTTATCATATAAACAACATCAAATACAAGTAGTTATATGATAAAAAATTACAAGAAAAATAACAAACCGCAGCCCAATCTTTTACCAAAACAACAAACAGTAGATTTTATTTTAAATTATTCAAAAAGTACTGTTGTCTTGAAAAAAGACCCATTTAATTTCATAACTTTTCAAAACTGAAAAAGGAACTTTAAATTTAAAGTTCCTTTTTTTCTATTGTTTATTCGTTTTAAGCAATTCGTTTATTAGTGACTTTTTTCCAATTGTTTTGGTAATAATATCTTTTTCGAGTTTCCAGCCGCGAGCAGGCGAATATTCTCGTCCGTACCAAACCATTTGTAAATGAAGTTTATTCCATTTATCTTCTGGGAACAACTTTTTTGCATCTTTTTCGGTTTGCTCAACACTTTTTCCAGAACTTAAATTCCATCTAAACATTAATCGATGAATGTGTGTATCGACCGGAAAAGCCGGAATATTAAAAGCTTGTGACATGACAACCGAAGCCGTTTTGTGACCAACTGCCGGGAAAGTTTCTAAAGCTTTAATATCAGCTGGAACTTCGCCATTATATTGTTCAATCAACATTTTACTCAATCCATAAATTCCTTTCGATTTCATTGGTGAAAGTCCGCAAGGGCGAATAATATCAGCTATTTCTTCAATCGAAAGCTTTACCATATCATACGGATTATCGGCTTTTGCAAAAAGTAACGGCGTAATTTGATTAACTCGAACATCGGTACATTGAGCAGAAAGCAAAACCGCAATTAATAACGTATAAGGATCTTTGTGATCTAAAGGAATTGGCACATTGGGATAAAGCTCTTCTAATGTATCGATTACAAACTGAACTTTTTCGGCTTTGGTCATTTGATATATTGAAATGATTTGTAATTTTACAAAAATACGAAATAATGACTACATTAAAAATAGGAGAAAAAGCTCCGGATTTCAAAGGAATAGATCAAAATGGAAAAGAAATTAGCTTGACTGATTTTAAAGGAAAAAAAGTGGTTTTATTTTTTTATCCAAAAGCTTCGACTCCAGGATGTACTGCCGAAGCGTGCGATTTACAGAATAATATTGAGCGTTTTGTAAATGCCAATTATCAAGTTATTGGAGTAAGTGCCGATTCTCAGAAACGTCAATTGAATTTTGCTACAAAAAACAACTTAGAATATCCTTTAATTGCCGATGAAGATAAAGTAATCATTAATGCTTATGGCGTTTGGGGACCTAAAAAATTTATGGGACGTGAATACGACGGAATCCACCGAACAACCTTTATTATTGATGAAGATGGTTTAATTGAAGATATTATTTCAAAAGTAAAAACCAAAGAACATACTAATCAGATTTTGAAATAAAAAACCGTCGCATAATATGCGACGGTTTTTAGTATTAATTTGTAACTGTAGGTTTTGTAATTGGATTATTACTTTTAACAACAACAAAAGTAGAAATCGCATAAAAAGCATCTCCATTACTTCCGTTATTTGTCCAGTTTTCAAACTGATATTCAAAATCAAAAGCTGTTCCAAATAACGATTTTTGGAGATTGTTAAATCTTACAGGAACAACCATTCCTGGACACCATCCTGCACGGTCGTCTTTCCAGTTTCCCGGTGATTGATTATTAATTGGATTTTTTGCACAACCAATTCCCTCTAATTTATGATCAAAAGTAGAAGTGCCATTAATAGTAATATGATGCGTTCTTACACACCATTCTGCGCAGTTTCCAGGCATCGCATGTCCCCAACCTGAAATAATAGTTCTTAAATAAGCTATTTCTGTTCCTGAAGCAATATTAATTTTTCGAGACATATCAAAACTGTGAGTTTTACCATAAGGGACTCCGTCTATAGATGATTTATTATATTGAAAAACAGGAACAACTGCCGAGTATTTATAATCTGGAGTTCCATATTCAAAATCAAAATCAACACTATACGTTCTTCCTTTAGCCGACCAAGTTTCCGTATAAATTTTCAATTCGGTAGCTCCTGTTAATAATGATTTAAAATCGGTTACATCAACTTCTAAACCTCTTTCTAATTTTTCAGTTCCAACCCAGTATGGCGTAATAAAACGACCTATTTCATACCATTCTCCCGATGTTTTATCTTTTACATATACATTTGCGAAACGATCCCATTCGTCACAATCTTTATTTGGACAAAAATCTTGAATATACATTTTCACGCTTTTAATTTTCTCAACATCTGTTGGAAAATTAAAAATTCCTTCAGCACTTTGAGATTCTCCTTCGGCAAATGCTACTTTTACTTTCTGAAAGGTTTTATAATTCTTAACTGGTTCTTCTTGTAATTTTTCATCCTCATTACATGAAAGCAAACTAAAAACAGACAATAATGAAAGCAATAAAATCTTCTTCATATTTCTTATAAAATGTTAATTATTTGTAAATATATAATATTTTTTATCACATCAAATCAATTGAAATGAATTTTAAAATTCCATCAAATACCTTTAACTTAGCAAAAACAAAAAAATGCAGCAAAGTATTTTAGAAACTCCAATAGAATATCTAAAAGGCGTTGGTCCTTTGCGTGCTGCTGTGTTAAAAAAAGAACTTCAAATTTTTACTTATAAAGATCTCATTAATTTATATCCTTATAAATATTTAGATCGAACGAAGTATTATAAAATTGCGGAATTAAACGCGAATATCAATTCAGAAATTCAAATTGTTGGAAAAATTATTCATTTAAAAACAATTGAACAAAAACGCGGTAAAAGATTAGTTGCAACGTTTACAGACGGATTTAATGAAATGGAATTAATCTGGTTTCAAGGTTTTAAATGGATTAAAGAAAACTTACAGATTAACCAACCTTATGTGATTTTTGGAAAAATCAACCATTTTAATGGAACTTTTTCGATGCCGCATCCCGAAATGGAATTGTTGGAAGAGCATAAAAAAAGTATGAAAACGGCTTTACAACCTGTTTATCCTTCGACAGAAAAATCAGCTCAGAAAAATATTTCGAATCGAAGCATTACTAAAATGATGCAACAAGTTTTTATTGAAACACATCATTTATTTAAAGAAGTTTTTCCAGAAAATTTAATAAACGAATTGCGATTGCTTCCTAAAAACGAAGCTTTTTTCAATATTCATTTTCCAAAAAGTGCCGAATTATTGAATCGAGCTCAATTTCGATTAAAATTTGAAGAATTGTTTTTTATTCAATTACAATTACTTTCCAAAAATGTAGTTCGAAAACATAAAATAAAAGGATTCGCTTTTAGTCAGGTTGGCGATTATTTCAATACATTTTATCACGAACATTTGCCTTTTCCGCTTACAAATGCTCAAAAACGAGTTTTAAAAGAAATTAGAACCGATATGGCTCGCGAAGCGCAAATGAATCGATTGTTACAAGGCGATGTAGGCGCAGGAAAAACCATTGTAGGTTTTATGACGATGTTGTTGGCTTTAGATAACGGTTTTCAAGCTTGTTTAATGGCTCCGACTGAAATTTTAGCAAATCAACATTTTATAGGAATCCAAGAAATGGCAGATAAAATCGGCGTAAATGTGGCTTTATTAACAGGTTCTACCAAAACAAAAGAGCGTAATCAAATTCATGAAGATCTTTTAAACGGAAGCATTCATATTTTAATCGGCACGCATGCTTTGCTAGAAGATAAAGTACAGTTTAAAAATTTAGGTCTTTCAATTATCGATGAACAACATCGTTTCGGAGTTGAACAACGTTCTAAAATGTGGAAAAAAAATACATTGCCGCCACACGTTTTAGTTATGACTGCAACGCCAATTCCGCGAACTTTGGCAATGAGTTTATATGGTGATTTGGATGTTTCGGTGATTGACGAACTTCCGCCAGGCAGAAAACCCATTCAAACATTGCATTTTTTTGAAAGCAGACGTTTGCAAGTTTTACATTTCATTAAACAAGAAATTACCAAAGGAAGACAAATCTATATTGTATATCCGTTGATTCAAGAAAGTGAAAAAATGGATTATAAGAATTTAATGGATGGATATGAAGCTATTTCGCGCGATTTTCCACTTCCCGAATATCGAGTTAGTATTGTACACGGACAAATGCATCCGAAAGATAAAGACGCAGAAATGGAACGTTTTGTGAAAGGCGAAACCAATATAATGATTGCCACAACAGTTATCGAGGTTGGTGTAAATGTGCCAAATGCTTCGGTTATGATTATCGAAAGTGCCGAGCGTTTCGGTTTAAGTCAGTTGCATCAGTTGCGTGGAAGAGTTGGTCGTGGCGCCGAGCAAAGTTATTGTATTTTAATGACTGGCGATAAGTTGAGTAACGATACAAAAGTTCGAATGGAAGCGATGTGCAAAACAAATGATGGTTTTGAAATTTCGGAAATCGATTTAAAACTTCGCGGTCCAGGCGATATTATGGGAACACAACAAAGTGGCGTTTTAAATTTACAAATTGCCGATTTAGTTAAGGATCAAGAAATCTTGAAATTAGCCCGACATAAAGCAATCGAATTATTAAAATCCGATTTAAATCTAGAAAAACCTGAACATCAAGCTTTAAAAATAGCTTTTGAACTATTGGCACGCAAAAATAATATTTGGAATTATATCAGTTAAATTATGAAAATCGTATTTGCATCAAACAATAAAAATAAAGTACAGGAAATTCAAAATCAAGTTCCTGAATCAATTCAAATTGTAACATTAGAAGAAATAGGTTGTTTTGAAGATATTGAAGAAACAGGAACAACTTTAGAAGAAAATGCCATTATTAAAGCGAATTATGTAACCGAAAAATATAATTTACCTTGCTTTGCGGACGATACTGGATTAGAAATTGAAGCTTTAAACGGCGAACCTGGAGTTTATTCGGCTCGATATGCAGGCGAAGAAAAGAATAGCGAAGCGAATATGCAAAAGGTTTTAGAAAACTTAAATGGAGTATCGAATCGAAAAGCGAAATTTAAAACCGTAATTGCTTTAAACATTAATAACGAACAGTATTTATTTACAGGAACAGTTGAAGGTGAAATACGAAACGAACAAAAAGGGACAAATGGTTTTGGTTACGATCCTATTTTTGAACCGGAATATTTAGGTAAAACCTTTGCCGAAATGACTTTAGAAGATAAAAATAAAATGAGCCACCGCGGAAGAGCTGTTGAAAAATTAATTGAGTTTTTGACGAGATTAGAGTAAATCAATCTAATTTCCAATCCATCAAAACTAAAGTTATAATTGCATGAGGCCAAACTTCAATACCTGCCAATTTTGGCCTCACAGGTAAAATACTTGTTGACTTCCAATCGTTACTATTAGGTGTGTACATAAGGGCTGTATAAATTAAATTTTTATCAAAAGGATTTTTCACAATTAAAAACATCGAAACTTTACTTCTATCTTCTGCATGTTGTTTAAAATCAACTTCAATAGTTTTTTCAGGATAAAGATTTTCCTTTACTATTTTCATTGAAAAAATAGTATCATTTTTAATTTCAGTTTCAATAAACAACTTTTCAGTTGGATATAATTGAAGAATATTGTCTTTTAAAAAATATGGTGAAGATTCAACATTCATTCCATAATTTTGCTCACTGTTCATCACAATATTCAAATAAAATGGATATCTATATTTTTTTTCATTTTGGGAAAAACTTAACAACGTAAGTAAATTGAATAGTAATAAAAAAATGTTTTTCATAATTATATAGATTGATGTTTTTAAACGAAAGTAAGTAAATCCTTGAAATTCAAAAATAAATTTTAACTCAAAGTACACAAAAATAAGCCATAGGAAGAAAATCTGTTGAAAATTAATAGCATTTTTATCTAAGATAGAAAGCGTAATCTTAATCCACTAAAAATAAGCCCTATTTATTAACTTTAGATTATCAATAACCAAATCTAAAAGGTTATTTCTTATCAAATTATAAAAATAATCAGTAGATCGTATATTAAAATTTAAAATATGCAAAAAAAAGAGTACCTTTGCAGCTATTTTAAAAATTATATGAATAAATTCCAAGAATTAGGATTAGATGAATTGCTATTAAAAGCAATTCAGGACTTAGGTTTTGAAAACCCTTCAGAGGTACAGGAAAAAGCTATTCCCCTTTTACTGCAGCAAGATACAGATATTGTTGCATTGGCGCAAACGGGTACTGGGAAAACAGCAGCTTTCGGTTTTCCTCTGATTCAAAAAATTGATCCAGAGAACAGAAGCACACAGGCATTGATCCTATCGCCTACCAGAGAATTGTGTTTACAAATCACCAACGAAATAAAGCAATATTCTAAATATGTACGAGGGTTACATACGGTTGCAGTTTATGGTGGCGCGAGCATTACAGAACAAGCTCGTGAAGTAAAAAGAGGTGCGCAAATTATTGTGGCAACTCCAGGACGTATGCAAGATATGATTAATCGTAATCTTGTAAACATTAAAAACATTCAAATTTGTGTTTTAGACGAAGCAGACGAAATGTTAAACATGGGATTCTATGAAGACATTACTTCTATTTTATCTGACACACCAGACGAAAAACAAACATGGTTGTTTTCTGCAACTATGCCAAACGAAGTTGCTAGAATTGCAAGAGAATTCATGACAACTCCGCAAGAAATTACAGTAGGACATAAAAATCAAGGTTCAACCAACGTTTCGCACGAATATTATTTAGTAGGCGGACGTGATCGTTATCCAGCTTTAAAACGTATTGCGGATATGAATCCTGAAATTTTCTCAGTTATTTTCTGTAGAACAAAACGCGATACGCAAGCAGTTGCCGAAAAATTGATCGAAGATGGTTACAACGCAGCAGCTTTACACGGAGATTTATCGCAAGCACAACGTGATGGTGTAATGAAAGCGTTCCGCGGACGTCAAATTCAAATGTTGGTTGCAACCGATGTTGCGGCTCGTGGAATTGATGTTGACGATATTACGCACGTAATTAATTACCAATTACCGGACGAAATCGAAACGTACAATCACCGTTCAGGTCGTACAGGTCGTGCAGGAAAAACAGGAACTTCGATCGTTATTATTACAAAAAGCGAATTCCGTAAGATTCAACAAATCGAGCGTAATTTAAAAACGAAATTCATCGAGAAAAAGATTCCAAGTGGAATGGAAATTTGCGAAGTTCAGTTGATTCACTTAGCTAATAAAGTGAAGAATGTAGAAGTTGCAGATGAAATCGATCAATATTTACCAAAAATCGAAGAGCTTTTAGGCGATTTAACAAAAGAAGAATTAATCCGCAAAATGTTCGCTGTAGAATTCAATCGTTTTATTCAATACTACAAAAAGAACAATACGATCGAATCTCCAAAATCATCTCAACGTGAAAGAGGCGAATCTACAGTAAATTCTGATGGATCGGTTCGTTATTTCTTAAACTTAGGTGCAAGAGATAATTTTGATTGGATGAGTTTAAAAGATTTCTTACGTGAAACTTTAGATTTAGGTCGTGACGATTTATTTAAAGTTGATGTAAAAGAAGGATTCTCTTTCTTTAATACCGATGCTGAACACAGTGATCGCGTTATCGAAATTTTAAACAACATTAACCACGAAGGTCGTCGTGTAAATGTAGAAATTTCTACAAGTGGCGGCGGCGGAAGATCTTCTTCTCGCAGAGATCACAATAACAGAAGAGGTGATCGTGATCGTAGCAGAGGAAATGAACGTTCTTCAGATCGTTCTGATAGATCAGACAGAGGTGGCGTAGAACGTAAATTTGGTCGTAGACGTGAAGACGACAGACCTTTAAGAAACGAACGTAAATCGGTTCGTGGAGACAGACCGCGTCGTTCTAAATAACATTCTTGTTAATATTTATAAAATATAAACAACTAACTGCAAAATATCTAGTACTTTTGGTTCATACTAAAAACATATGAGATATTTTGCAGTTTTATTTTTTCTACTTAATTCGATTTTAGCTTTTGCTCAGGAAAAAACAATTTCCGGAACTGTTATTAGCGAATTGTCTTATTCTCCGGAAAGTGGAGCCAGCATTATTAATCTTTCGAATTTGAAAATGGCGAAATCTGGAAAAGATGGATCTTTTTCTATTTTGGCACAAGTTAACGACACACTACATGTTTCAGCCGAAGGTTTTAGAGCTTTAAAAATTAAAGTTACAAAAGATTGGTACAAAGAAGGAAATCAGCGCGTTTATTTAAAAGATCTTTCAACGGTTTTAGACGAAGTTGTGATTAATACGTTGAAATTAACCGGAATTTTATCTGTTGATACGAAATTGATTGCTTTGGCTGATTATCCTTATTATCGCGATTTTGGACCTACAGGTTTTTCCGAAGCATATAACTCTGGATTGAATCCGATAAACGGAATTTACAACGCGATTAAACGTAACAACAAAGATGTAAAGAAAATTAGTTCGATTAAAAAGGAAGTCGAATTGATTGAGTTGATGAAAACAAAATACGATCGTGATTTAGCTTCTGCCCTTTTAAACATCAGTAAAGAAGATATTGTAAAGGTTTTACAGCGCTGTAATCATTCTGAACGATTTATTTACACAGCAAGTGATTATCAAATTTTTACTGCCGTAAATGAATGTTACAGCAACTTTAAACTAACAAACTAAAACAAAAGTCGATTCAATGAATCGACTTTTTATGTTTTATACTCTTCCTTTTAAAGCGTTAAATACCCAAGCGTTTGCCAAGAAACCAATTCCTACGGTAACAAAACCCCAACCTGAAATTTCGCTATATTTGAAAATCCCCATTCCTATTAAAAGCAAGCCCATAATAATCATGATGACGGTTGCGTAACCTAATATTTTATTTTTGTTTAATCCCATTTTTATATTTTTAACTTTCTGGTTTTATCTAAATAATTTAATTAAAAGCTCTTTTAATAAATCGTCGTGCGACATGGCGTTTGCATTCACACCTTTACTTTTTAAATCGGCTTCGCGAATTGCAGCAATGTTTTCACTTACTTTTCGCATTGGATACAATTTACTTGCTGCCTGATAATCTTTTAAACCGTACTGATTTACGCCAATACTTTTAGAAATATCTACAGGATTTGCTCCGGCATTTTTGTAAACAACACCATGATATTGTAAAAGTTTCGAAAAGAAATTATATAACAAAGCAATGGTAACCACAAACGGATTGTTCTTTGTATTTAAAGCAAAATACTTCGCAATATTAAAAGCTTTTGGTTCGTTTCGGTAAGCAATCGCATTTATTAATTCAAAATTATTGTATTCCTTACTAATGCCAATATTTTCTTCAATTAAATCGGCTGTAATCACTTTATTTTCTTTTAAAACAATTTTAATCTTTTCTAATTCGTTTACAATCTTACTTAAATCATTTCCTAAAAATTCAACAATCATCGAAATTGCTTTAGGTTCGGCTTCTAAGTTTTGTTCGTTTATATACGATTTTACCCAAGTTTCGATCTGATAATCTTTCAATTTATTGCTTTCGAAAATTTCGGCAAATTCCGACTTTTCTAATGTTTTATAAAGTGCTTTTCGTTTATCTAAACTTTTGTATTTGTAACAAAAAACTAAAATTGTTGTTGGTTGAACCGATTTAAAATATTCGGAAAATTGTTCAATGCTTCGACTTAAATCTTGGGCTTCTTTCACAATAACCAACATTCGTTCGCCCATAAACGGATATTGTCGAGCTTGCGACATAATTTCATTTACATTTACATCTTTTCCGTACAAAACAATCTGATTAAAATCTTTTTCGTCTTCCGAAATCACATGATTCGATATAAAATTTGTAATGTGATCGATATAAAAAGGTTCATCGCCCATTAAAAAATAAACAGGTTTGTAATCGCCTTTCTTTAAAAAAGTCAACATTTTTTTGAGCTCGTTCATAAACTTTCGTAGTTTTATAGAGATATTTAAAACAGAATAAATAACTTTGTGAAATGCGTGAGTTAAATTTTCCCAAGTTTCAATTCAGATTCAAAAATAGTGAAAATAAACTGTTCATTTTTGATGAGATAAGGAAAAAGTACGTGATTTTAACGCCCGAAGAATGGGTTCGCCAACATGTGGTTCATTTTTTGATTAATGTTAAAGGTTACCCGAAATCGTATATTAATGTTGAGAAAGTTGTGAAAATCAACGATATGAATAAAAGATACGATGTTGTGGTTTTTTCGCCAAAAGGAGAAATTTTTCTGTTAGTTGAATGTAAAGAACCGAATGTTGCGATAACTCAAACCGTTTTTGATCAAATCGCGCGTTACAATAGTAGCTTAAATGCGCAATTTTTAATGGTTACCAACGGATTAAATCATTATTATTGCAAGTTAGATTATATAAATAAAAATTATCAGTTTTTAGCTGATTTACCCTAATAAAAAGACATGAGTAAGAATTTAGTATACATTAGTTTAATTTTTTCTTCCGTTTTTATTTCGTGCCAAAAAGAAAAAGGTTCACTAAATATTGATTCAGAAAAAGACACGATTACCGAAGTAATTTACTCTAATGATCCTGATTATGTTCTTTCAAATAAAAATGCTCAAGAATTGGTTGAACATTTAGAAAGCGAACAAAATACATTAAAACAAAAGCTTAAGAAAGCGAATAAAAAAGAAGCCGAAGCATTATATTTAGATTATTATAAAAGATTAGGAACTATCGTAGATTCGATCAATACAGCCGAAGTAAATACTTTAAAATCGTATCACGAATTCAAAGAGAACAAACCTGATTCTATCCTTCGAAAAGAAAACACATATAATAAAGTAAATCTTTATTTTAGAAAAATTGATTCAAATCATTACGATTTTAGAATAAAACCAGGTTATTACTACAAATTATTTCAGAATAAAGTTTCGCGCGAATATCAAGAATACATGAAATTGCGCTATGACGAGCATAAATTGGTTTATGATAGCCAGATTAATAACAAGAAAGTTTCGTTAGAAGAGCAACGCGATTTAATAATTAAATGGGAAAAATTCATTACAACTTATAAGGATTTTAAATTTATTGATTACGCTAAAAAATCGTTTACCGATAATTTAACAACTTATTTATTTGGAACGTCAACACAGCCAACTTTCGAAGTAACAACTAAGAAATTGTATGTTGAAAACGAGCAGGAATACATTTATTTTGTTAAGAAAAATCCTAAGTTAATTTCAGCCGAAATCACAAAAGCTTTTTTAAAGCATTTTTACGAAAACGATAAAAACTTCACAGCAGAAGAGTTTTATGTTGATTTAAGAGATTTTACTAAAAAAACAATTACTGATAAAATTAAATAATGCAACGCATTGCAATAGTTTTATTAAACTGGAACGGTTTAGAACTTTTACAGAAATTTTTACCCTCGGTTGTTGAATTTTCAACCGAGGCTTCTATTTATATTGCAGATAATGCTTCAACCGACAAATCGAAATCGTTTGTTGAACAGAATTTTACAAATGTAAAATGGATTCAATTATCCGATAATTTTGGATACGCAAAAGGTTATAACGAAGCTTTAAAACAAATTAATGAAGAGTTTGTCTGTTTGTTAAACACCGATGTTGAAGTTACAGAAAATTGGTTAAAACCTATTCTTTCTATTTTTGATTCTAATAAGAGTATTGGAATTATTCAGCCTAAAATATTAGATTATAAAAACAAAGAATATTTTGAATATGCCGGAGCTGCCGGAGGTTTTATAGATAAATATGGATTTCCATTTTGTAGAGGTCGAATTTTTGATACGATCGAAAAAGATGAAAACCAATATCAATCTCAAGAAATTTTTTGGGCTTCAGGAGCTTGTTTTTTTGTTCGAAATACTCTTTTTAAACAATTAAATGGATTTGATGAAGATTTCTTTGCTCACCAAGAAGAAATCGACTTTTGTTGGCGTGCTTTTAATCAAAATATCAAAACTTATTATTGTGCTGAATCGACCATTTTTCATGTTGGCGGGGCGACCTTAAATAAATCGAATCCAAAGAAAACGTTTCTAAATTTTAGGAATTCGCTTTATATGTTATACAAAAACCTTCCTGAAAACAAATGTTTTTCAATCATATTTAAACGTTTATGTTTAGATGGTTTAGCAGGGATCAAAATGTTTCTCAACTTACAACCTTTACATACATTTGCAATCGTAAAAGCACATTTTGCTTATTATACACATTTAAAACAGTTAAAGAAAAAACAATCATCAATAAAAAAAGAAGATTACTATTTTACCAACAATATTGTTTTTGAATATTTTGTTAAGAAAAGGAAGAGGTTTGAGGAAATAAACAAACCTATTTAATTCCTTCAAAAACTCCTAAACCAAATAAAGCGAAATCATATTTTACGGGATCAATCGGATCGAATTTTCGCAAAGCCTCATCTAATTCTTGTAATGCTTTAGCGTCGTTTTGTTTGCGATTCAAAATTCCCAAAGCTCGCGCAACGTTTCCTGAATGAACATCTAATGGGCACGATAATTCTGATGGAGAAATGGATTCCCAAAGACCAAAATCTACTCCTTTATTATCGTTTCGAACCATCCATCTTAGAAACATATTAATCCTTTTAGAAGAAGATCCTTTTTGCGGATCCGAAATATGTTTAGTTGTTCGGTTTAAATGATCTATTTCGAAAAAGACTTTTTTGAAATTTGATATTCTGTGTTGTAAAACAAGTTCGTTGTTTTGAGAAAAGACGTTTTCTAAACCGTTATGATTTGTAAAAATGTTCTTCAACGATCTTACAAAAAATTTAAAATCGTCTGTATTAAAAGTTCTATGAACTACCTTTTCAATATCTTCAATCTGATTATTTGTTGCATTCATTACAAAATCGTATGGACTGTTTCCCATAACATTCATCATTTTTGTTGCACTATTAATAATCATTTTTCGGTTTCCCCAAGCAATAGTAGAAGCTAGAAAACCACTGATTTCAATATCTTCTTTGAGCGAGAATCTATGTGGAATTTGTATAGGATCGGTTCCTATAAAATTGGGATTATTGTATTGATCGGCTTTAAAATTTAAGTATTCTTTTAATTCTTCGAAATTCATTTTTAGAACTTTCCTTTCAAATTTTTAAGGATTAATGATATGCGTTTTTATTTTAGCGTTTTCAAAATACATTGCTTTAACAATTCCGTCCGATAAACCAATTTTTGGAACATAAATATGTTTTGCATTACTCCATTTCATTGCGTTTACATAAATTTTAATTGCCGGAATAATTACATCAGCTCTATCGGTATTTAATGCTAAAGTCGAAATACGTTCGTCGTACGAAAGCGAATTTAGATATTTAAATTGTTGATTTAAATAAATCTGAGTCAAAGGTTTTTCTTGACTTTTTCCAGACATTTTAAAAATTTTATTGATATTTCCGCCAGAACCAATCAATTCAACTTTATCTAAATCTTGTGTTTGCAATCGAATCCATTTTTCTATTTCGTACCAAACACTTTCGGTAACCATATTATTTAGTAAACGAACTGTTCCGTTTTTAAACGATTTAGAAACAATCTGTTTTCCGTCTGAAAACAAAGTAAATTCAGTACTTCCGCCACCAACATCAACATATAAATAATGTCCTTCTTTTTTAATGTACGAAGCTAAATCAGAATTCGCAATAATGGCAGCTTCTGTTTTTCCGTCAATAATATCAATTTCTATATCGGTTTTCTCGGCAATTTCTTCAGCTAATTCTTTCCCGTTAAAAGCTTCGCGCATGGCTGAAGTCGCACAAGCTGCGTATTTTTCGACTTTATAAACTTCCATCAATAATTTAAAAGCCTTCATTGCTTTTATCATTCTTTCGGCATTTTCTTCCGAAATTTCTCCAACTGTAAAAGCATCTTGTCCTAAACGAATCGGAACACGAATTAAATGACTTTTATTGAATTGCGTAGGCTTATTTACCTCTTCTATAACGTTTGCAATTAAGATACGCATGGCATTAGAACCAATATCTATTGCAGCATATTTTTTTATTTTGATCATTATTATAAAATAACTTCTATTTTGTTTCGATAATAATTGTATAATTCATCTTGTGCTCTAAAACGATTTTCTCCTGTACGTTTATATCTATTTTCTAATCGTTCAGAATGTAAACGGACTTTCACATTTCCGTTCCAATAGATTTTAAACGTATCGATTAATTCTGTTTTAATATCTTCATCATAAATAGGACACGTAACTTCTACGCGTTCGTCGATATTTCGAGTCATGAAATCGGCAGACGAAATGTAAACTTGCGATTCTTCATCTGTTCCGAAAATGTAAATTCTGGAATGTTCTAAAAGATTATCTACAATACTAATTGCTTCTATATTGTCACTCATTCCTGGAACTCCCGGAATTAAACAGCAAATTCCGCGAACAATTAATTCTACTTTTACGCCAGCTCGACTTGCTTCGTATAATTTATCGATCATTTTATAATCAGACAAACTATTCATTTTTAATCGAATCATTGCTGGTTGATCGTTTAAGGCTTTTTCGATTTCTTTATCGATCAATTTCACAAATTTAGTTCTTGTGTAATGTGGCGAAACAATTAAATCCTTATAGCGATAGATTTTGTAATTTACTTCGAAAAATTCAAAAACCTTACTTACTTCCTTCATAATTCTATTGTTCGATGTCATTAAAGTAACATCGGTATAAATAGTTGAAGTACTTTCGTTGAAGTTTCCGGTCGAAATAAATCCGTAACGTTTAATTTTCTTATTTTCTAATCGTTCAACAACACAAATTTTACTGTGAACTTTAAGTCCTTTTACACCAAAAATAAGCTTAATTCCTTCTGCTTGCATGATTTCGGCATAATTGATATTGCTTGTTTCGTCAAAACGTGCTTGAAGTTCGATTTGAACTGTAACTTGTTTTCCGTTTTTAGCCGCATTTATTAAAGACGAAATAATCTGAGAGTTTTTAGCCAAACGATACAACGTAATTTTTATGCTCGTAACTTTAGGATCTAAAGCTGCTTCGCGCAAAAATTTTACAATATAATTAAACGATTGAAACGGCGTATGAACCAAAAAGTCTTTGTTTTTAATTTGCTGAATCATACTTGCTTCTAAGCTTAAACCGTTTACAGGAAGTGGTTGAATTTTCCCGATCGTTAAATCTTTTCGTCCTAAATTCGGAAAATTCATATAATCGCGTCGATTGTGATATCTTCCGCCTGGAATAATACTATCAACCGATTCAATATCCATTTTATCTAAGAAAAAACGCAAAGTATCGTTATCTATTTGATCGTCATAAACGAAACGAACTACTTCGCCAACTCTACGATCGCGAACCGAATTCGATATTTTCTCAAGGAACGATTTATGAAGATCTGAATCGAAATCTAATTCGGCATCGCGTGTGATTTTAATCATGTGAGCCGAAATACTTTCGTAATCGAAAATTGAAAAAATGTAATCTAAATTGAAACGAATTACATCATCTAATAAAATAACGAATTGTTTCCCGTCTTTTTCTGGTAAAACAACAAAACGATTTATATGCGCTGGCATTTCGATCAACGCATAACGCGTACGCTTTTTAACTGATTTAATCGAATCTTCATCCGATTTTTTTATCAGTTTTACAGCTAAATATCCATACGAATCTCTTAAATGTGGAAATTCTGCCAAATCATTTAAAATGATCGTCATTAAAACCGGACTTATTGTATGAATAAAGAATTCTTTAATAAAAATTTGCTGACTTTCATCTAAATCTTTTTCATCAACAATGTAAATATTTTCGTTTTCAAGCTCGTTTTCAATCTCTTTCAAGATTTCCAAACTTTTTGATTGTTGCTTAATAACAATATCGGTAATTTCGAGTAAAAGCGTTTTTGCATCAACTCCGTTTATCAATCTTTTACTTCCTTCGTTTGCAATAGAAATTCTTCGAACTGTTGCATAACGAACTCTAAAAAACTCGTCTAAATTGTTCGAGAAAATTCCTAAAAAACGTAATCTGTTTAATAAAGGAACTGTTTTATCGGCTGCTTCTTGTAAAACTCGTTCATTAAAAGCAAGCCAGCTTTTTTCTCTGTCAATATATTTAGGATGCGTTAATTGCATTGGATAAATCTTTTGGAAATAATGTGGTTAAAATTGTACCTTTTTGAATTTCGCCCCAATTTTCTTCTTCAAATTCAAGCATTACAATACCTGATGTTGGAACGTTTTCGATGTATTTATTCCCAAATGTATTAACAAAATCTGTAATTGCGTTATTATGTCCGAAAAGAATTAAATTCGGAATTAAATTTTCACAATTTCGTATAGATTTGATTAAGTTTTGATAATCAAACGTATATAATTCTGGTTTTAAAATCGTTAATTCTTGTGGAATATTTAAAACTTCGTTAAATATTTTTGCTGTGTCATGCGCTCGTTTTGCCGTACTTGACCAAACTAAAAAACGTTCGGGAAGCTTGGTTTGAATCGTTTCGAAAACTTTATTAGAATTTAAAATTCCCTTATTCGAAAGCGGACGTTCGTGATCTTCTAAAGGTAGATCCCACGAGGATTTTCCATGTCTGATTAAAATCAATTTTTTCATAGCTTTTAAAATATTGGTTTATAGACAATTATTTTCTTTCTTTTATCTAAATATATGAAAAATGTTAATATATTTTTATCATTTGGGATTTTTTTTGTGTCTATATATTGAGTAAATTTGTTAAAACTTACAAGTGTAAATGGACAAAATAGGAATAGAGCTAAAATGGGCTGCAATTATTACAATTTATAGCTGTTTGTGGGCTGCTTTAGAAAAGACTTTAGGATTTCACGAAGATTTCAGCAACATTATCATTACCGCTTTTCTTTATTACATTATTCTTACTTTTTTATGGGCAATTGCTTTTATCGATAAAAAAAAGAGTTTAGGAAAAGGAGCTGAATGGCCTTTTACGAAAGCATTTAAATTTGGTTTGTTTGTTACCGGGTTGCTAACTATTTTAAATCCGATTTCGCAATACATTATTTATGAATCTATTTCGCCAGAATATTTCGAAAATATTATTCAATATCAATTATCAAAAGGAAACCAAACTAGAGAGGCTTTAGAATTGGTTCATAATTTAGAATTTACAATTCGTCAAGGAATTATGAATGCGCTTTCGTTAGGAGTTATTTTTTCTGCTTTATATGCTTGGGTTTTCAAAACCAAACCAAACACCGAAACCAAAGTTGCAACAACAAATAAAAAGTAAAACTATGAATTTAGAAAATATACCAAATATTAAAAACTTAGATAGCGGAAACTTCTTTGTTTTAGCTGGGCCTTGTGCTATTGAAGGCGAAGAAATGGCTTTTAAAATTGCCGAACGTTTAGTTAAAATAACCAATGATTTAAAGATTCCGTTTGTTTTCAAAGGTTCTTTTAAAAAGGCAAATCGTTCTCGAATTGATTCTTTTACAGGAATTGGAGATGAAAAAGCATTAAAAATACTTGAAAAAGTTTCGAAAGAATTCAATATTCCGACTGTAACAGATATTCATGAGAATAGCGATGCCGAAATGGCAGCTGCTTATGTTGACATACTTCAAATTCCTGCTTTTTTAGTTCGCCAAACCGATTTAGTTGTTGCTGCGGCTAACACCGGAAAAACAGTTAATTTAAAAAAGGGACAATTTATGAGTCCTGAAAGTATGAAACATGCTGTTCAGAAAGTATTAGATTGTCAAAACGAAAATGTAATGGTAACCGACCGAGGAACTATGTTTGGATATCAGGATATGATTGTTGATTACAGAGGAATTCCTACAATGCAACAATATGCAACAACCGTTTTAGACATTACACATTCATTACAACAACCAAATCAAGCTAGCGGAGTTACGGGCGGAAGACCTGACTTAATTGAAACAGTCGCTAAAGCAGGAATCGCAGTTGGAGTTGATGGAATTTTTATTGAAACACATTTTGATCCAGCAAATGCAAAAAGCGACGGAGCAAATATGTTGCATTTAGATTATTTCGAAGATTTAATGAAAAAATTAGTTGCAATACGCCAAACAGTTAATGGGTTTTAGATACAAATAAACTTTATTATGCAAAAGAACTTGCCTCTGAGACAAGTTCTTTTGTATATTTTATATAAAAAGCAGACCTATAAGCCGGGTTCTGTAAAGAATAATCTTTCCTTATCATTTATCTAGATGAGTGGTTACCCAAACATTCCATCTGCCTACCCTCCAACTTAGACGAGCAGTCCTTAGCGTTGGTTTACATGGCATTTCACCGGATAGAGTTTACCTGATTTCACTACAGCCGAACTGTACATCCTTTCTGTTGCACTTGTCCTCGTCTTGCAACGGGCGGGCGTTATCCGCTATCCTGCTCTGTGGTGCCCGGACTTTCCTCTGACATAAGCCAGCGATAAGGCGGTCTGCTGGCTGCAAAAGTACTACGAAATTTGGTTTTATTACTAGAAATTATCAATCTAAATCAAATTTTAGCTAAATTTGTTACTTTAATCATTCAATATGAACTTCGATAAAACCACAGAATCTGAATCTAATTATCATCATTTAGAACAGATGCGTGTTTTAGATTTACTTATAAACATCAATAAAGAAGATCAAACAGTACCTTTTGCTGTAGAAAAAGCAATTCCTCAAATCGAAAAAGCTGTTATTAAAATCGTTTCGCAATTGAAAAAAGGCGGAAGATTATTCTATATCGGAGCCGGAACTTCGGGAAGATTAGGAATTGTGGACGCTTCGGAATGTCCGCCAACTTTTGGAGTTGATTATGATAAAGTAATAGGATTGATTGCAGGAGGTGATCAAGCGATTCGAAAAGCAGTCGAAAATGCTGAAGACAATCGAAATCAAGCCGAAATTGATCTGAAAAATTATCAAATAAACGAAAATGATTTTGTTATTGGAATTGCCGCTTCAGGAACAACTCCGTATGTTTTAGGTGGATTAGAATTCTGTAAAGTAAATAATATTCCAACAGGCGTAATCACTTGTAATGCAGGAAGTCCTTTGGCTTTAATAGCCGATTTTCCGATTGAAGTTGTGGTTGGTTCCGAATTTGTAACCGGAAGTTCGCGAATGAAAGCCGGAACAGCCCAAAAGTTAGTTCTAAATATGATTTCAACTTCAACTATGATTCAATTAGGTCATGTAAAAGGAAATAAAATGGTCGACATGAAATTATCGAACGATAAATTAGTCGATCGAGCAATTAGAATGGTTCAAAATGAACTTAAAATCGATTATGAAGAAAGCAAAATATTAATAGAAACATACGGAAACGTACGAAATGCAATAGAACATTATGGAGAATTCAGGAACAGACAAAACAAGGATTTATAAAGGATTACGCAATTTGCTTATTGCCATTCTTTTAATGTTTACGGGTCCAACAATTATTTATTCGTCCTTCAAAAACCAAGAGCACTTTTTGTATTATCCGGTGCTTATTTTAGGATGCTTGATTTGTTTATATTCTATGTATTTATTTTTTAGAGGTTTAAAAACCATGGTAAGCGGCTTATTTAACGACTAATTATGAAAAAGATTTTTTTATTGATTTTCCCTTTATTTTTAGCGGGATGTTATAATCAGGAGCGAAATTGCACTGATTTTAAAACCGGAAAATTTTTGTTTGAACAAGAAATTAACGGAGAAAAACACGTTTCGACTTTTGTTAGAACAAATGAACTTCAAATCGAAACTTATCAAGGAAAAACCGATACCGCAAGTATTCGTTGGATTAATGACTGTGAATTTGTTTTACAGAAAATAAATCCCAAAAATATGGCAGAACAAAAAGGAATTCATATGAAAATATTGACAACTTCGGCAGATGGATATATTTTTGAATACAGCATTGTGGGCGACACAAACAAACAAAAAGGGCAAATAACTAAAGTTAAAGAATAATCGGTTTATGGAAATACTTTTCACAGTTGATGCGATGATCGCATTTTTAACCCTTACATTTTTAGAAATTATATTAGGTATTGACAATGTAATCTTCATTTCAATTGTAACAGGAAAATTACCAGAAGAACAAAGAAAAAAAGCAACCAGAATCGGTCTTTTATTAGCAATGTTTATGCGTATTGCATTATTATTCGCAATTACGTGGTTAACCAAAATGAAAGAACCTTTGTTCTCTATAGATTGGGGTTGGTTTACAGCTCATATCAACGGACAAGCGTTAATCCTTTTGGGCGGAGGGATCTTTTTGATTTATAAATCGACCAAAGAAATCCACGAAAAAGTAAATAATATTGAACATATTACCGACTCTAAAGATGCAGCAGCAAAAAGATCGGTTTCGTTTTCTTCGATAATCGTTCAAATCTTAATGATCGATTTAATCTTCTCTGTAGACAGTATTTTAACTGCAGTTGGAATGACAAACGGACTATATCCTGCTCATGTAGAACTTTGGGGACAAAGACCAGAACTATTTATTATGGTTGCCGGAGTTATTATTTCGGTTGCTATTATGATGCTTTTTGCTGTTCCGGTTGGAAACTTTGTAAATAAAAATCCTTCTATTCAAATTTTAGCATTATCATTTTTAATTCTAATCGGATTTATGTTAACGACCGAATCAATGCATTTGTCGGATGCTGTTTTAGCAGGCGAACATATAGGAGCTGTTCCAAAAGGATATCTCTACTTTGCAATTGCATTTTCGTTAGCTGTAGAGTTTTTAAATATGAAAATGAGAAAAAAATCGGATTAATCCGATTTTTTTTATATCTTTAGTAAAAAGAAATGTTTTTATGAAAAAATTATTTTTAATTAGTTTGCTAACATTTGGAGGAATGTTTCAGGTGTTTGCACAAGAGGTAAAAACCGATATTGAAATCGTAAACAAAGTAAGAACGGTTTATATGACGGTAAATGCCGATCGTTTTCAGGATTTAAAAGATTTTGACTGGAGAGGACATTTAACCAAAGTTTTTAAAGACGTTCCTGATGATGCGATGATTGGAATTCGCGTAAATGTTGGCGCACGTCAATTAACAGATGATATTGTTACATTAAACAACAAAATTTCGTTAGCTGAAAGTGGAACAGCAAACAAAAGAGAAGAAATCCTTAGAAGTTTAGTTAGAAAAGTTCAATGGTTTATTGAAGACGAACAACAAGGTTATAATATCGATTAAATAAAAAAGAGCTTGAAAATTTTCAAGCTCTTTTTTTGTTAACTTACATAATATACATCGCTATTATTTCTTCTTACATTTCTAATTTCAAAACCTCCATCTTCCGGAATAATTTCTAAAAGATCAAACGTTTTGCAACTTTTAGGCAAACCTTTAAATATTAAGGTAAAATCTAACGGACGTGTAGAAGGAATCTGCGTCCATTGCGGAGCGTAACTTATTCCTTCAGCCCACAATAATGGATACTTAATTTGAGTTTCCACATCAATCAAATAAGTCGATTTCCATATTCTAGCCATATCGCCAGCCAAATCAGCATATAAAGAAAAATGGATGATCACCTGTTTTTCTTCTTCAATCTTTTCATTGATTTCTTCTAATAAAATAGGATCAATAAGAATCTTTTGTTCTACAATTTCCTCAATCATGATGCAAAGGTAATAAAAAAAGCGATTCATTTCTGAATCGCCTTTGGGTGAATGATGGGTCTCGAACCCACGACCTTCGGAACCACAATCCGACGCTCTAACCAACTGAGCTACAATCACCATTTGGAGTTTTGTTTTAAAAGTCAACTCTGAACTTTTTGGGTGAATGATGGGTCTCGAACCCACGACCTTCGGAACCACAATCCGACGCTCTAACCAACTGAGCTACAATCACCATTTGGAGTTTTATTTTGAAAGTCAACTCTGAACTTTTTGGGTGAATGATGGGTCTCGAACCCACGACCTTCGGAACCACAATCCGACGCTCTAACCAACTGAGCTACAATCACCGTGTTTGTTTAACGAGTGCAAATATACAGATTTATCAGCTGTTCGCAAACATTTTTTATATTTTTATTTCAAATTTCCTAAGCTATTGACAGCCACATATCTTTCTACTGTAAATCCTTCGGCATATTCTGCAAACACTAATCTTCCTAAATCTTTTGCTCTATATTCGATACTTTCTGTAAAGTTTTTTGAAGCAATCGGAGACATAGGTTCTTTTGATTTTGGATCGTAAAATTGAGAACTATAAGCCATTACCGCTTCGATTTTTTTATCCATAAATTCCGAAACATCTACAACAAAATCGGGTTCAATATTTTTCCATTGAATATAATGATACACTAATTTTGGTCGCCAAGCATCTTGATTTTCTCCATCAAAAATTGTTTCAATTCTTCTTAAACCAGATAAAAAACATGCATCCGAAACTAATTTACTTCCTTTTCCATGATCAATATGTCTGTCATCAATAGCGTTGCACAAAACTATTTCGGGTTTGTATTTACGAATCATTTTAATGATTTCTAATTGATGTTTTTCATCATTTACGAAAAATCCGTCTCGAAAAGCTAAATTTTCTCGAACCGAAACTCCTAAAACATCAGCTGCTTTTGCAGCTTCTTGATCTCTAATTTCAGCTGAACCGCGAGTTCCTAATTCTCCGCGAGTTAAATCTACAATTCCAACTTTTTTTCCTAATGAAATTTCTTTTGCAATCGTGGCACCACAACCTAATTCTACATCGTCGGGATGAGCGCCAAAAGCTAATATATCTAATTTCATAAAATACTTTTTACTGTTTTACTTTTATTTACCGTTTCCTTGTATTCACTTTCCGGATTGCTGTCTTTATTTACACCGCCTCCTAAAAACAAATACGCTTTAGAATCATCAATCTTCATACAGCGCAAATTTACAAACAGATCACTTTTCTCGGCATAATCTAGGTTATCAAATTTCCATTCTCCTAGAAAACCTCCATAAAATTCCCGATCATATCCTTCATTCTCAATAATAAATTTGCGCGCAATTTCTTTCGGAAATCCACATAATGCAGGAGTTGGATGTAACGACTCTATCACTGAATTTAAATCTTTTTCAGAATTTAAAATAGCTTCAATATCCGTTTTAATATGCAACAAAGAACCTGCTTTATGTGTAAATGGTTCTGTTTGATGCGTTTCTTTAGAAAAAGACTTTAAGTTATTCAAAATAAAATCAGTAACTACTTTTTGTTCATCTTGTTCTTTAACTCCCCAAACAATGTTATTTAAATCAATTCCAGCCTCGATCATGGTCCCAGCCAAAGAAACCGTTTTAACTTTATTGGATTCAATTTTGACTAATTGCTCGGGAGTTGCTCCCATCCACATTCCAACTTTAGGATGATAAAACCAATAGACAAAAGCGGTTGGATATTTCTTTAAAAAACGTTTAAAATAAAGTTCATATTCTTCGGAATTAATTTCAATTTCTTCACGACGAGAAAGTACTACTTTTTCCATTTTTCCGGATTTAATAGCATCAATTCCCTTTTTCACGAGGTTAATATGAAAAGCTTGATTTACTTTTGGATTCTCGAGTGACATTTCACTTTCAGAAAAAGAAACTTTAAAATCTGATTCTTCTTTTATTAATTGACAATTTTCGAGATAGAAAACAACTTTTTCATTTCCCGAAAAAGGAGCAAATACAAAACAAGATTTGTCTAAAAAAACGGTTTTATTCAATCGATTACCTTTCTGAAACCATCCAAAACGAGTTGTTTCATTCGGTTTTCGATATATTACAAAAGGTAGCTGATTAGAAAGTGCTTTCTCAAGTAATTCTTCCATTTTATTTTGGTAAAATCATGTTTGTTAATTTACATAACGAAATCAATTGATTATTTTCGTCGGTAATCTTAATTTCCCACAAATGCAAGCGATTTCCTTTGTGAATAATACGCGCTGTAGCAAAAACTTCTCCTTCACGTTTGCTTTTTAAATGATTGGCTGAAATTTCGATTCCGCGAACTTCAAATTGTTTCGGATCCAAAAAAAGCATCGAAGCTGCGCTTCCAACACTTTCGGCTAATGCCACAGAAGCTCCGCCATGCAATAATCCCATTGGTTGATGAACCTTAGAGTTTACAGGCATTTTTGCTGTTAAAAAATCTTCACCAACATCTATATATTCAATTTGTAATGTTTCCATTAACGTGTTTTTAGAAAAAGCTTTACACATTTCTAAAACCTTTACTTTATCCATCTTCCTATAATTTGATCTAAAATTACGGATTAAATTAGTAATAAAAAGGATTTCTTCAATTTTAAAGCGGACAAAACAAGGGCTTTCCAACTATAATTCGTAATTTTGTGTACTTTTTGAAAACCAATTATGGAAGACATAAACAAAGAAGTACACGAGGCTTTTGAAGTCTTAAAAAACGGAGGAATTATCTTATATCCTACAGATACTGTTTGGGGAATTGGATGCGATGCAACTAACGAAGAAGCTGTAAAAAAGATATACGCTCTAAAAAAACGTGTCGAAAGTAAAAGCATGATTTGTTTAGTAAACGGCGATCGATTGTTGTATCAGGTATTTCGCAATATTCCGCAAGTAGCTTTTGATATTTTAGATTGTTCTGAAAAACCAACAACTTTGGTTTTAGATGATCCAAAAGTTGTTGCTAAAAACCTAATTTCAGAAGATAATTCTTTGGGAATCCGTATTGTAAATACGCCTTTTTGTTTTAAACTAATCGAGCGAATGAAACGCCCTTTGGTTTCTACCTCAGCAAATATTAGTGGTGAATCTACTCCTACCCAGTTTTCCGAAATTTCCAAAGAAATCATAAACGGTGTAGATTATGTTGTAAAATTAGACTTAAACAAAATTTCAAAAAAATCATCAACGGTTATCAAATTAACCAACGATTCTAAAGTAACAATTTTAAGAAAATAATGATTGTATCCCCTAATTATAAAGACGCCTTAAAACTGCCTATTTTCAGTATTATTTCGCAAGCAGCGAAAGAATTGAACGTAGATGTTTACGCAATTGGCGGTTATGTTAGAGATTTTATATTAGAACGCGGCACAAAGAAAGATATTGATATTGTAGCGGTTGGCAGCGGTATTGATTTGGCTTTAAAAGTTTCTGAATTAATTCCGCATCATCCAAAAGTACAGGTTTTTAAAAACTATGGAACTGCGATGTTGCGTTACGACGATATGGATATTGAGTTTGTTGGTGCTCGTAAAGAATCGTATCGACAAGAAAGTAGAAACCCTGTTGTAGAAGATGGAACGCTTCAAGATGACCAAAATCGTCGTGATTTTACCATTAACGCAATGGCTTTTTCATTGAACGATTCAAATTTCGGAGATTTGGTTGATCCTTTTGAAGGAATGATCGATTTAGAAAATAAAATTATTCGTACTCCGTTAGATCCCGATATTACGTATTCCGACGATCCTTTGCGTATGATGCGTGCTATTCGATTTGCTACTCAATTAAATTTTACGATTGAAGAAAATTCGTTGCAATCTATTTCAAAAAACGCTGAGCGAATTAAAATTATTTCGGGCGAGCGAATTGTAGAAGAATTGAATAAAATTTTAGAAACTCCAAAACCTTCCATCGGATTTCTATTGTTGTACAAAACTGGTTTATTAGATATTATTCTTCCTGAATTAACTGCGCTGAATAATGTTGAAGAAGTTGAAGGACACACGCACAAAAATAACTTTTATCACACGTTAGAAGTTGTGGATAATATTTGTGAAAACACAGACGATTTGTGGTTGCGTTGGTCGGCTTTACTTCATGATATTGGAAAAGCACCTACAAAAAAGTTCAATAAAAAGAATGGTTGGACATTTCATGGACACGAATTTTTAGGTGGAAAAATGGTTAAACGAATTTTTCAACGTTTACATATGCCTTTAAATCATAAAATGCGATTTGTACAAAAAATGGTTACAATGAGTTCGCGTCCAATTGTGATTGCCGAAGATAAAGTAACCGATTCGGCCGTTCGAAGATTGGTTTTTGATGCGGGAGACGATGTCGAAAATCTATTAACTCTTTGCGAAGCAGATATCACAACTAAAAATCCGAAAAAATTCAAAAAATATCATAATAACTTCAAAATTGTAAGACAAAAAATCGTCGAAGTTGAAGAGCGCGATCATGTTCGTAACTTTCAACCGCCAATTACAGGAGAAGAAGTTATGGGAATCTTTAATCTTCCGCCTTCAAAAGAAATCGGTCAGATTAAAGATGCAATAAAAGAAGCTATTTTAGAAGGCGAAATTCCTAACGAATATGATGCTGCTTACGAATTTATGATTAAAAAAGCCGCTTCATTGGGATTTTCGCCCGTTAATCCTAAAACATAAAAACATGGAAAACAAATCATTTATTCGTTGGGCTAAAATCTCACTTATTTTAGTGTATTTGGTTATTATTGCCGGAGCAACAGTTCGTATGACAGGTTCGGGAATGGGATGTCCGGATTGGCCAAAATGTTTTGGTTATTACATTCCGCCAACCGATGTTCAGGAATTATTGTGGGAACCCAATCACGATTATGAAAAAGGTCAAGTAATTATTAAAGATGAAAAACTTTGGGTTGCCGATAAAGATTTTAAATCGACCGATGTTTATAACGCTTCAAATTGGAACGAATATACCAAACACGATTACGCCGTTTTTAACGTTTATCACACTTGGACCGAATACATTAATCGTTTATGCGGTGCTTTAGCAGGAATTGCTTGTTTGATTTTATTTATCCGTTCTTTCAAATATTGGAATAGCAAAAAGTCAATCGTTTTGTGGGCAGGAATTGTTTTATTCCTTTTAGGTTTTAATGCTTGGTTAGGCGCAACTGTAGTTTATTCGGTTTTAAATCCTGTAAAAATAACCACACACATGATTGCCGCTTTATTCAATGTAGCAGCATTAATTTACTTGATTCATTTGGCAAAAAACAAACCGACAGTTACAAAATACGATAAAGCATTTTATTTAGTTGCGTGGATTTCGTTGATTTTTACTCTAGTTCAGATTGGATTAGGAACGCAAGTACGACAATTTATAGACGAACAAACCCGAAGCGGAATTACAGATGTAATGCTCTGGTTAGAAAATCCGGATGTTACATTTTATATCCACAGAACCTTTTCTTTTGTGATTCTTTTTGTAAATCTTTATCTTTTTTTAAGAAATAAACGTCTTAACTTGGGCAACAAAATAATTAATTGGGTAATGATTTTACTTATTGCAGAAGTAGTTACAGGAATACTTATGTATTATATTCACTTCCCATTCGGAACGCAAGCTGCTCATCTTATTTTAGCTGCTTTAATGTTCGGATTACAAGTAAATCTTATTTTAGAAATGCGTAAAAAAGCTTAAATGCAAAAACTATTCAATAAATAAAAATAGCTGAAACTCAATTGGGTTTCAGCTATTTTTATTTTATATCTATTATAAAAGCAAATGAAAAAACAACTATCACTTTTTTTGACATTATTAAGTAGTTCACTTCTTTTTTCGAATAACGATCCTATTGGCGGTTGGTATATGTATTTTGGAAATGCCCGATTCAACGAATCAAAATGGCAATTGAGTTATGATCTTCAGTATAGAAATCATGAAATGTTATCAGATTTAAATCAATTTGTGACTCGTGCTTCAGTTCAATATCGAGTTTTAGATCAACTAACATTTGCAGCCGGTTATGCTTATATACACACTGAACAAATTGATGAACCCGATATGCCTTTTCATGAACATAGAGTTTTTCAGGACGTTTTAACTCAGCAGAAAATGGAAATTTTGACATTAAAACATCGTTTCCGACTTGAAGAACGTTTTATCGAAAACCAAGATTTTAGATCTCGAATAAGATATCAATTAGGAATTGATGTTCCGATTTATAAATCAAAAGAACACAATCGACAAATATTTGCAACTGCATACAACGAAATTTTCATGAAACTAGATGAAACTCGGAAAACGAACGCTTTTGATCGAAATCGTTTATATTTAGGAGCTGGTTATAAGTTCAATAAAGATTTAGGAGTTCAATTCGGTTGGATGAATCAAATGCTTCAAAAAAAATCGAATCAACAATTCATGTTTTCACTGCATCATAATATAGGAATATAAAAAAATCGCTCGTTCGAGCGATTTTTTATTCAACCTTCTTCCCTATCTTTTCCTTGATTATCGAATAAATAATCGGTAAAACCGAAATCAAAATAATCAGTAAAACAACTTTAGAAAAATTATCTTTTATAATAGGAATATTTCCTAAGAAATAACCACAAGCTGTGATTCCAAAAACCCAAATAAATCCTCCCACTATATTATAAGTTAAGAAAGTAGCGTAATTCATTTTTCCAATTCCGGCTACAAACGGAGCTAAAGTTCGAACTATTGGAACAAAACGAGCAATTACAATTGTTTTACTTCCGTACTTTTCGTAAAAAGAATGCGTTTTATTAATATGTTCCATCTTAACGGGCTGTTTCCCTAAAATCTTGAAATTTACAATCCGCATTCCGACTTGTTTTCCTATCGAATAATTTAACGTATCGCCAATTACAGCTGCAATAAACAACAAAATCATGACAAGCCAAACATTTAAACTTTCGGGAAATTGTGCTGCTAACATTCCGGTTGCAAATAAGAGCGAATCGCCTGGTAAAAAAGGCATTACAACTAAACCTGTTTCAACAAAAATGATTAAAAATAAAATAGCATAAACCCAAACTCCATAATCTTGAAGAAAGACCTGTAAATGCTGATCAATGTGTAGAATAAAATCTATTAACTCCATAAATACAATATTTAAACAAAACATAAAAAAAAGGCTTTCGCCTTATTTTTATTCTGTTGGTCCTTCCCACTCGTTCATTCCGCCAAGTAAGTTGTAAAGATTTTCAAAACCTAATTGTTTCATCAACATACAAGTTTGCCCGCTTCTATTTCCTGAACGACAATAAACATAATAGTTTTTTGATTTATCTAAAGCTTCTAAAGCATTTAAGAAATCCTGTCCTTGATAAAAATCATGATGAATCGCATTTGGAATCATTCCTTCACTTACTTCGTCATCTGTTCTGACGTCTAAAATAACTGCATTTTCATCATTTTGGGCATCGTTCCACCACTGTTCTTGTTGTAAATCCATTGTATAAACTATAAATTTTCTTCAAATATAAATATTTCCTTTCAATATGTATAAATTGCTCGTAATTTAGTCGCCAAAAAATATAAAATGTCCTCACACCATATCGTACGAGATGATCAGGAACCTGCTTTAATCATTGCCAATGGCGAGGCTTGTTCTATTGAATTATTAAATCAGTTATTAGAATGGTCGCCTTTGGTTGTGGTTTTAGACAGCGCAATTGAACGCGTTTTAGAATTAGGAATTAAAGTAGATGTTTTAATTGGCGATTTTGATCGAAATTTTGATTACAATTATTATAAAGACCTGCAATATCCGATCGAAATTATAAAAGTAGACGAACAAGAAACGTACGATATCGACAAAGCAATAAATTATTTGATTGATCGAAAAATTCCGGCAGCAAATATTGTTTGGGCAACAGGGAAACGAATGGATCATACATTGACCAATATTACAAATATGGTTCAATATCGCGATCGTATAAAATTGGTCATGCTGGATGATTATTCGAAAATTTTTGTTTTAAACAAATCGTTTACAAAATGGTATCCAGCAAAAACAATCTTATCATTAATTCCTGTTGGAACTGTTTCAGGAATTAACAGTACAAATTTAGTTTACGAATTAAACAACGACACGCTAACTTTAGGTTTTAGAACCGGAAGTAGCAACGAAGTTTTAAACGATGGTTTGGTTGAAATCAATTATAAAGAAGGAAATCTTTTATTGATAGAATCTAACGATTAACCATAAAATCGGCAATAACCAAAGCTGCCATTGCTTCAACAATTGGCACGGCGCGCGGTAAAACACAAGCATCGTGACGACCTTTTCCTGTAATTGTTTCTAATTTTCCTTCCGCAGTTAACATTTCCTGAGATTGCAATAAAGTAGCAACCGGTTTAAAAGCGACATCAAAATAAATATCCATTCCGTTGCTTATTCCACCTTGAATTCCGCCAGAAAAATTTGTTTTTGTTGTTCCGTCAACGTTATAATAATCGTTATGTTGCGATCCAAACATTTTAGCTCCTTCAAAACCGCTTCCCAAACTAAAACCTTTACACGCATTTATAGAAAGCATTGCTTTAGCCAATTCGGCTTCTAATCGATCAAAAACAGGCTCACCTAAACCAATCGGAACATTCTTAATAACACAAGTTATGATTCCGCCAACGGTATCACCTTTCTTTTTGGTATCTAAAATCAATTGTTCCATTTTAGCAGCTGTTTCTAAATCAGGACAACGAACAGCATTCGATTCGGTTAATGATAAATCTAATTCGGTGTATTTTTTCGATGTACAAATAGTTCCTACAGATGAAACATACGCTTGAATTTCGACTGGATTTATAATCTGTTTTGCAATAGCTCCGGCTACAACTCGAGCAACGGTCTCACGAGCCGAGCTTCTTCCGCCACCTCGATAATCTCTGTGTTGATATTTTTGTTGATACACATAATCGGCATGACTTGGTCTAAACGAATCTTTTAGTAAATCGTAATCGTTCGATTTTGAATTTGTATTTAAAATTTGAAATGCAATAGGAGTTCCTAATGTTTTACCTTCAAAAATCCCCGATAAAAAAACAACTTCGTCGCTTTCTTTTCGTTGTGTTACTAATTTAGATTGTCCAGGTTTACGTCGATTTAATTCGTTTTGAATTGCTTCAAGATCCAACTCAAAATTAGATGGACAACCATCGATAATTCCACCAATTGCCATTCCGTGCGATTCGCCGTAAGTTGTAATAACGTATTTTTTTCCAAAAGAATTTCCTGCCATATTGTTTTTTCTATTATTGATTTATTAATCAAAAATGTACTTACTCACAAAGTTATGAATTTGAATAATGAAAATGAGCAGAAATACAACTTTATGACTCTGTTCTTTTTAAACAGAGTTTAAACTAACAATTTAAAATATCATCTTATAACCTTTCCCTCTAATATTTATGAGCTGAATAGATTCGTCTTGTGATAGTTTTTTACGAAGTTTTGTAATGAAAACATCCATACTTCGTCCGTTAAAAAAATCATCCTTTCCCCAAATTTTGGTAAGAATAATACTGCGTTCTACAATTTCGTTTCGATTATTGAGAAGAATATGTAAAAGTTCTGTTTCACGATGTGTAAGATTTAATACTTCATTTTCGAATTCGAGCGTTTGTTTGGTATAATTAAAAGTGTATTTGCCAACTGTTTCTATCTTTGACTCTTTAATAGAATGGACTCTTCCCACAAGCGCCTGAATCCTTACAATCAGTTCTTCCATGCTAAAAGGTTTTTTAAGATAATCATTTGCGCCACTCTGAAATCCTTCTACAACATCTTGTACTTGTGATTTGGCAGTAAGAAAAATAATGGGAATATTTTTATTGGTCTTTCGAATTTCTTTAGCCAAGGTAAGTCCATCTTTTTCGGGCATCATAATATCTAAAACCAAAACATCGAAATCATTTTTAAGATATAGTTCAGAAGCTTCAATTCCGTTGTAAGCAATCGATATCTCAAAATTTCTTGTTTCAAGGCTTTCTTTAACAATCATTGCCAAAGTTTCTTCGTCTTCTGCCAAAAGTACTTTTATTTTATCCATAAATTATTGCAGTTTAATACTAAAAGTCGTTTTGTTTTTATCTGATTTCAATTCAATAATTCCGTTGTGCTTTTCGATAACATTTTGGGTATAATGCAACCCAATTCCGAAACCTTTAACGTTGTGTTTGTTCTTATTTGGAATTCGATAAAACTTATCAAAAATCATTTTTTGATGTTCTTTTGGGATTTCACTTCCATTGTCGATAATTTCTATCTCAGCTTTATTTTCTATCAAATTAAAACAAACAGTTATTTTATTTCCGCCATATTTAGCGGCGTTTTCTATTAAGTTAGAAATAGCATTCTTAAAATGAAATTCATCAACCTTGTAATTAAATTCATCAACATTACTATTAAACTCGATTTTTTTATGGGTGTTTAATTTATTTTCATCTATTGAATCTTTAATCAATTGTATTAAATCGGTATTTTCTTTTTCAAGATTTAAGTCTTTACTTTCTATAATCGAAGTTTCCATTATCTTTTCGACCAAAATTTTAAGTTTATCTAATTGTAGTGCAGCAACTTCTAAGTATTTTTTGTTTTTTTCAGGATTGTTGTCTTCATTAAAATTCTGAATTCCTTCAATAGCACTGGTAACAGTGGCAATTGGTGTTTTTAGCTCGTGCGTAATATTGCTGATAAAATCGTTTTTTATTTCGGAAAGTTGCTTTTGTTTTCTAATAATGTGAAGCAAATAAAACAAACTAAAAACAACCATTCCGCTCAATACTAAGGAAAGAACGATTCCTATTATTCCTTTTTTAAGAGTTACCCAAAAAACATCGGGATAATATAGTTCTAACGTGTTTTTATTGGGAAGTAAAGTAGTTTTAGAAATTGCTATAAACGGTAATTTTGTATGATCAAAAACTCCTGAAGAATCAATTGTTTTATTTGCTTTATCTTTTTGAATTAAAGAATAATCAAAACGAATATTTTTTTTATTTAATTCTTTATTTATCTGTTTTTTAAGTTCTAAAAAATCGATCTTTTCAAAAGGAAATGATGCAACAGCTTTAACAACCGCATCTTCCAAATTTTTTAAACTATCTATTTGCTCGTTTCCTTTAAAAAGTTTAATCTCTTTATTTTTGTCAAATGTTCCGTTAATTCGATCTAAATATGTTATAGTTTCGAAAGTTTCTTTCTGTATTTTTTTAGAAAGCACTTCAAAATTTTTATCAAATTTCGGTTTTCCTTTTATTAAAGTATCGCTGTACATTCCGGCTATTTTCGAAGAAATTATTTCTTCTGTAACAACTCCGAAAGCATCCATTTTCTTTATCGTATCTCTCTTAAAACCGTAAGCATACGCAATTAATGTTTTTTTAGAAAGTTCGTTATAATAGTTATCAACTGCATTATTTAAAGCATTCTCTACTTCATTAACAACTTGTTGTTTGTTGTTTTCGTATTGAATTTGATTCCAATAAAACTGTATTGCTACAGTAATTAAAACAATAACACCAACAAAAAACACTATTCTGTTTTGTTTTTTCATAAGTCAAAAATAAGCACAATATAGTTGAAAAACTGAGCATTAACAATCGTTAACTTTCGTTAAGTAGGTTGATAACACTACTATTTATTGCTTTGCTAAACATAAAAATAACATATTTTACAATGAAAAAACTTTTTACACTACTAGCTATTGTTTTAGCTATTACAACATTTGCTCAAGAATTTTCGGGAAAAGCAACATACTTGACTAAACAAAGTTTTGAAAAACTTGAGGCAGAAGAAAACCCTTCTGCTGAATCAGTACAACAATTCAACGAAGCGATGCAGAAAGCTTCTGAAAAAACATTTTTTTTAGAATTTACAAAAGAAGAATCGTTGTATACCGAAGAAATAAGCTTAGAACAACCAACGAATAATAGTATTTCTATTTCATATAGTTCAGAAACAGACGGAAAATTATATAAAAACTTAAAAGAAAACTACTCGCTTTTAGAAAGCGATTTATTAGGAAAAACCTTATTGATAAAAGATACTTTACATAACTTAGGATGGACACTTTTGAACGAAAGTAAAAAAATTGGAAATTATACCGTTTACAAAGCTTCTAAAACTGTTGTTCCTGTAAATTTATTAACAGATAATGAAGACGAAGAAACAATCAGTTTCCTTGCAATGATTGATGAAAAGTATGTAAAACCACAAACTTATTACGCTTGGTATACTCCGGAAATAGCTATTCCGAATGGACCAGAAAAATTTGGTGGACTTCCTGGCTTGATATTAGAATTACATACTCCGAATAAGGTTTATTTATGCTCCGAAGTCATCTTAAATCCTAAAAAAACAATTAAAATTAAACCACTAAAAGGGAAACTGACTACTCAAAATGAGTTTAACGATATGCTTAAGGAATTAATAAATAATGTAAAAAACGGACAAGGGATTAATTATAATAATTCATAAAAAGCGAAACTATATATGCTAAAAAAGTAAAATTCAGGTATTTAAAATATTTACTCTATATTTATAAAATACTTTTCGAAAAAAAAGAAATGTAAATCACTTTTTTAACGTCAATTAAAATAATTTATGAAAAAACAAATTACATTATTATTCTTTAGTTTATCTATGGGAATATTCGCGCAAGATTTCTCCGGAAAAGCAACATATCAAACAAAAATGAGCTTTAAAGACTTTGATGAAAAAGTAAAAAGTGATAAAAACTCCTTATTAAATGATGATATGCTGAAACAAATAAAAGAAGCTATGAATAAAGGTTCCGAAAAGACTTTTTTTCTTGAATTTACCAAAGAAGAATCGTTGTATACGGAAGAAGAAAAATTAGAACAACCAAACAATACTTCAAGTAATATTACAATTTCGTTTAACTCAAGTTCGTCAGGAAAATTATATAAGAATTTAAAAGAAAATTATTCTATTTTAGAGAGCGATTATTTTAATAAAACATTTTTAATCAAAGATACTTTACATGTTTCGGGTTGGGAATTATCTACCGAAAGTAAACAAATCGGAAACTACACCGCTTATAAAGCGACAAAAACCGTTAAAGTTAAACATTCTTTTTCAGAAGAGGAAGAAGAACAAAAAACAGATAAATCTACCGATTTACTTGCAATGATGGATAAAAAAGCACCTGAGGATCTTGTTTACACCGCTTGGTATACACCTCAAATTCCAATCGCGAACGGGCCTGATAAATTCGGCGGACTTCCTGGTTTAATTTTAGAAATGCATACACCAAATATGGTTTATTTATGTTCAGAGATTATTTTAAATCCAAAAAAACCAATTGTTGTAAAAAGTCCCAAAGGAAAAACAATTTCTCAAAAAGAATTTAATGATTTGATGAAAAAAAGACTTAAAGAAATGAATACAAAAGAAGGAAATAAAACGCTTCGATTTCAAACTATTAGAAATTAACCCTTTATACACACCAAAATGAAACACTATTTATGGTAAAAAAACAAATTACATTAATATTCCTTAGTTTATCTATGGGAATGTCCGCGCAAGATTTCTCCGGAAAAGCAACGTATCAAACCAAAAAGAGTTTTAAAGAGTTTGATGAAAAAGTAGCAGAGAACCCTAATAAAATTTCCGAAGATCTTATTGATGCTGTAAAAAAGCGAGTGAAAAAACATTTATATTAGAATTTACCAAAGAGGAATCGCTGTATACCGAAGAAGAAAAATTAGCACAACCAAACAATGCTTCAAGTCATATTACAGTTTCATTTAGCTCAATTGTGGCAGGAAAATTATACAAAAATTTAAAAGAAAATTATTCTATTTTAGAGAATGACTATTTTAATAAAACATTTTTAATCAAAGACACTTTACATATTTCGGGTTGGAAATTATCTACCGAAAGTAAACAAATCGGAAATTATACCGCTTATAAAGCAACGAAAAACGTTAAAGAGGAAGAGCAACAAAAAACTAACAACTCTACGAATTTATTTACAATGATTGATAAAAAAATATCGGGAGATTCTGTTTACACGGCTTGGTATACGCCTCAAATTCCAATTGCGAACGGTCCTGAAAAATTCGGCGGGCTTCCAGGTTTAATTTTAGAATTGCATACACCAAATACGGTTTATTTATGTTCAGAGATTATTTTAAATCCAAAGAAACCAATTGTTATAAAACGTTTCAAAGGAAAAACAATTTCTCAAAAAAAATTTGAAGAGATGGCACAAAAAAGATTTGAAGAAATGGACACAAAAAAAGAAGGCGTAATAATTGAACACCAATCGATTAGAAATTAACTCTTTATACACACCAAAATGAAACACTATTTACTCATATTCATACTTTTTACGACAGTTTTTTTAAATGCTCAAAATATTAAAGTTCAAGGCGTTGTTACCGATAGTTTAGGTACTGTTATTGAAATGGCAAACATTATGGCTGTAAATGTTAATTTAGATAAAATGGACGGATACAGCATTACAGGAGATAAAGGGCAATATGCGCTTAATCTAAAACCCAATACCAATTATCAATTAAAAGTAAGTTATTTGGGCTTTAGTCCTAAAACGGTTGAGGTAAAAACCGAAAATAAAGACCTTTTTTTGCCTATTGTTTTAACAGATGATGTTACGCTTTTAGACGAAATCGAAATTGTACATCAAATGCCTGTTTCGATCAAAGGAGATACTATTGTTTATAATGCCGATTCATTCACAAGTGGAACCGAACGAAAATTAGGCGATGTTCTTAAAAAACTACCTGGTGTTGAAGTAGATGACGATGGAAATGTAAAAGTAGAAGGCAAAAAGATATCTAAATTAATGGTCGATGACAAAGATTTTTTTGATGGAGATACCAAACTTGGTGTAAACAATATTCCGGCAGATGCGGTAGATAAAGTTGAAGTTTTACGAAATTATAACGAAAACGATCAATTGCGTTCTGTTACCAATAATCAAGATAATTTAGCCATGAATATTAAATTAAAAGAAGGCAAAAAGAACTTTTGGTTTGGAGATATTACCGCAGGAATAGGCGTAGCACACGAAGACTCACGTTATAACGTTAATCCCAAATTGTTTTATTACAGTAAAAAATACAGCTTAAATTTTATTACAAATTTGAATAATATTGGGGAACAACCGATGACTTTTAGTGATTATTTCCGAATGTCTGGCGGATTAAAAAACATTTCACAAAAAGGCGGATCAAACTTCAATGTTTCTACTAACGATTTGGGAATTTCATTAATACCAAATAACAGAGCAAAAGAAATTACTAATCGTTTTGGTGCGGCAAACTTTAGTTATAATCCAACAGAAAAATGGAGAATAAGTGGTTTCGGAATCATTTCTGATAATAAAACCGCTATGGATACATGGAGTAAAAATCAAATTCTTAATACAGAAACGGGAGAGGTTATAACTACACAGGAATCGGACACAAATAGTAAAAACAAATCAGAAATGGCAATGCTTAAATTAAGTTCGAATTATAAACCAAATAAAAAGGTAACGTTTGATTATGATCTGTTTTTTAAGAAATCACAACAAACAGAAAATTATGATTTGCTAACTCAAGTAAGTCCAAATACTATTCAAAGTCAAAATATTTCAACATTTAAAAAACAAGATCCTGTTTCGTTTACTCAAAATGCAGCTCTATTTTATGCTCCAAACGATAAACATGTTTTTGCTTTCGAGGCGCAACATTTATATCAAGACGAAGATCCTTTTTACCACGCAAATTTAGCGCAAAAACCTTTCGATTTAACAGGTTATATAGATGGACAACTAAGACAAAACATGAATCAAGAACGTTTTTTAAAAACAAGTAAATTAGATGTAAAGCTTGATTATTTTTATGCCTTAACAAAGAAATCGAATCTAAACATTTCACTTGGGAACACTAATTCTTATCAAAATTTTAACTCACATATTTTTCAAATATTAGATAATGAAATCATTAATGATTTAAATGATCCTTCGTTAAATAACCGTGTTACATATGCTTTTAATGATGCTTTTATTGGTTTATTTTATAAGTTTATTACTGGTAAATTTACTTTTACTCCGGGCGTTTCTTTGCATTATTATACAATGAACGATACACAATTAGGAACATCAAATAAGAATAATTTCTCAAAAGTACTTCCTAATTTCGATGCAAAATTTCAAATAAAACGTTCCCAAACTTTAAATTATCGATTTTCAATTACCAACAATTTTACAGACATACTTCAAATAGCAGAAAACTATGTTTTTCAGGGATATAGTAGTTTATTTAATGGAAATCGTTATTTAGAAAATTCAACTTCTCAAACACACAATCTTTCATTTTACAGTTTCAGTATGTTTAATCAAGAAAATATTTACGCCAATATTAGTTATTCACGAATGCTCGATAACATTAATTCAATGGCATCATATAACGGAATAAATGTAACTTCAACTCCTTTTAACTCTAATTTTGCAGATCAGTCTTTAGGAGGAAATGTTGGATATGGAAGAACTTTTGCCAGATATTATAAAGCAAAAGCTAATATTGATTTACGTTGGTCAGAAAATAACATTATGCAAATAAATCCAGCAACAAGCAATGTAACAGCAACTTCTAGAGATTCTTTTTCGCAGCGATATTCAGCCGGAATCCGAACAACTTTTGATGACATTCCGAATTTAGAATTAAGTTATAGTATTTCGATCAATGATTATCCCGAAGAAACCTATTATACTTCAAGTCCAAAACTGAATTTAGATTATTACTTTTTAGAAGGATTCTCTTTAACTGCCGATTATACGTTGAACAATTACTATAACAAATCAAAAACGGTCAAAAACGATTATGATTTTCTAAACGCTAGCTTAGCTTATCAAAAGAAAGATTCTAAATGGGAATACCGTATATCTGCAACCAATATTTTAAACACAACCACTTTAAATTCAGATTATTTTTCTCAATTCAGTATTTCAACTTCTCAATATCAAGTTCAGCCTAGATATATTATTTTTTCTCTGAAATATAACTTGTAACTTATATATTAATAAAAATTCCCAATTAAGATTGGGAATTTTTATTAAGTCTTCAAATATATTTTATAACTGCCAATTAATTGGCGTTTTTCCGTTTTGAATTAGATAATTATTTGCTGAAGAAAAATGACGATTCCCAAACCACTTTCCTTGATTGGCGCTCATCGGCGATGGATGTCCGCTTGTTAAAACCAAATGTTTCGATCGATCTATATTTTTCCCTTTTTTAAATGCGTGATTTCCCCACAATATAAAAACCAAACCTTCTTTTCGTTCTGATAAAAACGAAATAGCATGTTCGGTAAATTGCTCCCAACCTAATTTTTGATGACTCGCAGCTTTTCCGGCTTTTACCGTTAAAACATCATTTAATAACAAAACGCCTTGTCGAGCCCAATCTGTTAAATCGCCATGCATAGGATTTACAAACCCAACATCGTTTTGTAATTCAACATAAATGTTTCGCAACGAAGGTGGCAACGGAATTCCTTTATTAACCGAAAAACTTAAACCATGCGCCTGCCCTGCTCCATGATACGGATCTTGTCCTAAAATTACGACTTTCGCTTTATCGAGCGGGCAATATTTAAAAGCATTAAAAATATGATCTTTTGGCGGATAAATCAATTCGTTTTCATATTCACGATCAATTATTTCCTTTAATTGTATATAATAATCCTTAGAAGCTTCCGCAGCAATAAATTCTTTCCAGCTGTTCATTTCCTTGTGTTTTGAACTTCAAATTTAATACTTATTCCGTTAAATAATATTTTGTTTGTAACTTTGATGTTTTGATAGCTATTTATAAATGAAATCGATTTCTAACAAAACCTTACAAGATTTAGAATTCAACACGATATTGGAACAAATCAGTGATTTGTGCACAACCGATTTGGGTAAAGATCACGCTTTACGCATACAACCTTTTACAAATAAGGATTTTTTGCTGGCAGAATTAAAGCAAACGTCCGAATATGTTTCGTCGTTTAGTAACCAAAATGCCATTCCAAGTCATTATTTTGATCCTATTTCGAACGAATTAAAAATGTTGCGCATTGAAGATAGTTTTTTAGAAGCTTCGGGATTTAAAAAAATTGCTTCGTTAGTGAATACTACAAACGAAATGATTTTGTTTTTAAAGAAATTTCAAGAATATTACAACGCACTTTATCAAAGTACCACGATTACAGAACCTAATAAAATTATTCTTCAAAAAATCGAACAGGTTTTAGATAAATATGGCGAAATAAAAGATACTGCATCGATTGATTTAAAGGCAATTCGACAAAATATTCAGATTGTTCGCGGAAAAATAAATCAAAGTTTTGGTGTTGCTTTACAGCAATATAATTCTGCCGGATATTTAGACGATATTAAAGAATCGATTGTAGAAAATCGTCGCGTTTTAGCTGTTTTGGCAATGCATAGACGCAAAGTGAAAGGTTCGGTTTTAGGTCAGTCAAAAACAGGAAGTATTGTTTATATTGAACCCGAAAGTACGTTTCGATTTTCGCGCGAATTAAGTAATTTAGAATACGAAGAACGCGAAGAAATTATGCGTATTTTAAAAATGTTAACAAACGATATTCGTCCGTTTCACGAAGATTTAATTATTTTTCAAGAGCTTTTGGCGCATATTGATATCGTTTCGGCAAAAGCAAAATATGCCGATAAAATAAATGGAATTTTACCCAATATAACCAACGAAAAGCGCTTGTATTTTCGCGATGCCTTTCATCCTATTTTATTTTTAAGCAATAAATTAAAAGGAAAACAAACGTATCCGCAAACTATAAAATTAACAAACGAAGAACGCATTATTGTAATTTCGGGACCAAACGCAGGCGGAAAATCTATCACTTTAAAAACCATCGGTTTATTACAATTAATGTTACAAAGCGGTATGTTGATTCCTGTTCACGAACGTAGCGAAACTTTTTTATTCGATCGTATTTTAACCGATATTGGCGACAATCAATCGATCGAAAATCATTTGAGTACGTATAGTTATCGATTAAAAAACATGAATTACTTTCTTAAAAAATGTAATGATAAAACCTTGTTTTTAATTGATGAATTCGGAACTGGTTCTGATCCAGAATTAGGTGGTGCATTGGCTGAAGTTTTCTTGGAAGAGTTTTACGATCGTGAAGCCTTCGGGATTATCACAACGCATTACACCAACTTAAAAATTCTGGCAAATGAGTTGCCAAATGCTACAAACGCCAATATGTTGTTCGACGAAAAATCGTTAGAACCTATGTATAAATTGAGTTTAGGACAGGCTGGAAGTTCGTTTACGTTTGAAGTTGCGCAGAAAAACGGAATTCCGTACGGATTGATTAATCGTGCTAAAAAGAAAGTCGAAACAGATAAAGTTCGATTCGATAAAACGATTGCAAATCTTCAAAAGGAACGTTCTCGTTTAGAAAAAACGTCCGAAAATCTAAAAGAAGAAGAAAAACGTGCTCGTGAAGAAAGTACCAAATTGTCGAATATCAACACGAAAATTCAGGATAAATTAGAACGTTATCAAGAACTATACGATGCAAATCAACGTTTAATTTATTTAGGACAGCGATTTGATGATTTGTCGGAAAAATATTTCAACAATCGAGATAAAAAAGTATTGATTGGAGAATTGTTGAAAACAGTCGAAATTGAAAATTCAAAACGCAAGAAAATTTCGATAAAAGAAAAGAAACAAAAAGAAGTTCAAGAACAGAAAATTAAGGAAGAAGTTGAACAAAAATTAGAAAAAATTCGCACCGAAAAGAAAGAGAAAAAACAAAAAGAACAGCAAATACAGCAAGCTAATAAAACTAATTTTGTTTTAAAAGTAGGTGATCGAGTTCGAATGATTGAAGGAAAAGCGGTGGGCGTTATTGATGTAATCGAAAAAAACAAAGCAACGGTTAATTACGGCTTTTTTACATCGAAAGTAGCTTTAGAACAATTAGAAATGGTTGAACGTAAAAAGTAAAAACATGAGTGTAATTGAAAAAATACCGACAAATAAACAGTTAATTCTATTTGATGGAGTTTGTAATTTTTGCGATGATACGGTTCAAAAAATCATTAAAGCCGATACTAAAAATCGTTTTGTTTTTGCTTCGCTTCAATCAACATTAGGTCACGAAATTTTACAGTATTTGGGAATAAATAAAACAACCGATTCTATTGTTTTATATCAGCCAGGTTACGCTTATTATACCGAAAGTGATGCGGTTTTACACATTGTAAAACAATTAAACGGATTCTATCCTTTGTTGCAAATTGGTAAAATAATTCCGAAAAAACTTCGGGATATCGCATATAATAATTTCGCTAAAAATAGATATAAATGGTTCGGGAAAAAAGACGAATGTCCGATCCCTTCTCCCGAAATAAGAGAAAAATTTTTATCTTAAATTAAAATCAAATAATTTCATCAAACGTACGGCAATCCGTATATTTGTGCTTTAAAAAACAAACCAATGCAAATATCATATAACTGGTTAAAACAATTTATCAAGTTAGACACAAATCCAGAAGAAACAGCCGAAATTTTAACCGATTTAGGACTAGAAGTTGAAGGTATTGAATCATTTGAAAGTTTAAAAGGTGGTTTAAAAGGTGTTGTTGTAGGTCATGTAATTTCGTGCGAACAACATCCAAATGCAGATAAACTTCGAATTACAAAAGTTGATTTAGGAAATGGCGAAGCTCCTGTTCAAATTGTTTGCGGAGCGCCCAATGTAGCCGCAGGACAAAAAGTTCCTGTTGCAACCATCGGAACCATTTTATATGATAAAGAAGGAAACGAATTCGTTATTAAAAAAGGTAAAATTCGCGGCGAAGAAAGCTACGGAATGATTTGTGCCGAAGACGAATTAGGTTTAGGCGAAGGTCATGACGGAATTTTAGTTTTAGACGAAAAATTAGAACCAGGAACTCCAGCTTCTGAAGTGTTTGAAATCTATTCTGATTCTGTTTTAGAAATTGGGTTAACTCCAAACAGAGCTGACGCTATGAGTCATTGGGGAGTTGCACGCGATTTAAGAGCAGGTTTAATTCAAAGTCGTCCGCAAAACACCTATTCCGAATTAATTACACCAAGTGTAAGTAAATTCAAAGTTGAAAAACGCACTTTAAAATACGATATTTTAGTAGAAGATTCTAAGTTAGCTCCTCATTATTGTGGTGTTACTATTTCAGGAATTGAAGTAAAACCTTCGCCTGAATGGTTACAAAATCGTTTAAAAGCGATTGGAATTACTCCTAAAAATAATATTGTGGATGCAACAAATTATGTTTTACACGAATTAGGGCAACCTTTACACGCTTTCGATTCTTCGAGAATGAAAGGAAGTAAAGTAATTGTAAAAAATGCTACGGCAGGTTCTAAATTTGTAACGTTAGACGGAGTTGAGCGTACTTTACACGAAGAAGATATTGTTATTTGCGATGAAAACCAACCGTTGTGTTTGGCAGGAGTTCTTGGCGGACAACATTCGGGCGTTACCGAAAATACAACTTCTATCTTTTTAGAAAGTGCTTATTTTAATCCGGTTAGCATTCGTAAAACAGCTAAAAGACACGGAATTTCTACAGATGCTTCGTTCCGTTTTGAACGTGGAATCGATCCAAATATTACCAGCTATGCTTTAAAACATGCTGCTATTTTAATTTGTGAAATTTCTGACGGAGAAATCACATCTGATATCACCGATTTATATCCTAAGAAAGTAGAAGATTTTGCTGTTTTCTTAAATTATAACAATGTAAAAAAGATTTTAGGAGAAGAAATTCCTCATGATGTCATCAAAAAAATCCTAGTTTCACTAGATATTAAAGTTACAAATATCACAGATAAAGGATTAGGTCTTTCGATTCCGCCTTATCGTGTTGATGTTCAAAGAGAAATCGATGTTATTGAAGAAATTTTACGTGTTTACGGTTTTAACAACATCAAAACAGGTTCTAAAATCAATGCAACTGTTGCAAATAGTTCTAAAACCGACGATCATAAAGTTCAAAATATTGTAGCAAATCAGTTGGTAAGTCAAGGGTTTTATGAAATCATGGCGAATTCGCTTACAACTTCTGAATATTCTGAATTGGTTGATGATTTGAACCCAAACAAACAAGTACATATTTTAAATCCATTAAGTAACGATTTATCTATTATGCGTCAAACATTATTATTTGGCGGATTAGAATCTATTTCATACAACTTAAACAGAAAGAAATCGGATTTAAAATATTTTGAATTCGGAAAATCGTACGCTAAAACCTTAAACGGATTTGAAGAATACAAACATTTTAGTTTATGGGCAACCGGAAACGTAATGCCAACAAACTGGAATTCACCTACAAATGCAATTGATTTTTTCCTTTTTAAAGGATATATCGACGCTTTGTTAGATCGTTTAGGAATTAAAAAAATTACAACACAACCAAACGAAAGTGCAATTTTTGCTGAAGGTATTTCGTATTTCTTAGGTGATAGAAAAATTGTAGAATTTGGAACTGTTCGAAAATCAATCTTGAAAAACTTCGATATTAAACAAGAAGTTTATTTTGCTGATTTTAATTGGAGTGCTGTTTTAAATGTAATTTCGAGCAAAATTAAATTTGCCGAAATCCCAAAACATCCTGTTGTAAAACGTGACTTAGCTTTACTTATTAAAAACGAAGTTTCGTTTGCCGATATTTACAAAACAGTTAAATTAGTTGATAAAAACTTGATTTTAGACGTTTCGTTATTTGATGTTTACCAAGGTGATAAATTACCTGAAGGAACAAAATCGTACGCAATTAGCATGAAATTGCAAGACAAAGATAAAACACTAACCGATACTCAGATTGAAAAAATTATGTCGAAAATTCAGACACAATTACAAAATGAGTTTGAAGCTGAATTAAGATAGGTTTATTCATAATACTAAAAATCCAGAGTTTATTAAAACTCTGGATTTTTTTTACATCTTCTTAAAAATCAAATTCGATTTAAAATCTAAATCTATATCTTTTATTAAAACTTCGCCTAAAGAATTAAATCGTGTAAAATTATAATCTTCAATTTCTTCGTACGCTTTTAATTCATCAACAACGTTTTTTCCTTCGTTATTTGTATTAAATGTTATGGAAACTTTTTCACGTTTATAAATCCAATTCTTTTCAAACATAAACTTTCCGTTTCTCGACTGGCTGTGATCTATCGGATATGGTTTTAACAACTCGAACTCCATTTTTTTAAGATTAAAGTTCTTATCGTACTGAAAATATCCTTCATAAAAATGTTCCGAATAAAACTCAATCGTATATAATCCGTTTTTTAGCTTTCGCTCAAACATATAATCTTTAAAATTATTAAAAAAATCGAGTTCCGGAACGTTTACATATTTTCGAATCACAATTTCGGTAAGCCAATACATAGGCGAATCATTTCCCGAATAACGATTAAAAAACACCGAATCCATTGCTACTTTATTCTTAGAATCTTTTACAAGGCTTTTGTTTATTTTCTTGTTTTTAAGATTAATCGAAACATCGTACATTAAATCGGTTTTTAATAATTGTGCTGTATCATTAATTGTTGCTTGATGCGAAACAAAATATTTATAATTGTTAGAAGCATAATTATTATACATCTGGTTGCGTACTTTCTTAATAATTTCGATGATATTCGCACGTGAAAGTTTGTCGATAACCAATTCGTCCATATTGGTATCGTCGATTTGTGCTTGAACATTCGCATTTCCAAAAAATAAACAAGCCAGAATTATATAAAGGTATTTTTTCATTTGTATATATTATCGCGTAAATTTAAATTAATAATCAATGATTACCATATCTTTTGAAAGATTTCGCGCAATAATACATACAAGTTATATACCAATTTATGCTTGTGGCTTTATTTCGAAAACATATCGATTGACCAAATTGGTGTTATAATAAGATCCTTTTGATGTAGATTTTGAAAACTCTTCCCAAATCGCAATCGGAACATGTTCATGAATATATTCTTCAGCTCGGGTTGTATAAATAACTAAATATCCTTCTTTTCCATTACAACTGTAAAATTCAATTCGTTTAATCCAAGAACTTTCCGGAGTTGATTGAATGTGCTTTACAGGATAATTAGCTTTGGTTATATCTTTACGGGCTTCTTCGAAAGTGGTATAAGTTCCCGATAAATCAGAACAATCTGTTTTACTGTTGCACGCAAGCAAAGAGGTTACACAAAAAACTAAAAGTAAAGTCTTTTTCATAATTCTGTATATTTAATTGTTAGCGTATTAAATATACAGAATTAAAATTATTTTATCAAAAAATTAACATTTAAACCGAACGAATTCCGTTCTCTTCAATTAAAATTTTACGTTCCTTATATAAAACTCCAATTGTTTGCTTAAATGTTTTTTTACTCATTCCTAAAACGGTTTTAATTTCGTCTGGATGACTTTTATCATTCAACCCTAAAAAACCGTTATTATAGTTCAATTCTTCCAGAATTTTAGTCGCATTATCCGAAACCTTTTCGAAACCTAATTTATGACGCGAAACGTCTATTTTTCCATCAGGACGAATATTTTTGATGTATCCAATAATTCGATCTCCCGTTCTTAAATCCTCGAAAACTTCATTTTTGTACATCAATCCTTTATGCTTTTCATTAATAATTACATTAATTCCGGCATCGGTTATGTGCGAAACGATCAAATCAACTTCTTCTCCTTCCGAAACGGTCAAATTCTTATTATCTAAAAACTGATTTAATTTCGAAGATCCAACCAAGCGATTCGTCTTTTCGTCCATATACATATATACAATATAGTAATTTCCTTCACTCATTTTGCGCGCTTGTTCTCTAAACGGAACAAACAAATCCTTTTCTAATCCCCAATCCATAAAAGCGCCAAAATCGTTAACGTAATTCACTTTCAGTAAAGAGAATTCATTCAAATAAATTTTAGGTTCTAAAGTTGTGGCAACCGGACGCTCTTCGTGATCTAAATAAACGAAAACTTCCAGCTCATCTCCTATTTCAGAAATTTTAGGAATATACTTTTTCGGTAAAAGAACATCTTGATTTCCGTCTGTAAGAAATAAACCTACATTGGTTCTGCGCGCGATTTTTAATGTATTGAAAGTACCTATTGATATCATAAAAACTAAGTTTCTACAAAAATACAAACAATAATGACTATTTTGAATTTTAAGCTTTAAATAACACTTTTACTCTTCCTTTTTTGTAAATTGAAAATAAAAATCATGAAAAAAATGTATCATTACGCTACCGTTGAAAAAGCGTTGAAAGAATTAGAAGCCAAAGGTTATACGATTGATTATAATGTGGAAGAAGATCGAATTTTGAAAAGAGCTGCCGAGTTTAGTATTGAAGAAATTTATAGATACGAAGGAATGTCGAATCCGGATGATGAAGCAACCGTTTACGGAATTTCGAATAAAATTAATGGTGATAAAGGAGTTTTTGTTGCCGGAAATTTAGCTTTTGCAGAAAACGATGTGGCAAAAATTTTATTAAAATTAGAAATTGATGATAAACAAAAAGAAGACTAAACGTCTTCTTTTTATGGTTTTATATCTAAATCGAATGTTTTGATTAAATTATCTAAAACAGGATTTAATTCTTTTAAATAATTAAGCTTATCATCTATTGTATAAGCTTTTTTTACTTCGACCGTTTCATTAACTTTTACCTCGATTTTAAGATGATAATTGTTTAATTTTCGATGAATAAAAGAAACTAAATCATATAAGTTTTCTTCAAAACTTAACTTACTTCCTGTATTTGGAAACTCAACAATCAGCTCATCTTCATTTAATGTAAGCTGTGCCATATTCATTGTCGACGACATTAACATTCGTCCTGTTTTGTAGAATTGCTGTGCACAAAAATCCCAATGTTCTTTTAATTCTTCAAAAGTATATTCGTCTTTTGGTAAATCTTCTGGGTTTATTTGTTTGTGACTAATTGTTGATTCTAATTCGCGTTTTTTGCGAATGCTTTTTAATGAAAGTGCTGAAACTCCTGAAGAAGATTCTTGTGGAGCTTTTGTTTGTTCTACTTGATTGGATTCTTCAGTTTTAGATTCAGTCGGAATTTCATTATTTTGAATTGTTTCGTCAACTTTTATTTCTTGTTTTACAATTTCTTGTTTTATCTTTTTGAAGAAAATAGCAGGAATTAATTGTGACTTATTTTTTTTTTTTCAGGATGAGTTAAAGTTGCCAACTGCATTAAACACAACTCGACCAATAAACGTTGATTTTGCGACGTTTTATATTTTAAATCACATTCGTTAGCAATATTAATACCTTCTACTAATATTGTTTGATCTACTTTTTTAGATTGAACGTAAAACAAGTTTTTATTTTCATCACTTACATCTAACAAAGATAATGTTTGCGGATTTTTACAAACCAACAAGTTTCTAAAATGTGTTGCCAAGCCCATTACAAAGTGTTGTCCGTCGAAACCTTTTGCTAAAATATCGTTATACGAAATCAACAATCCCGGAATGTCGTTTGTAATAATTAAATCGGTTACACGTAAATAATATTCAAAATCAAGAACATTTAAGTTTTCGGCAACAGCTTGGCGCGTAAGATTGTTTCCACAATAAGAAACAACTCGATCGAAAATCGACAACGCATCGCGCATTGCTCCGTCTGCTTTTTGTGCAATTATTTGTAAAGCATCTTCTTCAAATGAAATTCCTTGACTTTGCGCAACTAATTTTAAATGTTCTTTTGCATCGTTGATCGTAATTCGCTTAAAATCGAATATCTGACAACGAGACAAAATTGTAGGAATAATTTTATGTTTTTCGGTTGTAGCTAAAATAAAAATCGCATGACGAGGTGGTTCTTCCAACGTTTTTAAAAAGGCATTAAAAGCTGCTTGAGAAAGCATGTGAACCTCGTCTATAATATATACTTTGTATTTTCCTGTTTGTGGCGGGATTCGAACTTGATCGATCAAATTTCGAATATCATCAACAGAATTATTCGAAGCCGCATCTAATTCAAACACATTAAATGCAAAATCTTCATTTGGATCATCGTAACCTTCCTGATTAATTTTTCGCGCCAAAATACGGGCACAAGTCGTTTTCCCAACTCCTCTTGGACCTGTAAACAACAAAGCTTGCGCTAAATGATTGTTTTCTATGGCGTTGATTAATGTATTGGTAATAGCTTGCTGCCCCACAACATCTTTAAAGGTTTGCGGACGGTATTTACGAGCCGATACGATGAATTGTTCCATAAATAAATAATTAGTACAAATATACCAAAAATGTTTGGTTATTCTACATCGGGATAGTATCCGCTATCGCCTAATTTATTTTTCCAGTTAGTTTTTACTTGCTCCATTTTTAAATCTCTGGCAGCAGGTCTATAATCGATTCTTCCTTGCCTTCCTAAGTCATTCAATAACATTTCAATATAAAAATCTTCTAAAACATCGCTTGGATTATAAGACGTTTTTAGATTAATATCGAACAATTTAGCCGTTTGATTACTCCAAAAAGCACTCCATCCACTTTTTAAATCTTTAACTAATTCAAATGTTGTTTTATTGGTTTGACGATTGATCAATTTAACTAAAATCTGACCATCTTTACGAGATAACTTTTTTAAACGATCTTCGAATTGTTCTTTTAAATACTTTTCAGATCGTTTTAAATACTTTTTCTTTTGAGATTTAGATTCCATTTTAGCCATATTCTGATTTAATACAACTAAATTATCACTTGTCATAACGGCATAATTGTACACCCGAAGAATTCTTCGTTGTAGTACATTTTGTATTTTAATACGTTCTAATTCTTCTTTCGAAAAATTAATGTGCATTTCGGGTAACAAAAATTCTTTCTCAATTTCTCCATCGTCCAAAACATTTGTTCGTAAAGAATCGGCATACTTCTCCCAATCATATACCTGACCTTTTACTTGCACAGAACATATTATTAAAAATAATAAGATTATTTTTTTCATTTTATCTTCTCGGAATTATACTCAAATATAAGGGAAAATGTATTAATAATATATGGTCAATAATTTTTAATATCTTTTGATAATTGAATGTATTTATAGTTATAAAACATATCCTAAAAGCCAATATAAAATTATAAATACAATAACAGTTCCAAAACAGCCACATCCTGCTTTTTTAGCTCCCCAACCTGCCAATAAGGCTCTAATAAAATCTTTCATATCTTTCTTTTTGATATAAAAATACCAAAAGAATTATTTTCTTTCAAAACTTTTAACTTTATTCCAATAGAAATCTAGTTCGTTTAAAGTCATGCTTCCTAAAACTTTTTGATCTTCTTTTATAAAATCTTCCATTTTAGTGAAACGACGAATGAATTTATTGTTAGTTTTATTTAAAGCTTCTTCCGGATTTATATCGCAAAAACGAGCGTAATTTATTAAAGCAAATAAAACATCACCAAATTCCTGTTCTTGATTTTCTTTGTTATTCGCTTCAACTTCAAACTTAAATTCAGCAAGTTCTTCTTCTACTTTATTCCAAACATCTTCTTTATTATCCCAATCAAAACCAACGCCTTTTACTTTATCCTGAATTCGAAATGCTTTTACAACTGCTGGTAAACTTTTGGGAACTCCGCTTAAAACCGATTTATTACCTTCTTTAAGCTTTAATTTTTCCCAATTTTCTTTTACGGCTTGTTCGTCATTTGCTTCTACGTTCCCGTAAATATGCGGATGACGCGAAATCAATTTTTCGGAAATTGAATGACAAACATCGGCAATATCAAACGATTGATCTTCGCTTCCTATTTTTGCATAAAACACAATATGAAGCAATAAATCGCCTAATTCTTTTTTAATTTCGTTTGTATTGTTTTCTGAAATTGCATCATTTAGCTCGTAAACTTCTTCTATTGTTAAATGCTTTAATGATTGAAAGGTTTGTTTTTGATCCCACGGACATTTTTCTCGTAATTCGTCCATAATATCCAACAAACGTTCAAAGGCTTTTAATTGTTCGGTTCTTTTGCTCATATTTGTGTAATAAAAAATCCAGCACAAGGCTGGATTTAGAAATTATTCTTCGTCTTCTGTTTTCTTTTTTCTTGTGCGTTTTGCTTTCGGTTTGTCATCTTCTACAACTTCAGCATCAACCGCTTCTGAAGTAGAATTATCGATTGTTACAGTTCCTGTTGTAGTAACTTCCGAAGCATTTGCAGTCATTACATAATTTGCAGCTTGTAAAATGTTATACCAGCTTAAAACTTTTTTAATGTCTGAAACATATACGCGATCACGATCGAAATCTGGAATGATTTCTCCGAAATAAGCTAACAATTCATCGTTTGATGCTTTGTGATCTAATGCAGGTCCGTTATTTTCTTTGTTTGCGATTTTGGCAAAAACTTCGAATAATTTAACTTCACCTGTTTCTGTATAAATAGAAATTTCTGATAATAAACTTACATTGCTACGTAAACCAACAGTTAATCTTTTTCCGTCGATTAATGATTCTGCAATAAATCCTGATCTTGTTTGAATCTTTAATTCGTATAATCCTGGTTTACCAGATATAGCTAAAACTTTCTCTACGCTCATTGTTTACTTTTTTTACGAGGTCACAAATATCATAATTTGAATTTAATATCCAAAATTATCTACCTTTTTTATTAATAAATTTCATTTTGTAATCAGGAAAAACTTTTCCTTCCATTATATTCTGTAAGCGTTTTGCGTTCAGTTTCTTTTTTAAAGACGAAATTTTGTCTGTAAACAGAATTCCTTCAATATGATCGTATTCGTGTTGAATAACGCGTGCTGCATATCCTGAAAACTTTTCGGTTCTTTTTTCGAAGTTTTCATCATAATATTCGATAGTAATATTCGGTTTGCGATAAACATCTTCACGAACGCCCGGAATACTTAAACAACCTTCGTTAAAAGCCCATTCTTCTCCTTCTTCTTTAATGATCTTTGCATTAATAAATGCTCTGCTAAAAGTGGCTAAAAAATTACGTTCTTCTTCCGATAAATCTTCATCTTCACTGAAAGGATTGGTATCAACCACAAACAAACGAATCGGCAAACCAATTTGCGGTGCTGCCAAACCAACGCCGTAAGCGTGTTTCATGGTTTCGAACATATTGCTTAAAAGCTCTTTTAATTGCGGATATTCAGGAGTAATTTCCTCACATTCTTTGCGTAAAACAGGATCTCCATATCCTACAATAGGTAAAATCATTGCTACTTGTTTAAAAATATCTACAAAGTTACGAAATCATAGTATAAAATGTTACTAAATAATTTATATTTATGGAACTTTGCGTGGGCTTTTATTGTTAAATGAAATTTAGAAAATGTTCGATAAATTAATCTTAAAGTTAGGTGATAATCAATTTTATAACGCTGTAAAAATTACGTTTACGGCGATTCTTTCGTTTTTCATTTTTTATAATGTAGGCGATTTTTCTGCTGCATTTACAGTAACTTTAGGAGCAATGCTTTGTGCGCCGATTGATATTTCGAGTAATTTTAAACATAAAATAATCGGTCTTTTGCTGGTTTCATTCCTAATTCCGGCAATTTCGTTTGTACTTACATTTACGTATCCACATTTTTTTCTTTTTTCGATTATTTTTTGTGCGCTCGTTTTTTTATCGGCATTTATTTCGCTTTACGGACATAGAGCTAATTTATTGTCGTTCACGCTACTTTTAACAATTAGTTTGTCGTTTATTCATCATGATAAACCTGAAATTTTAGTATCGAACAGCCTTTATTTATTATGTGGTGGATTGATTTATACTTTTATTTCGGTTCTTTTTTATCTGATAAAACCAAATCGGTATATTAATCTTGAAGTTGCTGAATGTATAGATATTACAAGTGATTATTTAAAGCTTAGATCTAAGTATTGGAAGAAAGATGCAAATCGAGAAGAAATCAATCGAAAGTTGCTCGAAAAGCAAATTCGAATCAACGAACTTCACGAACATATTAGAGAGTATTTGGTTTACAATAAAGCTCGAACACTCAACTCAAACAACAACAGAAAGCTTTTAGTTGCGCTGACTTCTTTGGTCGAAATCTTAGAATTAGCAATGGCAAATGTGTTTGATCACAAAGAGTTTTTCGAGTTTTTTGATGAAGATGAATCGATTTTAGAAGATTATAGAATTTTAGCTGAACATTTTGGGAAAACGTTAGAAAGTTTGGCTTATCATATTAAAACAAACAAAAAATACCATTCGCCTTATAGTTTAACAAACGAATTAAAACAGTTAAAAAGTAGGATTGATGAAAACATTCAATCTAGAAATATTTCGGTTTTCGACGAACATGTTGTTCATGTAAATAATCTGATTTTTTATGCGAATAAACAGGTCGAAAAAATCAAAGGACTAGAACGTATTTATAAAGAACGTGTAAATGCTGATGAATTGCGTGGAAAATATCGCGATTTAGAAAAGTTTTTTACGCCCGAGCATTATCGTTTAAAAACTTTTGTAGAACATTTAAATTTTAAATCGACTACTTTTAGATATGCTTTACGAGTTACTTTAACTATGTTTTCCGGACTTGTAATCGGAACAATTTTAAATTTCGAAAACGCTTATTGGATTTTATTAACAATCGTCGTAATTATGCGCCCAGGTTATGGTCTTACAAAGCAAAGGTCAAAACACAGAGTTATCGGAACTGTAATTGGTGGCGTTTTAGGTGTCATTACTTTAATATTGATCGACAACGATATTGTTTTAACTATTTTAACCACTATTTCAATGCTTTTAGGATATTGGTTAACAAATACTGATTATAAAACAGGTGTTGCATTCGTTACTTTTTATGTGATAATGGTTTATGGAATTTTGACAGGAACTGCCGAATCTCATTTAATTTATCGAATTTTAGATACAGGAGTTGGAGCAATTTTAGCGTTTTTAGCTACTTTATTTTTATGGCCAACTTGGGAATTATATTCTTTAAACATTCATTTAGAAAACTCGTTAAAAGCTACAAAGAATTATATTAACGAAGTGAAACATTATTATATTATAAAAGGAGAACCTTCGACTTCGTATAAATTAGCTAGGAAAAATGCATTTATTGAAGTAGGAAATTTAATGTCGAGTTTCCAAAGAATGATTCAAGAACCAAAACGAAAACAACAAAACCGAGTTGAATTATATGAATTGGCAATTTTAAGTCAAACATTGGTTTCTTCCGCAGCAAGTATTGGAACTTATATTCAACATCATAAAACAACCGAAGCTTCTAATGCGTTTAAATTAGTAATGGATTATATTAAAAACAATCTCGACAAATCATTGAATCATCTTAATTATGAAACAGAGATTTACGATATAGAAGATGATTTTCATGTAAGTATAACACTTTTAAAATCTATCCGCCGAGAAGAAGTTGACTCAATGGATATCGATGAACAACAAAAAATTCAAAAACTAGAAGAATCTCAATTAATCATCGATCAATTAATCTGGATGAGCAACCTTTCAGAACAAATTGAAAAAGTAACGATGAAGATGAAGTAACTTTTATTAACATATCTTAGAACGGTTTGCTAAAAGTTTTGCTCGCGGAAAACATAAATTTAAATATTTGGGAAAACAAAGAATTGAACAGGAATTAAAATTCAGAGATATTTCGAGTTACAATATAAAAACTGCCTTAAACGAAATCGAATCCGACTATTTAAGCAACTTTTATTCGTTAGCCGAGATAGAAATGGGATAGCATTAACCAAAAGAAAAAACGTAAGTGGATTGATTTCCTTATGCGAAAAGGTTACGAAAGTAATTTAGTCTTTGATTTATTAAAAGATTTAAAATAGAAGAGAGCTTTAGGCTCTCTTTTCTCTTTATTAGAATATCATTTATACTTCACTAATTCTCATTTAAAAACCATTATAAACAAAAAAAGTCCTTTACATTTC
>DERN01000007.1:70024-79723 GCA_002360925.1 Flavobacteriaceae bacterium UBA3339 | reverse complement strand
TACAACTAATGTTTATACATTCTCCTTATTACTAGGCAACGGCACAACAAAAAGTACAAATCTACAAGTAAGCGCTTCACACTTCACAATAGGTACTAATGGAGTTTTGCAGTTAAATACCACAATTGCTCAAAAAATAAATGATTCGGCAACTCAAACATATGTAGATAATAAAGTGGCTTCGATTCCGCCACAAAGGCGATATAATCTTAATGACACAAATAATAATGATTTTATCGAAGATATATCAAAGTTAGACTCGTTTGCTATTGATGGATTAGAGGTAGTAGTTTATAATGCTTTAACAAATCAGTTTGAAAATCCATTGGTTGGTTCTGATTTTAAAGATTCATTTATGTCTATTTGTGGTTTATTAGTAGACGATGATGTGATTATTAAAGGGTTGGTTAATACGACTTCTAATTTAACCTCTTTGATTAATGATGGTAAATTCCATTTGTGTATGGCTTATGTCAATACGGGGTCTATTTACACAGGAACAATTGAATGGATGAGTTCTCAAGATATTTATGGACACAGAAAGGGCACAACAACAAATGAGATTAAAGACATTATTAAAATAGCCGATATCGTTTCTCCTAATTCGGTTTTTGTAAATCCAAAGAATATTTAAAAATAAACTACTACTTATATTATGATTATAGAAATTTTAAATAAGAATTACGAAGCATTGATAATGCAGTTAACTGTTGTTTTAATAGCCTGGTTAATCGTAATTCTTTCAATCGGAATCGATTTGTATTTCGGGATAAAAAAAAGCCGTGAATTAGGTCTTTTTAAAACACATTCTTACGGATTACGGGAAACTTCAAAGAAAACAGTACAATATTTAGCATTTATGGCTTTTATGTTGTTTATCGACGTGTTGAATCCTGTGTGGGTTTACTTCGATTTTGTGCCATTGCCATTGCTTTCCATTTTCGGGGCTATTGTTTTGGTTTACACCGAATGGAAATCGGTAAGAGAAAAAGCCGATGAAAAGTTCCGATATGCAATTAAAAACAATCCGGTTGACATAATCAACTTCATTAAAGAGAATCGAGAGTTGATCGAACAATTAAAAGATTTAAAAAACAAACAAGAAAATGAGTAAATATCATATATCGCAAGTAAAAGACCTTGCAAAAGTAAATCGATTACCGTTTGAAGTAATGATGGCGATTATTGAAGTCGAAACACCAGGTTATGGCTTTGACCCAAAAACAGGAAAGATTTTAATTCAATTTGAGCCGAGTTGGTTTAAAAAACACGAACCTTTTGCGCCAAGTGGAAAATGGAGTTTGAATGGTGTAGAAGTTCAAAGTAAAGAATGGATTGCTTTTAACGACGCTTTTTCTATTGATAAAGAATCAGCTATGAAAAGCACGTCAATAGGATTACCGCAAATTATGGGATTTCATTTTGAACGATTAGGCTACAAAACAGTAGGCGAAATGTGGGATGATTTCAAAAAAGGCGAATATCAGCAGGTATTAGCTCTATTTCGATTCATTTTAACAGATTCAAAGCTTTCAAAGGCTGTAAGAGATAAAGATTATCATATGATTGCTTATATCTACAACGGATCGAAATATAAAGAAATGGCTAAGAAATGGAAACGAGAGCCTTATGATGTTTCGCTTAAAAAAGCAACAGAGAAATGGGAAGCAAAAAGAGTATAAAAAAAAGAGGTCGCTTACAAAAAACAACCTCTTTACACATTATGAATAATTTTTTTATGAAAAATTAAAACAAAATTAAGGATAATGCTGTATCAAATAGGTATAGATAATACTAAAAGATGGTTAAAAAAAAGAGATTGCTTTTTACGGCAATCTCTAAACTTCATAAAATATTATAAAAACACTTATTCAAACATAACAATTAATAAAATGAAAAACAAATCTTTATACACAGCATTGGTTTATTGGTTTTCTGCATTATTGCTAGTTCTGTTTCTTTCCGGATGCCGGACAAAGAAAAGCAGCATCGATTCCTATACGAAGCAAACCGAAAACGTGTCAATAATTGACAAGTCAAAAACTGACAAAAAAGAAACCGTTCAAGAAAATATCATTTCGAGCACTACCTCGAATAGTTCTGATAAATCATTCTTTGAATCTTGGATGAGTTTTGAAAGCAATAAAATTACTATTACAGATGTTCACGGAACCAAAACCGAAATAACGAATCCGAAAATCAATAAAAAACAATCCCAAAAAAACGATATTTCGAAAGTTGAACAAATGAATTCAAAAATCAATAAAGCATCTAAAACCGAAGAAAACAATCAATCTGATGTAAATATTGACGCGGAAAAACAAATCGAATCTGAATTTCATTCAAAAGATAATCGAGAAACTAAAATCATTTGGTTATGGATAATTGGTGGTGGTGTTATCGGTGGTTTGGGATATTTAGTATTAAAAAGATTTAAATTAGTTTAAAATGAGTTGTAAAATAGCAAAATTAGATACTTGTCATTTAGTGCAAGAAAGCTTTAAAAGCCCTACATTAGAATTCCCTGTTGATGTTTCAGCAGATGCTTTTGTGTATAAAATAAACCGATACTTAGATAAGTACAGAGTAAAAGAGCACGCAACCAATTTACTAGACAACAACACGTTGTATTTTGAGCCGTTAAACCTTCCAATTGGCGATTATGAACACGAATTACTATGGACAAGAAATAATGTTACAGAAGTAGTTTTTCAAGGTAGAATTAAAATTACTGATAAAGCTACCAATTGCGGTTGTAATGTAAATACTACCTTGAAAGTAGAAGTAGTTAATGAGGTGGTTAATGTAAAAGTTGATTTTAGTGAGCGCGTTATTGAGCGAGTAATTGAAAAAGGACCGCAAGGCGAACAAGGTATTCAAGGAGTACAAGGCGAGAAAGGCGACAAAGGTGATGTTGGAGAGCAAGGTATTCAAGGTATTCAAGGAGAAAAGGGTGAGAAAGGTATTCAAGGCGAACAAGGAATACAAGGTATTCAAGGGTTTAGCGGTTGGAGTCCTTATTTTATATTTGAAAATGATGGCGCAACAAGAATAGTAAAAAAGCTGGCTGATTGGATTGGTGGCACCGGAACTAAACCTACTCAAAATGTAGGTCAATTTGTTCTTGATAATGGATATACACCAACTAAAAGTTTAGCATCGAATTTTAAAGGTGAGCAAAACGATAATTTGATTGCAGAGTATACACACACATCTAATAAAGAGGTCGTAATATCAGCACTTGATATTACAACAGGAATATTCACATCACCAAATCACGGATTAGCTAACAATAGTAGCGTATTTCCTAACTTAAATAAAGATGTTAATTCGCTCCCTTATCAAGTTTACCCAAAAGAATTGATTAACGGTTATTTTGGATTATATTCCGTGGATTTGATAGACGCAAATAAATTTAGATTAAAAATAAACAATACATCTCCAACATTAACATTCACAACAAATGGAGATATTAGTAAATTTCATTTTGAGCAGACAAGTATAGATTCTATTAATTTAACAGGATTACCAAATTTTAAATCAGTCAGGGTTATTTCTGATATGTTGTATTCTAATATGGTTTTCTTTTCAATAGCACCTTCCGAAATTAATATATCTCAAAACAATTGGTTTGCTAATGGAATATTAACGAATCTACAAGCTTCAAGCTTAAATAAAGGTGGAGATTATAAGACTTTGGTAATAAGTGAAATTCATTTTAATACTAAGTCAATAATAAGAAACACGTTTGTAGGCATGTCAATCAACAACACAACACCTACAACTTACACAGAGGTAAATAATGTCGTTAATAACATTAAGTTAGATAATACTTTAAATAGAAGTTTTAACAATTTAAGAATACAATTACCAACAAGAAGAATAGCCAATAATAGTACAGTTAAAGTATTTAAAATATGATGGATAACACAATAAATATAAATGTAGCAACGGGAGAAGTTACCCACATCTACACAGAGCCTATAATAATCAATGAAGAAATAGTAATTGATTACGATGCTGAAGTACACCGATTAATTAGAGAAAAATACACTCAAAGTCAAGAATTTGCAATTCTAAGACAAAAAGAAGAAAAACCTGATGAATTTCAAGAATACTTTGTTTTTTGCGAGGAATGTAAATTAAAAGCAAAAAATTTAACCTAAAAAAGGAGGGGCGGTATCTATTAAGGGAGTTTTTATACTCCCTTTCTTAATTCTTCAATCTTTTCTTGAACTTCTAATAAATCTTTTACATGTAGTTCTTGACCGTTTACAAATTTTACGTGCCAAATACCCGTTTTAGGATTATAACTCGGATTGCCGATAATATGTTTGCTAGAAAAGATTTTTTCTAAAACTTCTTGTGATTCTTTTATCATGGTTGCTATTTTTTAAAATCAAATATAATTAGGTTAGTTATGAATTACTTACGGATTTCCGTAAGTGTTTTTAATTTTATCTTCCAAAAATCAACATATAAGAATCCCTCATTTCCTGATTAGTTCGTTTTGTGATTTTAGTCATCGCTTGAAAAGATTTAGCGTCTAATTTGCGTCGAGTAGGGCGGATTTGGTAATATTTCAATCCTAAATATTCACACATTTCACAAAGCTTTTTCGCAACTTCAAAATTCGCTCCGGTTCTTTCTCCGATTTTAGCGTTTAAGTTTGCAGATTGTCCTACTTTCTTATGCCAATTTGATTTATTTAAAAATCCACATTCGATGTACACGATTATCTTATCTTTTCCGTAATGATTGATTAACTGTTTAAATCGTTTTAGGATTTCAAAGAAAGTAAGCGTGCATAATTCTTTGTGTTCTCCGTGAATGAGTGCAAATCCTGACTTATCACAATCAGGATCGATTCCAATATTAATCATAGCTTCTCAAAATAAAATTTAACTTCAATTTCTGTTTCTTTAATTAAACCGTATTTCTTGGCGATTTTGTATTGATTAGAATAAGCGTTTAAAGAATTTATAAACTGAGAAATAACATTTCTAAATTGCTCTAAACTCAATGAGGATTTTTGAATGTTGCAACTAGCACAACTAGGATTGAAATTTTCTAGTTTGTGATTCTCGGGTTTTTCGCAAGTTCCGTCTTTCCAATTCCTAACGATTGGCTCAATGTGGTCAGCGTGCCAACCTTTTTTTAATTCACAACCGCAATAGGCGCATTTTCCGTTATATTTCTCAAATACAATTTGACGTTCTGATTTAGTTAGTTTCATAACTCTATTTTAAAATCAACCCCAATTGTTTTAGGTTCTTTATCTAATTTCAATTGAAGCTTCGTTAAACTATCTTTAAAACTCATTTTTCTACGTTTTACAACGTTATTAAAAGAATAAACGGTTACAACTTCATCATTTAAGTCATAACCGTTTAATACTGCTAATTCTGCGATAAGGTCAATTTCGTAACTCATGAAAACATTTGTTAGTCACTACTTTTGTCCTCTCAATTCTTTTGACTTCCTTTTTTTGAGGTGTGAAATCAACACCTTGCCTGATTTCTTTTCGTTCCTTTGAGAAACAAAAAACAGCCGTGAAGAACACGACTGTAAACAACAATTTTTTCATATTTCAATTTTTGTAATGTACTATTCTTTCGAAACTCTTAAAATCTTATTTATTTTACTATCATTTACTTTAGTAGTAAGTGAGTTTAAATAATTAATTAATTGCTTGTCGCTCATTTGTTTTTCTAAAGGCAGTCCATAATCATCTTGCTCTTTAGAATTTTCAAACCATAATAGATCTGCAAAGTGATCTATAATAGAGTGTGAATCATATTCGCCCCAATAGTCTTGAGTATAAAAATGAATTTCTGGTAGCCAATCACTAAATTTGTAAACATTTCCTTTTCGTTTTCTACCTTTTTTACCTTTTAAGAGATATTCCCAACCTAAATCACTTAGGTTTTCTTTTAAAAAACCTTTCTTATAAAGAAGTTTTACAATTCGTTTTTCTGTCTTCAAATGTTTTTTTATGTACTTTTTCATAAATATAATTCACTTACTACAAGTGGGAAGTTTTTTAATTTCTATTAACCTTTCTCACAATCCCTTCAATGGAATTTTTGTCTTTTAAATACGCTTTTACTACTTCGTTGAAATTCTCCATTTCCCAAAGAGGAATAACCGAAATCACTTCCACGAATTTTTGCAGTACATCATAAACTTGAACCAAGCTATTTTCTTCTTTATCGAAAAACAAATCAAAGTCTTTTTCGTGTTTAATTAGTTCGTTTAGATAATTGCTTGTTCGATTCTTTAAAGTTGATTTATACGCTCGTGGAACAGAATTTTTTAAATCTTCGTTCATATTCAAAGCTAATTGAGCCGATAAAATCGCATGAATCAATTTATCTTCTCTGGATTTCTTTCTTTCCGAAATAATATCCGAAACCTTTACAGTTGGATTTGCTGTCATAAAAAACTAATTAATTCTTTAATAATATCAACAATCGCTTTTATCAATACTACTGTAAATCCAATAGCAATGAATGTTTTGAGTGGTTTTTTCATAATTAATAAATTGGTGGTTTTGGTTTTTCTACATCTTTCCAATGGGTAACATTATCAACATCACCATACCTAAAGAACACCTTTCTGCTAGGAATAAATGAACAGTTCTTTTTAATGGTTTCACCATAAATAACGACATGCACTTCTTTGCCTTCTTTTGGCAAATCCTCCTCACTTTCAATTTTAATCCAACCGTTATTATTTTCTATTCCTTGAAGTGATTTCGGTCTTATTAAATAAACATCTGACAACTCCTCTAGTTCTAAGTTTCCAAACTGCCATAATTTGCGTTTCATTTCAGAATTATTTAGGTCAAAATATTTATACCAACCATTATTATCTATTTGGTTTTTTACTATGATATAATATTCTCCCCAAGCTTCCTTAATTTTTTCTTCTTTTGTCATTTTTTCAAATTAAAAAGCGACCTATTAAAGTCGCTTTGGTTAGTGTTAAAAAGGTAAATCTTGTTCAGGTTCAAATTGATTATTGTTTTGATAGCCGTTTTGCTGATTTCCGTAATTCTGTTGTTGATTCTGATTTGAACTTCCCATAAATTCTAGAGTACGAACGATACATTGATTAATTACAATCGCTTCTCCTTGTTGATTTACATAAGCTCTAGCAGTCGGCTCTCCTTCAATTAAAACCTTTGTTCCTTTGTTAAGATACTGAGCGATTGACGTATTGTTTAAATACCAAACACACTCAACCCAATTTGTTTTTTCTTGTTTCTGACCGTTTTTATCCGTCCATTTCTTTGTATCTGCAACAGAAAAGTTTATTACACTATTTCCGTTTTGAAAGTCTTTAACTTCGGCATCTTTACCGATGTTTCCTGATAATATTTGTTTATTCATTTATTTACTAAAAGTTATAATTATTAATAAAACAACAAAGGCTACAAAGAAGTAGCCGTATGTATCGAATCTGTTTTTACGCATTTAAATTTAGTTTTGAAATTATTTGTGCCAATACGGCTACGACGATAGAATTCCCGGCTTGCTTGTAAGCCTGCGAATCGGAAACAACGGAGAAATCAAAATCATCTGAAAAATCCATTAAACAGAAACATTCTCTAGGGGTTAACTTGCGTATTCGGTAATCTATTTCTACTTTCGGCTCTTGATCACCTCCTTGCATTGTGTGAATGGTTGGGGAAATTCCGTTTTCATCGTAAACGCGCCCAGATTGTTCGTGCGTATTATCCCATTTACCACCTGTTAGCTGAAATTTTACTTTTGGATTGTTAAACAACGCCACTCCTTGGTTGCGACTTGTAGTTAAAGTTTGACCTGCACCTACACCTACGCGTCCTCGTCTTGTTTTGGAATTTGGATGTTCGAAGTTTATTGAATCATATCCAATTCTTGCAGTTTCGTAACCTTTTGTTGTAGCTGAGTTTACTTTAACGTACCCATTTGCATAACCATGAGTTCCAGCGCATAAAGTTTGTGAAACTGATTCTTCTGAAAATACTTGTGAAGCTTGTGTGTTTTGATTTATGTAACCAATTTTTAAAAAAGTATCGGTTAATCTATTTCCGCAAACTGTCGTAACAGCGTTTGATACTTCAATATTATTAGGTTCTTTGGGTTCAAATTTAAATCCGTTTCCTCTCTCAGAATGTTTCTCAGAATGTTTTACAAAACCATCAATCATCTTCTCGCTCAAATAATATTTTTCATCAACGTTATTCTCCAAAACATCTTTAAGTCTTTTTGCAAGCGGAATCGGTTTTGGAAAAGTGAAGTTGTTGTCTGAATCATCACGAATGCCGATAATAAAAACACGTTCTCTATTTTGAGGAACTCCGTAGTCTTTAGCGTTTAAAACAGAATAGTAAACATGATACGACACGCTTTCTTCATGCGGAAACATGGTTTGAGTTCCGTTTACGGATTTTCCGCCGAGATAATCAATCCAACGTTGAAATGTTTTCCCGTTGTCATCAGAAAGTAAGCCTTTTACATTTTCGAAAATAAAAAATCGAGGATTATTCTTTTGTATAAACTCGTGTGAGTTGTAGAATAAAATTCCTAGATTATTATCTTCTCCTTTGCGTTTTCCTGCTAAACTGAACGCTTGGCATGGTGGAGAAGTCATGTAAATATCTAATGGCTCAAGTGGTATTTCTCGATCATAAACATTAGTAGGGTAGTATTTAGGTTCTCCGTAATTATGAATAAAGGTTTTCCTGGCGTATTTATCCATATCACACGCAAAAACTTCTTCATAATCTATTCCTAATCTTCTTAATGCTTGATTGAATGCGCCGACACCACTAAAGTCTGAACCGACTCTAATACGTTTGTTCATACCCAAATCCTAATTAAATTGCACAATAAAAAAACAGCGAAAAACGCTGTTGCTAGTCTATCTATCTTTTTCATAACCTTCAATTATTACATCAACCTTAAATCCTTGTTCTCTCATTTGTTTTTTAAAATCTTCAACGGCTTTATCGATATCGAAGATGTTTCTTACTTTGCAATTTTGTTTTAGTTTAATTTCATTGAAACCGTAAAAACCAATTTCAGAATCTTTAATGTTGTTTTGTTGCTTAAATTTCTCCTTTGCTTCAACTTGGTTTTCAGCATCTATTTCGCCAATATGACTTCCTAAATCTCCAAAATCGCCTGTGCAGTATTCTATGATCTTAAATTTTCTCATTACACAAATTGTTTACTTAGTTTCTCCCAACCGAACTGACCTTCTAAAAGTTCTAAAGCTTTATTAAGCGGATATTCAGTTTCAGTTAATCCTTTTTGATTCATAAAACTTTCGCATCCAAACTTACAAGCACCTGTAATTAATCTAAATTCAGAAACAGAAATAGTTTGTTTGGCTTTAATTTCTTTCACGATTTTATCTAGGTTAAAGTTTTCTTGCAGAAACTTGAAGTTCACATCTTCAATAGCTTGTTTTAAACTATTTCCGTGAGCAAAGAATTTACCTCTGTTAGCAACAAAGCATTTTTCTTTGGTGTTAAAAATAGAACCTTGAAATATTACAAATTCATCTCGCTTTTTCTTACTTCGAATTATTGTAGCGATTCCATCAATCATTTTAATTTTATGATTTGAATGAATTATATCTACGTTGTTTTCAAACGCACAATCTCCAATGTGAGTAACCGAATCAGGAATCGTAACTGATGTTAGT
>DERN01000007.1:0-69869 GCA_002360925.1 Flavobacteriaceae bacterium UBA3339 | reverse complement strand
CGTAACTGATGTTAGTTGGTTTTTACGAAACGCCCAATCTCCAATATGCGTTACTGAATCGGGAATCGTAACTGATGTTAGTTGGTTGTTTTCAAACGCACAATCTCCAATATGCGTAACGGAATCAGGAATCGTAACCGATGTTAGTTGGTTGTTATAAAACGCCCCATTTCCAATATGCGTAACGGAATCAGGAATCGTAACTGATGTTAGTTGGTTGTTTCTAAACGCCCAATCTCCAATATGCGTAACCGAATCAGGAATCGTAACCGATGTTAGTTGGTTGTTATAAAACGCCGAATTTCCAATATGCGTTACTGAAAAACCGTCAATTTTGCTAGGGATAATAATATTCTTTTCGTTTGTTGAAATTCCTGTTATTTCGATTGTTTCGTTCGTAAGTTTTTTATAATTAAATTTCATAACTGATAAGTTTTAAAGATTAATTGAGCTTTCAAATTGCTCGATTTTGATTTTTATAAATTTTTTATTCGTTTTGTTAAGCTGTAGTATTTGCGCTTGAATATTGTAGATTTCGCGTTCGATTTTCATTTTTTGATAATCGGTAGCGTGTGGTAAATAATCCTGAAGGAGTTGAATCTGACGATTTAAATTTCTTATGAATTTGTTTTTAGTAATTTTCATAAGCGGAAGGATTTAGGACTTGTTTTCTTTGTTGAAATAAACAAGATAATAGTACATTTGACGTTCTTCATCCCATCCTTTTTCGATGAATTTTTCGGCTGATTCTGGATTTATAAAATCTAATTTTATCGAAACATTTGTGTCAAGATTAATAACGCTTTTAATTTTCTTTCGAACATCGGTTACAGCGTTGTTTGAAATAGGGAAGGAGCTTAAATCTTCAATAGAATATTTTTCAGCCTTATCGCTTTTATAGCTCTTGAACTCAGACTGTAAATCAGGATTTTCTAAAACTTCATTTAAAAAGTTTTCCTCTTCAAACTCATCATTCTTAGCGAAGTAATTCACAGATCGATTCATGAACATGATTTCCTCTTTTTTATCTTCAGCAGGTAAAACAACTTCCTTTGCAAAGTCTTGAACCATTTTCAGATATTTTTTAGTTTGGAAATTCTCATCCTCAAAAGCATCAACGGAAAGAAAATGTTCTAACCAATAACGCGCATCATAACGATTGCTGTCAATAGTTAAAATCTTGTAACCTTCTTCTTTTTTATAGTTGAAAATAATACAACCTTTGTCTAATTTTGAAAGGTTGATCCCTTGCTTAAGCTGCATCTCTAAATCGCTTTCTTTTTCTTCGAATTGAATAAAATCTGCTTTTATTTCTGATTTAAAAATACCGATAGCGTCGACGATGTTGTTATCGATTGAAAGATTGGTTAAGTAAGTAACATAAACTTCTCCGTTTTTAATGTGCGGATGATTGGATTGTTCAAACAAATGTTTTGTGATTTTTTTAGAAACTGCATGCGCTCTTTCAGGATGCGCGAAAATCTCATTTGCAAATTGGAACATATCGTTGTATTCTAAATCTACATCGTGTGCAAACTGATAGTAGTTTTCTTCTTTTTCTCGAAAGGGTTTTAAGAAGTATTCTTTCAAAAGCGGTGTCGCTTCGTCGGTTAATCTGTAAGTATTTTCAGATAAGAAAATAGCTTCGTTTCGGCTTTTGTTGCCAACTCTGTGAATCGATAAAGATTCGATTTGCGTGTTGAATAGATTGATCATGTGGTAGAAAAATTTAAGGTTGATTATTTTTTAAGGATCATTGATCTGATTGGTCCGCGAACATATTTTGCGCCGGACTTTATTTTGTCAGCAGTCTGCTTTCGCGCTATATCTTGCGCTTTCAAAGCTTGAAGTCTTTACTGCTGATGTTTTGTGTGTTTTAGTTCTGAATTGTCTGCCATTGTGAGTAGAATTATGTTTGAAAAATTTCTTTAAAAGCATCGAAACTCTGTAAGTGTTTTTTCAAAAAACGATTCACGTAAATACATCTGCAAATGTTTTGAACCGCAACAATCGGTTCCTTTCTTTCTAATTTTTGATTGAACTCTTTTAGCAATGTCCTTGCGTTTATAGCTCTTTTTGTGCGTATTTCGTTTATTTCAGAAGGAATGTATTTTTCTAATTCTCGTTCGTAAGTTTCGTGTTTTTCTTTAACCGAAATATTAATTAAACCCCGTTGTTCTAGTTCTGAAAAAAGAAGATGTGTTTTATCAGAAGTACCTGTTTCGGTTAATTCTTCAAAAATGATTTTAAGAAGTTTTAGTCGAATCTCTTTTTTCTCTGATTCTGTTACCGGATTCTCACTGTATATTGCTTTTAGTTTTTCTTTTGAACGCTGATAGCTGACGTTGTTTAATTTCTTTTGCTCGACAAAAGCTTGTAGGACCCTTCCGGTTGTGATAATGCTTAATTCAGGATATAATTCGAATAAATCCCCTTTTGATGTTAATATTTCTCCATCGATAGCCATTCTGAAAGCGGTGTATATTTCTCCGGGAGTTATTCTGAATGTAGAAGTCGAAATGTACAGAAGCCAATCTTTTATCATCGTTTCGTTTTTCTCACGCACTTGAAGTAATCGACAAAGATCATCAGCTAATTTTGTTTTATTATCCAGCGACGTCTTAGCTATACTGACCTGGGATATTTCCATTCGCAAAATCGGATTCAAGCTCTCGAATAATTCTCTCGGTATCTGCGCTGGCAGGTTTGTATCCCGAATTTGAACCGTTGTCGTAATTTGATTTTCCATTTTGATGCTGCTTTTTTAATTTGTTAACCCAATCTTCATTTTGCCATTCGTAAACGTAGTTTTGAAATCTATGCACTTTTTCACCTGATATTTTTTTATAAGCCATGTACGCTTGAGTTTGCAATGAAAACTCTTCAAATAAACCGGTGTTGTAAATTCTTACCAAATCTCCAAACGCACGCATTTGCATAACTTCGGTTGTTAGAGAAAAATAATTACACATTTGATTAAAAAAATCTGAGGATCTTATCTCCTGGATTTCTTTTTCTTTTTGCGCGGAACTTTTTTCTTTTTCTTTTTTTTCAGAATTTTTAAAATCTTCATTTTGATTTTCCTCGCACACACATGTTGTGTATTGGTAATATGGTATATTTGTAGTATTGTATATTTGTTTATTTATACTACCAATGCTTTCGTATGTGCTTTCGCTTTGCTTTGGCATGTGGTTTACAAATGCTTTATCAAGTGTTTTATCAAGTGTTTTATCAAGTGCTTTGTAATTTTCTTTCAAAGCAATTACGTTACTTGAGTATTGATTTTTTGAATATTCGACCACGTCTATAAAACCAAAATCAACTAAATCATTAAATGTTTTTTTATAAACAGAGTAAGATTTTATACCTGTTGCTTCCATTACCAAAGAAGTGGGTAATCCAAATCTATCCTTCCATCCTAATCTATTGCATTGTTCTATTGCAAATGAGAAAACAGCACAGTGATTCGGCTTTATTTTTTCAGGATTATCAAAAGCGAAATCCCAAAAAATTCTATATAATTTATAAATGTCCATTCATTCTTTGCTTAAGCTTAATTGATTATTAATTGTTTCATAAAGCGCTCGGAAATTCTTATCACATTCAATCCATGATTGAACTTTTTTCAATGCGTGATAATATGTCTTATCTTTCCGGTTTACGAAACTTGATATTTGTTTATAATCAGCGTTTGAGTGCTGATTTGCTAAATAGAAAAAGAGAAAGCGAGCTGTAATCACTTCCTCTTTTCTTAAACTTCCTTTTACTAATTCTTGCGCTATTCCTGTGGTGGTTGAAACTGTTTCGAGAATTAGTTGTAGCTTCATAGTATCTAAAATTAACCTTGATACATTTTTAAGGCTTGCAGTTCTGCTTTACCTTTTGAAATTACCGTTCGGCACCATTCTAATTGGCGCGAACATGCTGCGTTTACTCTATCTGACCACGTAACTAAGTGATTTTCGTCTTTAGTTAGCGTATCGATAAATTTATTAGCTGAACTAGCGGATAAAGAAGTAAGCTCTTTAATTCGTGCTATAATTTCGCTATTCAGCTTCTCGTCTCGGTGTATCTTAGCATCGGCTAATAATTTGCCCGAACGAGCCATATAGACAGCTAGAGAATTACCTCTCAATACAGCTTCTTCTATATCCTCGCTTTGTGTAACTTCTAGAAAATTTTGTATTTCCTCGAGTTCTTTTTGTATGTTTTCGATTGAAGTGATCACATTAAAAAGGTGTTTTGTTAAATGAAATATCAAGTCCGTTATAGGCAACAATTGTATTCTTTCCTGTTGCTTGACTTACTTTTTGTTGAAATTCTACTTCGTTTGAATTAGAATCGGATAAGTGAATTAAAACGATGTTGTTTACTGCGCTTAAGTCGTTTACGTTTAATAAATCGATACACTTCTGAATAGATAAATGCGATTTTAAAACGCGGTCTCGAAGAAACTTTTTGTCAAATTTTAGTTTTTGATCTATAATATTCTCGCAAAAATTAGCTTCAATAATCAGATTGTTTAATCCGTTGAATTTGTAAGGAGAATAAAATGTATCAGTTAAAAAAAGCGTCGTTCCACATTCTTCGTGTTGAATTAAGAAACCTAATGGTTCTTTCACATCGTGTCGTATATCAAATGGAATAATTTTAAAGTTTCCCACTTGATATAATTTCTTAGATTGAATAGAGTAGGAGTTATGATATTCAATTACTCCGGAAGCTTCTAATGTTCCTTTGCTGGCATAAATCTTAATACCTGCCGAAAGAACTTCTTTAATTGATTTATTATGATCGCCGTGTTCGTGCGTAACTAAACAGCCGACAACCTTTGAAAAATCGAAATTTAAAGCTTCTTTTATCTTTTTGATTGTAACTCCACATTCAATAATAAAAACCTCCTCGTTGTTGTAGAGGAGGTATGAATTACCACTCGAACCAGTGCTAATTACTTTAAGGTTCATTTCTATGAAAAATTAAACAAAGACACACAATTATGAAAATTGCAAGTAACAATGTTGTTATTTTATGATTTTCAATAGTTGTAAAAAACGTCTCCATAATCTAAAAATTAGGCATGTTCATTTCTGTCTGTTCTTGCTGTAAAACCTCGTTGTGATTTTCAATAATCGTTTCCGGATGTTCTTCAATGATTTCAGCTTCTTCTATATGATCGAATCCGATTGATTCTGCATTCGCGTTTTCGTTGATCTCTTGCTCAACCTTACCTTTAGCTGTGTCTACATAGTCGTTTTCTTCTAATGGATCGTACAGGATAGAATCGTCCGAACTGCTTATTAGTAACTTACAAGCGCGGTTAATAACGGTTTTAACAGCCATTTGGTCAGGGAAGTTTTTGTGTGCCGGAGAATTCCCTTTACTACCACCTTGACCCCAAGCAGCCTGAATTTGTCTTATGTTCATAATTTCAACATCAACGGTGCCGTCGTTTAATTCATAAACTGCATAAGCACCTTTTAAAACAGTGCTTCCAATACTGTCTAATGATTGAGAGTGTTTAATGATCTTACGGCGTCCGCTCATAGCATCAACTTCAAATTCTAAAACATCGCCTTCAAAAATCGCATTTCCTTTAATTGATTTTAAACCGCCGTATCGTTTGGCAATTGCAATGTTACCGGCATACGAAATAGAACATTCTAATTTATCGCCATAAGGAATGAAGTAACATTGTTTTTTAATTGGAGAAACTCCGTAAACAACCATTTTCAATAACGCTTCGGCTACCGAACTTTGACTGCATTTGGCAATCAAATTGTTTTTAGGATCCGAAAGAATCACATAAGCCGATTTTAAAGCATTTTCGACGCTGTATTCTTTAGGAAGTCGTAATTCTCCCGATTGTTGAAATGATTCTACTTTAGCTAGAACTTTAGCCGAAATATCTCTTTTAGCATCTACTAATGCTGTGTTGTTATTTTGTGTATTCATGATGTAAATTATTATGCTGTTTGTAAATTAGAAATTTGATCAGATACTCGTAACTGTTTATCTAATTCGCTTACAATTAGGTTGATGATTTGAGAATTGGAATCGATTAATTCTGATACCGATTCTCTGTTGTCGATTACGATAGGTGCATTTACTTGATAGAAATCACATAGTGTATTAATAATGTCGATACCAGCGTTTATTTTTGAAGCGGTATTTGCACTGTTAAACGGAACGCCATTAATTAAAGCATCGCAACATTCAACTTCTCCGCCATTGATTTGCGTATCGAACATTCTAAACTTAACAAATGAGAATTTCTCGTTAATGCTATTTTCTAACGCTTCTATTCCAAGTTTTATAAACTTCTCGATATCGAATTCTTGTTTTTCAAGTTCAAGTAAAGAATTTGAAAGTTTAGACTCTTCTTGTTCTAACTCTTTAATTCTGTTATCAGCAGCAGCTATTTGTAACTTAACTCCTAGACTTGCATTGATTTCTTTAATACGATTTTGAACCGATTGTTTTTCTTGTTCCAATTCTTCATTTTTAATCGGTTGAATAGAGTTTAGTTCACTTGTTAGATTCTCGATTTCTATTTTTAGATTACCATGTTGCGGATGTGAAAGAATTAATTCTGTTAAAACACTATCAGCTGACTTTGTATCGGCAGAAGCTAAAACATTTTGCTCTAGTTGAATTGCTGATTCAATAGAATTGATTTCGGATTGTAGCTTTGAAATGTAAGCTTTTTGACTTTCGATTCTTGGTGCAGATTCAGCAAGTTGTTTTGAAATTTGTTCATGTTCTGATTTTAACGCGCCGCCTCTTTGGTTGATCGTTGTTAATCGATTAGATTTCGATTTGTTGAAGTTTGCAGTTAATTCTGCTTTTTTGGACTCAACATCTCCGCTTTCAAATTCACGTTTACAAGCCGGACAATGAAATGCTGATTCGTCAAATGAAAGTGTTTCTGAATTAACACTTTTCCATTCTTCACGTAAACGAGCCATGTCAAAATCAAGACTATCTAACTGATTTTTATCTGAAACGCCTTTGTTTTCAATCTGCTGCAGGTTTGATTTTGCATTAGATAATTCAAACTGATGATTAGATAGCTGTTGCTTTAAAGAATCGATCTTAGAAGTATCAACTTTAGTTTGATTGTTAGCCTGGTTCTTTAATTCCCACTCAATAGTATTGATTTGATTCTGCTTTTCGAAAATCTGATTTTGAATTTCAGTTTTACGATTTAGCAAAGCTTGATTCTGTTTTGATGAATCATGTAATAAAGCATCTAGCTCTTGTAATTTAGCTTCATGCTCAGTTAATTCTTTTTCTAACTGATCGAATAATAACGGAACCGGTTTAGATTTTTGAACTTCATCTATTCGCGTTGGAATCTGTTTTAATTCCTCTTTAATCTTTTTAACCTTTGCGTTTACTTCGGCTTTAAGCTCTGCAATGCTTTTCTTTTCCGTTAACTGCAAAACATGATCTAAGCCGTGTAAAGAGTAATCGACTTGAATATCTCCGGCAATGCTCATTAAAACATTTCTACGGTCTTGCCATTTAAGATTATTGAATGCTAAAGGGTTTGAAATCAATTTAAAAATCGATTCGTCTAACAACTCATTAATCTTTGCCGTGTAATCTTTCGCGTTCATTGGAACGTCATTCCAGAAGTAAACCGTTTCGTTTCCGTTAAACTCCGGTTCAGAAAAACCTCTTTTCTTTACCCATTTTTCACGATGAATACGTTTTAAAACAATCTCCTCTCCATTACAAAACAAAGTTCCTTCAACCTCGTTTTCAATTTTCTGAATGATATTGCCGTTTTTGTCAATAGGTTTGATGTCGAAATCTTTTTTATCCTGAGAATCTTTACCAAACAAAAGCCATGTAAACGCGTCGAAAATGGTTGTTTTTCCGGTTCCGTTAGCTCCGTGAATATTAGTCACATCGTTAAAATCAATGTGCAGACTTTTAATCCCTTTGAAATTTGTAAGGGATAAACTTTTTAAAGTGATACTTTTCATAATGATTTGATTTAGATTTTAAGTAGTTAGCGAGTAATTTGTATAGGGATCAATAATTGACGTATTTTCAATTTCGTATTCGAAAGGATTGTTTTCTATCCAATTGCGTACAAAGCGCTGTAATCGATCGATTTGATAATTCGACAGTTCTGCATCATTAACAAAGTCAAATATCTTAGCTGTAGCAAGCGGAATTTCTATCTTATAATTATTACTGTCGTTTGCAATAAATCGAATTGAACCGAAATCTGTAACGCTTTCGAATTCTACATAGTTTACGGATCTTCTAATTAGTTTAGATTCTTTGATTAGTTGTTCAAATTTGGCATCTCTAAACTTTATACTCGAAATATCCTCTGTATCAGGAATAAGAATCATTTTCTTATTAACCCTGTCTTTTATTTTAGTCATAAGCTTTTATAATAAAAAAAGAGCCTTTCAAGACTCTTTTAAACACCGTATAATCTTTCATATTCTGCCTTAACAGAAGCGCCTGTAAACTTTCCGTTTCGCATCTTCTTTAACTTACTTTCTTTTTTGCTATAAAGCTTTGATGCGTAACCTCTATCTTTATAACCTAAAAGCTTAGAAGCTTCGGTTATTGAGTAACTTCTGCTTATTTTTATAGGTTCCTCAACAGGTTTTAAAATACCTTGAAAATGCGTTATTGCTTTTACAGTAGCCGTTAAGACAATCTCTTCAATTTGCTCTTTAGTGATCGTTATTGTCTCCATAATTCATCTCTTTAATAAATTCGTCAAAAAACGACTGCACTAAAGAATTACAGTCTCTGTATTGTTTTCCGTTTATAAGCCATTTACCTGAAATGTTCTTAATCTCGATTGATAATCCGTTCATATCTATATTTTTTAGGTTTTTAAATAAAAAAAACGCCCCAAGTCTAAGGCGTTTGACACAACACAAGTTTCTTTTAAAAATTGTATGACTTGATTTAGTTCCCGAAGACAGGATTCGAACCTGTACGATTATATGGTTAATCTAACCTCGCATAAAGCTACGTAGCGTCTACCAATTCCGCCACTTCGGGATATATTGATTATCCACATAAAAAAAGACCGATTTTTTTAAAACCAGTCTTTTTTTGTTCAATCTCTAAAAATGCAATTATGTGGAATTTCGAATATGTATAGTTGATGAGTATATTTTTTTAATGAGAAATACTTTTCGTAAAACTCACTTACCATTGGTTTGCACGGTGCATGAGTACACTCGCTTTGGTAAGACTACGAGCCGAGCGCATCGCATCCTTTTTCTTTAATCTCGGCAATATGTCAATGTACTTTAACAATTCAAACTTTTTGCTACCTTTGGTATAATGTTTGAATTAATTACATGACAAATGTATAACAAGTTATATAACAATAAAATTATTTTATATAAAAAGTTATATAAAATACATTAATTTGTATTGATTCTAAATAAAACCACCACAGATGAATGACACGACATTACTAGAGAAAGCTTTAGTTTTAATTGAAAAACACGGAGTTACAGCATATGAAATAGAGAGTTTTACGCATTTAAGCGCTGTAGGAGTTCAGAAGATAATAAATGGAATTACCAAAAAGCCTCAGAAACCAACTTTAGAAACTATAATTAGTTATATAACTAACAAGTATGAGGCGGCAAACGAAGAAAATAAAGAGCTAATTGCAAACAATAAAGAAACTGAACAGAAAACTAGCATTGCTAAAAACAAAGAGTTTCATGGTGTACCATATTATGAAAACATAGATGGAACAGCCACCATTACAACAAGCTTTAGCGATTACGCCGAAAAGCCTACGTTTTATATAGACTATGAACATTTTAATGATTGTAGCGCTTATGTTAATGTAGTAGGAGATAGTATGTATCCTGCGTATTGCTCCGGAGATATTATTGCGGTAAAAAGAATATTTAATTTTGATGTAATACAATGGGGAGAGGCTTATTTTGTAGTCACAAATGCGAATGCAAACGATATGAAAACCGTTAAACAGCTTCATTTTCACGAAGACGATAGTAAGATTATTTTACGATCATCGAACCCAAATTACAGAGGCGATACTGTTGTAAATAAAAAAGATATATTATTTTTATATATAGTTAAAGGAAAGATTAAACGGAATCAATTATAGTTTTAAAAAATGCGGAAACCCGTAAAATAATTATTAATTAAACTTATAATTTTAAAAACGAACTTTTTAATTTATAAACTTATGAATAAATTCCTGCTGTTTTTCTTGCTAATAACCTTAAGTGCATGTAAGGAAAAAAAAGATAACACTGAGTTGCCGTGTAAATATTATTTTTATGAAAATACTGATGAGTTTGAAAATAGGACATTATATGAAAGTAAGCATGTTTCGTTAAAAGATAACGATAATAAAACATACGGAAAAATACTTTTCAGTTCTTTAGATTTAAAACTTTATTATGTTGAAATTGAGTTAATAAAATCTTTATGTTCTGAACAAAATACAAAAATAATTTTCTTATACACTGACAATTCAACAACAGAGTATTTTGTCAAAAACGAACCAAACTGTAGAGGGCATTTACTTATAGAGCGCCCTTTCATATCAGAATTTAAAAACAAAAAGTTAAAAGGTTTTAGAATAAAAACATATGGAGATTATATAGATTTCTACATAAACGAAGATTCCCAAAACGACCTTCAAAAAACCGCTGATTGTTATTTTGAAATATCCAATAAATATAAAAAATGAAAAAACTACTACTATTAAGCTTTTTAGCTATTTCTTTATCTTCATGTGATAAAGACGATGATAAGGAATGTATTTGCAAAAACGCAAAATACAAATCTCCTGATAGAGAAACTTATTTCTATTTTGAAAACATGCCTATAGATTGCGAAACAGGACAGCCTTTGAAAGAAACAGGCGCTCCAGAAGCTGTGTATGTTGGTTGTGAAGATTAATCTAAAAGACCCTGATATGAAAAATTTTTTTAAATCTATTTTTGGAGAAAGTCAACCTATAGAAACTTCAAAAGATCACTCCATGTGTAATAAAGATAATAATCCTGTATTAGAAAATAACACAAACCTTGACACCATAGAAGATATTAATGCAGGTTTAGGAATAGAATTTGGAATTAGCAGAGAGGAGTTAAATTCTATATTGGAATCAAAAGGAGGGATTAGATCAGAAACAAATATAGACAACGGTGTCTTTTATGATAATTTAGAATTTGTTGGAAAAAAAACTGAAGCAGCACTTTTCTTATTCACAAATAATAAATTATGCAAATCAGCTTATTACTTAAAGCCTACTTTAGAAGCTCATGTTTTTAATTTATATAATGAATTAAAAGAAAGAATTGAGAACAAATACCGTAAAGCTCATAATGCTTTTGAGTATTATGAAGAACCTTACTTTAAAGATGATGGATATACACTACAAGGTATTGAAAATGGATTAATCACATTCTCCTCGTATTGGTTTTTTGGAAATACAGAGAATAAAGACTCCATCTCTTTGTTGATCAATAACCTTTTAGAAGTAGAGATTGTTTTTGAACACGGAGATCTGATGAAAGAACTTGTCGAACATCTTGATAGAAAGTATGAAAATGATTTTTAAATATTTAACAACATGAACCTCTTTAAAAAAATATTTGGAAATCTATTTGAGTCGCAAGACCCAACAGAACCGCACACACGTAGAATTCCTGTTTCTGTCATTTCAAAAAAGTTAAGTGATCTGGATATTAATCCACTTGACAAAAGACACGATGAGATGGAGGATAATTTTAAAGATTTAGATTTTGGAGATGAAGTGTATAATGTAGAATTTAAATCATCTTCTTACTATGAGAAAGACGGAGAGATTATATACACTCAATTACAAGATAAAACAGACGGCATTAAAACATATGCGGTTTATTACAAGAATCAAACCGAACGAAAAATAAAGGTCATTGTAGATAAGTTTTATAATGTTTTCGGAGAAGATACCTTTTTCGCTAAAGAATATAGAAAACAAGATTATTTAGCAAAAAGAAGTTATATCCCAATTCGTTGGTGGACATTTAAAAACTATGAATTAAAAATCACACAACCTAAGAAATCAGAGGTAATTGTTACTGTTGTGTATGATAAGAACAGATAATTCTAAAACATTCCCATTCTAATAACTTTTTAAAAACCCAAACAGAAATAGAGCTATATTTGAAATGTAGAAAAAATTACAAAATTTAATACGCTTGGCTCCTGTGGTGGGAACCTTTTTAAAAGAGAGATTTTAAGTAGTCTCTCTTTTTTATGCCTTATTTTCTAATAACTGTATTTTTAATAGTAGAATACTATTGTTATTTTTGTTTCAATAAGTTCTATTTATAATGGCTAAGAAAGCGCAAGGCAGACCCTCAAGGTATAAAAAAGAATACGACGAACAAGCTCGTAAGCTTTGCTTATTGGGCGCAACCGATAAAGAACTTGCTGATTTTTTTAACGTTACAGAAACTACAATTAACAATTGGAAAAACGCTCACAAATCTTTTATTGAGTCCATACGCGCGGGGAAGACTGTTGCAGACATGGAAATCGTTAATTCATTATACAAATCAGCGCAAGATCGATTAATACCGGCTTATCAAGCTTTTAAAACGCGAAATGTTTATTTTGACGACAAAGGGAATAGAATAGAATCTGAAAAAGTAGAGGTTGTTGAAGTTCCGCAAGCCGTTCCCGCTAACGATAGAGCAATAAAATTCTGGCTTAATAACCGTCAGCCTTCTAAATGGAGAGATAAACCAGAGCCAGCAGAAGAAGAGTCTAATGATCATATCGTTAATGTAAACATCTTCCATAAAAACCAAGACGATGATTAACTTTAACGCGACAACGGTTTATAGTGACACTTATACAGCTTTAAACGAAAGGATAAGAAACGACAAAGGTAAGTTTATTGTTAAGTACAAAATCATCTGTCAAGAGGGTAGCTCTCGAAGCTCTAAGACTTGGAGTAACTTCCAAGTAATATTTATGTTTGTTTATTCGCAGCATTTTAAGAGCGTTGCGGTTATTCGTGATGTTGCTAAAGACTGTCACGATATTCTAGAGGTTGATTGGATCAAATGGATATCTGACCCAATGGGGAGGATGAAGCAGGCAGAAAACGGAGATATTCCTTTATCAGAAGCATTGAAGTTAATGCAGAAAGAAGAATTGTCTAAATACTTTATTCGCAACAAACAAAAGCACACTTGGACATGTAAGAAAACAAATTCTGTCATTCAATTTACAGGACTTGACAGCGATGTTAAAGTAATGGGTATGACAAATGATTTAGTTTGGATAAACGAGCCATACGCATTTAGCGAAGAAATTTTCAAACAGCTTTTACAACGTACCAAACAAATACTTTTCGATTGGAACCCAAGAGAAGCACATTTTATTAATAAAAATGGATATAAGGCACGAAAAGACACTATAACGCTTCATTCTACTTTCTTAGATAATCCTTTTTGTCCGGAAGAATCAAGAAGGCAATTGTTATCATATCAATCAATAAAATTTAGTGATGTTGTTGTTAGCGGATTGATTACGGTTAAAGATGCTAAATCATACGATTTTGAAGAAAACAAGCTGCTTTTTACAAAAAGGCAGATAAAAGAGTTGCAAAGATGTGTCTACAACGAAGATACTAATTCAGCATCTGACTACCATTGGCAAGTATACGGACTGGGAATAGGGGCGGAAAGACCGAATAGAATATTTAAATGGAAACCTATAAATTATAGTGATTACCTATCGATTAACAAGCCTGTTTGGTATGGTGTTGACTGGGGTAAAGTAGACCCTTTTGGAATTATAGAAGCTAAATACGATGATGGAAAGCTATATCTACACGAATTAAATTACAAATCAGAAAACGGAATATTAGCAGACTTAAGCGACACAGAAAGATATCAAATAATGAAAGAGCACGCAGAAGGTTTGGTTGTATGGTTGTTTAATAAATTAGGAATACAAAAAGACCGCCCTGTAATTTGTGATAATAACAGACCTGCAAAAGTAGAGGCTTTGCGAAGCGCTGGTTACGAATATGCAAAAGCAGCAAATAAACCTCAAGGCTCTATTTTAGATGGAATTGACCTACTTTCAAAACTAGAAGTTTATTATACACGAGAAAGTAAAAATATTGAATACGAACAAGAAAACTATTCTTATGCTTTAGATCGTAAAGGAGAGCAATTGGAAGAGCCGGAAGATGTGAACAATCATACAATGGATCCGACAAGGTACATCGCAACAACTTTAAGAGAACTAGGAATTATTAAAATTATATAAGCATGAAGAAGATTAAATGGAATACAGTCACCTCAAAAAAGGACTTACCAAAACAATCCGGATGCTATTATTTTGCATTGCATCATCACAATAAAACTTATGTTATCCATTGGGATCCGGAAAGAAATACAAAGATAACAGCACGAATGGTATCGCATTGGGCGGACATAACAGACTTACCAGAAGCACCTAAATAGGTGTTTTTTTATTTTATTCCATTCTAATAACTTCTATCTATTATATTTTATGTTTCTATAACAAGTGTCTATATTTGTTATATGGGATTTAATATTAATTTAAGTTTCGGACGTTATTATCAACCCGAATCAATAGAGAGAGATTCAGCAGGTAATTGGTTTAATCAGATATTCTCTAATATATCGAAAGCTAACAAAATCAAAACAGCTCAACAGCGTTTCAATGCTGTAATGGATCATCCTGCTGTATTGATTAACTTTCGATTAATATCTGATTTAGGTTCTTTAGGGCGTATTCATTCGTTTAAAAACAATATTCTTCAACAAACAGATTTCCTTTACACAATAAGAAAAAAACCGAACTACTTTCAGTCATGGGAGCAGTTTTTTAAGGATTACTACTATTGGGTTAACATGGGAACCGCATATTTATATGATCCTACAACAGCTAATACCGCAAGCGATAAAGATCAATTGTACTGGCTGCATCCTCATAGGTTAGAATTTACTACAAATCAAAAGAAAGCTTTAGGAGGATTAGTAGAAGGAGATAAGGAGTATAGAGATCTAATGAAGTCAAACGTCGTTTATCATCAACCAAATGGATCCAAGAAAGAAATTCAATTGAAACATATAAAGCCATTTTTCTCTCTTTCTAACGGATTGAGCGGTAATTGGTATGAAGGGGATAGTTTTTTAGACGCTCTTTATAAAATTATAGCTAATTCAGATAGCGCGCTAGATTCATTAGGAACAAATTTAAAGTACACTCAAAAGTTTGGCGTTTCTGCAAAATCAGATAAGCAAAATTTAAACGACTTCCCAACAATGGGAGATGTTGAAAAAAAGGATGTAGAGCAAAAAATAGCTTCAAGAAAAGAGGTTACGGTTTCAAAATCGCCTTTAAACATAGAGCCGTTTGTAAAGAGTTTAGCAAATCTAAAGCTAGATGAAACATTTTTGACTCAATATTTCATAATCGGTAAAATGTTAGGTATTCCTAAAGATGTCTCAGAAGCTTATTTAAGTGGTGGAGCAACATTCGAGAATCAAGACAAAGCCTTTGTAAAGTTTATTTCTACTGCTTTACAACCGTTAGGAGACATGCTAGTAGCGCATTTTATGGAAAGTTGGGGTTTAGAAGATTTGCAAATCACATGGAAACATTTACCAGCTTATCAAAGCGCAAAAAGCGAGCTTGAAACGAGCAGAAAAACAGCACTTGAAAACCTTAAGATAGCATCTGAATTAGGATTTGACGAGAAAGAGAAACAAAGATTACTTAACGAAATAATGCAGTAATGAAAAGAAAGGAAGATAAGTTGTTTTTAAAGCTTCAGCAAGCTAAAACAGAAGAAGAAAGAGAAGTTATTAAGAAGCAAATAGAGTTTCTAAAACAAGATAAAATTGTACAAAAATGATTACGTGTAAAGAATTTCCGAACGAAGTGTTTGCGACTCAAGAGGAGTTATTCAAGAAGCTTAGAGAAAACAAATCGCTTTTGATTGCTCAAAAAAAAATGCAAAACAAATTATCTGATGCTTTCGATTTTACTTCTGTTTTAATCAAAGAGAAAGTTTCAATTAACAAGTCAGAAGGTAGCGAGGGGGTTAATCCGAATCAAATTAAAGTTGTGTCAATTATAAACACAACCAATATCATGGATTCGCATCGAGATGTACATATTAAGGGGCTTTGGAATAAAACGGTAAAAGAAAATAAAAATATGCTTTTACTTGATCAGCATAGAGCAACTTTCGAAGGGATCATTTCAGACAATGTAAAAGCGTCATTGAAAGTATATACTTGGAAAGAATTAGGATTAAACGTTGAAGGGGAAACAGAAGCTTTAGTGTTCGAATCTGTAATTGACAAAGAGAGACACCCTTATATGTTCGAGCAGTATTCCAAGAATAGAGTTAAAAATCACTCAGTAGGAATGCGCTATGTAAAGATCGATTTAGCCATTAACTCTGATGCTAAATGGGACGTAGAAGAAAAGGAGATCTGGGACAAGTACATTGATCAAATTATAAATAAGGAAGAAGCTGAAAACAGGGGCTATTTCTGGGCGGTAACAGAAGCAAAAGCAATGGAAGGTTCAGCAGTAGTATTTGGTTCAAATCCTATAACTCCAACATTATCAACAAGTGCGAAACAAGAGCCGAGCAATCACTCTGATTCAAATAAAGCCGAGCCGTCAAACGACACTCAAAACGAGTTACAAAAGTTTTTATCTAACATCAAAATTTAAGTGATGAACAAAAATGAAATGACAGCCGAAGAATTGGCGAAGAAAATTAACGAATCGATAGAAGCGTTAAAAACACAAGTTCACGAAGCCGTGACAAAAGAAGAATTAGAAAAGATTGAAGAAAAATTAAACAATCTTTCAACCGAAGTAAAAGACGCAAACAAAACAATGTTTGACGCTTTGAAAGAAGATATTGCGAATTTAAAGGATACTATCAGCGGTATTGGGGCAAGTCCTGAATTAAAAGGTTATCTAGAGCAAGTTGTCAAAGAAAACCATGCTGAAATCGTAAAAGCTGTAAAGGAACAGAAGTCTATTGAATTTAGATTTAAAGCTGCTGCAATGCACATGACCAACAACGGAACGGTTACAAATATTGCAGGATTAGACTTTCCGACAAATGATAATTTTGCTGTATCAAACGATATTGCGGTAATCAGAATTCCTGAGAACTTTATTTTATCAGTAATCAAAAACACTTCTGTTGGTCAAGATAGTATTCCTGAGCAAATAATTAAAAAGCAACAAATGCCTACAGAGGGTGCTGCAGCATTAACGGAAGAAGGTGCTGTTAAACCTTTAATTCAGTACAAATGGCAAAACACCGCAACATCTCGTAAAAAGTATGCTGGTCGCGTTGAATGGACTGAGGAGTTTGCTATGGACTACAAGAAATTATTGAAGGAAATTATAAGAATGTTAGAGCGTGATGTGTTAACTAAATGGCAGGATGGATTGGTTTCTATCATTGACACTAACGCAACCTCTTATGTTTCTTCTGTTTTAAATGGAACCTTAGTAAATCCTGATAATGCCTTAGCGGTGATCGCAGCAGCATTACAAGTTAAATCGTTGAATTATAACCCTACGCAGGTTATTATGAACCCTCAAGATGTAGCAGCTGCTGTTTACACGCAGGACAATAACGGAAACTTCGCTTTAAAACCATACATCGCAGCAAACGGACAAAGCATTGACCAAATGAGATTGATAACTTCTAATAAAGTTCCTACAGGTACTTTTTATGTCGGAGATTTCTCTGTTTACGATGAAGAGCATACAGACTTTATTTTAAGAGTAGGGCAATATGCAGATCAATTTATAGAAAACGAATACACAACTATCGGAGAGGTGTTTTCGATATTATCAATTGCTCCTATTGACTTCAAGGCGATTGTAAAAGGAAATTTAGCAACAATTAAAGCAGCATTAACTAAACCAGCAGCGTAATCATGGCAGGAAAAATAGAACAAAAAGAAGAAAAGATTGTAGAGAAAATCAATTTTGATAACGTGAACGATAGTAAGGTTATTAAATTAAAATCTGACGGTAATATGTATGTTGAGCATAAAGTATTTGCCGAATATTTAATAAAAAGAGGTTTAGCAACAGAGGTAAAGGATGTTAAAATAACTTCTGAAGAACCAACGACTAAAGTAATTTAACCATGCTAATAGATAAGACTTATTTTCAAGGAGACATTACCATTCCAAACACGCAGGAAATCCAGCATGAAAATGATTTGGTTCAGATTCTAATTGAGAGTAAGTCTTATTCTCTTTTAGAAAGTGTTTTAGGTAGTGATAATGTTTTAAGCCTACAAGCTAATTTGGACGTTAACGGTAAATTAAAACCGGATGCGGACTATCGATGGAAAGAATTAGTTAACGGAAAAAGCTATGAAATTAACAATCAAAAATTCTATTTCAAAGGTCTGATTCAAGAAGGCACATTGTATAAAACGTCTTTAATCGCTGACTTTGTATTCTGCGAATGGCTTAGACAAACACGAAGTCAGCAAACAGGAATAGGAGAAGTGGTTGTAAACGGACAAAACACAGTTAACGTAAATTCTACATCTAAATTGGTTTCTATCTGGAATCGGTTTATTAAAGAGTTTGGTTCAATTCATTGTAATCGTGTAAGAAAGTACTATCATAATGGAGTGCCGGTTTACGACTATTACAACGGCGGTAACTCAAATAATGTAAGTTTAGTTCAATTTTTAAAGCATCATTCAGATGTTTACGAAGATTGTCCTTTAGAATTACCTATATACGTTGAGAATTACGGTTTAATTAATTCTTTAGGAATATGATAATTGAAAGAGCATTAAAAGAACTATTCAAGGGTATAAAAGTAAACAATAGGGATGTACAATTCAATTACGGAACTCAAAGAGAGTTAAATCAATGGATAGCATTTAGAAATACAAATCAATTAGCTAAGTTTCCTTTGATATGGTATGTGTCAAATGACTACAAAGAGTTTAACGGATCTTACAAAGTAAACAATGCCCGGATCATCGTGTTTATGAACACGGATTATAATTGGTTAAATGAAACTAGAGAGGTTAAAACTTACGAAGCTTGGATTGAGCCAATTGTAAAAGAAGTTTTAAAGAGTTTTAAATTATCGATGTATATAGATGTTTTTGGTAAAAATGATTTCGAAAAATATCGATACAGAGATGTTCGAAATTACGGAGTTTCAACAGATACTAAAAACCAAATGGAATCTAACAGCTTTAATAGTTCACAACCTAAAAGCACAAGATCAATAACAACAGATATTGTCGACGCTACCGTAATAGACTTCGACTTTGAAATTAAACCAAATTGTATAATCAATAAAAAATATTAAAATGTCAGTTAATTGTAATTCACAAGACGCAAAAGGTACGGGCACTATTCCGTGTGACCTTTCAAGCTATGGAGATGTAACAGGGATTATTCCTGGAAACAGAAATTTCTCCTACACAGCTTTAACAGAACAATTATACAGAGATGCGATCAAACAAGGAAAAATACACCCTTTGATCGGAATCTACAATTTTGAACAAAACACGCCCGAAAACGAAAGAAGTACGTCAGGAATCGGAATCATGGCGGATGTTCGTTCTGGAAAACCTCAATTCAGTTTTCAATTCACAAAAGGCGGATGCTTTCATAAATCCTTATATTCTTTAAAAGGAAATGACAGATGGGATTTAGCGATCGTTTTCGAATCAGGTTTGTTAGTCTACAAAAATGACACAACAACAAGAGGATTTCGTAACTCATTGTTTAGTGTAGAAACATTTCGATTACTGCAAGGTTCGGACCCGCAATCATCAACAGCAGTTATTCAACTTTCAAGCGCGGAGGAGTTTAACAAAAACCATGAGTTTATCACATGGGATGAGTTAGGCTTCAATATGAACGATATCAATGGAGCGATCGAAACCACATTGACAATAGGGGCAAATACAGCAACATCTATTGCGGTTCGCGTAACAGGAGCTTGTAAAAAAGATGTTTCTATTTCAGGTTTAGACGATCAAGCTGGATGGACTGTTTTAAATTCCGATACAGGAGAAGAAATTCCTATCACATCTGTTACGGAAAGTGCAGGCGGAAATTATACGCTTGAAGGAACGGGATTCCCTACAACTAAAATCACGGTCGTTTTAAACGCTGAGGATGATTTAGAAGAGATTTACAAAGGTAAAGCTAGTAAGTAATTTTTTTCATAATTGATTTGATTTTTCCCTATCCTATTCTTTAGGGTAGGGTTTTTTAATTAGAAGCCTATGGAAAGTCCATTTGATGATTTATTCGCATCACTAAAGCAAGAAACTACAGACAGTAGTTTGAAAAAAACTGTTGGAGATACAATACAATTGAATTCAACTGAAATCATACGATTAGTAAAGAATCGATTGAAATACGGACAAGGAGTAGATGGAGGAGTTATCGGTACATATAAAAGTGAAGAATATGCGATAATGAAAAACCAACAAAATCCTTTAGCAGGATATGGAAACGTGGATTTATTCTTAACAGGTTCTTTATCCGATGATATAACCGTAATGAGAAAAGGAGATAAGTTCGAGATATTCTCAACGGATGAAAAGTATAAAAAAATAGCTGATAAATATGGAGCAGAAGAATTCGGACTTACAGAGGAGCAATTACAGGAGTTTTTACACGAATGTTATCTATTATCATTAGAAACAATAATAAATAATACCTATGGAAAATAAGCAATGTTTCGCGTGCGGTTCACAATTAAACTACACCGAAAAAGAATTAGCCAGACGATATAAAAAGGAGTATGAAGAAAAAGGAATAGTTCGATATTTCTTTAAACGAAGCAAAAGAGCAAAAACAGAATTTGCAAGAGCCGAAAGCTTCAAAACTATTTTACCAATCTTAGAAAAACGAAAACATCATGGAGCAGAATACGCGCATATATCAGAATTTAAAACAACTTAACATCATTACGTTTTGGGAAATCGCAGATAGTGAAGATTACCGACTAATGGATATTGATTTTGACGAACACAAGGAGTATTCAGACGATGATATAATTTCTTTTCAAGCTGCTTACTTAAAGCTTTATGATGATTATTTTGAAGCAAAAGACAGTTCTATTCAACGAAATACATTGCAGGATAATGACAAGCAAAGTAAAGAAACTTATAAGCTGTTTTTACTAAGTGAATTATACAAAACGTTACAGCTTTTGGAGTTAAACAAACACGCTTTAAAGGAAGATGATTTCCTGCAAATGCTAAACGAAACTTATTCTTCAATCTTATTACTCGAAAAAAGAGTTCGTATCAATAGAATGGATTCGATCAAATTCAATGCTGAAAAGACAAAAAGAATTATCGATTCACTCAACAATAAACTTTTACTAAACGATAAGCGAACTAAGCAAGAAAAGCAAAATGAAGTAAAGAAATTCAAAAATCATTATGAAAATATCGCTTCGTTAGAGCAGGTTTTTGAACGATCTGTTGGGGATGTTTCTAAAATAAACTGCCTTCAATGGTTAGCATACGAGAAAGAAGCAGAAAAACTAATTAAAATAAAGAAACAAAATGGCAGCAGAAAATCACATAGTTAATTACGACGGTGCCGTTAAGAACTTAAACGGCACTTTGAAATCGCATGTTTCCGTAATGAGCGAAGTTGTGCAAAAGTATAATGAATGGGTTTTACCAAAAATACCAAGCGAATATATTAATCAACTTAATCAAGTAGCAAAATCTTATGAAAAGATCAATAAGTCTCAAAAAGATGTTATTGACTCTACTGTTAGAGAAGAACGCGCAAGAAAAGCAAAAGCAGATGCCGATCGCGCTGAAGCAAACGCATCAAAAGCAAAATTATTACAGCTACAGGCAGAAGAAAGACAAAGAAGCAGAAACGCGTCGGCAGTAGACCGAGCAGTTCAGAAAGCCTTAGAAGAAAGTAGAGCATACAGAAGACTTCAGGACGAATGGAGAAAAGCTCAAGCTACATATGCAGATTTCTATACGCTTTATGGTAGACAAAATCAAGCTACTATTAAAGCTAGACAAGAGTTTGATAAATTAGATAAAAAAATACGAGAAGTAGATGCAGCGACAAAAAACTATTCTAAAAACGTAGGTAATTATTCAAGCGCTTTTAATGGTTTAGGTAATCTTACGGGGCAATTAGCAGGCGCTTTAGGTTGGGCAGGCGCTTTATATACAGCCGTCAATATTGGAAAGTCAATTTACAAAACAACAAAGGAGTTAGATGTTCTGCATAAAGCTATGCAAATGGGATCTAAAGATTCAAGCACATATGCTTCAAATATTGAGTTATTAGACAAGATTACAGAACAGTACGGATTAGAATTGATTTCAACATCAGAAGCTTATAATAAGTTTTATATTGCTTCTAAAAATAAATTAGCGCTAAATGATATTCAGACAATTTTCGAAAAAGTATCTAAGTCAGCTTCTTTAATGGGGTTATCTGTCGATCAACAGAAAGGTATTTTCTTAGCTTTAGAACAAATGATGTCTAAAGGAACAGTTCAGTCTGAGGAACTTAGAATGCAATTAGGAGACCGTTTGCCTGGAGCCTTTGAAATAATGGCTAAAGCTGTCGGGGTTTCTACTTCTGAACTTGGAGACATGATGAAAGAAGGTAAGGTTATAGCTTCTGAGGTGTTACCTAAGTTTGCCATTGAATTAGAAAAGGCTTTCGGAGCAGATAAAATCGAGAGAGTTGAAAATCTTGCAGCCGCTGAAAATAGAGCTTCTAATGCTTGGACAAAATTTGTAGATGGTTTGAATAGCGGAAATGGAGTTATATCTAAAACAATTATAGGCTTCATGGACTTAACATCAGGAATACTAACTACTGTTACAGCTAAAGAAAAGCTGTCAGATAGTATTTTGAAAGAGCAGACGCAGTTAAGTATGTTAATAGGAAAAATAACATCTTTAAATGAAGGCAATACAAAAAGAGAAGATCTGATAAGTCAATTAAAAACATCATACCCAGGTTTTATTTCATTAATCGAAAACGAGGATTTTACAAACGCAAACCTATTAAGTACTTTAAATAAAGTTAATCAGTCTTATAGAGATAGGATAAGGCTTCAAAAACAGGTTGAGGAATTAGATAAGCTATCTGATGTGAGGGATACATATGCAGGAGGAGCTATTGACGTTGAAAATAAATTAATGGAAAGTATAATTAAAATACAAAATAAATATAATCACAATTTCAAAATAAGTCAAGAAAACCTAGTTAAGTCAGCTAATGATTATATATCTATTTTTGGAGGCCAAATGAGTTACTTTGAATTAAGAAATTTAAAGCTGCTTAAAAACAATGTAGATATGTTTCAAAAAGCAGAAAAAGATTATAATAACTTAATAGATAAACAAAAAAGCAAAATAGAAGAAACAAAAAAAGAGACAGGAAAAAGAACAGAAGCAGAAGAGAAAAGTATAAAAAACATAAAAGACTACAATGAAGCTTTAAACGAAGCTGTAATAACAGCAAAAAAATTAGGCGGGAAGGCTGGAAAAGATTTTTCTGATATGAATTTAGAATCTGTAAATGCTTACATAGCCAAAGTAAAAGGAATTACAGGGGAATCTGATAAAGAACGTAAAGCACGTGAAGCAGCTGAGAGAAAAGCGGCTCAAGCTCTAAAAAAGTTAACAAAAGAGCAAATTGAGTCTCAATATGATTTAAAGAAATCAACTTTAGAAAAAGAGAAGGCGCAAGCAGAATCATCAAAAAACACTGCGTTATTTTACCAAAAAGAACAAGAATTAGCGAATGCAGATCTTGAAAAGAAAAATAAATTAGCTGATATAGAGATTTCAGACAAAAAATCAAGGGATGATAAAAAGCTTGCTAATTTTCAAGAATACATAGCTAAGATTATTGAACTTAATAATAAAGAATTAAAATCTTTAGATGACAAAACAGAAAAAGAGAAGAAAAAAAATGAAGAAAGATTAAAGTCTCAAGAAGAATTCTGGAAAAAAATAAAAGACTTAGCGACAAAAGCTAGACAACAGCAATATGATTTAGAGTCCATAAGCATTGAATCACAGCAATTAGATACTAAACAAGGATCAAAAGCTTATTACGATTTAGAAAAAAAGAAACTTGATGAATGGATAAACTTGCAAAGAGATACTTTGAAAGCAGGTTCGAAAGAATTAGAAATCGCAAACGCAGAGTATGAATTAAAACTCAAACAATTAAACAAAACGATTGAGGAGGGGTTAAAAGATACTTTGAAAGGTTTTTTATCTGAAACATTTGACGGTTTAGGCTTTGGTTCCATCTCCATGTTATTTGACGATCAATTAAAAAATATGTGGGATAACACAGAAAGCACTACGGCTAAAATGGCAATTGCTTTTAAAGTTTTTGGTTCGATTGTAGGAGATGTATTTAATCAAATAAAAGCAAAATCAGACGCTTACTTTGACAATCAATATCAATCTTTGGAAAAAGAAAAAGAAGTTGCTTTAAAATACGCTGGAGAAAATACAGCAGGTAGAGAAGCGATAGAGGAGCAGTATAACCAAAGAAGATTGCAGTTAAAGCGCCAGCAAGCCAAAGAAGAGAAAGAAATGGCTATTTTCCAGGCGATGATTAATATTGCTACTGGTGTTACCTCTGCGTTAGCACAAGCGCCGCCTTATTCGTTTATTTTAGCCGCCTTAGTAGGAGCTTTGGGAGCTGTTCAAATTGCGTCTATTGCCTCTCAGCCATTACCGCAATTCTATAAAGGAACAGACAACGCTCCGGAAGGCTGGGCAATTGTTGATGAATTAAGACCGGAGGTTCACACGGACAAACACGGAAATCCTAAATCATTTGGATCAACCAAAGGAGCCAATTTACGATACTTAGAAAAAGGAGATAAGATTTTTAAATCTCATTCTGATTTCTTTAGAGAAATGTCGGGTTCTTATATCGATTCATCAGGAAGTATTCACATTCAAAACAATGGAATATCTAAAGATGAAATGCTTGACGTAATGAGTAGAACTCTAGGGTCTCAATCCAGAACCGAAACTGTTATCGACGAAAACGGGTTTAATAGTTTTGTTGTCAATGGTCAAAGTAAAACCAAATGGAGGAATAGAAGAGGTAAGTATACTAAATAAAAAAACCGCCTTTAGGGGCGGTTTAATCTTTAAACACTAAATTCAAAATCTTTTGATGTTCTTTATCTTGTACTTCATGATTCAAAGCTCCTTGATAACCAAAGGTCACTCCTTGCGGTGTGTGTCCTTGTAATTTCATTATAACATACGAATCTATAAGTAAATTACCTGCTTCGGTTCTAAATAAGTATCTTGTAGATTTTGAAGTAAAAGCGTTCTCAGTTTTTATTAATTTTTTTATTACTTTGAAAGTAGAAATATTTACAGTTGTATTGAAATATCGGTATTTTTTAGGATCTGTTTCCGGATCCGGAATAAAAGAAAATATCCTTTCATTTTCTTTATCTCCATATTTCTCAATAACATTTAAGGCAAAACGGCTTAATTTATTATTTATCTCTTCTCCTTCATATTTTTTAAACCTGTTCTTATATCTTTTAAAAACTATTCTTTCATTTTTTATGTTTGACCATTTTAAATTAGCTATGTCTATAAAATCATGACCGCCAATAGCGAATTGAAACAAATATAAATCCATTATTTTTCTTATCCATTCGGGTCCAAATTTAGATTTTGTATTTATTTCGTTTTCTTGCAAATCTCTCATTGCGATAAGGTTCTCGACAGTCAACTCGTTGTCCTTTTTAACTCTTTTAAAATCTCGAAGCTTAGAAAATGGGTTATCTTTTTTAATATTCAAACTTTCCCTAGATTGAGCTTCTGTGTATATAGATTTTATAATGGTTATATAGGTGTGAATAGAAGAATCTTTTGTTCCTAAATCTTTATAAAATAGATCAAATTTTTTTACCCACTCGGAAGTTATATCATTTAAAGAAACATCTTCAAAATGATCAATAAATCTTTTTACAGCACTTTTAGTTGATTCGTATGATTTAGTTGGTTTTTTTAATATTTTTCTTTCTTTGATAAGCGAATCAGTAAAAGCAATAAAACCAATAATTTTTTTTGAACCTTTCTTTCGTTTAAGCCATTCTAATCTTTTTTCTAGCAGCTCAATTTCTAAATCGATATCATCAGGAGGAATTCCGTCTTTAATCAATTCAACAGCGTCATTTATTCTATAATGATTGTCGTTGCAAAATTTTACTTCATCATCTAAGTCGGATGCTCTTTTTCTAAGGTTAGCATCAAATTTTAACTCTGTGCTTTCTTGATAAATTTTTAACGCAATGTATTTATGAGCTTTTTCAATATCATCATAAACCCTAATTTTAACCGGATAACCTTTTTTGCTTTTGACTCTAGTGTCTAAAATTATATCTGCTTTAATCATGATTTATTGAGATAGTTTTTATTCATTGCAAAATTAGTTTTTTTTGCAATCGTTTTGAAACAATATGCAACAAATGACTACAATATGCAACATAATTGATTAATGCGGTTGTGATTTTAAAAAGATATAAAATACAGTAAAATATAGTAACACTAAGTAAATAGCGAGATTACAAAGTTTTTTTCTTTAGAAAAGTTTTTTTGAATAGCTTTGTATATCTCAAACTTAACAAAAATTATTAAAAAAAACTAACAAAAAAATTAATGTCAATTATTACTTTAACAACAGATTACGGTATAAAAGATCATTTTGCGGCTTCGGTAAAAGGGAAAATCCTATCTGCTTTACCTGCCGTACAAATAATTGACATTTCGCATTGCATCGATTTATACAATGTTGCCAACGCAAGTTATGTGTTGTTTGGCGCTTATAAAAGCTTTCCCGAAGGAACGATTCACATGGTTTTGGTTGAAGCCGAAATGTTCGATCAAACTTCTTTTTTGTTAACGAAATTCGATAATCATTATTTTTTAACGGCAAATAACGGAACGATTTCTTTGTTGGCTACAGAAGAAGATAAAACGGAAATCATTGATTTAACGATTCCCGATGGTTGTAACGACACGATTTCGTTGTATACTTTTGTTGCGGAACATATTTTAAAAGCGAATTTTGAAGGTTTGGGACAAGCAATTGCTTATCAAGATTGCGAGCAATTGATTGAATTGCGTGCAAAAGTTTCGGACGATGAAAATTCGATAAAAGGAGCTATCATTTACGAAGATCATTACGGAAACGCAGTTACCAATATTACAAAAGAATTATTTCAGAAGATAAGAAAAGGCCGAAAATATCAGATAAACGCAAGCAGATATCGTATTTCGAGAATCAACGAGTTTTACGCCGATTTTAATACGCAGACAAAATCTATTCGCGAATACGAAGGCGAAATGATGTTTATTTTTAACGATTTAGATTTTCTGCAAATGTCTATTTATAAATCGAATCCGGATACAGTTGGAAACGTACGAACGTTGTTTGGACTGAATTATCGAGATACGATTATTGTTGAATTTATTGAATAAAATATTGAAAATATGTTTATTAGAATTGTAAAAATGAGTTTTCATGAGGATAAGATTCCGGTTTTTTTAGAACATTTTCACACAGTGAAGGATCAAATTCGAAATTATCCAGGAAATAATTTTTTAGAACTTTATCAAGATAAAAACAATCCGGAAATCATTTTTACCTATTCGGTTTGGAATGAAGAAAGCGATTTGGAAAATTACCGACATTCGGATCTTTTTAAAGAAGTTTGGACGTATACCAAAGCGTTTTTTAACGATAAACCGCAAGCGTGGAGTGTAGATAAATTAGTTTCGTTGCCGTAATATGAAAGCAATTTTAGTAAGAGAAATCAAATCGTTTTTTGGTTCTTTAATCGGATATTTAGTTATTGCCGTTTTTTTAGTTTTAAACGGTTTATTTCTATGGATTTTCGACGGACAATATAACATTCTTCAAAGCGGATACAACGATTTGGCTCCGTTTTTTCAATTAGCACCTTTGGTTTTATTATTGCTGATTCCGGCAATTACGATGAAAAGTATTTCGGACGAACGTAAACAAGGAACGATAGAGCTTTTGGTAACCAAACCTTTAAGTTTGTGGCAAATTGTAAGTGGCAAATTTTTCGGTGCTTTTTTATTAGTGATTATCGCAATTTTACCAACACTTTTATACATTTTTGTTTTAAATCCGTACGGATATCCGCAAGGGAATATGGATTTAGGAAGCACTTTAGGTTCGTATTTGGGATTGTTGTTTTTAATAGCAGCTTATACAAGCGTCGGGATTTTTTGTTCGTCGCTTTCCGATAATCAAATTGTAGCTTTTATTTTGGCTGTCATTATTTGTTTTGTTTTGTATTTGGGCTTCGATCAATTGGCAGAATTCGTAAAACCTTTTGCTTCATTGATCGAAAAAATCGGAATGAATTATCATTTTAAAAGTATAAGTCGAGGTGTTTTAGATACGCGTGACTTGATTTACTTTATTTCGGTTTCGTTTTTCTTTTTAAGCGCGACAATGTTTAACCTTAAAAACGTTCGTAAATAATGAAAAGTTCAAAAAGTTTAAAAGCGTTTTTAGGATTAGTTTTAGGATTAATCGCAATTAATATTGCAGGAAATTATGTTTTTCATCGATTCGATTTAACGGCAGATAAACGCTATACGTTATCCGAAACAACGAAGAATATTCTAAAAAACGTTGAAGCTCCTTTGTTTATCGAAGTTTATTTAGAAGGAAATTTTCCTGCTGAATTCCGAAAACTACAAACCGAAACCAAACAGCTTTTAGAAGAATTTCAGGCTTATAACGGAAATGTAAATTTCGTTTTTGTAAATCCGTTAGAGAACGAAAAGGATATGAAACAAATGGCAGAACAGCTTTTCGTTAACGGAATGAAACCGATTAATATTACGGTAAACGACAAAGGAAAACAAACGCAAGAAATGGTTTTTCCGTGGGCAATTGCAACAAGCGGAGAAAAACAAGCGAAAATTCAATTGCTTAAAAGTGCTTTTACCGCTTCGACCGAAGAAAAAATAGCAGCTTCGGTTCAGCATTTAGAATACGCTGTTTCGGAAGCAATTAATAGAATTACAACCGAGAAATCGAAAAAAATTGCCATTATTAAAGGAATTGGCGAACCGAACGATTTATATATTGCTGACTTTTTACGAAGCTTGCGCGACCATTATTATATTGCGCCGTTTACATTAGACAGCGTTGCGACAAATCCGCAAAAAACCTTGAAAGATTTGCAACAATACGATTTGGCAATTATTACAAAACCAACAAAACCTTTCGATGAAAATCAGATTGAAGTTTTGGATCAGTTTGTAATGAATGGCGGAAAATCGATTTGGATGTTAGATAATGTGCAAGCCGATATGGATAGTTTGTACAATAAAACGGGTGAAATGTTGGCTTATCCAAAAGATCAAAGTTTAGTCGAACTATTATTTAAATATGGTGTTCGCGTAAATCCTGATTTAGTGAAAGACGAAATTGGATCACCAATTAAACTAGCTGTTGGTCAAGAAGGAAGTGAAACGATTTACGAAACGTTTAATTGGAAATTTGCTCCTTCGGCATTAAGTTCTTCCAATCATCCCATTGTTAAAAATATCGAAGGCGTAAAATTCGATTTCGCAAATAGTATCGACACGTTAAAGAATAATATCAAAAAAACAATTCTTTTATCATCGTCGCCTTATGCTACAAAAATCGGAACTCCGTCTGTTGTAAGTTTGGGTCAGGTTGTGAATGAGCCGCCAATCGATCCGCAAAAAGCAAAAACCATGCAACCCATTCCGTTAGCGGTTTTGTTAGAAGGATCGTTCACTTCGGTTTATAAAAATAGAGTTATTCCGTTTAAAATCGACGGATATATTACAGAAGGAAAACCTACGAAAATGATTGTAATTTCGGATGGAGATATCAATAGAAATCAGTTAGATCAAAATCAGCAGCCTTTAGAATTGGGTTACGATAAATGGACAAATATGTTGTACGGAAATAAAGAGTTTTTAATGAATTCTGTAAACTATTTGTTAGACGATAACGGATTGATTAACTTACGAACTAAAGAGGTGAAATTGCCTTTATTGGATAAAGAAAAAGTGTATGCCGATTATAACAAGATTAGAACTATTGTAGTTGGATTGCCACTTTTGGTTTTAGCGATTTTTGGATTGATTTTCACTTATCTGCGTAAAAAGAAATACGCCAAATAAAGTTTTTTATTTCGGTTTAAAAAAAATATATTTGTAAAAACATCTCCTAATCGGAGATATTAATGAAAGAATCTATGAAATTTATAGTATCGAGCTCGTATTTATTGAAACAATTACAAGTTTTGGGAAGTGTAATTAACAGTAATAACACTTTACACATTCTTGACAATTTTTTATTTGAACTTGATCAAAATCAGCTAAAAGTATCGGCTTCGGATTTAGAAACAACGATGTCGGCTACTTTAGAGATCGAATCAACAAGCGAAGGTTCAATTGCAGTTCCGGCACGTTTGTTATTAGAAACCTTAAAAACATTTCCCGAACAACCTTTAACGTTTACGGTAAAAGAAAATAACACAATCGAAATCAGTTCTGATTTAGGAAAATACGTTTTGGCTTATTTACCAGGCGAAGAATTCCCAAAAGCAGAACAATTAGAAGATCCTTCTAAAACGGAGATTGTAGCTGAAATTTTACAAACAGCAATTAGTAAAACAATTTTTGCTGCCGGAAACGACGATTTACGTCCGGTTATGTCTGGAGTTTATTTTCAGTTTGCGCCAACAGGAGTTATTTTTGTAGCAACCGATGCGCATAAATTAGTGAAATATTCTAGAACAGATATTACAAGTTCTGCCGAAGCTAATTTTATTATGCCTAAAAAACCTTTAAATATTTTAAAGAATATTTTGGCAACTTCGGATTCGGTTGTAACGATCGAATATAACGATTCTAACGCGATGTTCAGTTTTGACAATTATACATTGGTTTGTAGATTGATCGATGGGAAATATCCGAATTATGAAGCGGTAATTCCAAAAGAAAATCCAAATAAATTGATTATTTCTCGTACACAGTTTTTAAGTTCGGTTCGTCGTGTTGCAATTTATGCTAACAAAACAACGCACCAAATTCGTTTAAAAATTGCAGGTACGGAATTAAACATTTCTGCCGAAGATATTGATTATTCAAACAAAGCAGACGAGCGTTTAACGTGTGATTACCAAGGAGATGATATGCAAATTGGATTCAATTCACGTTTCTTAACCGAAATGTTGACGAATTTACAATCGGATGAAATTCAGTTAGAAATGTCGTTACCAAATCGCGCAGGGATTTTAACTCCGGTAGACGGATTAGACGAAGGCGAAGTAGTTACAATGTTGGTAATGCCAGTTATGTTGAATAACTAAAAGAGAAATTGTCTTTCAAAATGAAGGATCTAAAATAGATTATTCTTAATTAAAGACAAGATGATAAAAATAAAAAAGAGGTTTTTAAAAACCTCTTTTTTTATTATCCTAAAAATGCACGCATCATCCAAATGTCTTTTTCTTGTTCAGTGATTAAATCACTCATCATAGAATTAGTTCCTTCGTCATTGATTTCGCTCGATTTTTCTAAAATTTCTCTTTCAATGGTTAGCAAAGCGGTTAATGATTTAATAATCAATTCTACAGCCGAATCATCTTGCGTAATATTTTTCCCGATTTGAAGTTTGTTTTTTCCAATATAATCTTCAAACGTGTGTAACGGAGTTCCGCCTAAAGTTAAAACGCGCTCGGCAATTTCGTCGATTCTTAATTGCGATTGATTGTACAATTCTTCAAATTTCACATGTAATTCAAAAAAGCGTTTTCCTCTAATATTCCAATGTAATCCTCTTAAGTTTTGATAATACACTTGAAAATTTGCTAATAAAACGTTTAACAATTCAATGTTTTCTCTTGTTTCTTTTTCTGGTAAACCTAAAATATTCATGATCTTTTTTTTTTAATTCACTATCAAATTTACGAATAATTGCACGATATTTGTATAAATATTATCGATAGTTCTAATGCTATCATAGTTAAAATCTTTTTGCCATGACTATAACCCAATTACATTATATATTAGCGGTTGCCGAATATCAAAACTTTACGTTAGCCGCCGAAAAATGCTTTGTTACACAGCCAACTTTAAGTATGCAAATTCAGAAGTTGGAAGAAGAATTGGATATAAAAATATTTGATCGAAATAAAAAACCGATTCAATTAACCGAAGTAGGGAAGAAGATTGTAGAACAAGCAAAAAGCATTGTAAACGAAGCCGATCGAATAAAAGATATTGTAGAACAACAAAAAGGATTTATTGGCGGAGAATTTAAAATTGGAATCATTCCTACGATTATGCCGACACTTTTACCGATGTTTTTAAAGAATTTTATCAAGAAATATCCAAAAGTAAAATTGATTGTAGAAGAACATAATACGGAAGAAATAATCAATCGTTTACAAAAAGGACAATTAGATGCTGCAATTGCTGCAACACCTTTAAATGAACCGAATTTAAAAGAGATTGTTTTGTATTATGAACCTTTTGTTGGTTATTTTCCATCGGAATTTAGAGAAGGAATTGAAGAGCTTTCTCCAACTGATTTGAATATAAATGATATTTTGTTATTGCAGGACGGACATTGTTTTACAAACGGGATTTTAAACATCTGTAAAGCTTCGAAATTAGAACCTTCGCATGGTTTTGAATTAACTTCGGGAAGTTTTGAAACTTTAATTCGCTTATCGAACGAAGGTTTGGGAGTAACATTGCTTCCGTATTTACACACATTGAATTTAAACGAAAAAGATAAGAAAAATCTGATTCCTTTTCAAGATCCAAAACCTTCTAGAGAAGTAAGTCTGATTTTTTCCAAAAGCGAATTAAAAATGCATATTATTGAAGCTTTACGTTCTTCCATTTCAGGAGTTGTACGTGGAGCAATCGCTTTTCAGGATGTAGAAATTATAAGTCCAAAGTTGCATAGAAATTAAAAAGGATGGAGATAACTCCATCCTTCTTTTTATACGTACACTAAAACTTCTTCGAAATCAGCTTTATTTTTGGTGAAATTAGTAATCCACTCTTTTAATTTTTCAATTTCATAAGGTAAAAGAATATCTAAAGCTTTTGTGACTTCTTTTACAAAAAGATCTTTGCTGAAACTTACTTTTTCTAGAACTTTTATAGTGTGTTTTAAACGGTCGGTCATAATCAAACGATTTTTGTAAAAATAAACAACTTGTAACTGTTTAAAAATTAATTTACATTTTTTTAACAGCTAAAGTCATTTCTCTTTTTCCTGGCGGACCTTCTAATTTGTGAATTTTAAAACCTAAACTTTTCAACGTTTTATTTACAATGCCTTTGCAAGCGTAAGTAACTAATAATCCGTTTGGTTTTAAGTAATTGTAAGCTTTTTGAAAAATATCTTTGCTCCATAATTCAGGTTGAAAATCATAACCAAAAACGTCGAAATAAATAATATCAAACTTCTTTTCGGTAGAAAATAATTCTATTGTTTTATGATGTTTTATAATAGAAAAACGCTCTGTTAATCTTTGCGATTTATTCCAGGGTATTTCGTGAAATTGATTGAAAGGAATCGAAGTTTTAATCAAATCTCCGTAATTCAACAGTTCATATTCTTCTTTTTCTAAAGGAAATGCTTCAACCGTTTCATAACAAATTTTTAGATTATTTTTCTCGGCGTATTCTTCGGTTAATAAAGCATTAAGTCCGGTTCCAAAACCAAATTCTAATACATCTATTTCAGTTTTTTCAATTAAACTAAGTCCGTTTTTAATGTAAACATGAATCGATTCTTGAACAGCACCATGACGTGAATGATAAGTTTCTCCTAATTCCTCGACAAAAAGCGAGCTAGAACCATCGCTTGTTACAATAATTTTACGTTTCATTTTATGGAATAAGTAATTTTTTGATTCGTGGAATTGGTCCGCCACATTTTTTAGAATGACAATCTAAACATTGTTGAACCATTTCGTTAAATTGTTTTTTTGTATCAGTCGATTCTTCATAAATCAACTGTTGAGCTTCGATAAATTTAAATGCCTGATCGTTAAAAAAAGCATCTCGATCTGAAGAATCTGTTAAAACTACTGTATGTAGTCTATCGAAAAAAACAGGATACGTTCCTAAATCTTCGTTATTTAAAATACGTTCTTTAAGCTGCGTGTTGTAAGCAAACATTTGTTCCATAAGCGATGCCATTTCCGACATTTCGTACATCTGAAACTTCTTGTTTTTTAAAGAGTCTGTTTGGGTTTTTATTTCAGCAGTTTTTAAATCAGCTTTTTCGTTGCAAGAAATCAACAAAAACAAGCCTAAAAAAGCAATAACTAATTTTTTCATTACTGATTATCTGCAATTAAAACTCCGTCTGCCATAAAACGATAATTCTTTATTGGTTCGATAATTTTATCGATTTCTTCTTGAGATTTTCCTGCGTCTTTTGCTTCATGCTTTAAATCATCAACCGAAGTTTCTTCAATAAATGCTTTTCCCGAAACAATTGCTTTATGATTTTCGGCTCCTTCTTTTGGTACAAAAAAAGCGTAATCTTTAAATTTCACAAAAGCTTCTTGTTCATTAGGAAGTTTTAAAGTCATCCAACAACCTTTTTTCTTACAAGTAGTATTAATATTCGAAGCAAATTTCACCTGTAAAGTATCTCCGGCTTTCATGTTTTCATATTTAGCCAACATTTCTTCTTTAGAAAGAGTTTCGTCTGAAGTAATATTTTCTCCAAAACTTTGATACGTTAAAGTGTCTTTTATTTCAGTTTGAGTTTCATTTTGAGAATTATTCTCTTTTTTACAAGCTACAGATAAAGTTAGCATTGCAAAAAATACGATTGTTTTTTTCATAAAAATCAGTTTGTTTAGACAAAGATAGCTATCCAAATTATATTATATGTTTTTTTGAGAGTGAAAAAACTACTTTTTCGCAATACAAGTTCATAAGTGTCTTAAGATATTCAAAACAAAAATCTTAGTTCATAAAGTTTTATTTTTCTACATTTGCATCAACAACAACGTAACTTATTTTAAGAACAATAATAAAAGAAATGGATTTAGACATTTTAAATAATTTAAAATTGACAAAAGTAGCGACTTCAAAAATCGACACTTTTGATTTCGAAGATTTAAAATTTGGAGCAAAATTCACTGATCATATGTTGGTTTGTGAATATAAAAACGGAGCTTGGCAAGATTTAGAAATCAAACCTTATGCACCTTTAACTTTAGATCCTTCGGCGCGTGTTTTCCACTACGGACAAGCGATTTTTGAAGGAATGAAAGCGTATAAAGACGACAACGAAGATGTTTGGTTGTTTAGACCAGATCAAAATTTCGAAAGAATGAATAAATCTGCAATCCGTTTGGCAATGCCTGCAATAGACGAAACTCGTTTCATTGGCGGATTGATTGAATTATTAAAAGTAGAAAAAGAATGGGTTCGTAAAGGTTTAGGAAATTCTTTATATATCCGCCCTTTTATGATTGCAACCGAAGCAGGTGTAATCGCAAGTCCTTCTAACGAATTCTTATTCTGTATTTTATTATCTCCTGCAAAATCATATTATTCAGGAAAAATCAAAGTTCAAATCGCAGATTATTACAGTCGTGCTGCAAACGGAGGAATTGGAGCTGCAAAAGCTGCAGGAAACTATTCTGCACAATTCTATCCAACCAAATTAGCTCAAGAAGCAGGTTTTAATCAAGTAATTTGGACAGATTCTACACATACACATTTAGAAGAATCTGGAACAATGAATGTTTTCTTTAGAATTAACGATACGTTATATACAGCGCCAACTTCAGACAGAATTTTGGATGGAGTTACACGTAAAAGTTTAATTCAATTGGGAGAAAATTTAGGATTTAAATTCGAAGTTCGTCCGGTAAAAGTTGAAGAAATCGTAGAAGCTGCTAAAAACGGAAGTTTAAAAGAAATTTTCGGAGCAGGAACAGCTGCTGTTGTTAACCAAATCGAAGGTTTTGCTTATAAAGATGAATATTTTCAATTGCCAGATGTGGCTGATGAAGATTCGTTTGCTTTACAATTGAAAAACGGTTTAACAAAACTACAAAACAAATTGGCTGAAGATCCGTTTGGATGGACAGTAAAAATATAATTTTAAAAGGCTCGCATTATGTGAGCCTTTTATATTTTAACTATCTTTGTTATTAAAAATAGAAAATATGTTTTCACAAGGTCAGATTATTTTTGCAGTGCTGTTTATTATCGTATTCGTAATTGCAATGATTATCATGTATCGAAAAGACTTGCATTTGCACAAAATATATTACAAAGGCAGTTTGTGGGTTTTAATTGCTTTTTTAGCTTTTGTTGGCATATTATTTCTTCTTAAGTTTACTTTAAAACATTAATTTTTTTATGAAGATTCTGAAGTACATCGTCATCATCCTTGTTTTATCAGTCGTTTTTTTGTCGGTTTATATTGCCACAGGAAAAAGCGAATACGAATTAAATGTTACAAAGCAAACCGAATTATCGAATCAGAGAATGTTTCGATATGTAGATAATTTACAGAATTTTTCGGAATGGAATCCTTGGAATAATAACGAAAGTGCTTTTAAATTAGATTCTATTTATAAAGGAACAAATGCAAAAGTAGAATGGAATGGAAACGATGCTTTTATTAAAAAATCGGTTCAAAACGATTCGCTTTATTTGCAATTGGATATTGATGGAAATGAATACGATACAAAAATGTATTTTACCGAAGTAGGAGGAAAGACGAAGGTTGAATGGAAAATTAAAGGGAATTTGTCTTTTACAGAAAAATTTCAATTGTTTTTTAAGGGAACTCCTGAAAGTATGATTGCTCCTGTTTTCGAAAAAGGATTAAATACTATTGAATATAATATTGTAGAAAGTTTAAAAAACTTCACGATTAAAAGCGAAAATTTAATTGTTTTCAATGAAACCTATTATATTCGTCAAACAGTCGAATCAAATATTGAAAGTTTAGGCGATAAGATTTTTCAAAGTATTGAGCATATGAGCAATTTTGCTAAAAACTTCGAATTAAATGCGTATGGATCTCCGTTTACAATGTTCGAGAATATCAATTTACTTTCCGGAAATGTAAAATATTCGGTCTGTCTTCCAATTAAAAACTTTTTTAGCACAGCAGAAGGAAGTGATATTGTTTGCGAAAAAATGCCAACTTTTAACGGATATAAGGTAGTTTTAACCGGAGATTATATTCACAGTGATAAAGCTTGGAACGAAGCCAAAAAACAAGTTTTAGAAAAACACCTTACACAACGTGCCGATATAAAACCTATTTCGATTTACAAAACATCTATTTTAGATACTCAAAAATCAAACGAATGGATTACGGAATTCATTATTCCCGTAAACGAAAGTTTTATTCCAATTGTTGAAGAACCAGTAATAGTTAAAGATAGTTTAACTTCAAACTAAATAAAAAATAAAAATTTAAAGACTAATTTGAAATTCAAATAACATGGGTCAAGATATTCGAAATTTAGAACCGATAGCACTTTGGAATCATTTTGCTGATTTAAATGCGGTTCCACGCCCTTCTAAGAAAGAAGAACGCGTGATTGCTTTCATGAAACAATTTGGTGAAAATTTAGGATTAGAAACCCTTGTTGATGAAGTTGGAAATGTTATTATTAAAAAACCAGCTACTGCAGCAATGGAAAACCGTAAACCAATTGTAATGCAATCGCATTTAGATATGGTTCATCAAAAAAATAACGATACTATTTTTGATTTCGACACGCAAGGAATTGAAATGTATGTTGATGAAGATTGGGTTCGAGCAAAAGGAACAACTTTAGGCGCCGATAACGGAATCGGAGTAGCAACAATTATGGCTATTTTGGCTTCTAAAGAGATTGAACATCCGGCTATTGAGGCCTTATTTACGATTGATGAAGAAACGGGAATGACTGGTGCAATGGGACTAAAAGGAGGTTTGCTTAAAGGTGAAATCTTATTGAATTTAGATACTGAAGAAGATGATGAAATTGATATTGGTTGTGCTGGTGGAGTTGATGTAACGGCGCGTGCTGAATACGATGAAGAAGAAACACCTGACGGATCTGTTGGTTATAAAATCACGGTAAAAGGTTTAAAAGGTGGTCATTCAGGAATGGATATTCACAAAGGCTTAGGAAATGCAAATAAAATGATGAATCGTTTGTTATTTAATGGATTCGATAGTTTTGGATTACAAATTTCTACAATTAATGGTGGAAGTTTACGTAATGCTATTCCGCGCGAAAGTGTTGCTGAAGTAATTATTTCGAAAGTTTATGATGAAGCTTTTGTTTTCGATATGCAACAAATTGTTCGAGAAATAAAAGCAGAATATGCAACAACAGAACCTAGTTTAGAAATTATATTCGAAAAATTAGAAAGTGTACCTGCTAAAGTAATGCCACCCATGGCTCAGTATTATTTAGTTCGCGCTTTATATACCGCTCATAATGGCGTTTATAAAATGAGTGCTGATTTTGAAGATTTAGTAGAAACATCAAACAATATCGCAAAAGTAACAGTTGGAGAAGGAAAGTTGCAAATTCAATGTTTAACACGTTCTTCAGTTGAATCTTCTAAGTTTGATTTAGCAAATTCTTTACGTTCTGCGTTTGAATTAATGGGATGTGAAGTAGAGTTTTCTGGATCTTATCCAGGTTGGACACCAAATCCGAATTCGTCTATTTTAGAAGTTTTAACAGATTTATACGAAAAACAAAACGGACATAAAGCCAACGTAATTGCTTGTCATGCCGGATTAGAATGTGGAATTTTAGGAACAAATTATCCGGAGATGGAAATGATTTCTTTTGGTCCAACTATTCGTGGAGCGCATTCACCAGAAGAACGAGTTTCTATTTCATCTGTTCAAAAATATTGGGATTTTGTTTTAGAAATTTTGAAGAATATACCTGTTAAAGCTTAGTTTTTTATTCGGTCATTAGATAAAACACTAAATACATAAAAAAAGGTTTCCAATTTGGAAACCTTTTTTATTCTTTAATAACCTTTGTTGGCTTTTTGTTTTTATCTAAAGCAACGAAAGTAAATTCACCTTTAATAGCTTGATAACGAACTTCGTTATACATTTCTTCAATGAAAATCTCGACCGAAACTTTTAAACTAGTATTTCCAACATGTGTTACTTTTCCAACTAATTCAACAATAGTTCCTGCAGGAATTGGTTTGTTAAAATCGATACGATCAGTAGAAACAGTTACCATAATCTGACGCGAAAAACGAGTTGCCGTTATAAAAGCAACTTCATCCATCATGTGCATTGCAGTTCCTCCGAAAAGCGTATCGTAATGATTGGTTGTGTTCGGAAAAACGGCTTTAAAAATACGTGTTTCCGAATTTTTTATTCTTTCTTCAATAGTCATATTCTTCTTAATTTTGAACAAACTAATTTACGAATTCTTTAAAAAAGTAATTACTTCTATTTTTTTTGGTTTGTTCTTTTTATTGATTATGTGTTTTCTTTAAGAATAATTTATTAAAATCGAAATTTTAAGCTTCGCAACTTGTACAGGTAACTAAATTGTTTACAAATTCTTTCGAAACGCTTTGACTTCTTTGATAGTACAATGTTTTTACTCCTAATTTCCAAGCTTCAATCAACAAACGATTTACTTCTTTAATCGGAAGATTTGAAGGAATATTGATATTTAAACTTTGTGCTTGATCGATATATTTTTGACGGATTGACGCCTGTAAGATAATTTCGTACTGACTTAATTCTTTAAACGTTTTAAAAACATCTTTTTCTTCTTGTGTTAATTCAGGAAGATGTTGAACACTTCCGTGATTCAGCATAATACTTCTCCAAGTTTCTTCGGTGTCAATTCCTTTTTCTTCTAATAATTGTTTAAGGTATTTATTTTTGCGCATAAAGTTTCCTTTTGCCAAACCTGCTTTATAATAATTACTACTAAAAGGTTCAATTCCTGGTGAAGTTTGACCTAAAATAGCCGATGAAGATGTGGTAGGAGCAATCGCTAATAAGGTAGTATTTCTTCTTCCGTATCCTTTTAAAACTTCAGGTTCTCCGTAAATTCGAGCTAAATCTTGAGAAGCTTTTTCTGATTTATCTTTTAATTCGCTAAAGATTTGATTGGTTAACATTTTAGCTTGTAAACTTTCAAAACCGATTTTGTTTTTCTGTAAATACGAATGCCATCCCATTACGCCTAAACCTAAAGCGCGGTGATTTTTTGCAAAATTATGTGCCGATTGTAAATAATAATTTCCTTCGGTTTTCTCAATAAATTCAGACATTACAGCATCTAAGAAATACGTTGCTAATTTAACAGCTTCGGTATCTTTCCATTCATCATACAATTCCAAATTCATCGAAGATAAACAACAAACAAACGATTCATCTTTAGAAGAAGGTAACGCAATTTCCGAACACAAATTACTTGCGTAAATCTGCATTTCTTTGTCTTTGTAAACTTCAGGTTTGTTTCGGTTTACATTATCTGTAAAGAAAAGATAAGGCAAGCCTTTTTGCTGACGACTTTCTAAAACTTTTGCCCAAACTTCTCTTTTTTCAACATCACCATCAATCATATCTTGCATCCAATAATCAGGAATACAAACACCGTAAAAAAGGTTCTGAATTGGGTTTCCAATGTTTTTTATCTCTAAAAACTCTTTAATATCTTGGTGGTCAATATCTAAATAAGCAGCAAACGCACCACGACGAACTCCGCCTTGAGAAATCGTATCCATTGCTGTATCAAACAATTTCATAAAGCTTACTGCACCACTACTTTTTCCGTTATCGGTTACCGCACTTCCGCGCTCTCTTAATTCGCCAAAATAACCCGAAGTTCCGCCACCAATTTTGGTTTGCATAATAACTTCGCCTAATTTATGTGTAATTCCTTCGATGTGATCTGGAACGTAAACGTTGAAACAAGAAATCGGTAATCCGCGTTCGGTTCCCATATTTGCCCAAATAGGAGACGAAAGACTCATCCAGCCTTTTTCGATCATTTCGATAAAAGCTTCGGCCAATTCTGGTTTGTATAAACGTTTTGCAGCTGCGGTTGCAACGCGTTCTATTGCTTTTTGTGTTGTTTCTCCTTTTAACAGATATCCTCTGTTTAATATTTGTTCGCTTTCTTCGTTAAGCCACCAAAGTCTTTCCATAATTTTTCTTTTAATTGTTTTTTATTTTCAGAATTTGAAGAAATAAAGAACAAATTCAATGTAACAATAATTTAATTCTGTAATTAAAATAAATCGTTTGCCGTAATACTTTTATCGTGTTTTGTGTATTCTACCGGACGTTTTGCAAAGAAATCATCTAAGCTGTTTGCAAAGATTTCTTCTTCAAACCAAACCATTGGCTGGTACTCTTCGTTCGAAACAAAAAACACTTTATCCATTCCAATTTTAACTAAACTTTCGTCTAATCTAAATTTCATAAAGTTTAAAAGATTGCTTTTAGAAATTGTATCTAATTCGCCTTGTTCAAAAATCCAATCTAAAATTTCGGCTTCGATTGCGATTGATTCTTTTACGATTTCGTTGATTTCGTTCACTGTTTCTTCATCAAAATAATCAGGGAATTCTTCCTTAATTTTATTGATGATGTAAATTCCTGCATTCGCGTGAATTTGTTCGTCAACCGAAGTCCAAGCAATAATATTGCTTACATTTTTCATTGCGCCTTTAAAACGAGTGAACGATAAAATGATAGCAAATTGACTGAACAACGAAACGTTTTCGATTAAAATGGTAAATAAAATTAAAGATTTTAAGTAGTCTTTTTCGTTTTCAGATTTTGAATGTTTTAATGCGCTTGATAAATAATCGATACGCTTTTTAATTGCCGGGATTTCGATTACTTTTTCAAAGGCGTTGTTGTATCCTAAAACTTCTAATAAACGAGAGTAAGCTTCGGAATGACGGAATTCACACTCTGCAAACGTACTTCCTAATCCATTAAATTCTGGTTTTGGAAGATGCAAATACAAATTTCCCCAAAAAGTTTTTACATTTACCTCAATCTGCGCAATAGCCAATAAACTGCGTTTTACAATTTCTTGTTCTAAAGGCGAAAGATGTGAATGGAAATCTTGAACATCGGCTGTAAAATCAACTTCAGAATGAACCCAAAACGATTTATTAATAGCGTTTGTAAATTCTAAAATTTCAGGATACTCAAAAGGTTTGTAATTGATACGTTTGGTGAAAATACTCATAACTTTATTTTTTATATGAAACAATGAAGTAAATTCCGAAAAAACATATCCATTAAAAAGGAAAGTTCTTATAGACATTTACTTTTTGTGCGAAAGCAACGCTGCCTTTTACCAGAGGTCTGACTCATAAGTTGTCTGACTTATTTACAGTTGCGCAACAGTTCAAGGTTTACACTTGATTCTCTTTTTTCGGTAAAAAAGGATATCCCAAATGTATCTTAATTATTTCACTTTTTAAAGAAAAATTAATCATAAGTTATGAACAATTTTTGTTGATAATGATTTTGATATGTTTGTTTGATTTTTAAAATTGTTTTATGTATTGATTTTTAAATGTTTTTATTTTTTGTAAACTTTTTTGTTTTTTAAAAAACACAACCGTTTGTTATTTAGAGTTTTAGTTTGTTTTTTTTGTAAACTTTTATTTTTATAATGTTATTAACGGTTGTTGATAAGTATAAATGTTATTTTTTTGTTATGCTGTATTTATTTAAAAAATCTTTGTAATTTTAGACAGTTCTTTCCTGTGAAAATAGGTTTTAAATAGAAGCTTGTTTTTTAAGGAATTAGACAAAATAAGCCGTAAGAAAAATTAATAAAAAAGATACTATGGAAATGGAACCAGAGGTTTTAGAAATGAAAAAGACTTATACAAATGAAGAAGCAGTAAAAGCATCGACCGAATATTTTAAAGGAGATGTTTTGGCAGCAACGGTATTCGTAAATAAATATGCTTTGAAAGATTCTCAGGGTAATATTTACGAAAAAACACCGGATGACATGCACCAACGTATTGCATCGGAAATTGCTCGAATTGAAACTCGTTATCAAAATCCGATGAGTGAAGAAGAAATTTTTGATTTGATTAAAAATTTCACCTACATCATTCCGCAAGGAAGTCCAATGACAGGAATTGGAAATCCATTCCAAATCGCATCTCTTTCAAACTGTTTTGTTATCGGAAACAACGGCGAAAGTGATTCGTACGGCGGAATTATGAAAATTGATCAAGAACAAGTTCAGTTAATGAAACGTCGCGGTGGAGTAGGGCATGACTTATCGCACATTCGTCCAAAAGGTTCTCCGGTTAAAAATTCGGCTTTAACTTCAACAGGATTGGTTCCTTTTATGGAGCGTTTCTCGAATTCAACGCGCGAAGTTGCGCAAGACGGTCGTCGCGGAGCTTTAATGTTGTCGGTTTCGGTTAATCATCCGGATGCGGAAGGATTTATCGACGCTAAATTAGAACAAGGAAAAGTTACAGGAGCAAACGTTTCGGTTCGTATCGATGATTCGTTTATGAACGCTGTTCAAAACAAAGAAATGTACACGCAGAAATATCCTGTTTTCTCAGCAAATCCTAAATTTACACGAGAATTAAATGCAGCCGATTTATGGAAAAAAATCGTTCATAATGCATGGAAATCTGCTGAACCTGGAATTTTATTTTGGGATACCATTATTCGTGAATCGTTACCCGATTGTTATGCCGATTTAGGATATAAAACTTTATCGACAAATCCTTGTGGCGAAATTCCGTTATGTGCTTACGATTCGTGTCGTTTATTGGCAATCAATTTATTTTCGTATGTCGTAAATCCATTTACGAAAGAAGCTTATTTTGATTTTGAATTGTTCAAAAAACACGTTGCAATTGCTCAACGAATGATGGATGATATTATTGATTTAGAATTAGAAAAAATTGATACGATTCTACAAAAAATCGATGAAGATCCGGAAGAAGCCGAAGTAAAACGAATTGAACGCAATTTATGGGTAGAAATTCGCAAAAAAGCGGAAGAAGGACGCAGAACCGGAGTTGGAATTACAGCAGAAGGAGATATGTTGGCTGCTTTAGGAATCCGTTACGGATCTAAAGAAGGAAACGAATTTTCGGTAAATTTACATAAAACATTGGCTTTGGCTGCTTATCGTTCGTCTGTAGAAATGGCAAAAGAGCGCGGAGCATTTGCTATTTACGATGCAAAACGCGAAGCAAATAATCCGTTTGCATTGCGTATTAAAGAAAACGATCCGGAATTGTATAACGATATGCAAGAATACGGGCGTAGAAATATTGCTTTGTTGACTATTGCTCCAACAGGGTCGACTTCTATTTTATCGCAAACAACTTCGGGAATCGAACCGGTTTTTATGCCGGTTTACAAACGTCGTAGAAAAGTAAATCCGAACGATAAAGATGTTCGTGTAGATTTTATTGATGAAGTTGGAGATTCGTGGGAAGAATACGTGGTTTTTCACCATAAATTCAAAATGTGGATGGATATAAACGGATACGATAGCACTCAAAATTATTCACAAGAAGAAATCAACGAATTGATCGAAAAATCGCCTTATTACAAAGCAACTTCGAACGATGTAGATTGGTTAAGTAAAGTAGAAATGCAAGGCGCTATCCAAAAATGGGTCGATCATTCTATTTCGGTTACGATTAACGTTCCAAACGATGTTTCAGAAGAATTGGTTGGTCAATTGTATATGAAAGCTTGGGAAGTTGGTTGTAAAGGAGTTACGGTTTATCGCGATGGATCTCGTTCTGGAGTATTGATTTCGAACGATAAAAAAGAAGAAAAGAAAGAAACTGTTGAAGAAAACGCAACTTCTTTTCCAACAAAACGTCCGCAAATATTAGCTTGTGATATTGTTCGTTTCCAAAATAATAAGGAAAAATGGATTGCTTTTATCGGAAAAATCGATGATCGTCCGTACGAAATCTTTACGGGCTTGGCAGATGACGAAGACGGAATTTTATTACCTCGTTGGGTAAATGATGGATTTATTATTAAAAATCGAGATGAAAAAGGAAATTCTCGTTACGATTTCCAATATGTAAATCAACGCGGATACAAAACAACAATCGAAGGATTATCATATCGTTTTGATCCTGTTTTCTGGAACTACGCAAAATTAATTTCCGGAACTTTACGTCACGGAATGAAGATAGAAAATGTAGTTGATTTGATTAACTCGTTACAATTAGACAACGAATCAATCAACACTTGGAAAAATGGAGTTGCACGCGCATTAAAACGTTTTGTACCAGATGGAACGGAAGCAAACGGTCAAAAATGTACGAATTGTAATTCGACTAATTTAATGTATCAAGAAGGATGTTTAACTTGTAAAGATTGTGGTTCTTCTAAATGTGGATAATATTAACAAATATTTAAAATTTAAACATTTCAAGAATAGCTACATTTGAAACAAAAACTAAAATAATGAAAAAAACAATAGCAGCATTAGCATTGTGCGCAGCCGTATTTGTAGGTTGTAAAAAAGAAGAAGCAAAAAAAGCAGAGGAGCCACAATTAGAAGAAGTTCCGGTTGCTGAAAAAGTAAGTTATTTACATAAATTAGAGTGGACAGCTTATAAAACTCCGGATAAAATTGGAGTTTCGGGTACTTTTAATGACATTGAATTAAGCGGTGCTAAAGATTCTGGAAATATCGAACAAGATATTAAAGATGCAACTTTTAAAGTGGTTACTTCAACAGTTAATTCTAAAGATCAGGAAAGAGATACCAAATTATTCAACAGCTTTTTTAAATTAATGGCTGGAGATATTACAGGTAAATTTGTTGATTTTAAAGATGGAAAAGCAACTATTGAAATTACAATGAACGGCGTTACCAAACAAAAAGAATTTAATTACACCATTATTGGAAACACGATTGCTTTAAAAGGAAACATCGACATTATTGCTGATTTTGATGGAACAAAAGCATTCAACAGTATTCACGAATTATGTAAGGAACTACACGCTGATAAAACTTGGACAGAAGTTGATATCAACGTTGAAATCACAAAACAATAATCAATTTATTTGTTATATTAAAAAGAGCAACTTTGTAAAGTTGCTCTTTTTTTGTAGGTTTATATCTTAAGGTATTGCTTGATTATTTATCTTAATTTCAAACATTTTATCCCAGTTTTTCCCTGTTACAAAGAAAGTATCTGTTTTTTTATTATATGCAATTCCATTTAAAACATCTAAATCAGGATGAGAGGTTACTTTATTTTTTAAATCAGATAAATCTATTACTCCTGTTACAGTTCCATCTTTTGGATCAAAAATACCAATTGAATCTCGACCGTAAAAATTCGCATAAATTTGTCCGTTTACCCATTCCAATTCATTTACTGAAGGAACGGTTTGTTCAGGAAGAGAAACAACAATATAGTCAATCAATTTAAAATCATTTGGATTAATCTTATACACTCGGTCTGAACCATCCGTCATATAAAGATTTGTTCCATCATTTGTTAAACCCCATCCTTCCATTTTTTGGAAATAAGGTAGTGTTTTTTCTTTTTCTAATGTTTCTAAATTATAAACATATCCTTCATTATTTTGATAAGTTAACTGATAGATTTTTTTATTTAAAACTGTAGCTCCTTCACCAAAAATAGAATCATCTAATTCATTAATTTTTAAAATTTCTCCTGTTTTAGGATTAACTTTTCTAACGCTTGACTTTCCTCTTGTTCTAGTTCCTACTCCTTCACCATTTCCTGTACTTTCAATTAAAATGTCGCCATAAAACTCTAATCCTTGCGTGTAAGCTTTAATATCATGAGGATATGTGTTGACAATTGTGTAAGTATAAATAGTAGGATGGACATGTGATAATATATCAACCTTTATTGAGATTTCGCTTGGTTTCCCATCAATAAAAGCAATTGCTTTAATAATTTGTTCTCCATGTTTTTGATTAGATAACGAGTATTTTAGATTTTCGTTAGATTTAACCGATCCTATTTTAATATCATTGATATAATATTGAACCGAATCAAATGTAATATTGGAATCGTTTTTTAACTTTAAATCAATCTCTTCTCCTAAGGAATATGTCTGTTTTAAGTTAGTTGAATCTATAGTAAAAGAATAAATTTCATTTTTTTTATCATTATTACAAGAAAAGAAAAAAGCCGATAAAGCTAAGATTGTTAAATATTTATGTTTTTTCATAACGGAATTGAATTTACATACAAGTATACAACGCTTTTTTAATTTATCAAAAGTGTTGCATAAATATAATTTGTTTGTATATTTGCACTGGCAAGTCCTACACGACCAGCTCCTACAGACTCCTCCAGGGTGGGAACACAGCAAAGGTATGTGGTTGTAGCGGTGCGATGTAGGTCGCTTGCCTTTTTAGTTGAATAGCAAAATTTTACGATATATAAAAAATGGATCTTTTAAAGATCCGTTTTTTATTCACAACTAACCGTTTGGTAAATATATCCTTCTTTTTGTTCTTGACTCTCACAATCACCATCTAATTTTCCTATAAATCGTAATTGTGGAGCTTCTTCTGTTCCAATGTTTTCGTAAACTTCGCAGTGACAATTATCTGATGATTCACAACTTGCAAAAAAAGCGATTCCTAAAATAAATAATATCTTTTTCATGTTGTTCAATTTTTAAGTTTTAAAATATCTCACAAAAATTAAACCAAACTATTAAATTCTTGCTTTAATCTGTTCTTAGCCAAATCGGTAACAGAACCCGAATTATGAATTCTCAATAGTTCTTGCTGCAACTTTTGTGCATCTTTAATATCTTCTTTCAAACTAGTTTTCAAAATTTGTTGAATAATGGTTTGTTTTGCTGTCGAAATTAACGCCCAAGCTTCTTCCGAAACATATAATTGTTGCGAAATATTAAAATCAAATTCCTGATCAATATTCTGAATCAAAAAACTGGCATAATCTTGTTTTAATTGAGAAATCGGAGCAACTCGTACAACTAATTTCTGTAAATCGATACGTTCCATTAAAATAATCAATCTTTCATAGGCTTGTACAATTTGCGGAGTAGCTTTTCTTGTCGAAACATTGCTTATTTGTGTCTGAAATTGTTCTTTTTCGAAACGCTCTTTCAACAATCTTTTTGCTTCTTTTTCTTGCGCAATCGATTTTCGATTAAATAGATAAAACAACAAGATAATAATGATTAAACCTAATAAAATAAGTAAGGATTCTTTCCAATCCACTGTAAAATTTGAAAACATTTAATATCCATTTTGATAGAACAAATATAAACGGAAATAATATTATTTGCTGAATATTTTTACTAATAGTAACTTTGTTAGTTTAGAAACAAAGAATATGCAAACCTATATAGATCAATTAAACGAGGCGCAGCGTGCTCCGGTACTTCAAAAAAACGGTCCAATGATTATTATTGCGGGCGCAGGTTCGGGAAAAACGCGCGTTTTAACATTGAGAATCGCTTATTTAATGAATCAAGGAGTTGATGCTTTTAACATTCTGTCGCTTACTTTTACGAATAAAGCAGCTCGTGAAATGAAGGAACGTATCTCTAAAATCGTAGGTTCGGCTGAAGCAAAAAATTTATGGATGGGAACTTTTCACTCGGTTTTTGCTCGAATTTTAAGAGCTGAATCTGATAAATTGGGATATCCGTCGAATTTTACGATTTACGATTCACAAGATTCGCAACGATTAATTGGTCAGATTATTAAGGAAATGCAGTTAGATAAGGATATTTATAAACCGAAAGAGGTTTTAAATCGAATTTCGAACTACAAAAATAACATGATTACGGTAAAGGCTTATTTCAATAATCCGGAATTGATGGAAGCTGATGCAATGGCGAAAAAACCACGAATTGGCGATTTGTATCAAGCGTATGTTGAAAGATGTTTTAAAGCCGGCGCAATGGATTTTGATGATTTATTATTAAAAACCAACGAATTATTAGTGCGTTTTCCAGAAGTTTTGTTGAAATATCAAGATCGTTTTCGTTATATTATGGTCGATGAGTATCAGGACACCAATAATTCACAATATATGATTGTAAAAGCTTTAGCAGATCGTTTTCAGAATATTTGTGTAGTAGGCGATGATGCGCAATCGATTTATGCATTCCGAGGAGCGAATATCAATAATATTTTGAATTTCCAGAAAGATTTCGATAATGTGCAATTGTATCGATTAGAACAGAATTATCGTTCGACCAAAAACATTGTAGAAGCTGCCAATACAATCATCGATAAAAATAAAACAAAACTCGAAAAAGTTGTTTGGACCGCAAATTCCGACGGTCCCAAAATCAAAGTTCATCGTTCCATTACCGATGCAGAAGAAGGCCGATTTGTTTCGTCGACCATTTTCGAAGAGAAAATGCAAAACCAAATGAACAATGGCGATTTTGCCATTTTGTATCGAACGAATGCGCAATCGCGTGCAATGGAAGATGCTTTGCGTAAAAAAGATATTCCGTACAGAATTTATGGTGGTTTGTCGTTTTACCAGCGCAAAGAAATCAAAGATGTTTTAAGTTATTTGCGTTTGGTTGTAAATCCGAAAGATGAAGAAGCTTTGGTGCGCGTTATCAATTATCCAACAAGAGGAATCGGAAATACAACAGTCGAAAAACTGAATATCGCGGCAAATCATTACAAACGAAGTATTTTTGAAGTGATGCAGCATATTGATAAAATCGATTTGAAATTAACAGCCGGAACTAAAGCTAAAATCAACGATTTTGTTACGATGATTCAGAATTTCAAAGTTATTGATGAAACAAACGATGCTTATTATTTAACGGATTATATCGTTAAAAAAACGGGACTGATTCAGGAATTAAAGAAAGACGGAACTCCAGAAGGTGTTACGCGTTTAGAGAATATTGAAGAGCTTTTAAACGGAATTAAAGATTTTATCGAAGGTCAAAAAGAGGTTGACGGAGCGCGTGGAAGTTTATCGGAATTCATGGAAGATGTAGCTTTGGCAACAGATTTAGATAACGATAAAGGCGATGATGATCGTGTAGCTTTAATGACGATTCACTTGGCAAAAGGATTAGAATTTCCTACCGTTTTTATTGTAGGAATGGAAGAAGATTTGTTTCCAAGTGCTATGAGTATGAATTCGCGCGCCGATTTGGAAGAAGAACGTCGCCTTTTTTATGTAGCTTTGACTCGCGCCGAACATCAAGCCTATTTAACGTATGCACAATCGCGTTATCGTTGGGGAAAATTGGTCGATTGTGATCCGTCACGGTTTATTCAAGAAATCGATCCGCAGTATATCGAATATTTATCGGCTCCGGAAACGAATTATCGTTATCAATCAAGTATAAATCCCGATATTTTTGGTGATGTTGATAAATCTAAACTTCGACAAACAAAACCTGTTTCGGGAACGCCTCCAAAATGGGTAAAACAAAACGAAGATCCAAAACCAAACCACGACATTAGAAGGCTGAAAGAAATGAGTAAAGCGGTTTCATCGAACGTTCCGAATGAAAATTTACAGTTAAGAGAAGGACAAATTATTATGCACGATCGTTTTGGTAAAGGAAAAATTCTTAATTTAGAAGGAGTTGGAGCTGATAAAAAAGCCGAAATTCAGTTTGATTCTGGCGGAATTAAAAAATTGCTTTTGCGTTTTGCTAAACTTAATATTTTGGAATAATGATTTCAAAAAAAGTAATATCAAAAATTCATTGGAAATTTGTTTTAATCTTAATTTTTACAATTATTCCGAGCCTTTTTATTCTTTATATCATTTTAAAAAGACAAATTGAATCCCCACAAAATCAAATAGAATTTGGAGGTTAGATTTTTATAGGATTATTAACTTCTTTTGGAATTTTATTTATTATTCGATCTATTATTTTATTTGAAAGATTTATAATTATAGAAAAATCTATATTGATAGAATATCCGGTATTAAAAAAGAAGTTAGAATATAAAAATGAAGATTTAGTAAAATGGTATGAACACATAAATTATGGTAGATTTGGAGAATATAAATCATTCCATTTCAAAACATCTGATAATAGAATCTTTATGTTTGTTGACTATCAATTTTCAAATTATAAAGAACTTATTTTATTAATATCTGGAAAATCGAAGTATGATTATATCAATAAATTACATAATTTAAAACTTTTTTTTATTCTTTCGTCAATTTCAATAATTATCGTTTCTTTAATTATTCTTATTGTTTTAAAACTTAATATTTAAGATATGGCACAGTTTATAAAAATATATCCCGAAAATCCGAATCCAAAGGAAATTCAGAAAGCGGTAAAAATTTTAAAAGAAGGCGGATTGATTATTTATCCAACCGATACGGTTTATGGTTTAGGTTGTGATATCACGAATACCAAAGCTTTAGAACGTATTGCAAAGATTAAAGGAGTAAAGTTAGAAAAAGCAAATTTTTCGTTTGTTTGTCATGATTTAAGCAATATATCAGATTATGTAAAACAAATCGACACTTCGACTTTTAAGATTTTAAAAAGAACTTTACCCGGACCTTATACGTTTATTTTAGAAGGAAACAACAACCTTCCGAAAGAATTTAAAAAGAAAAAAACAGTCGGAATTCGTGTTCCCGATAATACTATTGTGTTGGAATTGGTTAAACAATTGGGAAATCCGATTGTTTCAACCTCAATTTACGATGAAGACGAATTAATCGAATACACAACCGATCCGGAATTGATTTTTGAAAAATGGCAACACAAAGTCGATGCAGTTATTGACGGAGGTTTTGGAGACAACGTTGCTTCAACCATTGTTGATTTAACAGGTTACGAACCTGAAATAATCCGCGAAGGAAAAGGAGATGTTGATATTTTTTAAGGTTTAGATTTATAAGTGGTTTTAAATATTTAAAACCACTTATAATTTACTTCTTCGTTAATTTATCGTTACATTTTTGTAAAAACTTACTTTTTTCAGTTTTTAGTTCTTCAATATTTTCATCCAAATCAGTGTCTGTAGCTTCGTCTAATTCTTCGTATGAATAAAAATTATAAAGCATATTTTCTTTTAAATGATCTAAATGAAAACGGTATTCGTCTAACAAATAATTAATTTCCTTTTTCAATTCTTTATGAAACTCTTTTACTGTTTTTATTTCCTCAAAAATCTGATCAATCGTTTCTTCGGTTTCGGTAAAACTATACGGAGTATAAATTGGATTTAATTCTTTGAAAGTTGCATTATTCTGTAAAAGATCTAAGGTTTTTATAGAATCGAAATCAAAAGAAGAATATTCTTTCAAGAAATTCTTGAAACCTAAAACATGATTCATGAATTTTTCATACGATTCGTTTAATTCATTCGAATCAATCTTTAACGAATTAAAATGTTGCAACATAATATATAAATCGTTATAAAAACTTACAACATCGTCTTCAACCACATTTTTTGTGTAATTTTCTGTGAATTGTATTACAAATTCATTTATTTTATCGATAGATTGTTCCATATTCCTTAATAATTTTGGTAAAGATATTTCGAATATTTTTATCTTTGATTACAAACTTAGTAAAATAATGATGAAATCGATATACGAATTAGATTTGCACGATAGCACTATTGTAAAAACGATTATTCCCGAATATGATAACAGGCTTAAACAGATTCTTTATTATCGTGTTACCCGAATTGCAGGCGGATGGCTTTACAAGAAAATCGGTGTCGATTTTCCGGAAGTTTTTGTTCCTTATAGCGATGAATTTAAAAGTAGGAAAACAACAAATGAAGAATTATAATAGAAAAAGATGGTTTTTAATACCATCTTTTTTTGTTTTTCTTTGAAGCTTCAGACTTTCTTGAGTTTGAGTTATTAGGTCTTTTCGATTTGTTCGATTGATTAGAGTTAGAAGAAGGATTCTTTTTATTTCTAAAATCTTTTTTTGCATTCGGATTTGGTTCTCTCCACGGAAAAGGATTGTCTTTTACCACTTTTACCTGTAAACGGATCAATTTTTCAATATCTTGCCAATACGTTTTTTCGTCTCGACCAACAAACGAAATTGCCAAACCTTCTAAACCAGCTCTTCCCGTTCTTCCGATTCTGTGAACATAAATCTCAGGAATATTCGGAATATCGAAATTAATAACAAAAGGAAGTTCTTGAATATCGATTCCGCGTGAAGCTACATCGGTTGCAACTAAAATATCGATTGCTTTATTTTTAAAATCTTCTAATGTTTTTAAACGCGTTTTTTGCGATTTATCTCCATGAATTGCTTCGGCTTTGTATCCTTCTTTCTGTAAAAAATCGACAACATTATCGGCGCCTTGTTTGGTTCTTGTAAAGAGTAAAACATTGGTCAGATTTTGATTTTCTAAAATGTAACCAAGTAATTTCTTTTTATCTTCTTTTTCGACTTGATACATTTTCTGACTAACATTCACAGCAGCACTTGAAATCGGATCGACCGAAACATATTCTGCATTACTCAAAAATTCATCTGCCAATTCACGAACTCCAAATGGCATCGTTGCAGAAAACATAATAGTTTGACGATTATCGGGCGAAAGCTTGATAATTTTTCGAACATCGTTAATAAATCCCATATCCAACATCAAATCAGCTTCGTCGATCACCAATTGATGCATTGCGTCGATATTGATAAATTTTTGCTTATATAAATCTAGAAAACGCCCGGGAGTTGCAACTAAAACATCAACACCTTCTTTTAAAGCGTCTACTTGCGGAACTTGATTTACGCCACCATAAATCACAAAAGTCTTAATCTGTGTATATTTACTTAAAGCTTCGAAATTCTCTGCAATTTGAATTGCTAATTCTCTTGTTGGAGATAAAATAACCGTTCGAATTTGTTTGCGTTTTTTTCCAGAACCCACAATTCGGTGAATATGATTAATAATCGGAATTGCAAAAGCCGCCGTTTTTCCCGTTCCGGTTTGTGCACAACCAACCAAATCATTTCCTTTCATTAAAATAGGAATCGATTTTTCCTGAATTGGCGTAGTTTCGGTATAACCTATATCGTTTATTGCTTCGGAAACGTTGTTATTTAAATCAAAATCGGTAAATTTCATACAGAGAATTTTAAACAAAATTACAGCATTAATTTCGTACTTTCACGATTTTCTAATATCTTCCCGTAATTTTATCGATTTATGAAAAAAATAATACTTTCTGCAAGTCTATTTATTACTGCTATTTCTTGGGGACAGAATGTTCCGAAAGTTGATTTTACAACCGCAAATGCCTCCATTAGATTCGATATTGCCGAACATATGGTTATTGGCGAAATTACGTATCAATTCCAAGTAAACGAACTAACCGACAGCATTAAAATTGATGCTAAAAATATGATGATTCAAGGTGTTAAACTAAACGGACAAACTCCAAAATATCATTACGACAAAAAGAAAATTGCTTTTACACAAGGTTTTAATAAAGGGGAAAATAGTGTAACAATTAGTTATAAAACCAACCCGAAACAAGCTTTATATTACGTTGGTTCTGGAACAGATTTACAGATTTGGACACAAGGTCAAGGAAAATATACAAGTCATTGGTTGCCAAGTTTCGACGATTATAACGAAAAAGTGATTTTTAACACCAAAGTTACATTCGATACAGGTTATGACGTGATTAGTAATGGAACTTTGGATGGAAAAACGGTAAACGGAAAGCAAACAACTTGGAGTTATAAAATGTCTAAACCAATGAGTTCGTATTTGGTGATGATGGCAATTGGAAAGTTTGAAAAGAAGACCGAAAAATCGTCTTCGGGAATTACGATCGAAAATTATATTCGTCCTGTTGATGCTTCAAAATATGCTTCGACTTATCAAAAAACCAAAAAGATTTTCGACTTTCTAGAAAGACAAATTGGTTTTAATTATCCTTGGCAAATCTATCGAAATATTCCGGTTGAAGATTTTATGTACGGCGGAATGGAAAACACAACTTCTACCATTTTTAGCAGTGATTATGTTGTAGATGCAGTTGGTGTAAATGATCGAGATTACATAAATGTGAATGCGCACGAAATGGCACATCAATGGTTTGGCGATTTGGTTACGGCAAAAGAACCGAAAGATCATTGGTTACAAGAAGGTTTCGCTACGTATTATGCATTGTTGGCTGAACGAGAATTATACGGACCCGATAAATTTTATTGGGAATTGTACGAAATGGCAGAATTGATTACGAAAGATGCAAAAAATAACAAAAACACGGCTGTTTATAGCGAAAAAGCAACAACTGTAACGTATTATCAAAAAGGAGCTTGGATGTTGTTTTATTTATCGACTCAGATTGGAGAAACAAATTTTAACACATCTGTTCGAAACTTTTTAAATAAATATGCATTTAAAAATGCTTCAACACAAGATTTCTTGAACGAAGTTGTTGGCGTTGTTCCAAATTTCAATGTCGATAATTTTAAACAAAATTGGCTAGAAAATAAATCGTTTAACACAAAAGATGCGCTGTATTTAATAGAGAATTCGCCTATTGTAAAATCGTATTTAGGTGTTTTAAACGTGCAACCAAAAGCTTTTGATATTAAAAAAGAGGAATTGTTGAAGCTTTTAAAAGATCATAATACTCCGACCGAAACTAAACGAGAAATTGTTTTTCAGTTGCATGAAGTTCCTTATGAACAAGCAAAAGAATTTTATCAAACGATTGCTAAATCGAATAATATAAAAGTTCGTCAGGCATTGGTACAAATTGTAAATGAAATTCCACAGGATTTTAAAACAGAATACACTCAGTTTTTAGACGATCAATCGTACATAACAAAAGAAATTGCTTTAAAAAATCTTTGGATGCAAGACGAAAACGGAAGAGCTGCTCTTTTAGATAAAACTTCGACATGGAAAGGTTTTAATGATCATAATTTAAGAATTACATGGCTAATGCTAGCTTTAGCAACCGAAAATTACAAAAATGATAAAAAAGCGCATTGGTATTCTGAGTTAGAAAATTTTGCGTACAATAAATACAATAGTAATGTTCGAACAAATGCCATAAATGCTTTGTGGTTTTTAAATAAATACGACAGTAATACATTACCACATTTAGTAAATGCTTTGGTACATCACGACAGTCGTTTTCAAAAATTTGGAAAAGATGCGATTATTCGTTTATGTGAGAAAAAGGAATTTAGAGAATATTTTACAAAACTAATTCCTTATTTACCACAAGACGAACACGATGCTTTAAAAAAACTTATGGAAAGTATATAACCAAGAACGGATTCAAATTTGAATCCGTTCTTGGTTTTTAAGAATACATTTTATCGTAAAGATCTTTATATTTTTCTTTTATTTGTTTGCGTTTAAACTTTAAAGTCGGAGTAAGTTCGCCACCTTCAATTGACCAAATATTCGGAGTTAATTCAAAACGTTTTATTTGTTCCCAATGACCGAACTGAGGATTAATAGAATCAAGAACTTTTTTGAAACGCTCTTTAACTTCTTCGTTATTTGCTAAATCCTCGTTCGAAGTTCCAATATTAATTCCTTTTCGTTTTGCCCATTCACGAACAAAGTTAAAATCGGGCTGAATAAAGGCAGCTGGCATTTTTTCGCCTTCACCTACAACCATAATTTGTTCAATAAAACGAGAAGCTTTCATAGCATTTTCAATTACTTGGGGCGCAATGTATTTTCCCCCCGAAGTTTTAAACATTTCCTTTTTCCGGTCGGTTATTCTTAAAAAACCGTCTTTATCAAGTTCGCCAATATCTTCCGTGTGGAAATAACCATCTTTAATTACTTCGGCTGTTTTTTCTTCATCTTTATAATATCCCAACATAACACAAGGACCTTTCGTTAAAATTTCTCCGTCTTCTGCAATCTTTACTTCCACATTATTAATTGGTTTCCCAATTGTTCCGATTTTGTAATTGTTGTTTAAAGGAGTATTTACAGAAATAACAGGTGAAGTTTCGGTTAAACCATAACCTTCCATCACAATAATTCCTGCAGCAGAAAAAACTTTTGCCAAACGTTGCTGAAGAGGAGCAGAGCCTGACACAATAATATCTAATTCGCCACCTAAACCTTCTCTCCATTTGTTTAAAACTAATTTTTTAGCAAGATTGAGCTTTAAATTGTATAGAAAACCTTGATTTTCCACAACTTCGAATTGTTCGCCAACTTCAACTGACCAAAAGAATATTTTACGTTTAATACCCGAAAGATTTGTTCCTTTTTCAATGATTTTATCATAAACTTTTTCTAATAATCTAGGAACAACACACATTACATTTGGATGAACTTCATTGATATTTATTGCGATTTTATCAATCGATTCGGCGAAATAAATCGAAACACCGCCGTATTGATACAAATACAAAAGCATACGTTCGTAAACATGGCAACATGGTAAAAAACTCAAAGCTTTATCTTTTCCGTATTTAAATGGAACGCGATCTTGGCAACCCAAAAAGTTTTGAATAATATTGTTGTGCGATAACATAACGCCTTTTGGTCGCCCAGTTGTGCCGGAAGTGTAAATAATTGAAGCTAAATCGTTTGGTTGAACTTTAGTTCTAAGTTCATTTAAAACTTCATCGGTTGCAAGTTTCTTTCCTTCTTCAATAATTTTTTCAATCGAAATAATTCCTTCAATTTCTTCAAACGAATAAATTGTTGTTAAGAATTGAAGCTTAGATTGAATCTTTTCAATTTTATCATATAACGCTTTATCCGAAACAAAACATATTTTAGCTTCGCTGTGATTGAAGATATATTCTAATTCTTCGCCCGAAACCGTCGGATAAATCGGAACAGTATGTGCACCTATTTGCAAAACCGCCTGATCCATAAGATTCCATTCGGTTCTATTTGCAGTTGTAATTAGCGCAACTTTATCGCCTGGATTTATGTTGTTTTGAATAAGATATTTTGAGATGTGATTGGCAGTTTCTATAAAGTCTTTATTCGAAATCGATTGCCATTTTTCGTTATATTTTGTCGTTAGATAGTTATCTAAATTGTATTTTTCCTGAGCATAATATGCTACATCGAAAAGTCGTTCTACTTTTACCATAAATTTTAGATGAGTATACAAATATCTTTAAAAATAATGAAAATGACATAAAATTTAAGATAACAATTCCTTTAAATAAATTCAAGTTTTACATTATTGTGGGCGATATTCTAAATATAATGTAGAACTTTGTTTCTTGAAAGTTTGAGTTTATGAAAAAACATAATTTTAGCGCTGGACCTTCTATTTTACCTGCCGAAGTTCTTGAAAAAGCTTCACAAGCGGTTTTAGATTTTAATGGAATGGGATTGTCGTTGATAGAAATTTCGCATCGAAGTCCTGAATTTGTCGAGATTTTAGAAACAGCAAAATCGTTAGTTTTAGAACTTTTAGATTTAAACGATAAAGGCTATTCGGTTTTGTTTTTACAAGGCGGAGCTAGCATGGAATTTGTTCGAATTGCATACAATCTTTTACCTTTAAACGGAAATGCAGGTTATGTAAATACGGGAACTTGGGCAAATAACGCGCAAAACGAAGCTGCCTTTTTAGGTGAAATTGCTGAAATAGCTTCTTCAAAAGATCAAGATTATTCTTACATACCTAAAGATTTTTCAATTCCGATAGATTTAGATTACCTACATTTAACAAGTAATAATACGATTTACGGAACGCAATTTAAAAACTTTCCAAAAACCGATATTCCGTTAGTTTGCGATATGAGTTCGGATATTTTTTCAAGAAATTTAGATTTTTCTCAATTTAGTTTGATTTATGCCGGAGCGCAAAAAAACATCGGAACGTCAGGTACAAGTTTAATTGTTGTAAAAGATGAGGTTTTAGGGAAAACGGGTCGTACTTTTCCTAATATTCTGAATTATCAAAAACATATCGAAAAAGAAAGTATGTATAATACGCCTGCTGTTTTTTCGATTTACACCTGTTATTTAACTTTAAAATGGTTGAAAGATTTAGGCGGAATTAAAGCAATTGAACGTAAAAACAACGCAAAAGCGAATCTTTTATATTCTGAAATTGATCGAAATAGTTTGTTTACAGGAAAAGCGAAAATAGAAGATAGATCGTTAATGAATGCGACTTTTGTTTTGAATGACCTAAATTTAGAATCTAAATTCGATGAATTCTGGCAAAACGAAAATATAAGCGGATTAAAAGGTCACAGAACGGTTGGCGGTTACAGAGCATCGATTTATAATGCCATGCCGCTAGAAAGTGTTTTGCATTTGGTTTCTGTAATGCAACATTTTGAGCAACAATATAGATAAAATTAAACCGACGCTTTATAAAAAGCGTCGGTTTTTTATTGGATTTATTTGAAATGGGCTTTTATCCAAAATTAAAAACAAATACATTGTTGTTATTGTAAGCCCGTCTTTCCCATGAACGATATTGATCACGCGTTAAAATATCGCGTAAATCTCTTCTTAATCTGCTTTCATAATCTCTAGGTCCGTATCCGTTCGAAATTAAGAAGTTTAATGAAACTTGTAATCTTGATCTTTGATTAGAAGATAGACGAAGGAAATCGTAACGAGACATTTCGCGATTTACGTGATAATGGTAATCCCGCCCGTAATCTTTTCGAACCACGCGTCGGTTTCGATAACCATAATCGTCGTCGTCGTCGTAACGATCGTATTTTTGTTTTTTGTAATGTTTGTAGTGACCTTTTCCTTTTCCGTTATTATGATGTTTATAATGTCCGGGCTGTGCATTTGCAATAGTTGCTATTGCCAAGAATGCTAACGAAAATAATGTTTTCATAACAATTTTTGTTTTAGATTTTTATTTAGATTTTCTTTTCATTTGTTGTTGAAAGATGATTTTCAAACAGCATGCCAAAAAGAATAAAAAACAAAAAAGCGCTTATTTTTAACAAATAAACGCTTTTTAGAAAGTATGTTTTAATTCGAAATATTAAGATTGTTTTTTAACGAATTTGGTTAAAATAACAATCATTTGTCCGTCAATTTTTCCTTCAATCTGTTCTACATTATCATGAACTAAACGAATGTTTCGAACCGCAGTTCCAATTTTTGCATTTAAAGTAGAACCTTTTACGTCCAAATCTTTAATTAACGAAACGGTGTCTCCTGCAACTAAAATATTTCCGTTAGAATCTTTATGTAATGCAATACTTCCGTCTCCTTCATGATCACCTGTTTGTTTTGCCCATTCTAAATTTTCGTCATCAAGATACATCATATCCAATAAATCTGCTGCCCAACTTTCGTTTCTAAAACGATTTAACATGCGCCAGCTTACAACTTGTACCGGAACATTTTCGTTCCACATAGAAGTTGAAAGAACCTGCCAATGATTTGCATCTAATTCTTCTCTTTTTTCAATTTGATTCAAACATGTTTCACAAGCTAAAATTTCACGATCTGCTAAATTACTTGCTGTTGGAGGAACGTCGTAAATAGATAAATTATCTTTCGATTCACATAATTCACATTGATTTCCGCTTCTTGCTACTAATCTGTCTAATGTTTTCATGGATTATATTTAAATTTTTGCAAATATATCAATTCTGTTTGTCATTAGCTAAAACCAAAATCAAATCGATCAATCTTGATGAATATCCAATTTCGTTATCGTACCAGCCAACCACTTTTACCATCCTGCCTAAAACCACAGTTAGTTGCGAATCGAACAAACAAGAATGCGTATTTCCTATAACATCGACCGAAACAATTGGATCTTCGGTATATTCTAAAATTCCTTTCAATCCATTTTCTGAAGCAGCTTTAAAAGCCTCATTGATTTCTTCCATCGTAACATCTCGATCTACATAGCATGTAATATCGGTTAAAGAGCCATCGGGAACAGGAACTCGAATTCCGCCACCACCAATTTTTCCTTCATATTCCGGAAAAATTTTCGTTAAAGCTTTTGCAGCTCCTGTTGTTGTAGGAATAATCGATTGTGCCGCACCACGCGCTCTTCGCAAATCTTTATGTGGCTGATCGTGCAAGCTTTGATCGGTAGTGTAGGAGTGAACCGTTGTAATAAACGCTTTGTCTAATCCGCACAATTCTTTAATCACTTTTATCATGGGCGCCGCATTGTTTGTAGTGCAGCTTGCGTTAGAAACAATTAATTCACTTCCGTCTAAAACAGATTCATTTACGCCTAAAACAACGGTTTTAATTTCGTTATCTTCGGGCGGAACTGATAAAATAACGCGTTTTGCTCCGTTATTAATATGATGTTGCAACAAGGTTTTTGTTTTGTGTTTTCCGGTTGCTTCAATTACAAAATCTAAATCAAGCGGTTTCCAATTTATTTTAGTAATATCTTTTTCGTGTAGAAAAGCTATTTTTTTGTTGTTTACAATTAGATGATGTTCATCGAACGAAATAGCTTCGTTTAATTTTCCGTGAACGCTGTCGTATTTCAACAAATGCGCCATGGTTGCGTTATCAGCCAAATCATTAATGGTAACAACTTCTATTTTAGGATGATGGATTAATAATCGAAAAAGGTTGCGACCAATACGACCAAATCCATTAATAGCGATTTTAATTTTCATTTTGTTCTAAAAACAAGCAGGTCGTTCCATAGAACGACCTTAAAATTATAAAATATGTTTTTGTGCTTTGTAAGATGAGCGAACCAATGCACCGCTTTCTACGTGACGGAAGCCCATTTCTAAACCAATTTCTTCGTATTTTTTGAATTGTTCAGGCGTAATGAATTCTTTTACAGGTAAATGTTTTTTACTTGGTTGTAAATATTGACCAATTGTTAAAACATCTAATCCAACGTTGCGTAAATCGCGCATGGTTTCAATTACCTCTTCTTCAGTTTCGCCTAATCCTAACATAATTCCGGATTTGGTACGTTTAGCTCCGTTTGCTTTTAAATAGCGTAAAACTTCTAAACTACGATCGTATTTTGCTTGAATACGAACTTCGCGTGTTAATCGCCGAACAGTTTCCATATTGTGAGAAATAACTTCAGGAGCAACTTCTAAAATTCGATCGATGTTTCGTTCTATTCCTTGAAAATCAGGAATCAATGTTTCCATTGTTGTTCCTGGACTCATTCTGCGAACTGCTTTTACCGTTTCGGCCCAAATAATAGAACCGCCATCTTTTATATCGTCGCGATCTACCGAAGTAATTACGGCGTGTTTAATATTCATTAACTTAATTGAGCGTGCCACTTTTTCGGGTTCGTCCCAATCAACTGTTTCCGGACGACCGGTTTTTACACCGCAAAATCCGCAAGAACGCGTACAAATATTTCCTAAAATCATAAAAGTCGCAGTTCCTTCGCCCCAACATTCGCCCATATTAGGGCAACTTCCCGAAGTACAAATTGTGTGAAGTTTGTATTTATCTACTAAACCTCTTAACTCTGTATATTTTTTTCCGGTTGGTAATTTTACACGTAACCATTTTGGCTTACCAGTAGCCGGCTTGTTTGTATCTAAAACCGATTCCATAAATTTCTTATATAAAAGAGATACAAAGATATTGAAAAAGTTTGTGATTCGTATTGTTTGTGTCGATTTTACCTTTATAACTTTGTCTGCTTTTAGAATTCTTTTATTTTTGCTTTTCTTACATAAAAAAAGAAAAATGGAACCAAATCTAAATTTAAGTCCTGTAGACAAGTACATCGTAAAACCAATTAATCAGTTTATAAGTCAATCTACAACAGGCGGAATTGTTTTGTTTGTTGCAGCTGTCATTGCAATTTTCTTCGCGAATTCGCCTTGGGCAGAAGCTTATTCAAGCATATGGCATCATGAAATTGGAGTATCATTCGGAGATTTAGAATTAAAAATGTCGCTTCATCATTGGATTAACGACGGATTAATGGCTATTTTCTTTTTCGTTGTGGGATTGGAATTGAAACGTGAATTAACAAACGGAGAATTGGCTTCTCCTAAAAAAGCAATGTTACCGATTATTGCAGCAATTGGCGGAATGGTTTTTCCGGCTTTGATTTATGCGATTTTTAATGGCGGAACAGATGCAGCTCACGGATGGGGAATTCCTATGGCAACCGATATAGCATTTGCTTTGGGTGTTATGTATTTATTAGGAAATAAAGTGCCTCTTTCTTTAAAGGTTTTCTTAACAGCGCTCGCAATTGTTGATGATTTAGGAGCTGTTTTAGTTATTGCCTTGTTTTATACTTCGGATTTAAATTTAATGTATTTATCAATCGGAATTGGATTGTTTATCTTATTATTACTTTGTAATAAACTAGGATTTAAAAGTACGATTTTTTATGCCATTATTGGAATTGGCGGAATTTGGTTAGCGTTTTTACTTTCTGGAGTTCACGCAACAATTGCTGCGGTTTTAGCTGCTTTTGCAATTCCGGCAAATGCTCGAGTGAATGAAGGATATTTTTCTTTTAAAATCAACGAATTGCGTGAACGTTTTTTTGCGATAGATCCAAAAGATAAACAACCGAATCTTACAGGCGAGCAAATCCATATTATAGAAGAAATGCGCGAATTAACAAAAGATGCGCTTCCGCCTTCACAACGTTTAGAACACGAAATGCATGGTTTTGTAAGTTTTATTGTGATGCCGATTTTTGCTTTGTGTAATGCTGCAATTCCTATTTCGATTGATGGAGGGATTAGTGCCGTAACAATCGGAGTTGCTTTAGGATTATTAGTTGGAAAAGTAATTGGTGTTTTTGGATTAATTGCTTTAATAATTAAATTAAAAGTAGTTCCAAAACCCGAAGGAATGACAATGAGAAATTTATTAGGAGTTGGCTTTTTAGCTTCGATCGGTTTTACGATGTCGTTATTCGTAACCGAATTAGCTTTCGATGTAAATAAACATCCCGACTTTCCGGATCAGGCAAAATTAGGAATTATAGTTGCTTCTTTAGTAGGCGGATTAATAGGATTCTTTATTTTATCTAAAACAGGAAACACCAAAAAATAATTTAAACCAACTCAATTGAGTTGGTTTTTTTATGCAGACTTCTTCTATCTTTGCACCACTTAATTTTATATAATGATTACAGTTAACGACATAGCCGTTCAATTCGGAGCAACCACTTTATTTAGTGGCGTAAGTTTTGCTATTAATGAAAACGATAAAATTGCATTAATGGGTAAAAACGGTGCAGGAAAATCTACTTTATTAAAAATTGTTGCCGGAATCAATAAGCCGAGTTTAGGAAATATTGCGGCTCCAAAAGAAGCGGTTATTGCATATTTACCACAACATTTATTGACAGAAGATGATAGTTCGGTTCGAGATGAAGCGGCAAAAGCGTATGAAGAAATTTTCTCGATGAAAAAGCAAATCGATGAACTAAACGAACAATTAACTGTAAGAACCGATTACGAAAGCGATGATTACATGAAATTGATTGAACGTGTTTCTGAATTAAGTGAAAAGTTTTATTCGATCGAGGAAGTTAATTACGAAGCCGAAGTCGAAAAAGTTTTAAAAGGAATGGGATTTTCGCAAGAAGATTTAGATCGACCAACATCAGAATTTTCTGGTGGATGGAGAATGCGAATTGAATTAGCTAAAATCCTTTTAAGAAAACCTGATTTAATTTTGTTAGATGAGCCAACGAATCACTTAGATATAGAATCGATTCAATGGTTAGAAGACTTCTTGTTGAATTCGGCAAAAGCGGTAATGGTTATTTCGCACGATCGCGCATTTGTGGATAATATCACAAACCGAACAATTGAAGTTACGATGGGACGCATTTACGATTATCGCGCACGTTATTCCGATTATTTGGTATTGCGTCAAGATCGTAGAATTCATCAGCAAAAAGCATACGACGAACAGCAAAAATTCATTGCCGAAAATAAAGCGTTTATCGAGCGTTTTCGCGGAACGTTTTCTAAAACAGAACAGGTGCAATCACGAGTTCGGATGTTAGAAAAATTAGAGATTATTGAAGTAGATGAGGTTGATACATCGGCTTTACGTTTAAAATTTCCACCTGCTGCGCGTTCGGGGCAATATCCAGTTATTGTAAAAGAAATGACAAAGAAATACGGAGATCATATAGTGTTTAACAGTGCAAATATGGTAATTGAACGAGGTCAGAAAGTGGCTTTAGTGGGGAAAAATGGAGAAGGGAAATCGACCATGATTAAAGCAATTATGAATGAAATTGATTTTGAAGGATCAATCGAAATTGGTCATAATGCTAAAATTGGATATTTTGCTCAAAATCAAGCTTCGTTATTAGATGAAAATATCACGATTTTTGAAACAATAGATCGAATTGCCGAAGGAGATATTCGTACACAAATTAAAAGTATTTTAGGTGCTTTTATGTTTTCAGGCGAAGATATCGACAAAAAAGTAAAGGTTTTATCGGGCGGTGAAAAAACACGTTTAGCCATGATAAAATTATTGTTAGAGCCTTATAATGTTTTGATTCTCGATGAGCCCACAAATCATTTAGACATGAAAACCAAAGATATTATTAAGGAAGCCTTGAAAGAATTTGAAGGAACCGTAATTTTAGTATCGCACGATCGTGATTTCTTAGACGGTTTAGCCGAAAAGGTTTTCGAATTTGGAAATAAACGCGTCAAAGAACATTTCGAAGATATTAAAGGTTTCTTAGCTTTAAAGAAAATGGAATCTTTAAAAGAGATTGAGAAATAAAAAATCGAATAGTTTTTCTACTCGATCTTTTTCTTAAATTAACAATGACTAACTATAAGAATAATGAATCCTATATAGGATTCATTATTTTTTTTATCCAAAATGTCCACTGATGTAATTAGCGGTCATTTCGTTTTTCGGATTTTGAAAAATTTGTTCTGTAGGGCCTTCTTCTTTTACTTCGCCCAAATACATAAAAACCGTTTTGTCGGCAATACGTTGTGCTTGTTGCATATTGTGTGTAACAATTACAATGGTATATTTTTCTTTTAAATGTTTTATTAATTCTTCGATTTTTAAAGTACTAACAGGATCTAAAGCCGAACAAGGTTCGTCCATTAAAATAACTTCTGGGCGCAATGCAACTGCTCTGGCAATACATAAACGTTGTTGTTGTCCACCAGAAAGTCGGGTTGCCGGCATTTTTAAATCACTTTTTACTTCGTCCCACAAATAAGCTTCTTCAAGTGCTTTCTGAATCACATCTTTTCCGTGTGGAAGATTATTGATTTTTAATCCGTAAGCAATATTTTCCTGAATGCTTTTAGGAAATGGATTCGCTTTTTGAAAGACCATTCCAATACGTTTTCGTATTTCGGTTACCGGAACAGTGTTCGAATAAATATTTAAATCTTCAAGTTTTAATATTCCCTCAATTTTAGCATCGGGCGACAAGTCGTGCATGCGGTTAAAACTTCTTAATAAAGTACTTTTTCCACATCCAGAAGGACCAATTAATGCGGTAATTTCTTTTTCGTTAAACTGAACATTAACATTATTTAGAACAGGTTTGGTTCCAAAACTTATATTTAGATTTTCGGCTGAAAGTTTAGTTTTCATTTTTTCGGTATTTGTAGCGAATATAAAATGCGCTGAGGTTCAATAAAAAAACAACGATTATTAAGATTAATGCGGTTCCGTAAGCAATTGGTCTTACTTCATCGATCGATTGGTGTTGTGTAGAAAGCATGTACAAATGGTACGGCAACGCCATGAATTCTTGGTTTACGTATCCGCTTGTTCCGTTTATGTAAAATGCGGCTCCTGTAAATAAAATAGGAGCGGTTTCGCCGGCTGCTCTTGATAAGGTTAAAACAATTCCGGTTAAAATTCCCGAAACTGCAGAAGGAATTACAACATCTTTTATGGTTTCAAATTTTGTAGCTCCAATTGCTAAAGCGGCTTCGCGCGTACTGTTCGGAATTCGTTTTAAAGCTTCTTCGGTTGTTGTAATGATGTAAGGAAGCGATAATAATCCTAAAGTAAGTCCGGCTGCTAAAAGTGAAGTTCCAAATTGTAAAGCTTGAACGAATAAAGCTAAACCGAATAATCCGTAAATAATGGAAGGAACTCCGGAAAGATTTCGAATTGCAGCTCTAATTATTCTGGTTAGCCAATTGTTTTCGGCATATTCATTAAGATAAATCGCACAACATACTCCGAAAGGAATGGCGAATAAAGAAGTAATAAGCGTAAGTAAAACTGTTCCGATAATCGGAGTTAAAATTCCTCCTTTTGTCATTCCTTCTGAAGGAACTTTTGAGATAAATTCCCACGAAATTACACTCGATCCTTTAGAAACAATCTCCCAAATAATAACAAATAAAAAGAAACAAACAATTGCGGTGCTTAATAATAAAGTGCTCCATTCTACAACGCTTGATAATTTTGATGATTTATGCGGCATGATATTTTCTAAAGCGGTTAATAAAAAATTCTCCTAAAAGATTTGCAAAAAGCGTCATGAAGAAAAGTACAGTTGCAATGGCATATAAAGCGTAATAATGTGTTGTTTGGTAAGGAACTTCGCCCATTTCTATTGCAATGGTTGCCGTCATGGTTTTTACAGAATCGAAAAATCCTGTTGGAAGCAAAGCGGCATTTCCTGTTGCCATTAAAACCGTCATAGTTTCGCCAATTGCTCTACCAACACCTAGCATAATTGCAGCGATGATTCCTGGAGCTGCTGCCGGAATAATTACTTTTCGTAAGGTTTGCCATCTGTTTGCACCAACGCCGTAACTTGCTTCTTTATATGAATTAGGAACTGCGTGAATTGCATCTTCGGCAACTGTAATAATTGTAGGAAGTGCCATAATTGCTAACAAAATAGCTCCGTTTAAAGCGTTTAGTCCGTTTGGTAAATCTGCCATATTTGCAATTCCCGGACTTACAACAACAATTCCTAAAAATCCGATTACAACTGAAGGAACAGCTGCCAACATTTCGATTGCGGGTTTTAAAATGTTCTTTACGCGAGGTTTAGCATAAATAGCAATATAAGAAGCGGTTCCAATTCCTAATGGAATCGCAATAATCATAGCTCCAAAAGTTACAAGTGTGGTGCTTAAGATTAATGGAAGCATTCCGTATTTTGGAGTTTTTGCTGTTGGTGCCCATTCCATTCCGGTAATAAAATCTAAAGGTTTTACATCTAAAAAGAATGAGAAAGAATTGTAAACCAACATAGCGAAAATTCCTCCTAATAATCCTAAAACCAGCATTCCTGTTGTTTTAAAGATTATTTTAAATATATAATCAATCGTGATTCTAGTTGTGTATTTCATTATTTTTCAATTATGTAATAACCATGATTTTCAATCATTTCTTTTCCTTTTTCGCTCTTTTCGAAATCAATAAAAGGTTTTACTTTCTCCCAAGATTCTGCAAGAACAAATTGATATAAAGGACGCTGAAAGAAATATAAACTTTGATTAATCGCATTCGGATCGATAGGAGAGTAGGCTACAGCGTCAGAATTTTCTTTTACTTTTAAAATCTTTACAGCCTGATTTGCATTTGGATCGTGTGCAACATATCCGGCGCCAACATATCCAATTCCAGATTTATCGGCTTTTACACCTTCAAGAATCTGTGCGTTTCCGGTCATTTCTTTTGCAGCATTTGTGAATTCGATTTTCAGTTTCTTTTTAACAAACGAATGCGTTCCCGAGCTACTTTGTCTTCCATATATATTAATAGGAAGATCGACTGAAGAAATAATGTTTTTCCAATTGGTAAATTCACCATTTAAAATCTTTTTAAGTGTTTCAAGATCGATTTCTTCAATTGGTAAATCTTTATGAACCACAAAAGCAGTTGCGTCTTCGGCAAAGACAACCGTTTTTACTTCTACATTTTTGTTTTTGAATTGCTCGATTTCTTCATCAGATAAAGGTCGGGAAGAATTAGCAATGTCTGCCTGACCATTTAATAAAGAGGTAATGCCTAAACCAGAACCGCCGCCAGAAATTGCAATGCTGAAGTCGGGATCAAGTTCGGTGTACTTCTCTGCTAAATTCACAGCTAAATTTACTTCTGTATCGGAACCTTTCATTTTTATGGATGTGTTGTTAGAAGTGCATCCTATTATTGTTAAGAAACCAAAACAAAAAAGAGCAGATTTGACTAAGAGTTTAAATTTATGTTTCATCAATGCAAAATTCATGGTTTCACATTTAATTTTCGTAAAGACAAATTGAAATTAATGTTATTAAAATGTAAAGCGAGATGATAAAATTGCTTTTAATTTCTCCTTTATATAGGATGAGGTTTGTTTAAAAAATGACTTTTCAAGTAGATTTTACAATAAAATCATTGAGATTAGAAAAATATTTTCTGTTGAACGAAGTTTGTTTTCTTTCATATTTCGTTGGTTTTCGTTCTTTTTTAAGACCGATTCGAAAAGAAAGTTTAGTGCTAATGGTTTGTATTTTATGTGTTTAAAAGATAGTTTTAAAAAAACTTGAAAAAAGATTAGGATTCGAGGAAAAAAGGGGAGTATCTTTGCCACCGCAAACAAGGAAATACACGTTCATTTAAAGATTTTATAACACGAAAAATTTTGAAAATAAATTTGGAAGTGTAGAAAAAACGTGTTTATCTTTGCACTCGCAATCCGAAAGGGTTCGAGAGAAGTTTTAAGAAAATTTAAGTCTAAAAAAAAACTTTAAAAAGTTTTGCAGGATTAAAAAAGATTACTACTTTTGCAACCGTTTTCCGAGAGAAGGCGAAGAAATAAGAGAATACGTTCATAG
>DERN01000013.1 GCA_002360925.1 Flavobacteriaceae bacterium UBA3339 | reverse complement strand
AATGGTTTTTAAATGAGAATTAGTGAAGTATAAATGATATTCTAATAAAGAGAAAAGAGAGCCTAAAGCTCTCTTCTATTTTAAATCTTTTAATAAATCAAAGACTAAATTACTTTCGTAACCTTTTCGCATAAGGAAATCAATCCACTTACGTTTTTTCTTTTGGTTAATGCTATCCCATTTCTATCTCGGCTAACGAATAAAAGTTGTTTAAGTGTAACTGTTTGTAAACAGATTCTAAAGAGTAAGATGGTTATTTAGAATCTTAATAAGGGTTAAAATCATCAAATAATTTTAAGGCCTTGGAATAAGCAAAAAAACCACCTTATTAGGTGGTTTCAAGTAATACATATTTTTCTATTTTAAACATGCAAGGCTCTATTCTCGGTTGCGGCTAAGGCTGCTTCTTTAATAGCTTCGGCAAATGTTGGATGAGCATGTGACATACGAGAAATATCTTCGGCAGATGCTCTGTATTCCATTGCAACAACAGCTTCGGCGATTAAATCTGCTGCACGAGCTCCAACAATATGGAAGCCTAAAATTTCGTCTGTTGTTTTATCAGCTAAAATTTTTACGAATCCATCTAAATCAGATGAAGCGCGAGCTCTTCCTAAAGCTCTGAAAGGGAATTGTCCAACTTTATATTCTTTGTTTTCAGCTTTTAATTGCTCTTCTGTTTTTCCAACAGCAGCAACTTCCGGCCAAGTATAAACAACACCTGGAATTAAATTATAATCGATATGTGGTTTTTGACCTGCTAATTGCTCAGCTACCAAAACTCCTTCTTCTTCTGCCTTATGCGCTAACATAGCTCCGCGTACAACGTCGCCAATTGCATAAATATTAGAGGCAGCAGTTTGTAAATGATCGTTTACTTCAATCTGACCTCTTTCTGTTAATTTAACACCTGCTTTTTCAGCATTCAATCCATCAGTATAAGGACGACGACCAACACAAACCAACGAATAATCTCCTTCTAACGAAATTACTTCATTTTTAGCATTCAACGCTTCAACTAAAACCGTTTCGCCTTGACGCTCAACTTTCTGAACTTTGTGCGATGTATAGAATTTCATTCCAGATTTTTTCAAAACTTTCGTCAATTCTTTAGAAACCGCTCCGTCCATTGTAGGTAAAATACGATCAGCATATTCAACAACCGAAACTTGCGCTCCTAAACGTAAATACACCTGACCTAATTCTAAACCAATAACTCCACCACCAATAATGATTAAGTGTTTTGGAACTTCTTTTAATTTTAAAGCTTCAGTAGAAGTAATGATTCTTTCTTTATCGATATTGATAAAAGGTAATGAAGAAGGTTTAGAACCTGTTGCGATAATCGTGTTTTTAGCCGAAATCTGCTCAACAGAACCATCGTTTTTTGTAACATTGATTGTAGTTGCATTTTCGAACGAACCAACTCCTTCAAAAACGGTAATGCTGTTTTTATCCATCAAGAATTTCACTCCGCTGCATGTTTGATCCACAACAGCTTGTTTGCGAGCAATCATTTTCTCTAAATCAATTTTTACATCTTCCGGTAATTCAATTCCGTGATCAGCAAAATGTTTGATTTCTTCTACATGATGAGAAGAAGCCAATAAAGCTTTAGAAGGAATACAGCCAACATTTAAGCAAGTACCACCTAAAGTTGGATATTTTTCAATAATTGCGGTTTTCATTCCCAATTGCGCGCAACGGATTGCAGCAACATATCCTCCAGGACCCGATCCGATAACAACTACGTCAAACGAACTCATATTATATATTTTTTTAGTATAAATTTTACGTACCGCAAAAGTACGACTTTATTTTGTTATGATAATTGAAGTAAGAAACTGATTTACAATCTTACTTTTATAATTTTGTCATGTTTTGAGCCAATGTTTCGATAAATTTTCCAATTGGACCTTTTACCATCATCGCCATCATAGGATTAAATTCTCCTTCGAAAAACAATTGAACATCGGTATTGTTTTCAGAAACCTCATTTAGTTTTGCAATTAACGTAAATGGTAATTTACTGCTTGCAGCTCCTAAAACAACTTCCGAAGTTGGCGTTGCCGTTTTTTTTACCAATTTAATTTCCGGCATTCCTTTTAAGCCAAATTCAAAACAATTATCGTCGATAACTTCAAATTTCGCGATGTTTTCGGGCATTAATTTTTCGAAGTTTCTAATTTCCGTCAAAGCATCGAACAAATAAGCAGATGATTTAGGAACAGATATTTTTGTGCTTTCTAAATTCATAATTATATTATTTTAAATTCCCCAAACAGAAGGATTTTCGCTCCAAGTAGATAAAGTATTTACATCTTCTTCGGAAATATAGTTTTTTTCAACAGCCGTTTTTAACAAAGTTGGATAATTGCTTAACGTCATTAATTGAATGTTTGTGTTCTTAAAATTTTCGCTTGCAACATCAAATCCATAAGTAAAAATAGCAGCCATTCCTAAGATATTCGCTCCCGAAGCACGCAAAGCCTCAACAGCTTGCAAACTGCTTTTTCCGGTACTGATTAAATCTTCAACTACAACTACCGATTTTCCTTCTTCAAATTGTCCTTCAATTTGATTTTGGCGACCATGTTTTTTAGGTTCAGGTCGAACGTAAACAAAAGGTAATTCTAAGGCTTCTGCAACCAATAAACCAATTCCGATTGCGCCCGTTGCAACACCTGCAATGTAGTCGGGTTTTCCGAATTTTTCTACAATATTTGTAGCAAATTCATTTTTAAGGAATTTTCTAATTTCTGGAAATGAAAGAGTTATGCGGTTGTCGCAATAAATTGGCGATTTCCATCCCGAAGCCCATGTAAAAGGATTTTTAGGATTTAATTTAATTGCGTTTATTTGTAAAAGCAATTCGGCCGTTTTCTGTGCTGTATTGTCGTTAAAAATCATATTACAAATGTATAAAGTTTTTATTAATGATAAGCCACTTTTTTTAACAAGTACGTTACAAAAAGAAACCAATTTCAAATATTTTCTCTTAGATACTATTGATTTACAAAAACTGATTGCAAAATATTTTGCAGGTCAGGTTGAACAAGCTTATTTATATCATCCCGATGAAGATTTTTTGATTAAAAACCTAAAAGATCGCATTACGGTAAATAAAGCAGGAGGAGGTTTGGTTGAAAACGAATTAGGACAAGTTTTGTTTATTTTTAGAAACGGAAAATGGGATTTGCCTAAAGGCGGAATTGAGAAAAATGAAACGATTGAACAAACCGCAATTCGCGAAGTTGAAGAAGAAACCGGTTGCAAAGGGTTGAAAATAAAAAATAAGTTAGAGAAAACATATCATATTTTTAAACGCAACGGAGAATATAAATTGAAAATAACCTATTGGTTTTCTATGTTCACGACTTATAAAGGAGATTTAAAAGGACAATTATCTGAAGGAATTGAAAAAGTAGTTTGGGTTAATAAAGAAGATATTCCTATGTTGTTACAAAACTCATATCAAAATATTAAATTACTTTTTGAAGATTAACTTTTTAATACGAAAGAACAAAAGGATAGCATTTTCGCTATCCTTTTTGTGTTTATAATCTATTTAATACTTTCAAAATTTCGTTTTACAAAAGCGGTTAATTCTTCGCCTTTTAATAAACCTTGAGATAATTTGGCTAAATCAATTGCTTGTTTTATCAAGAAGTTTTTTGATTCAGCATCTTCTGTCGATAAGATTTTAGAAGCAAGTTCCGAATTTGTGTTTACAACCAAATTGTATATATCAGGGAAATTTCCAAACATTCCGCCGCCGCCAGTTGCTTGCATTTCCTTCATTCTACGCATAAATTCGGGTTGTGTAATCATAAACGGAGCCGCATTGCTGTCCATTGCTTCGGTTTGAACTGTATAACTGCTTCCTTCCACAACTTTTTCAACTACTTCTTTTAAAGATTTTGATTCGTCTTCGGTTAATTTAGAAACAACAGTATCGTCTTTTTTAATTAAATTATCAACGTGATCAGAATCTACACGGATAAAAGTCACATTTTCGTTGCTCATTTCCAATTTTTGAATCAAATGCGGAACAATCGGAGAATCTAATAATAAAACAGTATAACCTTTTTCTTTCGCAGCCGAAATATAACTGTGTTGTGCTTCTTTGTTCGAAGCATAAAGAACAACTAATTTTCCGTCTTTATCGGTTTGATTCGCTTTAAATTGCTCTTTTATTTCATCTAAAGTTAAGTACGAATCGTCAACAGTTGGATAAAGGGTAAAACTTCCCGCTTTTTCGTAGAATTTTTCATCTGTCAACATTCCATATTCAATTACGATTTTAATATCGTTCCATTTTTGTTCAAAATCAGCACGATTTTCATTGAATAATGATTTTAATTTATCGGCAACTTTACGTGTAATGTAATTCGAAATTTTCTTTACATTTCCGTCAGCCTGCAAATAAGAACGCGAAACATTTAAAGGAATATCTGGAGAATCGATTACTCCTTTTAACATCGTCAAAAATTCCGGAACAATTCCTTCTACGTTATCTGTAACAAAAACCTGATTTTGATATAATTGGATTTTATCTTTTTGAATTTGAAGATCACCGGTTAATTTAGGAAAATACAGAATTCCGGTTAAATTAAACGGATAATCTACGTTTAAATGTATGTGGAATAAAGGTTCGTCGAATTGCATTGGATACAATTCTTTATAGAAATTCTTGTAATCTTCGTCGCTTAATTCGCTTGGTTGCTTTGTCCAAGCCGGATTTGGATTGTTGATAATATTGTCTACAACAACTTCGGTTTCGCCTTCTTTTTCAGTTTTAGTACCAAATTTAATCGGTACAGGCATGAATTTATTGTATTTTGTAAGAAGTTCCGAAATCTTGAAATCTTCTAAAAACTCTTTAGAATCATCTGCAATGTGTAAAATAATTTCGGTTCCGCGATCGTTTTTTTCGGATGTAGTTAAAGTAAATTCCGGAGATCCGTCGCAAGTCCAATGAGCTGCAGGTTCCTCTTTATACGATTTTGTAATGATTTCTACTTTGTTTGCAACCATAAAAGCAGAATAAAAACCCAATCCAAAATGTCCGATAATTCCAGTATCTTTTGCAGAATCTTTATATTTTTCAAGAAATTCTTCGGCACCTGAAAAAGCAACTTGATTAATGTATTTTTCTACTTCTTCAGAAGTCATTCCAATTCCTTGATCCTTAATTGTCAAAGTATTGTTTTCTTTATCAGCAATAACTTCGATAATCGGATTTCCATATTCAACTTTTGCTTCACCAATCGAAGTTAGATGTTTTAATTTCAAAGTTGCATCTGTTGCATTACTGACTAATTCACGCAAGAAGATTTCGTGATCAGAGTATAAAAACTTTTTAATTAAAGGAAATATGTTTTCTACTGTAACATTGATTTTACCTGATGTCATATTTTTTATATTTTTGATTCAATTTTGTTTTACTTTAGGCAAAATAAATACCATATGAGAATTTTATGACAAAAAGACATAAAAAAAAACTCATAAAAATGTATCGAGGCATAAAATTTGTTAATTTTGAATTATAAAATAGATTAATTATGAAAAAGGTCTTAGCAATAGGGATTTTATCGTTAGTAATGTTTTCGTGTAAAACATCAACGAGTACAAAGAATGACGTTCCAACTCAAATTAAATTAAAAGGGGAATGGACGTTGGTTGATGTAAAATATCCTTCGGGATATAAAGTAACTTCGTTTCATGTTGCTGATGCAAAATGTTTTGAAGGAAGTCAGTGGAAATTTGTTTCGAATAACAATTCAGGAACTGTAACTTTGAATAATTCAAGTAATAATTGTCCTTCTTTTAATTCAAGAATTATTTGGAATATTAAACAAGATGGCGCTTTTAACTTGAAATTTATTGGTGATGATAAAGCTAAACATGTAACTACAGGTTATAATTTAACAGCTTCTAATATTACCGATTCTACATTTGAATTAATTGATAATTCTACAGAAGCAACTGTAGTTTACTCGTTCGTAAAAAATACTAAATAAAATAAATATAGGGATATGAAAAAGTTAAATGTATATGTTTTAACAACAGCTATGTTGGCAGGAACTTTCTTGACGAGCTGTAATACGGTAAAAAACTCAAATAACAGTCAAAGAGGTGCTGCTGCTGGTGCTGCTGCTGGTGCTGTTCTTGGAGGTGTTTTAGGAAACAATGTAGGGAATAAAAACAATAGTGCTTTAGGAGCTGTTTTAGGAGGTGTAATTGGTGGAACTGCTGGAGCAATTATTGGGAAAAACATGGATAAGCAAGCACAACAAATCGAAACTGCTTTACCAGGTGCAACAGTTGAACGTGTTGGAGAAGGAATTAAAGTTATTTTGAATGAAAATACAGTGAACTTTAACTTCGATTCAGCTGAATTAACTTCAACTGCAAAATCAAACTTAGATAAAATTGCTAAAGTTTTAATCGACAATCCAAAAACATTAATCACAATTTACGGATATACTGATAGCGTTGGTAAAGATGAGTATAACATGAAGTTATCTCGTAGCCGTGCAAATGCAGTAAAATCGTATTTAGGAACTAAAGGAATTGGAGTAAAAAGAATTACTGCTCAAGGAATGGGAGAAGCTGATCCAATCGCTTCTAACGATACAGATGCAGGAAGAGCAAAAAATCGTCGTGTTGAATTTGGAATCGTTGCCAATGAAGATATGATCGATGATGCAAGAAAAGAAGCTGCACGTTACTAATAAAATAAGTGTATAACTTCCAAAAGGTTGACTTTATTGTCAGCCTTTTGTTTTTAAAGAACAATTTTTATGGATATAGAAACTTTTTATAATCAATGGGAATTTCTCGATACAGTAAAAGCAATAAGTTCATTATTTGTTGGACTTATCCTTGGATTTGAAAGAGAATTGAAAGATAAAGCAGCTGGTTTAAGAACTATAACCTTAATATGTTTAGGATCAACTTTATTCACTATTTTGTCATATAAAATGGGAATTGGAAATACAGAAGATGCCACTAGAATTGCTTCGTATGTTGTAAGCGGGATTGGCTTTTTGGGAGCCGGAGTTATCTTTAAAGATGCTTTTTCAATAAGTGGATTAACAACAGCAAGTATTATTTGGGTTGCCGCCGCAATTGGAATGAGTATTGGTTTTGGTCAGTTTTCAATTGCTTTTAGTTTTCTTATTTGTAGTTTAATCATCATTCATTTTGGAGGATTAATCAATAAACAATTCTTATCTAAATTATCTTTAAAAAACATTGAAATTGTTATAGATAATTTGTATTATAAAGACAAGCTACATCTTGAAAAAGAGATGAAGGAATTCTGTAAAAAAATAGATTTAGTAAGATTACAAAGTTTAGAAGATAAAATGATTTTATCTTATGAATGTAAGGTATACACAAATAAACTACATGATTTAGAGAAGTATTTATTATCGAAAAATTATATAAAAGAGTTTTCGGTATAAAGATCAAAAATTACAAAATAGGGTTTTGGATTTTATTCCATAACATCATTTTGACTGAATCAAACCATTCATTTTTTAAAATACTTAATACCATAGTATCTCTTCTTGTTCCGGTTTTAGGACAAATAGCATTGCTTCTTAAAACGCCATCAATTTCGCAACCAATACTTAATAAAGCATTTATGCTACGTAAATTTTCGGTATAAGCTCTAAACTCCACTCGATACATTTGCATGTCTTCAAACGCAAAATTTAATAAAAGCCATTTACAATGTTTATTTACTCCAGAGCCTTGATGTTTTTTTCCGTACCAAGTATAACCCATTTGTAATCTGTTTGAGCTTAGAAAAACATCACAATAGCGAGTGGCACCAACATATTTCTGCTTTTGTTTATCGAAAACAACAAACGTGTATTCTTTTTTGTCGATTCTTTTCTGAATCGCAATATTAATATACTTACTAAGATTTTCAGGAGTATCGCATTTTACCATTGAATATTCCCAAATTTCGGGTTCGTTAAGTGTATATTCAAGTAAAAAATCGTAATGTGTTTCTTTTAAAGGTTCTAATCGAACAAATTCGTTCTCTAAAATATAATCTTCGTTAAAATCAAATTTCGTCATTGACTTTTAAGTAGCGTTTTGAATGATGTTTGAGAAGAAAGCCTGACTTTGTTGATCGAAATCCGTGTCTTGAAGTAATTCTGATGCTTTTTGACTAATCTTTTTATAATCACTTTCGGTTAATTGATTATTGAATAATTCATTATAAACATTACTTATAATTCCAAAAACTCCGTTTAGTTCTTCGGGCTTTAATTCTTTATTTTTTGCAAATATAATCCTTAAAAAGTTTGCTCCGACATATGCAGCGATTTCAATTGCATCGTTAACCGAAATTTCACTTTTAAGACTTTTGTAGTAAAGAAATGTTTCTAAATCTTTGGTAATTAAATCTTCGATATTAGTAGGATTCATAATTTTGAAGTTAAAAAAAACCTGTTGATAAACAGGTTTTTATGATTAATGACAATTTTTGTCTAAATGCTTTTTAACAGAACCGCCTGTGCAGTTAGGAATTTCATTAAACGGATATAGTTTTTTAACTGTTTCACCATTTTCTTGTGTCGTATAGGTAATTTCTTCACGTGTTGTATAACCGTCGCCGTCATCATCAAGATCTAAAAAATCTGGTTTTCCGTCGCCATCAGTATCATCGTCCCATAAATTTCCGTTTCCGTTAATATCTTCATATTTACTTAGAATTCCGTCGTTGTCATGATCAACTTCTTTAAAAGTAATTAATTTAATATCGAAAATAATCGGAGCATAAGCACCAATCGAAGAATTTCCGCTGTTAAAATAACCTAAGCCAGAAGGTATAAAAACAACAACACGTCCTGGATTATCATATGAATACGTCCCGTCGCCATTGTCAATAATTCCGCTAGCAGTTTTTATTTGTCTCAAAATTTGACGATATCCAGAAATGAATTCACTTGCATTTCCATTAGAAGGATAGCCGCTCCAAATTCCAAAAGGATAAGTTTCGAACGAAGTACGATCTAAATTATATCCTGCATAAGAGGTGAAAACATTGTCGTAAGCCGAAGTACTTTCTCCACCGCCTTCATTAATAATAAGGTAATAAACTTTATATTCTACATTATCAACTAACTTTTCGTATTTGCCAGTTCTACTGTTAATGGTATAAGTATCATTTCTTAACGTGATCGATTGTAATGGATATGTAGTTTGTTTCCAAATCGTATTATTAGCTTCAAAAGCAATTGAATCAAATTTAACTCCATCTTCCAATATTTCGATACTATTGGTTTTCAAGAAAGTTTCAATTTTTCCTATATTCTCATTATAAACTTCTTGTCTGTCACGGATCTCAACTTCTTTTCTGTTATCGTCATCTTTACAATTCCAAAGCAACAATGAGCAACCTAAAATAAGTGCCGACGCAAAAATTCTTTTCATTTAACGTAAATTAGTGGTGCAAGATACAATTTTCCTGTATTTTTGTTCTAAAATTAACCCAAAATTATAAAATAAACATGCGCATAGATAAGTATTTATGGTGTATCAGGGTTTATAAAACAAGAAGTATTGCTACCGAAGCTGTTAAAAAGGGACACGTTTCGGTAAATAATCAAACCGCAAAAGCTTCTAGAGATGTTTTTCCCGGAGATAAAATTTCTGTTCGAAAGGATCAGATTAATTATCAATATTCCGTGCTAGATATTCCGCAAAGTAGAGTTGGAGCAAAGTTGGTTGATATTTATCGGAAAGATGAAACGCCTGCAGAAGCTTTTGAACATTTAGAACTTTTAAAATTAGCAAAAGATCATTATCGGGCAAAAGGATCGGGAAGACCAACCAAAAAAGATCGCCGAGATATGGACGATTATTTAGATGAAGATGATTATTTAGAGAAAATTCACAATGAAACTGAATAAAGAATATTGGAATAAAAGATACGAAGAAAACAAAACTCCGTGGGATGCTGGCGCAATTACAACTCCGATTAAAGAGTATATTGACCAATTAACCAATAAAGATTTAAAGATATTGGTTCCGGGAGTTGGAAATGGTTACGAATTAGAATATTTGTATGAAAATGGATTTAAAAATGTTTTTGGATTGGATATTTCGGAAGAACCTCTAAAGAATTTCTTGAAGAAAAATTCGACGTTTCCAAAAGATCAACTGATTTTAGAAAACTTTTTTGAACATAATCAAACCTATGATTTAATTTTAGAACAAACATTTTTCTGCGCTATTGATCCAAATTTAAGAACGTTATATGCAGAAAAGACGTATGAATTATTAAACAATAATGGAACTTTAGCTGGTGTTTTATTTTCATTTCCTTTAACGCAACAAAATCCTCCTTTTGGCGGAAGTGAAGAAGAATACAGAACTTTGTTTGGAAAACAATTTAATATTTCTACGTTAGAAGTTTGTTACAATTCTATAAAACCAAGAAAAAACAACGAATTATTTATTATAATAAAGAAATAAAATGACACAAAATATCATTCTAACTCAACAACAAATTCAACAGATAACAAAAAGAATTGCTTATCAGATTTACGAAACTTTTGTTGATGAAAAAGAAGTTGTAATAGCCGGAATTGCAAATAGCGGATACATTTTTGCTCAAAAAATAGCAGTAGAAGTTGAGAAAATATCAGATTTAAAAATCGTTTTAGGTAGAGTAGAGGTAAACAAACAAGATCCTTTACAAGAAGTAAAAACCGATTTGCAAACATCAGATTATGAAAATAAATCTTTGGTTTTAGTCGACGATGTTATGAACTCTGGTGCAACCTTAATTTACGGAATTAAATACTTTCTAGAAGTTCCGCTTAAAAAATTTAAAACGGCTGTTTTGGTAAATCGAAATCATAAGAAATTTCCTGTGAAAGCAGATTTTAAAGGAATTTCGTTATCAACCTCGAGTTTAGAACATGTTCAGGTTGTGTTTAATGAAAACGAAGAATATGCTTATTTGAAGTAATTAATATAAAGAAAGCTCTATGCGATACATGATGTCAGAATTAACCATTTGGAATTGGATTTATTTTACTGTTTGGTTATTAATTGGTTTAAGTATTTACTTTAGTTATTCGCGAAAGCATAGTAAACTAAATAAAAGTTTACTAAAAGAGTAAACAAAACAGTCGGCTAAATTTAGCCGACTGTTTTATTTGCAAAGACTTTCTTTGTACATTAAAAAATTATTGAGTTCAGATTTATTTTTAATTTTTTCAAAAAGTAAAACAAAACCCAAATTATTCAAGAATTCATTTTTTTCTTTTGGTAATTCTTCGATTGAGGTTAATTCGAACATTAATTCAGAATCAGTAAGATGATTATACTTAAGATATGAAATATCTATAAGGTTGTTTTTTCTAATTAAAAAACGATAAGTTTGGTTGTTTTCTTTGTCCTTTAAAATTAGCTCATCTTTATTCACTTTCCATATTCCTTTAGTTTTCCAACAACAACTTTCATGATTTTCTTTTGAAGAATAGTTAGTTATAATAATTTCAAAAGATTTATCTGGTTTTATATTTAAATAGGTAAAATAATTAAAATAATAGCCTTTTGATTTCGTTGAATGCTCAGCATCTCCGCTAAATTGAGAAATATACTCTCCAACTTGCGAATAGCTATTTAAACTAACTAGAAATAATAAAATTAATTTCTTTATCATACTAAAACCTAAATACATAAAAAAGAGGAAAACTATTCCTCTTCATTATCAAAATCATCTTCTTCGTAATCCTCCTCATCATCGCTTTCTTCTTGTTCGTATTCAAAAAACGAAAAAATAGAAGAACCATATTTTCTGTTACTCGAAAAATGTTCTAAATCGTCCATTTTAGTATGAGGCGAATGCTCAATAATCAACATTCCGTCGTCTTCTAACAATTCGTGTTCAAAAACCATTTTAACGATTTTTTCGAACTGATCTTGTGTAAAATCATACGGCGGATCGGCAAAAATAATATCGTATTTAGTTTTGGTTCGCTCTAAAAACTTGTATACATCCGATTTAATAGGCGTAATATCCATTTCGAATTGTTGCGCTGTTTTCTTAATAAAATTCACGCAACCATAATCGGTATCAACCGAAACAATGGGTTCGGCACCGCGTGAAGCGAATTCGTAACTAATATTTCCGGTTCCAGAAAACAAATCTAAAACACGTAATTCGCGAAACGTAAATTGATGGTTTAAAATATTAAAAAGCGATTCTTTACTTAAATCGGTTGTTGGACGAACGGGCAAGTTTTTGGGCGCAATAATTCGGCGACCTTTAAATTTTCCTGAAATAATTCTCATGCTTGCAATAAAATGTAATGTTCTTGTAATTGATTTTCGGTAACCGATAAGGTTTTTGAAACGGTTTGCAAATCGATTAATTGAACGTTTCGAATGAATTTATAAACGATTTGATATAACTCAGATTCTTTATCGATTTTTCCTACTAATTGAATGATTTGTTCTTGCGGATTTAACTTTAATTGTTCAAAAACAAACAAAATATAATAGATAAAATCTTCGGGCGTTTGATATTCGTAACTGTTAAAGAAAATCAGTTTTTTATTTTCGATAATTACGATTTCAAAATGATTCAAACCAATATGAACAAAAAACTCTTTCGTTCCGTTGTTAATTGATTTCGAAATAAAATGCTGAACCAAATTCGTATGAATATGCTGAAAATCGAAACCTCCGAACTTGTCTAAAAGATAATTGTTAAAAGCAACATACGGAACATAAATGTTTTCCATTTGCGACGACGAAATCGAATCATAATCGAAATAATCTGTCGGAAAAACTTTTGTGTTGTATTGCAAATAACTTCCTAAAGCCGAAGCATCGAACAAAGCAGTTGGTACAAATGTGTTCAAATTATTGTTGTGTAAAATCAAAACATCTTCAAAACCGTTTTGTAAATCTTCTTCCTTGTCAAAAAAGAAATCTAATTGCTGTTCTACGGTTTTATAAGGATCTAAAGGAAATGATTTAAACTGAATAATTTGATTATTTACTTGGTTTTTAATACAATAACTAAAGTTTTGAAGCGAAACCTGCAAATATAATTTTTGAAATGTACCGTTACTCATAGTATCTGAATGAATATCTAACAAAAGTACAATTTTTTATTGATTTGATACGGCTTGATAAAAACAATGGTATCTTTGCTTAAATCTCTGAAAAAAAACATGACCGTTACCGAATTTTATCAACATTTAAAAACAACATTTCCGTTTGAAGTAACTTTGAAACAAGAAGCTTTTTTGCGAAAGATTTCACAGTTCGTTTTAAGTGAAAATCAAGATGAATTGTTTGTTTTAAAAGGATATGCGGGAACCGGAAAAACGACTTTATTATCTAATTTAGTCAATCAACTTTCGTTAATTCATCGCAAATATGTCATGTTGGCACCAACAGGTCGCGCTGCCAAAGTCATTTCGAATTATGCAAAACAGCCGGCTTACACCATTCATAAAAAGATTTATTATCCTAAAAAAGATAAAAATTCGGGAATGGCGTTTACCATGCAAAACAACAAACACAAAAACACGATTTTTATTGTAGATGAATCTTCGATGATTTCTGATAATGTAACCGATGCAACTATGTACACACACGGTTCGTTGCTCGATGATTTAATGTATTACGTATATTCAGGACACAATTGCAAATTGATTATTGTTGGAGATACAGCGCAGCTTCCGCCAGTTGGAATGGATGAAAGTCCGGCTTTGAACGAAAATAAATTGGCGTTAAATTATCAGATGAAAGTCGATTATATTGAATTAACCGAAGTGATGCGACAAGAAGAAGATTCTGGGATTTTGTACAACGCAACCGAACTTCGCGAACAATTACAACAAGAATTTTACGATTTTTTTGAGTTCGATGTAAAACCTTTTAAAGATATTATTCGTTTGCAAGATGGTTACGAAACCTTAGATGCTATTCACGATGCGTATTCTAAAAAAGGTACCGAAGAAACCATTTTTATAGTTCGTTCAAACAAACGTGCTAATCAATATAATCAGCAAATTCGAATGCGGATTTTAGATAATGAAAGTGAATTATCTGCCGGAGATTATATTATGGTGGTGAAAAATAATTATTTCTGGTTAAAAGATTCTAAAGTGACCGATTTTATTGCAAACGGAGATATTTTGGAAATTTTACAGATTTACAGACATCATGAATTTTATGGATTTCGATTTGCTTCGGTAAAAGTTCGAATGATTGATTATCCGGATTTACTTCCATTTGATACCATTGTACTTTTAGATACGTTGAATTCGGAATCGGCAAGTTTAACCTACGAACAATCAAATAAATTATATCAAGAAGTTTTGTTAGATTATCAAGACGAAATAACAGCCTATAGACGCATGCAAAAAGTGAAAAATAATGAATATTTTAACGCTTTACAGATTAAATTTGCATACGCGGTTACCTGTCATAAATCGCAAGGTGGGCAATGGGATACGGTTTTTATAGAACAGCCGTATTTGCCCGACGGAATTAATAAAGATTATATGCGTTGGCTGTATACAGCTTTAACGCGCGCCAAAGAAAAAGTTTATTTAATAGGATTTAACGACGAATTTTTCGATGAATAAATTAAAAAAAATAGCAGTTATTCCTGCTCGATATGCTTCAACTCGTTTCCCCGCAAAATTAATTCAAGATTTAGGCGGAAAACCAGTCGTTGTTCAAACGTATTTAGCAACTGTTGCAACCCATTTATTCGATGAGGTTTTAGTAGCGACCGATCATGATATTATTTTTGATTTACTAAAAGAACATAACGTAAATGTTGTGATGAGCGGTCATCATCATGAAAGTGGAAGTGATCGAATTGCAGAAGTTGTTAAGAATATCGAGTGTGATATTGTGGTAAATGTACAAGGAGACGAGCCTTTTGTAAGTAAATCGAATTTAGAAAGTTTGATTCAGGTTTTTGAAAACGATGTAGATGCTAAAATCGATTTAGCTTCTTTAATGTTTGAAATAAAAGATGCTGAAATCATAAACAATCCGAACAATGTAAAAGTAGTTGTAGATCAAAAATTAAAAGCCTTGTATTTTTCTCGATCTGCTATTCCATTTGCACGCGACGGAAAAAGTTATGTGCCGTATTATCAGCATATCGGCGTATATGCGTATCGCAAAAATGCTTTGTTAGATTTTACCAAATGGAAAATGAAAGGTTTAGAAGCAACCGAAAAATTAGAACAATTACGCTATTTAGAATACGGAAGAACCATTCAAATGATTCTTACTCAACACATCGGAATCGGAATCGACACCAAAGAAGATTTAGAAAAAGCGAGGGAAATGTGGGAATAAAAAAAAGTCGCTTTCATTTGAAAGCGACTTTTATGTCTTAAAATAAACTCTTTAAAAGGTCAATTAAGGTTTGCCCGATTAATAATAATAAATAGAACATAAGTTTCGGTTTTTAGTTTATAGAATTGTTTGTATTTTGCAATCTTCCTTCGTTGTTAAATAGGTAGTAATGTTGTCCTCTGTCAATATGATTATTCCAGAAAAAATCGCGATCACTACCGCTTAATTTCACTTTTTGACTAGGTAAAATATAAACTTTTACTTGAACTTTATTATCTTCAGTAAAATCATTCTTAGTAGCCAAAAGTGCATTTGAGAGTACTAAATTAGTATTTTTTATTGAATAATTGTAATTTAATGTATTACTAAATTTAGAAGCCTCGATTTCAATATCGTATTTTCCTAACGATTTAATATTGATTGACTTATTGTTAAATACTTTTTCTTCAATCTCGATGTAGGCTTTTCCTGTGTTCGACTCCAAAATCTCTACATTTATGTCATCAATCTCACTGAATTTATATTTTGTTTGAATTGTATCGTTTACTGAATAAATTCTAGGATCTTTTTCGAAAATAATATTCAATGTGTCATTTTCATTTAATGGAAGATCGGCTTTAGAATATTTTCGTTCATAGGTATCTTCGAATAAAGAGTTTAATTTGTCTTTTTCAAATCGCATATTAATCATAACGTAAGAGAAAATGAAAATAGCGACTAACCAGAAGAATCCTAAAACTGCTGAAACCCAACCAATATGTTTTGTTTTTGGATTTAATATTTTAATTCCTAATAATAAAAGAGCAATAAAGGGAACTGCCGACATGACGAATAAACAAAGACTCAAGCCCCAAAAAGGAATCCCAACTTGTGTTTCGTTATAGGTTACAAAATTATTTAAAAGATGGTTTCTTTGTGAGTTGAATGCGATAGGAGTAAAGAAACTACCGAAAATTCCCAAAACAGAAAAAACAATCAAAACAATTCCTATTACTCTACGAATGATAATTGCGGCTGAACTTCCAGAAGAACGAATACTTTGATATGAATTTGAAATACCTTCGCGAAATTGTCTTTCAATATTTGATATATTTACAGGTTCTCCTTTCATTTCTAAAACATCGGCAACAGTTCTCGCTTTCGGAATAATGATCCAAAGTACAAAATAAATGATAAAACTTGAGCCATAAAGGAAAAGAAGTAAAACAAAAATGATACGAATCCAAACCGGATCAACATTTAAATAATGACCTAAACCAGAACAAACTCCGCCTAAAATTCTTTTTTCTCCATCACGATAGATTTTTTTCGCTTGTTTTGGATTCGAAGAATAATGATAGTTTGTATTAGGTTCTTCTTCAATAATATAATCTTCGGGTTTTCCCATAATGTTAATGATTTCATCAACATTATTCATTCGGATAACGCCCGATTGCGGATCAATTCTTTCAGAAAATAATTCTGCAATTCGCGCTTCGATATCTGCAATAATCTCGTCTTCGCCTTCTTGTTGAATCGAGTTTCTTACTGCGTTTATATAAGAATCTAACTTGTTGTATGCATCTTCGTCTATATGAAAAACAAGTCCTGCTATGTTAATGGTTACGGTTTTATTCATGGTTGTTTTGTTTTGTGATCGTGTTTACTGCATCGCTTAATTCTTTCCAGGTAACGGCTAATTCTTTTAAAAACAAATCGCCTTGTTCTGTTAATCTGTAATACTTTCGAGGCGGACCCGAGGTGGATTCTTCCCAACGATAACTCAATAAATCATCGTTTTTTAAACGTGTTAGCAAAGGATAAACTGTTCCTTCAACTACCAACAATTTTGCATCTTTTAGCATGTCAAGGATTTCAGAAGTGTAACAATCTTTATCTTTTAACAACGAAAGAATACAAAATTCTAAAATGCCTTTTCGCATTTGTGCTTTTGTGTTTTCGATATTCATAGAAGTATATTTTAATTTTTGTAATTGTAAAGAGAGTGAACCGATTTTAAGTTTTTGTGTGTTGAGTAAACGGTTTTTAACTAAATCAAATTAAAACAGTATAAGAATTGTTTTGGTTCATGTTTTAAAAATCAAAATTCACTCTGCTTTTACAACTACATTTAATATTTCTTAATGACATAGCAAAGATATATATAAAAGCATGTACTTTGTATTACATAGTACTGTAAATTAACTTTTATTTAACATTTTGTTTTATGAAAAGCACTCATTATTTTTTTGTAAATTAGCTGAAAAGCTTGATTATATGAAATTTACACCACGAAATCTGAATCTGTTTTTATTAAAGAGTTTGCCTTCGGCTTATATGTGCGGTGTGCGGGTTTATGCTATTGAAAACGAATATTGTACGGTTAGAGTTAAGTATAAATGGTTTAATCAAAATCCGTTTAATTCGATGTATTTTGCGGTTCAGAATATGGCGGCCGAATTAACAACGGGTGCTTTGGTTATGAAAACGATAAAAGAATCGAATAAAAAAGTTTCGATGTTAGTTTTGAATCAAAAATCGCAATTCACAAAAAAAGCAACCGGAATTATTACGTTTAAATGCATACAAGGAAACTTAATTAAAGATAAAGTTGCAGAAGCTTTGCAAACAAAAGATGGAATTACTTTTTGGGTTCGTTCGGAAGGAATTGATGAAAAAGGAGATGTTGTTGGAATCTACGATTTTGAATGGACTTTAAAAGCAAAATCATGAAAATTCTCATAACAGGCGGTACCGGTTTTATTGGATCTGCTTTAACTTCTTTGTTGTTAAGCAAAGGTCACTCTGTAAATTATGTAACGACTTCGGAAAAGAAAATCGTTAAAAAGGAAAACTACAAAGGTTTTTTATGGAATCCAGAGAAAAATGAAATCGATTTAAAATGTTTTGATAAGGTTGAAGCGATTGTAAATTTAGCAGGACATACGATTAATTGTAAATGGACAACTGAGAATAAAAAAACAATTTTAGAGAGTAGAATTAAAAGCTCTGATACACTTTTTAATGCTTTACAAAAACTAGATCACAATCTGAAATATAGTATAAACGCTTCGGCAATCGGAATTTATGCTTCGAGTTACCTAAATTTATATGATGAAAATAATATTCATTTCGGAGATGATTTTTTAGCTGATGTTTGTAAACAATGGGAAAAAGCGAATAAAAGATTTGAAAGTCTTGGAATAAAAACTTCGATTGTTCGTTTAGGATTGGTTTTGTCTAAAAACGAAGGAGTTTTAAATGAATTATCGAAAGTTATTTCGAAAGGATTTGGTGCTTGTTTAGGAAATGGAAAGCAATGGATGTCGTGGATTCATAAAGACGATGTAGTACAATCGATTACTTTTTTATTGGAAGAAAATTTAGAAGGAACTTTTAATTTAGTTGCACCACGACCGGTAATTCAAAAAGAGTTTCTAGAACTTTTGTCTAAGAAACTAAACAAGAAATTATGGTTACCAAATGTTCCCGAATTTGTATTAAAAACAGTTTTGGGCGAGCGCGCAGCTTTAGTACTTTCGAGTCAGCAAGTAACGTCTTCTAAATTAGAAAATCAAAATTATCATTTTTTGTTTCCGGGATTAGAAAACGCTTTAGATGATTTTTATAAAAAATAAAGGTTCTTCAAAGAGTTACAAAATACCTATAAAGTTTGTCATTCCGACGGAGGAGGAATCTTTAAAGATTAATTGTTTTTAGATTCTTCATTTCACTTCGTTTCATTCAGAATGACATTTTAACTTATACTTTATATTTCAAGGGTAAATGCACGACTTTTTTCGTTTCGAAAAACTCATCTTTAAAGAAATCGCTTAAATTGTATAAGGTTGCTTTCGGAAAATCTTTTAATTCTTCCGTTAAATCGCCTCCTTTTAAATATAAAATTCCGTTATCTAAATCGTGAATCGATTGTTTTTTTGTTTTTCCTTTTACCCAAGTTACAAAATCAGGCATATTTGTAACAGCGCGGCTCACCACAAAATCAAATTTTTCTGTAACTAATTCGGCTCTTTTTTGCTCGGCTTTTAAATTTTTTAAATCTAATGCTTTTGCAACTTCATTAACAACTTTTATCTTTTTGGCAATAACATCAATTGCATAGAAATTCGTTTGAGGAAATAAAATCGCCAGCGGAATTGCAGGAAATCCGCCTCCGGTTCCAACATCCATTACATCAGTGTTCGGTTTAAATTGCATAATCTTGGCAATTCCCAACGAATGTAAAACGTGTTTTGTATATAATTCGTCGATATCTTTTCGAGAAATAACATTGATTTTAGAATTCCAATTCTGATATAAATCAAATAATTGTTCAAACTGGCGAATTTGAACATCGGTTAAATCGGGAAATTGAAGTAGAATTTCTTCCATAGAATTATTTTTTGCAAAAATAGGCAATTTTAAATGAATTGTTTTATATAGTTTGTTGTTTTAAGTAACTTTGGCGCAATAAAATATTTTTAGTACAATGAGTGCAAACGTGTTATCGGACAGAATTAAAAATTTGTCTGTTTCTCAGACTTTAGCAATGGCTGCAAAAGCAAGAGAATTAAAAGCTTTAGGAAAAGATATTATCAGTTTGAGCTTGGGAGAACCCGATTTTAATACGCCCGATTTTATTAAAGAAGCAGCAAAAGTTGCGATTGATGAAAATTGGAGTACCTATTCGCCTGTTGACGGATATCCTGAGTTAAAACAAGCGATTATTAAAAAGTTTAAGCGCGATAACGACTTGGATTATATTCCATCAAATATCGTAGTTTCTACTGGAGCGAAACAATCATTGTACAATATTGCACAAGCAATGATTAATGAAGGAGATGAAGTAATTTTACCTGCTCCTTTTTGGGTTAGTTATTCGGAAATTGTGAAAATGGCAGGAGGAATTCCGGTTGAGGTTCCTACAAGTGTTGAATCTGATTTTAAAATCACGCCAGAACAATTAGAGGCTGCTATTACACCCAAAACTAAAATGATGTGGTTTAGTTCGCCTTGCAATCCTTCAGGATCGGTTTATAATAAAGAAGAATTAACAGCATTGGCAAAAGTTTTAGAAAAATATCCGAACATTTATATTGTTTCGGACGAAATCTATGAGCACATTAATTTTGCGGGAACATTTTGTAGTATTGCTTCAATTCCGGGAATGTTTGAAAGAACAATTACAGTAAATGGAGTTGCGAAAGCATTTGCAATGACTGGCTGGAGAATTGGTTATATTGGCGCGCCAGAAGAGATTGCGAAAGCATGTACAAAACTGCAAGGACAAGTTACAAGTGGAGCAAATTCAATTGCACAACGTGCAACAATTACGGCTTTAGAAGCAGATCCATCTGAAATTAAATATATGGTCGAAGCTTTTCATAAACGTCGCGACTTAGTAATTGATTTAATTAATGATATTCCTGGACTAAAAGTAAACAAACCAGAAGGTGCTTTTTATACTTTCCCAGATGTTTCGTTCTATTTTGAAAAAACATTAAAAGGTCGATTAATTAAAGATGCCGACGATTTAGCAATGTATCTTTTAGAAGAAGCAAATGTTGCAACTGTTACAGGAGCCGCATTCGGAAACGCAAACTGTATTCGTATGTCCTACGCAACAAGCGAAGAACTTTTAATAGAAGCCTACAGAAGAATAAAAGAAGCTTTGGCAGGGTAGGAAATCTTAAAATAGTATTACTTACATATTTGTAACACGCAATCTATTAGTGTTTTACTTTAAAATGCAACGTTTAGCTTTAAATATATAAAATAAAAACCTCCTAATTAGGAGGTTTTTATTTTATAAAAGAATCAATAAATCAAAACTTTCCAAATTATAATTATATTTACTTAAAATTAATATACATTTATGAAAAAAATATTACTAATCTCAGGATTGTTTACTTCTTTAGTAATAAACGCACAAACATCTAGTAAAGGAACTCTGGAAGTTGCTCCGGTTATAGGTGTTGCATTTTCGAATTATGTTTCAGATTATGGATATTCTTCAAATGATCCGATTGTTTCTTCAACAGTTGGAGTCGATTTAGATGTTTACTTTTCTAAAAATTGGAGTCTTCGTTCTGGATTGCATTATCAAATAATGGGAACTGAATATTATACGTCGCCTGGATGGACAACTGAACGTCTAGATTATTTGACGCTTCCTGTACATGCGAATATTCATTTTGGAAGAAAGAAAAATTGGAATGCTCATTTTGGACCTTCATTTAGTTTTTTGCTAAATGCTGAGTCGGAAAGTAATTCGTATGTAAATCAAAATATTGAAAACTCAGTAAACAATTTTCAACTCGGTTTTGGTTTTGGTATCGGGCATAAGATTCAGTTAAATGATTTTATGGCTTTAGGATTGCAATACAATCATTTAATTGGGCTTACAAGAGCGAATCGTTATTCGGATTATAATTACTACAATAATTATTATTACGATTATTACTACCACGACAATGATGATATTCGAAATAATTTTGGATCATTTGCTGTAAGTTTAATTTTTAGATTAGGACATAAACAAAACAAAGACTAACTTTTAAAAACATTTTTAGCATTTAGAAATATGAAAAAAACACTTTTAATTGCATTACTATTTAGTTGTGCTTCACATGCACAAATTAGAGAAAAAGGGGAAATAGAAGTTTCGCCTTTTGTTGGATTTTCTACATCGAGTTATTATGGAAGTACCGGTGGAATTGTTTACGAACCAAGATATAGCGTATATTTTGGAGTTAATGGTGATTTTTATTTGAATGAGAAATGGAGTATTAGAACCGGAGTAGAATATCAAAGGTTTGGAACAACTGAAGCTAAATATTTTGGTGACCGTGAAAAAATAGATGAAAAACTAAATTTTGTAGCGGTACCTTTACATGCAAATATACATTTTGGTAAAAAACGAAATTGGAATATTAATTTTGGACCAACAGTTGCTTTTTTAACTTCGGCAAATTCAGATGGTGTTGATGTAACTCAGTTTATAAATCCTGTTCATGTAGCTCTTGGAGCTGGAGTTGGATATAAATTCTATATTAATGATTCTTTTGGTGTTCAACTAAATTATCAACAACAGTTTGGTGTGAACAGCAATTTTAAACAAGGAGACTTTATGAGCAGTGTTTTAGGAGGCTTTAATGTAAAAGCAGTCTTTAAATTAGGCTCTAAATCTCGAAACGATAATTAAAATAAAACCCCGATTTATAAATCAGGGTTTTATTTTAAATTTTTAGAAGTATTATTTCTTATAAAAAGGTGTTTTAACAATCATTGCTTTTACATCGTTTTTACGAATACGAATGTAAATTTCAGAACCTTCTGCAGCAAAATCTTTTGTTACATAACCCATTCCGATTCCTTTTCCTAAAGAAGGAGATTGTGTTCCGGAAGTTACTTTTCCAATAATGTTTCCTTCTGCATCAACGATTTCGTAATCGTGACGAGGAATCCCTCTTTCGATCAATTCAAAACCGATTAATTTATTTTTAATTCCTGCTTCTTTTTCAGCTTTAATGTTCGCGCTGTTAACGAAATCTTTCGTGAATTTAGTTACCCAACCTAAACCTGCTTCTAAAGGCGAAGTTTCGTCATTAATTTCGTTTCCGTATAAGCAATATCCCATTTCTAAACGTAAAGTATCGCGTGCAGCCAAACCAATTGGTTTAATATTCCAATCTTTTCCTGCTTCAAAAATAGCATTCCATACTTTTTCGATATCTTCGTTTTTAACGTATAATTCAAATCCGCCCGAACCTGTATAACCCGTAGCCGAAATAATTACGTTTTCAACTCCAGCAAAAGTTCCGATTGTAAAACTGTAGAATTTTAAATCAGTCAAGTTTACATCAGTCAAACTTTGCATAGATTCATTTGCTTTTGGACCTTGAATTGCCAATAAAGAATAAGCATCAGAAAGATTTTCGAATTCTGCCTTCATCGTGTTTTGAGAAGAAATCCATTCGAAATCTTTATCGATATTCGAAGCATTTACAACCATTAAATATTCTGTGTCGCTAACTTTATACGTGATGATATCATCAACAATTCCGCCTTTTTCGTTCGGTAAATAGCTGTATTGTGCTTTTCCGTCGACCATTGTACTTGCATCGTTCGAAGTAACTCTTTGAACTAAAGCCAAAGCATTTTCGCCCGAAATTTTAAATAATCCCATATGCGATACGTCAAAAACTCCAACGCCGTTACGCACGGTTTCGTGTTCAATATTTACGCCTTCGTATTGAACGGGCATATTAAATCCTGCAAAAGGAACCATTTTTGCTCCTAAAGCTTCGTGTACATGGTTTAAAGGAACTTGTTTCATGTTGATTTTAAAAAATTAAGTGTAGCGAAAGTACGTCATTTTTTAACGATTCGCAAAAATCTATAATTTTAATTTTCTTAAACGCAGAGCATTCGTGATAACCGAAACCGAACTTAAACACATTGCTAAAGCCGCGATCATTGGTGAAAGCAAAGTTCCGGTTGCGTAATATAAAACGCCGGTTGCAATAGCAATTCCAATAATATTATAGATAAAGGCAAAGAATAAATTCTGTTTAATGTTTTGCATCACTTTTTCGCTTAAAACATACGCTTTTTTCAAGTTTGCAAATGAACTATTTAACAACGTAATTTTCGAAAAATCTTGAGCTAAATCCGATCCGCTTCCCATTGCAATTCCAATATCGGCTTTAGCTAAAGCGGGCGCATCGTTAATTCCGTCGCCAATCATAATAACGGTTTTTCCTTCTTTTTGAAGACTTTCCAATTCATGTAATTTGTCTTCGGGTAATTGTTGCGCCATTACTTTATCGATTCCGATTTGTTTGGCAATTGCTTGGGCTGTATGTTGATGATCGCCTGTAAGCATGATGATTTCGATGTTTTTTGAATGAAGAAAATCGATTGTTTCTTTTACTTCGGGTTTTATAGCATCATGAATCACCGCTAAACCTGAAATTTCATTATTTGTTACAACATACGAAACGGTTTTTCCTTCGGCTTGAATCTTTTCGACTTGATTTAAAATTGTAGAAGGAATTTCGATATTATTTTGTTTTAACAACGCTTCGTTTCCTAATAAGACTTTTTTCCCGTTAACCATTCCTTGAATTCCTTTTCCTTGAACATTTGCTACCATTTTATTTGGTTTAAACGGAATGTTTAACGAACGTGCTTTTTCTTGAAATGCATGCGCAATCGGATGTTCGCTACTTGCATTTAATTCGGCTGTAATTTGAATCAATTCTTGTTCCGAAATAGTTGATAAAGTCACAATTTGCTCTAAAGAAGGTTTTCCTTCGGTCAAAGTTCCTGTTTTATCGGTAATAACGGTATTCGCGTTTTGTAAACCTTCTAAAGCTTCGGCTTTTTTAATTAAAACTCCGTATTCGGCACCTTTACCAATTCCCATTGAAATCGAAACCGGAGTTGCTAATCCTAAAGCACACGGACATGCAATGATTAAAACCGCAATGGCATTTTGCAAACCAAATAGGAGCGAAGCTTCTTTCGAAATAAAGCCCCAATAAGCGAATGTAAGCAAAGCAATTAAAACCACAATTGGAACAAAATAAGCAGAAATTTTATCTGCTAATCGTTGAATTGGCGCGCGCGATAAACTGGCTTTATTTACCATTTCTACAATTTGCGCAATTGTTGTGGTTTGTCCGATTCGGGTTGCTTTCATGTGAAACGATTGATCGGTATTTACGCTTCCTGCTAAAACTTCGTCGTTTTCTTTTTTCTCAACCGGTAAAGGTTCTCCGGTTAATAAAGCTTCGTTTATCGAAGTGTGTCCCGAAATAATGATTCCGTCTGCTGGAATTTTTTCTCCCGGTTTTACTAATAATTCATCATTGATTTTAACTTGATCTACATCAATTTCGGTCGAATTTCCGTTGATTATTAATGTTGCTTTTTGTGGAACAAGGTTTAGTAAATGTTCTACCGACGATTTTGTTTTTTGATGCGCACGAGCTTCTAACCATTGTCCTAAAATCATTAAAGTAAAAATAACGGCAACACTTTCAAAATAAATCGGTAAATGTTCGGCAGAATGAAAAGTATGCGGATTTAATAATACAAAAAGTGAAAAAATATACGCAGCAATGGCTCCTAACCCAATTAAACTAAACATGTTTAAGTTCCAGGTTTTGAACGAAACCCAAGCACGTTTTAAATAATTTCGACCAATGTATAAAACTGCGGTTGCGCCAATAAACTGAAGCCAAAGCGAAACATTAAACGGAATAATCTTATAAATAAAACTATCGTGACTCATACCAAACATGGCAATTATAAAAATAGGAATCGTGATAATTAAAGATTGATAAAACAGTTTTTTTAAATGATTTACTTCTTCATTATCTCCACCAGAACCGCCAATTTTAACTAAATCCATTCCGCAAATTGGGCAACCTACATTGCTGTCGTAAACTTTATCGCCTTCGCATAACATGGGACAATAATATTTACCAACCAAATGTTCTAATTGTTTTGGTGGTTCGTTTTGATCGTGATGATGATGCATGGCATGATGCGCAATTTCCGAAACTTCTTCGCTTCCATCTTCATTTTCAGTAATTTCCTGAATTGTATACGGACCTTTATGTGAAAGTGCGTGTTGTAAATCTTCTAACGGAATTTTTTTGTCAGACTCAACTATAGCTTCTGCCGGATGCAAACTTACTTCTACGTTTTTCGCAACAGTTTGCAACGCTTCGGTAACTTTTGCTTGGCAACCGCTACACGTCATCTCGTTTATTTTATATCTGGTTTTCATAGTATTGTTGATTTTTATTCTTTGTAAAGATAATCATTCTCAGTGCGATGGTTTTTACATCATTTCTAAAATCATTTACATAATTTATAAGTTGATTTATAAAATCATCTTTCGAATCTGTTTGTATGATTAAAATCATCTTTTAAAAATAATATAGCTTTTAATTTTACTCAGATTTTTTTAAAAGCTTAGAATGAACACGTTAATTGACAAAATAAAGAAACTTAAAAAAGAGAAAAAAGCCGTTATTTTAGCACATTATTATCAAGATCCAAGTATTCAGGATATTGCTGATTATGTTGGCGATAGCTTGGGGTTATCTCAAAATGCAAAAGGAACCGATGCGGATGTTATTGTTTTTGCTGGAGTTCATTTTATGGCAGAAACGGCTAAAATACTAAATCCCCAAAAACGAGTTTTTATTCCCGATTTAAATGCAGGTTGTTCCTTATCTGATTCGTGTCCGCCCGATTTATTCAAGAAATTTAAAGAAGAACATCCCAATCATTTGGTTATTTCATACATCAATTGTTCTGCCGAAATCAAGGCTTTAACCGATATTGTGTGTACTTCGGCAAATGCATTAAAAATTGTGGAATCGGTTCCTTTTGAAACTCCGATTATTTTTGCTCCAGATAAAAATTTAGGACATTATATCAATCAAAAAACAGGACGAAATATGTTATTGTGGGAAGGATCTTGTATTGTGCATGAAGCTTTTTCGATCGATAAATTAATCAATTTATACAAAGAATATCCAGGAACCGAAATTGTAGCGCATCCCGAATCTGAAGAACATATTTTAAAGATTTCGAATTTTATTGGTTCAACTTCCGAAATGATTCGTTACGTAAAAAACAGTCCGAAAAGTACGTTTATTATAGCTACTGAAGTCGGAATTTTACATAAAATGACTGAAGAAGTTCCAAATAAAACCTTAATTCCTGCGCCGGCTCTTGAAGATAATACGTGTGCTTGCAGCGAATGTAAATTCATGAAATTAAACACGCTCGAAAAACTTTATGATTGTTTGTTGAATGAAACAAATGAGATTTTTATTTCGGATGAATTAAGAGAAAAAGCTTTGATTCCTATTGATCGAATGCTGTCTTTATCATAAAAAGAACTCATGAAAAAAGTCGATCACTTAATCATTGGATCCGGAATTGCAGGATTGTCGTTAGCTTTAAAATTAGCCGAACACTTTCCGAATAAAAGTATTTTAATTGTAACAAAATCAAACAAAGAAGAATCGAATACCAAATATGCGCAAGGCGGAATCGCGGTTGTTTCAGACTTTTTTAAAGATTCGTACGAACAACATATAAAAGACACATTGATTTGTGGCGACGGTTTGTGCAATGAACAAGTTGTGGATTTAGTAGTTCGGGAAGGAAAAAATCAACTAAAAAGTTTAATTGATTGGGGAGCAAATTTCGATCAAGAAAACGGAAATCTTCTTTTAGGAAAAGAAGGCGGGCATACAACAAACAGAATTGTTCACAGTAAAGACGAAACCGGTTACGAAATAGAAAAAGCGTTGCTGAAGCATTCAGAATCGTTTAAAAACATTGAAATTATTGAAAACAACTTTGTTTTAGATTTAATTGTTCAAGATAATACTTGTTTTGGAGTTTATGTTTTAAATAAAGAAAATGAAAAAAGCTTGATTTTTTCTAAGTTCACTATTCTGGCAAGTGGCGGAATTGGGCAAGTTTACGGACATACGACGAATCCGAAAATTGCAACAGGCGACGGAATTGCAATGGCAAGCCGAGCAAATGCAGAAATTGTGGATATGGAATTTATTCAGTTTCATCCAACGGCTTTATTCAGTAAAAATTTAGATACTACTTTTTTGATTTCGGAAGCAGTTCGTGGCGATGGCGCATTTTTAAGAAATATAAACGGAGAACGTTTTATGCCGAAATATGATAAACGTGTCGAATTGGCTTCGCGAGATATTATTTCGAAAAGTATTGTAGAAGAGTTGCAAAACACCAAAAGCAATTGCGTTTATTTAGATTGTTCGCATATTGAGAAAAAAGCTTTCCAAGATCATTTTCCGAATATTTTAGAAAAAACAGAGCAATTAGGTTTAGATATTTCAAAAGATTTTATTCCTGTTGCGCCGGCTCAACATTATGTTTGCGGAGGAATTGCTGTTGATGTAAACGGAAAAACTTCAATAGAAAACTTATTTGCTTGTGGCGAATGTTCTAGAACAGGTTTACACGGAGCTAATCGTTTGGCGTCGAATTCTCTTTTAGAAGCTTTGGTTTATTCGAATCAAATTTTTAATTATTTAAGAAATGATCAATCAATAAAGGAAGTCTTTACGGAACAAATTTTTCTTTCGAACCAAACGAATTTAATCGAGCTAAACAACGAGTTTCTTTCAGATAAAAAAGCATTTTTACAAAGAACAATGATTCAAAATGCTGGAATTGTTCGAAATGATAGAGAGTTAAAATCAGCATTAAAAGCCTTATTAAACTTAAAACAAGAAGTTTTAGAAACAGAAAAAACGCATCAAGTAAACATTGATTTCTACGAATTAAAAAACATGACTCAAGTCGGAATTTTAATTGTTCAACAATCTATTAAACGAAATGAAAATCGAGGCTCTTTTTATAAAATAGAACTATAAAAAACATTTTTTATTTCCATCTTACTTGATAAGGATAAGGCTCATAAACGCTATTTGCTTCATTAATACTAAAACCTTGTTTGGCAAATTCTGATGCTTGATTTATTAAAGGATTATAGGTTTCGGGAGCTTTAGATTGTTTAAAAAAGCAAAGTGCTTTATAATAAATAGCGTCCGAAAACTCGGGATATAAGGAAATAGCTTCATCTAAAGAAACAATTGCTTCATCAAACCGTTCTTGCTCATAAAGACTTATTGCGTAATAGAAAAGATCTAAATAATGAGCTTCGTTAAACATGCTTTTGTGATAATTTATCGATTCTTTTAAATACGATTCTGCTTTCGAAAAATCATTTAATTGCAAATACGAAAGTCCGATATAAAAGTTGTAGGAATGATCCATTTCGTAACTATTTCCAAATTCCTTTATACAATTGTTAAAATCAGTAATGGCCTGTTTGTAATTTTTAACGAAAATGCAATTAATAAAACCTTTGTAAGCTAAATATCTTTTTCGATCAAAATGAACCGCTTTTTCTAAAAATTCCATTCCAGCTTCATACTTTTTAACCTTAAAATAAGGCATGGCTTTTTGTTGCCATAAATAAGCAATCGTAGCATCTTTTTTAATTCCTTTATCCAAACAATCTTGGTATTCTTTCATCATAAAAAGATAATTAATCTTATCGGCACAATCATAAACGTGTTCCTGAATGATTTTTTCTCGTTGCGCTTTCTTTTCTTTCTCTATTTCGTTTTGTGACAAACAATGAAACGAGCATAATGATGTTGTTAATAGAATAATTGTTTTAAACATGGTAAAATGTTTTTATAAGTGTTTGGTTTTATTTGATTGTTATTTTTTTATAACTTTTAAAGTTTCAATTTCTTTTCCTTTTCTAATCTGAATGAAATAAATTCCAGTAGCAAAACGATCGAAGTTAATTTGATAAAAGCTTTTATTTTCTTGAACTTTTATATTGAGCTCTTTTCCAGTTACATCAAAAACCTTTAATTCATCAAAATTTAGATTAGAAAGATTTACGATATCGGTTGTTGGATTTGGATAAAGTTGAATTTTGTTTTTAGAAAAAACATCATTTGAAAGTGTTGAAATGGTAATTTCGTGAGTTTTTGTATACGTTTTTCCGCAAACTTCTAAAGTCATTGTTACCGTATAAGTTCCGTTTGTTGCAAAATTATGAGTTGGATTTTGTTGTGTTGAAGTTCCTCCATCTCCAAAGTTCCAACTAATATTCGATGCATTCTGCGTATCGTTGGTAAATTGTACGTTATTGCCTGAAATTATAGACGCTGTAAAATGTGTAAAATTATCGTTAATATCTAAAAGCCAATTTTCCATATCATTAAAAACAATCGTTTTAACTGCATTTTTAATGTTAGCTGCTGTTATTGCAGATAAAGTTGAATTAAATGTTACTAAAGTGGGATCTTTCTTGAAAATTGCAGTGTAAAAAGTATAAGCTGCTGCCATGGAACCTTCTAAAGAAGGATGCGATTCGTCAGAAGAATATAATTCAATTGATGGATGATTTGCGCGAATATAACGCCAAACAGCTGCAACCGGAGATAAAACACCTTTATTGTTTTCTGCCATTGTTCGGTATCGTTGCTGCAATAAATCGTCCATTCCAGTATAAGTACATAATGCTGGTTGAGTAGGACAGTTTTGTGCATCGCCATTTTTGCGTCCCCAAGTTGTATAAAACATCGGAACTGAACAATCGTAGTTTTGTTTTATTAAATCGGCAAGTTGTGTTGCATACGGAAATACGTTTTGGTTTACATAATTGATAGGAAAAGCCGGCATTTGACTTTGTTCTTGCAATACCACATAATCCCACTGATTTGCAGCAATTTTAGTTAAAGTAGTTGGATTTGTAATATGGTCAAAAAAACGATAACCGCCAGGAGTATTACTATCTTGAATTAAAATATCGTTTGTTGATGTTGCCATTTGGCTAACTAACAAAGGTAAGTTATTGTAATGTGTATAGCTGTTTCCTAAAAAAAGAACTTTCTTTGTAGTTTGTGCAAATAAACTGCAAAATGATAATAAGGTAATATAGAGGTATTTCATAAACGACAAATAAAAAGCTAAATATATGAATTGTCTTTATATGTTTATGATGTTATAAAAATATTGAGTTTGAAATTTACTTCGTTTTCTCGTTTTATTTTTATAATTAATTTGTCGTTAGCTTTTAATGAACTAACAAATTCGTCGAAATCTATATCTTTTACAGAAACATGATTAATTTCAATTATTTCATCATTTATTCTGACTCCTTGTTGATAAGCTTCTGAATTTTCTACAATTTCTCTTACAATCCATTTATTTCTTGTTTCAAGAAAGGAAATACCACGAAACAGTTTTCTTGGATTTTTGTTAAAGTTCTTATTCGGTTTTATCCAAATTTTTTCTTTCTGATGATCGAACAATATATTAAAGTTATCTAACAAATCGTTACCGATAATTCCCATATAATTTGTATCAGCCAAAACACCAAAACTGTCTGTAGAAGCCGATATGGTTAAGTTTTTTAATTTAAATTTTCCTAAATCAACAGAAGTAACCGGTAAAATATAACTGTCTGAATTTTCTCCTAAACCGCCTATAGAAAAAACTTTCTTTTTATCTATTGAGTTATAAATTCCATCTGTCTTAAAAAAGATGACTGTTTATTATTGTTCGATCAGATCCTGTATCGAGTATAAATTGCCCTTGTATTTTTTTGCCGTTTTTTAATGTTATTGTTAAAGGAAGATGAATATCGCGGTTCTTGAACTGTATACTAATCGGCTCGTAACCTTTAACTGAATCAGTGAAAAATATTTTTTGAGAAACATAATCTATCATGTACGGTTTGTGTGCAAAAGTTTCGATACCAAAAATGCCATCTATTTTACGACTAGCAATATCTTTGAAATTAAACATAATTGCTAAAGCTGAAAAAGGGTTTTCATTATGATATTCATAATGGATCGTATCTGTAATCAATTGGGCAGTTCTTCTTGAATTTCCTATACCGTAAATTTCTATTTTTTGTGTTTTGTAATGTAAATTGTTTTCTTTTAAAAATATCGAATCTAGCAATATACCTGAGGCTCCTGTATCAAATATGAAATTACCATTGATTTTATCTTCAACTTTTACATCAAAATAAATATGTCGATTATATTTTATGGGAATTGAATCATAAACTATCATTTTTTGTTTACAGGAAAACAAGAATAATATAAATAGGAGTAAAAAATGTTTTTTCATGGTTTAATTGTTAATATAGCGTTTAATATATAAAAAAATAAACCTCTTATTTTAAGAGGTTTACTTCGTTTTGTTTTCTTCTATAATTTCTTCCTTAAAAATCTTAATTTCTTTAAAATGAGTAGGAGCCAAACCGGTAACTTTTTTAAACTGATTGCTTAAATGTCCAACAGAACTGTAATTCATTTTATAAGCAATTTCGCTTAAAGTTAATTCGTCATAAACGAGTAATTCTTTAACTTTTTCTATCTTTTGAAGAATATAAAACTGTTCGATTGTTTGTGATTCCTGATTCGAAAAAAGCTGACTTAACGTATGATATTCGACTTGAAGTTTACTTTGTAAATATTCCGAAAGTGTAATTTTTAAATCGTTAACATCTTTTCCAACCAGTTCAATAATCGCATTTTTAATACGTTCAACCAACATGCTTTTTTTGTCTTCTAAAATCTCGAAACCTAATGGATTTATTGCTTTTTCAATTTTATCGCGATCGTCAAGCGTAATGGGTTCATGAAATTCTATCAAACCTAAATCAACATCATTTAATTCAAATCCCAAATCTTCCATTGTCTTTTCAATAACCATAATACATCTGGGACATACCATATTTTTTATGCGAAGTGTCTTCATAAATAGCTTTTTGCAATGTTCAAATATATCATAATCGCTTGGGATATGAAAATTATTTAAAAAACTTCGACATATTTTTTCATATCGAAATAACAAAAGTGCATTTAGATTCAATAACTTTACGGAAAACTAAGACGAAAAATCATGAAAATACAAATTTGGTCAGACGTAATGTGTCCGTTCTGTTATATTGGAAAAAAGAACTTTGAAAAAGCTTTAGAAAAATTGCCTTTTAAAGATGAGGTCGAAGTTGAATGGAAAAGTTATCAATTAGATCCGGATTTAAATGTAGGTTCTCAAATTCTTACTATAAACGATTATTTAGCGCAAAAGAAAGGAATGCCTTTGTCGCAAATCGAGCAAATGCAAGAACGAATTAATGAAATGGGAAAACAAGCCGGAATCGATTTTCAAATGAATAAAGCCATTGTTGCAAATACTTTTTTAGCTCATAAATTGATTCATTTTGCAGCAAAATATAATAAAGCAGCTGAAGCAGAAGAATTACTTTTTAAAGAACATTTTACAGAAGGAAATGATGTTGCCGATGTTCAAACTTTAGTAAATATTGCCGAAGAATTAGGTTTAGATACCGATCAGGCGCATTATGTTTTAACTTCCGATTCGTATGATTACGAAGTAAAACAAGATATTTTAGAAGCTCGTAATTTAGGTGTTTCTGGAGTTCCGTTTTTTATTTTGAACAATAAATATGCAGTTTCAGGAGCGCAACCTGCCGATTTGTTCGAAGAAGCGTTAATGCAAACCTATAACGAAGTTCAAACAGAAAATAAAAATATCGAAGGAGATTCATGCTCGATCGATGGTTGCGAATAAGATTCGAGTTTTATGATCATTAAAATTCTTAATTTATTAGCATTGTTTTTTCAGTTTCTTGCTTTTTGGTTGGCAGCACCCGAAATTTTAGGAGCCGAATGGATTGAGAAAACCGAAAGTTTTTCAAGATCTGTTATTAAAAAAATTCCGAGTGTTATTTTAGCAATCTCAGGAATTTTGGCAGGAGTAATAACTGCTCATTCTATAGAAAATATTTATTTTGTTTTACCTGTTTTTATAGGTTTAGCGCTTTTTATGAAATTTTCTAAAAACATTGAAGATTATTTAGATTTAAAAATATCAAAACCTTTATTGTCTAAATTAATAATTGATCAGAACTTTAGATTTACCTTATTAAAAATAGCGGCTTTGTTTTTTACAATCGGTTTTTTAATTCAGGTAACAACCACTATTTTGAGTTAAAATTAGGAGCGTAAAATCTTCTGATTTTAACTCAAAAACTTCCAAGTTTTAAATTTTTAAATTGAGATCAGAAACACTACTTTTGCAAAGCAATAAACGCATAACTTATGTATAAATCGATCATTCGCCCTGTTTTATTCAAATTCGATCCTGAAAAAGTGCATCATTTTACATTTTCTATGATAAAATTCATGCATGCAATTCCGGGAATGTCGTCTATTATCAAATCTAAATTTCAGATAAACGACAAACGTTTGGAACGAGAAGTATTTGGATTGAAATTTAAAAATCCGGTTGGATTGGCAGCAGGATTAGATAAAGACGCGAAGATTTATAACGAGTTGGACGCGTTTGGTTTTGGATTTATCGAAATTGGAACTATTACACCGAAACCGCAGGATGGAAATCCGAAAAAAAGATTATTCCGCTTAAAAGAAGATCAGGGAATTATTAACCGAATGGGATTTAATAATGGCGGAATTGAATTAGCGGTTGAGCGTTTAAAGAAAAATAAAGGTGTTTTAATTGGCGGAAACATTGGTAAAAACAAAGTAACGCCGAATGAAGAAGCGGTAAACGATTACAAAATCTGTTTCGATGCTTTGTATGATTATGTCGATTATTTTGTGGTAAATGTAAGCTCGCCCAATACGCCAAATTTACGCGCTTTACAAGATAAAGAACCTTTAATGGAATTGCTTTCTACTTTGCAGGCAAAAAATTTAACGAAACCTAAAGCGAAACCTATTTTACTTAAAATTGCTCCGGATTTAACAGACGATCAATTGTTAGATATTATCGATATTGTAAACGAAACTAAAATTGCCGGCGTTATTGCAACTAATACAACGATTTCGCGCGAAGGTTTAAAATCGGAAAATAAAGTAGAAACAGGTGGTTTGTCGGGAAAACCATTAAAAGACAGATCAACAGAAGTTATTCGATTTTTATCTGAAAAAAGTAATAAATCGTTCCCGATTATTGGAGTAGGCGGAATTCATTCTGCGCAAGATGCTTTAGAAAAATTAGATGCAGGAGCCGATTTAATTCAAGTTTATACCGGATTTATTTACGAAGGTCCGGCTTTAGTTAAAGAAATCAATCAAGCGATTTTAAAACGCAGTTAATGAATTCAGAAACGGTTGTATCGTTTTTCTTTACCATGTTGGCACTTTCGGTTGCTCCGGGACCCGACGTAATGTATGTGCTTTCTACAAGTATTGCAAAAGGAAAAAAATACGGAATTGCCGCTGCTATTGGTTTAAGTTGCGGTTTGCTTTTTCATACTACCTTAATTGCTTTTGGTATTTCGGCAATTATTTTAAATATTCCGTGGCTTTTTACAGGAATTAAAATTTTTGGCGCGTTATATTTATTGTGGCTTGCTTATTCGGTTTTTAAATCTGATGCTTCATTTCAATTAAAAACGAAAGAAACATTTGTGGATAAATCTTGGAAGAACATTTTTCAAGGATTAATCATGAATATTTTAAATCCTAAAGTCATGCTGTTCTTTTTAGCGCTTTTTCCTACTTTTATAAATGCACAAGCCGGAAATGTAAAAATGCAGGTTTATACTTTAGGTTTTATTGCCTTGATTATAGCTTTTGTCGTTTTTTGTTTATACGCTGTTTTGGCTTCTTGGCTAACAAAATTTCTTCGCGAAAGCACAGCCTTTAATTTAGGACTTAAATGGGTGCAAATAATCGTATTTGTATCGTTGGCGATTTTTATGCTGGTCTAAAGTTTTTTATTCAGAATGTTTGCAACTTCTGCGGAATCTATTATCTTTGAAACTTATGAAACCAGTAAAAATAATAGAGTGTCCGCGCGATGCCATGCAAGGCATTAAGATGTTTATTCCTACAGAAAAAAAAGTGCAATATATACAATCTTTATTGCGTGTAGGATTTGATACATTAGACTTCGGTAGTTTTGTTTCTCCAAAAGCGATTCCTCAAATGCAGGATACGGCTGAGGTTTTGGCTCAGTTAGATTTGAGTGAAACTAAAACAAAATTATTGGCTATTATTGCAAATACAAAAGGAGCCGAATTGGCTTCGGTTCATAACGAAATTCAATATTTAGGATTCCCTTTTTCTATTTCCGAAAACTTCCAAATGCGAAACACGCATAAAACCATTGCAGAGTCGCTAATTACGTTACAAGAAATTTTAGATATTGCCGCAAAAACCAATAAAGAAGTAGTGGCTTATTTATCTATGGGATTCGGAAATCCGTATGGCGATCCTTGGAATGTAGAAATTGTAGGCGAGTGGACCGAAAAATTAGCCGATATGGGCGTTACGATTCTTTCGCTTTCTGATACAGTCGGAAGTTCAACTCCGGAAGACATTACGTATTTATTCTCGAATTTAATTCCGAAATATCCTCATGTCGAATTTGGTGCGCATTTACATACAACGCCCGATAAATGGTTCGAAAAAGTAGATGCGGCTTATAAAGCAGGTTGTATTCGTTTTGACGGAGCCATTAAAGGTTTTGGCGGATGTCCAATGGCAAAAGACGATTTAACAGGCAATATGCCGACTGAAAAAATGCTGAGTTATTTTACCGCAAACAAAGTAGAAACCAACGTTCAGATGATGTCTTTCGAGGCAGCTTATAACGAAGCGTTAAAGATATTTAATTTTTATCATTAGAATTTTATTTTTTAATGAAAAATGATTAAATTTGCATGCAATTCAACTACAATTGCACATGAAGGCACACACAACAAAAATAGTCGGTCAAGGTTTAACCTATGACGACGTACTGCTAATACCTGCATACTCTGAGGTATTGCCACGCGAAGTAAGCATTCAATCAAAATTTACAAGAAACATTACATTAAACGTTCCTGTTGTTTCTGCTGCTATGGATACGGTAACAGAAAGTGCAATGGCAATTGCAATGGCTCGCGAAGGAGGAATCGGAGTTTTACATAAAAACATGACGATAGAGCAACAAGCTCAGGAAGTTCGTAAAGTAAAACGTGCCGAATCTGGAATGATCATCGATCCGGTTACTTTGCCTTTGACTGCTACGGTAGGAGATGCTAAAATGGCGATGAAGGAAAACGGAATCGGAGGAATTCCTATTGTAGATGAAAATCAGTTATTAAAAGGAATTGTTACCAACAGAGATTTACGTTTCGAAAAAGACAACAAACGTTCGATTTTAGAAGTAATGACTGCCGATAATATCGTAACAACTCTTGAAGGAACAACTCTTACGGATGCAGAACAAATTTTACAGAAAAATAAAATTGAAAAACTTCCGGTAGTTAATGCCGAAAATAAATTAGTAGGTTTAATTACATTCAGAGATATTACAAAATTAACGTTAAAACCCAACGCAAACAAAGATAAATTTGGACGTTTACGTGTAGCAGCTGCTCTTGGAGTTACAGCTGATGCTGTAGAACGCGCAAGTGCTTTGGTTGCTGCCGGAGTTGATGCATTAATTATTGATACTGCTCACGGACATACAAAAGGAGTGGTTAATACGTTAAAAGAAGTGAAAACGGCTTTCCCTGAAATTGATGTAGTTGTAGGAAATATTGCTACGGCAGAAGCTGCTTTGTATTTGGTCGAAGCTGGTGCAGATGCAGTAAAAGTAGGAATCGGACCGGGATCAATTTGTACAACACGTGTTGTTGCCGGAGTTGGTTTTCCTCAATTTTCAGCAGTTATGGAAGTAGCATCTGCTTTAAGAGGAACGGGAGTTCCTGTAATTGCCGATGGAGGTTTACGTTACACAGGAGATATTCCGAAAGCTTTAGGAGCAGGAGCAGATTGTGTAATGTTAGGATCTATGTTAGCCGGAACTAAAGAATCTCCGGGAGAAACCGTAATTTTCGAAGGACGTAAATTTAAAACATACCGCGGAATGGGATCGGTTGAATCAATGAAACATGGTTCAAAAGACCGTTACTTCCAAGATGTAGAAGACGATGTTAAAAAATTAGTTCCAGAAGGAATTGAAGGTCGTGTTCCATACAAAGGAGAATTAAACGAATCGATGACGCAATTTATTGGAGGTTTACGCGCAGGAATGGGATATTGCGGAGCAAAAGATATTCCTACTTTACAAGAAACAGCTCGTTTTGTACAGTTGACTTCTTCTGGTATTGGCGAATCGCATCCACATAATATTACGATTACAAAAGAAGCTCCGAATTATTCAAGATAATAGAGTTTTATCATAAGAAAAGTCTCCAATTTGGAGGCTTTATTTTTGACTTTTCTTTATTGCATCTAGATAGATTTTCTTGATGCTGTTTTTTTCTTCATTTGCAATAATTATCTCAAAAGTTTGAAGTAAATCTTCGGAATGGGACGTTTTTAGTTTTAAAATTTCTCCTAAAGCAAAAGCGGTACTCCATCTAACCACAGTTCCTTCGTGTTCGGTGTTTTCTAATAAATTATGAAGTGCTTTATCTAAATCATTTGCAAATAACGAAACCGTATTTCCAATTACTTTTGCACTTTCCCATTTAATTCTCGGAGCTTTTTCCTGTAAGCTATTTATCGCAAAATCAAAAGCTCTGCGATCAATTAATTCTGGATGCTCTTTCGAAGCATATTCTAAAGCTTCTATGCAACTTGCTTTTATCGGATCTTTAGATTTCAAAGCAAATTCAATTAATTCATCTATATTAATAGATCGATTTATGATTCCTTCTGCCAATTCCGAAATGCGTTCTTTTGGTTTTTTCGATTTGTCGTTTAATATAAAATCAATATTCATTTATCTTTAACATGTTTGAATTTTATCGACGCAAAATAAACGATTTTTCTAAATCATAATCATATTATAAATTACTTTTTTAAGTTGTTTGTTATCAAATTTTCGTTATATTAAAAACTCTAATTTTATATAGAGGTTTTATTTTGACTATTAACAAAAGATGTAATGAAAGACGATTTAACTAAAGTTTGGAATAAAAGATATAGCGAAGAAGATTATGCTTATGGCACAGAACCCAATGAGTTTTTACGAGAAAAATTAAATGATTTAAATCCGAAAAGTATATTGTTTCCGGCAGAAGGAGAAGGTAGAAACGCAATTTATGCTGCAACATTGGGATGGAAAGTTGATGCATTTGATATTAGCGACGAAGGAAAGAGAAAGGCATTAAAATTAGCCGAGAACAAAAAAGTAAGTATAGATTATCGTGTAGGTAATTTATCAGAGCTTGGTTATGAAAAAGAACAGTTTGATACTATTGCTTTGATATTTGCACATTTTCCGGCAATTGTAAGAACTTCTCTTCATTCGCAGTTATCTTCACTTTTAAAAAGCAACGGAATTATTGTTTTTGAAGGTTTTAGTAAAAAGCATTTAACTTATCGAGAGAAAAATCCTAATGTAGGCGGACCCGGAGACATCGATCAGCTTTTTTCTGAAGAAGAACTTCGCAACGATTTTTTCGATTACGATTTCTTGTTTTTTGAAGAAGCAGAAGTTGAATTAAGCGAAGGAAAGTATCATAACGGAACAGGAAGTGTTATTCGTTTTGTTGCGAAAAAGAAATAAGATAAAAATTTAGAAGAAATTTTAAATAAGTTGAAATGTAAAAAAAAATGAGGAAGTTTATTCCTCATTATTATCTTCTATTTCTTCGTCTTCTAAACGGATTGCTTGAATTTTTTCGATTCGATTTCGTTTAATTTCAATGATTTCTAATTGTAAATGATCTACAATTAATTGATCGCCAACTTTTGGAAGTTCATCTGTTTGATTTAAAAATAAACCTGCAACTGTAACATACAAATCCTCGATTTGATCTTTAATGTCAATTCCGAAATACTTTTCGAATTCATAAATCGAATATTGTCCGTCAATAAGCCAGGTTTTATCATCAATTTTAATGATTTCAAAATCTTCGTCTTCGTTTTCCGGACTTTCGCCAATTAACTCGTCCATAATATCGTTAAAAGTCACAATACCGGCGGTTGTTCCATATTCATCGATCATGATTGCTATTTGCGCGTGCGATTTCTGCATGCGTTCTAACAACGGATAACAAAACGAATTTTCGTTAACAAACAAAGGCTTGCGCATGTACTTTTTCATTACGAAATCCTCTTTAGGAATGCCAAACAAATCTTTCAACAAAATCACACCAACAACATCGTCTAAATTATTATTTGCAACAACAGGATATCCCGAAAATTTATTCTTTTTAATTTTAGCGCGCATCGTATCGTAATCGTCTTCTATTTTAAGGAACGAAATTTCGGAACGATGTGTAGCCAACGTATTTACACGACGATCGCCCAATTCAAAAACTCGTTCTACAATTTCGTGTTCTTTTTCCTGAATTTCGCCGCCTTCGGTGCTTTCGCGAATGATACTTTTGATTTCTTCTTCCGAAATAAAATCATCGGTTTTTTCTTTAATTCCGAATAAACGTAAAATAATATTGTTAGAAGTAGTAAGCAACCAAACAAAAGGCGAACTAATTAATGAAAGCCAACTCATTGGTTGTGCAATTTTAGAAGCAATAGATTCGGGAAAAAGTAAGCCAAAACGTTTGGGAACCAATTCGCCAAAAACGATAGAAAAATAGGTAATGATGATTACCATAGAAATAGAAGCGAGCGTATTTGCATAAGGCGCTAAAACCGAAATTTCGCTTATGGTTGCGGCTAAATCGGCAGTTAAGCGATCGCCCGAATAAACTCCGAGTAAAATTCCGATTAAAGTGATTCCGATTTGAACGGTAGATAAAAATCTATTAGGATCTTCGGCTAATTCCAAAGCTTTTTTAGCTCCCGAATTTCCTCTTTTCTTTTCGTTTTCTAATTTAAATTTCTTTGAAGAAACCAATGCCATTTCCGACATTGAAAAAATCCCATTGATAAGGATTAGTAAAATAATAATGATTATTTCCATTGATGTATAATTCGCGTTATAAAGATAGCAATTTGTAGAAATACAAATCGTTTTAAAATAAATACGCTTTTAAAATCTTTTTCGGACGTTAAATTGCTTTAAAAAATGCCTGTTTTAGTCGATTTTAGTATCTTGCGTTCAGATAAATTATATATGAAAAAGATTAGTTTGCTGTTGTTTTTTACAATGCTTTTAATGATGTCGTGTAAAACAGAAAGCGATTCAAAAGAAACAAGTAACACAATTTCTTCAATAAAGAAAGATTCTGTGAAAAGTGCTTTAAAATTGATTGAAAAACAAAAAAAAGAGCAAGAAAATCCGAATACATTTAATTGTTTGGACGCTGTTTTAGCAATAATAGAAAGTTCGGATCATTATAAAGAATTAACAGATGGCTTAGCCGATGAAGTTATGAAAAATAACGGAACAGGAATTGGTTTTATGGTTCATGTTTCGCCAAATCCGGAAAAAGATCAGGCTTTAGAAAAAGGAGATTTCTATGAGATTTCTTTGCACGAAAGTTATCCGGATCGAATGGTAAATCGAGCATTTTACAGATACGATCGTCATCAAAATCATTTATATATATTGGATATTGTAAGCGCAGAATACGAAGAAATTACGTTTAATAACCAACTGAAAAATCAATTTAAGCAAAACTGCGCCCAATAATCATACGATTTGATTAGAAGGTTGTATTTTTGCAATAAAGCAAAAAGAAATGAAATACGCACGACTTACAAAAGAGCAGTTAGAAGAATTACACGCAGAATTTGCTAATTTTTTAGCTTCTCAGCAAATAGATAAAAACGAATGGGATCAGTTAAAAATCGATAAACCTGAAGTTGCAGAACAAGAAATCGATATTTTTTCGGATTTGGTTTGGGAAGGTGTTTTAAAATCGGCGCAATACATTGAACATTTTTCAAAGGGTCATATTTTTCTGTTTCAATTCGATGAAAAAAATATTGATACCATTGTATTAAAAAGCACAAATCCGTCGGTAGATTTTCTTCAAAAAGAAGGTTTACAATGGTTAGGCGAAAATTTAGGTAGCGATGAAGTTGAAATTCGCTTCGGAGCAAAAGAATTTGGTGGCGACCGAAACGGAGAAATTTTTGAAATCATTCAACAAGGCGGAATTTTAAGTCAAGGTGAATTGTATCATCAAATCAAACAGATTTTAAATAAATAGTAAATTTCATAACTTTCAACAGACTTTAATTTTTGGACAAATGGATGTTTTAGCACAAATTGAATCGCTTAGAAAAGAATTAAACGATCATAATTACAATTATTATGTTTTGGATAATCCGGTGATTTCTGATTTTGAATTTGATCAGAAGTTGAAACAATTGCAAGATTTAGAAGCAAAACACCCTGAATATTTTGACGAAGATTCGCCTACTCAGCGAGTTGGAGGAAGTATTACCAAAAATTTTGAAACTGTTACACATTCAAATCGAATGTATTCGTTAGAGAATTCTTATTCTCGCGAAGATTTGATCGATTGGCAAAACCGGATTCAACGTGTTTTAGGAAACGTTCCAGTTGAGTTTGTTTGTGAGTTAAAATACGATGGCGCTTCTATTTCGATTACGTATGAAAACGGAAGGTTAGTTCGCGCCGTTACACGCGGCGATGGTTTTCAGGGCGACGATGTAACAAATAATATCAAAACTATTAAATCGGTTCCGTTGAAATTAAAAGGAGATTATCCTCCAAAGTTTGATATTCGCGGAGAGATTATTTTACCTTTTGCCGGATTCGAAAAAATGAATCAGGAATTGATCGATATTGGCGAAATGCCTTATTCGAATCCAAGAAATACAGCTTCGGGAAGTTTAAAATTGCAAGATAGTGCCGAAGTTTCAAAACGTCCGTTAGAATGTTTACTGTATTATATCGTAGGAGCAAACTCCTTTTTTAAAACACAATATCATGCTTTAGAAGCATCGCGCGAATATGGATTTAAAGTTCCGTCGCAATCAAAATTAGTACAAAATTTAGATGAGGTTTTTGAGTTTATCGATTATTGGGATGTGCACCGACACGAACTTCCGTACGAAACTGATGGCGTTGTAATTAAAGTAAACGATTTAGATTTACAGGAAGAATTAGGTTATACGGCAAAAAATCCGCGTTGGGCAATTGCGTATAAATTCAAGGCAGAGCAAGCTGTTACAACTTTAGAAAGTATTTCGTATCAGGTAGGCAGAACGGGCGCTATTACGCCGGTTGCAAATTTAAATCCTGTGCAATTGGCTGGTACAATTGTAAAACGAGCTTCGTTGCACAATGCCGATCAAATTGAAAAACTAGATATTCGAGTTCAGGATACGGTTTTTGTTGAAAAAGGAGGAGATATTATTCCTAAAATTGTTGGAGTCGATGTTTCACAACGTCCGCAAAATAGCGAACCAACTGTTTACATTACAAATTGTCCGGAATGTGGAACAGAATTGGTTCGAAAAGCTGGTGAAGCACAACATTATTGTCCGAATTTTTATGAATGTCCGCCACAAATTGTTGGTCGAGTAGAGCATTTTATTAGTCGAAAAGCCATGAATATTGATGGTTTGGGTAGTGAAACGGTTACTTTATTGTATAAAAATAATCTTATAACGAATTATGCTGATTTGTACGAATTGCAAAAAGAACAGATTTTGCCTTTGGAACGTATGGCAGAAAAATCGGCAGATAATTTAATAAAGGGAATTGAGCTTTCTAAAAACATTCCGTTTGAACGTGTTTTATTTGCATTAGGAATTCGTTTTGTTGGAGAAACAGTTGCAAAGAAACTCGCTCAACATTACAAAACAATCGATGCTTTAATGGCTGCAAACTATGAGCAATTGGTAAATGTTGACGAAATTGGCGATAAAATTGCATTGAGCATTCGTGCGTTTTTCAAAAACGAAGGAAACTTGCAACTAATTGAAAGATTAAAATCATACGGATTACAATTTGAAATAGAGGAGAAGGAAAGTACTAAGGTTTCGGATAAATTTGCAGGAATGACGATGGTGGTTTCTGGAAAATTCGAGCATTTTTCTCGAGATGAAATCAAACAAAAAATAGAAGATTACGGAGGAAAAAACGGTAGTTCTATTACCGGAAAAACTTCGATTGTAGTTGCTGGAGCCGATATGGGACCTGCAAAATTAGAGAAAGCAACGAAATTAGGGATTCCTATTTGGAGTGAAGAAGATTTTGTAAACCAGCTAAATGATTAAATTTTATTCAAAGAAAGAAGTAATAATTCCTTAAACTTTAAAAAATATGTAAATAACGTAGCCCTGCTACATTTGTAGTGTAATAATAAAATACATTATGAAATCAATTGTAAAAGGGGCAATAAGTTTGTTTGTGTACATTGGATTGATGTTTATCATTTTTTCGAATTTGTAGTACACAGTTTCTTAGTTTCATACTAAGCAGATGGTAAAATGGTTGTGAAAACAATCATTCTTTATTTGAATTTAAGGATTGAAAAATATAAAACTCCGTTCAATTACTGAACGGAGTTTTTTTAATTTATGCTTTCATACATTCTTTGTAATGATTTGTCTTTAATGTTTTTAATCCATTTTATATATAAGAAAATTAAAAATGTTGATATTATTAAGGCTAAAATATCAATGTGAAAATTAGTAATTTCTCCATTCACATCAATAGAATTATATATTGTGTGAATATAGACATACGGAAAAAAAGTAAATTCTTTCATAGAAGAAAAGACAAAGCTAATAAAACTTAATCCTATTGGAATAACCAAGTTTGTAACCGGGTTTCTGCTAAATCTATTGATATTTAACTGTATTAAAACAATAACCAAAGCATAAAGAAATAATCTAAAATAGCTATATAGATAAATAAAGAAAATCGAATCTCCGTATTCGTAAAATCCATTTATTTCCGACATTTTAAATTCAAAAATATTAATACCAGTTATCGTTATTAAAAAAGTTAATAGTATTGAAAAAAACAGAATTGAAGAAATAAAAATAATTTTCGATAGATGGAAGTGGGATTTTTTAACGGGAAATGTAGACATTATATCATACAAATTATTTTTGTAATCTCTGTTTAAATTATCTTGTACAATGTAAATACTGAAAAGAGAATAAATAAAAGGAATTAGTCTAAAAGACAATCCAAAAATTAATACCCATAGGTTTATGCCATTATCCGGATTATAATTATATAATGCTGAAAAACTCCAAAATGTGAAAAACGATATCAAAATTGGAATAAGAATACTAAGTACGTATACATATCCTAATTTACCTTTGATAAATTCTGCTTTTAATAAATCTTTAATTGTGATCATAATAAATTGTATATGTCTTTTATACGAGTTACTTCTTTTATTAATTCCATATTTTGAATTTTATCAGCAATGTCAATTTCTTTAGAATCTATAAAGAAATGCAATTTACCTTCTTTCTCGAAATAGGGAACGCATTGAATATTCAGGAATTCTTTATTTGGTTGGTTATTATCACATTTATATAAAACATAGCTTAAATCCTTTCCATAAGGATTTACATCATTAAATACGATTTTACCTTTATTAAATAAAATTACATGATCTGTGTTTTCTTGAATTTCATCAATAAAATGTCCTGAAATAAGAATCAATTTTTCGTTCTTATATTTTCTTATAACGTTATTTAAGGATTTAATACTTGATACGTCTAATCCGTTATAAGGTTCATCTAAAATTAAAATATCCGAATTTCGGAGTAATAAAGATGCTATATTCACTCTTTGTTTAAAACCAAACGAAAGCTTTTTAACAGGATAATTTAAATGTTTATTTAAATGTAAGTCTTCGACTATTTCGTTAATTCTTTCTTTTGATTGCTTAAAAAAAATATTAAAGTAATTTAAGTTTTCAAGAACAGTTAACTTTTCTAAAAGAGAAGGTTTATCGAAACAAATACTTAGATGCTCTTTACAATACAGCGTGTTTTCTGTGAACTCTTTTTCTTTTACAAAAACGGTTTCTTTTGGCGGATTTATATAACCACTTATGAGTTTAAATAAGGTGCTTTTTCCGGAACCATTATCGCCAATAACTCCAACAACCTTAGGTTTTAGGAATTCTAGATTCACATCAAAAACTCCATCTTCACTTTTTTTGTATTTAAAATTTAATTCTTTAATTTTCAACATAACTTAAAAGGTTACAGGTTTCATAGTTTCTATAAAAATAAAGCTGTCCATCATTTCATTCCACTTATTCTCTATATTGTTATGCCCTAAAAATTTCATTTTTAAAGGTTTCTTGTTATTTCCTAAAGAATATAAAAAATAATTATGATTATTTTCTTTTAATGTATTTTCAAGACTATAAGTCGAAGTTTTATTTATTAATTGTTTATGGTTTGTGGCAATATTATACATATGTCCTTTATTAGAAGTAAACAAAATGCTGTATATATCATTGCCGTATTTTTCTTTTAAATATTTTCCCATAGGATAAATATCGTCTGTATTCTCATATAACAAATGCGCGTTTGCAGACCAAATAATTACTTTATCGTTCTTGTTAATCAAATTTTCAACGATATAATTCACATTTCTGTACATAATAGAATCTCTATGTGCATTTTGTTCGTGTTCTTTAAGTTTTATTCTTGAATAGTAAAAATCATAAAGATTACTCAAAACTAAAATCATCGAATGATCTTCTTTCGATTGACTTCTTTCTTTTAAAATCAACTGTTTTAAATTTAATATTTGATTTAATACTACATCCTGATTTTTTCTTTTAGGCTTATAATTAAATAGAACTAACGGACCATTTTTATAAATCAGCGTTTCAAATAATTCTTCATTTTCTTTTTCACTGAATTCTTCATATTTTGAGAAATAATTTTTAATATAATCTGACAAATCAATAAGAAGATCATCTGACATAAAATTATAATCAAATCCAAAAAAATCTAAATTTCCATTTAATATATCTTTTCGTATTAACTTGGTTTCATTAGATAATCCCCAAAAATGATACATAGCTTTAGTCCAATCTGTATTGTTTATTTGTTCTTTATTCTTAATTTTTTCGTTTAATTGATTATTATAGAAATACGATCCTTCGATTAATAAATGTGTATATCCATATTTTTTATTTAAAATATCAATAACCTTAGATTTAATTAAAAACGTTTCTCCATCGCCATGTTGTTGTTCTCCTAGAAAAATTATTTTATGGTTTTTAATTTTTTCGGCTACTTCATTAGCAAATAAATCGATGTTTTTTTCTTTAACTAAAATTTCTAAATGAGGATCAAATTTTTTTTTCTTTTCAGAAAAAGTATGAATAAAGTATATAATTAGATTAACTACTAATATTACAGAGAAAGATAAAATCAAATATTTAATTATTTTCATAATAATCTTTATTATTAATCCTTTTAAATAGATTTTTTAGAAAAGGTTTTGTAAGTATATATTAAAAATATATAAATGATTTATAAATATAGTAATTTTTATATGGCAAATGATGATAGACGTAAGCTTGATAGAAAGGAGCATAATTTTAAGTATCAACCTTTATGCTGTAAACCCAAAACTCCGTTCGATTACTGAACGGAGTTTTTGGTTTTTTAACGATAAAATTTAGTAATAAAGTCATGCTGAACTTGTTTCAGCATCTCACAAAATAATTAATGTTTTTAATTCAGGATTTATTGTTTTGATAAGATTTATTTTCCATCCCTTTTTCCAGTTTTTTAATTGTTTTTTAATTGTTTTTTAATTGTTTTTTAATTGTTTTTTAATTGTTTTTTAATTGTTTTTTAATTGTTTTTTAATTGTTTTTTAATTGTTTTTCTCTAGAAATGGCTTGGTTAATATCTTTAAATAATTCGTAGTATATTAAATCCTTTAAATTGTATTTTGAAGTAAAAAAGAGCCTGTACCATCATTATGTTGAGTGATTCTTTTATTTAGATCATTTGTTGAACCGACATAAAATGTTGTACGATACTTGTTTGTTAATATGTAAACAAAGTATTTTTTCATTACTTACTATTTTGTTATGCGACTCTGAGTCAAGCTCAGAGTGACAGTAGATTCTATTCAGGGCTTTCTCATGTCAAATTTGATTTGTATCAAATAGTTATCATACTAGTGTTGTTTCTTACTTTCAAAAAATAATTGTTTAAACAGAAATTACTCTTGAAGTAGCTGTTTTGTTGTTAAATGCATCGAAATAAAAATCAATTTGCCCAACGCGAACGCCATAACAACCAACCTGATTTACAATAACTTCTTTTCCTTCTAAATTAGTTACAATGGTCGGTTTTTCTAAAAAAGTATGTGTGTGTCCTCCAATAATCAGGTCGATGTTTTTTGTTTTTGCTGCAAGATCTAAATCCGAAAACATGTCAGAATTTGCTCCATAACGATAACCTAAATGAGAAAGACAAATCACCAAATCACAATGTAAATTGTTTTTTAAAATTTGCGTAATGTCTTGAGCAATTTCCAAAGGATGATTCCAAACAGTTTCTCCGTATTCACTTTTATTAACCAAACCATCTAACTTAACGCCTAAACCAAAAACGCCGATTTTAATTCCGTCTTTTATATACACTTTATAAGGTTTCGTTAAACCATCCATTAAAGTATTTTTAAAATCATAATTAGCGTTAATTACATCGAATTTCGCTTTCATGATTTGTTCTGCAAGACTATTTACTCCGTTGTCAAATTCATGATTTCCAATTGTTCCACCTTCGTAACCCAACATGTTCATGATTTTTATTTCTAATTCGCCACCATAATAATTAAAGTACGGAGTTCCTTGAAACATATCTCCTGCATCTAAAATTAAGGTATTCGGATTTTCGGATTTTATGTCATTAAAAATAGTAGCGCGTTTTGCAGCTCCGCCTTGATTAGGAAATTTCGGATCGGTCGATGAAAACGTATCTAAATGACTGTGCGTGTCGTTGGTGTGTAAAATAGTAATTCGTTTTGTGTTAGGTAACGAAAAACTGCTCAATCCCAATCCGCCTAAAGTCAATAAACTTGTGGCAGCCGATGTTTTGATGATGAATTCTCTTCTTTTCATTATTCCAATACGATTCTAGGTTGAGTTGAAGGTTTTAAGGTATCGATTTTTGTGAAATATGCAATAAACATATTTCGAAGTTTGTAATCTAAAACATACGATTCTTTTGCTTTTAAGAAGAAGTCCATTCGATCGCCGCCTTTTGCAAGATAATCGTTTGTGATTACATAATAGATTTTATTTTTATCGATCGATTGTCCTTTTATTTTAATGTCTTCAACTGAAAAGGTATTTTTATCGGCAAAAATTTCGATTCCGCTTAAAGGATGAGCCGTTTTATTTTTCATAAAATAAGTTGCCATTTCATAAACGGTTGTACCATCAATTCCTAAAACAATCGCACTATTTTCGAAAGGCATAATATCGTAAGCATTTCGGGTTGTAATAGTTCCTTTTGCAATTGTAGAACGAATTCCGCCGTAATTTAATAAGCAAAAATCAATTGTTTTTCCAGTGCGTTTTTCAAAAACGGGATTTCCAATTTCTAAAATAGCATCGGCGTAAAAATTCGTCATCGGGTTTTGCCATTTTGCTGAAGTTCGATCTAAATCTTGCGGATTGTAAGCTAAGACTTTCGATAAATCTTCGTCGATATGTTGTCGATAAGGAACAAGGAAATTATCAATTTCTTGATTTTTAGCAACAGTTTGATCAACTTCGATATAATGTGTTTTAATCTCGGTGTTGACAATCTTTTTTGAACTGCAAGCTGTTAAAAGAATAAGTAAGGAACTGAAAACAGCAATCGGAAGATTTGTTGGCTTAAAGAAGCTTGTTTTCATGATTTTTAATTTGAAAATAGTTAACTTTGTTACGTATGCAAAAATACGACGATAAATTATAAGATTAAGTTTTTTACTCATTAAAAAAAGAACATGAAATCATTCATTGGAACAGGTGTTGCGTTAATTACACCATTTAAAAAAGATTTAAGCGTAGATGTTGAAGCCTTAGAGCGCGTTGTGGAACACAATATTAAAGGAGGAGTTGAGTATTTAGTGGTTTTAGGAACTACTGCCGAAACTGCAACTTTAACAAAGCAAGAGCAAGAATTGGTGAAGCAAACCATTATAAAGGCAAATAACAAACGTTTACCTTTGGTTTTAGGTGTTGGCGGAAACAATACAATGGATGTTGTATCGCAATTAAATGAGGAAAACTTAAAAGGATTCGATGCCATTTTATCGGTTTCGCCTTATTATAATAAACCAACTCAAGAAGGAATTTATCAGCATTTTAAAATGATTGCCGAAAATTCTCCGCTTCCTATTATCGTATATAATGTTCCAGGAAGAACATCAAGCAATATGTTGCCTAATACAGTAATTCGTTTAGCGAACGATTTTAAAAACATCATCGGAATTAAGGAAGCTGCTGGAGATATGGTTCAAGCAATGGAATTGATTCGTACAAAACCAGAAGGATTTTTAGTGATTTCGGGCGATGATATCATTACATTACCAATGGTTTTAGCAGGCGGAGCCGGAGTAATTTCGGTTATCGGAGAAGCGTTTCCAAAAGAATTTTCAGAAATGGTTCGTTTAGGATTGCAACGTAAAGTAGATGAAGCGTATCAAATTCATTACAGAATTACTGATTCAATCAACATGATTTTCGAACAAGGAAACCCGGGCGGAATCAAGGAATTATTCAAACATTTAGGAATTTGCGAAAATTACTTAAGATTGCCTTTAGTAAATGTTAACGAGGATTTATCGAATCGATTAGCTTCTTTCGCTAAAAATTTCTAATTTTATAAAAAAGAAAAATCAAAACTTATGTTATCAAAAGAATTACAGGCTGCTTTAAACAAGCAAGTTAAAATAGAAGGCGATTCATCTCAAATTTATTTAGCAATGGCTTCTTGGTCAGAAAATCAAGGGTTTGAAGGGATAGCAACTTTTATGTATGCACAATCTGACGAAGAACGCATGCACATGTTAAAATTAATTAAATACATTAATCAACGTGGAGGCGAAGCGGTTATTCCTGATGTTGAGCAACCAAATTTAGATCACACATCTTTTAAATCGTTGTTTAATCAATTGTTCGAGCACGAAGTTTTTGTTTCTAAAAGCATTAACGATTTAGTTCATATTTCGTTACAAGAACGCGATTATGCTACACACAACTTTTTACAATGGTATGTTGCAGAACAGATTGAAGAAGAAGCAACAGCTCGCACAATATTAGATAAAATTAATTTAATAGGTGACGATAAAGGCGGGTTATACCTTTTTGATAACGATATCAAGAACTTTCCGCAACAACAAGCAGATCAAACTGTATAATTTAACGAATCGTTAAGTCAAAATATCCATAAAGATGCCTTATTTTAGGGCATCTTTTTTTATCTAAAAAGATATTGTACTATAACAAGATAAATATTAACTTTGCATTTGCTATTAAATCTACAGATTTAGTATAAACAAGAACATTTTTATGAAACACATTTCGTATGTATTTTTTACTGCATTAGTATTAGCGAGTTGTTCTCCGCTTCAAAAAGCATTGAAAGTCGATGATACTGCTTACAAAAATGAAGTAGCCGATCAGCTTTACGAAAAAGGGAAATACAAACAGGCAATCCGTTTGTACGAACAAATCGAAGCAAAAGAAGGAGCGTGGAGACCAAATCTTCAATCTATGTTTTACAAATACAGTAAATCATATTACAATTCTCGTAAATGGGAAGCGTCGGATAAAATGTTTCAGAAATTCAACTTGGTTTATTTCACAAGCCCAAATCGCGAAGAAACCATGTTTCTAGAAGCAAAATCGGCTTATGAATTATCAGAGAGTTTTACGTTAGATCAGCATATTACGTATGAAGGGATAAACAAATTCGAAGCTTTTATTTCGGCTTTTCCAGAATCACAATATTCCGAAGAAGCTAATAAAAACTTAAGAGAGCTTAAAGAGAAAATCGAGCGTAAAGCATTTGAATCTGCAAGATTGTACAACAAAATTGGAGAATATACGCGCGATTACAACGCGGCAATTGTAGCTTTAGATAACTTTTTGTTAGATTATCCGGGAACAGTTTACAAAACCGATGCATTGTATTACAAGTTCGATTCGGCTTACAAACTGTCAATAAACAGTGTGTATTCTAAAATGGAAGAACGTATTAAAAACGCTTTAAGTTTGTACGACGATTTGATTACTTTTGATCCGAATACGAAATACAAAGAAGATGCGGATAGAATGGTAGAACGATTAAATAAAGAATTACAACAATTTTCAACAAAATAAGGAAATGGATTTAAAAAACACGCAAGCAGCTGTAAACACTATTACCTATAATAAGGCAGAAATAGAAAAGCCAACAGGTAATATTTATGAAGCAATCACGATTATTGCAAAGAGAGCGAGTCAAATCAATACTGAAATTAAAAAAGAATTGATCGACAAGTTAGAAGAGTTTGCGACGTATAATGATAGTTTGGATGAAGTTTTTGAAAATAAAGAGCAAATCGAAGTTTCAAAATACTACGAAAGACTTCCTAAACCTCACGCTTTAGCGGTAGAAGAATGGTTGAAGGATGAGATAACATTCAAAAAATAATAAATACAAAATATGTCAGTATTAAGCGGTAAAAAAATTATTCTGGGAATTTCAGGTGGTATTGCCGCTTACAAAACGGCAAGTTTAGTACGATTGTTAACAAAAGCAGGTGCACAGGTTCAAGTAATCATGACACCTGCTTCTTGTGCTTTTATTACTCCGTTAACGCTTGCAACTCTTTCTAAAAAACCGGTTTATACCGAATTTGAGAAGGATTTTGGCGAGTGGACAAATCATGTTGATTTAGCACTTTGGGCCGATTTAATTTTAATTGCGCCTGCAACCGCGAATACCTTAGCAAAAATGGCAAATGGATTTTGCGATAATTTGTTAATGGCGACTTACCTTTCGGCAAAATGTCCGGTATTTTTTGCTCCGGCAATGGATTTGGATATGTTTGTGCATCAAACCACAACAGAAAATATTCAAAAACTTAAAACATTTGGAGCTTTAGAAATTGCTTCAGAATTTGGCGAATTAGCTTCTGGTTTGGTTGGACAAGGACGTATGGCGGAACCCGAAACAATTTTTAAATCGTTAGAAGATTTCTTTATCTCTAAAAACGAATTAAACGGGAAAAAAGTTTTAATTACCGCTGGGCCAACTTATGAACCAATTGACCCTGTTCGTTTTATTGGAAATCATTCTACCGGAAAAATGGGATTCGATATTGCAATAGAAGCAGCAAATCGCGGTGCCGAAGTTTATTTGATAATCGGACCTACTTCTTTAAAAATCGATCATCAAAATATTCACGTAAAACGTGTTACTTCTGCTCAGGAAATGCACGATGTTTGTCATGAATTGTATAACGAAATGGATGTTGTAATTGGTGCGGCTGCGGTTGCAGATTACAGACCAAAAGAAGTAGCAGTTCAGAAAATAAAGAAAGACGACGAAGAATTTACTATTGTTTTAGAAAAAAATCCGGATATTCTGGCTTCTTTAGGAGCAATTAAAAAACATCAGTTTTTGGTTGGTTTTGCTTTAGAAACTCAGAATGAAATTGAATATGCAAAATCTAAACTTAAAAAGAAGAATTTAGATTTAATTGTGTTAAATTCGTTAAACGATGAAGGTGCAGGTTTTGGAAAACCAACAAATAAAGTTACCTTTATCGATAAAGATTTTAATATTTATCCTCAGGAATTAAAATCAAAAGAAGCCGTTGCCAAAGATATCATAGACCAAATCGTAAAATATTATGCGAAATAAACTTGTTGCATTAATCGTTTTTTTTATTGGATTTTCTGGAATTTCTCAGGAATTAAATGCTACCGTTACGATAAATTCTGACCGAATCCAACAAACCAATAAGCAAGTATTTACTACGTTGCAAAATTCAATTCGCGATTTTTTTAATAACAACAAGTTTACGAATGTTAATGTAAAACGCAACGAGTTAATCGATTGTAATGTTTTATTAATTGTAAACGATTACGATCCTAATTCAAACTCTTTTACCGGAACACTTCAAATTCAGACTTCTCGTCCGGTTTTTAATTCGGCTTACGGAACCACTTTATTTAATTTTGTAGATAATAATGTAGGTTTTAACTATATCGAATTCGAAAGTTTGGTGAATTCCGAGAATTCTATCAGTTCAAAATTAGTTGGTTTATTAAGCTATTATGCCAACATGATTATTGGATTGGATGCTGATTCTTTTGCTTTAAATGGAGGAACAGAAAATTATCAGAAAGCTTTAAATGTGGTTTCTATGATGCAGCAAACCGGCGATAAAGGTTGGATTATGGGCGAAAGCAACAACCGTTACGCTTTGGTAAATGATATTTTATCGAATTCGTTTGCATCGTATCGCGAAGCCATGTACGAATATCATATTAAAGGATTAGACGTAATGTCTGACAATCCGGATGATGCCAAAAAAGGAATTGCAAATGCACTTAATATTTTGGCAAACAATCATAAAGTGCGTCCGAATGCTTTAACAACCCGTATTTTCTTTGATGCAAAATCAGACGAAATTGCGAAGGTTTTCAGTGCAGGACCTAATTACGACAAAACTCAATTGATCGAAACACTAACGCGCATTAATCCGTTAAATGGCGCAAAGTGGAACCGAATGTAATTCATTATGCTAACAAACTTATCAATTAAAAACTATGCTTTAATAGCGTACGCATCTATTGATTTCACAAATAACTTAACGATTATTACAGGTGAAACCGGTGCCGGAAAATCTATTTTATTAGACGCTTTGGGATTGGTTTTAGGAAAACGTGCCGATTTAAATTCACTTCGCGATACGGATGAAAAATGTGTGGTCGAAGCACATTTCTCTATTGCTCCGTATCAAATGGAAAATCTTTTTAAGGATTTGGATTTAGATTACGATCCGGAAACGATTATTCGAAGAGAAATTCTTCCTTCCGGGAAATCGCGCGCTTTTGTAAACGATGTTCCGGCTACTTTGCAAAATTTGCAGCAATTAGGCGAAGCTTTGATCGATATTCACACACAACACCAAACTCAGGAATTATTCAACGAAAATTATCAGTTGAATTTAATCGATGTTTATGCAAACAATACTTCGCTTTTAAAAGATTATCAGCAAGAATTAGCTTCGTTCAAAAAGATTCAGCAACAATTAAATCAATTGAAAGGAAATCAGGCTCAAGCTTTAAAAGAACTGGATTATAATTCGTTTTTGTTAGACGAATTGGTTCAGGCAAATTTAAAATCGGGCGAACAAGAAGAATTAGAAAGTCAGTTTGAAGTATTGGCGAATGTTGAAAAAGTAGGCGGTTTGTTAGAACAAAGTTTGGAAATGCTTACAAATGAAGAATTTGGCGTTAACAAGCAATTGTACGAAGTAAAAACGCAGTTGCAAAAGTTGGCACAAATTGGTTCTAATTATCAAAATATCAGTGAGCGAATCGAAAGTAGTTTTATTGAATTAGAAGATATTGCTGATGAATTGCAAAACGGATTGCAAAATTTAGTTGCCGATCCACATCAATTAGAATTAATCAATCAAAAGTTACAATTAATTTATCAATTACAGAAAAAGCACAACGCAAGTTCTGTAGATGAATTATTGCATACTCAGAACGAATTATCAGAAAAAGTTTCGGCTTCGCAGAACTTAGAAGAAGAGATTTTGGCTTTGGAACAAAAGTCTGAAAAAGCAGAAAAATATTTAAACGAATTGGCGATTCAATTACACGAAAAACGCTTACATATCGTAAACGCATTAAGCAACGAAATCACCGATTTAATAAAACCTTTAGGAATGCCAAATGCTCAGTTTGACATTCAATTACAATTAAAAGATACATTTTTATCAACAGGAAAAGACGAAGTTCAATGGTTGTTTTCTGCCAATAAAGGAATGCAATTTGGTTTGTTAAAGAAAACAGCTTCGGGCGGAGAATTGTCTAGAATTATGTTAGCAGTTAAATCCATTTTAGCTGCAAAAAGTAAGCTGCCTACCATTATTTTTGATGAAATCGATACTGGAGTTTCGGGCGATGTTGCCGATAAAATGGGAACCATTATGAAAGAAATGGGACATTATATGCAAATTTTTGCCATTACACATTTACCACAAGTTGCTTCGAAAGGAACGCAGCATTATAAAGTTGCCAAACACGACGAAGACGATGCAACGGTTTCTGAAATTAAACTTTTAACCAAAGAAGAACGCATTCAAGAAATTGCGCAAATGCTTTCGGGAAATGTGGTTACAGAAGCTGCTTTACAACATGCAAATTCTTTATTACAACAATAAAAAACGGGAACTTTTAAAAGTTCCCGTTTAATAATGTACCACCAATAGGTGCTTTGGCTTCTAAACCTAATTTTTTCATCATTTCGTACGTTGTACAAACCGCAGCCGACGTAACAGGAATACCGATTTCTTTTTCAATTAAATCAATAGCCTCTAACGAAGGCATTTGCACGCAAGCCGAAACCACCAATACATCAATTCCTGTTAAATCTAATTGCTTATAAATTTGCAGTAAATTCATTGGATCTTGAGCTGCAACTTCTAAATTATCTGGAATTTCAAGGGCAATACTTTCTTTTACTTTAATACCTTGATGTTCGATATAATTGACAACTAAATCAGTTAACGGACGCATATAAGGTGTAATTACTGAAATAGTTTTAGCACCTAAAACATTCAATCCATTAATTAAAGCACCTGCCGAAGTTACAATAGGTGTAGGAAAATCGTTTGCTACGGTTTCTTGATGTAGGTTTACTTCAGATACACAATGATAGCCTTTACCCATACTCATTATGGCAACTAAACAAGCGTAACCCATTACATCAACATGTGCATCAGATAATTCGGTAGCACATTTTAAACTCATGGCATCCATTGCCTCTAATTCTTCTTTGGTTACCTTTTTCATGCGCATTCTGCTTGAATGAAACGTGAATTTTTCAGGAAGAATGGTTTCTCGAGCTCTAAAAATAGCAGGAATTTCGGTTTCCATTGTTATATTTGATGATGGAACAATTTGACCAATTCTATATGTTTTTTTCATTTTAAATTTCTTTTATTGTATTTGTTAACGTTCCAATACCTTCAACGAAACATTCCATTACATCGCCGTTTTTCATCCATTCTTGCGGATTTCTACCAGCACCAACGCCAGCAGGAGTTCCGGTTGCAATAATATCACCAGGTTCAAGTGTAAAAACAATACTTAAATCTTCAATTAAATCGTTAATATTGAACAACATGAATTGCGTATTTGAATTTTGCTTTTCAACTCCGTTTAATTTTAGCGAAAGATTTAAATTGTGAGGGTTTTCAATCTCATCTTTTGTGATTAAGAAAGGTCCCATTGGTGCAAACGTATCTTGTCCTTTAGAAACAATCCATTGACCTTCTCTGCGACAATCGCGCGCCGAAATATCGTTTAAAATTGTATAACCAAAAACGTAATCTAATGCGTCCTGTTTCGCAACGTATTTTCCTTTCTTGCCTATAACAACGGCTAATTCAACCTCCCAATCTAATTGTTGTGTAAGCTTGGTATTTAAAAGTACGTTTGTATTTGGCCCCGTAACCGTTGTAGGTGGTTTAGAAAAAATGATTGGTTTTGTTGGCAGTTTACCTGTCGTATCTAAAGTTCTTGCGCTTTCTGCTACGTGTTCGGTATAATTTAACCCAATACCAATAATGTTTTTTCTTGGTTTAGGAATAGGTGCTACAATCGTAATTTCGTTTAAATCGTAGCTAATTTCATTTAATTCAGCTTCAGAAACATCTGCAACCAAACTATTGATTTCATCAATTACTTCAATTCCCATATCAATCAATTCTAATAAGGTATTTGGTAAAGGAAAATTGGTCAATTCTCCAAAATCTTCTAAATCAACAGCTTTATTGTTATGTACAAATGCTGCACGTTGTTCGTTATCTGATGTTAAATAAGTTAATAGTTTCATTTTAAGGAATATATTAAATTTTCTTTTTTATTATTAATTTGTAAAGTGTTACGAAGAATAAAGCAGACCAAAACACAATGCTTATGTATCCAATTACAATTGAAAATTGATCTTTGTTAGATATTAGTCTAACACCTAAAAGTATGAATATAAATGATAGTATAAATGTAAGTAATGGATTAGATTTTTTCATAAATTATTCTTTACTAACTGTTTGATGTCCTTCATTTTCTTCAAAAATACGTTCTTGAAACAATCCTAACTTTTCAATTACAGGTAAATCGTTAAAACAAAACAAACAAGCATCTTCTATATCAGATGTATTATGATGTTCATGCCAAGCCCAAGAAGGCACACAAAAAATATCGCGCGCTGCCCAATCAAAACGTTTTCCGTTAATGATAGAATAGCCACTTCCTTTTGCACATTGATAAATAAAAGAACCTGTATGTTTGTGCGCTTTTCCTTTAAATCCTTTTGGTAATAATTGAATCGAAGCACCCATTGTTTGCATTACATGATCACCGTTTAAAGGGTTGGTATAGTTCATAAGAATACCATCGTACGGATTTGGTTCATTCACTTTTTCGGCTTCTAACAAGGCAGGATAAACTACTTTCCACGAATATTTAAACAAAGGCGAATAAGGTTTATTCCATTCTTTATCGGGCGGAATTAATCCTGTGCCTCCGTACGTCATTGGAGAATAGTTTAATGGTGCAATCAATTCTTGCGTGCCATCGTACACCGCGTAATCATTTGCTTCTAACGCATTAACCAACGGAATATCTAAACCATCTTGCCAAATGCAGGTTTTTCCGCCTGCTTCAACACCATGTTCGTGCCAAGTTGAATTAGGAGTAATGACAAAATCGTTGACTTCTAACACAATTTTATTGCCATCAACAACCGTATAACCACCTTCGCCTTCCATAATAAAACGAAGTGCGGAAGCTTTATGACGATGTGCCGATGTAAATTCTCCCGGACGTGTAACTTGAATACCGGTATACAACCAACCCACGGCAGCACTAACATCTTTGCGGTTCTCGTTTACCAAATAAACTACTCGGCGACCTGCCTGTTCAGGAGTTACTAACTCGGATGATTTTAAAACCAAATGACGTAAATCGTTGTATTTCCATAACATAGGAATGGATTTGCTTTTAGGTTCCCAAGGTTCAATATCGTTAGCAACCGTCCATAAAGCGCCTGCACCCAAACCTTCAAGCTCTTTGTAATAAGCTTCAAGCTCTGGCGTGTCTTGTACGCGCGCTCTACCGTATTGATCATCTGAATGATTTTCGTTCATAATTTAAGTTTGTTAGTTGGTTATAGGTTGTCTTGTGATTTATCAACAAAAGTGATTTTTTTTGTAGGAGCCACATTTACTCGTAAATCAAAGATATCAAAACGATTGTAATGTCCTAATATATCGTGCATTTGCTTTGGTTGAATGCATTTCGATAAATCGATATCTGCATATACCATTCCTTCTTCATCAATTAAAGGCGTACCAATAACGGCTCCGTTTGGACCGATAAATCCAGAAAAGGCACTGCTTTTTCGATCTAATAATTCATCAACATTTGGAACATCAGCACGTAAAGCATCTTTAATTTCTTGCGAAATAGTTGAACATGATACAATAGTAAACAACTTACCTTCGAAAGAATGCGCTGCAGCTCGAATTTTAATCGCTTCGGCCATATCATAATCGGGTGGGGCAACAGGTAACGAAATATAATTGGCAATATGAATTAACTCTCCTTGAGAAAGCAAAGTAAAGCGAGCCAATGTATTGGTGTTTTCGCCACAAGCTAAGGTTCCAAGCGGGCCAACTTCTGTATTATATACTTTTAACGATGAACCATCACCACTTGTCCACGTTAGTTTTTCAGCCCAAGTGGGAACTAATTTTCTATGTTTACCAATTACTTCTCCGTTATGATTGATGATTAAATTGGTATTGTATATTTCACCGTAACTATCGCCACGTTCGTTAATGCCAATAACGACTGTTATTTTGTATTCTTTTGCGGCATTGTATAACGCTTGCATAGCTACATCGTTTACAGCAACCGAGTTTTTATACAATTCTTCGTACCATTTACTACCTTGTACAGGAGTCATAATCCAGTTCCAATACGGATATCCAGCAATAAATACTTCAGGAAATGCAATTAGTTGTGCTCCATTTTCGTGTGCTTCTTTTATAAACGATATGGCTTTTTCAATGGTTTTCTCTACATTTAAAAAAACTGGAGAAGTTTGTACCGTAGCCGCTTTAAATTTTTTAAAATCAATCATAACTTAATTATTTTCAATGATAAAAGGAGTAATTCTCTTAATGGTTTCTTCGTTAAAAGCTTCCGATTTTATTTCTTTTCTGTCTTCGGCAATGGCAACATTTACCAAAGTAACCTCGCCTTGTAAGCAAACGTCTCCATTTTCATGTTCAAATACAAAACCACACATAACAGATGCCGATCCTAACTTAATAACCCAAAGCTTTTTAATTAAGGTATCGCTAATACGAGCCGCCTTTTTAAATTGTACTTTTAAATCGACAGTTGGTATGCCGTTGGTTTCGTGGATTTTAGAAAAAGGTCGGTTTAATGCTTCTTCAAACCAATCTTCAACTAAATCGTTTAGCATTTCCAAAAATCGCGGATAGAATACTATTCCTGCAAAATCGGTATGTCTAAAACGTATTTGTTCTTCTTTTATAAAATAGTTCATTTCTTTCTTTGTTATTGTTGTTTCAATTTAAAACGTTGAATTTTACCTGTTTCGGTTTTAGGTAAACGTTCCATAAAGTTAATCATTCTTGGATATTTATAAGGCGCCGCTTTTTCTTTAAACCAGTTTTGAATGCTTGTCTTTAATTCCATTGTAGCCTTTTCAGAATCTTTTAAAACAATATTTGCACAAACCAACATACCGCGTTCAGCATCGGGAATACCCACCACAGCGCATTCTGCAATATCATTGTGCATTAACAAAACACTTTCAACTTCAATCGCAGCAATATTGTAACCAGAAGAAATAATCATATCATCGCCACGTGCAATAAACCAGAAAAAACCGTCTTCGTCTTGTGTAAAAATATCGCCGGTAATGTTCCATCCGTTTTCTACATATTCTTTTTGTTTTTCGGGACGGTTTAAATATTTACAGCCTGTAATTCCTCTAACGGCTAATCTTCCAGGAGTATTTCTTTCCACTTCATTTCCTTGTTCATCTACAATTTTTGCTTCGTAACCTGTTACCGGAACTCCCGTTGCACCTGGTTTGTATTGTTCTTTATTTGAAGAAATAAAAATATGCAACATTTCGGTAGAACCAATTCCGTCAATGATTTTTAAACCAGTTGTTTCGTACCAATCTTCCCAAATTTTTAGGGGAAGCGTTTCGCCAGCCGAGACACATTTTCTTAAACTTGAAATGTTATATTCTTTTGATTTTTCGGTTAAAATACGCCAAGCAGTCGGAGCTGTAAAACAAACAGTAACTTTATGTTTTTCTATTGTTTGCAATAAAAGATCTGGATTTGGTTTTTCAATCAAAACGGTACTTGCGCCATAATACATCGGAAATAAAACCAAACCGCCTAAACCAAATGTGAAACCAATAGGAGGAGTTCCAGTGAAAATATCTTTTTCGGTTGGTTGTAAAGAAAATGCCGGAAAAGCTTCGCAAATGTTCAAAATATCTTTATGAAAATGAGCGGTCATTTTTGGATTTCCAGTTGTACCAGAAGTAAATCCGATTAAAGCAATATCGTCAGCTTTTGTTGCATAATTTTGGAATTTTTTTGGTTTTGAAGCTACTAATTTATCAAAGTTTTGATCTCCAAAAAACGATTTAGACTTTACAAATTCTGATTCTATCAAAAGAACTTCTTCTGCTAAAGAAAAATCTGAAATCACATGTGCTATTTCGGCACAATGAATCATCGTTTCGAGTTCTTTTGCGCGAAGTAAAGGCATGGTTGCAACAACAATTCCGCCAACTTTTAAAACAGCAAACCAACAAGCAACCATCATGGCATTGTTACATGATCTTAAAAGTACGCGATTGCCTGGTTTTATATGTAAATCATCAACAAGCACATGTGCAATTTGATTCGATTTTTCTAATAAATCTTGATAAGTCCACAATGTATCATTAGAATAAATACATGGATTTTTCCCTTTGCCTTTGTTGCAATGGATATCAAGAAGTCGTTCTACACAATTTAGATTCTCTGGTTGGTTAAATTGAGGTAAATCTAAAAAGGAATACTTTGGTTGTAGATCATTTTTTGGCAAATGATCTTGAGCAAATGTATCTTCCATTCTTATTTTTTATTGCTTTTAGGTTTTAGTGCGCGTTTCATTTTTTCGGTTTGCTTTCGATTGGTCTGTTCAGAAGCATATAAAGGAGCAATTCCTTTTTCGTATGATTTTGGAATATCATTAGCTTCAAAACCTTCGTATGCTTGAGCTTTTCTTACAAAATAAGGATCTAATAGAAGCGGTTTTCCTAAAGCAATAATATCTGCTTTTCCGCTTAAGATAATCGTATTTATTTGATCGATATCGGTAATGGAGCCTGCAGTAATTGTTGGAATATGTGCAATATTTCGAACAGTGTCTGAAAAAGGAACTTGCCACATTCTTCCCGCTTTTGGTTGTTGATGGCTTACTGTATTTCCTGTTGAAACATTTAGAATGTCAGCACCCGCTTCTTTAAAAGCTTTTGCAATTTCAATAACATCTTGTTCAGTTATTCCGTTTTCTGCCCAATCCGAAGCCGAAATTCGAACCGAAATAGGTTTGTTTTGTGGGAAATGTTCTCTAACAGTTTTAAAAACACGTAAAGGAAAACGCAAACGGTTTTCGATTGATCCCCCAAATTCATCTGTTCGTATATTAGTCAATGGAGATAGGAAAGATGCCAATAAAAAGCCGTGATGAGCTTGTAATTCAATCATATCAAAATCCGCCGATTCTGCATTTTTTGTAGCTTGTGCAAATTGTTCAACAACTTCGTCCATTTGCTTTAAAGTCATTTCAGAAGGCATAATACTTTCTTCTGAAAAAGGAATTGCCGATGCAGAAATCAATTCATTGGTTGTTTTTCCTTTTCTGCCTGCGTGTCCCAATTGTATAGCAACTTTGGTATTGGTATGTTCGTGAATAAAATCGGTAATGCGTTTCCACGCTAAGGTTTGTTCTTCCGTATAAATTCCTGTGCATGTTTCGCCAATTCTTCCGTTAGCAGTTACCGCTGTTTTTTCGGTTATAATTAAACCTAATCCGCCAAGAGCCCTTGATGTATAATGTTGAAAATGCCAATCATTAACAATTCCGTTTTTTGCCTTATATTGTCCCATAGAAGTCATGGCAATTCTGTTATTCAACAATAGTTCTCTTAATTTGAAAGATGTAAAAGCTGGAGAATTAGAAGTGAAATTATATATTGATTTAAATTCTTCTAAAACTTTATTGGTATACGATTGATCTCTTAAACGTAAGTTTTCGTACGTTACTTTTTTAGAACGCGTCATACAACCAAACGAAAACTGATAAAAGGGAAAATCCTTATAACGATCCATATGTTCAAACCAATCTAAAGAAACGGTTGCTGCATACTGAATCATTTCAACAGGATTTCGTCTTGTTGCCTCGTATTGTTTAAAAGTAGCTTGCACATTGGTTGGATTTGCTACTAAAGCGTCGTGTAAACCAATAGCGCAATCCATTGCCAATTTTGTGCCCGAACCAATAGAAAAATGCGCGGTAGCTTTTGCGTCGCCTAATAAAACAATGTTTTCATAAGACCAATTTTTATTGGTAACATGCGGAAATTGACGCCAATGCGATTTGTTGGTAATAAGCGGATGACCGCCTAATTCTTCTTTAAAAATTTCCGAAAGTTTGTTTACTGTATCTGCTTCGTTTTCAACTTCGAATTGAAGTTTATTCCAAGTTTCATCAGAACATTCAAAAATCCAAGTACTCATTCCTTCCTCGTATTGATAGGTGTGCGCAACGATAAGTCCATAAGGAGTTGTTCTAAAGAAATAGGTAAATGCATCTAATGGTTTGGTTGAACCCATCCAAACAAAACGATTCGATTTTAATTGAATGTTTGTTCCAAATTCTTTTTGGAATTGAGTTCGAATTGTACTTCCAATTCCGTCCGCAGCGACAATCATATCAGAATCTTTAAAAGGTTCTAAATTGTCTATATTTTGTTCGAAATGCAATTTAACGCCTTCTTCTTCGCATCGTTGATGCAGTAATTTAAGCAAGGTTTTACGCGAACAACCGCAAAAACCATTACCTGCAGCGTTTACTTTTTTACCATCTTTAGCCACAATAATGTCGTCCCAATACGCAAATTTGCTTCGAATTAATTCGTAAGATTCCATGTCACGTTTTAGGAATTCGCCTAAAGTTTCGTCCGAAAAAACAACGCCAAAGCCAAAACTGTCATCTGGTTTGTTTCGTTCGTAAACTTGAATATCGCAATGTGGCATTGCCTTTTTAGTAAGTATCGAAAAATACAAACCTCCGGGGCCGCCGCCTATAACTGTAATTTTCATAATCAATAATGTTATGGTTTAAGAAGATTTACATCGTCTTAATTTTAAAGTTGTTTGGTTTTAATGAATGAATTAATAGTTTTTATAGATTTCGTTTTATTGAAAAAACTTCGCCAAGTTTACTGTAATTCGATCCAGCTAATCGTGCAACAGGGCGATATTTTTCAAGATTTATTCTGTAATTCTCTAATAAGATCTCGTCCGAAACATGCATCATTTTAATTTTTCCAATCACAATACAAGCTCCACCATTTTTATGATCTTCTAAAAAATAATGATGTACCATTTCACATTCAAAATGAGCTTTAGCTTCTTGAACGCGCATAGGTTTTATGGTTTCGCATGGAATAGGCGAAAGATTTGCTAACTGAAATTCGTCGATATCAGAAGCTGCATTTTGGGAAGTAAGATTCATTTGCTCTACTAAATCTTCGGTTACCAGATTTACAGCAAATTCTTTTGTTGCTAAAACGTTGTTTAAAGTGTCTTTATTTTTATTACCTGTTCGTACAGTCGAAAACATCACATGAGGTGGATCTTCGCCAACAACGTTAAAAAATGAAAAAGGAGCAAGGTTGTTTATTCCGTTTTCATCAACGCTCGAAATCCAGCCGATAGGTCTTGGAATTACTAAACCCGTTAACAATTTATATAGAATACTAGAATCAGTATCTTTTACTGAAATTTGCATAAAAAAATATAGTTTATACAAATAAAGCAAAAAAACAGATATATGGTTATGTTTTGATTTGAATTAACAAGAAAAAGTGAATTTTAAAAATAAAAAATCTTCAACTTTTAGGTTGAAGATTGATAGGATTCGATTTAAGTTATGTTTATTTTACAATGTACGTATAATGATTTCGTTGTGCAATATGAAAATAACCTAAAGCGAAATTTGTTTCGTTGGTTTGATTGACAATATTTCCTTTAATTGTTCCCATTGGGCTTGCAAAAGGATTTGACATTTCGCCCGAAATACTTAAAAGTTTCCCTAAATAATTGTAATAATCTTTACTAATACTATTAATTGCATAACGAAGCTGATTGCCTGGTTTTACATCTTCTTTATCGTAAAAATACAAATCACTCATTAAGTTTCCGTTTGTAAATTGGTCGCTTAAAGTTCCGAAAGCATGATCTTTTGGCGAACGCATTTGTACTAAATAATAATTTTCTTCATCGGGATTATCTTGAAAATAAAATCGAAATTCATAGGTGTCTCCGTCAAAACCTCCATCGTTTTTTTGTTCAATATTTGTAATTTCCGGACTTTCTAAAAGTGTTGAGGTTGCCTTGTAAATTTCATTTTTATAAACAACAGTAAGTTCATATTGATTATCTGTTTTAGGACGGAAATCAGCGTTAGAAAAATCGCCTTTCCCAACATTCGTAAAAGGATAGTCTACATTATTAGTCAAATCTTTTATAGAAACCTGAGCGTCGTTAACGGAAGGGAAAACATTGGAATAAAAATCGGTTGTAGTTGAAAGATGAATGTTGTTATATAACGATTCATCTACAAAAAGATTTCCTTCAATAACCAATCTAGGAATGTTTTTATCTAAGTCAAGTACAATTTCTTCTTCGCAGCTTGTTAACGAAAAACATGAAATAAGCAACAATATAGGAAGTAGTTTTTTCATTTTAAAACTTAAAATTATAGGTTATACTTGGAATAATTCCAAAGATAGAAAGTTTGCTCGTTTCGGTTAAATTACTAGAGTTTTCGACCGATTTAAAACTGATTGAAGCCGCATTTTTACGATTGTAAACATTATAGATTCCGAAAACCCATTCACTTTTCCAAGAACGATTTTCATTTTTCGTTGGCGTATAAGTTGCCGAAATATCTAAATGATGAAAAGCAGGCAAACTGTAGTTATTTCGTTTTCCATAATTTGGAACTTGCCAGCCTAAAAATTCGTATTTACCATCGGGATAGGTTACAGGTCTTCCGGATTGCAACACAAAACTAGCATTAAACGACCATTTTTTATTAAATTCATAACTTGCCACAACAGATAAATCGTGTAAACGATCGTAAGGCGTGCGATACCATTCGCCATTATTAATTCCGCTTTCTTCAGGATTTCTTCCTTTGGTTTGTTGCTGGCTTCGCGCAATGGTGTAAGCGATCCAACCCGTTAATTTTCCGGTATTTTTTCGTAATAAAAATTCTAAACCGTAAGCTTCGGTTTTTCCGTTTAACAGCACTTGTTCAATAGCTTGATTGGCAATTAAATCAGCTCCGTCGATATAATCAATTCTATTTTGACCTAATTTTAAATACGATTCAATTTCTAACGAATATTCGTTTCCATTAAAGTTTTCGAAATATCCCACAGCATATTGATCTACAATTTGCGGTTTTACGTAAGGTCCGCTTGGTTCCCAAATATCTAACGGAGTTGCCGAAGTGGTATTCGAAATCAAATGAACGTATTGTGCCATACGATTATAGCTGACTTTAACAGAACGTTCTTCGGCTAATTTTACCGAAATTGCCAAACGTGGTTCAAAATAGTCAAAATAACTAATTGTTTTGTTTTTTGCGTAATGTTTCGTCGAAATAGGCGTTCCTTTTTCGTATGTATCGGTTTGCGGATTGTAACTTACCGCTTCATTGTTTTCATATAAATTAATAGTTTCTTCTCCTAAACGATAAAACTGACTAAAACGCAAGCCATAATTTACCGATAAAAACGAATTTAATTCATGATCGGCTTCTAAGAAAATAGCATTTTCCCAAGCGTATTTATGCGGAATTTCGTACGGATTTATTTGAGAATCTGCTTTACTTGGCGTAATTTTTCCGGGATTAAAATCGTAATACAAACTGCTTAAACCATATTTTAAACTCAATTCATCGTTTATTTTATGATTGATTTGATATTTGAAATCGTAGTTTTTAATTCCCGAATCCCAATTAAAACCAACAAAATCTAATGTTAAACCGTAATAATAATCTGAATATCGAATAGAAGTTTCACTGTTAATTTTAGAAGAATATTTGCTGTTCCAAGTTAAATTGGCAACGGTGTTTCCAAAATTATTATCGAAACTATCGTTGAATTTAAAAATATCGCGACCAAAATATCCTGTAAAATATAATTGGTTATTGTCGTTTATTAAATAACTCCATTTTGTATTTAAGTCGTAAAAATAAGCGGTGCTTTTAATGTCGGTTAATTTCAGAAACAAATGTGCATACGAAGCTCGACCTGCAATTAAATAAGAAAATTTGTCTTTAATAATCGGTCCTTCCATCATCAAGCGACTCGAAAGAATTCCGATTCCGCCTGTAGCTTTATGATTTTTAAAATCTCCGTTCTTTTGATTGATTTCTAAAACTGAAGAAGCTCTTCCGCCGTATCGCGCCGGAATTCCTCCTTTATACAATTTAAGATTGCTTACCGCATCGTTGTTAAATACCGAAAAGAAACCGTATAAATGCGAAGAACCATAAACATTGGTTTGATCTAGCAACAACAAATTTTGATCGGAACCGCCACCGCGAACATTAAAACCAGAAGTTCCTTCGCCAGAATTTACAACTCCGGGAAGCATTAAAATTGCTTTTAAAACATCGGTTTCGCCTAAAATAACTGGCATTTTCTTGATTTCTTCGGCAGTAAGTTTATTAACCGACATTTCGGGTTTTCGAATGTCGATTTTATTGATCGAAGTATCGATAATAATTTCGTCTAATTCATCATCAAAGTCATTTCGATACATTAAAATATCTTCGGAACTGTTTTTACTGATTTTTTGGTCAATACTTTGTTCGTAATATCCGTCGGCAGAAATCGTTATCTTGTAATTTCCTTTTTCTAATTGAAACGAAAAATTTCCCGTTTGATTCGTTGTGTACGAATAGGAATCAATTGAAATATACGCATCTTTTATAGGTTCGCCCGTTTTATGATCTAAGATTTTACCCGAAAAAGTGTAGGTTTCTTGTGCGAAAATCGCAGTAGAAGAAAGAAATAGTAAAGCACAATAAAGCTTTTTCATAAGTTTTTAAAATGAGCCTAAATTTACAGAATTTAATTGCAACCACCAAGGTTGAACAAACTCTTCTGCCAAATGTGCCCAAGAGTAGTTTTTGTAATTTTGAGGGTTCATCCAAGCAAATTCTTCGATTTCATTTGCAATTTTTACTTCAAAATCTTCTGTTAGTTGAACAATAAAAATAGAACCATGAACTTGAGTTTCAGCTTCGTTAACAGCTTGTGTTTCGTGTTCGCCCAAATAAGTAAGATCGGAATACGTTAATTGCAAACCAATTTCTTCAAAGGATTCTCTTATAACCGTATCGATTTCGTTTTCTTCTTCTTCTTTCTGAATTTTACCGCCAACCAATTGAAAATAGTTTGAACCTTTTTTACGAACTAAAAGTAATTCGTTTTTCGGATTTAAAATTACGGTTGATGCAATATAAAGGTGTTTCATGAATTTAGAACGAAAAAGGTGAAGTTTTTATTGAGTGCGAAGTGTTTTTTTTAGGAAAAATACTATATAAATAATAAACATCGCTTATATAACGATGTTTATTATTTATGAAAACTATTTAGTCCATTGTTCAAACCAATTCGTATAAGATTCAATAAACTTTTTAAGGAAATCAAGTGTTCGTTCCTCTTTTACAATTCCGTTTTCGTCGAATGAATTCGAATTTAAATTACCTAAGTACATTTCGGGTTGTTGCAATGTCGGAATATTTACAAAAGTCAACGATTGTCTTAAATGATGATTAGCACCAAAACCAGCTAAAGCTCCCATAGAACTGCTAATAACTGCTCCTGGTTTGTTATTCCAAACATTTTGCCCGTAAGGACGAGATGCAACATCTAAAGCATTTTTAAGAACCGCGGGAACAGATCGGTTGTATTCGGGAGTGATAAAAATAACACCTTCTAGATTCTTAACCTCGTTTCGAAAAGTTGTATAAGATTCAGGAACTTCATTATGATCATCGAAATCTTGATTGTAAAAAGGCAATTGACCAATAGGAATGATTTTATATTCATAACCTTCTGGTGTTAGGCTTTGTAAGGTTTGTGCAATTTTCTTAGAATTTGCGTCTTTTCGAAGGCTTCCTACAAAAAGACCAATTGTTTTAACTTTCATATGCTTTTTTATTTTAACTAAAGTTATTAAAAAAGAACGACTTATAGAATAAGCAAAACAAAAAAGCCTCACTTAAGTGAGGCTTTTCTTCTTTATTAGTATATATCGATTAAATTGAATCGATAATTGCATTTAACGTTGCAGAAGGACGCATTGCAGCAGAAGTTAAAGTAGTATCTGGTTGATAATATCCTTTAATTTCTTGTGCTTTTCCTTGCGCACCAATTAATTCTTCATTGATTTTAGCTTCGTTTGCTTTCATTGCTTCTGCAATTGGAGCAAATTTTGCAGCTAATTCAGCATCTTTAGTTTGTGCTGCTAAAGCTTCTGCCCAATATAATGCTAAATAAAAATGAGAACCGCGGTTGTCGATTGTACCTAATTTACGACCTGGAGATTTATCTGTATCTAGGAATTTTGCATTTGCTTCGTCTAAAGCATCTGCTAAAATTTGTGCTTTTACGTTATTCTGAGTTTGAGATACATGTTCTAAAGAAGCTTGTAATGCTAAGAATTCTCCTAAAGAGTCCCAACGTAAATAACCTTCTTCAATAAATTGCTCAATATGTTTAGGAGCAGATCCACCAGCACCAGTTTCAAACAATCCGCCTCCGTTCATTAAAGGAACGATAGATAACATTTTTGCAGAAGTTCCTAATTCTAAAATAGGGAATAAATCTGTTAAATAGTCACGTAAAACGTTTCCTGTTACAGAAATAGTATCTTCTCCTTTACGAATTCTTTCGATCGAGAATTTACAAGCATCGATAGGAGATAAGATACGGATATCTAAACCTGTCGTATCGAATTCAGGTAAATATTTGTTTACTTTCGCAATGATTTCTCTATCGTGAGCACGTTTTTCATCTAACCAGAAAACGGCAGGAGTATTAGATAAACGAGCACGATTTACTGCTAATTTAACCCAATCTTTAATAGGAGCATCTTTTGTTTGACACATACGGAAAATATCTCCGTTTTCAACAGCTTGTTCCATGAAAACAGTTCCGTTAGCATCAACCACGCGGATAACTCCTTCAGCATCGGCTTGGAATGTTTTGTCGTGAGAACCATATTCTTCTGCTTTCTGTGCCATTAAACCAACGTTTGGAACAGATCCCATTGTAGTTGGATCGTAAGCTCCGTTTGCTTTACAATCATCAATTACAGCTGTATAAATTTCAGCATAACAACGATCGGGGATAATAGCAAAAGTATCTTGTTGTTTTCCTTCTTTATTCCACATTTGCCCTGAAGTACGAATCATTGCAGGCATTGAAGCATCTACAATAACGTCTGAAGGAACATGTAGGTTTGTAATTCCTTTGTCAGAATTTACCATTGCTAAATCAGGTCCGTTTGCAATTGCAGCATCAATAGCAGCTTTTACTTCTGCTTCCTGAGCGTTTCCTGCAAGTTTAGCATATAATTCTCCTAAACCATTGTTCGGGTTAATTCCTAATTCAGCGAATAATTCAGCATACTTAGCAAAAACATCTTCGAAATAAACCGAAACAATCGCACCGAAAATAATAGGATCCGAAACCTTCATCATCGTTGCTTTTAAGTGCGCAGATAATAATACGCCTGCAGCTTTTGCTTCTTCTTTAGCTTGTTTTACAAATGCTTTTAAAGCTGCCATATTCATTACAGATGAATCGATAACTTCGCCAGCTTTTAATGGAGCCAAACCTTTTAATTCTTTTACAGAACCGTCTTTTGATACAAATTCGATTTTAAATTGAGAATCGTTTGCTACGGTAACCGATTTTTCAGTTCCATAGAAATCGCCCGATTCCATGTGCGAAACTTTTGTTTTAGAATCAGCCGACCAAGCTCCCATTGAATGTGGATGTTTTTTAGCATAATTCTTAACAGCTTTTGGTGCACGACGATCAGAATTTCCTTCACGTAAAACCGGATTTACTGCAGAACCTAAAACTTTTGCATAAGCAGCTTTAATTGCTTTTTCTTCGTCGTTTTTAGGATCGGCCGGATAGTTAGGAACAGCGTATCCGTGTGCTTGTAATTCTGCAATTGTAGCATTTAATTGCGGAATAGAAGCCGAAATATTTGGTAATTTAATGATGTTTGCTTCAGGAGTGTTTGCCATTTGACCTAATTCTGCTAAAGCATCGCTAATTTTTTGTTCTGGTTTTAAGTATTCAGAAAAATTAGCTAAAACGCGCCCTGCTAATGAAATGTCTCTGGTTTCTACTTCTACATTTGCTGCAGAAGAAAATGCCTGAACAATTGGTAAGAACGAATAAGTTGCCAACATTGGCGCTTCGTCCGTTAATGTGTAGATAATCTTAGATTTTGACATTATTTATAAGATTTGTTGAAATCGTTAATTTGTTAGCACAAATATACTAATTACGGATGTAATTTCGGGGTTTAAACACTTTAATGTTTTAATAATTAGCAATTTGTTAATTGAATATGTTGCAAACTACGATAGTTAAATAAATGCACTAAAAAAAAATGAATTTGTTAATTTTATAACAAACTCATTAAAGGAATAAAAAACAAAAACCACCAAAGAATGGTGGTTTTTATTAAGGAATGTACTATTTATTCCTCTACTACTTTTCCTTTGATGTAAAGTTGAACAGTTCCTCCAGTAACATTTCCAGCATTAGATTCTACTGTAATTGTTCTAGAGATTGTCCCTGGAGACATATTGTATTTTACTTCAATTTTGTCAGATTTTCCCGGCATAATTGGTGCTTCTGGTTTAGAAGGAATTGTACATCCACAAGAAGAACGAACGTTTGTGATAACTAAAGGTTGATCTCCTGTGTTTGTAAATTCAAAAGTTCTAACTCCGCTGTCTTTTCCTTTTACAACTGTACCGTAATCGATTGTGTTGTTAGCAGCTTTAAATTCAATTTTCGGACCAGTTTGTGCGTATGAAGCAGCTCCAACCAATGTCATCGCTACTATTCCTAAAAATTTTTTCATCGTTTTAAATAATTTTAATGTTGTAAATTTAATTAGTTTCTGATGAAATACAAATAATTAAGCTTTTTTTTGCATTTCTTTAATGTTAAATTTCAAAACCTGTGCCAAACTTATTATCTTAGAACTTTTTAAAAAGATTTAAAGAATATCGTATTTTTGCACCTTAATAATTTGATATAAATACCAATATATATGACAATTCCAGCGCAGTTTGATGCTAAACAAGTTGAAGCGAAATGGTACGACTATTGGATGAAGAATAACTATTTTCGTTCAACGCCAGATCATAGAACACCTTACACAATCGTAATTCCGCCACCAAACGTAACAGGAGTCTTGCACATGGGACACATGTTGAATAATACGATTCAGGATGTCTTGATTCGTCGCGCACGTTTAAAAGGTTTCAACGCTTGTTGGGTGCCAGGAACCGATCATGCTTCTATTGCAACCGAAGCTAAAGTTGTAGCGAAATTAAAAGCAGAAGGAATTAATAAAGAAGATTTAACACGAGAAGAGTTTTTAAAACACGCTTGGGAATGGACTGATAAATATGGAGGAACCATTTTAGAGCAATTAAAAAAGTTGGGAGCTTCTTGTGATTGGGATCGAACAAAATTTACAATGGATGCTGAATTATCGGCATCAGTTATAAAATCGTTTGTTGATTTATACAATAAAGGATTGATTTATCGCGGTTACCGAATGGTAAATTGGGATCCGGAAGCAAAAACTACGTTATCCGACGAAGAAGTTATCTACGAAGAACGTCAGGGAAAATTATATCATTTAAAATATCAAATCGAAGGAACAAACGATTTCATCACGATTGCAACAACGCGTCCGGAAACTATTTTAGGAGATTCGGCGGTTTGTATCAATCCAAACGACGAACGTTACACTCATTTGCGTGGTAAAAATGCGATTGTGCCGATTGCGAATAGAGTAGTGCCGATTATTTTTGACGAATATGTTGATATGGAATTCGGTACAGGATGTTTAAAAGTTACACCGGCTCACGATGTAAATGATAAAGATTTAGGAGAACGTCACAATTTAGAAATCATCGATATTTTTAATGAAGATGCAACGTTAAACGATTTAGGTTTACATTATAAAGGAAAAGATCGATTCGTGGTTCGCGAAGAAATTTCGAAAGAATTAGAATCAATCGGAGCTTTAGAAAAAGTCGAAAATCATTTAAATAACGTTGGAACTTCAGAACGTACTAAAGCAGTTATCGAACCAAGATTATCAGATCAATGGTTCCTTAAAATGGAAGAATTGGCTAAACCAGCAATAAAAGCGGTTTTAGAGTCAGATGAAGTTAAATTATATCCAAATCGTTTCAATAATACATATCGTCATTGGATGGAAAATATTCGCGATTGGAATATTTCTCGTCAATTATGGTGGGGACATCAAATTCCGGCGTATTATTATGGGCAAGGAAAAGAAGATTTTGTTGTTGCCGAAACAAGTGAAAAAGCAGTTGAGTTAGCTAAAACAAAAACAGGAAATAATAATTTAACGGCTTCAGATTTAACACAAGATAAAGACGCTTTAGATACGTGGTTTTCATCTTGGTTATGGCCAATGTCGGTTTTTGATGGAGTTGTAAATCCTGAAAACGAAGAATTCAAATATTATTATCCTACAAATGATTTAGTAACCGGACCGGATATTTTATTCTTCTGGGTTGCACGTATGATTATGGCAGGATATGAATTTGCCGATCAAAAACCATTTACAAATGTGTATTTAACAGGAATTGTTCGTGATAGTCAGCGTCGTAAAATGTCGAAATCGTTAGGGAATTCACCAGATCCTTTAGATTTAATCGAGAAATTTGGAGCAGACGGAGTTCGTTGTGGTTTGTTATTATCGGCTTCGGCAGGAAACGATATTTTGTTTGACGAGGAATTGTGTAATCAAGGAAAAGCTTTTTCTAATAAAATTTGGAATGCATTCCGTTTGATTAAAGGATGGGAAGTTTCGGAAACAATTGAACAGCCTGAAGCTTCAAAAGCTGCAATTGCTTGGTATGAAGCTAAATTGCAAAAAACGTTACTTGAAATTGAAGATCATTTCGAAAAATATAGAATTTCGGATGCTTTAATGGCAATTTACAAATTGGTTTGGGACGATTTCTGTTCTTGGTTCTTAGAAATGATTAAACCGGGATATCAACAACCAATCGATGCGGTTACTTACAAAGCAACTATTGAATTGTTAGAAGCTAACTTGAAATTGTTACATCCGTTTATGCCGTTTTTAACCGAAGAAATTTGGCAACACATTGCTGTACGTTCTGCAGAAGATGCTTTAATTATTTCTTCTTGGCCTGAAATGAAATCGTTTAACGAAGAGTTAATTTCAGAATTTGATTTTGCAACCGAAGTTATTGCTGGAATTAGAACGATTCGTAAAGACAAAAATATTTCGTTCAAAGAAACAATCGATTTAAAAGTTTTAAACAAAGAAAATGCTTCTACAACTTTTGATGCGGTTATTTCGAAATTAGGAAACCTAGCCAATTTAGAATATGTGAACGAACAAGTTTCGGGCGCTTTATCATATCGAGTTAAATCGAACGAATATTTTATTCCAATTTCTGGTTCTGTAAATGTTGAAGAAGAAATTCAGAAGCTACAGGAAGAATTAAAATACTTACAAGGATTTTTACGTTCGGTTCAAGGAAAATTATCAAACGAAAAATTCGTAAGCGGTGCGCCAGAGCAGGTAATTGCTAACGAACGCAAGAAAGAAGCTGATGCTTTATCAAAAATCGCTACAATTGAACAATCTTTAAATGGATTGAGATAACAAAATAAAAAACCTCAGAATTTTCTGAGGTTTTTTATTTAATAATTTTCGGACATTTCTATTACAGAACCATCTTTCAAAGTCATTTTTGCAGAGATATGCGTTATTTTTGCATTTTCATCTTCTAAATCTTTTTTACTTTGTTTCATACTGTCGAAGATTTCTTTTAAACCGTCCCATTCTTTAGAATTTTTTTCAGACTTTTCTGCCATTTCGCTTTTTAAAATTCGCTCTTTTTCTTGTCTAACTTTTTCAATTTCCTTTTTACGTTGTTCGGTGTCTTTCCGAATTTCATCTCTTTTAGCTAAAAGTTCTTGACGTTTTTTCTCGATTTCCTTTCGACTTTGCTCCGCTTCTTTTACTATTTTTTCTTTTTGGGTTGTAAGTTGTTGGCGATGTTTTTCGATTTCTTTTTTTCGTAGAACTATTTGTTCTTTTTGTTTTTCGGTTAGTTCTTTTCTTTCTTTAACTGTTAATTCTCTTGCTTTTAAGGCTTCTTTTTTTTGTTGTAATAACGTTTCTTTATCTTTTTTTGTAGTAATTAAAAGAACACCATTTTTTGCCTTAGCTCCGTATTTTTCAATTGCTTTTTTGTCTTTTAAAACTGTAATACTTTCAATACTATTAGGATGAGTTTTGTTTATTTCTTCTGAAGAAACTTCTTTTCCATCAACAATATAGAGTGTTTTTTGTTTTGAATCTGTATTTATATAAGCTACAGGATTTCCTGTAACAAATACGCCATTTTCATTAATAACAGTTGCCGAAATGTTCTTTTTATCCAAATTAACAAAGCTCAAAGTATTTAAGCCTTTTACTTCTTTAGCTTCTGAAACATAAATATCTTCTCCTATATTTCTTGAAGCAATGTTTGTTCTTAATTCATTTTTAGTAACTTTTTTTCCGTTTAAGTAGATTTCTTCCGGATTACTATAAGAAACTTGAATATGTGGTTTTGTTGAAAGGTGTACAGTTGTTTTTTGTTTTTTTTCTGCGAAATCAAAATCCATTCGTACATGTTCAATCGTTGAATTATCGAATTGTTTTAACTGTTTTTTGGTTAACGGAATATTATCTACAACAATAGGATATCTTTTCACGACTTCGTCAAAAACTTTACGGTTTGTTTTTAAAGTTTCTGCATCGAATGATAATTTACTTGGATCGTTTTCTTTTTCTATGACAGCATCTACTTCAACTTGATAATGAATTGAAGAGTTGTTATTTTCATCGTCAGAAACTTTTTCTATAAAATATTTATTATCGTTGTTTTTGTAAACACGAAGTTCAAAAGCTTTAAAACCTTTATTGTTGGCACCTACACTTTTATGAAAACGTTTGTTGTTATCCCAGCCAATTTTTATTGAAGTCAATTTTCCTTCTTTATTACGATCTAAATCATCGATTACAACATCTAAATCGTATTTTTCTTTGAGTGTTTTTGTTAAATTTTGGTAATAAGCATCGTCGTATTTATTATTGATTAATACATAAAACGAATCTTCTTTTTCATCATTAGGAAGTTCTTTTTCAACTTCAATTGTTTGGATTTGTGTAACGGTTTCGATCTGAAATGACATAAAGAAAGATGCGAGAACAGGTGCTGCTACTAAGAATTTTAATTTTTTCATATTTCTTGATTTTTGGGTGTTTAGTTGAATAATACGCTTTTTTAAATCGTTGGTATTAAAAGCATTAATGTAGGTTAACGAAAAATTGTTTTGTTCGTTTAAAAGACTTTTTTGATACAAAACAGGTTCAAAACTCGAAATCATTTTTTCATCAACAATGAATTCTAAATTGGTATTAATGTCTTTCTGAAGTTTCTTTATCAATGGGTTGAACCAGAAAACGCACGAAACTAATTCAATTAAAATCAGATCGAAAGTGTGTTTTTGGTTAAGATGAATGTTTTCATGTGCCAAAATCATTTCGAAATCTGCACTGGAAATTTTGTTTTCCGGAACAACAATCCATCGATAAAAAGAGTAAACATTTTTTTGGTTAGTGGTTATTTTAATGTTGGTTTTATTTAAGCTTTTTAAGTGTTTTATATTTAAAAACAGCTTTGTAATATGAAAAATAGATCGAATAATAAAGAAAAAACTAATTAAAGCGATAACGTAAATAAGAATGTTTTGCCAATCGATTTTTTCCCAAAATGAAGGTTCTATTTGTTGAATATTTGCATTGAACGGAATGTTTTCTAACAAATCGGTTTGATAGTTTACATATTCTTGTTCAATAATTATCGTTTTCGTGTATTTAAAAAAAGGAATGCCTAACGAAAGAATAATGGCACTAATAAAATACCAACGAATAGAAGTGTAAAAGGTTTCTTTTCGTAAAAAAAATCGATAAAAAAGCCAAAAGAAAAGTAATAATCCGTTTGCTTTTAAAAAATACATGATAATTGGATTCATAATTTACTTTTTTGAATTGTTTTCTATAAGCTGCATTAATTCCGATATTTCATCTTGTGTTAGCTTTTCTTCCTTCACAAAATAGTTTACCAAGTTAGAAACCGAGTTTCCGAAGTACTTTTTAATAGAATCTTTTACAAATTCGCCTCGATAATCTTCTAACGAAACAATAGGGAAGTATTGATGCGATTTTCCGTAACTTTTATACGAAACAAATCCTTTTTCTTCTAACAATCGTACAATGGTCGATAAAGTATTGTAATGCGGTTTTGGTTCGGGCATTTTCTCTAAGATATCGTTTACAAATCCTTTTTCCATCTTCCAAAGTATTTGCATTATTTCTTCTTCTTTATTTGTTAGTTTTTCCATTGTTCAAATTTTTACAGAACAAATATAAACTATTTTTTTAGTTAAATAACTGTAAATGCAGTTTTAAAACTATTTTTTTAGTTTTCAAGTTTTGGAATTAAAAAAACGGAATACTTTTCGCACTCCGTTTTAGATTTTAAAATTCACGTTCAACATCTTTATCACCGCGACCAGATATATTAATAACGACCAGTTTTTGAGAATCTTTTATTTCTTTAATTGCCAAAGCAACTGCATGAGAAGATTCTATAGCCGGAATTATTCCTTCGGTTTTTGCCAGAATTCTGAAAGCTTCAATTGCTTCATGATCCGAAATAGGTTTGTAAGTCACTCGTTTAATATCATTTAAATAAGCATGTTGAGGAGAAATTCCAGGATAATCTAAACCTGCAGCAATAGATTGAGACGGTAACGGATTATTTTTTTCGTCCATTAAACAATACGATTTTGTTCCTTGAAAAATTGCAGGTTTTCCAAAAGTTAATGTTGCCGCTGTTTGTGATTCATTTCCTAATCCGCCACCTTCGGCTCCAAATAATTCAACTTCTTTATCATCTAAAAACGAAGAAAACATTCCAATTGCGTTTGAACCGCCGCCAATACAAGCAAAAATAGCATCGGGTAATTTTCCTTCTTTTTCTAAAATCTGATTTTTAGTTTCTTCTCCAATTACACTCTGAAAATAACTTACCATTTTAGGATAAGGATGCGGACCAACTTGCGAACCCAACAAATAAAAAGATTCCGGATGCGTAACATAATATTCTAAAGCAGCATCGACAGCATCTTTTAACGTTTGTGAACCTCGAGTGGTTGGTATGACTTCAGCTCCTAAAAGTTGCATTCTTTTTACGTTTAACAATTGTCTTTCTATGTCTTTGGCTCCCATAAAAACCTTACATTTTATATCTAATAAAGCACAAGTTGTAGCAACGGCAACACCATGTTGTCCAGCTCCTGTTTCGGCAATTATTTCTTTTGCATTCATCTGTTTTGCCAACAAAATCTGTCCAATGCAATTATTTATTTTGTGCGAGCCTGTGTGATTTAAATCTTCACGTTTTAAGTAGATTGTTGCATTTAATTGCTTGCTTAGGTTTTCGGCTTTGAATAGAGGAGAAGGTCGTCCAACGTAATCTTTTAAAAGCTGAATGAACTTTGTTTTAAATTCGCTTGTTTTTACCTGATTGTCAAAAAAAGAACTTAATTCTTCTAATTTATGTTGTAATACTTCGGGAACAAAAGAGCCTCCATAAGCACCATATTGTCCGTTTGTAACAAGTATTTCTTCGTTTGTATTAATTATATTAACTGTATTTTGATTTAATGTGTTCATGTTGAAAAAATTTAAATAAATAATGTAAATGTTTGTGTTTTAAATGGTTTCTTAAAAATGTGATGCAGGCGGAAACCCGCCACAGCTTTGCTTTTATTTGATTTCTATATTTCATGATCTTTAAATTTTGGGCATAAAAAAACCGTAGGAAGCTCCAACGGTTTATATTCTATAGTTAAAAATAGGTAAAACGTATCTGCCCCTAAGGATTAAGGTTAAGATAGTTCCACCAATTTTGAATTGTCATTGTCATATCAAGTAGATAATTTCAAATGCAAAGGTATATAAATTTTTTAAATGAACTTTATTTACATTTAATTTAGAAAGATTTAAGTTTCATTGTAAATTTGAATAACAACAATTCAAGATGGTTAAAGTAAATAATTTAAATATTGATCAGTTCGATGTAAGTCCGTTTTATTCAGTCATTTCTTTTCATAAGGTAATCGATGCGTTGACAGAAATTGCGAATCATGATACAGCGCCTTATCGGGTAAAATATGCCGAATCGTTATTGAAAGAAGTTGCGAAAATCCCAGAACTTTATACCGGAATTACTTCGAAAAAGGTTATTTACGAGAACATAGATTTAATTCATAATCTTTTGGCCGATTTGTTTCCTACGGCTTTAACAAATAATGAAATTAAAGCAGTGAGTTTGCCTTTTCAGAACTTTAATTTCAATTTTACTCAGCGTTTTCAAAGTATTATTAAAGAAGCAGGCGATGAATTCGAAATCAATATTCGTGATTTCGGAAACGATCAATACTACATTTTTAGTTGTTGTTTGATTTTGAATAGCATGTACGGAGAAAACTTCGATATGTCGCAGCCTTTATTTTATGATATTCCTGATAAAAATGGCGTAATTCGTCATTATAGAATCAATTATAATGGAGATTTTGTTGAATTGATTCCGACAGAAGATGCAAAGGAAATTACACAAGAAGATATTAAATTATTGAAGCGCAGTTTTAATAACATCGATATTTGGAAAGAGAAATTTCCGCCTCATAGCTGGATTTTAAAAGGTTTTGGAATTATTACTTTGTTCGATGTTACTGTCGAAAATACAATTTCGAACATTAAAACCAATCTTCTTAAAGCGAGTCAGGAAAAAGTCGAAATTTCGTTGGCACAAAACACATTCCGATCTATTTTTAAGTTAAACAATCTAAAGTTCGGGTCTTTTTTTGTAAACGATGTCACGCATGGATTTATCGATATGCCAATGCATACTGATTTTGAAAGTGTTTTTTGTTTGTACAGAAAAAAGATTTCTAAAGAAATACAAAATGCTGCTCGAAAATTCTTTAAAGATGTTCAAGAAACCGTAGGTTATTTTTGTGTAACCGATATTTTAGAATTGTACCATAAACAGGAATGGATTCCGTATTTAGATTATTTACAAACTCAAAATATTCGAAGTTTTATTTTAGCTCCGATTAAAAAAACCGATGCTTTTCAGGCTTATATCGAATTAAGTAGCGAAATTCCGTATGCTTTAAATACCATAAATGCAAATAAATTAAACGATGTAATGCCTTTGATAAATGATACGTTTGAGCGTTATTATTATGAGTTAAAAAACGAAGTCGATGCCATTATTCAACGAGAATATACAACAATTCATCCAAGTGTCAATTGGAAATTCGAAGAAGAAGCAAAGAACTATTATTTTTCAAAAGACATTAAAAAAGATGCTGTTTTAAAACGGATTTCGTTCGAAAATGTTTTCCCACTTTATGGCGAAACCGATATAAAAGGCTCTACAAGTTTTAGAAATAAAGCAATGCTTTCGGATTTAAGAAAACAGTTAAAAGACATTCTTAACATTTTAGAAATAGCAAAGCCAAACGACCAAAGTTTACTTTTTGATCAACGAATTAATGAAGTAAAGTTTCTTCAGGATCAATTAAAAAAACATCAATTTATAGCCGAAACGCAAATACAATATTATATAACGCAAACCATTCATCCGTTATTTTTACAGTTGATAGAGAAAAGTGAATTCAAAAAACAGATTCAAAAATATATGGATCAGTTAGATGAAAAAACACAACGTTTTTCAAATCAACGTAAAAAATACGATTTGGCAATTCAAACGATAAATAAGAACATTACCGAAATTATAGATTCAGAACAAGTTGCGATTCAAAAAGTATATCCGCATTATTTCGAACGTTTTAGAAGTGACGGAGTAGAGCATAATTTGTTTGTAGGAAATAGCATTACGCCAAATCAAATTTTTGATACGATTTATCTTTACAACTTGCGTTTATGGCAAATTCAGGTCATGTGTAAAATAGTGCTTTCACATCAAAAAATTAAAGAAAGTTTGAATTTTGACATGAATTTAACCAGTTTGATTTTAGCTTATAACGAAGCCGTTTCGATTCGATTTAGAATGGACGAAAAACGTTTCGATGTAGAAGGAAACAACGATATTCGTTTCGAAATTATGAAGAAACGTTTAGCAAAAGCAACACTTAAAAATTCGACCGAACGTTTGGTTCAGGAAAATCAGTTGGTTATTGTGTATGTGAATGAAGTCGAAAAAAATGAATACATCAATTACTTGAATTTTTTACAAACAAAAAACTATTTTTCAAGCGAAATAAAACATGTTACAATAGAAGATTTACAAGATATAAACGATTTAGAAGCGCTTAGAATTACCATAAATACAAACCTTGATCCTGAATTGTTCATGATTTATTCGTATAGCGATTTTGTTGGGTTGTAGGTTATTGTTTTTAATATGTTTAAATCCTAATAAAAGCTAAGCAAAATGCAGAAACCGAAACAATCATTCCGATCATAAAAACGGTGTATGAAACGCTTAATAATTTGTATTTTTTATTTAAAACTAAACCTAAATAATACAAATCTTTAATTAGGGTGTCGTATAAATAATTTCGATCTTTCATTAAATCGTTCATAGCGTCGTTAAAATCTTGTAACGCTAATTGATGGAAATTCCCGAAAAATAAAATATTAGCAGAACGAGATTGAATATCTTCCTTTGAAATAGGTTTTGAACTTACTTTTGGTTTTGTTGCCATAATCGTTACCACAATTGTTACCACACTAAATAATAATAGTGTAAACGTCGGAATAATTAAATGTGCGTTACTCGGGCTGTCTAATTTTGGAATAATAGCAGTTAAAGTAATAGAAATGATAATTGAGTTTACCGAAAGTAAAATGTTCGCTTTACTATCGGCAATTGCACTTAATTGTGTATGATTATTAAGCGTAACTCTAAACAAAGTGTCAATTCCTCTTTCGGGACGCTCTAATTTTTCAAGTTTTTTTTCTTTAAGCTCTTTATTCGTAACTTTTTTTTCAGCCGAACTTAGTTTTTCTAAACTTTCGTGTAATTTAAAGATATTCTGCTCCTTTTTAGGTTGCCAATGTTCTTTTGCATAATCAGTAAAATAATAATGAAGTTTAGAAAGCATTTTTAAATTTTGCATTCCCCAATCAATGTCCGAAAACTGTGTTTTTTTAATAGTTTCTACTTCGTTTTTTAGTAAACCACAAACTTGCGGATAATTATCAAGAGTAAAATGATAAAAATCGGCATCACGCATACACATTTCCAAAATATTTTCGGGCTGATGACCGCATTTTGTCGAAAGAATCAAACGGCAAACAAGATCAACATTTACTCCTTGAATATTATTTTCCGAAATAAAACCTTTAAAAACCTCGCAGCTTCTTTCTTCATGATTATCAGAACCTAAAACATAACCCGAATCATGAAACCAACCAGCCAAACGCAATTCCGTAGCATCAGGTTCCGAGATATTTTCACCCTTAATCAATTCGTTTAAAGCACTTACAACACGTAAAGTATGCAAATAATCGTGGTAAATATATTCTGAAGATAACTTATCTTTGAATAATTGAAAGATGAAAGCTTCGGCTTGATTTAAAAGATCCATTACTGATTTTTTATAGCTAAAATTATGAAATTAAAATTATATACAACAAAAATAACTTTCTTAATAGTTACCGTGTCTTTATTGACAGCCTGTGCATCGTTCCATGAACAAATAGGAAACGACTTTAAGAAAGATATGATCATTAACGAGAATAAAGGGGATTTATTGCACGAAATCGTGGTTGTTGGCGATGCCGGAAATGCTGATGAACTGAAAGGTCAACAACTTTTAAGTTCGGTCGAAGGATATTTAAAAGAACAAAACACTAAACAAACTTTGCTTTTTATTGGCGATAATATTTATCCTTTAGGAATGCCGAAAGAGACAAGTAAAAACCGAGTTTTAGCAGAACAAAAAATCGATGCACAAATTAATTTGGCTCAATATGTTGATGGTTCAACCATATTTTTGGCAGGAAATCACGATTGGTATCACGGTTTAGATGGATTAATTGCTCAGAAAGAATATATCGAAGCTAAATTGGGAAAGAAATCGTTTCTTCCTAAGAAATACGAAGCGATTGATGCAATTGATGTTAATGAAAAACTTACAATTATTACGATTGACAGCGAATGGTTTATTCAAAATTGGGACAGACACGCAAATATTAACGAAGGAAGTTTCATTAAAACACGCGAAGATTTCTTTGAGGAATTTAGAAGCTTAATCAACAAAAATCAAAACAAAATAACGATTGTTGCTATTCATCATCCTATGTTGACGAACGGTTCGCATGGCGGATATTTTTCGGCTCGCAATCATTTATATCCTTATAAAAACATTCCGCTTCCGATTTTGGGAACTATTGGGAATTATCTGCGAAAAACAACTGGCGCAAGTTCTGCCGATATGCAGCATAAATATTACCAAATGTTGACAAATCGTTTAAAAACCATTACAAAAAATCAGGAACAAGTAGTTTTTGTTTCGGGGCACGAACATAATTTGCAATACATAGAAGCCGACGGAATTAAACAATTAATCAGTGGAGCAGGTTCTAAAACCGAAGAGGCTAGAAGTGTACAATTTACAAGTTATTCTGTTGGAAAATTAGGTTTTGCTACATTGAAACTTTACGATAATAATCAGGTCGATTTGACTATCCATACAATGAATGATGATTTAAAAGAAGAAATTAGCTTTCAAAAAACGATTATAACACCAGTTGAAGTAAGTTCGGATTATCCTGAAATAACACAAACCGAAACAAAAGCTTCGGTTTATTCTGAAAAAGCAGTTCAAAAATCAGGATTTCATCGTTTTTTATTCGGAAAGCATTATCGCAGCGTTTACGGAACAAAAGTAACAGTTCCGGTTGCCGATTTGTCTATTATAGAAGGCGGATTAACGCCGATAATTTCAGGCGGAGGAAATCAATCACTTTCTTTACGATTACAAGATTCGGAAGGAAAACAATTTGTAATGCGCGGTTTACGTAAAAGTTCAACGCAGTTTTTACAATCAGCAATTTTTAAAGATACTTATGTAAAAGAGCGTTTAAACAACACAGCGGTTTTAGATTTAATCGACGATCATTACACAACTTCGCATCCGTACACACCTTTTATTATCGGGCATTTATCTGATGCGGTTCAACTATATCACACCAATCCTAAATTGTATTTTGTGCCAAAACAGAATGTTTTAGGAAAATATAACGAGATGTATGGCGATGAATTGTATATGATAGAAGAACGTCCGCACAAATCTCAAAAAGAAATTGCTTCGTTCGGAAATGGCGATGATATTATAAGTACCGAAGATCTTTTGGTGAATTTAGAGAAAGACGAAAAATACAAAATAGATACCGAAATGTATTTGCGTGCTCGTATTTTCGATTTTCTAATTGGCGATTGGGATCGTCATGCAGATCAATGGCGTTGGACAGAAAAGAAAAAAGGGAACGAAGTAATTTATCAGCCAATTCCAAGAGATCGCGACCAGGCTTTTGCTAAATTAGACGGAAATTTATTGCATTTATTGAACAAACTTCCCGCTTTACGACATATGCAGAATTATACCGAAGATTTTGCAAATCCGCGTTGGATAACAAAATCGGCTTTTCCGTTAGATAAAATCTTTTTGCAAAGCACATCGGTTTTAGATTGGAAAAAAACGGCTCAGCAAGTTGTAGAATCTATTAATGATGAAGTAATTGAAGAAACTTTTAATCTTTTACCACAAGAAATAAAAGATCAATATACAAATGAAATAAAATCGATTCTAAAAGCAAGACGATCTAAATTAGTCGATTTTTCTGAAACTTATTACAACGAATTATTTAAATATGGAATCGTAGCTGGAACAAATAAAAAAGATAAATTCATTATTAAAACTTCGACAGATAAAATAACAATCGATCATTTTAGAAACAAAAAAACAGGCGAAGTTTTAACGGCGAGTTATACATATCTTCCAAAATCGACTAAAGAAATTTGGGTTTACGCTTTAGATGACGACGATGAAATTGTAGTTGAAGGAGAAAAATCGCCTATTAAATTAAAAATTATCGGCGGACGAAATAACGATGTTTACGATATTCAATCTAAAAATGCAGTTACTGTTTTTGATTACAAATCGAAAAACAATACGCTTAAAAATAAAGGAAATGCTCGTTTTGTTTTGCGCGATCAATATGCGTTAAATCAATACGATTACAGAAAAACGCCGATCAATATTTTCTCGCTTTTACCAAACATTGGTTATAACAAAGACAACGGCGTTATGTTGGGAATTAACGGTTCGTATGTGGTTAATAAATTTAATCAAAATCCGTATTCGCAAAAACATCAGCTTGGCGCAAAATTCGATTTTGCCACTTCAGGATTTATCGCAACTTACAAAGGAAGCTTTAAAGATTATTCGAATTCTGGTTTTATAAACATCGAAGCTTTGGCGACTTCTTCTAACTTTTCGAGAAACTTTTTTGGAAAAGAAAATCTTGAAACATACGATCACGAAGCCTTTGAACGAAATTATTATCGTGTGCGTACTTCTCAATTCGAATTAAAACCTTCGTACGAATGGAAAGGACGAAACGGAAGTTCCTTTTTGGTTGGCGCAACGTATGAATCGACAAAGATTGAAAAAACTAATAATCGTTTGATTGATGAACAATTAATTACCGATTTAAATGATTCGTACGATCGAACAAATTATGCCGGAGCACGTTTGCAATATGAATTCGAGAATTACGATAGTTCGTCTGAACCTACAACAGGATTGGCTTTTTCGTTTTTATTCGGAACTCGATTTTTAACAGACGATTTTAATCAAAACAATCAATATTTGCGTTCTAAATTGAATTTTGTAGTTCCGTTTACGCAGAATAAAAAATTAACTTGGTCGTCTTCGTATTTGGTTGAAAAGGTTTTTGGAAACGATTATCATTTCTATCAAGCTGCTTCAATCGGGCAAAATAACGGTTTAAGAGGATTTCGTCAACAGCGTTTTATCGGCGATGCTGCTTTTGTAACCAGTCAGGATTTACGTTTTAAAATGCAACAAATCAATAATTCGTTAATTCCGTTGTCATACGGAATTTATGCAGGTTACGACATTGGAAAAGTTTGGAGCGATTTTGATGAAAACAATAAATGGCACCAAAGTTATGGAGGCGGTTTGTGGTTAAATGCTTTAGATTCGTTTAGCGCGCATATTGGTGCTTTTGCAAGTAAAGAAGAAAAAATATTATTGAATTTTGGTCTTGGGTTTAAGTTTTAATTTAAACCCAAGATATAAACTTTTCCGTTATTTCCGCCTTTTTCGTTTTCGTCGGCAATGTAAATTTCTTTTTCATTTTTAAAAGCGACGGCTTCTTTTTGCGATTCGTGTCCTAATTCGATCGTAGAAATATTTTGCTGCGTAAAAGACGAATCTCCATTAAAAGGGATCAGTAAAATTTTATTGTGCGTAACTAAAGCAATTTTATTTTCTTCCTTATTGATGGAAGCTCCGGTAATTGCCGAAGTTCTATATTTATTTCCGCTGTTTAAAGTCGCTATTTTTTTAGCTTCGAAATTTCCTGTTTTGTTCGGAACTTTATAAACGTAGAATGTTCCGTCGAATCCTTTTGAACGATTTTTAGTAAACAGATAAAACGCATCATTGGTTGCCACAAAAGCTTCACAATCGTACATTAAGTTTCCTTTTTTAGGAGGGAAATCGTTTTGATCTTCATAATGAAACGTTGTAATTTGAGAAACATTTGCTGATTGATTCGTTAATTCATCTGAATTTAATTTTAAAATACGTAAATCTTTTCGATCATTTTTGTTGTTCCCAAAGTTTCCAATATACAAGTTTCCGTTTGTATCTTGCGATAAATCTTCCCAATCGGTATTTTCCTGATTGATTAATGTAATGGTTCTTTCAAAAGTTCCTTCGGGCGAATAAACATATAATTCAGAAGGATTTCCTTTGTCTTGTAACATCCATAATTTTTGTGTTTCATGATGAAAAACCATTCCCGAAACTTCGGAATGATCTTTATCTAAACTAAAAATCTCTATAAAATTTGTTTCCTGCGATTTCGAATTACAGCCACAAAGCAAAGCAATTCCTGCTAAAACAAGATATTTTTTCATAACCTATTTTTTATAAAATTACAAAAGACCTTTAAGATAAAAGGTCTTTCTAAATTAAATAATTTCGATAATTTCTTCTTTCTTAAAATTTGTCAAATTATTCTTGTTGTTTTTAATAACCAGCGTTTTAGAAACTGCATTCTTACTATAAGTATTGTGTAGCGCTAAAATAAAAGGTAGCATTTTAAGTTTTTCAGAACCAAATGTAAAAGTTTCCCATTTATTGTTATTGAAAATCATCATTTCTACATATTCTAATTGGTTACGATTAAATTTTTCATTAACAAAAGTCAATTCTATTCCAAAATCTTTTGCACTGTTTTCAATATTTTTTAAATCGTTTAAAGAAGTAGTTCCGGAAATGGAAAAATAAGTATTCGAGCCACTTAATTCTACCATAACGGCACGAGTTTCTTTTTTGGTTTTTTTTTGTTTTTCAATTAAAGAAGTTCCATCTTGATTTTGGGCATTTGTGTAAAATCCGAAAAGAATAAATGCAACTATAAAATACTGTTTCATAATTTGTTTGTTTTTAATTGAAACGTAAAGTATAGTTATTTATTTTGTTCTTTTGATATAATGGAGGTACTTGAACCGCCGTTGTTTTCAATAACTTTCTTTTTTGCTTCTGTATCGGTTTGTAAATCATTAAAAAGATTACGGAAACGTTTTTGTGATGCGTCCATTTCTTTAAAAAGACTACTCATTTCATCGCTCATTTTAAAGAAATCGGTTTCTATTTGTTGCGTTCCAAACATGTTTTCTGAATTTCTCCCAAAGAAATTAAAACTGTTTAAAGCATTTTCGTCCTCAATCGAAATATAATATTGATTCTTTGCAATTTCTTTTAAGTTAATTTTAAAAGAATCAATTGGCGTATTTGAGTTGCTAATGGATTTCATAAACGATTGATTTCCATTTTGTAATTTCATTCGTAAAGCGATAATCTTTTTGTCTACAATTTTTACGTCTTCAAATACAATCGTTGCATTGTAATCATTTTTCAACATTTTTTCGATTTGTGTTAAATCATCTAAAGAACTGTCGGCATTTACTTCGATCGAAAAAGTAGTCTCAAAATTTTCCGAAAATGGTGTTTTAGAATTTTCTTGTGCAAAATTTGCAAAATGAATTAATGAAAAAGCTACTAAAAAGCCTATTGTTTTTAATCCTTTCATATCGTTAAATGTTTAAAGTTGATTAAAAATAAATGGTACTTTTGAAAAAAAATAACATGCGAAGTTTATTAATGTTTTTTCTACTATCAACAAGTTTAACTTTTTCTCAACATTCTAAAGATGAAGTGTTAAAGTATCAAGACGACTTGAAAGAATTCTATGTGAATCCAGATACAACTCCTTTAAATACAGAAGAGTTAAACGATTTTATTGGAATAAATTTCTTCCCTTTTTCAGAAGATTATATTGTTAAAGCTAAAATCGAATATCTAAAAAACGAACCTGTTTTTAAAATGGCTTCAACCGGAAAAAGACAACAAGATTACAGACGTTTTGCTATTTTACATTTCGAGTTATTTGGACAAAAAGAGCAACTAGAAGTGTATCAAAATATTGCATTAAGTGAAAAAGAAGGTTTTGAAGATTCTTATTTTTTACCTTTTTTAGATTTTACAAACGGAGAATTTACGGCGGAACAAGGAAGATATATCGATTTGAAAATTCCGAAGAATGCAACCGAAATCACTTTAAATTTCAATTTAGCTTATCATCCGTATTGTGCGTATTCTCACGGATATTCATGTCCAATTACACCTTTTGTGAACTTGATTAATCAATCGGTAGATGTCGGAGTAAAATATTAGAAAATGTATTACAATATTCATACACATAAGTTTTCGGACAATGAAGAAATCGTAGAATTGGTCAATCAATTTCCTGATGAAGTAGATAGCAATTTGCCTTTTTTTTCAGTCGGAATTCATCCTTGGTATTTAGATGAAAATCAATTAGGAGAGCAATTAGAATTAATTGAAAAATACGTTCATTTATCTAACTGTAAAGCAATTGGCGAATGCGGATTAGATAAACGAATCGAAACTTCGATCGAAATCCAAAAAAAAGTATTTATTCCGCAATTACTTTTAGCAGAAAAATATAAAAAACCTGTAGTTTTGCACTGCGTTGCGGCATATCAAGAACTAATCGAGATAAAAAAAGAATTAAACTTAACGGTTCCATTAATCATTCACGGATTTTCAAAAAACAAACAAGTAGCTCAAAGTCTTTTAAATAATGGTTTTTATTTATCATTTGGAAAATATTTGTTGCTAAATCCCGATTTAGGAGAAGTACTTAAAACTGTTCCTTTAGATCGACTTTTTTTAGAAACCGATACAATGGAACAAACGATTTTTGATGTGTACAACAAAGCCGAAAGCATCTTAAACAAAGATGTAAGATTTATAATTACCGAAAATTATATTAGAGTTTTTAACCCGTAATCGGAACCGATTTTTCGATCGAAGAACATTACACAAATCATTAATTAAATGGCTGTTTGGCAAGAAAGAGCAGAATTATTATTTAAACCAGAAGGAATTGAAATTTTAAAAAACGCCAATGTTTTGGTTGTCGGATTAGGCGGAGTTGGCTCATTTGCAGCCGAGTTTATTGCAAGAGCCGGAGTGGGAAACATGACAATTGTTGACGGAGATACCGTTGACATTACCAATATTAACCGACAGTTACCAGCGTTGCATTCGACAGTTGGAAAACCAAAAGTTGAATTAATGGCTGAGCGTTTATTGGATATAAATCCAGAGCTTAATCTTACAAGTATTCAGGAGTTTTTATCGCCAGAACGAGCTTATGAAATCGTAACAAACGATTTTGATTACGTTTTAGATTGTATTGATAGTATTACGCCAAAATTGAATTTAATTGTAGCTGCAAAAAAGAAAGGAGTTAAGGTTATTTCGAATATGGGAGCTGGCGGAAAAATGATTGCAGGTAAAGTTGTTGTAAAAGATATTAGTAAAACTGATGTTTGTCCGCTTGCAAAAGTAATTCGAAAACGTTTACGAAAAATGGGAGTGAGCAGTGGAGTAAAAGCTGTTTTTTCATTAGAAAAACCTGACGAAAGCAGTTTAAAAATGACTGACGGAACCAATTTTAAAAAATCGTTTTTTGGAACCAACAGTTGGATGCCTTGTTTATTTGGTCTGCACAGTGCCGAAACGGTTATTAGACACCTACTAAAAACAGAGAAATAGAAAAAAACGCCTGAATTATTCAGGCGTTTTTTTATTATATTGTTTTTTAAAATTCAAACCATTTTACTTCGCGCAATAATTGAATATATTTGTTGCTTAAACTTATATTTATGAAAAAGATAATTCTATTCGTTGCGGCTTTATTGTTGGTAAGTTGTGATAAAGACGAAGTTGAAGACAAAATTAAGGAATACAAAAACAAACCAAAGTCTGAAGATTTAAAAGGATTTTGGCAACTAAAAGGTTTTTATAAATCTGATAAAGAAAAACCTAACGACGAAGCTGTAATAAATAATGGAAATGTTGCAGGAATTGGTTTAGATGAAATCTTATTTATGGATAATATGTATTTACGATTTCTAAATAAAAGTCAAGATAATGAAGAAGTAGGATATTATCTTAATAAGCGAGAAAGACTTTATTGGTATAATGATGACAAGTTTATAAGGTCATTACATCAAGATGAATATGGAAATAAATATTTTGATTATTATCAGGAATTTCAACTTCCTTATCGATTCGGAGAAACAAAAGACACTTTAATTATGCAAAGCAATGGGCAGGTTGTTTATTTGTTAAAAACAGACGAAGTGGAGTATAAAGAATATAGTTTTGAATAAGAAAAACAGAACCTTTTAGATATTAATTCTAGAAGGTTTTTTTATTTGTTCAATTTAATAGGATACTCTTTCTTACTATTTAAATCAATTATAAATAATGTTGTACGAAATACCTATTCCTACAGAAGAATTTCGTAATTTGCAGAAAGGTTATTCAGATAAAATATTTAATTGTTTTTAGATAAACTTCATGAATAACATTTAGAAAAAGAAGTTTAATTGCGATAAACAGTCTTAATATATGTCAAAACATTGTTGCAGTACAGAAGAAATCACATCAGCTCAAGAAAAAAATACTTCATCTAACGAAATTCATTCCGAACACGATGGACATAATCATGGCGAAGCACCGACAACGAAAGAAGGAATCTTAAAAATGTTCTTTCCTTCCATTATTTCGTTTATTGTTTTAATGATCGGTTTAGGATTTGATTTCTTAGTAAAACCTGAATGGTTTTCAGGTTGGATACGAATTATTTGGTACGCTTTAGCTTACATTCCGGTTGGTTTTCCGGTTTTGAAAGAAGCTTGGGAAAGCATCTTAAAAAAAGACGTTTTTTCCGAATTCTTTTTAATGAGTATCGCTACAATCGGAGCATTCGCAATTGGCGAATATCCAGAAGGAGTTGCTGTTATGTTATTTTATTCTGTTGGAGAAACTTTTCAGGATTTAGCGGTTTCGCGCGCTAAAGGAAACATAAAAGCATTAATCGATCAACGTCCTGATGAAGTTACTATTTTAGAAGATAATCAGCCAAAAGTTGTAAAAGCAGAGCATGTTGAAGTTGGAAGTATTATTCAGTTAAAACCCGGAGAAAAATTAGGTTTAGACGGAGAATTGTTTTCAGAAAATGCTTCTTTCAATACATCGGCTCTTACTGGCGAAAGTAAACCGGATACTAAGCGAAAAGGCGAAGTGGTTTTGGCAGGAATGATCAATTTAAATACGGTTGCGCAAGTAAAAGTAACGACAGAATATGAAGATAGTAAATTGAGTAAAATTTTAGAACTAGTTCAAAATGCGACTTCTCAAAAAGCACCAACCGAATTATTTATTCGAAAATTTGCTCGAATTTACACGCCAATTGTTGTTTTCTTGGCAATTGCGATTTGTTTGGTTCCTTATTTATTTGTCGAAGATTATATTTTTAAAACATGGTTGTATCGCGCCTTGATTTTTTTGGTGATTTCTTGTCCTTGTGCTTTGGTAATCTCAATTCCTTTGGGATATTTTGGTGGAATTGGAGCTGCAAGCCGTAACGGAATTTTATTTAAAGGAAGTAATTTCTTAGATAAGATTGCCGAAATTCAGAATGTGGTAATGGATAAAACCGGAACAATGACTGAAGGAGTTTTTAAAGTTCAGGAAGTTCGCATTAAACCTGATTTTGATAAAGACGAATTATTGAAAATGGTTAATGTAATCGAAAGTTTAAGTTCGCATCCTGTGGCAACCGCAATTCATGAATTTGTTGGCGAAATCGATCATTCAATTCAGTTAGAAAATACGGAAGAAATAGCCGGACATGGTTTAAAAGCTTCGATAAACGGAAAAGAGTTATTAGTAGGAAATTTCAAATTACTCGACAAATTCAATATTTCGTATGATATCGATCCAAAAAACATTGTTTATACAGTTATTGCCATTGCTTTTGACGAAAAGTTTGCTGGATACATTACAATTGCCGACAGTATTAAACAAGACGCACAACAAACAATTGACAAACTTCATCAATTAGGAGTTAAGACAACAATGTTAAGCGGAGATAAATCGACTGTTGTAGATTTTGTTGCCAAAGAATTAGGAATCGATCAGGCTTTTGGAGATTTACTTCCGGAAGATAAAGTGAATAAAGTAAAAGAAATTAAGGCTCGAAATGAAAGTGTTGCTTTTGTTGGCGATGGCGTAAACGATGCGCCAGTTGTGGCTTTAAGCGACGTGGGAATTGCAATGGGCGGTTTAGGAAGTGATGCAACGATTGAAACAGCCGATATTGTAATTCAAGACGATAAACCAAGTAAAATTCCATTAGCGATTAATATTGGAAAACAAACAAAAAAAATAGTTTGGCAAAATATTACATTGGCTTTTGTTGTTAAAGGAATTGTTTTAGCGCTTGGTGCAGGTGGAATTGCAACTATGTGGGAAGCAGTTTTTGCGGATGTAGGAGTTGCTTTACTTGCGATATTAAACGCAATACGAATACAGAAAATGAAGTTTTAAAATGAATATAAAGTCTGCAAAAGCAGACTTTTTTTTATGGAAAAAAATATTCAAAAAAAATAAATTAAACGATTGTTTAAATTATCACATCACTTTTTAACTATCTATAATATTTCGTAAGTTTGTTAAAAATAAAAATAGATTATGCAAAAGATTATTTTAAGTGTTGCTGCTTTATTTGCAATGCAATTTGCTACGGCTCAAGATTACAAAAATTCAATTGGTCTTAGATTGGGTTCTGGTTATTACGATGTGGTTGCTGCATCTTTCAAAACGTTTATTACAGAACCAGGAGCTTTAGAATTCGATTTAGGAATTCGTCCTTATTCTCATCCTTATGCCGATTGGACTAATGTTTCGTTGGCTGGAACGTACCAACATCATTTTCCTATTTCTAAAATCGAAGGGTTCAAATGGTTCGTTGGAGGTGGATTAGTAGCTTCGAATTCATTTTCAAAAAATGATTATTATTCAGGATTTAACTTAGGGATTTATCCAACTGGTGGCGTAGAATATAAACTTAAAAATGCTCCCTTTGTGTTTTCTGCTGACATCAGACCAACTTTTCATGTGGTTGAAGCTTACGATTATTACAACGGAACTTATTTTAATGGAGGTGTAACAGCTCGTTATATTTTCTAAGAAAACAATAAATTTATATTTAAACCTTCTCTTTTTAGAGAAGGTTTTTTTATGAGTAAAATTAAATGACATAATATGTCGTGAGTTTCTGTTAAATTTGACAAAAAGAGTAAATATGGAATTAACTATTGTTTTTTTATTGATTGGTTTTTTAATTGGAATCTTACTTGCAAGTTTGATTTTTATATTAAAAAATCGAAATATTAGTACAGAAAAAAGACATTTTCAAGAACTGTCTATTCAATTGCAAAATCAATTAAATAAAGAACTGATTCAAAATAAAGAATTACAAAACGAAGTTCAAAAATGGTTCGGACAAAATAAGGTTAATGAATCTCAATCTGATTTTCTGAAGCAAGAAGTTTTAAATTTAAAAGAAATCATTCAAACAGAAAAGTTGAAATACGATGAGTTGATTTTGGAGAAAATGGATCTCGTTTCGCAAAATTCTACTTTAAATAATCTTCTTGAAAATTATAAAAAAGAGCGTGATGAATTACACAAAAAGTCTCTTTTAGAATTCGAAACAATTGCTCAAAAACTTTTAGAAGAAAAATCGGATAAGTTTACAATTTCAAACAAGAAAAATATGGAAGCGATTTTGCAACCGCTGAACGAAAATATTTTCAATTTTAAAAAACAAGTCGAAGAAACTTATGATAAAGAATCGAAATTACGTTTTTCGTTAGACGAACGTATTAAAGAATTAATGTCGCAAACCAATAAAATTAGTACCGAAGCAAACAACTTGGTGAATGCGTTAAAAACGAATCACAAAAAACAAGGCGATTGGGGCGAAATGATTTTAGAAAGTATTCTGCAAAAATCAGGTTTGTTAAAAGATCGCGAATATCGAGTTCAGAATAATTTAGTAAATAACGAAGGAAAAAATGTTCGACCCGATATTATTGTCGATTTGCCCGGAAATCGTTCCATCGTTATAGATTCTAAGGTTTCGTTAAATGCTTACGAAGCATATTGCAATGCAGATTTGAAAGAAGAACAACAGCTTTTTGTAAACGAACATTTAAAAGCGATTCGTTCGCATATCGATGATTTAAGTTCGAAAGATTATCATCAATTAGTAAATGGATTAGATTTTACAATGTTGTTTATTCCTATTGAACCTGCGTATTTATTAGCCATTCAACAAGATCCTGATTTGTGGAATAATGCGTATCAAAAACGAATTTTATTAATTAGTCCGACGAATTTAATTGCTTGTTTAAAACTAATAGTTGATTTATGGAATCGTGATAAACAAGATAAATCGGCTCAAAAAATTGTTAAACAAGCCGAAAAAGTTTATGATAAAATCGTGTTGTTTGTAAAGAGTTTTGAACAAGTTGGAAAGCAATTGCAACAAGCACAAGATTCTTTTATGAAAGCTCAAAATCAATTAAAGGAAGGAAGAGGAAACGTTTTATCGCAAACCAATCAATTATTAAAGTATGGAATTGCGCCAAAAAAACAACTCGACGAGCTTACTGAAATAGAAGAATTAGAAGACGATTTATAAAAAAGGTTCGAACATTTGTTCGAACCTTTTTTATGATTAAAACTCCATTATTTATCTTTCTTTGTGTGAATCACTTTTTGTAATTCCTTCAAATATTCTTTAACTTTTTCTGACGTAATTATTATTTCCTTTTCGATTTCTTCTAAAGAAAGTACATCTGTATTTCGTTCTAATTGAAGAAGACTTTCTACAGCTTCATTCATTTTTAATTGTCTAAACATAGGAAGCATTTTGTGTGCTGTATTTTTTAAATCTTCAAGATTTTGATTCTGAAAAGCAATCGAAAGTTTATCTAAATCTTTTGAAGCATTTTCGATAAACGTAACAAGAATTTCGTTTACTGCATCTTGATCATTATCTAATAAATTGTACAAATCAGTAAGATCAAAATGATGATATTTTAAACTTTCTGTCATAATTTCATTTGTTGTGTTTTCAGTTTTTGGTGTTTTAACTCGAAGCAATTTGTAAATTACATTGTACAATGTATTAATATTCAAAGGTTTTTTAAGATACATGCTAAAACCTAAATTCTTGTATTCGTTGTCGTCAAAATCAATTTTTCCGGTTAACGCAATAACAGGTGTTTTTTCGTATCCTTTTAACGAACGAATATCTTTTATTACTTTTAAACCGCTGTAATGCGGCATTTGCATATCGGTTACGATTAAATTGTAAGTTTCTTTCTGTAAAATTTCTTTTGCAAGTTTTCCGTCTTCAATCATCGTAATTTTCTTCACTTTATTAACAAAAATTTCTTCTAAAAGTTTTAGTTGAAGCGGATCATCATCGATAACTAAAATACGTTTATTCTCAAGTTTCTTTTCATTGTCGTATTCAATAATTTCTGATTTTTTAGTTTCTATTTCTTCAAATTCAGTAATCGGAATTTCGATATAAAAAGTTGTACCTTTTCCTAATTCGCTTTCAAAAGTTATAGAACCATGTAATAAATCGATTAAACGTTTTGTAATATTTAATCCCAATCCAGATCCGCCATATATGGTTTCGTTTGTATCATGCGCCTGAAAAAACTCTTTATATAATTCTTCCTTATTTTCAAGTTTCATTCCAATTCCGGTATCGATAATCTGGATTTTGACTTTGTTTTTGTCTTTTTTCGCCTGTATTTTTACACTTCCTTTGTGCGTGAATTTTATGGCGTTAGAAATTACATTTGTTAGGATTTGTTGAATTCGATAAGGATCAGAATTAAAATCCTGATTTAAATTTTCGTCAATTTCAAAAACAAGATCGATGTTTTTTCGATCGGCGTTTACTTTTAAATTATTTAAAATCCCGCAAACAATTTCTTTAAAGTTGAATTTCGATTTTTTGATTTTAATATTATTGAACTCCAAATTTGAAAAAAGTGACAAATCGTCGACCATATTTTTTATATAATTGGTCGATTGTTGAATGTTTGTAAGATATTCCTTCTGTTTTTCTGTTTTAAGATTTTTCTGTAATAAGGTAGAAAATCCCATTAAAGAATTAATTGGCGAAACCATATCGTGCGAAATTGTTGCCATTAAAAAGCTTTTTTGTTCAACCAAATTCTCCATTTTTAAATTTAGTTCTTCCAGTTTTCTTTTATAACGCGACGATTTGTTTAAATCGCGTAAAACAATTAAACCAAAAAATAAGGCAATAATCGAAATTATAATTCCCATTTTGGCAATGTTATCACTTACATCGTCTACGATTTTTTTTGAAGCTTCGTAATTTTCAGCCGAATTTTGTAAAATAATCTTTTCTATTTCAGAAAGTAAAGTACCAAGCTGTTTGCTTAATTCTTGATTTCGATTTATTAAAAGCGCTTCTTTTCTATAATAATCTTGTAATAATTTATCTTCCTTTTTTCGGGCTTTGGTTAAAACATTTTCGGTTGCTTTTTTTATACTATCTAAATAACTTTTTTGTCTAGAAACAATCTTTTCGTTTTCTTCCTTTAAACGTTGTTTTTGCTGGCTTTCTCTTTTAGTCGTAATCTTTTCCCATAAACCCACTTTTTCTACAATGGTATCAATCGTAATGGTTTTATCCGAAGCTTGAATTTTTTTAATTTCGGTTTGCGCATGAACATATGCTTCCGATTTTTGATATTTCTGCTGAACATCTCGAACTTGATCAAACGTTAATCGTTTTAATTGAATGAGATCAATAATCGTATCTACTTTGTTTTGTAAAGCTTCGTTTTGCAGATTATCTTTCTTTAATTGATTAATCTTAACAATCAACGAATCTAACTGTTGATGATACTTTTGAGCGTCTTTTGGTTTGTACGAAAGCAATGCAAGTCGGCTTGTATTTTCGGTTGCGTACAAATCGCTTATCGCATTACTTAGTTGGATTACTTTCGTGTTTTCGATCAATATATCATCTTTCGAAACTCGAAGCGATTTCATTTCATGTAAAATATAAAGAATCGATAAAGAGAAAATAAGTACCAAAAGGATATATCCAAACGTTAGTTTTATTTTTAGATTTTGTTCGGTTGTCATATCAAAGTTTTTACTAAAATAAAAAAGACTACCTTAAAAGATAGTCTTTTTATAAAGATATTGATTTTTTATTATTTCGCGATACCTCTTGAAATTACGATTTTTTGAATTTCAGAAGTTCCTTCGTAAATCTGAGTGATTTTTGCATCACGCATCATACGTTCAACATGGTATTCGCTTACATAACCGTTTCCTCCATGAATTTGAACAGCTTCAATTGTAGTATCCATAGCCGTTTTAGAAGCAAATAATTTTGCCATAGCACCAGAAATAGAAATATCTTCTCCGTTATCTTTTTCTGCAGCAGCTTTAAAACACAACATACGAGCAGCCGTAATATTTACAGCCATATCTGCTAATTTAAAAGCAACAGCTTGGTGGTTAATGATTTCAGTTTTAAACGCTTTACGCTCTTTTGCATATTTTAAAGCCAATTCGTAAGCTCCTTGTGCAATACCTAAAGCTTGCGATGCAATACCAATACGCCCACCGTTTAAAACGTTCATAGCAAAGGCAAAACCAAAGCCATCCTCACCAATACGGTTTTCTTTAGGAACTTTAACATCAGTAAACATTAAAGAATGCGTATCAGATCCGCGGATTCCCATTTTCTTTTCTTTCGGACCAATTTCGAAACCTTCCCATCCTTTTTCAACGATGAAAGCATTAATTCCTTTATGTCCTTTTTCTGGATGTGTGTGTGCAATTACTAAGTAAGTAGAAGCTGTACTACCATTTGTAATCCAGTTTTTTGTACCGTTTAACAAATAATAATCTCCCATATCTACAGCTGTAGTTTTTTGAGAAGTAGCGTCGGAACCTGCTTCCGGCTCAGATAAACAAAAAGCACCAATTACATCACCTTGTGCCAAAGGCACTAAATATTTCATTTTTTGTTCTTGAGAACAATATTTTTCCATACCAGCACAAACTAACGAGTTGTTAACAGACATAACAACAGCAGCAGATGCATCAACTTTAGCAATTTCTTCCATCGCTAAAACGTACGAAACACTGTCTAATCCCGATCCTCCGTATTTTGGATCAACCATCATACCTAAAAATCCTAGCTCTCCCATTTTTTTTACTGCATCAGCCGGAAAAACAGAGTGCTCATCACGTTCAATAACTCCTGGTAATAATTCAGTTTGAGCGAAATCGCGCGCTGCTTGCTGAATCATCAATTGCTCTTCAGTTAATTTAAAATCCATGTATTATTTTGTTTTTATAAACATAATTTATTTTTCGATTCAAATATACTCGAATATTGATAAAAATTCAAAAAATATGACTACTTTTAAATATGAAAATAGAAAAATATAAAGTTTTGGGCGTTATGTCTGGAACTTCATTAGACGGAATTGATTGCGCCGTTGTTGAATTTACCTTTAAAAATAATAAATGGAATTATGATTTCGTTCTAGGAAAAACGATTCCTTATACGATAGATTGGATTAATAAATTACAAAATGCAATTCATTTAAACGAAACCGATCTTCATCTTTTAAATATCGATTATACGTATATGTTGGCCGAAACGTTGAGTTCGTTTCTATTAGAAAATAACTTGAACGATTTGGATTTTATTTCTTCGCACGGACATACCGTTTTGCATCAGCCCGAAAATGGAATTACGCTTCAAATTGGAAATCTACCTATTATAACCGATTTGGTTTCGATTCCGTTTGTTTGCGATTTCCGAGTTCAGGATGTTTTATTAGGCGGACAAGGAGCGCCGCTTGTTCCGATTGGAGATCGATTGTTGTTTTCGGAATTTGATTATTGTTTGAATTTAGGTGGATTTTCTAATATTTCGTTTGAAGAAAATGGAAATCGAATCGCTTTTGATATTTGTCCGATTAATACACTTTTAAATCATTTTAGTCAGAAAATTGGCAAGGATTATGATGATGAAGGAAAGTTAGCCGAGCAAGGAACAGTTAATCAAGATTTATTTGATAAATTGAATCATTTGGAATTCTATCATCAAAAAGGACCAAAATCATTGGGAATAGAGCAAGTAAATGAATTGTTTTTACCTTTAATAAATCGATATAAAATTTCGGATCACGATATTTTGGCAACTTTGGTAGAACATATGGCTTTTCAAATTTCGAGTGTAATAAAAAACAAAAAGTCACGTTTATTAATAACCGGCGGTGGTGCATATAATCGTTATTTAATCAATAGAATTCAATCTTATCTTTCGAATACGCAAGTTGAATTAGGTTCTAAAGAATTGATTGAGTTTAAAGAAGCTATTATTTTTGCTTTTTTAGGCGTTTTACGAATAACGAACAAAATAAATGTTTTAAGTAGCGTAACCGGAGCAAGTAAAGATCATTGTTCGGGAATTATTTTTAATTGAGTTTGTTTAAATTTATATTGTAAAAATGTTTAGAAGTTATTTTTGAGCGATTCAAGGCAAATTTTGTAATCATAGTTGGGTGCTCTGATGAAAAATTTAACGCTGAAGGAGCCAAAAAGAAGTCTAAACAAATTATTATATATATTTTAAATAAGCTCTAATATTTTATCAAATAAGTAATTGTTTATTTGGTAAGGATTCAATTATATTTGTGGAGAATATAAACTAAACTAAAATGAAAGATTTATTAAAGAAGTTCGAAGACAAAAAACCTGAGGTTGTTTTCCATTGGTCAGATTCAGAAACAGAAGCTGAAGGATGGACGGTAATCAATTCATTACGTGGCGGAGCTGCCGGTGGCGGTACTCGTATGCGTAAAGGATTAGACATGAACGAGGTTTTGTCTTTGGCTAAAACAATGGAGGTTAAGTTTACAGTTGCAGGACCGGCTATTGGTGGTGCAAAATCTGGAATTAATTTTGATCCGAACGATCCGCGTAAAGACGAAGTTTTACGTCGTTGGTTTAAAGCGGTTTTTCCATTGTTGAAAAATTACTACGGAACAGGCGGAGATTTAAATGTTGATCAAATGCACGAAGTAATTCCAATTACAAGAGAATATGGTTTACTTCATCCGCAAGAAGGTGTTTTTAATGGACATTTCAATGCAACAGAAGATCAAAAAATGAACCGTATAAATCAGTTACGTGAAGGTGTTTCGAAAGAAGTTACACACCCAGATTATACGCCAAGTGCAGAAAGTAAAATTGCAGTAGGAGATTTAATTACTGGTTTTGGAGTTGCTTATGCCGTATATCATTTTTATTCTGTTTATGGAGGTGATGTAAAAGGTAAAAAAGTAATTATTCAAGGATTTGGAAATGTAGGAGCTGCGGCAGCTTACTATTTTGCACAAATGGGAGCTAAAATCGTTGGAATTATTGATCGCGACGGAGGGATTTTAAATCCAGAAGGATATTCTTTTGAAGAAGTAAAACAATTATTCTTAAATAAAAAAGGAAACACTTTAGTAGCAGACAATATGATTCCTTTTGCTGAAATCAATGAAAAAATCTGGTCAATCGGAGCGGAAGTTTTTGCACCTTGTGCAGCTTCTCGTTTAATTCAAAAAGATCAGGTCGATGCTATGATCAATTCAGGATTAGAAGTAATTACTTGTGGAGCAAACGTACCATTTGCTGATAAAGAAATTTTCTTCGGTCCAATTATGGAATATGTTGATTCAAAAATCAGCTTAATTCCTGATTTCATTTCAAACTGCGGAATGGCGCGTGTTTTTGCTTATTTAATGGAAAAAGAAGTTTCTATTATCGATCAAGAAATTTTTGAAGATACATCGAATGTTATCAGAAAAGCTATTGAAAATGTTCATGCAATCAATCCAGGAAAAACAAACGTTTCGGCAGCAGCTTTCGAAAACGCTTTAAAACAATTAGTGTAGTTTAAATAAAGATTCATTTATGTCTTACCTTTTACAAACAAACGTTGCAGCAGTGGCAGATACTTTAAGTAATGCAGCAGCAACAACTGAACAAGTGGTAACAAAATCAGAAACTTCGTTGTTTAGTATCATTTTTAGTGGTGGTATTATTGGTCAAACAATCATGGTGATTATTTTCATCATGTTGTTCTTTACCATTTATATGTATTTAGAACGTTTGTTTGCGATACGGAATTTTACTAAATCAGACGATAATTTTATGTCACAAATAAAATTGTTGCTTTCTCAAGGAAAGGTCGATAACGCGCGTATGTTATGTCAATCGGCTAATACTCCGGCAGCACGTATGATTGGAAAAGGAATTTCTCGTATTGGAAAACCAATTGATGATATCAATATGGCAATGGAAAATGCGGGAAAACAAGAGATTTATAAATTAGAGAAAAACGTAAACGTATTAGCAACTTTATCAGGAGCCGGTCCTATGACTGGTTTCCTTGGTACGGTTGTTGGGATGGTAATGTCGTTTCGCGAAATGGCAGAAGCACAAAATTCTAGAATCGATTTAAGTATGTTGTCTGAAGGAGTTTATACTGCCATGATGACGACTGTTTTTGGATTGATTGTTGGAATTATTGCGTATGTTGGATACAATCAATTAGTTGGACGAATTGATCGTTTTTCTCAAAAGTTAGAATCAGACGCTTCAGAATTTTTTGATTTATTAAACGAACCTGCTTAATGAATATTAGAGGTAGAAATAAAGTTACAGCAGAATTTAATATGTCGTCTATGACGGATATTATTTTCTTGCTGCTTATATTTTTCATCATTGCGCTCACAACAATGACGTCTACTAATGCTTTAGATTTAGTTTTGCCAACTTCGGACGGAAAGTCAGATCAAATCGAAACAGTAGCTGTAAGTATTGATGAAAATAATCAGATATTTATTAATCAAGATCAAAAAGGTCAAGATCAAATAGAACCATTATTAATAGAATTGTTGCAAAATCAGGAGCCTAAAAACATTGTACTAAATGTTGCAAAAGGAGTGCCTATTGAAGAAGCAGTTTTTATAATGGATATTGCTTATCGCAATAATTTTAATGTAGTTTTGGCAGTAGAACCTAAACAATAACTATGGCATTTAGTACAAACGACAGCGAACGTAAATCACTTATCATAACCGTATCAATTTTTGTTGTGATGTTATTGGTGATTTTTTTGTATAAATTTCAAGCCGTAGAAACAAGTAGTCGAATGTTAATGGGCGGAGAAATGGCAATTCGTTTTGGAAACAGCGAAGTTGGAAACGGACCTTTAGTTCCTGCTGATCTTCCTGCGCCTTCTAAAACCGAAAATCAGCCAAAACCTGTACAAGCAGAAGCTACAGAGAAGAAAATCGTAACGCAAAACACAAAAGAATCTGTAACGGTAAAATCTTCCGAAGTAAAAAAGAATACCAACAACAATCATAATACAACCAATAAAAGCACGCAAACTACCACAACACCAACTAACCGAGTTAACAGTTCTACCAACGATATGTTAAGTACTTTTAGTAATACAAAAGGTACTTCTACAACAAGTGGCGGAACAGGCGGAACTTCAGGACAACAAGGTCGTTTAGATGGCGATCCGTATTCTATAAGTCGTTTTGGTGGTAGCGGATCAGGAACTGGAGTTGGAAACGGTGCTGGTTGGGGATTAAACGGTCGTAGTTTGGTATCTCATAATGTTTACAAACAAGATTGTAACGAGTCTGGAACTGTTGTAATTGAAGTAACGGTTAATAAATCGGGAAGTGTAACAAATGCTAAATTAAGTTTGGCAGGAAGTACAAATACAGCCAAATGTTTGGTCGATGCAGCAATAAAAACAGCTAATACATTTAAATGGAGAGCAGATTCTAACGCTCCGGATCGACAAATTGGGTTTGTTGTTATAAACTTTAGAGTTGGATAAAATGAATTATCAAGAAACGTTAAACTGGATGTTTCAGCAATTGCCCATGTTTCAAAAAATAGGTGTTGCTGCTTTCGAAAAAGATCTAACAAATACAATAGAATTTTCGAAATATTTAAATCATCCCGAAACAAAATTTAAGTCAATACACATAGGTGGAACCAACGGTAAAGGTTCCACTTCTTCATTAATAGCGTCGGTTTTGCAAGAAGCTGGTTACAAAGTTGGTTTGTACACATCGCCACATTTAAAAGATTTTCGCGAGCGCATTAGAATCAACGGAGAAGATATTTCGGAAGAATTTGTAGTCAATTTCATCGAACAAAATAAGTCTTTTTTAGAAAATCATCATTTAAGTTTTTTTGAAATGACCGTTGGAATGGCTTTTCAGTATTTTGCAGATGAAAAGGTCGATGTAGCCATTATTGAAGTTGGTTTAGGCGGAAGGCTAGATTCTACCAATATCATTAGTCCTTTAATAAGTGTGATTACGAATATTGGTTGGGATCACATGAATTTATTGGGAAATACCTTGGAAGAAATCGCGTTTGAAAAAGCGGGAATCATTAAAAACAACACTCCTATTGTAATTGGTGAATTTACAGACGAAACAAAATCGGTATTCGATCAAGTTGCAAATTCAAAGGAAGCAACAATATATTATGCTTCGTTAAATGATTCAATTCCAAATCTGAATTCTGATTTAAAAGGGAATTATCAAAACCATAACAAGAAAACGGCTTATCAAGCACTTTTACTTTTAAAAGAGTATTTTAATATTTCTGAAACGAATATCGAAAACGGTTTTTTAAACGTTGCAAAAAACACAGGTTTAAAAGGACGTTGGACTATTTTGTCTGAAAAACCTTTAATTGTTGCCGATACAGCTCATAATAAAAACGGATTAGAATTGGTAATGCAACAAGTGAATGAACAAAAATTCGATCATTTGTTTGTAGTTTTTGGCGTTGTTAATGATAAAGATATCGATTCTATTTTACCATTTTTGCCTAAAAACGCAACATACTTTGTTTCCAAACCTGATGTTCCACGAGGATTAGACGGAGAAATATTAAAGAATATACTTAAAGAATCAGGATTTAACGTACAGGTTTTCGATTCCATTCCATTAGCTTTAGAACATGCTAAAACAGTAGCTTCTCCAAACGGTATGATTTATATAGGCGGAAGCACATTTGTAGTTGCTGAGGTGGTTTGATAAAATGATTATATTTATTGTTAGATTTCCTTCGCATCGATAGATAAAGAGTGTGTAAAAGATAGAAATTGAAAAAAGAGCTTTCGAATGAAAGCTCTTTTTTTAGTTTTATTATGTGTTAATTCTTTGGTAATCAAAGTGTGTAAAAATACTTTTGTAAAAAGGTTAAAAAAGATTTGTTAGTTAGAAAAAAGAGGTGGTATATTTGCAACCTCAAAACA
>DERN01000016.1 GCA_002360925.1 Flavobacteriaceae bacterium UBA3339 | reverse complement strand
TAGTTATTTTAGGACGGGTCATAGTGTATTTCAAAGAATAGCAACTTCAGCTATAAAGCATAGATACAGCGTAGATAGTGCATGTAAGCATTGGTCTTAGTTAGTTTTAAACAATCAGTAAAAAGAATCTCTTTAAATCTTAAAAACCACTTATTTTTATGTTTTTTGGATATAATTAATAAAATTTTAAGATAATGTTTTTAATTATAAAATATTATATATAGTTTAGCGTTAAACATTTAATAAAAACACTAATTATGATAAAAAACTACTTCATTCTTAGCTTTTTTGCGTTGTTGCATAGTTCTATTGGTTTTTCACAATCTTCTTTTGAACCTGAGCTATGGTTATACAATCCCACGATATCAAGGAGCGCAGAATCTTCTAAACGGCTTAATTTTAAAAGGCAGATATCATCTAACGGACAATCTCCGAGCCTATCTTCACGTAAACTCAATTCTTCAGGACATCTTTTTGTAGTTTATAAATCCCGTAAGAATGAAAACCTTCTTTCTTTGATCGGACCAAAGCGTGCGGTATTTTTAGAAGGGAAACAAGTAAAATTGAATGATTCAATCGACACCAATGGTTATAATGAATCTTATGGGGAGCTTTTAGATATACGATACGGAGGAATGGAGAATGGACGATTCTGGATGAATCCAAGAATTGAGGAATCAGGTATTTTTGAAGTCGTACTGATTGATAAACAAAAATCGACTCGTCCAGTCAATGAGATCCGTACCTATTTGGGACTAAAATATGGAATAAATTTAATTGATCATAAAGACTATATCTACAACGATAAAGAATTGTGGGATGGTCGTGATAAAACGTACAATCATGATATTTTCGGTGTTGCCAGAATGGCTTATTTTAATCTTGAACCCGATAAAAGTATCCATTCCAAAGATCAAGATGTCATTATTTCGGTCTCCAAGCAACAAAAAGCGAAGTTTGAGGATGGTGCCTATGTTTTACTTGGAAACAACCGACAACCTTTTACATTTGATCGAAGAACCAAACTAAATCAAAAGAAATGGCAAGTTCAGACCAATAAAGAAGCTATAAGAGTAGATTTTTCATTTCCTTTAAGTAAACTCGGCTCTTCGGAGGATTCTTTTAAAGAATATGAATTACTTGTTACAAGCAACGCAGCAGAAACAGTCCGTTATACCGGAAGAGTCAGAGATACCTTATTAGTATTTAGAAATGTAGCATTTTCCAATACAGGCAACAGTATCATTCAATTAAAAGAACATCGTTCGAACTTTAAATTAGAGACTGAAAATGACTGCAATGAAATCCGTTTAAAATTAGATAGTCCTTTTGCTTTAGAGAATTTCAGATTAACTGTTATAGATGATCAAGGCAAAAAACTATGGACAGATACGGAATACAAGAAAAATTATACGATCGCCAATACTACTTCTTCTTATTTTGATATTACTTTAGAATATAAACAAGGTTTCTTTTCTAAAAGAATCAATTCCTTTTCAGGAACGCTTCGAGCTTCCGATTTAAAACCATATTATGCTCTTGAAGAAAAGCAGATAGAAATCCGATTAGAAAACCCTCAAAAATTAACCTACAGCTGGTTTAAAGATAAAATTGAGATCGCAAACGGAAATAACATCACAATAAATACGCCCGGAAATTATGAATTGATTATTTCCAACAGCAGTGGTTGTGAAATTACGCAAAGTTTCAATGTAGGAACTTCCTACGATAATGAACAGTGGCGTGTTTATCCAAATCCTTTATACGCTACCGATGATCTTCAGGTCGCTTTTGATTTGACTCAGAAATCTTCTGTTGAAATGATTCTCTATCAAAATGATGGCAAGCAGGTCAAAACATTTCCTTTAGGTGTTGTTCAACACGATGTTATCAATCTGGGAGCCCTAAACTTAGCATCCGGTGTCTATGTTTTGGTAGCTTATATCAATGAAATTCCCCAAATAAAAAAAATAATCATAAAATAAACACGATATTACTATGACGCAATCCAAATTTAAATTCGGTTATCGCGTATTATATTATATTACGCTTTTCGGTTTATTCTTTGAATTCTTTGCTTATCCGGTCTATGCGATGGCGACTCATTTCCCTTATGGGATGTCTTCTGCTTACTATATACCTTTTATAAGATCAGATTTTAAATCGTTACATAATCCAGATTCTTTAGTATTTGAAGAATTAGAGAATACCGATGCTGGTAAAAATAAGATTCAGACAAATGGCAGGCAAGAACAGGTTTATGTTTCACACAAGGCTGCTGTTTCAAAATCTAACAGAGAGGAACTTTTAGAGTTTTTCTCTGAAGATTCTTCCGGAGTCATTGGTTATAACAACAGTGGCAATAGTGACGATCCTTCCGATAATATTTTTAAACTGCATATAGATAAAGAGCAATTGTCAGGTAAAGAATTACAACTGCGTTATGAGGTTTATGGTATTGAGAATACTTCCGGAGTGGCACGAAGCATTAATGCTTATAATGCTACTGGGGGCTATTTCGTTCAGAAAAATACAGATTGGAAATCGGTTGAAGAGACGATTTCCATCAACCAATTAAAGCAAGGAGAGAATTATGTTCTTTTTACGGCTTTTGAAAATCACAAAGTCGATTATAAAATTAAAAATGTTAGAATTACGGCATTACCACAAGAAAACACACAATGGATTTCTTTAGCCGATCAAGGTGTTTTGTATGTAAAAGATGATAAAGCATATGTAAAAGGAAATGTTTCTCATTCGTCTGCAAAACTTTACATCAATAATCAATATGTTGCCGTTCGAAACCATGAGTTTGAAACTATGCTTGAGAACGCAGCGGACTTAAACAATCTGAATCTGAAATTAGTAAAAGCAGACGGAACTATTCTTTATCAGGAAGATGTTTTAATTCAGTCAGTTAAAGAAGTATCAGATTTTGTGTCTTATATGTCGCCTGAAATCTTGATTCCTGTTCGTCAGGCAGAAGACAAAACTTATGGCTTTGCCCTTTCCGATGTGGATCTTGCCGTTACCAAGGAGCATTATGAAAAAGCAGATCAAATTACGGTTCAAAAGTTACGAAATATCGATTTAGCTCCGTTAGGAACCAATATCATCAATGTAACCAATCAGCGTGTAGGGTATCGTTTTTTACCCGATGGAGCCCAATTTAAAGAACCGGCAAAGCTTACCTTGACATACGACGCCAAATTACTGCCTAAAGGTTATGATGAGCGAGATGTTAAAGTACTGTATTTTGATATGCAGCAACGCAGATGGCTTGCCGTGCAAACCGATACAATTATAAAGAAAGAGCAAAAGATTGTTGCCTTAACAGATCATTTTACCGATTATATTGCAGGGGTTATTCAAGCGCCAGAATCACCCGAAACCAATTCATTTACTCCTACTTCGATTTCCGATATTCAGGTAGCCAATCCAACGGCAAACATCATGCAGATACAGCCGCCGACAGCCAATCAAAAAGGAGATGGAACTCTGGATTTTCCGATTACCGTACCGGCAGGTCGCGGTGGTCTACAGCCTAATCTTTCCGTATCCTATAACAATAATGGTTCAAGTGGGATCGTGGGTTATGGTTGGGATATTGCCATTCCTTATATATCGGTAGATACCAAATTCGGAGTACCGGCTTATGATTCTTCTAGAGAAACAGAGGGTTATTTACTTAATGGAGAAGAACTACTTTTAAAAAATGGTAACGATCTATATCTCCCACATAGATCCTCAACGACTATTAATCGGGTGTCGAATGCCACATTTTACCCAAAAGTAGAAGGTTCATTTTCTAAAATAGAGCGTATCGGAACTAGTCCCACAAATTACTATTGGATTGTATGGGATAAATCGGGAACTAAATATTATTATGGGCAAAGTACTAATAGTCGATTGGGCTCTGGTTCTAATTCAGGAAACATAGGGAAATGGATGCTGGAAAAAGTTGAAGATAAAAATGGAAATTATATTTTATACAAATATTTTACTTTAGAACATAGCTCAGGGGTGTTTGTTGGAGGTAAAGAAATTAGGCCAATTAGTATAGAATATGCTCTTCATCCTCTTCAAAATTCATTTACACACAAAATTGATTTTAAATATCAAGATTCTAGGTCAGATAAGTTTTTTAGCAATCGATTGGGATTTAAAGAGGTTAATTCTTCTTTATTAAATGAAATTAACGTTTACAACCTTTGGGATGCTCAAGGTGATCACGATTATGAGTATAGAATAGATTATTTTTTTAATTACTCTTCAGGTGTATTTGATAAAGAGTTGTTAATGTCTATAGAAACAAAAAATACACGTAGAAATAGAAATGATAATCAAATTGTGGAAGATAGTTACACTCATGATTTTGAATATTATAATGACGTCCAAAACGGTTTATTTGGAAGTGAAAAGCTAATTCAACTTTATGATGATTTTACAAACGAAAAGCATTCGGCATTAAGTTCTACTATAGAATCATATAAGACTCATGAATTTAATGCTGGTGGAGGTATCTCTCCAATTGCAAATCCTCCTGCTTGGTGGCCATTTAGTTATGGAGGGACCATTAATTTCGGATTTCCATCGGGTGTTTCTTATCAAAGTTCTCCGACAATGTTATTATTAGATATAGATGGAGATGGATTAGATGATAAGGTAATGAAGATAGGTGGTGAAATTAAGTATCGTAAAAACTTGGGAGGGGTTATGTTTAGTAGTCAATTATACAAAGCCTACAATATAGATAATTTAAGTTTATTTGAAAATTTTACTAAAACGAGTAAAGAACATTCGATATCCTTATTCGGAGCAAATGTGCAAGCCTCTAAATCACGTTCAAATTCAAGGGTTCGAACATTTTTATCAGATGTTAATGGAGATGGTTTGATAGATTATATTAAAGATAGAATTGTTTATTTTAATAGGATGGATCCTAATTCCGGACTTCCTACATTTACAGATAATAGTGATTTAACTCCCAACAGGATTTTTAAAGAAGGAGATGTCGATCCAGGAGTGTCTCCACCTTTACCTAACTTAGATATTGATAACGATTTAATGGATATTGTAAAAGTATGGGTAGCGCCTAAAGATGGAGTTGTTAACATAAAAGGAGTTATATCTAAACAATTTACCAGTTCAGATAATGGAGTTCGCTTTTCAATTGAGAAAAGTGGGAGAAATTTTAATCATATATACCTTGATCCATCAGAATGGGATCCAACTATTTCAACTGTTCCATGGAATCCCAGTTCACCATTAACTCCTATAGGTTCAGATCCATTATATATTAATCAGAACAATTCAGATTATCTAATTCCTCCTAGTTTACTAATTACAAATTCTCAAACAACTAATTTATCCAGCATAAATGTAAAGAAAGGAGAACATGTTTATTTTAGAGTTAATAGTAGTCAATTTCCTAAAGAACTGGTTAGGGTTCATTGGGATCCTGAAGTAATATATATAAATGGTGACTATGACTCCCCTAATAACAACAAACAGTACTCTTCTAAATATGGCGACTCATTTGTTTTCGGAAATATTAGTTCAGAACCTTTTATAGTAACAGAAAATGGAGTTTATCAATTGAGTTGGAATTCTTTTACAATTAATAATACAACTAGTTATCCTGAACTTACAGATGACGTGGAAATCTTAATTCATGGTTATAGGTTGCAAACCGAAGCTGATGACACAGTAACAAAACAACCCTTAGCAGGAAATTCAGGAACGTTACTTTATAAAAAGATGATTAAGAGAAATATACTAAATAGTATTCAAGGCTTAACATTACCTGTTTTCACATTTAATTCTATAGATGGAAATAATCCTCAATCATATGTTTATTTTGAAATAGAAGTAATAAGCACTTCTTATATTAACTGGAAAATTTTTGACAATAAGTTTGCCCCAATATTAAAGAGTTTTACAGATAATACGGTAAAGCACATTGTACCTAAATATAAGGTTTATAACACTCAGCTTACTAATTATTACAAATCAACTTTTTTAAATAATGATTTAATAAGGATCCCCCACGATTTTAATTTACAGAATTGTACTCAAGACATTTGTAATGACCGATATATTTATTTGGTAGTTAAAGATCAGTATGGTAAGATTCCCAACTCTTCTACCATTTTACCTGCTAAATTCAGGTATAAAATAAACTCTAATGGGAATGTGATTGAAATTCGTCAATTTGATGGAGATAATTTTTCTATAAACCCAGGAAATCATTCAATGTTGTATGCCCTAAGGGGAACCTCTCTTTATTTTGAATATTATACCGACGATTATTCTGTTGCATCTAGAATAAAGAGTTATCAAGATTCAAACCTATTATTACTAAACTCTGTGGGGGAGGGAGCTCAGTCTTCAGGTACAAATAATGGATTATATAAAGCAAACATTTTTTACAGTAACGAACTAACTGGACTAGGAACTCTTTATGGAAATTGGGGACAATTTGCTTATAAAGGGGCTAAACCTGATGAAAATTTTGTTCCAATTAATAAAAGCTATATTAGTAAGCTTGCTATTGCAGGAGTTTCTTCAACAACGGCTCCTTCACAACAAGAAATAGACGCAATGAATAATTTGATAGGACTTGATATTTCTGATATTGAGTATGATTTTACAACGGAACAATTTATTGCTGGGGGTGTTGCTGTAGATTTAAACCAAAATCAAATAGATGCCTTACTTCACTTTACAATGCTTTCTTCTGATAGGGCAAATCTAGCATGGAGTTCACATGCCAAACTATTTGCTGGTAGTAATGCAATGTGCCCATATTTTAGATTCGATGATGAAGGTAATATACCTATGTTGCCTATTCCTTCTCCAACAAACATTGGTTCCTTTGGGGCTGTGTCTATAGTAAAAGAATCGAGTTCTTCTTCGGAATCATTAGGAAAGGGAATTTCTTTCTTTGGTTTTTCTATAGGAGATACAAGTAGTTCTGGAAAATCGAGACAAATCAACGATTTTATGGATGTTAATGGGGATGGATATCCAGATATTATCGGGGATAAAATTCAATTAACATCTTATCGTGGCGGGCTTACAAACAGTTTTATATATAAAAACTTATTAGGCGAGCATACAAATAATGGTTATGGAAAAGCTGCTGGAGGTTCGCCAGCTCATATTATGCCTTCTTTTAATAGTAGTGGACGAATTTCTGGGGTAAAAGTAGGTACCAATACAACATTCGGAGCAAGTTTTGGAGGAAGTAAATTTGAAACAATTAGTCGTCCTGATGGTATTATGGTAGATCTTAATGGAGACGGATTAGCTGATCTTTTAAAAAACTCTGGATATGTTGAATTTAATACATCTAGAAGTTTTGACGCATCTCAATGGAATGGATATGGAGAAGCGAGGTTAAGTTCTACAATTTCTAAATCGGTAAATGCAAGTTTTGGAGGCAGTATTACTCACTTTACAGAATCAGTACAACCAAATGGTGAAACAAAAGGACGGGCTTCATCTAATTTAGATCTTTCAGCAGGTTTTAGTGGATCGCGAAGCGTAACCCAGGATGTTAATGATTTTGTAGATTTTAATGGAGATGGATTACCAGATTATATTAAGGATAAGAAAATTTATTTCAATACAGGAACTTATCATATGGGGAGTGGGTTTTCTATACCAAAATTATCTGAATCTTCATCTGTAGCTCATGGAGAAACTATTAATGCATCAATTTTAATACCTTTTTCGATTCCTTTTTTAGGAATTATTATTAAAGCTGGTGGAGGTGGAGGAAAAAGTTGGATAAAAAACTTTAATGAAGAAAGTGTTAGTTTTAGAGATTTTGATGGTGATGGATATCTAGATATCGTAACATCTGCATCAGAAACGGAACTAAAAGTTAACTTTTCTAAAATAGCTCGTACCAATATGCTTAAAATGGTACACAACCCAACGGGGTCTAAGATTGAGCTAGACTATGCTGATCATAATGTGGTTTCGGGAACAAATTTTGGACCAAATTATAAAATGCCATTTAAAAAGTGGGTTTTGAGTAAGGTAAAAGTTTATGATGGTTTTAATGGTGATGGAGAGGACGTTCAACAATATGCTTTTGAATATGAAAATGGCTTAAAGGATCGAAGAGAGCGTAAGTTTTTAGGCTTTGGAAAAGTACTTTCTTACCAACTAAAAAAAGATGGAAGTATTTATCGAACAATTATTTCAGAATATCTTTTAAATGAAATGCGATCTTTTGAGATTTTTCTTCAAGGTAGTGCATCAGACAGTCGAAAATATCAATATATAGGGAATTTACTACGTAAAGAAAGTGTTCTCGACGGTGCAAAACGACTTTTAAACTCATCAGAATATGATTACGTATTTTATTCACTATCGGGAGCGGTAAATCAATCTTCTTTCAATACTAATACACAAACAAATTTTTCTTATACAGACACAAGTAGAATTTTACCTTTAATAAAACGAAACAAGACTTTAACAAGACATTATAATGGGAGCTCTATGTCTTCATTTTTAGATGATGTTAATAGTTCATTGTTTGAGAATTATGATAAATATGGAAATGTAATTAAATATTTTGATGAAACAGACTTTAATTCTGTAAATATCAATTATCATGAATTAAATTCATCTACACAATATTTAGTAAATATACCATCAATACATAATGTAAATAATGCGCAACGTTATAGTACAACCGGAATTGATCAACGCGGGAACATAATCAAAATAAATAGACATAAAGCTTTTGGAATTACTAATGAAATTGCCGAAACCGATCTGGAATATGACATATTGGGTAATCTTACAAAAGTAATTCAACCGAAACCATCTATGAGTTCGACTAATTCTGACAGAATGTTTTATTCATATGAATATGATACTTATTTTAAACAATATGTAGCAAAAATTCAAGATGCCTATGGATATCAAAGTGAAACGAAATATAATGGCTTTGGACAACCTGTTAAACAGAAAGATATAAATAATGTTATTTTTGAATACCTTTATGATGCCACTAGGAGATTAGAAACTTTTAAAGGACCTTATAACTCTGAGTGGACTATACAAAATGAGTATAAAAAAGATTCAAACACTGGTTTATATTATGCTTTAACAAAACATAATATAAAAGATGAAATACTAGCTCCTGGTACGCAAATTCTCTATACTTCGTCGTTCGCCGATGGTTTAGGACGTATTATCCAAACTAAAAAGCAGTTAGAGCTAGATGATTCAAATTGTAATCCTATTCCAAACCCTGGAGATGGTTATCGATTTGCGGTGTCAGGATCGCAAATATATGATGAGTTTGGACGTGTAACAGATAGTTATTTGGGACAAGAAGAACTCGATTGCTCCGCAAACTTCTTTACTGGTTTAGAATCTTTCACTCCTTTACAGCACGTAATAGCTGAAAGAACAACCTTTTCTTACGATGCGCAAGACCGTATAACACAACAACATGTTTATGGATTAAACGCTACAACTAAGTACGAATATTCTCCAGGAACAGACGGTTTTGGAATAAGACGCAATGCGGAAAAAATAATCTTACCAGAAGGGGGTGGGAGTATAAGTTATAAAGACACTAAAGGAAGAGTGATAACGACCCAACAAGATGATACACAAACAGGTCAAACACTCTTAACTATATACCAGTACAACAATTTAGGAGAGTTAATGATTGCTACAGACGCCCAAGGAGAGAGCACGTTATATGAATATGATGGATTTGGACAAAAAACAACCACTGTTCATCCTGATAATGGAATGTCTTCTTTTACATATGATTTAACGGGGAAGATTAAAAAATTTTCGAACCAAAATTTATTGAATCAAGGGCAAGAAATTATATATGATTACACCTTTAATCAGTTAAACTCCATTACTTATCCTTCGCACACTGTTCAATATAATTATGGTGCGCCTGGCTCAACTTTTAATAGAGCTGGAAGATTAACAAGTATTATAGATTTAACTGGATCTAAAAGTATGACATATGGAGCTTTGGGAGAAATGATTTCAGAAAATAGAACTGTTAAGAATCAAAATGGGAACTGGTTAACTTTTTATACAAATTATAGATATGATTCATGGGGAAGGATTATGGAAATGACTTACCCTGATGGAGAAAATTTAGAATACGAGTATAATAGTGTAGGACAATTAAGGGCAATACGAAATACATTAGGGGAAGAGTATCTGAAAGATGTAAAATACAACTTTTTTGATCAGCCTACTTATATAGAATACGGAAATGAAGTAGTTACAATTAATGACTATGATATCACCCAGCGTATCCGTTCTATGCAATTAGATCGTCCAGACAATACCACTTTAATGCGCAATGTTTACAGCTATGATCGTAATCAAAATATAACATCAATTACTAACGATTATTCTCAGCATCCTACTTTATTAATAGGAGGACTTTTTAAGAAGCAATACGAGTATGATGGGTTTAATCGCCTAAAACATGCTCATGGAGAATGGAATGGAGGCGATTCAGAATCGCATAGTTATTCATTAGATATGGAGTATAATGAAACTCACGGTATTATTAATAAAAATCAATATCATCACATTTCAAGTCCTCCATTCTCTGGGGAAAGTGAACATTCGTATCAATCACATTATCATTATAATAATCCTCAACATCCGCATGCTGTTACCGAAATAAATTACTTGAACGGAAATGCCAATTTTGAATATGACGCCAATGGTAATATGATTCATTATTATATGCATAATCCTGTAAATACTTTTGATCGGGAAATGATTTGGGACGAACAAAATCGTTTAATGGCTGTAATAGACGATGGCGGTAAACAAGTAAGTCATTATGTTTATGATCATGCGGGGGAAAGAACCTTTAAATCAGAAGGCGCCATATCCATGGTAAATGTTGCCGGACAAAATATTTACAGTGTATTAGATTTTAACGAGTATTTAATATATCCTTCAGGAAATATGGTTGTAAATACCTCTAGAGATGAGTATAGCAAGCATTATTATATTAATAATAAACGTTTCGCCAGCAGATTAGAAAATGGAGTTAATCAATTCGAATATCAGTTTCTTCAGGCTAATAGCACTAGTGCTAATAATGAACCTACAATCACGAAGTCTGAAGCAGATGAACTTTTAGGATTAAAAGAAGCAACAGGCGTTCAAAATGTAAGTTATGGTATTTCTATTGGTAATACACCGGATAATTGTAATGAACAACTAGAGACTATTAGAATCAATTATGTTAACAATAATTATCCACCTCATGCTTCATTGCAACATTGTATAGATTATATCGATACTATTCGTTTGCAACATAATGCATGTACGGCATTAATTTTAGTAAATGAATATATTTGTGAGCCTAGAAATCTAGATGATCCAGGAAATACACCGGACGAAACACCTGAACCAGACTTACCTTCTTGGAAAGAGCAGCTAGATTGTTTAACAGAGTTAAATATTTTAATAGCAGAATATACGAATAAATCACGTTTAAAAAATCTTAATGATTTTAGTAAAACAACAACCGCTGCTGCAATGCAAACATTAAGTTTTACGGACGATGATATTAAGAGAGCTCATTGTTGTCAAAATTATCAAAATACCGGTATTTGGGAATGCCCTGAATATCCTGATATGACTTTACTTGATTGTGCCGAGTTAACCGAAGAACAAAAAACAGACGAATGGGCTGAGTGTTTAGAAGATTGTATGTTAAGCTCTAATGATGCTTATGCCCATGGCTGTTTACAGCATTATTATCAAACAGGAGAATGGCTTACAGATTGTTACTATTGGGTAGTAACATGTAAAGAATGTAGCGAATATGCTTATATAGAGGAAATTGATTTTGTTCTTGGTGAAGGGGGAGATGAAGAAGAAAAAGAATCTATTAGAGTGTGTCTTGAAACTTATGGGGTAAAAGACGAGTCGAATTATCAATGTTGGGAACATTATTATGCAACTGGAAAATGGCTATATGAATGCGAACTTTTATTACGAGAATGGGGGTGTGTAAACGGTCCGGAAACAGAACAAGATTGTTATACCGAAGCTTTAAGATATATTAATGAAAATCTTCAATTTGAACCAGAACTTAATGCGTGTGAGGTTTATGAATTCGTGAGAGGGCATTTTAATTGTAGTGAAAATCAATCAGGAACTTTAGACCCTGTTCCGGATACACCTGGCGATTTACCAGATGATTGGACCGATAAAGGAGGTAATCCTAATTTTCAAGGAGACGGACCTTATAACGAGGCATTAAGGAAACCAATTTGGTGGTATCATACCGACCATTTAGGCAGCAGTACATACCTAACAGATAACTTTGGTAGACCGAGCCATTACTACGAAACACTGCCGTTTGGTGAGATGATGGTAGAACATAACCAAAGTGCTAATAACCCTACAAATGGAGGATATAATAACGCATATAAATTCAATGGAAAAGAGCTGGATGATGCCACTGGAATGTATTATTACGGCGCGCGTTATTACGACCCAAGAATTAGTATATTTGTATCTGTGGATCCGCACACAGAGAAATATAGAAACATTGGAGGCTATGTATATGTTGCTAATAATCCTATAAATGCTATAGATCCTGATGGGAGGGATATTATATTTACTCAAAGTATTAACAAGGATGGAGTAACCGTTATTACGATGACTGTTAATGGAAAATTGATTAATGAATCAAGTAAGACAATTACTGCTGAACAAATGAATGAATATGCCGCAAGATTGAGTGGCGCGGTGAAAGAATATTATGGAATTAAAGCAGATAAATTTGAAGTAAATGTTGTTACAAATATAACTGCGGCAACAGAAAATAATAAATTAAGTTCAACAGATCATGCTTTTAGGATTGTAGACGATGGAAAATTATCAGATTCTCAAAATTCAGGACAATATAGACCAGAGGGAGTAATAGGACATGCTGCATTTGGAGAGTTAGGAGTTTATATAAATTCTGATATAGTAGATCATAACAAACCTGCTACGGAAGGTAGTTATAGCGGTACAGGTAAAACAGCTAAAGGATGGGCTACTTTTGAAAGAACAGCTGCACATGAATTAGGACATACTGGGACACTATCACATCCAACGGAAGGTACAGAGGATGGAAATTTGATGCATCAAACTAGTAAATCTAATGCAGGTGCAAAAGTAACAAAAGAACAAATCTTACAAATGAAAAATGCATATGACAAAGGAGAACTTAATAAAGGTAGGCAAAGCTATTAGCGTTAGTATTTTATCACTGATTGTTTATTCTTGTATGGCTCATAAAACACCTATTAATAAAGAAGTTATATATAGTGTGGTTTTTGGGGATAGGTTTAATAATGATAAAATGGATTTATCAATAAATGGTATTGGTATTTTTGAGAATGTTTATCTTATAAGTGATAAGTCTGATGGAGTAACAACTAAATGGGTTCGCGTTTATCAAAACAACAAATATTTTCATATTTCTTCTTCGGAGTATAAGGGATTGAAAAAGGTAAATTTACCTCCTAATAAAATTCAATTAGAAATAAGTTATAATGGAAGAATAGAAGAATTCGAGCTAAAAAGAGAAAATGGAATGTATATAGTTATTAGTGATGATGGATACGGTAATTTAATACTTAATCAAAGTGTTCACAAACCTGTTTTTGATTAACCCCACACTGGCACAAGCGTGGACGCTTGTGCGATAATAAACCCAAAGCCCCTTTACATTATTGTAGGGGGCTTATTTAATAAAACACTTACTGTTGTTATACATTTAATAGTTTCGACTTTTTAAAGGACGCAGTAAGTAAGTGTGTTTTATAAAAGTAAAGTACACCAAAGTAACTTTTACAAACAACACCAACAACAAACTTTTTAAAAGCAACATAAAACGCACAACCTTAACATGCTATAAATGTGGGTGTTTGTACGTTTATTTATGTAGTAAGGGTGTTTTTAAAGCGTATAATCAATTCAAAAATGATTTTGGATCAAAGTGCTGTTGTAAAAGTTAGGGTTGGTACAACATTAAATTATCAAAAAAAATAAAGTTTATAAAAAATAATAATAAAAGAGGAGCGGACGCGAGTCGAATACTATTATTTTTTATGAACGAAGAAGTAAAGGAAGAAAATAGAGTTTGAAACGAAGTGGAAAACTACTATTTTGTTCAAAGGGCAAGCGTTTTTATGATAATAAAAATAAGAACAGCGAAGCTGTGAAAAGGAAGTTTTGTTACTTTTTTAAAAGTAAAGAAAGGAAGAGGATTTAATGGTGGAACGAAGCGAAAGCATTAAATGAAGCATTATTCAAAGACATTTATGTGTTTGAAGAATAAGAAGTTGTACTTATTTATTTTTGAATGTAATGTATATTTTATTGATTTTGATTAAATAATTGGTTGTACGAAAGATTAATCATGTTGTAGGAAGGGATTGAAGATAATTTAGTTGCGTAGCGAAGAAAGTAAATTACTTTATTTATTCAAAGGGATTTTAATCGCTTTGGATAATGAAATATTGAAGATGATGTTTTTTAAAGTTGTACTTGCTTTTGATTGCTCAAATGAATATTTTATTGTTTGAATAATGAAAATGGATTGTATGAAGTTTAAATGATGTTGTAGTTATTGATATTGTATTTAATTCAAACAACTTATTACTTTTTTATTGTTGTTGTGGTTTTGAGAAGTTTAAACAACATTTTTTATTCAAAGGATTTTAAACATTGCTCCTACACTTTTGAACAATATTAAAAGATATAAAAGAGAGAACGCAGTTCTCCAAAGGGATTTTTTGATTCTTTTTTTATAAAAAAGAAGATGACGAAGTGTAGTCAATTTTGTTAGATTTTCGGGGGTAATAATCTAATTTAAAACAACAACACCCAAACTTACATTTTTGGGTGTAAAATTGGGTGTTGTTTGTTTAATTTGTTGATTTACAAAGAGTATTGTGGAGAATACGGGATTCGAACCTTATAAGAATCATTATAGCTAATTTTATATAAATATACTATTTATCAATGTTTTATATATATTTGCATAAACTAAAACAACTTGTTTTTATGTTTAAATATTGAATAAGTAGCACCTAAATTAGCACCTATGAATTATACCTTTAAATTAAAAGAGCCAAAATCCGATAAAGAAACTCTAATCTATTTTCGGTCATATTTTGGCAATGAAAATAAGAATTTTATTTATTCTACTGGTGAAAAAATAAAACCTTCAGAATGGGATTTTGATAATAGACAACCAAATGATTTGAATGGACGCACTAAAAAATCAGAAAACCATAGGAGTATAAAAAAACAGTTGGATAGATATAGTAGCTTCTTTACTGAAATTGTGAATCGTTTTAAAAATATTAATGAGGAGCTCACAACCGATATTTTAAAACAACGATTTGATGAGGAATTTAAAAGAAAAACAATCAAAGATGACTTTTTAAGAATATATCAGGAATTTTTAAAAGAAAAGGAAAACGATTATACAGGAAACTCAATATCTAACTCAACTTTGAAACGTTATAAGTGTAATCTAAATCTTTTGCTTGAGTTTCAAAGAGACTATAAAGTTAAAATTACTTTGGGAAAGTTTGATGAAAAGGTTTTTAATAAGCTTCTTAAATACTGTACCGAAGAGAAAAAGCATTCTGCAAATACGATTCATCGTAATATTGGTTTATTAAAAACTTTTTTAGGTTGGGCTTTAAATAAGAAATACACCTACAATAATGATTTTATTAATTTTCAAAAACCTCCCAAGTTCCGTACTGATGAAATCGCTTTGAATTACCAGCAAGTGGATGAAATTTACAATCATGATTTTAGCAAAAACAAAAGGTTAGAACGAGTAAGAGATTTGTTCGTTTTTGGTTGTGTTACAGGTTTGCGCTTTGGTAATTATAGCCGTATAACGAAAGATGATATTGACGGAGATTTTATTCGGGTAATTGATATGAAAAGCAAATCAAAAAACTTAGCCATTCCACTCAATAGTATTTCACGATCAATTTTAGAAAAATATGATTATGAACTTCCGAGTATTTCCAATCAAAAAATGAATAAATTTATCAAAGAAGTTTTTCAAGAATTGGAATTTACTGATGAAATAAAAAAAACGATGAAATATGGAGATGAATTAGTAGAAAAGAAATCTGAATTTTACAAAAGAATATCTTCTCACACTGCTCGAAGAAGTTTTATTACCATTATGAAAAATAAACGAGTTCCTGATAAAGTGATTATGAGTTATACAGGACATACCAGTCTGGAAGTTTTTAACGCATATTACCGTCCAAGCGAAGAGGATAAAATAAATTATATGAACGAAGTTTTCAATTAATAGATATGGATCAAAAGAAGCTATATGGAAAATGGTTTTTCTGGGATGAGTTAGTTGGCTATCCCATGATGCTCTATTATTGGATAAAAGGAAATAAAATTCAGAAGATGTTATCCGTTCGGATTGATAAAGCTATTTCCAAAGCCAATCAAATTGTATTAACAGAGAAAACAAAAAATGAATTTTTAATAGAATACGATAAACAAGATAACTTCTTTAGTTACCATTTTAAAAATATCGACGAATCTAGAAACCATAATTTTCAAGATAAGATTGACTATTGTTTATCTCATTATAGAAAAGAATCACTGAAGCATTTAAGTTCCAGTAAATTGATGATTTTACAAGAAAACTTTTTAAACGGAGCAGAACACACCCTTTTCTTGTACTTTGCTTTAAAGGCTAAAGTAAAAAGAGAAATCCGTCTATCCGATATTATGATCGGAGAAAAGAATGCAGCGCTTTTTCTTCTGTTTCTAAAAGATAAAAAATTCATTGACGAAAATCACAATCTTCTTGTTGACCAAAAATCTTCCTTCATAAGAATTCATCGATTTTTAAAAGAACAACATATTATTAATCCCGATTTTCAGGATAATACCATTATGGAAGCAATGGAAAATGAATATCATACTCATTTTGACAAAGGTACTTTTTCAAGAGCTATAACCATAAAATTCAATGAATTCGAAGAAAGCTTATGTAAGGAATTAGCGCAATTATTTAATTTTAAGTATTAAATTTTAAGCAATTGAGTAGAATTGCATACGTTATTATCTTCATTATACAATTTTGTTTGCAGAAATTAAAAATCTACAGATATGCAAACAAATCCATTTCAAACCATTCTAGATGAATTAGAAGTCTTAAAGGACTTGCTACATTCTATTCAAAAAGAGCCCGAACTAGAGCTTCAAAAAAAGTTCTATTCCTTCAAAGAAGCTTCTCAGATTCTAAAATTAGATTATCAGACCGTTCGCTCCCATGCTCTCAAAGGAACTATCAAAGCCGAAAAAATCGGTAGATTTTACCGTATCAATCACTTGGATTTAATGTCTGCTTTACAAAATGTAAAGTCATTAAAATACAGAAGATAACCTTTTAAGTATGATTGATATGACCTTAGATATTCCTTACATCCGAGTAGGTACTTCCTATTTTAAAATCATAGACAAGCCTTTAATTTCGGGAGATAAAGTGAAAGTAATGGTTCGCTGGAATCGGGAAACGATTATTTCCGATCACGGTAAATCCTATTTGAACAACGTACTTAAATTGGACGGTTTTTGTTGCATCCCCAACCATTTTGGCTACGCGCAAATCGTTGGGGATTTTTACAATATGTATCACGAGTTGCCTTTTCAACCGATTGACAAAGAGTTCTCGTTAGAGGAACTCGAAAAGCTCATTCCGAATTCGCTGCATTTTATGAACCATATTTTTGGCGAACAAACAGCATTAGGTTTGGATTACATTAAATTGTTGTACGAAAAACCCACGCAGACTCTGCCGATTCTGTGTTTAGTCAGCAAAGAACGATCCACAGGGAAAAGTTCGTTTATCAAATGGATGAAAGCTATTTTCGGAATGAACATGACCTATATTAAAGGCGATTCCTTTGGTTCACAGTTCAATTCCGATTGGGCAAGTATGTTGATTGTGGCTATTGACGAAGTATTTTTTGACAAGAAAGAAATCACCGAACGCTTAAAATACCTCTCGACAACCGATAAAGACAAAGTAGAAGCTAAAGGAAAAGACCGTCAGGAAATTGAGTTTTTCGCCAAATTTATTTTGTGTTCCAACAACGAAGATAATTTCATTCAGATTGATGAAGAAGAAATCCGTTTTTGGATTCGAAAAATCCGCCCGATTTCCACAGAAGATGTGTTTTTCTTGAAAAAACTTCACAAAGAAATCCCGTACTTTTTAAAATACCTTCAAATGCGAACGTTTTTTTCTGAACAAAAAACACGTATGTGGTTTCAACCAGAACAAATTATGACCGCATCGCTTCTAAAGTTGGTCAATAGAAATAAATCCGAATTACTTATTCTGGAATTACTGCACGAGTGTTTTGAGAAAATGGACGAGGAAGAACTCAAAGTAGCACCTAACGACTTGTATCTTCTTTTGCGCAAACAAAACAACAGAATTTCTATTTCTGCTAATGAAATAAGAAATATTTTAAAGCGATGGAATTTCGTTCCCGAAGATAATACGAAATCGTATCAAGGAATTGAACTATTGTCGCATGGCGAGTATGTAAAAGTGGATCGTAGGGGACGATTTTACACCATTAAAAAGTTTTTGTTCTATAAACTATTTGATGCTTTGATGCAAAATGAGGATAAAGCCTTGTAAACTCTAGAAAAATGCTTGCATCAAAGTCTGCATCAAACTTTAAAAGCTCGTTTTTTGATGCAAAACTGATGCAGATAAAAAATAAAGTGATGCAATGATGCAGGTGGTGATGCAAGTTAAAACATACGTAATCAATGATTTAGATACTTTCTGCATCAAACTCACTTAAAAATATAATTTTTTAATTCCTACACCATGAACTGCGAAACGGCAAAAAACATAAAATTGAGCTCCATTTTAGATCAAATAGGAGCTTGTAAAATACGGACATTTAATCACGAAATTTGGTATTTAAGTCCGTTTAGAAAAGAACAAACCGCTTCTTTTAAAATCGATTTACGCAAAAATCTATTTTACGATTTCGGAGAAGGTTTTGGTGGCAACGTTTTGGATTTTGTGATGCGTTATTATAAATGTGATATTCCGAATGCTTTAAAAATTCTTCGGGAAGATTTCCACTCTTTTTCTTTTCAACAGCAACCTACTGCTGTTTTAAACGAACAGGTAAATTATAAAAAGAACTATGAAATTACAAATGTGCAAACACTTAGTAATCCAAATTTGATTAACTATTTAAAAGAAAGAAAACTTAATTTAGAACTGTGCAAAAGGTATTTGTGCGAAGTTCATTATCAACTAAACGGTAAAAATTATTTCGGAGTTGGATTTAAAAATGATCAAAACGGATTCGAAATCCGAAACAAATACATCAAACTTTGTTTGGGTAAAAAGTGGTTTACACATATAAAAAACGAATCGGAATCAGCCGTGATTTTAGAATCTTGGAGCGATTTTATAGCTCTGCTTACTTTATATCCCAAAATGGAAAAAGAATACGATTTTATAATTCTAAATTCGTTGGTACTGAGTTCGAAAATCGATCCGATTATGCAAAAATATGAACGCGTTTTTTTAACACTTGATTCAGACGAAGCAGGTACAAAAGTAACGCAAAAACTTCTTGAAAAAGGAAATGGAAAATGTACAGATTTTCGGAAGATTTATTCGAATGCAAAAGACTTGAATGAGTTTCTAATTCGTACTCTACCAGTAAAAAATACTAGAAGGTTATAAGTACATTTTGTAAAAGAAATGAGTTTTTAGTCGAGTAATTACCTGTAAATACTATAGGGTCAAAAATAAGTTTTGTGAGAGAGCGACAGAAAAATTATTCTTTTACCTGATTTGACTTCCTCAATGTTACCCCCTAAATATCACTGTGGAAAAAAAAAGCAAAAGCCATCAATATTAAAATAAACCTGCCTATAAAAATAAATTACTTCTTGGAATACTTTGCAAACCTAATGGAAAAGGAAAATCAGGAAGATTTGGGAAATTTTATTATCAAGCAGATTAGGAATCGACGTTCCGCAACCTAACTACATAAAAGAAGTTAGGAGCTCATTCGCAACTTTCATCGTCGTACCTCCTCTTAAAGTTTCTACTTCGCTCTGCGAGGCTTTGAACCGATTAAAAATAGTATAGGTTTCATTGTTTCAACCTGTAAAAAATAATGCAAGGTTGGTTTTTCAAAAACCAATGAAAATTGAGTGACAAATATATCAATTAATTGTAAGGAATATGAAGACGTCAATAAATTTTAAAGCTGTAAAATCCGATTCTGAAATCCATAATTTTAGAAATAAATCATTTGATTATATCCGAAAAGATTTAACTCCAAAAAACGAATATTGGCAAGAACAAAAAATTGCTGACCGAATTCAAAAAATAGAAACCTATTGCAAACAAAAATCTGGCAGAAAATTACAGAAAAATGCAATGCCGATTCGGGAAGCCGTTGTGGTTATTAAAGAAAATACCACGATGCAAGATTTACACAATCTTTCAAAACGATTGGAAGAAGAATTGAAAATAAGGGTTTTCCAGATTGCTATTCACAAAGACGAAGGACATTATGACAGAGATACTAACCAATGGAGACCAAATTATCATGCGCATTTAGTCGCAGATTGGCAGGATCTGGAAACAGGAAAAAAATTAAAACACCAATCGTTTCATTATTCTAAAATGCAAGATATAACAGCAGAATGTTTGGGAATGGAAAGAGGAATTTCAGGTTCTAAAGTAAGATTAGAAGCCATACAATTTAAAATCAAGAAAGAAGAAGAGTATTTGAAAATTCTAGAAGAACGTAAAAGCGAAATAAAAAAGGAATTAAGCCACGAGAAATTTGAGGAATTGATTGTTAAAGAATCGGACTTTTTGGGCTTTCAAAGAATGAAAACCGAGAAAACACTGGCAAATATGGAACAATTATTTAAAGCCCAGGAAGCTCAACTTTTGAAAAATAAAAGCGAACTGGAAACCAAAACAAAACAGATTAACGAACTCTATACAAGAAATGAAAGTTTAAGAAAAGAAGTACAGTTTTCTAAAAGCAAAAACACCATTTTGCTGACCGATGAACGTGTATTTGCAATTGAAAAGAAAAAATATTTGGATTCGGTAATGGATACTTTAGAGAAAGCAATCAAGTTTGAAAGACTAAAACAGCCTTATTTAAAGATAGATAACGAAAAACAGTTGATACAAAAGCTGAGTAAAATAGGCGAAAAAGTCTCAGAAGATAATAACATTCCTTTCTCTGCTTTCGAGGAGATTTTTAAAAATCCAAATAATGTAGCCCAGCTTTTTACACTTTTGCATTTTGGTAAGGAGAAAAACAAAGAATCCTCAATAAAAATGAATATTCAAACTGAACAAAAAGAACCTGAAAAAAGAAGAGGGTTTAGGAGATAACTGAATTTTTGATAATAAATACTTTTCAGAGATTTTAAAAAAGCCGCTTTTAACTTATTTTGTGCAATAGAAGCTGTTGGATAAATATCTGATTTACCATTAAATATAAATATGACAATTATCATTATTCTGTTTGATAATTTTTTAATAATTTCGCATCAAATTTTTTTAAAATCAGAGAAATGCTTAAAAAACTACTTTTGCTATTTGCATTCTATACTTGTAATTTAAATGCTCAAACTTTACAATTTACTTACGACCCAGCAGGAAATCAGATTCAGCGGGAACTGGTTACCATTTCTGTTAACTCTTTGCTAAGTACAAACAGTGTAGAAGAAACCGAACAAGAAGAAGAAACACTTTTACCAAAATCCAATTCTATTAACGATAATTCCACAACAATCGAATTTTATCCAAATCCTGTTGTTGATTTACTGAATGTAGAATGGAATCCTGAACTTCAACTAACCGAAATTATGGTTTTTGATAATAGAGGAAAGCTTTTACAACTGAAAAAAGTTTATGAAGGAACAGCCAGAGAAGTTTTTAATTTATCTACCTATGCTTCGGGCATTTATTACATCCGCATATTTGATGCTAACAGACAAAGTAAATCTTATAAAATCATAAAGAAATAACACTATGAAACATTTCTACTTTTTATTAATGTTGTTGGGATCACAGACAATTCTTGCCCAACAAAATAATAACGAATATGGTATTCCGGTAGAAGGGGTCGAAAAAATTGAAGTAAAGAAAGATACGTCAACGGAACCGCAAGTTTTACCGGAAAATATTGAATCGGAAGCGATGGAAATTGAACCTCTTTTTGATCCAATTGTAATTGAGGATGTAGATTTTACAGGAGCTTCCAAAGGTCAATTTTCAGTTTCATTAACGGGAGGCGCAACGTATAATTTTCCAATTGAGGTCCCACCAGGAATTAACGGAGTTTTCCCAAAAATAGGGTTGACTTATAGTAGTCAGTCTAGTAATGGAATTGCGGGGTACGGTTGGAATATATCTGGATTAAGTTCTATTAACAAATCTGGATCTAACAAGTTTTTTGATGGTAAGAATAGTATTATTAATTATTCGGCAGACGATCGTTTTGTATTAGATGGTCAACGCCTACTTTTAAAATCAGGAAATTATGGAATGGATGGAGCAGAATATCAAACAGAAACTTACAGTAATATTAAGATAACTTCGCATGGAGTACTTCAGTCTAATTATGGGCCTGAGTATTTTAAGGTACAATATCCCGATGGGAGTATTGCCTATTATGGAAGAACATATAATGGTTTAATTACTGGGCGTCCTGGAGCTAAAACAAGAACTAATACTGTTTATGCACTTACTTATATCACGAATCAACAAAATGTCGTGATAAAGTATAATTATATTAATGATAATGGAAATTTACTAATTTCTAGTATTTCTTATGGATATAGAAGTACAAATCCATTAGATAATAGATTCACTTTTAATAGCGAAAACAGTATAAGTTTTAGTTATAAAAATAGGAATAGAACTGAAAATGGATATGTTTTTAGTGAATATTCGAAAATAACGAAAATTTTAGATAAAATTACGGTTCATGGTTTTACAGCTCCTTACGTAACTTATCAATTAACTTACACAATAACTTCGTTGGGATATGAAAGACTACAAAAAATTACGGAAACTTCTGGTGATGGTACAATGTCTAAAAACCCCGTAAGTTTTTCTTATGGTTCGGATCTAACATCTGAGAACGTACTTAGTGAAGAAGCATTTGTAATAAAAGATAATTTCGGAGTAGGGTTTAGTAAACTGTCTTCACATAACTCTAAAGTATTAACAGGAGATTTTAGTGGAAGTGGTCATATTGGTTTTCTGATGATGGGGACTTCAGTGAATGATAACTACATGCAGTATATTGATGGAAGCAAACTATATGTTTATAATCCCTCGGATCCTACAGATCCTTTTGATCAGAATAAACCTTTAATTTTTAGACAAAGCTTCACTTCAAAACCATTTCTGGATGTTGTCACTTCAAAAAGATTAAACCATAGCAATGTTTTGCTTCCAAATCTTGGATGGACTACTGTAACTCAAAACAGCGTTAACGGAGATGGGGTTAATTATACTTTTAATAGTTACGTATATGTTCCCGGTACTGCTTTGACTGTCTATCAACAAGGGGATCCTATTACCGTAACAATGTACGGAAAACCCAATGTAAGAAGACAATTTTTAAGTGGAGATTTTAATGGAGACGGGATTACGGAAATTGTAAGGATGGAACATGGTCGTAATTTCGATGATGATGGATATAATCAGTATAGTACAGGGGTCGAAATTCTTGATACTACCACAGGTGTGGTATATGCAACGCCAAATATTCCTATAGGATTTAATTATCAGGTAGTAGATATTGATGGGGATGGTTATGATGAATTTATTGTAATCAGGCATCAAAATATCAGAATTTATAAGTTTAATTTAATCACTAAAAAATTAGATTTGTATAGTGATCAAGGAATGCCTGATGTTAAATATGGTAAAGCGGTATATCTCGGAGATTTTAATGGAGATGGAAAATTAGACTTTATAACTCCGAGATCTCCAGGAAAAAAAGAGACCTCATCTAATGAGTGGATATTTTACATTAATAAAGATAACGGAGACTTTAAGCATTTTGCAAAAAATATAGGTATGCCTTATAATATGGATGAAAAGAAATATTATAGTACACAGGAGGAATCCCATACTTCATACAATTATATTTTTTCAGATATCAATAACGATGGTAAGACTGATATTATTAAAACTTTAGACAAGTCTTTAGTAGATTATTATGGAAATGAGCGGTCGAGTTATATGACTGCCGTTTATACTTTTGAAAATTTGAAGTTCGATTCAGAATCAGAGGAAATTTCATTTCAAATGCCAAATGGGGCTTATCAATTAATATCGCATACGAATCGTTTTCCTATCGTTGTCAATTCTAATTTTAATCAGAAAAACTATAAAACGGAATTAGCTTTTTTAACCGATGATAAATTAAAAGTCTTAAAATCCAACAAGGACAATGTTAAAACACAAACTTTAAGTACTATCAGTGAGTTTGATATAACAACAAACATCACTTATAACGTCTATGATGAAGGAAAAAATACAAGACAAGGCGTTTATGATAAGTTAGAGGATGCAGTGGTACCTTTTACTTCATTTAGTCAACCAATGTCTGTTTACCCTAAAGCAGATATAGATATTATACCTGGTATGTATCTTGTAACCAAAGTTACTTACGATACCAAAAAAGGGTTTATTGGTATCGGTGAAAAAACAGAACGTAAACAGTTATTTACCTATGCTGATCCTACAATAAACTATAACGGGAAAGGTTTTTTAGGCTTTAAAGGGCACATGGTAACCAATATTTATACAGGTGGACCTACGGTACATGAATTGCAAGACCAAGTCAAAAATATAACTGTTTTTGATTTAGATAACAATGGATTAGTTAAAGAAGAGTATGTTGCACATAGTACTGATTGGGCAAACTTCTTTAGTGCTCCGGTAAATTTCTTAACTAAAAAAGTTAATACCTATAATATAACCCAATTATCAAATAAGGTTTTCAAAGCGCAAAATACCCGATCTGTTATAGATGAAGGATTGACAGGTGTTCAGCGTACAATAAATAATACCTACGATGCCTATTCCAATCCGCTTTCAGTAACAGAAACAGTAACCGGAGGCGGCGAAACTTCTACATTAAATTCTGCATTTACTTACATCCATAGTTTGGCAAATGATAACTATTATGTAGGTCGACCGGAATCAAAGACAATTAAGATGAATAATATACAAACCTCTAAAGAGGTTTATACATATGGAAATCATCTTTTAACAAATGTTACGAAAGAAGGAGCTGCTGGTTCAATTCAACTTTCAGAGACGAATCAATATGATAATTTTGGAAATGTCATTCAAAAAACGATTTCTGCAAGTGACATTCAGCCAAGAGTAGCAAATTATGTGTATGACAGTACCGGACGTTATTTAGAAAAAGCGACAGACACCGAAGGTTTGGAAACTACCTACGTTTACAATAAAAACAATGGCTGGCTGTTATCTCAAACCAATCCTTACGGATTAACCAATTCTTTTGGTTATAATGCATTAGGAATGACTATTTCAGAAACCGATTATCTCGGAAATACAATCAATTATGCTTATAAAACAGGAGGTAGATTGGTTTTAAGTAGCTCATCTTTTGTAAGAAAAGAAGTATATTATCCTGATGGAAGAAAAGAACGCTCTACGACAAATGCTTGGGGAAATAAATCGTCAGAAGGATTTACAGATATAGAGGGTAATTGGATTAATACATCTTACAATTATGATTCGCAAGATCGTTTAATAAAAAAAAGTGAGCCGTATTCTTCGACAGCTTCCCTATTTACCAATTTCGAATACGACCAATACGGCCGTATTATAAAAACGGTTTTACCTACTGGAAGAGAAATCACGGCAAGTTACAACGGATTGTCATCTACTGTAAATGATGGCATAAAAACCAGAATCGAGACTAAAAACGCAAACAACCAAACCAAAAAAGTAGTAGACAATGGCGAAACAATTAATTATATTTATAATGCCAACGGAACACTAAAAAACACCAATTATGACGGAACGGTTATCAGTTTTGAGTACGACGGCTGGGGTAGAAAAACAAAAATGATCGATCCTTCAGCTGGAACTTATATCTATGAGTACAACAGTATAGGAGACTTACTGAAAGAAACAACTCCAAATGGAATTATTGGTAGATATTATGATGCAACTGGAAAAATTTCTAACATCGGTCATTCTGGTAAGAATATTAAATATAATTATGGTTCAGATAAATTACCAGCAAGTATTATAACTAATTCTGCGGATGGTCCTTATGTTGAATATTTTACATATGATAATTATAAACGTATAATAACAAAAAGGCATAAAACGGCTCAAGGATTTACATTTACCTACAATTACACGTATGATGCTTTAGGACGTGAGCTTACTGAGGAAAAAATAGTAGCAGGTCCAAATGGCACAGATACATTTAAAACTAAGAATGTCTATAAAAACGGTTATTTATGGAAATTGCAAAATACTGCAACTAATACCGATTTAAAAGTTTACAATTCATTTAACCAACGTGGACAAGTTACTAATTTTACACTTGCAAATGGTTTGGTTACTAATCGCACATACGATCAGTACGGATATCTGACACAGAATACGGTTAATAAAAACAATGCGGCATTATTTAACTTAAATAATACTTGGGATGTACAACGCGGTAATTTAAAACTTCGCACTAATACCCTTTTTTATGGCGTGCTTACTGAAGTTTTTACATACGATTCTTATGATAGATTAACTGATATTAATACACGCATTATAAATCAGGCATATGGGCCTGGTATGGAGAGTATTCAATATGATTCTAAAGGAAGGATAATAAAATCTAATGTGGGAGATTATAAATATGATTCTGCAAAAGCATATCAACTGCAAAATGTAGAAAATCTGAACGATTTGGCATATTACCAGAACAACCCATTGCAACAAGTTACGTACGATGTAAATAAAGCCCCCTTTAATTATTAAACAGCAAGGTAAAGAAAACATCTATTTTAAATACGATGGATTTAACAACCGTGCAGCAATGTATTATGGTAATGAAGCAGTAGATTTTACCGCATCATCAAAAATACGATACTATTCACCAGTTGGTGATATAGAAGTAGATTTTGATAAATCTACCAATAAATATATTGTTAATATGTATGTGGATGGCGACCCTTATACGGCAAGTATCCTTCAGCGTAAAGAAAACGACGCTACCGCATTATATTACTTGCATCGTGATTATTTAGGCAGTATCTTGGCAATAACGAATAATGTCGGAAATATTGTAGAAAAACGCCATTTCGATGCTTGGGGTAATATACTTTTCGTACAGGACGGACAAAACAATAACCTAGGCAAGCTAACATTTCTAGAAAGAGGATATACTGGGCACGAGCATTTACAAGGTGTTGGTTTAATCAATATGAATGCTCGTTTGTATGATGCAAAACTACACCGTTTTCTTGCGCCAGATAATTTTATACAAGACCCGGGAAATCCGCAAAATTACAATTTATATGGGTATGTATTTAACAATCCCTTAAGATTCACAGATCCAAGTGGAAACTATGCAGTGGTTGATGATATCGTTGCAGCTTTGATTGGAGGATTAATTAATTTAGGGGTTAATATATATCAAGGTAATATTAACGGTAGTTTTTGGGATATTATAGGAAAAGGTGCTGCTGCTTTTGGGTCTGGCGCTGCCGCTGGTACACTTTCATTGTATGGACCAGCAGGTTGGGCTGCAGGAGGAGCACTTGTTGGGGGAACAAATGCTTGGCTTTCTGGGGACAATATAACTCAAGGGGCAATTATGGGTGGTATAACGGGGGTAGTTGGAGGAGCAGTTGGTTCTTACATAAGTTCTGGAATATCTGTTGCTATTCAAGGTATTAATATTTCAAGTCCTGTATTACAAGGTACTTTAGGTGGAGCATTAGGAGGAGGATTTACTGGAGGTGTAATGAATTCTGGAATAATAGGTATTCAAACAGGGAGTTTTTCTCAGGCGATAGACGGCTTTGGTAGTGGTTTTGCTATGGGATTTGTTACTGGTAGTATTTCTGGTGCTTCATCTGCATACAGTCAAGCAAAACAAAATAATATTAGTCCGTGGAACGGTAGATCATCGACAACACCGCCATCAGGAAGTGCTATGGTAGATGATGCCATGATACCAGTTGTTAAGAGTTTAAACGCACAGATTGATAAAATTGGAAGTGATTATCAGAAATCGTTAAGTATAGAACCTATAAAATTAACAACAAGTTCAACTTCAAATAATCCTTCTAGAGTTTATGCTGTTTATGAGGCAAATGGAGAGGTCTACAAATTTGGAGTTACTGACGCAGCTTTAAATAGATATAATCAGTCACTTCTTGAAGCTGGTCCTGGAGCATATGGGAAATATTCTGGTGAAATGCCTAAGTATCAAGCTCATATAAGAGAAAAGTACATGCGCAGCTTATATTATAACTCTACTGGGACTTACTTTATGCGTGGAATGAAAATACCATACCCGGTTGATTTTAATACTTTAAAACCTATTAAGCCTAACACTTTTAAAAATTAAAATTAATATGATGAAAAAAATTGACAGATTTATGGTTTGGTTCAGAACTGAACAAGGTGATATAAAAGAACTTAATAATTTTTTTTGGGGAATTTCTTTGCTATTTGAAAGATTACTAAATGAGAAGTACGAAGGAAAAAAAATTAAATTCATAAATATTAATCTAGGTACATCTCAATTATATGAGGAAAAAACGGTAATAAAATTGAATCATACTCATTACTATAACGGTCATTTAAATTATAATGGGGTATTTGAAAAATCAAAGTTGGAAAGTTTATCAGTCGAAGAGCAGACAGCCTATGTTTGGAATAAAATATATGAAGCAATGCTAGAATGTTCAAAAATCATAAATAACGAAGAACTTAAACAAGCGGTAATATATGCTTATACTGAAGGTTTAAAAATTGATTTAAATACTGACTTTAAAGTTATTGAAATTTATTTTAATTTTAATGAAGTTATATACTCGGCCTCAGTTGTTTTTTCATTTAAAGAAGACGGAATTTATTCAAAACTTTCAATTTCAAATGAAGGAGTAGTCGTTCATGAGCTTAATATAGATAAAACAGTACTAGGTAACGAATATTTTCTTACAATATATAAAAGTATTAATATACAAGATAATATACTTATTTTGAAAGGAAGATCAGAAATTAAATATTTACCTCTTAAAATAGATTTAAATGATATTTTTAGGAATAAATAATTTTTTAGTTTGCATTTAAAGTAGGAGAAATAGGTTTAGAAATAGCAGTTGGTATAGGGACTACAGGTATATCAAATCGTTACTGGATGTCAGCGGCACAAATTGGAGATTAACATTAGAAACTTATTAAAAATATGGAATCAAAAGATTTAAAAAAAATCATTGAGGAAGTAGCTAAACGTAACTGTTTTAAACTTGTGAATAGCAATTGGGTAAAGGAAAGTGAAGAAACTATAATGGTTCTTAACTTACAAAAATCAAATTTTAGCAATAAGTATTACTTAAATATACGAGTCTTTATTAAAGGTTTATTCGATAAATTTATAAAAACTGATAAAACAGTTTTAAAGATGGTGCTGTAGCTTTCGGTATTGGTGCTGTGGCTGGTGGAGTTGGTGCTGCAACCGGAGGAATAGCATTTGGTTTGGCTGGAGGGGCAGCTTGCGGTGGCGGTGGCTTTATAGCAGGAGCAATAGGAGGAATGGCAGGAGCTGCTTTCTCAGCACCAATACAAAGTTTAGGTAATAATTTGTATTTTGGAGACCCTATGATGTCCGGTAAGGATTATCTTATAAGTATTGCAGCCGGAGGAGTATTAGGAGGAACAATAAATGGTGGAATAGCTGCTTTTAACGGAAAAAGCTTTTGGACAGGGAATCCTATTCCAAAAGCACCTAATGCTTTGGCTCTTAGTACTAATGTGAATTCTTCAACTCAAACGCCAAACGCTAGTACTGCTTTAGAAGCCGATGCTTATCTAACTCCAAATCAAAAAGGAGAATTAGGGATCCAAAGGGCAATTCAGGAGGAGATCATTGACAAAGGAGGTGTGGTTCTGAATAGGGAAGTTACTTTAGAGGTTAACGGTGTAAGAGTAAGAGTTGATGTTGCAGCAGATTTCAATGGAGAAATAATTTTAATGGAAGTTAAAAATGGTCCCTATTCACGCCTAACTCCGAATCAGAAAATTGTATATCCTGAAATGTTAGATGGTGCCGCAATAATTCCAAGAGGAGCAAATGCTTTACCTATTTGGGGAAGTGATCAAATAGGCAAACCTACAACACAATATATTTTGAGAATTATTCAATATGGAAAAACCAAATAACAATGATAAGAGAATTGAAAAAAGATGTTCAAAATAAGGTTAAAGATTTATGTAAAGAATTAGGATACGCCTATAAAAAGAATTTTTTTATAAAAGAAGACTATCCTAATATTCAAAATGTTTTATACTTTACATATTTACAAGATAATAAGGCACAAAAAATAAATCTTAATGTGACGGTTTTTATATCTTTGATTGATTTAGAAACTATAAAAAAACAATTGCTAGAAGTTAATAAAACAGATTTTAGTTTTACATTGTCACAGAACTTAAGTTCCTTAATGTCGGATAAAAAATATATAGAATGGTCTTTTGATGAAACGAATTGTGATATTGTCTTAGAAAATTTAAAAAATTGTATTTTGAGTTTTGCACAACCTTATTTTGACAGACTAAATTCTTCTGATAAGATAATTAGTGGAATCGAAAATAGAACGGAAAGATTACTGAACAAAGATTTTAATTTTTATATGCCCATAATTTATCTAGTTAGAGGACAGTTAGATAAAGGAACTGATTTTATAAGTAGTGTTATTAGTGAGCAGAGTGCTGTTTTGACTGTTGAAGAATTACAAAAGAAATATCATTTATCATTGAATGAAAATACTCAAATTTTACGTGCGGGCATTGATAAGATAAATTGTGAGAAGCTACAACTTTTACTCAATAATTTACAAGAAATAATAATTGTAGGAAAGGCTTTAGGGGCTGGCAAAGTCGATCCTACTTACCTATTGTTTGCAAGAAATTATATAAAATATATAAGCGAATTAGAAAATTGAAAAATGAGTCAATTTATAAAAACTGGATAGAAGTAGCTATTGGTGTTCAAAATAATTGGTTAGATTATAAAAATCTTACTCAATTATGGGACAAAGATGTTATTAATATATCTAATAAAGATTGGTATGCTGATTTATATTTTGCTGAACAAACTTCTAAAGAAGAAATCTTATTATTGCTTTCTAAATTTATTAAAGAAGATTATTGTATTGAAATACCAATTGATAATAACGGCTTATGTATTGATTACAATTTACAAGAATTTAAAAAAGGTTTAAAAGTCTGGGAGTATTACTTTCTTTATCCAATATTTATATCCGATAAGAAAGTAGGTGAGAAATTAGAAGAGGATATTTATTATCTCTGGTGTGACTTTAAATATTTTAATGTCAATTGGGATGAGTTTCTCTGGATTGCTGCATCTCGTCTTAACAAAAACGAAAATGAGTTATACCATAGTTTTGAAAAGTATATTAAGAAGTTGTCAGATTATTTAGAATCACGATAATATTGTTTATTTATCAGTGGAGATATACATCATAGATGTCTATAAACACCCCATTGATATAGGGGTTTTACAGATTTATTGGTTTTTTAAAAAAGCTTGTTAAATCACTAAAAAAAACAAATGTTTTATAAATTTTACTTAACAAAAAACAGACAGGCATTTGCCTGTCTGTTTTGTTTTCTATCGTAATAGTAGCAATACCATAAAAAAACGGTATAACAAGAATATTTTGCAAACAATGAAATACTTGTACCCAACGATAAATACTAAATAAGTTTTAGCACCTAAATTAGCACCTGTAAAAACAAAACCTTGTAAGTTAAATATTTACAAGACTTTTTGTGGAGAATACGGGATTCGAACCCGTGACCTTTTGACTGCCAGTCAAACGCGCTAGCCAGCTGCGCCAATCCCCCAAATTGCGTTGCAATAATATAAAATATATCGATACTAAACAAATAACCTGAAAATGCTTTATGGAACTTTGTTAATGATCAGAAGTATTTGAGTTTACATTTGTGTTAGGAAGATGTATTTTATTTTTAATAAATGCAGGTTCTTCTTTAATAAACGATTTCGACATGATAACCAATCCAAAGATAATGAGTAAGATAGAACTTACTTTTTTTACTTTTAAAATATTGCGAGGGGTTAATTTACTTTGAAGTTGTTTTGCCAGCATGATCTTTAAAATATCGGTTGCTAAATACGCCAAAATAACAAATACAAAGAACTTAAATAACTTTTGATGATGCATTTCGAGCTGAGGTCCGATTGTGATGATAATCGCAAGCCAAAACCCTAAAACGCCAACATTAATAAAGTTCAGTAAAAAACCTTTAGCGAACAACGAAAAATAATTGTTTTTATATTCGCTAGATTCAATATGTATTTCGGTCTTTTTTAAGCGTTGTAAACGCACAAACGAAATAACTCCGTAAACCGTCATAATCATGCCGCCAAAAATAAAAAGAGCAGGATCGTCTTTTATGCTGTTTATCAATTGAAAACTACTAAAATAAGCAACCAAAATAAAGCAAATGTCGGCAAGAATTACACCCGAATCAAAAGTTAAGGCCGCTTTAAAACCTTTGGTAATACTGGTTTCAATTAGAATAAAGAAAACAGGCCCAATCATAAAACTGAGAAAAAAACCGAGCGATATTCCTGTTAAAAATAAGTCCATATATAAAAAAATGCCAGTTTTACATGGCATTTTTAAAATCATTGTTTACAAAAGTACAAAATTTATTTAACACGTTCAATGGTTCCGCCAACTGATACTTTTTCTTTCACATCTTTCGGATTTCCATAGATTTTTATTTTTCCACCTGCAATAACTTGTGCGTCTACGAATTCAGTTGCAGTAACGCTGGCATTACTTCCCGAATTTACTACGATCTTGGTTCTTGGCGATGACAGCTCATTTGCTATAATTTGTGCACCGGCAGAGCCACTTAATTTAACCGATTTGCTAACCGAACCTTTTAAAATCAATTTTGCACCTGTATTTGCCGAAGCATTTAAATTATCGACTTTTAAAGAACCTTCAATTGTAGAACCTACATTTGCACTAAGCTTTAACGATTCTTGCACAATAGGTTTTTCTGCATAAATGTATGAACCGCCTTGTGCATCAATTTCCTTTAAATCTTTAAAATAAACCTGAAGAGTTACAGAGTATTCACCTTCGGTAACCAATTCTTTCAAGGTGTTTTTTAAAACCAATCGACCATTTTTATTGGTTATGCTAACAGCATCTTCCTGACTTTCTTTTACAACAATCTTATTTTCGTCGGACGGAATTAATTCAATTTTAATTCGGTTTGTTGTTTTTAAGGATGTGAAATCTCCCACATTTTTCTCGATTTGAGCGTGAGAAATGGTAACAAAACTAAAAATTGCTGCGGTTAAAATATACTTTTTCATTAAGCTTCCACTTTTTTTATCAAGTTAAAATCTAATTGTTTTTTTACTAAATCGGTGTTTTTAACTTTTACAATCACTTCGTCTCCTAATTGTAAAATGTTTTTAGTTACTTCTCCAACCAGCGCATATTGCTGATCGTCGAAGGTGTAATAATCGTCTTTTATTTCGCGAATTCGAACCATTCCTTCGCATTTGTTTTCAACAATTTCTACATAAATTCCCCATTCTGTAACTCCGGAAATAACACCCAAAAACTCTTCGTCTTTGTGATCTTGCATAAATTTTACCTGCATGTATTTAATGCTGTCGCGTTCTGCATTTGCTGCTAAATTTTCCATTTGGGAACAATGAACGCACTTTTCTTCATAGACTTCCTCATCAACCGATTTTCCGCCGTCTAAATAAAATTGCAGCAAGCGATGTGCCATAACATCCGGATAACGGCGAATTGGCGAGGTAAAATGCGAATAATAATCAAAAGCTAAACCGTAATGTCCAATGTTTTCGGTAGAATAGGCTGCTTTACTCATGCTTCGTATAGCCAAAGTATCGACCATATTCTGTTCTTTTTTCCCTTGAACATCACTTAATAATTGATTCAGCGATTTAGAAATGGTGTCTTTCGATTTAAAATTAATTCCGTAACCAAATTTCGAAATAACCGATTGTAGGTTAAATAACTTATCTTGATCCGGCTCATCGTGAATACGATAAATAAAGGTTTTCTTCTGTTTTCCGATGAATTCTGAAACTTTTCGATTTGCCAAAAGCATGAATTCTTCAATCAAATGATTGGCATCTTTCGAAACTTTAAAGTAAACACCGGTTGGTTCGTCGTTTTCATCTAAATTGAATTTCACTTCCACTTTGTCGAACGAAATAGCTCCGTTTGCCATTCGTTTTGCACGCAGTTTTTTCGCTAAATCGTCCATTGTTAAAATGGCATCTACAATAGGTTTTTCTACGATTTGTTCTTCTTCGGTAAGCGAAATTTCGGCAGGAATAACGTTTCCTTTCGTTTCAATTATTTGTTGTGCTTCGTCGTACGCAAAACGTTTATCAGAATACGTAACGGTTCTTCCAAACCAAGAATGTACGATTTCGGCTTTTTTATTCAATTGAAAAACGGCAGAAAAAGTATATTTTTCTTCTAATGGTCGCAATGAACAAGCAAAGTTCGATAAAACTTCGGGCAACATCGGAACCACGCGATCTACTAAATAAATCGAAGTAGCACGATTGTATGCTTCTTCGTCTAAAATAGTTCCTTCCTGAACGTAATGCGAAACATCGGCAATGTGAATCCCGATTTCGTAATTTCCGTTTTCTAAAACTTGGAACGACAACGCGTCATCGAAATCTTTTGCATCACGCGGATCAATTGTAAAGGTTAAAACATCGCGCATATCGCGGCGTTTTGCAATTTCTTCCTCTGTAATCGAAGTGTCTAATTTTTGAGCGTAAGTTTCAACATCAAGCGGAAATTCAGTTGGTAAACCATATTCTGCCAAAATTGCGTGCATTTCGGTATTATGCTCGCCGGGTTTTCCTAAAACCTTAATGACTTTTCCGTACGGATTGTTCGCTTTTTCGGGCCAATCGGTCATCTTAACTAAAACCACATCGCCATTTTCAGCTTCTCCGAATTTCTCTTTCGGAATAAACAAATCCACATACATTTTCGGATTCGCCGAAACAACGAAAGCAAAAGTGCTGCTCATTTGAATAACGCCGACAAATTCGCTGCGTTTGCGTTCAACAATTTCTACAACTTCGGCTTCAGGTTTTTTGCCTTTTCGTTTGTTGTAAACATACACTTTTACCTTATCGCCATCTAATGCTTTGTTGAGATTATTTTGCGGAATAAACACATCGTCTTCTAAATCGGGCGAAACAAAATAAGCTGTTTTTCGAGAAGTCATGTCGATAACTCCTTCGAAATAGCTCGATTGTTCTACGATTTTGAATTTTCCGCGTTCGGTTTCTTCAATTTTTTGCTTCGATAAAAGATATTTTAATTCCTTAATAATTTCGTTTCTATTTTTAGTGTCGGTTACTTCAAAAGCAGCAGCTATTTGTTTGTAGTTTAATGATTTGGTGCTGTTTTGTGAAAGTAGTTTTAATATTTTTCCAGAATAATCTTTTCCGGGTTTTTTAGCAAATTTTCTTATTTTCTTTGTCATAAATTTTCATTCCATAAGCCGTCTATGGCTTTTTATCATGCTTTTAAAGGTACAAAATTAACGATCTTTAAATGTAAATTTTGTCTTAATTAATCATTTTTAGTTTTTGTGTTGACAGAAAAGAATAAATCTTCGTAAAGAACTTTAAGCTCATTAATCTTTGTTGGCTATTTTATCTGAGATAATTTTTTATCGAATTTATTTCTAATAGAAATTAAACCTTCAAAAACGTGTATCTTTGTTTGAAATAATACGCCTTAATTATGAAAATTGCGATAGGAAACGACCATGCGGGTCCGGAATATAAAAAAGCCATTGTAAAAATGTTAGAAGCACAAGGTCATGAAGTAATTAATTACGGAACCGATACGTTTGATTCTGTTGATTATCCTGATTTTGGACATAAAGTTGCGCAAGATGTTGCCGACAAAAAAGTAGATTTTGGAATTGTGGTTTGTGGTTCGGGTAACGGGATTGCAATGACGGCAAACAAACATCAAAATGTGCGTTGCGCTTTATGTTGGACAAAAGAAATTTCGGTTTTAGCTCGCCAACATAACGATGCAAATGTTATTTCTATTCCGGCAAGATATACCGCAATTCCGCAAGCTGTTGAAATGGTTGAAGCATTTCTTTCGACCGATTTTGAAGGCGGGCGACACGCAAACCGAGTAAATAAAATTGCTTGTAGTTAAAATAAATGAAAAGATATAAAACCTAAAACGCTAATTTTTTAGCGTTTTTTTTATTTAAAACTCGCTCATTTTCTTATGTTTGACATAAATGTCGGGCAAATGTCGGCTTGTCGCCGTAAGGTTTTAATGCTGCTAAAGGTAGTTTTGCAGAATAAAATCTTAACAAACTAGATTATGGAAACAATAGGTACAAAAATTACACAATTAAGAAAACAGAAAGCATTATCGCAAGAAGAATTAGCCGATTTAGCTAAAGTAAATGTTCGTACAATTCAACGAATAGAAAACAATGAAACAACTCCGCGCGGTGCCACCTTAAAACTAATTTGTAATGCTTTGGAAGTATCACCCGACGAAATCGTCAGTTTTGAAAAAACAGAAGATCATACTTTTCTTATTTGGTTGCATCTTTCTGTAATGTTAGGTTATGTTTTGCCTTTGGGAAATATTATTTTACCTTTAATCTTGTGGCTTTCGAATAAGCACAGAATCGAAAATGTAAATACTCAAGGAATAAATATTCTCAATTTTCAAATTCTATATTCTATTATAACCTATGCTTTTGTTTTTTTTGCAGCTTTTGGTAAAATCACTCATTTTAAAATGATTCTTAGTTTCGAAGTTCTTTTGCTTATTGTAGCGGTATTAGGAACAGTTATTTTCTTTTTCCCAATTATCAACGCATTTCGTATTTCAAAAGGAACTGTAAAAAACTTTTATCCCAGTATTATTCGATTTATTAAATAAAAAACTTTCGTTTATAAAACGCAAAAAAGAACAATACTTGCAAAAGCAAAATAGCATAAAACCAAAGCTTAAACGATACTTTTTTGGTTTTGTGTCGGTATTTATTCATGCCAATCCACGCGCCTAAAGTTCCGCCAAAAGCAGCAACCGTCAGTAAATTCTTTTCCGAAATACGACGTTTTCCTTTTATTGCCCGCTCTTTATCTAAATGATACAGCGTAAACGCAATGTAATTGACGATGATTAAATAAATGAATACAAATTTCATAGCTAATAAATTGCTGCAAAGGTAGTATTTTAGCGGTTTAATAAAATTACAATGAATCAAATTCAATATATAAAAAATCAGGTTTCGGTTTCGGATCATTCTATTCAGAAAACGTTAGAATTGCTTGCCGAAGATTGCACCATTCCGTTTATTGCACGTTATCGAAAAGATAAAACCGGAAATTTAGATGAAGTTCAGATCGAACAAATTCAAAAATCAGCAACTCAGTTCGATACGATAATAAAACGAAAAGAATCTATTTTAGCTTCGATCGAAGAACAAGGACAATTAAACGATTTGTTGAAAGATAAAATCGAACAATCGTATGATTTGGTTGAATTAGAGGATTTATATCTTCCATTTAAAAAGAAACGCAAAACAAAAGCCGACACAGCGCGCGAAAGTGGATTAGAGCCTTTGGCAAAAATTATTATGTCGCAAAAAACAGACGACTTAGCTTTTTCGGCAGAAAAGTTTTTAAACAGCAAAGTCAATTCTTCTGACGAAGCTTTACAAGGCGCACGCGATATTATTGCAGAATGGATTAATGAAAATATCTTTATTCGAAAAGCGCTTAGGCGCAAATTTCAACGTCAATCTGAGATTTCGACCAAAGTTGTAAAATCAAAAAAGGAAGAAGAAGGCGCTCAGAAATTCGAACAATATTTCGAATGGAACGAACCGCTTTTTAAAACCGCTTCGCATCGATTATTGGCAATGTTACGTGCTGCAAACGAAGGATTTGTTAAATTAAATATTTCAATCGATAAAGAAGAAGCGTTACGTTTTATAGAAGAAAGCGTGATTAAAAATCCAAATCACGAAGAAACTTCCGCACAAATTAAACTCGCTATTGCCGATGCTTATAAACGTTTGTTAGAGCCTGCTATTTCGAACGAAATTCTTCAGGAATACAAACTAAAAGCCGATTTACAATCGATCGGAGTTTTCTCTGAAAATTTATCGCAATTATTATTAGCGGCACCTTTAGGCGAAAAACGAGTTTTAGCAATAGATCCAGGATTTAAAACGGGTTGCAAAGTAGTTTGTATCGACGAAAACGGAAATTTGTTGTACAACGAAACTATTTTTCCGCATGCACCACAAAAAGATACGGCAATGGCTTCTAAGAAAATTCGTTCTATGGCGAATTCCTATAAAGTTGACGCTATTGCAATTGGAAACGGAACAGCTTCGCGCGAAACAGAATTTTTTATTCAAAAAACAGCTTTCGATAAACCCATTCAGGTTTTTGTCGTAAGCGAAGCGGGCGCGTCGGTTTATTCGGCTTCTAAAATTGCGCGCGATGAATTTCCGAATTACGATGTTACGGTTCGTGGCGCGGTTTCAATTGGTCGTCGTTTACAAGATCCGTTGGCAGAATTGGTTAAAATCGATCCAAAGTCAATTGGTGTTGGGCAATATCAGCACGATGTAGATCAAACGTTGTTAAAGCAAGAATTAGATCAGGTTGTGATGCGTTCGGTAAACAAAGTCGGAATTAATTTAAATACGGCAAGTCATTCGCTTTTAAGTTATGTTTCGGGAATTGGCGGAAAATTAGCTGAGAATATTGTGAAATATCGTGCCGAAAATGGAGCTTTTACCAATAGAAAAGAATTAAAGAAAGTTCCGCGTTTAGGCGAAAAAGCGTATCAACAAGCCGCAGCTTTTGTTCGAGTTTTAAACAGCGATTTTGTTTTAGATAATTCGGCGGTTCATCCCGAAGCGTATCCGTTGGTCGAAAAAATGGCAAAAGATTTAAAGGTTAAAACAGAAGAATTAATCGGAAATAAGGAATTAATTGCGTTGCTTGATTCTAAAAAATATACATCGGACGAATTTGGAATTCATTATATTCAAGATTTGTTGAAAGAATTAGAAAAACCAGGATTAGATCCACGAAAAAATGCTAAAGTTTTAGAATTTGATCCGTCTTTAAGAAGTATTAACGATGTCGAAGTTGGAAAAGTTTACAACGGAATTGTGAACAATATTACCAATTTTGGCTGTTTCGTAGATATTGGAATTAAGGAAAGCGGATTGGTGCATATTTCACAACTTAAAGAAGGTTTTGTTTCTGATGTAAACGAAATCGTAAAACTACATCAGCATGTTGAGGTTAAAGTTTTAGAAGTTGATTTAAATAAAAAGCGATTACAACTTTCTATGATTTTGTAAAGCTTGAAAAATGTAGAAATTAGAGATAGTTTCTACATTTTTTTTGATGAAATCCCCAAGTTGAGTATTGGTTTTTGTTTGTAACTATTTGTTAATAAATAATTTAACTTTTTGTTTAAACGGTTGTCTTCTATGAAAAGATAGCGTTTCGAAATGTTAAAAAATCTAATGAATTTGTTTTAACGCACAAGCTTTGCAACATTTTAAGTAACAACAATTTAAAAATTATAAATAATGAAAAAATTAATTTTAAGTGCGTTTTTACTTGTAGGATTTTTAAGTAATGCACAAGAAGTTCCAAAAAAAGATCAAAATACTCAAGCTACAGAAGCTCCTAAAGAAGTAAAAAAGGCACCGGAAATTCAATCTTCACAAAAGACCCCTCAAGAAACCGTTACAAAACAAATAGAGGAAACTAAAATAAAAGAGACAAAAGTAGAAAGAGCACCTCAAAAAGAAACTACTCAAAATGCAAATGATGCGAAAAAGAACGAAGAGTTAAAAAAATCGCCTACTAGATAAAGTCAAAATTTGAGTTCTCGTAGAACTAAATAGAGGAAATTATACCCAAACCGTGATTAAAGCCACGGTTTTTTTATTGGTTTTTAGGATTAGAATTATTCAAAAGTAATTTTATTGGTTTAAAAATGAGTAAAATGATGTTTTTTTGTAAAAAAACATATGATTTTGATAACAGAGTCAAAATTGGTTTTATATTTGCATATATCTATACGAAAAAGAAAGCTTCTAAGAATTAAAAACTCTTAGATTAAAAAAATTGTTAGGGAAAAGGTCTACTTTAAAAAAGTAGCTATGAAAAGGAAAGTAGTGTTTTTATTATGTTTTATAAGGGGATGCCCGTTTGATTCTTTTCAAACGGGTATTTTTATTTAGTCCTTTTCAGATCTTTTTTCACAATTTAAGATATAAAAAAAGATGCATTTAATGCATCTTTTTATTCTGATTTCGAATCGGAATTGTCTTTGTTCGGATTTGTAGTTGCTCCGCCATTGTCTTTGGTAGCATCTTTAAATTCTTTAATACCAGAACCTAATCCTCTCATTAATTCCGGAATTTTTTTTCCGCCAAACAATATCAATAATCCTACAATGATTAATATTATTTCTCCTGGACCTAATCTTCCCATTTTTTATTTTTGTTTTGTTTGTGAATTATTTTTTCTCATCATCCTTAGTAGCGTCTTTGAATTCTTTAAGACCAGAACCTAAACCTTTCATTAATTCAGGAATTTTTCTTCCTCCAAAAAGCAATAATATTAAAGCAAGTATTACTACAATTTGCCAAACACCAATTGGTCCTAAAAAAACAGCTAAAGAATTCATTTGAATACTATTTGTAATTTGATAATAGGCAAAGATATAACATTTTAGAGTGAAGTTATTTTTTTATTGTGTAATTTTTAACATTGAAGGAAGAATGAAGTAAAATATCAAGTTTGTGAGACAATAATTTTTTTTTAAATTAACTTATCCGAATTTTGTAGTAACTTAAATAGAATTATGTCGTTAAAATCCTTCTTTGCTAAGATATTCGCCAATATTGTTGTTATGCAGCAACAAAAATGGATCATAAAACCTGTTGAAACACAAGAGCGTTTATTTCAAAATTTGATTCTTCAAGCCAAAGCAACACAATTTGGGAAAGATCATTTGTTTTTCGGAATTAAATCTCATGCCGATTTTGTTAAACAAGTTCCGGTTCGGGATTACGAAGGATTACGAACTTATATTGATGAGGTTGTTGAAGGGAAATCGGCTGTTTTGTGGAAAGGGAAACCCTTGTATTTTGCAAAAACCTCGGGCACAACTTCCGGAGTAAAATATATTCCTATTACAAAAGAATCGATGCCATATCATGTAGAAGGCGCTCGAAATGCGATTTTATTTTACATTCAGGAAAAAGCAAATGCCGATTTTGTTGACGGGAAGATGATCTTTTTACAAGGAAGTCCGGAAATGGAAGAGAAAAATGGAATAAAAGTTGGGCGTTTATCGGGAATTGCTGCACATTATGTTCCAAAATATTTACAAAAAAACCGTTTGCCAAGCTGGGAAACTAATTGTATCGATGATTGGGAAACTAAAGTAGACGCTATTGTAAAAGAAACGAAAGACGAAAATATGTCGGTTATTTCCGGAATTCCGTCTTGGGTACAAATGTATTTCGAAAAGTTGATACAAGTTTCGGATAAAAAGGTGGGCGATTTATTTAAAAACTTCAATCTGTTTATTTACGGCGGAGTCAATTATGAGCCTTATCGAAAGAAATTCGAGCAAATGATTGGCAGAAAAGTAGATAGTATTGAATTGTATCCCGCTTCCGAAGGTTTCTTTGCTTTTCAGGATTCGCAAAAAGAAAAAGGAATGTTGTTGCTTTTAAACGCAGGTATTTTTTACGAGTTTATAAAAGCTGATGAATTTTATACAGAAAATCCGAAACGTTACACAATAGGCGAGGTAGAATTAAACGTTAATTATGTAATTATTATTAGCACAAATGCTGGTTTATGGGCATATAATATTGGCGATACCGTTATGTTTACGTCGTTAAAACCTTATCGAATCGTTGTTACAGGTCGCATTAAACATTACATTTCGGCTTTTGGTGAGCATGTTATTGGTAAAGAAGTAGAGCAAGCTTTGCAAGAAGCTTTACAAGAATCGGACGCTGTTGTGACCGAATTTACCGTTGCACCACAAATTCAGCCAAGCGAAGGATTAGCGTATCATGAATGGTTGATTGAGTTTGAAAAAGAGCCCGAAAACTTAATTGATTTTGAATTAAAGATCGATCAAGCGTTAAGAAATCAAAATGTCTATTACGATGATTTAATTGTAGGAAATGTTTTACGTACTTTAGTAGTTACAAAAGTTCCTGCTGAAGGGTTTAATGAATACATGAAATCGGAAGGAAAGTTAGGTGGACAAAACAAATTACCTCGATTATCGAACGATCGAAAAATAGCCGATTTTATTCACAAAATACTGTAGATTATGAAAAAGTTGATGTTTCTTTTATTATTCACAAGTTTAAATGTTTTAGGACAAATTAGCGGAAAAGTAGTAAATACGGAACATCAACCAATTCCGCTCACAAATATTTGGGTTTTAGATGGAAGCGATGGTGCAACAACCGATTCGTTGGGAATGTTTTCGATTCCGTCGGCTTTGGCAAAAGATACATTGGTTTTTAATGCTTCGGGATATAAAATGTTGAAAGAAGAAGCCGAAAAAGCAGAAATAATCGTGTTGGAATCTTACGAAATTACTCAACCTGAATTAATTGTTTATCCCGAAAAATATCTGCATCATACAATTGGCAATGCGCATTACGAAAATATGTATTTTCAACCGGGAAATGTTCCGTATATGTATGGTCGGTTTTTCGAAAATACCAAAGAAATAAAAGACGTTCAGTATGTAGATAAAGTTATTGTGTATACCAAAAGCGCAGTTGCCAATGCTACAATCAAAATCCGTTTAATGCGAATGGATGAATATGGTTGCCCAAGCGACGATTTATTGGTTAAACCGATTATTGCATATGTAAAACGCGGAACCAAGAAAAATTTAATTCAGGTGTTGAAATACAATATTAAACTTCCTAAAGACGGAATATTTGTCGCAGTTGAATGGTTAATAACCGAAAACAATCAATTTAGACCAAATAACTTTTTAAAAGGCGATTCGTTATTTCAAGATTATCGTTATCAACCCGATGTTATGAATAACAAAGTCGAAAAAACAACTTCTTATCGATATATGTTTGGCGAATGGTTTCAGAATGATCAATTCCAATCCCGAAATCCTAATGCGCCAAAAGAAATTGTAGATCCGGCAATCGGAGTCATTTTATCAAATTAAAAACAATATATGAACACAATAAAATACATTACACGAACACGAGCGCAAGAATCGTCGGCAGCGGTAGAACGCATGTACATTACGATGCGCCATTTATTTAACCGCGGATTTTACAAACCAATGGGCGTTTCGGGCGAAACGTTGCGCGAAGCTTTATTAGAACTTCGACCGGAAATTTACGGATCTATTGCAGACGAAAAAGTAGAATTAAGCGGATTATTGTACGTTATAGAACGCTTGCCAATTGGAATTGAAGAATGTAGATTCATCAATTTAACTTCGGACGAAGGTTATTCTCAATCGCATTTTAAAGCGATTGTTCCACCAAAACGAAGAAGAAATTGTTACCGAATCGACAATGAACAAATGAATATTGAAATAACTCGAGGTCGATCGGATATTTACGATATTCTAACACATTTAACGTTTATCTTTATTGAATCGCACAAAATAAAAGATCGCATTTTAATTGACGATGACGATAATGTTTCGCGCGATTGGTTAAAATTGGAAGAAGCCGTTTTAAAAAACAAAAAACTGACTTTAAATGAGCGCGAAGTAGCTATTTCACACACAGCAAATATTTTAGGAAGAGCTTTTGCCGAAATCAATTCCATTTATGATCAATTTGCGACAGAAGAAAATCCAGATCGTTTTTTAAGCGTTATTTATTGGCTTGGCAAAATTGCGTTAGAAGAAGTTTTGGATAACAACAAAAGAACTATTACATTTAGCCCGATATTGCGCGAGCGCTTAGGGCATCATATTTATGGTGAAATTTGGGCAAACAAAATAAAATCAGAATTACAGCGTTTAAAGCTTTTAAATCGTCCGTTGCACATTATCAGTGCCAATATGCACAGTGTGATGAATTCGATTTTTGCCGAAGATGTTCTTAAAAATAAAGTAAAAAGTAAAAACAGAACCGAAGTTTTTGAAGAATTAAGCAAATCGGGAAATAGTCATTTACGTGCTTTAATTGCCGAAAGAGCTTCGAAAGAAGGAATGCTTTTTTTACCAGATACATCGGGAACAAATATCGACGTTCAGATTTTTGATACCGCGAAAATTAAGTTTGAGAACACGTCGTTTAGTTCGGTTCGATTGACTGAAAAAGCGGAAGAAAAACCGGTTATTATAGTAATGGATTATGCGTTTGGTGAACAAGCTTACGAAACAATTGACGAATTATTGAAACCGTTTAAAAAAGATGTGCATTTAAATGTAGAATCGGTTTCGATTATGGGAAAAGCAGGAATTTTGGTTGGCGATAAAGGCGATATCATGATTCCGACAGCGCATATTAATGAAGGAACCGGCGATAATTACCCGTTTGATAACGAATTAACAGTCGAATTATTTGAAGGGAATGATATTCCTGTTTTTGGCGGACCTATGATTACTGTTTTAGGAACGTCGTTACAGAATAAAGATTTATTAAAGTTCTTTCTCGATTCAACTTGGAGCGTAATCGGATTGGAGATGGAAGGCGCACATTATCAAAAAGCGATTCAATCGGCTTCCAAAATTAGAAAAAGTATCAATCCAGATGTAAAAGTACGTTATGCGTATTACGCATCCGATAATCCGTTAGAAACCGGAAGCACATTAGCCTCAGGCGGATTGGGAACAACAGGCGTAAAACCAACGTATTTAATAACCATAAAAATATTAGAACAAATTTTTAATTGTTAACAAAGTATGAATACAGACCAAAATAAAAACACTGAAAATAATGTAAATCAAGAAATTGACTTAGTGTATCTTTTTCGAAAGATTGGAGATTTCTTTAAAAATATCCAATTTGGTATTTATCGCTTTATTTCGTTCTCAATTAAAAAAATCATTTGGATTGCCGGCATTATTATTTTAGGCGTTGGACTTGGTTATTTCGCGCAAAATTCGCGCCCGCAAACTTACAAACATGTTGCGGTAGTTGCTACAAATTTTGATACAGCCGAATTGTTGTACGAAATGGTTAATCAATCTTCGATTGCGAATATTGAAAAAGTTGAGGTTTCTCCTAGAATCGATTTGTTTAATTTGGCAGTTGAAGATGAAAAGAACTTAAGAACGCTTGAGTTTTTGAATAAAGCCGGAATGAATCTTACGAAATACAAGAAAGGTTCGAAAGAAGAAAAATTATACCGATATCATGAATTGAAGATTTATACGAAAGGAAAAGACGAGCAACAAAAGGTTATAGAAGCGTATTTAGATCCTATTAACAAAAACCCATATTACATCAACAGACAAAAAGTTGAGTATAAAAATAACTTGGCTAAGCGAGATGAATTGTTAAAATCTATTGAAGGGATTAATAAGATTTTTAATCAATTTGATGTTCAAAAAACGGCTCAAGTCGAAGTTAATTCTTTCGATAAAATGGACGAATTGGTAAAAAGTAAAAACTTATTACTAAAACAATTAAACCAACTCGATGTTGAATTAACAGAACAAAGTAAAGCGGTGTATCCAACTATTAGCGCTTACAATTTAAGCGACGGAAAATACTCGTTAATGGTTACGTATCCTCTTATAGGATTGTTACTTTTCTATATTCTTTTTTGGTTTTACAATTGGTATATTTCTATTAAAAAAGAATATCAATCAGTAAAATAAAATTAATCTGTAATGATACTTAAATAATGTCTCATATAGATAATAAACAGATAAAATTAAATTTTTCTTTTAGTATCTTAAGTTTAATTATTAATATGGCGGTGGCATTATTGTACACCCCATATTTAGTAAACGAACTAGGTATAGCTGCTTATGGAATTATTCCATTAGCATTATTGGTTAATCAATATATCGGTGTTTTAACAGATTCTTTGACTGCTTCATTTACAAGGTTTTACATTATATCTGTGCAAACGGAAAAGTGGGAAGAAGCTTCGTCTTATTTAAGTACCTCTTTTTTTGTTGTAATTTTATTAATTTTTTTTAGTATTATTCCTAGTGTGTTTTTCATTAATAAATTGGAAGACATTTTTAATATACCCAAATTATATTTTAATTCTGCTAAATATTTGTTCATATTTACACTTATAAGTTTTTTTATTTCATTAGCATCTTCTTTTTTTAATATTATTTTGTTAGCCTACAATAGAGTAGATTTGATGAGTATAATAAAAGTTATAAGGGGTTTGTTGAAACCATTGATTGTAATTTTGTTATTTTATTTTAAGAAAGATATTTTATTTGTTGGATTGGCAAATTTGGTAGGAGAGGTATTTGTTTTAATTTTTAGTATATACTTCTTTTTTCTTTTTTCTAACCAGAAAGTACAATTAAGAATTAGTTATATAAATAGAGGAACACTTTATTCAATTATGTTGATGTCTTTTTGGGTAATTATTCAAAATATAGGAGATGTTGGATTATTTAGGTTAGATTCTTTTGTTATAAATAGATTATGGACAACAACAGAAAGTGGAATTATAGGAGCTTTAGGAGAGTTAGGAGGTTATATAAATATTGTTGGTTTTACTTTAATCAACATTATTGTGCCTATAATATTAATAGCTTACTCTAAACGTGATTATGAAAAAGTTAAAGAAATAACTTTAAATAATTCCTTAAATATAGGATTACTTTTTGCTGTATTAATAGGAGTGTTAATAGGTTTTTCTGATAAGTTTATTGAAATATGGTTTAGAAATCAAGCGATAAAAGAGAGTAATATATGGCTAGCAATAAAGTTTTCTATTATACCTTTTTATCTTTCATCAGGTTTTTTTGTGAGTGCAAACCGAGCAGATAATTTTGTAAAAAAACCAGCGATTTTTACTATGATTTTAGGATTTATAAATATAACACTCATTCTTATAAGTATTAAATTTTATCCAAAATTAAGTGTTAAAACAATTTTATTGTTTTGTCTCTTGTTTGGTACTGTACAATGCTATTTTCTAAATGGCTATTATTTTACATTAAACTATAAAAATGTTGCGAAAGTAGTAATGGTAAATTTTTTTAAAATTTTATTTACTTTAATTGTGATTAGTTTATTATCATATGTATTTAATGTTTTTGTTCTTAATGATATTAATATAATTTGGTTGATAATGTTTTTGTTAGTTTATACAATATTATTACTAATCTTTGTATTTAGTTTTTTAGTAGCCAAAGATCAAAGAAGAACCATTTTAAAAATGATTTATAAAAAATGATTTCAGTAATTATACCATTATATAATAAAGAATTAAGTGTTAAGAAAGCTTTAGAATCTGTAATAAATCAAAGGTTTAAAAATATTGAAATTCTAGTTGTTAATGATGGTTCCACAGATAATAGTGTAAATGTTGTAAAAGATTTTAAAGACAAAAGAATTAGACTGGTTGAAAAAGAGAATGGGGGAGTCTCTTCCGCTAGGAATTTAGGTATAAATGAGGCTAGATACAATTGGATAGCCTTTTTAGATGCCGATGACTTTTGGTTTGAAGATCATTTATTTAAGGCTTCAGAAATAATAAACAAGCATGATAATGTAAATGTTATTTCCTCAGGATTTGCTAAAGCAAAAAAAAATGGTACAATTATCAAGAAGTTCCATGTAAATAAAAGTGGACTTTACGATTTTTTTGTTGTTAGTCTTGAAATCGGATTTGCAACTCATAGCTCTTCAATATTTTTTAACAAAAATAAATTTCATGATTTATATTTTGATGAAAAATTGACAAAAGGAGAAGATACCAGATTTTGGGAAAATTTGGGTAAAAAAGATAAGTTTTATTTTATTTCTGATGTAACAGCGTTATATATAGAGGATGCAGAAAACAAAGCAATTTATAAACATCATGACTTAGATTTTACCCACATTTATACTTTAGACACTGATTCTATAGAAAATGAGTCGCAGAAAAAATATTATAAAAGATTAATTTCTAACACTATTTTTTTGATAGTTAGAAAAGAAGAAAAATTAAATGATATTTTAAAAATTTATATTAAACATTTTAGGTTTTTAGGAGTAATAGGGCCTTTTAATTTTATTTTTCATGTTTTTAAAAACAAAATTTTAAAAAAATAGATATGTACCTGTTTTCAGTGATAGTGCCGGTTTATAATGTTGAAAAGTATATAGAACAATGTGTCTTGAGTATCGTTAATCAAAAATTCCAAGAATTTGAATTAATACTTATAAACGACGGAACAGAAGATAGTTCTATAAAAATAGCTGAAAGATTGCTAGAGAATAATGATAAAGCTATAATTCTTCATCAAAAAAATCAAGGACAATCTGTCGCTAGAAATTTAGGATTAAAGCAAGCAAGGGGGAAATACATAATTTTTGTTGACAGTGACGACTTCATTATTAATAACAGTGTTTTTTCATTATTAGCAAAATATATAGAAAAGAATAATTTCCCGGATTTGATTCTCCATGAAGAAACTCGTTTTTTTGGAAATGGAAAAATACATTATGAAAATAATATAAAAAAAACGGGCTTAATTAGAACTGGAAATTTCAAAGGTGATTTAAGAAAATTAATATTTAATGAATTGTTTGTAGCAAGCCCTTGGGATAAAGTAATTAAAAGAGATATTCTATTAGATAATAATATAAACTTTCCTATAGGCTTAAAATCAGAAGATATGATTTGGACAAGTGATTTAATACCATTCATAAAAACATACGATTGTCTTGATTTTTCTTTTTATATGTATAGAAAAAATATAGCGAATTCCATAACAAAATCAGTAGATGAAAAACATTTAAAAGATGTTATATCAATGTTAAAGATAGTTCTCAAAAAGAATATACCTTCTGAAAATAAAATATATGAAGCTTTTTGGGCAGAACATTATACTTTCTTGTTGATGAATGCAGATAGTATTAAAGGAAACAAAAGGTGTTTTTGGATGTTTATGGAAAAAAATCAATTTCTTTTAAGAAAAGGTTACACCAAGAATGTAGATAGAGTTTACAACTCTTATAAACTATTTGGATTAAGAATAACAAGTAAACTATTGATTTTCTTTAGAAAATTAAATAATTTCAATCGCAAATATCAGATTGTTAATGAATAAAATTCAGTTTTACATACTGGTTGTTTTATCACTGTTGTTAGGTGTGATATTTCCTTTTGTATTACCAGATCGTTTCTTCTTAGACGCAGGTTTAATCGTAGAAGATCCCGGAAACGAAAAAGGTTGGATTGGAAGTTATCCATTAACTATGTTGTTTTATGCGGTAACTCGTTTAGGACAATTGCCTTATAGTTTGGTAGCACTTATTCAATTACCCATTTTATATCTCTGTTTTCGATTAATAGGAATTCCGGATAAATTTCAACTATTTACCATAAAAAATATTCTGGTTTATTTATCATTTATCATGATAGCGGTTTTTATCGGACAACCTTCAAAAGAGTTCTTTACGTTTCTTTTTATGGGATTAATAGTGCTGATTTTTCAACCTAAGGAACTTTCGTTAGGAGTTTGTTTATTGATAAGTTTTAGTCTTTTTGTTGTTTTTGGAGCTGTTTTTAGACCTTATTTTGCTTTTATTCCCATTATTTCGATCGGTATATTTTTAATTACTCGAATAAAGTTTACAAACCGCTGGATTTTAGGAATTGTTACCGGAATGGCAGTTATTGTGCTTTTGTCTTTTTCGCATAATTTGGTAAAGGGAAGTTTTTTTTCGGAAATGAGTCGCGAAGCGCTCAACTTAGAACGAATGGATAAAGAAGATGCCGATACAATGATTGTTTCGCCGATTCCGCCAACAAATATTTTTGGAGAAGCTTTTGCAACCGTTTACGGTTTTATTTCGGTCAATTTGCCCATAAACGGATTAAAGTTCTTTTATAAACCTCAGGTTGTCGCGTTTGTTTTTTGGCAATTGTTGCTCACTTGGATTCTTTTTGTACGCTTTGGTTATTTGCTTAAAGATTATACATATCGGAAAAAGGAGTTTTGGCTAATGCTTTTTCTTTTGAGTTACTTAGTAATTCAAGCCATTTTCGAACCTGATTTAGGTTCAGCAGTTCGACATAAAATCGGTGTTTTTCCATTGTTTTACTTTTTACTTTATTACGATGAATTCAAAAGAAAAATTTCATAAAATTCAACAAACACTACTGATTCTTATTGCAAGTACCATCTTTTTTAGATCGGTTTGTACGTTGTTGATTATTATTTTTAGCGTGTTTTCGGTGTTGAATTTTAAACATTTGAATTTTTCAAAAAAACATCTTTTTTATATTGGTTTTATTGCATTGCCATTAATTTTAGAGATTCTTTTTTTCTGGAATAACGACTCGTTAAAAATGGGAATGAAATCGCTCGAAAAGAATTTGTCTTTGGTGTTATTACCTGTTTTTATCATTGGGAGTTATCAAAATATCAACTTTAAGATCATACTCAATTACTTTCGTTATATAAGCACAAGTATTTTGCTGGTTTTGTTGATTCGTTTTGCCATTATTTCGTCCGATTTAGTTCAGAAATATATCAATGGAATTCATTTGTGGGAAATGGGATATATGTTTGCCAATAGTTTTAAAAATCATGCGCCCGTAGTAAATATGCACATCGCTTTTTTAATTATTGTACATGTTTATTTTCTTTTAAAAGAAGCTTTTTCCAAACAATTAGTCATCAATATACTATTGATTTTAGTATCTGTTTTTTCTCTTTTTGTTGTAAATACACGTATTTCATTAGCAACAACGATTGTTGGAGTGTTATTACTTGTGGCTGATTTTGTTATTAAAAAGAAGAATGTTAGTTTAAAAAAAGCCTTAAAAATTGCTGTTGGATCTTCGATTTTAATTCTTGCAGTACTTTTTGTTGCGTTTAAAACCAATCCGTATATGAAAGAGAAATACGGAAATGCAACGTTTGCTTATATGGATAAAACAGGGAAGTTAGATGAAATTGAACATCCCGAAACAAGAGTTTTTAATGCTTTTGTAACTCGACTTTCGATTTGGAAATCGGCTTGGGAATTGGGAAATAAAAGCCCGATCATTGGTTACGGATCTTCTGATGGAAAAAAAGAATTAGTTCATTATTTTGAAACGACGAATCAGAAGTTTTTAGCAAAATATGAATTTCCGGTGCATAATCAGCCGTTAGATTACTTTCTTAAATATGGTTTTATTGGATTACTTTCCGTTTTGGTTTACTTGCTTTATCCGATCTTTTTAGGAATAAAATCAAGAGAAATAATAATGGTCTTTTTTGGATTGAATTTTTTAATCTCAAACCTGTTTGACGATTTCTTAATCCGATTCGACGGAATTGTTTTTTATGGATTATGGGTTTCGTTGGCAACAGCCGCTTATTTCAAAGCAGATTCCAAATAAATCGAAGTTAAAACCTTAAAGTTTTTATTCATATCGAAATTCTGTTCACAGTTTAAAAAGCTGTTTTTTCCTAATTCGATATGACGATTTTCTACAGTTTTAAAAATAGTACCCAATTCATCTATCGAATCAAATAAAAAGCCGTTAACATTGTTTTTTACGATGTCTTTATTGCCAATTACGTTTTTAGCAACAATTGGTTTTTGCAAAGCCATTGCCTCTAAAACAGCAAGTGGCAAGCCTTCCCATAACGATGTTTGCAAAAAAACATCAATTTTATTAATCCAATTATAAACATCTTCCGTTTTGTGAAACCAACCTGTTATTTCAACATTTTTTGCTGTAATTTCATTTCGCAATTCGCCATCTCCAATCCAAATAAAACGATAATTAGGATAACGCAGGGCAATTTCGTTAAATAATTTTGGGTTTTTTTGAGCTGTAATTCGTCCGACAATTCCGAAGGTTAAAAACTCGTTTTTATTCGAAATATGCTTTTTAGAAATCATAGGGAAATCAATTCCATTTCGAACTAATTTCGATTTTCCCATGCTTTTTGCAATTTCAAATTCAGTATCACCGCAGGCAATTGTGGTTCCACCAAAAATTTTCTGAGTATATTGTTCTACAAACTTGTAGAAATTCCGCTTTTTATTTGAAATATCTAATCTTAAAAAGGCGTATCCGTGTGGAGTGTAAAAAACAGGAATCTTTTTAAAAGTCAGAAATTTTGCCCAACGCCCAATAACTCCGGCTTTAGAAGAATGTAAATGAATAACATCGGGTTTTAATTCTAAAAATAAGTTACGTAATTGAAAAGTAGCTTTTAAATCCTTTAATGGATTAAATTCTCGTTCCATATCCAATTCAATCAACGTTACATTCTTAGAAAATTCTTTTCGGATGTTTTCAGGAATAATTTCCTTCCTTTTGGCGCTGTAAATAATAAAAGTTTCAATTTGTTGCGTTACATCTTCTTGTCCCATAAAATGAGACAAATCTTTAAAATAAGTGTAAATTCCGCCACCTAAGGCTTCTATCACATGAACAACTTTCAACTTCTACGTATTTTAATTGGATGATTGTGCGAATTTAATTTTATTTTTCTAAATCAAAAAACCATAGTATTTTTATAGTCAATTTAAATGTAATGAAAAAAGTATTAATTACTGGAGCGGCAGGTTTTTTAGGATCTCATTTATGCGATCGGTTTATTGAAGAAGGATTTTATGTAATTGGAATGGATAACCTGATTACGGGCGATTTAAAGAATATTGAGCACTTATTTAAGAATGAATATTTCGAATTTTATCATCATGATGTTACGAAATTTGTGCATGTTCCGGGTAATTTAGATTATATTTTGCATTTTGCGTCACCGGCAAGTCCGATAGATTATTTAAAAATTCCGATCCAAACTTTAAAAGTAGGATCGTTGGGAACGCACAATCTTTTAGGATTGGCAAAAGCCAAAAACGCACGAATACTTATAGCTTCGACTTCTGAAGTTTATGGCGATCCGTTAATTCATCCTCAAACCGAAGATTATTATGGGAATGTGAACACAATTGGTCCGCGCGGAGTTTATGATGAAGCAAAACGTTTTCAGGAATCGTTAACAATGGCGTACCATAATTTTCACGGATTAGAAACTCGAATTGTTCGTATTTTCAACACCTACGGACCAAGAATGCGATTAAATGATGGTCGTGTAATTCCGGCTTTTATGGGGCAAGCTTTGCGTGGCGAAGATTTAACGATTTTTGGCAACGGAAAGCAAACGCGCTCTTTTTGTTATATTGATGATCAGGTTGAGGGGATTTTTAGATTACTGATGAGCGATTATCATTTGCCTGTGAATATCGGCAATCCGGACGAAATCACGATTAACGATTTTGCTGAAGAAATAATCCGATTGACTGAAACGAATCAAAAGATTGTTTACAAACAATTGCCAGAAAATGATCCGTTACAACGTCAACCAGATATTTCATTAGCAAAAAAAGTGTTAAATTGGTCGCCAAAAGTTTCTCGTTCCGAAGGATTAAAAATTACGTTCGATTATTTCAAAACTTTATCTACGGAAGAATTGCTTAAAGAAGAACATAAAGATTTTTCTAAATACATTTATTAATGAGAAGAAAAATAGGTAGATATTCAAAATACTTAAGACCCATTACAATTACTTTTGATCTAATAGTAATGGTTTTGTTGGCTGTTTTGATATTGCCTTTTGAATTTCAAAAGATTTATTTGTACCTGTATTTAATGTTTTCTTGGATTATTGTCTCATTAATCACAAAGTTTTATCAGGTTTACCGATTTACGAAGCTAATTCAAATAGCACAGAAATCTATTGCACAGTTTTTTCTGTTTTCGCTCAATATTCTCGCCTTAAATGGCTTGTTTTCATTCGCAACAGATTACAAAGTTATTGGACTTTTTATTGGAGTAACAGCATTTATTATTGTATCAGTAAAATATTCGGTTTTCTATTTTTTAAAAATTTTCAGAAAATATTTTAAAGGAAATCTTAGGAGTATTATCGTTGTTGGAAATGACGAATTAACTTCACAATTCATCACTTTTGTAACCAAGAATCCTGATTATGGTTATTCTTTAAAAAAACAATTTTCGTTAGTTGATACCGATTCTTATGAAGTTATTGATTATTGTAAAGAAAATAAAATTGATGAAATTTATTTGAGCTTAGAAAAAACGACGACGAATCAAATAACGACTTTTATCAATTATGTCGATAATAATTTAAAGCTTTTAAAGTTTTTACCTTCAAGGAAAGATTTGATTTCAGTAAATTCAAGAATGGATTATTATGGTGTAATTCCAGTTATTCCGTCGAGAACAACTCCTTTAGACGATCCTTTGAATCAATTCATAAAACGAGTTTTCGATATTTTCTTTTCGTCTTTAGTTATCATATTTGTTATGTCGTGGTTAACACCTTTAATCGCAATTTTGATAAAATTAGAATCGAAAGGACCTGTGTTTTTCAAACAAAAAAGACATGGTTTGAATTTTGAAGAATTCGATTGTTTTAAATTTCGATCAATGCAGGTAAATGATAATGCAGATGTTGATGAAGCTAAACGAAATGATCCAAGAATTACGAAGTTAGGCACTTTTTTACGGAAAACTAGTTTAGACGAAATGCCACAATTTTTTAATGTATTTATCGGGAATATGTCGGTTGTTGGACCAAGACCTCATATGATTAACTTTACAGAAAAATATGCTTTTAAAGTCAATAAATTTAAAGCGCGACATTTTATAAAACCCGGAATTACCGGAATGGCGCAAACGCATGGATACAGAGGCGAAATAGAAAGTGATACTGATATCATTAATCGTATAAAATACGATATTTTCTATATGGAAAGTTGGTCTTTGCTTTTAGATTTAAAGATCATTTATCTAACGGTTAAAAATGCGATTCAGGGCGAGAAAAAAGCTTATTAATGATTTTAAAAACGTATTTTTGTAGCTAAAACTTCAACACAACGATATGAATATTTTACTTTTAGGCTCAGGCGGAAGAGAACATGCGCTTGCTTGGAAAATTACTCAAAGTCCAAAATGTACACAGCTTTTTGTAGCACCAGGAAATGCTGGAATTGCGCAAATTGCTAAAAATGTTGCCATAAATCCTACAGATTTTGAAGCTGTAAAACAATTTGTTCTAGAGAACGATATTAAAATGGTGGTTGTTGGTCCTGAAGATCCGTTGGTAAAAGGAATTTACGATTTCTTTAAAAACGATGATCGGTTGAATAAAATGGCGGTTATTGGACCTTCTAAACATGGAGCTGAATTAGAAGGAAGTAAAGAATTTGCCAAACAGTTTTTGGTAAAAAATAATATTCCGACAGCGAAATATGAAGCTTTTACAAAAGATACAGTTGAAAATGGATGTCAGTTTTTAACAACATTAAAAGCTCCTTATGTGTTAAAAGCCGATGGTTTGGCAGCCGGAAAAGGAGTTTTGATTTTAAACGATCTTAATGAAGCGCAAGAAGAATTAAGAAATATGTTGGTTGATGCGAAGTTTGGTGATGCTTCTTCGAAAGTGGTTATCGAGGAGTTTTTAGATGGAATTGAACTTTCGTGCTTTGTTTTAACAGACGGAAAATCATATAAAATTCTTCCAACAGCAAAAGATTATAAACGAATTGGCGAAGGAGATACTGGTTTAAATACAGGTGGAATGGGAGCTGTTTCTCCAGTTCCGTTTGCTGATGAGGAATTCATGAAAAAGGTCGAAGATCGTGTTGTAATACCTACAATTAACGGGTTAAAAGCCGACAAGATCGAATACAAAGGATTTGTTTTTATTGGATTGATAAAAGTTGGAAACGATCCGTTTGTGATTGAATACAATGTTCGAATGGGAGATCCAGAAACCGAAGTGGTAATGCCACGTTTAAAATCGGATATTGTGACACTTTTCGAAGCAGTTGCAAATCAAACCTTAGAAAATGCAATCTTAGAAATCGACGAACGTGCTGCAACAACTGTAATGATGGTTTCGGGCGGATATCCTGAAGATTACGAGAAAGGAAAAGAAATTTCTGGTTTAGATCAAGTTGAAAATTCCATTGTTTTTCATGCAGGAACTACCGAAAAAGACGGAAAAGTGGTAACAAATGGCGGACGTGTTTTAGCGGTTACTTCGTACGGAAAAGACTTCAAAGAAGCTTTAAAACAATCGTACGAGAATGTAGAAAAGATTAAATTCGATAAAAGCTATTACAGAACCGATTTAGGTTTTGATTTATAAAACAAAAGCAGGATTTTAAAATCCTGCTTTTTTATTTTATCTAGAAATAGTTTTTTAAACATCGTCAAAATCTACATAAATTTCGTCTGAAGTAACATAAGATTGACAAGCTAGTAATAAACCTTCTTCCACTTCATCGTCCATTAAAATGTGATTTGTTTTCATTTCTGCCGATCCTTTTATAGTTCTGCACATACAAGAACTGCAAATTCCACCTTGGCACGAATACGGCGCGTCAACTCCGTGTTTTAAAGCTGCGCTTAAGATATTTTCGGTTCTTGGCATGTTAAAAGTTGTTTCAACATCATCGACTAAAACCGTTACTTTTACCATTCCTTCGCCAGAAACAGGAATTTCTCCGTTTGTAGAACTTGTTGTAAACAATTCATAATGAATTTGTTCTTCTGCAGCACCGTTTTCTTTCAAAACATCGGTTACCTTTTTAATCATATCTTCAGGTCCGCAAAGAAAGTATTCTTCTACACGTTTTTCGCTGTGTTTGTTTTTCAAAACAAAGTTTACAGTAGAACGTTCAATTCTTCCAAATAACGAACCGTCAGGATTTGCTTTTGTAAATGTATAATGAACAAAAAAGCGACCTAAATACTGTTGTTGCAACGCATTAATTTCGTTAAAATAAATCGTGTCTTCGATCGTTTTATTGCCATAAATCAGAATAAAAGTAGTGTCATCTTTCTTTTCCAATACATCTTTAATGATCGAAATAATTGGTGTAATTCCACTTCCTGCGGCAAAAGCGACAAATATTTTAGCATCACGATTTTCAACAACAAATTTTCCTTCCGGAATTCCTACTTCTAAATTATCGCCAACTTTCAATTGGTTTTTAGCATAATTCGAAAAAATACCATTTTCAACAGCTTTTACCACAACGCGTAATTCGTTGCTCGATGGAGCGGAACTGATTGAATAAGAACGACGAATTTCTTCTCCGTTAATAATAGCTTTTATAGTTACATATTGTCCGGCTTCGAACTGATAATCCGTTGCTAAATCAGCGGGAACTTCAAAAGCGATAGAAACTGCCAATGGAGTTTCTGTTCTAATATCTTTTACTTTAAGTGTATGAAATCTTGACATTTGATTTTAGTTGTTTCTGCAAAAATACAAAAATGAAATGGCTTGATAATGATTTTTGTCATTTCAAACGTTTTAAAAAAACATACCTAACATTTGGATGTATAAGATTAATATGTATATTTGCTATACCTAACGATCATAAGTATATAAACAAGATATGAAAAAGCAACAACAATTATACAAAGGAAGTCTAAATACCATTATCATGAAGCTTTTAGAACAAAACGGTAAAATGTACGGTTATGAAATTACGCAAAAAGTGAAGGAAATTACACAAGGCGAAATGAATATTACCGAAGGCGCTTTGTATCCGGCTTTGCATAAAATGGAAGCAGAAGGTTTTTTAGATGTGGAAATGGATCGTGTTGATGGACGCATTCGAAAATATTATAAACTCACAGAAAACGGAGTAAAAGAAACGGCTTCGCGCATGGAAGAATTAGAAAATTTTGTTCGAAATATGCAGAGTATTGTAAATCCGAATTTAAAATTAGATTTTTAATGAAACTGACAAAAGATCAAATAGAAGAAGTTGATTATGTCCTTCGCAAACATTATACGTTTGAGAATTTTGATGATTTGCGAACAGAATTAGTAGATCATATTGCTTCGGATGTAGAACTTTTAATGCAAAACGAAAAACTTTCTTTTGACGAAGCTTTATCGAAAATTTTGTATAAATGGAAAACAGAAATTAGTTGGGACAGAAATTCAAAACATAATTCGGTGCCTAAAATGGTTTCTCGTTTATGGCGAAAACTCGATTGGAAATATAATAGCATAACGATTGCTTTGGTTGTAGCTTTATTTTTTTTAGATCAACTGTTTAGAAAAGAGGAGTGGGGTACATTTATTATGTATTTGATTGGAGTAGTAGGTTGTTTTTTAGGAATTTATCTAATAAAAATATTCAAAAAAAATCGATTCAATACTGTTTTAAGCATGTACGCAGAAGATAAATTAATTGTAAACCTTTCAATAGTTTTGATTGGTATTGTGGTTAATATATTATTGAATTATTTCGATGGAGATTTTTTAAGTCGACCTGGATTTCCGGCTATTGTTTACGCAACAATTACGCTGATGATTAAAACTATTTTAATGCGAAGAAACATCAAAATAGAAAATCAACTTTTAAAGGTGATGTAATGAAGTTGACGAAAGAACAAATACAACAAGTAGATCAAAAGCTGACTGATTTTGGTTTTACATTCATTGATCATAGAATAGAAGTTTTAGACCATATTTTATGTTTGATAGAAGAAAAAGAAAATGTAAGTTTTTTGCAAGCGGCAGATTTAGTTTTTGAAGAACAAAAAGATTATTTAAAAACGCAAAAGTTAACCCAATGGACTAATGTAATATCGCAAAGAGTTTCATTATTGAAAGATATCTTTTTAAATCCTGTATTTATTTTCCTTTGGATTTTGTCTTATTTCATTTACGATAATTTACCGTACTCAAATCACAATTTGTTATTAGAAGACTTGGATGTGATACCAATGGCAATTCCTATTTTAAGTTTTGTTTTTCTAGGATTGTATACTTTTGTTTCAAAAAACAAAGTTGCTGGTACTTATGGCGCGTTATTTACCATAAGTTTTATACTTATGTTCTATCTGTATTTTGGAATTCATTGGGTAAGAAAGATGGAACAATTCCCTTCTCTGCTACTATTATCAGGTTTTACAGCGGTTAGTTTAATGTTATATTATTTGATTGTTTATTACAAAATTAAAAACGATCGAAAATTTAAAATGCTATTAAATAAATAATGAAGCAACTAACTACACAACAAATCGATCAATTATTCGAATTTACCAAAAAACATTTGGTAGAACATTACGATGTTCAGGTAGAACTGGTTGATCATTTAGCCAATGCAATTGAAGCACAATGGAAAGAGAATCCTGCTATTTCGTTTGAAGATGCTTTAAATAAAGAGTATAAAAGCTTTGGCGTTTTTGGATTTTCGGGATTAGTAGAGCAAAAGCAAGCAGCTTTAGAAAGGCATTATTGGAAATTAATAAAACACGAATTAATTGATTTTGTCTCAATTCCAAAAGTAATCCTAACAGGAATGTTATTTTATGTGCTATTTCAGTTTTTTAAAAATCCTACAGAACAGAAAGAAATAATATGGTTTGGTTTAAAAATAACACTTTTAGTTTTTACATTCGTAATGTGGATTTATCAAACACGTCAATTAAAAAAGACAAAAAACAAGTTTCTTTTACAATCTTTAAGTAATCAGTTTTATAGTATTCCTGTAACGATGATTGTGTTTTTTAGTTCCAATATTCATCTTAATGCAAGTACAGCAAGGTTGCTTTTCGAAACAACTACAACAGCTTTATACATTTTGTTTTGTGTGGTTTTATTTACAAAGGTTATTCCTTTATTAAGAAATGAAATAACACAAACCGAACAGAAATTTCAGATTGTATGAAAAAATTAACTACACAACAAATCGATCAATTATTCGAATTTACGAAAAAGCATTATGTAGAATATTACGATGTCCAAGTAGAATTGGTCGATCATTTAGCAAACGCGATTGAAGCAGAATGGAAAGAGAATCCTGCTATTTCGTTTGAAGATGCTTTAAATGTCGAGTTTAAGAAATTCGGGATATTTGGTTTCACAGGTTTGGTGGAGCAAAAACAAGCCGAGTTACATAAATACTATAACAAAATGCTTTGGAACGAAGTGCTGAAGTTCATATCGATTCCAAAAGTTATTTTAACTGTTGCACTTTATTTAGGGATTTTTAATTTGTTGGGATATTTTAAACATTGGGGCGAAACAGCTTTACTGGCAGTTTTAATGATGTCGTTTCTTTATTTTACAATAGATGGATTTCGATTTATGATTAGAATTAAAAAAGAACAAAAAAGCAAACAAAGAAATTGGTTAATTCAATCGGTAGCTCAATCGGTGTTTTCGTTGCCTATTATTGGGTTTTGTGGCCTGTATTTTAATATGTTTCGTAAGTTTTTCGAAACTTCAAGTGGATTATCCGTGTTGGGTATGCACTTTTTAACATTTTTTGTTCTAGTTCACTTTTTAATTTTTTATGTGTTTTTTAAAATCATAAAACCTAAACTGTTACAAAGTATTAAAGAAACCGAACAGAAATATCAATTTGCTTAATTTATGAAAATAGAGAAAGAAGAATTACAACAAATTTCGGAATGGATTGCGAATCAAAAAATCAATTTCTTTGATACGTGGGGCAGAATGAATAAAAAGAATTTGTATTATGATATTCAATGCGAAATGGTAGATCATATTGCTTCGGATATTGAAAACTTAATGATTGAAGAGCAATTGAGTTTTAAACAAGCTTTTTATGTTGTACAAAGAAAATGGTCGCATAACGAATTAAAAAAGCTTGAAATTGCTAAAAATAAAGCAATGAGATCTAGATATAATCAAAAATATCTTCAAGGAATGAAGAGTTTGATGCTTTCTCCTAAAATCTTTTTATTTGCAATTATAGGTATCGTAATTTATAAGTTATTGATGATAGATGAATATTGGTTTTCTGAGGTAAAATATACAATTTCAATAAGTGTTTTACTTTTTGGTTTGTTTTTAGTTTTGATTAATATGTATCAAACACATAAAATAAACGGAATAAAACAACAGTTTTTACTTAATGGATTAAGTTATCGTATTATTGCTGTACAAACAGGTTCTACGGCAATTTTAATTAATTTTGCAATGAGTTATTTTATTGAACCAATGGACTTTTTTAATGCTGACGAGTATGATTTTCATTCTAATAGCATTAAACTTAGTATAATACTTACATTTATGCTTATTCATATGAGTATCATTTATTTTGTAGTTCATAAATCACTTAAAAAAGATTTACGTGAATACGTTCATTTTTATTCTTAAACCATGAAATTATTTAAATTTTACCGTATTGCTTTTGCGCTTAGTTTTGTACTATTGATTATTGGAGCAATCTTAAAAGTAACGCATGCCGAAATAGGACCGATTAATGGAAACAACATGCTTGCAATCGGACTTTTTTCGTCCATAGTATTTATTGCATTGGCTTTTTATATGATGTATAAATCAGAAAAAATGCCATCGGGCGAAAAGCTTATCTGGGTTTTATTATTTGCTTTAGGTTTTATTACCGGAATAGGATTGATAACCTTTTTAGCAGCAATTGTCTTCTTTTTTATAGGTCCCAAACGATTGTTTTACAATAACACATCAACCAAAACAACAAACACTTAAATAAAAAAACCGCTTTGTAATTTTACAAAGCGGTTTTTTTATAGAATTTTCTATTAGAAATTCGATTTGAATTGTTCTAAGAAACGTACATCGTTTTCAAAATACATGCGAATGTCGCCGATTTGATACAACAACATTGCCATGCGTTCTAATCCCATTCCGAAAGCAAAACCTGAATATTCATCCGGATTTATGTTCGAAGCTTTTAAAACGTTCGGATCTACCATTCCACATCCCATAATTTCCAACCAACCGGTTCCTTTTGTAATTCGGTAATCGGTTTCGGTTTTTAATCCCCAATAAACATCAACTTCTGCACTTGGTTCTGTAAATGGAAAATACGACGGACGTAAACGAATTTTAGATTTTCCGAACATTTCTTTGGTAAAATAAGCCAACGTTTGTTTTAAATCGGCAAACGACACATCTTTGTCAATGTACAAACCTTCGACTTGATGGAAAATACAATGCGAACGCGATGAAATAGCTTCATTTCTAAAAACGCGTCCTGGAGAAATCGTACGGATAGGAGGTTGGTTGTTTTCCATATAACGAACCTGAACCGACGATGTATGCGTGCGCAATAAGTGATCGGGATTCATTTGTACGAAAAACGTATCCTGCATATCGCGTGCCGGATGATGCGCCGGGAAATTCAACGCTTCGAAATTATGCCAATCGTCTTCAATTTCCGGACCTTCAGAAACATTAAAACCAATATTCGAAAAAATATCGATTACCTGATTTCGAACTAAAGAAATCGGATGGCGAGAACCAATCGAAATCGGAGTTCCCGGGCGCGTTAAATCGCCAAAAATACCAGCTGTTTCTTCTTTAGCTTCAAAAGCTTCCTGAATGGTTTTGATTTTCTCTTCAACCGTTTTTTTCAGGGTGTTAATAATCTGTCCAAATTCTTTCTTTTGCTCGTTCGGAACATTTTTAAATTCGGCAAAGATCTCGTTAATCAATCCTTTTTTAGAAATAAACTTAATTCTAAAAGCGTCTAAAGCATCTTTACTTTCTGTAGTAAATGCTTCTGCTTCGCCAATCAGTTCTTTAATTTTATCTATCATTGTTTCTGAAAAGTAGTTGTGCAAATTTACGCTTTTTGGTCGATGCTGAAAATTTGAATGGTTAAAAATTTGTTTTAATCAATGTATTCGTTGTCCAAAAAGTAATGTACAATGGCTTCTTTCATTAAAACAGATTGTTCGCCCGCTTTTAAACTTGGCAATTGCTCTTTTGTATGATAATGAGGCCATCCGTCGTTGTCGAAATGCGAAAATTCGTAATAACCATAAGGTTCTAACAAACGGCAAATTGCAATGTGCATCAAGTTTACCTTTTCGTCTTTCTTAAATTTTTTCTTGAATTTACCTAATTCCTGTAAACCAACCAAATAGATTATTCCGTCTAAATCCAAAGCATCTCCGTCTGCAAACTGTTTCGATAATTTTCCAGTCAGCAAATCCCATCTTTGTTTCAATTGTTCATCTCTTGCCATAAACTTTGCATTTGACTTACAAAGATATTTCTAAATGCCGAAACTGCTTTATATTTGCCTTTTATTTTTGAATTATGTTGATAGTAGATTTGATTATAGCGGTTTTGCTGGGATATAGTTTGTTTAAAGGATTGCAAAAAGGCTTGATTATTTCGATTGTTTCGCTAATTGCTTTAATTGCCGGAATTTATTTTTCGTTGCGTTTTTCGTTTTTTACCCGCGAAATCTTGCAAACCAATACACAATGGAATCCGAATACGATAACCGTTAGCGCCTTTTTTATTACATTTTTAATTGTTCTGGTTTTACTTTTTGTATTAGGAAAAGCTCTTACAAAATTAGCCAATACCATTGCATTAGGATTTATAAACAAGTTAGCCGGTGCTTTGTTTGAAGGAATTAAAATGATTTTGATTATTTCGGTTTTTCTGAATCTTTTCCAGAAGATTAATTACAACAACTTAATTGTTTCGGAAGAAAAGTTGAACGAATCGATTTTTTATCATCCAATAGAAGAAGTTTCTAAAAAGGTTTTTCCTTTAATGGAAAAATGGTACCAATTAGCTTTAAACGAAGCGGTAGAAGGAATTAATGAAATGAAGGAAAAATAAAAAATCTGTCTATAGACAGATTTTTTATTTTTAAGCCGAAACCACTTTTAATCCAATAATGGATGCGATTAAGGTCGATATAAAAAACATTCTCCAAAAAGTAGCAGGATCTTTAAAAACTAAAATTCCTACTAAAACGGTTCCAACAGCTCCAATTCCGGTCCAAACGGCATAAGCAGTTCCTAACGGAAGTGTTTGCGTGGCTTTCATTAACAATCCCATACTTACCACCAACGAAATACCAAAACCAGCATACCAAATATAGGCTTCGCTTCCGCTTAATTCTTTTGCCTTTCCTAAACAAGTTGTAAATAAAACCTCGAATAAACCAGCAACAATTAAATAAATCCAATTCATAGTTTTTAATTTTTCGGATGCAAAGTTGCGGTTTTTTAAAGGCTTGAAATTTTACAAATGATAAAAAATTTCTTCTAAAATTATTTTATATCGGCTCGAATTCTGCTTAAACTAACTTGCGTAATCCCCAAATAAGACGCAATATGTCCTAAAGCAACGCGTTGAATTAAATTAGGATGATGATGAATCAAATCTAAATAACGTTCTTTTGCCGATTTAAACTGAAGTGAAATCAATCGTTCTTCGCTTTTAATTAATTCAGATTCGGCAAATTTTCGTCCCCAATTCGCGATTTCAATATCAGTTTTAAACAGGTTTTGTAAAACATCTGAATGAATTTTATAAAAGCCGCAATCTTCTAAAAGCTCGATATTTTCATAACTAGGCTCGTTATTTACATAACTTTTCATTGAAAGAACAGTTGCTCCTTCTGAACCAAACCAAAATGTAACATCATAATCAGGCATTTGAACATACGCACGTACAATTCCTTTTTTAATAAAGTAAATGTCATTTTCTACTTTATTTTGTTGAAGCAAAAGCGTTCCTTTCGAAAGATTAACTTCGGTTAAATGTTGTTTTAAAAGATCTTTTGAAGCTTTAGGCAATATATAAATCGAATCTAAAATTGAATCTAGCAGCATGGTTTAGGATTGGTTTTTCCAAAAGTAAAAAGAATTGTTGAATATAGTTTACGTACACTTTTTAAGAATTAACATTTTTTAAGTGCACAAATCAAAAGTTATGATCACAATCATAAGAAAGATATTTTTGCAGGCCTAATTTTGGACAGTTTAAATTTCATAACATGCTTACAAATCATCATAAACAAATTATTTTGGCAACCGTTCCTTTGTTAAGAGAGGGTGGCGTTGCGCTAACAAAACATTTTTATAACCGAATGTTTACGCATCATCCCGAATTGAAAAACCTTTTTAATATGGGAAATCAGAATTCAGGGAAACAGCAAACGGCTTTAGCAATGGCAGTTTTGGCTTATGCCGAAAATATTTCGAACCCAACAGTTTTGATGCCTGCGGTTGATTTAATTGGTCACAAGCACACAAGTTTAAATGTTCAGCCCGAACAGTACGAAATTGTTGGTACGCATTTGTTAGCTTCGATAAAAGAAGTGTTGCAAGATGCTGCAACCGAAGAAGTTCTAGAAGCTTGGACTTTGGCTTATCAGCAATTGGCAAATCTTATGATTGGACACGAACAAAAAATGTACGAACATAAGAAAGAAGAAGCAGGAAACTGGATTGGTTGGCGCACTTTTATTGTGAAAAGTAAAGTGGAAGAATCGGCTGAAATCACATCGTTTTATCTTCAACCAAAAGACGGAAAAGCAATTCCGAATCATTTACCAGGACAATTTTTAAGTATTAAAGTGTTTTTACCAGAGTTAAATCTGGAACAAATTCGCCAATATAGTATTTCATGCGCTCCTAATGACGATTATTTCCGAATTTCGGTTAAGCGAGAAAAAGGTCCGAATGTAGCAGTAAACGGAATGATTAGTAATTATTTGCACGATCATATTTTAGAAGGAAATGAAGTGGAATTAAGTGCGCCAGCTGGTAATTTTGTGCTGAACAATTCAAATGCTAAAAAGATTTTTATTAGTGGCGGAATTGGTCAAACTCCTTTGTTGTCTATGTTAGAAACATTAGATCTGCAAGATAAATTTCAGCAAAAAGTTGTTTGGATTCATGCATGTAGAAACAAAGAAGTTCATGCGTTTGCAGATAAAGTAAAGAACATCGAAAACAATCATGAAAACGTTCGTAAATATCAGTTTTACGATGTTGTGGAAGAATCTCTTGCAGATCAAAATATCTTAGAAGGTCAGATTGATTTTACAAAAATAAAAGATTGGAAATTTGAACAAGATTCGGAATATTACGTTTGCGGACCGCGTCCTTTTATCGAAAAAATGATTGTTGAATTAAAAACCAATCAGGTAAACGATCGTCAAATATTTTTTGAGGAATTTGGACCAAAATCAATCTAATCAACTTTTTGTCAAACCTAAAATATAGAGAAGCCAAGCTTCTCTTTTTGTGTTTATGAACTTTAAAACAAACGTTTCGCGAAGAAATTATCAATGGGTAAAATGGAGCAGAATAGCGCTTTGTTCAGCTTTAGTTGGAGTTATCGTAGGACTTATCACATTAATTTTTAAAAATCTAGTCGAAGAATATGAGCATTTGCTTTTTCATAAAGCAACGCATTTTAAGTTGTTCTTTATTCTTTTTCCGTTTATAGGATTGTCGTTGATTTATATTTTAAGACAATTCGTTTTTTATAGAAAAAGGAACAAAGGAATTTCGGAAGTTTTAGAAGCTGTTCGCGAACAAAAAAAGATTCCGGCATACAAAGCGCCTTCACACTTTTTTAATGGTTTTTTGACTGTTATTTTTGGTGGAACTACTGGGATCGAAGTTTCAACCGTTGTGGCAACAGCGGCTTTAGGCGATATGGCTTCGCGAAAAGATGTGATTTTTAAAAAATATAGAAAAGAATTTATGGGCGCAGCAATTGCAAGCGGAGTTACCATTTTGTTTTGCAGTCCGTTAGCGGGGTTGTTTTTCTCTTACGAAACTATTAAAAAGCAAAAGACCAATGTTTTTTGGGTTACACACATTTTAAGTGTTTGCTTTGCAACAATGATTCTTTTTTTAATGAACGCTTCACCTCTTGTAGATTTAAGTTATCAAGTACATGATTGGAAAACAGAAGCTATTCCGTTCTTTTTGATATTGAGTGTTTTAGCTGGAATGTACGCAGTTTACATGACCAAAACGGTAACCTTTACAAAGAAAATTGCTTTTTTCGAAAATCGAACCATTCTTCAATTAGTTTCAGGCTCTGTATTATTAGGAAGCGTTTTATATTTTCTTCCAAGTTTATACGGCGATGGTTATCATACGATTCTACAATTTACTTCAGAGAAAAACTATATAACAAGTTTGGCTTTATTTGCACTAATTCTTGTTATTATTAAGCCTTGGACAACAGGTTTTACATTGAAATTAGGTGGAGATGGCGGTGTATTTGCGCCAAGTGTTTTTGCAGGTGCTTGTTTAGGATTAATGGTAGGAATTGTAACTAAAACGTACTTTTTTCAAGAAGCAGTTATTCTAAATTTCATTATTTTAGGTGTTGCCTTAACGGTTGGCGCCACTTTACACGCGCCTTTTACCGCGATATTTTTAACATTCGGAATTTTTAATTCCTACGTTTTATGGTTACCTTTAATTGCATTCACTTTTCTGAGTTACCTTTTGTCTAAAAAAATATATCCGTTTACTGTTTATACACTAGCACTAAAAAATAATGGAACCGTTTAACGAATTAATGCAACAAATACGAGCTTGTAAAGTATGCGAATCGTTTTTACCTTTAGGAGCAAATCCGGTTGTGCAAGCGCATCCCGAATCTAAAATTGTAATTATTGGTCAGGCTCCGGGATTAAAAGTGCATAAATCAAATATTGCGTGGAACGATGCTAGCGGAGATCAATTACGAAAATGGTTGCATGTAACAAAAGAACAGTTTTACGATCCTAAACTTTTTGCTTTAATTCCGATGGGATTTTGTTATCCCGGAAAAGGAACTTCGGGCGACCTTCCACCAAGAAAAGAATGTGCTCCTTTGTGGCATAAGAAATTATTAGACGAAATGAATCAGGTAGAATTGATTTTATTAATTGGTCAATATTCGCAACGTTATTATCTAAAGGGCAAAAAACATGAAAATATTACCGAGAATGTTCGTCATTTTAAAGAATATCTTCCAAAATATTTTCCGCTTCCGCATCCTTCTCCGCGCAATTTTATTTGGATGAATAAAAATGATTGGTTTACAACAGATGTACTTCCCGAATTAAAAAATCGAATAACCGCTATTTTATAATCTACTACTTAAGTATTTTTGTTTTGTTGTAAATAACAGATTATGATAAACGAAGAATTGTTGTTGCAATTTGGAGCCGAAGTACGAAAGATCGAAAAAAATGAACTTATTTTCGAAATGGGACATTTTCCCAATTATTACTATCAGGTTTTAGAAGGCAAAGTTAAAATGAACAATTTTAGCGAAGATGGAAAAGAATTTATTCAGAACATTTTTCTAAAAGGACAAAGTTTTGGCGAACCTCCTTTGTTTATCGACGAACCTTATCCAGCAAATGCAATAGCGGTTACAAAAGGAAAAATCCTTCAAATAAAAAAAACACTTTTTTACGAAATGTTACAACAACATCCCGAAGCTTCTTTGGCGGTTAACAAAAGCTTGGCGCGCAGGTTATATTATAAATCTGTTATGGCGCCCGAACTTTCGTCGCAAGGTCCTGAAAAACGCATTTGGAAATTGCTAACATATTTAAAAGAACACAACAACAATGATCAGGAAGAGTTTTTAATTGAACTTTCTCGGCAACAAATTGCAGATCTTACTGGTTTAAGAGTCGAAACGGTAATTCGCGCAATAAAGAAGTTAGAGAAAAATGGAGATTTAAAAATAAAAGAAGGAAAAATATTTTTAGATATTAATTAAACAAAGTCAAAATCGAGCTTTAAAGATCTGTAAATATGGCAGCAGAATTTTTCGAATATTTAAAAAAAGCTTTTTTGCTTAACAATAAACGATTACAGGAATTAATCTCGATTTCGGAAGAGTTTTTTGTACAAAACAATGAAATAAACAGAAAAGCAATCGAATTAATTATAACGAATCTAAACATAACATGTTTTTTGCCAAATTTATCAAAAAGTTCATTTAAAGGTTCTGATTAATGCTTAAATTGTGCTAAACAAATTTTTAGAATTATGGGAATTCAAAAAGCTTTATTGATAGAGTTAGAGCGCGAAAAAGATAACACATTACGTGTTTTAAAGAATTTAAGAAACGAAGATTTTGGATGGAAACCTCACGAAAAATCAATGACTGTTGGGCAGTTGGCAAATCATATTGTAGAGTTGCATAATTGGATTGATTTTGCTTTGACAAAAGACGTTTTTGATTTTGAAAAAGATTATGTGCCTTCTAATATTAATACGGTTGAAGGATTGATCGAAGTTTTGAACAATGATTTCGAAAAGAACAAAAAAATCATTGAATCGATGGATGAAAATGTTGTTTTTGAACAATGGACGTTACAATCTGGTCAGCATATTATTGCGCAACTACCTAAAACCGGTGCTTTGCGTTTTATCATCACGAATCACTTAATTCATCATCGCGGACAATTAACAGTTTATATGCGCATGTTGGATATTCCGGTTCCTGGAATTTACGGACCATCGGCTGATGATAAATAAAAAAATAACCGACTTTTGTCGGTTATTTTTTTTCTGTATTTTTCCCTAATTTCATTAACGAAGGTGTAAGAAATGATGCTACGCCAACTAACGAAATAATGATTCCTAAAATAATAAAGGTTTGTGTAATTCCGATGTAATCGGCAACAAATCCTGTGCTTAATAAACCAATTATAGAAGGAATAACCGCAGTACTGTAATAAAGAGAAAAAACGCGTCCTAACATGTTCGGTTTAATTTCTTCCTGAATAATTGTTGTGAAACTTGCGTTGTATAAAGAAGCTCCAATTCCGCCAATTGCTGTTAAAATCACAAAGAAAACAAATTGCGAAGGATTTAATAATCCCGACCAAGTAAAAGTTGCACCAATAATAATGTGCATAATATTAATGATGATGACTTTGTTAATAGTTGGTTTCCAAATTCCTAAAAAACCTCCGCCAACTAACATTCCAACCCCCCAAATAATTTCAATAACACTCATTTCGAATTTATCTCCCTGAAAATGATTGATCGTTAATAACGGAAAAAGAACAGCAACCGGCATAATGCAAAACAAGCTGATAATAGAATATAAGAAAAGGAACGAAAGACCTTTCTTCGAAAGTATTTCCTTCAAACTTATTTTCATATCATTTAAAACTTGTTTCACACTAGCTTTTGCTTTATCTGTAATTTCAGGATTCGGAATGTGGATAAAAAACAAAGCAGTTATGGCAAAAATTGCTCCGGCAATATCGAGTAACAAAACGTTTCCAATAGACAATAAACCAATTGCCAAAGCTCCTAAAGCTGGTCCGGCAATTCCCGAAACCGATTGAATAATTTGATTAATCCCGGCGATTCGTAACAATTCAGATTGAGGCGCTAATAACGGAATTGCAGCTTGCATTGCCGGCATATGAAAAGCCGATCCTACTGAACGCAAACCTAGCATAACGTATATTAAAAGAAGGCTTTCGTATCCTAAATAAAAACTGATCGACATAACTAATGTGCAAACAGCAACGAAACTATCGGCAAGAATCATTGTTTTTTTGCGATCCCAACGATCGATGTAAACTCCGGCAAAAGGTCCGATTAAAGCCTGAGGAAGTAATCCGGCAATTGCAGCAAATGCCAAAACTTCGGCCGAACCTGTTTCTAAGCTTAACCAAATAATGATTGCGAAATTAACCGCCGAACTTGTTATTAAAGATAGAAACTGACCAATCCATAAAATGGTAAACCTCTTTTTCCAGTTATCGTGCATAAAACTATTATTGAAAATAAAGCGAAATTAAACCTTCGCCCAACGCGCAAAAATACGAAAAGATGACAAAAACCTTTCTTATTTTAATGCAATGAAAATTAAACAACTAAATTTAAAAATGACATAATTTATTTAAAAAAAGCATTTTATGTATAAAAAACCGATTGTTTACATTTTTTAGCAAATGTTTTAATGTTAATCGAGCTGTATAAAAATTATAAAAAAATCATTATTTACTCATTTTTGTTAATTTTTTATATCAAATGATAGTGTTTTTATTTTTTTATATTAACTTAATTATAGATCGGAAATGTTTAGTAATTTTGTCGAGACCGTTGAGAAAAAAATTTAATGTTTGGGCAAACACGAAATATAGATACCTATACCGACGAGGAATTAGTGAAACAAATCGTTGATAATAAAAACTCTCATTATTTTTCGATTTTATATGACCGCTATGCAGGTTTAGTATATAATAAATGCTATACCTTTGCAGATTCGGAAGAGGAAGCTCAAGATCTTACCCACGATATTTTTATTAAAATCTTTATTAATCTTAAAACATTTAAAGGAGAATCAAAGCTATCTACTTGGATTTATTCGGTTACTTATCACTTTTGCATAAGTTATATCAATAAAAAGAAATCGAGTAAAGTTAGTTTTTCGGATGAAATTTTAAATGGAGCGATCGAAAAAGATTTATTATTGGATGAAGAAAGCGATAAAGAACTGTTCGAAATCAAATACACACGATTACAAGAAATTTTAAAGCTTTTGCAAATCGATGAAAGAATGATATTATTAATGAAATATCAGGACGATTTATCAATTAAAGATATTGCGGGAATGTTAAATTTAAACGAAAGCACGGTAAAAATGCGTTTGCATCGCGCTAGGAAAAAAGTATTGGAATTAAGTGAAAGATAAAGTAGAAAATCCATTCAAGAAGATAATTCAAGAGAAAGAATTACCAGATTCTCTTAAAGACAAAGTAATCAGCGATATTAACCTGATTAAATTGTCATTGGAATTATCTGAGCTTTTTCTTGTCAGTATTCCCGATGTCATGTTTAATTTTTTAGAAACCGAAAAAGAAAAAAATAAAGATGGAATTTCTGAAAATGAAGAAGACAAAGAAAGTAAAAACGATGCGTTTACCTTAAAAAATGATTAAGTATGAATGATTTTTATAACGAATATTTTGGATCTTCATCCGCTGTTTTAGACGTTTGGTTAAACAATATTAAAGTAATGCTTTGGGATTTTTTACTGTTGGTGCTTTATGTCATTGTTTGCTGGTTGCTATCTAAAGTGTTAACCAATATTTTAAACCGTTTTTTAAATATTGCGAAAATCGACAAACTGAATGCACTTTATGAAAAGATCGACATTCTAAAAAGATTGAATTTAAAAATCGATTTTAAGAAAATTATAATTGCCATTTTTAAGCTTTTCTTGCTTTTAATCTTTGTGATTGTAGGAGCAGATTTGTTTAATTTCCCTGGAGTTACAAGAGTTGTAAATGACATTATTGCTTATTTACCTCGATTAATTAGCGCTATAGCCATTATTTTAATTGGTTTTTATATTGCAAACAGAATCAAATTGTGGCTTGGTAAAATCTTGAATATTATTGGAAGTAACAGTGGAACCAATATTATTTCGAATGTTGTAGTTTTTGGATTTATCTTGTTTTTCACTTTAATGGGATTAAACCAAGCAGGAATCGACACGACCTTAATTACCGATAATATCAGTATTATTTTAGGAGTTGTTTTTTTCTCAATAGCCCTTTCGTTTGGTTTGGGATCAAAAGATATTGTGAAAGAAATTCTATACAGTTATTATTTAAGAAAAAGTGTACAAGTTGGCGATAAGATTAGAATTGAAGATGGAAAGGTTGAAGGAACTTTGGTTTCTATAGATAATATTAATGTAAAAATCTTATCAAGAGAAGGTTATATTTTATATCCGATTAAGAAATTTGTTACTCTTAAAATCGAAGTTTTAAATAATTAATTTTCATTAAAAAATTAAATAAATACTTTGAAGTCCGCTTATAAGCGGACTTTTTTTTGCATTCTATCGAAACCTAATTACTAAAAATTACACTCAATAGAGAAAAAATAGGTGACTTTTATATTTTTTGTAGTCTAAATGAGTGTATTGGAGCTTATAAATTAAGATTTTATTATGTTAAAATAACTGATTTTAAGTATCTTTGCAAAATTATTTAACAGGTAGGGATAGGAATTATTTGTTTAATAATGATAACAAAATCTCAATTTAATAATAATGTTTTACCATTGTGCTTAAATAGGAATAGGGATTACTCCTGTGTCGTTCTACTGTTTTTTTATTGAAATTGATAAAGCCACATGAACAGGTAGGTATAGATAAAAGACGAAATTTCGAAAAAACACACACAAGTAAACATTAGTAATAAGAATATATATAAACTAAATATTAATCAAGTTATGAGGTAAACATTTTGCAAAAACATTCACTTTTAAAAAATTACTTAATTAAGTAAAAAACATTATTTATGAATTACAAAACTACGTTAATGAAAATTACGGCAATTTTAAGAAAATGGAACCCAGTTTCACTGTTGGTGCTATTTTCTTTTTTATTGTTAGGAACAAATAATACATATGCTCAAACACTAATTACCGATAGTAGTGTGCCTGTATTAGATGTTTGTTCCGACTACAAGCAATTTACTGTCAAAATTACAAAAGATAATAATGCTTGTAACAATGCAACACTAGCGATTACAATTCCAAAAGGATTTGAGTTAGAAAGTGGCTCGGTAGCAATAGATGGTGTTCAAGCAACATATACACCAACAATTAGTGAAGGAGTAACAAATGTAATACTTTCTGGACTTGATGTTGGTAATGGAACGGGAGAACTTACGATTACTTACAATGTAAAAGCCTTATGCGACATTATTAGCACTCCAGGAGATTCTACAGTAGGATACGAGCTTACAGATTGTAGTCCAAATCCTAAACCAGGAACAAGTGAGGCTATTAACATCCGTTATGCGGTTTTAAGAATCAATGTTAATCCAGATCCTATCATGGGCAATATTGGTCAGGTGATAGAACGTACTATTACGGTTAAGAATCAAGGAAACGGTGAAATACCAAGTTTTACTGTTGACAGAAATTTAGGAAGTGGTCTTCTTCATGATTCGTATGATTTTTCAGCATTAATTGCTGCAGGTTGGTCTATTGATTTTTCAAATCCTGATAAAATTATCTTTTCGGGTTCTTCATTAAAAACAGGCGAAACCATTACTTTTAAAGAAAAAGTAAAGATTGACACTTGTGAATTAACTCCTACAAATTACGAGGTCTATTACGGTTGTTCAGATAAATGTACAACTTCAGGTGTAAATCATACAGCAACACATGTAATTGCTTTAGATGTACCTAACGTACCGAAGTTAGAAGTAATACAAACACAAGGAGCTTCTATTACTTGTTTTGATAATTCGGGAACCAATAAAATTATTTGGACTATTAAGAATACAGGTAGTGTTCCAACCAAAGAAATTACTTTTGAAATTAGCACGAGTGATATAGGGGGCTCTATTGATCCTACTAATATTATAGTAGACGGTGTTCCTGCTATTGTTGTAGGTACACCTGGAGCAAATCCAACAAGTGTAACTATAAAAATACCAGCATTAGCAGCGGGAGCTACTACAACTCTTGAGTTTGATCAAAAATATGACGGTTTAAATCCAGTGCAGACAGGTGGTTGTGAATCTGGTAAAACGATGTTTTCTTATGTAAAAGGAGTTAATTCTTATAAAGCTTCTTATGATTATGATAATTCATGTGCTCCAATAAACATAGCGGGTAGTATGAATGGAACTTCCCATGTAAGTAATTTCAATGGAGATAATTTAGGCGAATTAGATATTTACAAAAATTCAAATACAACTTCAAATATTGAATATTTATTTACGGCATTTAATATTTCTCATGCAGGCTTAAATCAAGGAGATCAATTCGTTGTGACCATTGATTTAACTGGTTGTTTTGAAATAATTGATTTACCACCTAATTTCGAAGGAAATCAAATAGTAAAAGTAAACAAGACCAAAGCAACTATAACGTTTACGTATGGCACTGCTCCTTGGGCAACTGGTACTAATTTAAATTTCACAAACAAGGTGCTTAATTTGCCTATCAAATTGGTTTGTGGAACAGGTACATGTGAGGGAAGTTACATTATAGGAGGCAAGTTAAATAAGAAAAATACTGACGGGACTGATTGTCCAACTCCGGTAATGTTTAAATGTAATGAAACAGAATTAAACGGGTATTGTGATCCAGGAAACTGTCCAGATGGTTTACTAATTACATCTTCTCATTTAGAACGAGTATCTCTTGGTATCGCTACTGATACAAACGGAAAACCAATAGTTCCTTTTGCTCCAACTACTAATGCCAATACACGTTTGTTTTTAGAAGGAGATTTGTTAGAGATTTCTCAAACTTCAGACGTTAGATTAACATCAGGAACAAGCTTCTCTAAAGTTCGTTTAGAAGTTAATAAATCAGATGAAATAAGTGCAAACATTGTAGCTAATTCAGGAAAAATACTTCTTACACGTGGTGCTACAGATTATCCTTTTACAAATTTACTTGTAAGCCAAACTTCTACAAAATACATTTTAGAATTTGATTTAGCTACACAAACTCCAAATGCATTACAAGATGGAGATGTTGTAAAATTATCTTTACAGGTAAAAGCAGGTAATGGAGGAAATTCTTTGACACATCCTTTGTTAAAGAAATTTAAAGTAAATTCTTTCTTAATTGATACACAAAACAATCCAGAGGTAGCTATTTCTTGTGATATAGCACGTACCGTTACAGGTCTTTATGTGTCAAGAAAAGATGATGTTCGTGGAAATAAAGTAGATTTTGTAGATTGTACGAATGAAACAAATAGTGCAGTTTTTGAAACAGAACTGAGTGTTATCGACGGCTATAAATTTGAAAAAGAATATCGTAAGCTTTTTAAACCAGAAACAGCTGAAATTATCGTTCCTGATTATTTAGAGTTAACGGCTGTTAAACTTGTAGTAAACAACCAACCTTGGTTAACAACAAATGAAGTTATAATTCCATCAACAAGTCTTACGGTAATAAGTAATGGATATGTAGCTGATTTAAAAGCTGCATTAAAGGAGATGACGAAGAATACTTTAGGTGCAGGAAATGATATAGATTATTTAAACGAAGCGTTCCAATTAGCTATTACGCCGGTTGTAACTTTAAAAGGTTGTGAACCTACTAATGTAACAAAAGAACAAATTGTTGGTATTACTTTAAAGGGGAAAATTTTAGATGGTGAAGGAGTTGAATCTAATTATATTCAACAAAAAGCATCAAATGTAGTGTACAACACAGGTATCGGTACGCTTACTTTAGAAACGGCTAATAATATTTTTAATGGAAAGCTAAGCCCTGACGGAACCGAAGTTTCATGGATTGTAAAAGTAGAAAGCGAAGGTGCAAGAAACTTTAATAGTGTGTGGTTCTCTAAAACTGTTGGTCTGTTGAATATTAAATCAGTTCAACAAGTTACAAGTTATGGAAATCAGACAACAATAGGTGCTGAAATTACACCAGAAAATGAACTTTATAAATTAGGAGATTTTACTTCAAATAGTCCAAAATACTACATCATTAAGGCTGACGTTATTGATTGTGAAAAACATGATTTAACTTTAAGAATTGGTTATAGCTGTGATTCAAATGATTATCCGGTTTCAAAAGACGAAGGTTGTAGATTTGAAAGTCTTACTTTAACACACAAAACCATTGTAAACTTAATACAAACCGAAATTGTAGAGCAGTTTAACGGAAATCCAAATGCAAAGCCTGATATCTGCGATGGTATTTGGTATACAGTACAACTACATAATGGTGGCGATTCTAAATTAGATAACTTAGAAGTAACAATTCCTTCAAATCATTTAAAGGGATTAACTCTTGAAAAGTTTGAATACAGCAATGTGTTTGCTGGAAATTCAACTCCTACATTTACACTTGGTAATCAAGCTAATGTAAATACTACAAATGGTTTAAAAATTGCTTTACAAGGTGTAGCATTAAATACCTTAGAAAGAATCCAAATTAAATTGTACTTTACTCCAGATTGTGACTTTATAAGTGGAACTAAACATACCATTACACCTTCTGCTAAAAATACTTGTAGTACTAATTTAAATGGTTCTGAAGTTAATTCGGCTACTACTAGACGTATGTTAATTCTTGGAGGGGCTAACGCTTTCCCTGAATTGGCTGAAATTAAAAATGAAGTAGATTTGGATCCTGTTTTAACAGTAGGTGCAAACCTAAGAGCTTTGTATAATTTTGAATTATTAAACACTGGTATAGGAAGTACCGATGCTATTACAACTGACTATAAGGTAGACTTTAAATTACCAAAAGGTTGGACTATTGTAGGAAATCCAAATGATTATTTACTGCCTCAAGGTACAGCAGCCTATCAAAATATGTCTACTGATATTACAACGGGTATAACTACATATGTATATAACATTATACAAGATGTACCAGTAAATGGTAAATTAACATTAAAAAATGTTTCGTTAAAATATACTCCGACAGATGCGATAGACTTTACATGTGAGGCAGGTACTATTGATTTAGGAGATATTGTAGTAAAAGTATATCAAAACATACCAAATATTAGTTGTGCTGGTCTTACATGTCCTAACGGAATTGATCAAATATTATTAGAAGCACGAAAGCCTATCTTACTTCCTTTAAAAGGTGATTTAGAAGTAGTGCCACGAATAGGAGATTATTTTATTTGTAATCCTTCTGTAAATGGAGGTGCGCCTACCTTGGCAGATATTATTCTGGAAGCACCAACACAAACATATCATTTAGATTGGTATGAAAATTACCAAGATGCAGAAAACGATGTAGCGCGTTTGCCAATAACAACTCCTTTAACAGACGGAATGAGTTATTATGTAATCAATCGTTTTATCGCTGATGGTGACTGTAAGAGTGAAATTGGAATGCGAAGAGTTTTCTTTAAAGATAACAATCTTTCGGGTACAACAACTACACTTTGTTCAGTAGATAATCAAACATATCGTGTTCGAGTAACATTAACGGGTAAGGCACCTTTTAATGTAACAGGAACAGGAGCACCTGGGACTTTTGCAAGTAATGTTTGGACATCAGATCCAATTCCAGCAAGTACGCCTTATGGAGCAGGTACACCTTACGAAATTACGTTTACCGATGCAAACGAATGTACTCCTTTGATTATTACAGGAGATGCACCAATGTGTTGTGAACTAGAAATTACGTGTCCTCAAGCTGTAACAATTGCTTGTGGAACAAGTATAGATCCTTCTGTTACGGGAATTCCAACTGTATTAAAATCATGTGGAAATACGTCTTATGATTATAAAGACGGAGTTATTTCAGCATGTACAAACGGAGTTAAAACGTTCACTAGAACCTTTACTGTGACGGATGCACAAGGAAACAAAAAAACGTGTACACAGCAAATTAGCATCAAAGATGACAAAAAGCCTATCTTCAACGAAGCTTTACCAGCAAATGTAATAACTGTTTCATGTGCATCAGAAGTTCCTGCTGCTGTTTCATTAACAGCTACAGATAATTGTGGAAACGCTAAGGTAACCTTCAATCAAACTAAAGTAGATGGATCTTGTGTAAATAATTTCACATTAACAAGAGTTTGGACGGCAACCGATGATTGTGGAAACATTACAACGCATACACAGGTTATTACGGTAAAAGATGATATTAAGCCAACATTTATAGGTGCTTTACCTGCAGCAAGTGTAACGGTTTCTTGTGCATCAGAAGTTCCGGCAGCTGCGACTTTAACAGCAAATGATAACTGCGGAACTGCAACGGTAGTTATGGTTGAAGAAATCACGAACAAAACATGCGATAATAAATATACGTTAACAAGAGTTTGGACTGCAACAGATGTTTGTGGAAACGCAACAACGTATACACAAACCATTACAGTAGATGATAAAACAGCTCCGTCGATTTCGACTAATGCTCAAAACAAAACGGTTCAATGTAGCTCTACAGGTTATCAAACCGAACTTGATGCTTGGTTAGCAAATAACGGAGGTGCAATTGCTACAGACAATTGCGGAGCAGTAAATTGGTCAAACGATAGTGCGACTGCTAAATTTGTATCTACTTGTGGATCTGCAGGAAGCATAACGGTGACTTTTACGGCAACCGATGCTTGTGGAAACGAATCTACTACAACCGCAATATTTACAGTAGAAGATACAACAAAACCAATCTTTACTAGCGATTTACCAACAGATGTAACGGTATCATGTGCAGGCGATATTCCAGCAACAGAAGAAGCAACTTTAACAGCAACAGACAATTGTACAGACGATGCTGATATTGAAATTACGGTAAAAGATGTTAAATCGAATGTAAGTCCGATTTGTGCAAATAATTATACCATTACACGTACTTATACGGCGAAAGATGCTTGCGGAAACACAACAACACATACACAAATTATTAAGGTTGAAGATAAAACTAAACCAACTTTTGTAGAAGCTTTACCACAAAATATAACGTATGAATGTTCATCTAAAGTGCCAACAGCACCAACGTTAACAGCGGATGATAATTGCGGAATAGCTACAGTAACTTTTAAAGAAACAAAAACAGCAGGATCTTGTGAAAGCAGTTTTGTTTTAACAAGAGTTTGGACAGCAACTGATGAGTGCGGAAATTCAATTTCACATAGACAAATCATTACAGTTGAAGATAAAGTTAAACCAACTTTTACAGTAGAACCTCAAAATAAGGTGGTTGAATGTGATGGTTTAGGAAACTTAGACGGTCCTGATGGATTCCACGCTTGGTTAGCATCGAATGCAGGTGCTGAGGCAACTGACAATTGCGGAAGTGTAACTATAACGCACTTGATAGAAGATACTAATACAATTTGTGGAGGATCAGGAACTATTATAGTGGATTTCATTGCAAAAGATGAGTGTGGTAATATTACCATAAAACAAGCAACTTATGCTATTTTCGATAGAACACCACCAACTATTGCTGATGAAGATCAACCGAAAGATTTAGAAATAGAATGTGGTAAAAACATTGAAGACGAGTTAAACGCTTGGTTGTCTAATAATGGAGGTGCAACAGCAACTGACTCTTGTGGATTAATAACTTGGAAACACAATTACGCAGGTAAACTATCTGTTTGTGGTGCTCCAATTAAAGTTATTTTTACTGCAACAGATTCTTGTGGAAACTTTACAAGATCTAATGAAGTAGAAGTTCGTTTAGTTGATAATATAGCTCCAATTTTAACAAAAGAAGCACAAAGTGTAACGGTACAATGCGGTGCTAATACCAAACAAGCATTAGACAGTTGGTTAGCAAACCATGCAGGAGCTGAAGCGACTGATAGTTGTGGAATCGTAACATGGTCACATGATTATGATGCTTCTAAACTTCCAATAGCTTGTAGTGCAAATGACACCGTAACGGTAATTTTCACGGCAAGCGATTCATGTGGAAACGAAGTAACTACAACGGCAACATTTAAGATCGAAGATACAACGGCGCCTACTTTAGTAAAAGCTGCACAAAATAAAACGGTTGAGTGTGACGGAAACGGAAACAAAGCTGAATTAGATGCTTGGTTGGCTATTCACGGTGGTGCAACAGCAACCGATACATGTGATGCAAACTTAACATGGTCGAATGATTACAACAACGGAGCGAACTTCGCATCGTCATGCGGATCAACCGGAAATGTAGTGGTAACGTTTACAGCTACAGATGCATGTGGAAATGAGGTAAAAACAATTGCAACGTTTACAATTGTTGATACAACAAAACCAATCTTCACAACAAAACCGCAAAACGAAGTGGTAGAATGTGACGGATCAGGTAATACATCGGCATACAATACTTGGTTAGCTTCATTCGGAAACAGTGTTGCAGAAGATATTTGCGGAACTGTAACTTATAGTTATGCAGTTGTTGATACTGTTGTAGGATGTGGTAAAACAAGCAAAACAACAGTTAAATTCACTGCAACTGATGCTTGTGGAAACAAAGTAAGCGAACAAGCTACTTTTGAAATTGTAGATACGACAAAACCTGTAATTACAACAGAAGCTCAAAACTTAACACTAGAATGTGGTAACACTGTGGATGCTCAAATTACCACATGGTTAAACAATCATGGAGGAGCAGTTTCGACAGATTCTTGTGGAAACATTACATGGTCTCATAACTATAAAGGATTAGAGAAAGCTTGTGGTAACACAGGTGAAGCAACTGTAATCTTTACAGCAACGGATTCATGTGGAAATACAAGTACAACAAGTGCTATCGTAAAAGTTGAAGATACAAAAGCTCCAGTTTTAACAAAAGAAGCACAAAGTGTAACGGTACAATGCGGTGCTAATACCAAACAAGCATTAGAGAGTTGGTTAGCAAACCATGCAGGAGCTGAAGCGACTGATAGTTGTGGAATCGTAACATGGTCACATGATTATGATGCTTCTAAACTTCCAGTAGCTTGTAGTGCAAATGACACCGTAACGGTAATTTTCACGGCAAGCGATTCATGTGGAAACGAAGTAACGACAACGGCAACGTTTAAGATCGAAGATACAACATCGCCTACTTTAGTAAGAGCTGCACAAAACAAAACAGTTGAGTGTGACGGAAACGGAAACAAAGCTGAATTAGATGCTTGGTTGGCTATTCAGGGTGGTGCAACGGCAACCGATACATGTGATGCAAACTTAACATGGTCGAATGATTACAACAACGGAGCGAACTTCGCATCGTCATGCGGATCAGCCGGAAATGTAGTGGTAACTTTTACAGCTACGGATGCATGTGGAAATGAAGTAAAAACAATTGCAACGTTTACAATTGTTGATACGACAAAACCAATCTTCACAACAAAACCACAAAACGAAGTGGTAGAATGTGACGGATCAGGTAACACATCGGCATACAATACTTGGTTAGCTTCATTCGGAAACAGTGTTGCAGAAGATATTTGCGGAACTGTAACTTATAGTTATGCAGTTGTTGATACTGTTGTAGGATGTGGTAAAACAAGCAAAACAACAGTTAAGTTCACTGCAACTGATGCTTGTGGAAACAGAGTAAGCGAGCAAGCTACTTTCGAAATTGTAGATACAAAAGGACCGGAATTCATTACAGAAGCTGAAGATTTAGTTGTAGAATGTGACGGAACAGGAAATAATAGCGACTTAACAGCTTGGTTAAACAACAGAGCTGGGGCAACCGCAAAAGATGACTGTTCTACAGGTTTAACTTGGAGTCATAATTTCAAAGGTTTAACTAAAGCATGCGGAAATACAGGTGCTACGGAAGTAACATTTACAGTAACCGATGCTTGTGGAAATACGAACGAGACTAAAGCGAGTTTTACAATTGTAGATACAACGGCGCCAGTATTTAATGTGAACTTACCGCAAGATAGAACAATCGAATGTTCTGATTCTATTCCGGAAGTTGCGTTTGTAACAGCAGAAGATTTATGTAGCAAGGCAACAGTAAGTTTTAAAGAAGAACGTGTTGATGGAAATTGTGTTAACAATTACAAATTAGTAAGAACTTGGATTGCTGCCGATGCTTGTGGAAACACAACACAGCACGAACAAATTATCACAGTTCAAGATACAACAGCACCTGAATTCGTTGGAGAATTACCTAAAGCGGAAATCTTTATTAGATGTGAAGATTTAAAAGATGCTGAAGTTCTTAAAGCGGTTGATAATTGTGGACCTGCAGTTGTTACTACATCAGACGAAGTAGTTCCGGGAGAATGTGATACTAAATACAGTATTTTAAGAACATGGGTAGCGACAGATTTATGTGGAAACAAGACAACATTTGCACAAACAATCAACCTATCATGTCAAATCGAGGTGTTCAATGCGGTTACACCGAATGGTGACGGAATGAACGATGAGTTGGTATTAAACGGAATCGAATGTTATCCTGGAAATACGGTTGAAATTTTCAATCGTTGGGGAGTTCTGGTTTACGAAACCAAGAATTACAACTCTAACAATAATACGTTTAAAGGATTCTCTGAAGGACGTGTTACGGTAAATAAAGATCCGAAATTACCAACAGGTACTTATTATTACGTAATTAAATATGATTACGATTTAGGTAACGGTCAGGTTTATCCAATTCAACAAGCAGGTTATCTGCATTTAGAAAACAGTAAATAATACGAAGTATGAAATTATCACATATTTTCAATAAAGTATTAGCAGGAATCTTGTTAAGCTTAGGGTGTGCAGAAATGCACGCCCAACAAGATCCTCAGTACACGCATTACATGTACAATACAATTAATATAAATCCGGCTTATGCTGGAAATAGAGGAGCTTTAAGTTTATTCGGACTTCATCGTACACAATGGGTTGGATTAGATGGCGCACCAAGAACCAACGCTTTTTCATTAAATACGCCAATTCAAAATAGCCGATTAGGTTTAGGAGTTGGTTTTGTGAATGACCGTTTGGGAGTAATGGAAGAAAACACGATAAGTGTTGATGTTTCTTATACAATCGATTTAAATCATCAAGGAAGTAAATTAAGTTTCGGAATCAAAGGATCGGCAAATATGCTAAACGTTGAATATTCTCGATTGAAACAATTTAATCCCGGAGATCCTTTAATCGCAGTTGATGTAGAAAATGAATTTTCTCCTAATATCGGCGCGGGAGTTTACTGGCATAACGAAAAAAGTTATGTAGGTCTTTCGGTTCCAAGTTTCTTAGAAAACAAACGATTCGACAACGGTTCTGTTTACAGTTCAATGAATCAAAGAATGCATTTCTATTTAATGGGAGGACATGTTTTTGAATTAAATCCAACATTGAAATTTAAACCGGCTGCTTTACTTAAAGCTGTTCAAGGAGCGCCTTTACAAGCCGATATTACAGCGAATTTCTTAATTCACGATCGTTTAACTTTAGGAGCTGCTTATCGTTGGGATGCCGCTTGGAGTGCTTTGGTTGGATTTCAAATCACAGACGGATTATTCATTGGTTACAGTTACGATAGCGAAACTACCAAGCTTGCACGTTATAACAACGGATCTCATGAAGTGTTTATGCGTTTTGAATTGTTCAACAAATACAATCGTGTGAATTCTCCGCGATTCTACTAAAATTTAAAGAAATGAAAAAAGGATTATCAATAATGACTTTGCTGTTTTCTTTAGTTTTAGGAAACAGTAACGCTTTTGCACAATCGGGATTAAAACCGGCAGAAAAAGGTTATGATCGTTGGGCTTATGTAAACGCCATCGATTTGTACGAGAAAGTTTACAAACGCGGATATTCAAGTCAGGATCTTGTCGAAAAACTAGGAAATGCGTATTATTTCAATGCACGTTATAGCGAAGCAGAAAACTATTATCAAAAACTATTTTCTGAATACGAATTAACCGATATTCCTGCCGAGTATTTTTACAGATATGCACACACATTGCAAAATGTAGGAAACGAAACAGAAGCAAAGAAATATTACGATCAGTTTGTAAAAAAGGTTGGAGAAGAAATTCAAATTTCTAAGATTTTTAAAAACGAAAAAGATCTTCAAAAACAGATTCAAAACAATTCTGGTCGAGTAGATAATGTAACAAATTTAGCCATCAATACGCCGTATGCAGATTACGGAACGTTTGTTCGCGAAAATCAGTTTTATTATACAAGTGCTAAAGACACAGGAAATTTCGTAAAGAAAAGACATACGTGGACAGGCGATGCTTTTACAAGTCTTTACGCTGCCGATGTTAACACAGTAGAAAGCGATTCAAAATCAGCAATGATTAAAGGAGCTGTAAAATCAAGATTAAACGAGTCTACTGCTGTTATTACGCACGACGGAAAAACGATGTATTTTACACGTAACAATATCTTAAAAGGTAAACGCAGATTCGATGATAAAAAGTCGACAAAGTTAAAAATTTACCGCGCAGAATTAGTAGATAATAAATGGACCAATGTTAGCGAATTGCCTTTTAACAGCAATCAGTTTAATACGGCACATCCAACTTTAAGCGCAGACGAAAAAACGTTGTATTTTTCTTCTGATCGCCCGGGCGGATTTGGTCAAGGCGATTTATGGAAAGTTTCGATCAATGGAGAAAGTTTTGGAAAACCTGAAAATTTAGGGCCCGAAATCAACACCGAAGCTCGTGAAACATTTCCGTTTGTTGTTGCAGACGAATTGTATTATTCAAGCAACGGTCGCGTTGGTTTAGGTGGTTTAGATATTTTTGTAACCAAAATAAAAGAAGACGGTAAATTTAGCAATGTTCAAAATGTTGGAGCGCCGTTAAATTCAGCTTCAGACGATTTTGCTTATTTCATCGATAAATCAACAAACAAAGGTTTTTTCAGCTCTAATCGTGAAGGCGGAAAAGGGAACGATGATATTTATTCGTTTCTAGAAAACCGTCAATTGATTTTAGATTGTAATCAGAATTTGCACGTAAAAGTGGTCGATGGTAAAACAGGTAAATTAATTTCGGACGCAATCGTTACATTATCAGACGAATTGTACAACCAAAAAGGAATCAGCAAACAATATGTAGATCCAACGTACAATTTCAATCATTCGTATGAATGTGGCGATGTTTATAGAATCAAAGCCGAAAAAGAAGGATATATTACAAAAGAAGTTTTGGTTTCGCTTCCTAACGAAAGTGGATTGACCGAAAAAACGATTGTGTTAGAACCAGTGAAATTGCCGTTTAAAGAAGGTGACGATTTGTTTAAAGTGTTGAAATTAAATCCAATTTATTTCGATCTAGACAAACACAATATTCGTCATGATGCAGCATTAGAATTGGCAAAAGTATTAGCTGTTTTAGAAGAGTATCCAACTATGGAAATCGATATTCGTTCGCATACCGATAGTCGCGCTTCTCATAAATACAACGAAGATTTATCGAGTCGTCGTGCCAAATCAACAGGCGAATGGTTAATTGAAAAAGGAATCAAACGTTCGCGATTAACTTGGAAAGGTTACGGAGAAACACAATTGATTAATGGTTGTGCGGACGGAGTAAACTGTACAGAAGAAGAACATCAATTAAACAGAAGATCCGAATTTATCATTACCAAAATGTAAGTAGATAAGTTCAAGAAATTCAATAAAAACGAGGAATAAGCAATTAAGTTTATTCCTCGTTTTATTTAGATTAGTTTTAAATTCTTAAAGTCATTTTACAATCGTCTTATTTTATATTAGTATCTTTGTATTAAAATTTTTGAATACAAAATGAGTTTTGATATAGATAAAATACGTAAAGATTTTCCGATACTTTTTCAACAAGTAAACGGTAAACCTTTAGTATATTTCGATAATGGCGCAACATCGCAGAAACCTCAAGTTGTGATCGATGCCGAAGCTAAATACTACAAAGAAATAAATGCAAATATTCATCGTGGAGTTCATCATTTAAGTCAGGTTGCAACCGATGCTTATGAAGAAGCGCGATTAAAAATTCAAAAACACATCAATGCAAAAAACAGTTTCGAAGTCTTGTTCACAGCCGGAACAACATTCGGGATTAATTTGGTTGCAAATGGTTTTGGTCAGCTTTTAAAACCTGGCGATGAAATCATTGTTTCGCATTTAGAACATCATTCTAACATTGTGCCTTGGCAGTTTGCTTGCGAACGTTCGGGTGCTACTTTAAAAGTAATTCCAATGCTTGCCGACGGATCTTTAGATACGGAAGCGTATGTTGGTTTATTGAATTCGAATACGAAATTGGTTGCAGTAAATCATATTTCAAATGCGTTAGGAGTTATCAATCCGGTAAAATTTATGATCGAAAAAGCCCACGAAGTTGGTGCCGCTGTTTTAATCGACGGAGCGCAAGCCGTTCCGCATTTAAAACCTGATGTTCAGGAATTAGATTGCGATTTTTATGTTTTTTCTGGACATAAAATGTGCGGACCAACCGGAACGGGAATTTTGTACGGAAAAGAAAATTGGTTAAATCAGCTTCCGCCTTATCAAGGAGGAGGTGAAATGATTAAAGAAGTTACGTTCGAAAAAACGACATATGCGTGTTTGCCACATAAATTCGAAGCAGGAACTCCGAATATCGCGGGCGGAATTGTTTTAGGAACTGCAGTTGATTATTTAAATGAAATCGGGTTCGATAATATTGCGGCTTATGAACATGAGTTGTTAGAATATGCAACAAAACGTTTAAGTGAATTGGAAGGAATCGAATTTTATGGAACAGTAAAAGAAAAAGCTTCTGTAATTTCTTTTAATTTCAAAGGAATTCATCCTTACGATGTCGGCGCAATTATTGATAAATTAGGAGTTGCAGTTCGTACCGGACATCATTGTGCGCAACCGATTATGAATTATTTCGATATTCCGGGAACCATTCGTGCATCGTTTGCTTTTTACAATACAAAAGAAGAAATCGATCAAATGATCGAAGCGCTAAATAAAGCGTTAATTATGTTGAGATAAAAGTCAAAAGAAATCTAAAGAAAAAAGGAACTTAAAACCTTAAACTTGAAACTAAAAAATGACAATTAAAGAAATACAAGAAGAAATCGTTGATGAATTTGCAATGTTCGACGATTGGATGCAACGATATGAATACATTATAGAATTAGGTAAATCATTGCCTTTGATTGATGAATTGTATAAAAAAGACGAAAATCTAATCAAAGGATGTCAATCAAGAGTTTGGTTGCATGCCGATAAAGAAAACGATAAAATTGTTTTTACAGCCGATAGTGATGCCATTCTCACAAAAGGAATCATTGCGATTTTAATTCGAACATTTTCAAACCAAAATCCTGTAGATGTAATGAATGCGGATATGACGTTCATTGATGAAATCGGACTGAAAGAACATTTATCGCCAACGCGCGCCAACGGATTAGTTTCAATGATTAAACAAATAAAATTATATGCAATCGCCCTTCAAGCCAACTAATGATATGGAAGAACAACTAAATATGAACGAATTAGGAGAAAATATCGTAAAAACATTAAAAACGATTTTTGATCCCGAAATTCCGGTAGATATATACGAACTAGGATTAATTTACGACGTGTTTGTAAACGAAGATCGCGAAGTAAAAATATTAATGACGTTAACTTCTCCGAATTGTCCGGTTGCCGAAACGCTTCCGATGGAAGTTCAGGAAAAAGTAAAATCGATCGATATGGTAAAAGACGTAGAAATCGAATTAACTTTTGATCCGCCTTGGGAAAAAGATATGATGAGCGAAGAAGCGAAGTTAGAATTAGGAATGTTATAAGAATGGAAGAAGAAATCGTAAACAGAGTTGCGCAAAGCAGTTTGGTAGTTTTTGATTTGGAAGACTATTTTCCGAATGAAAAACGAGTTGTTTTAGATATTTCACAGTGGTTATACGAAGGTTTTGTGTTGCGCGAAAAAGAATTTCGAGCGGCATTAAAAGATATAGATTGGAGCGTTTATCAAAATCAATTAGTTGCTTTAACTTGTACAACAGACGCCATTTTACCATCGTGGGCATTTATGTTGGTTTCGTCTTATTTGCAGCCCTTCGCCAAAATGGTTGTTCAAGGTTCGTTACACGATTTAGATAAAGCCTTTTATCAAAAAGTGATTGATGATTTAGATTTTTCTCAATACCTAGATCAGCCAGTAATCATAAAAGGATGTGCTAAAAAGGCAATTCCAGAAGAAAGTTATGTTATGGCAACACAGAAAATGATGCATTATGCACGTTCGATTATGTTTGGCGAAGCGTGTTCGGCAGTGCCCATTTTTAAGAAAGGAAAAAAATAGAAAATAAATAGATATGAAAAAAGTTTTACTTATTTTAACTTGTTTGGGGTTACAGACAACTTTTGCACAAGAAACCGAAGTTGTAAAAGACAGTACTTGGGTAATGAAAGGAAATATTGCCGTTTTAGGAAGTCAGTCAAGTTTTTCACAATGGCAAGCCGGAGGTTCTAATAATTTAGCGCTGAATGGTTCTTTAAATTATGATATTAACTACAAAAAAGGCGATTGGGCTTGGGATAACAAATTCATTGCTTCATACGGAATCTCAAAATTAAAAGGTCAGGAAAAACAAAAAACCGACGACCGTCTAGAAATCAATTCAATTTTAGGTAAAAAAGCAAAAGGCGAATGGTACTATTCTGCATTTGTGAATTTTAAAACGCAGTTCGATACGGGAATGAATCCTGACAATCCAGATGAAAAGATTTCACATTTTATGTCACCTGCCTATTTGCAAACGGGATTAGGTATGTTATGGAAGAAAAACGATAATCTTAAAGTAAATATTGCTCCGGCTACTGCTCGTTTCATATTTGTGCATCCTCATTTTACTGATTTCGGAGAATCATTTGGTGTTGAACAAGGAAAATCAATGCGATTTGAATTTGGTGCTGCATTAAATGCTTACTATAAAGTACAGATAATGGAAAACTTTACAGTAGAAAATATCTTGAACTTGTACTCAAACTATTTAGATAGACCTAAAAATGTTGATATCGATTATCAGTTAAATGCAGTTTTAAAAGTAAATAAATACATTTCGACTAATTTAACCTTCCAAGCATTATACGATGATAACGCTTACAAAGGATTCCAAACACGACATACTTTAGGTGTTGGATTAAATTATATGTTCTAAAATTTTTTTTTTCAAAGTATTTTTCTAAATTTAACGAATTATTATATTAATATATATTTCTATGTTTAGAAAAATACTTTTACTATTATTTATTTGCTTCTATAATTCATATGGGCAAGTAAATGAGTTTCATCCAGATTGTAAAGAAGATGCATATGATGTTACTATGAATAAACCTTCAGAGGTGTTTTATGGTAAGCTGTATGAGGAAGGTTATAACACCTATCTTTTTTGTGCAAAAAAAAATAATAAAGTTACAATTTCCGCAAATTTCGAGGGTGAGAATAATTTAAGAAAAACAGATGTTTATTCTGTAGAGTCTATTGATTATACTCCATATCCTTTTACTGGTGGTACAGAAATAACTCTACCTACAACACCAGATTACGCATCAGGATTATTTTCAACTCCTTTCGACTTTTGTTTTTTCGACAAATTATTTAATTCAATATCTGTTCATGGTAATGGCGTTGTGGCTTTTGGACATGTACCTGGTTATTTATGGGATCCTGGACAGCACAATAATACTTTGCCATCTAATAGAAGAGATTTATTTAATTCAATTATGTTCTATAAACATTCTCATTGGACAAACAATCCTACTCCAACTGACGGAAAAGGGAGCGTTAATTATCAGATTATTGGGAATTATCCTTGTCGAAAATTGGTAATCAATTATTTTGAAATGCCTTCATATCGCCTTAGACCTGCAGAATGTAATCTGATTCCTGCTAATAAACAAACTGCACAAATTGTATTACATGAAACAACCAATATTATTGATATAAATATTGAAAGACATGATGGTTGTCCTCTTGATTTGCAATATGGAGCATCAACAATTGGAATAAATAATGCAGATGGTACAGCGGCATATTGGCCTTCTGGGATGAATAATGCAGTTTTTGACATTGAAAAAAAATCTTTCCGTTTTAAGCCAGATGGAAATAAAGCTTATAAGAAAAAATGGTATATAAATGGGAGATTGGTTGCTCAAGATGTTGATGCTATTACTGTGCCTTTAGAAGATTATGAAAACCAACTTGTAGAATGTAAATTTATACCGATAGTATGTGATAATAAAGAAGGGCAAGCTGCTATTGCTCAACTTTTATTAAAACCCGAAATAAAGATAGAAGATTTTGATTTTCAGAAAGTTATAGTTTGTGATAAAAATCAAAAAAATATTGATTTAAGTGATTACGGACAAACTCTAATTGATTTTCAAGAAAACCCTGAAAATTATGAGGTTAATTATTACAGAAGTGAAGATGATGCTATAAATGAAACGAATAAGGTAGAGAATTTTAAAAACTATCCTATTGTTGAAGGTACTCAGGATGTATTTGTACAAATTAAAAGCTTAAGAACAGAATGTACTGAGCACTTCAAAATGGAAATTATAAAAGCTCCAGTTGAAGTATTGCCTAAAACAGATATCAGTCAATGCTCAACTTATACTTTTCCAGTATTGACTAATGATGAGTTTTACCTTAAGATGGAGCGATTAGATGAAGATGGGAAGGTAGTTACAGGAATGTTGGGAGTTCCTGTTGAAAATCAACAAATAAATGAATACGGATATTATCGTGTGTATGTTAAGAAAACGAATGAATATAATTGTGAGGATGTAAAGTCGTATTTGGTTTTGGTTGAAAATTGTAATTATCCTAAAGGGATTTCGCCGAACTTTGATGGAGATAATGATTATTTGGATTTAGTTTACCGGAATATCATTGAACTTAAGATTTATAATCGATATGGGAAAGTGGTATATGAACACGGGAAAGGTTATAAAAGAGAATGGATGGGACAAGATAATAATGGAAAGCCTTTACCAGCAGGGACTTATTTTTTGTATGTTAAAACTCAAAACTATGAACATTCAGATTGGATTCAATTAGTTCGGGAAGTAAAATAATATAATATAATCACAAAATGAAAAATATAATCTTTTGTTTATTGTTTGTGTTTTCTACAAGCGCTTTTTGCCAGGATACAAATATTAAGAATGATGAACTTTTTTTACAATATGTTACTGAGTATGTAAAATATACTAAGAATAGGACTTCTTCAGAAAAACTGGAACAAGTTTTGAATAGTTTTAATTCTAAATTAGGTGGTAATCATAAGGTGTTAAAATCCTTTGAAAAAGCAGAGGATAAAAACCTATGGTTGAAGAAGAATTATAAAAAGACAATGTTTAAGGATTTGAATGAAGCGCAAACAATATATTCTAAACATTTGGAGATTCAATTTCAATCTGATAATGAGGCTAAAGAACTTATGAGATTGAATGATGAATTGCTTAAGAAATATGATTCTTTAGTGATTTGGCAAGCTTTGAAAGAAAAATTAAATAGTAAATAATAAAAAGGGAAGTATAAATTTATACTTCCCTTTTTATTTTGTTTACTCCTCACTATTTTCATTCTCATCATATTCTGGATAAAGGAAATTGTTGTAAGGAAATCGCATAATATGAATTTGCCTTACAGCTTCATAAACTTTTTGTTTAAACTCTTCAAAGTTATCTTTTTCTGTTGCCGAAATAAAAATGGCATTATCCTCACCTACTTTACTCATCCAAGTCTTTTTCCATTCATCAATCGAATAATGTATAGAAGTACGTTCTATCATTAAATCTTCTTCGTCAAAAAAGGCCGGTTTATAAGCATCAATTTTATTAAAAATCATTAAGGTTGGCTTGTCGTCGCTTTTAATCTCTTTTAAAACTTGATTTACAGATTCTATATGATCCTCAAAATCACGATGAGAAATATCAACAACATGTAACAATAAATCGGCTTCACGAACTTCATCTAATGTCGATTTAAATGATTCGACTAATTGAGTAGGAAGCTTTCTAATAAATCCAACTGTATCGGACAAAAGGAATGGAAGGTTTTTTATTACTACTTTTCGAACAGTTGTATCAAGGGTTGCGAATAACTTGTTTTCAACAAAAACCTCGCTTTTCCCAATAGTATTCATTAAAGTAGATTTTCCCACATTCGTATAGCCAACTAAAGCAACACGAACCATTGCGCCACGATTACTTCGTTGAATCGCCATTTGTTTATCGATTGTGCGAAGTTTTTCTTTTAATAAAGCAATTCGATCGCGAACAATACGACGGTCCGTTTCGATTTCGGTTTCACCCGGACCGCGCATTCCAATTCCTCCTCTTTGACGCTCTAAATGCGTCCACATTCCTGTTAAACGAGGAAGTAAGTATTGAAATTGAGCAAGTTCAACTTGTGTTCTGGCATAAGAAGTTTGCGCTCTTTGAGCAAAAATATCTAAAATAAGATTGGTTCTGTCTAAAACTTTACAATCTAAATGTCGAGCAAGGTTTTTCTGTTGAGCAGGTGATAATTCGTCGTCAAAAATAACCGTATCAATTTTGTTCTCTTTAATATAAAGATCTATCTCTTCGAGTTTTCCGGTTCCAACAAAAGTTTTCGGATTTGGTTTATCCATTTTTTGGGTAAATCGTTTTTCAACTTCTCCACCAGCTGTCTGAGTTAAAAATTCTAACTCATCTAAATATTCAGTCAGCTTTTCTTCGGATTGATTTTGAGTGATAATTCCAACCAGAACTGCTTTTTCGTAATTTATATTTTCTTTTTCTAACATGAAAAATGTATTAATCAGATAATTTTAGTACAAATTTATCAAAATGAACTCGATATTGTTGTATCAAAATTTAGGATAAAGTATTTTTTTTAAATATTGATTAAAAATATTGACTATATTAAATTAATATTATTATTTTAGTATTTTCTTAACAGCACGTGTTTTTCAGTGAATACGGCTAGTTAATGATTGGAAGTGAATTGTCTCAAAAATTAAATAGAATATATTTGTAAAATAAATACGGTCTTATGAAGTTAAATAAAAGTATTGTTGCGTTAGCTTGTGTTCTAATTGGTACTTTAAAAGGTTTTGCACAGCAAGATCCTCATTACACGCAATATATGTACAATCAAAGTGTAATAAATCCGGCATATGCAGGTATTAATGATTATATGTCTACAGGGATTCTTTACAGAACTCAATGGGCAGGTTTAGAAGGTGCACCTAAAACAGCAACAGCGTTTTTACATACTCCTGTTGCAAAAAACTTAGGTGTTGGATTGTCTTTTATTAATGATAATATTGGACCTGTAACTGAAAATAGTGTTTTTGCCGACGTTTCTTATACAATTCGTCTAGGAAAAGGTCATAGTTTAGCTTTAGGTGTTAAAGGGGGGGTAACAATGCAAAAAATAGGTTTGTTTAGTGATATAAACGGAACATTACCTGATAAAAATGACATCGCTTTCTCTGAAGATACTAGCGAATCTTTGTTCAATGTTGGTGCTGGTTTATTCTATTTTACAGATAAGTATTATGTAGGATTTAGTGTTCCGAACTTTATGCAAAATACGTATATGGAAAAAAACAATCGCAAATTTGGAACAGACGTTATGCACATGTTTTTAACAGGTGGTTATGTATTTGATTTAAATAGAGATTGGAAATTAAAACCTTCAACCATGTTAAAAATGGCTGTAGAATCTCCTGTTTCAGCTGATTTGTCTGTAAATGCAATGTATAACGATAAATTAGAATTTGGTGTAACATATCGTTTACAAGATTCATTCGGAGCAATGGTAAATTATAGAATTACTCCAAAGCTTAGAGTTGGATATGCTTACGATTATATTACTTCAGATCTAAATTATTCAGCAAGTGGTTCACATGAAGTTTTCGTCTTATTCGATATTTTCTATAAGAAAAGAACTCATAGTTCATCACGTTATTTCTAATCTGCTAAATATAAATTATGAAAAAAATATACTTATCACTTTTATTATTAGGTACATTATATACAGCGCAAGCCCAAAACACAGCTTATATCAGTACGCCTCAAGAGCGTTTAAAACATGCCGACAACTTGTTTAAAAGATATGAGTATATAGAAGCGATAGAACATTATAAAAAATTAGTTCGTGGTGAAAAAACAGATAGCTATGTAATTTTACAATTAGCCGAAAGTTATTATCACGTTTTCAATACCGTAGAATCTGCAAAATGGTATGCTAAAGCAATTGAAATGAATGAAAATCAAGATGCTGAAGTGTATTTTAAATATGCTCAAATGTTAAAAGCGAGCGGAAGATACGAAGCTTCGAACAAAGTAATGAAGAAGTTTGCTGATTTAAAACCAGAAGATTCTCGTTCAATCGAATTTTTAAAAGATCCAGATTATATTCCTGCTTTAAGAAGTCAGGAAGCCTTATTTACTTTTGACGACAGTAGAATGAATCATTCTCAATTTTCAGATTTCGGTGGAGTTTTAACAGAAGACAATACGCTTTATTTTGCTTCGGCTCGTGACGAATCTAAAAAGAAATATGGTTGGAATAATCAACCTTTCTTAAACGTTTATGCAACTACTTATGTTGCCGATGAAGAAAAGTTTAAAGACACGAAACCTGTAAACGAATTAAATACTAAATATCACGACGGACCTGTAACGATTACAAAAGATGGTCAAACAATGTTTTTTGCAACTGAGAGTTTCCGTGGCGGAAAATATGAAAAAGACAAAAAGAACCGTTTAAAGAAAGGTAAATTAAGCGTTTACCGAGCTAAATATGACGGAAAGAAATGGAAAAATATAGAAGCCGTTCCTTTTAACTCAACCGAATATATGGTAAGTAATCCAGCGGTTACTCCTGATGGTAAAACGTTGTATTTTGCTTCAGATATGCCAGGAACTGTTGGTGATATGGATATTTGGCGTGTAGATTTAAATGAGGATGGAACTTACGGAACACCTGAAAACTTAGGAACAATTGTAAATACCGAAGGTCGTGAATCTTTCCCTTTTATTTCTGAAGACGGAAAGTTAATTTTTGCTTCAGATGCTCACAAAGGATTTGGTGGAATGGATTTATATATGTTCGATCTAACAGATCAAAATGCTAAGGTTCGCAACATTGGAGATCCAATTAATACAGCTAAAGACGATTTTCATTTATCGTATTATCCTGAAAAAGAAATCGGATTTTTATCGACTAATCGTGTTGGACGCGATGATATTTACAAAGTTCGCCCAGTTTGTGTAACCGAAATGGTTATCACTGTAAAAGATGTGAAAACGGGAGCAATTTTAAAAGACGCTCAAGTAGCGATTTTAGATTACGATCAAAATATTATCGAAACTCGTTTTACAGATTCTTACGGAATTGTTCGTTACGATACCGATTGTAATAAAGTTTTTGCTTTACAAGTAACCGCTGAAGGTTATGAAAGTAAAGATGTAGAACTTCAGAAATGGGGTAACGGAAAATACCCAGTTGATGTTGAATTACGTCCTATTGAAATGATCGTAATTGATGATAAAATCGTTTTAGGAGATATTTATTTTGAATTCGATAAATCAAATATTACTCAACAAGGAGCGTTTGAATTGAATAAATTAGTTCAAATCTTACAACGTAATCCTGGTATGAAAATTAAAATTGAATCTCATACGGACAACAGAGGTAACGATGCTTATAACTTACGTTTATCAGATCAACGTGCACAATCAACTAAACAATATTTAGTTTCTAAAGGTATTAACGCTGTTCGTTTAGAAGCTCGTGGATACGGAGAAAGTCAACCAAAAGTTGATTGTGGTGAAAACTGTACAGATGAACAACACGCGATAAATCGCCGTTCAGAGTTTATTATTACTCAGAAATAAATTAAAAGAATAGTAATTAAAGACCTCATTTTGAGGTCTTTTTTTATTTTAAACAGTTTTTGGCACACTACTTGATAAATAGTAAGTGTAAATGACTAAATCCATTAAAAATGAAAATATTTAGATTCGCATTAATAGCAGCAGCAATGTTAACCGCAGGAGTTAGCAATGCGCAATACAACAGAACTAATGCAACTGTTGTAGCTCAGAATTACGATATTTCTGATAATCTAGATTTGCAGGCGGTAGCATCCATTTTTGGTGAATCTAGAGACTTAGAAGATTTTGAGCGACGCTTAAATGATCCTTCTGCTCAAATTTCGAACTTAGATTTAAATAACGATAATTATGTAGATTATTTAAGAGTTGTAGAAGTTGCCGAAGGCGATGCTCGTATCATTGTAATACAAGCTGTATTGGCTCAGGATCAATTTCAAGATGTTGCAACGATCGAGTTAGAGCGTCAAAAAAATAAAACGGTTCAAGTACAAATTGTAGGAAACACTTACATTTATGGTCCAAACTATATTTACGAGCCTTACTACTATACAACACCGATTTTCTTTGATATGTTCTGGTTAACAACGTATCGTCCGTATTATTCGCCTTGGTATTGGGGATATTACCCAACATATTATTCATATTGGCGTCCAATGCCGGTGTTTAGTTACCACAGACATATTTATACGCATATCGATCATAGAAATAGATACAGCTACACAGATAATCGTCGTTTAGTACGCGCAGACAGAATGTATAGCGGAGTTCGCGGAAATTCGTTAGAACGTCAAAGTCCAAATAGATCGTTTGCTAGTAGAAACGAAAATGTAACAAACAGAAGAGCTTTAGATACTTCAAGAGGTTCGCGAAGCGTTGAAAATTCTCGTTCAAGTTTAAGAAGTGCTGATGGCAATACGAGAGGAAGATCTGAAGGAGTAAGCAGAACATACAACTTAGATAATAGAAATTTATCGACAGAAGGACGTTCGGCAACAACTCGTCAAAGGGTTTCAAGCGAAGAATTTTCTAGAGTACGTTCAAATAATGCTACATTAAATTCTGATAGATCGAATATTTCTTCTGGAAGAAGTAATACAGCAACAATTAACAGAAGTAGTAATATTTCGAATACAAGAAGTAGAAGCGAGGTAGTTCCTGCAAGTTCAAGAATCGAACGTTCATCAAGAATATCTTCTCAGCCAAGTAGAAGTTTCAGTCAGCCAAGTAGTAATGTAAGATCTTCATCTTCGAACATTTCTAGAAGTTCAGCACCCACAATGAGCAGAAGCTCTTCACCGAGTATGAGTCGTAGTTCGGCTCCTTCAATGAGTAGAAGTTCTGGTTCAATGGGCGGTAGTGGAAGAAGTTCTTCTGGTGGCGGAATGACAAGAGGAAGCAGATAATAAATAAAAAAACGAGCAACTTTAAGTTGCTCGTTTTTTATTTAAAAATTTCGTTTAAAACCTTCGATAAACGTAAACCTCCTTTTTGAAGTTGTTGTTCAACACGGTCTTTATTTAAGTATTGATAACGGTATTTTAAATTTTCGTCTTTCGTTACTTCATTGTAAATTTTATTAGAAACCGAATACGAATCAAAAATCCAGTTTTCTAAAGAACCATTTTGAACTTCTTTTATTTGACTTTTTGATAAGATATTTAAAACATCAGCATATTCTGTATAACTGTATTGTTCAAAATCGACCAATTTAGAATCCCAAATCGTATGTAAATTCGTTTTAGAACCAAACCATTCTAAAGTAATTCTGTTTCCGCCTAAATCTTCTGCTCTACCAATGTGCATAGGTTGATGAGCGTCTCCAATTATATGAATCAAGAAATAAAGATATTGTTGTTTTTTCTCGTTCGGCAAATCCTTTTTCTTTAATTCGTCAATTAAAATCAAAGCACGTTTATATAAATTATCATCTGATGAATTGTTTAATTCCTTTAAAAAATCATCATGAGACAAATCTCCGGGCATATTTACATAATGCCAAGAATCAGCAAATTTCCAAGTATTGTCTGATTTAATAAAATCGGGCCAATTTGCCCAATAAGCCAATTTTTGATTTCCAATAATCTTTTTGATTTCCTTTTTAGCTTTACGAGATAAATTTCGCTCTGCAATTTCTGCAACTACTCTGTGCCCTGTTGTTCCCCAAGCCCAAATATTGCTCGAAAAAGATATGGTTAGTGCTAAAATTGCTGTTTTAAAAATAGATTTCATTTGTATGTATTTAGATTTTAGTCTTAAAAGTAAAAATCGATCGTTTAGATCGATTTCTAGCTATTAAATAATGCTTTTAATTCTGTTGCTTCGCTTGGTTTCATTTTTCCTGCCAATACCAAGCTTAATTGCTTTCTGCGCAATGCTGCGTCGAAACGTGCTATTTCTTCTTCCGTTTCAGGTTCGATACCTGCAATCTCAACCGGAGTTCCAGTTTCATCAACTGCAACAAAAGTATAAATAGCTTCGTTTGCTTTTAATCTATTTCCCGATTCGCGATCTTCGATCCAAACATCTAAAAATATTTCCATAGAAGTTCTAAAAGTGCGCGAAACTTTTGCTTCAATCGTTACAACGCTTCCTAAAGGAATACTTTTGTTAAAAGCAACATTGTTTACAGAAGCTGTAACACAAATTCTGCGGGAATGTCTGCGAGCTGTAATACTTGCTGCGCGATCCATACGTGCCAATAATTCGCCACCAAACAAATTGTTTAGCGGATTGGTTTCACCAGGAAGAACTATATCTGTAAGAATCGTGATAGAATCTTTAGGGGTTTTAGTCTGCATAGATATTTTTTTGCAAAAATAAGCCTATTTAATGAATTTATACTAAAAAAGAGGTCAAATATGACCTCTTTCTAATTAATTTTCAATATAAATCCATGCGTCTTTATTTACTTTTTCATGAATCAAGCGCAAATCTTTCTGAGCTTCTTCTTGCGTTGTGTAACTATTATAAACCACTTGGCGCATATTGTGTTTAGATTTTGCTAAATATTTTGCATTTGCGTAACCTTTAGCTTTAAGTTCATCTGTTAAGATTTGTGCTTTAGCTTCGGTCTTGAATGCTCCGGCTACAATATGAAAAGGTTTTGCTGGTGGCGTTGCAACAGTTTCGGCAACTTCGGCAATTTTTTCCTTTACAACTTTGGGCGCTTCAATTACAAAAGTAGCTTGTTGTAATTTTTGTTCTAACTGATTTTGAACTTCCTTTTCAACAGCCAATTTTTGCTCTTTATAAACTTCATATTCCTGATAAGTCGAAAACGATCCATACAAACCAATTCCTGCAACTAAAACAGCTGCATAACGCATCCATTGTAAGCGAGGTTTACTTTTTTCGACAGGTAATTTTACGACTTTTGTTTCTTCCTGATTTCTTGAAATTCCAGACGAAGCTACAGCAGTTAATCCAAAAGAAGAGGTTAAATAATTCGTTGATCCAATTGGTTCAAAAACTACTTTTTGCTCATTATTTAATGATAATTCGCCAATGTTCTTTAAATAAAGAACATCTTTAACTTCTAAAGCTGTTTTCCAAAGTGCAACTTGCTCTTGAATCTTTATAACCGCTTCGTTAAACGAAATATGTTCTTCTAACGCAATATGATTTGCAAGCAAACCATCGTTTTGTTGTAACAAACTGTTAAACAAAATCGTTTTTTTAGGCGGCGCAAACGTATTGCTTGTTTCGTTATAGCGTGCAGAAACCGTTTCGGTAATAAACGCGCCAAAACAAGGAACCATTACACATTGGTAACGATATAATAATGCTGAAATATGTTTCTCGATCATCATAAGGCAAAATTAACGAATCAATAGTTCTTAAAGAAATTTATTCACAAATGTTATCAACAATTTTGACTGATTGTTAATAACCTAAAAAGATTAAAATGAATCTTCCTCTTCAAATTTAAAAAATGATTTATATTTATAAAAGTTTGACAATCAAAAATATAAATGGAAACTAAAACTTTAACATCTTACCTAAAATTACTCGCTTGTGAAGGAATTGGAGTTTTGAATGCTCGGAAATTATTAGAGCAATTCAAAAAAGCGTCCGATATTTTTGACGAAGATGTTTTTGAAAGAACAATCGAAAATCAAACAACAAAGAGCCGATTAAAGAATCTTTTTAGAAGTATTGATTTGAATTTGATTGAAAGCGAAATTGAATTCATTCATAAAAATAACATTAAATGGATCGGAATTTTGGATGAAAATTATCCTAAACTTTTAAAAGAATGTGCCGATGCGCCGATTGTTCTTTTTTATAAAGGAGATTTGAATTTATTGAATCATCACAATATTTCGATTGTCGGAACTCGAAAAATGTCTGTCTACGGAAAAGAAATGATTGAAAAACTAATTGCCGAATTAAAGATATTTAATCCAACAATTGTAAGTGGAATGGCTTACGGAGTTGATGTTTACACGTATAAAGAAACTAGAAAAAACAAACTCGGCGCAGTTGCAGTAATGGGAACCAGTTTTGCGAAATATTATCCAAAAGTTCATTCAAAATTTTACCAAGATTTAGAAGAAAACGGATTGATTTTAACCGAATATACTGCGTTTAACAAATTAGCACCCGAATTATTTCTGCGTAGAAATAGAATCATCGCAGGTTTAAGTCGAGCAACCGTTGTAATCGAAAGTGCCGAAACAGGTGGTTCGCTTTCAACGGCAATTTTTGCCGGAGATTATGGAAGAGAAGTTTATGCTTTGCCCGGAAAAATTACGGACGAATTTAGTAAAGGTTGCTTAAAATTGATTCAACAAAACAAAGCCCAATTACTTTATGATTTTAATCAAATCGCAGATGATTTAAGCTGGAATAGAATAAAGAATACTTCTCAAAAAGTTTCAGAACCTATTTTAGATTTAAAATCCTTTTCAGAAACGGAACAAAAAATAGTAAAATGTTTACAAAATAAAACACTTCATATCGACGAAATTGCAATCGAAACTGATTTAGATATGTCAATTTTAAACGCGAATTTAATGATGTTGGAATTAAACGGAGTTATTGTAAGTTTACAAGGAAAAATGTTTAAGTTGAGATAATTTCGTCTTTCAATAAAAAACGCTTTTCAATTTTGAAAAGCGTTTTTGTATCTTTTTATTCATATCCCATTTTTTCACGAACACGTTTTAAAGTTGCGTTTGCAATAACGGTAGCTTTTGCGGCTCCTTCGCTTAAAAAGCGATCAACCTCTTCTAAATTGTTTATGTAATAGTTATATTTTTCGCGCGTTTCTTTAAACGTATCACAAATCAACTCAAACAATGCTTGTTTTGCATGTCCGTAACCATAATTTCCACCTTCGTAATTAGCACGCATTTCTGCAATTTGTTCAGGTGAAGCTAACAACTTGTAAATAGCGAAAACATTGCACGTATCAGGATTTTTAGGCGCTTCAAGCGGAGTAGCATCTGTTACAATATTCATAATTTGTTTGCGCAACGTTTTATCGTTTTCGAAAATATTAATGAAGTTGTTACGAGATTTACTCATTTTTTCGCCATCTGTTCCGGGAATTATCATAATGTCTTCGGCAATCGACGCTTCTGGAACAACAAATGTATCACCCATTTGATGATTAAAACGCGAAGCAACATCGCGCGTAATTTCTAAATGCTGCAATTGATCTTTCCCTACAGGAACAAATTCTGCATCGTACAATAAAATATCAGCTGCCATCAACATCGGATACGTAAATAATCCGGCATTTACATTTTCTAAATAACTTGCTTTGTCTTTAAACGAATGTGCTAAAGTTAAACGCTGAAACGGAAAAAAACAGCTTAAGTACCAAGTAAGCTCGCAAGTTTGTGGTACGCTCGACTGTTTGTAGAAAGTTACTCTATTGGTATCTAATCCACACGCAAGCCAAGTTGCAGCCACACTATATGTATTTTCTTTTAAAATTTTCGCGTCTTTAATCTGTGTCGCCGTATGTAAATCGGCGATAAACAAAAACGTTTCATTTTTAGGATCGTTTGCCATTTTAATTGCTGGCAGAATTGCTCCTAAAAGATTCCCTAAGTGTGGGGTTCCGGTACTTTGAACTCCAGTTAATACTTTTGCCATTTTTATAAATTAATTTTTTTCAAATTTAATTCATTAATTTGCAAGGGTCAAACAAAACGCTAAAAATGCTTTTAAAAAAAATCGCTTGGTTTTTATGGAAAATGTGGTTTTACTTACTTGTTTTAGTAGTAATTCTCATATTATCGCCTTTTCTCATCCTATCTTTATCGACAGATAAATTCTATAAATTCTTTTTCTTTTTAGCCAGAATTTGGGCTTATATCGTTTTTTATGGAATGGGATTTAGAAAGAAAGTTCTTTTAAAACAGAAATTTGTTCCGAATAAAAGTTACGTTTTAACGGCAAATCATACCTCGATGATGGATATTATGTTGATGTTGATTTTGGTAAAGAATCCGTTTGTTTTCGTTGGGAAGAAAGAATTAGCCAAGATTCCTCTTTTTGGATATTTTTATAAGAAAGCTTGTATTTTGGTAGATCGATCAAGTTCGGTTAGTCGCCAAAAAACGATGATTTCGGCAGCCGAAAAATTAGCAAAAGGTTTAAGTGTTTGTATTTTTCCAGAAGGCGGAGTTCCAGATGATGAATCGGTTGTTTTAGATGAATTTAAAGATGGCGCTTTTCGTTTGGCAATCAACTTTAGTATTCCGGTTGTTCCAATGACATTTGTTGGATTAAAACAAATGTATCCTTTCCGATTTTATGCCGGATATCCCGGGAAAGTAAAGGTTTATCAACATCAATTTATAGAAACAAAAGCATTAACACAAAGAGATAAACCCGAATTAAAAGCCGAAGTTCGAGAGTTGATTTTACAACCTTTGTTGAATAAATAACTTAAGAATTATTTGGTTTCATTCTAAAATTCGCATGTTGTGTTACCGTAAAATAATCACAAAAAACCTGATGAATTTGCTCGTCAGTATGCGAAGCTCGAATTCCTAATTGATAATAAATTTGTAGAATTCGTTCTGTTAATTCCTTTAAAAGTTGTTCGCCAAATTGATGAATTTCGGATTGTTTTTCTGCCGAAACTTCTTTGTTCCGCTTTAATATTTGTTCAATTTCAACAGCAAAATTATAGATTTTTTCTTCCTGATTTTTTAAATACAAATTAAAATTTGATAGACCAATCAAAGGTCGAATCGCCAAAGCTTCTTCTGCAAAATGAAAAGCCAAACCAATATAATTGGCTAAAAGTGTTAAATCGGCAAATATTCTAAACGGAATTTTATCTAAAACAGCATTCGTGAAAAACTCGTTATAAATAAAACTGTAACGCTCATGAATTTCAATCTGATTCACTTTAAACGAATACGTTCCAGTTGCTTTCATTCCCATTGCTTTCCAATCTGGAATAATCTCAACTTTTTCTTTTGGAATAATAAACGAACGAACAATCTCATTTCCTTCGGAATCTAAAACTGGTTTTCCGTTTTTGGTAATTACGGCATTTAATGTAAAATGACTTAAATGAGGTGCGCCTGTTGCAAATCGCCAAGTTCCTTCAATAATAAAGGAATCTTCTTTCTGTTCGGCTGTTCCGCAAATCATTCCGCTTCCGCCAAAACAGGTTTTCGGATTTTGAAAAAGCTCTTTCGCAACTTCAGGACTTAAATTTCGAGCAAAATAATTAGCTCCCGAACATAAAGTAACCATCCAACCTAAACTTCCGTCGATTTCGGCAATTTGTTTTAAAGTTTTTAAACCTTCTTTAAACGAAAATCCTAATCCGCCATATTGTTTCGGAACCCAAATTTGCAGCCACTTTTGTTCGTGAATATAATCGATAATATCTTCAGGAATAATGGAAACACCCAAAAGCTTTTCGCGAATAAATTCTGTATTAAGCATGATTGTTTTGTTTAATAATGTTACGCCAATTAAGGAAACCCGAAATGGCAACAAGGAATAAAAACGCTGTTAAAACGGCATATAAGTACAAATCTTTATGAATCATTAACGGAATGGAAATGATGTTACTGATGTTTAAGAAAACCCAATTTTCGATCTTCCGTTTCGCCATAAGCCACATTCCTGCCCAAGCAAATGCAGTAACAATCGAATCCCAAATAGGCACATCCGAATCGGTATAATGTGTTAAAAAAAGATAGAATAAAACAAAAGCTGAAATCACGATTCCCGAAGCTTTTAGTTTTTCGGAAAGATTGGTAAAAGAAATCGGAGTTTCGTTTTTTTGTTTGCCAAACTTCCAAAAAATCCAACCGTAAATACTCATTCCCAAATAATAGAGATTTAACGTAAATTCGGCATATAATTTCGAAGTAAACATTACATACAGCGACAACGAAATAGCTGCAATTCCGAAAATATACGTGTTCGAATTGTTTTTTCGCGCTAAAAGCACTTGAAAAATTGAAAAGAAAACACCCAACCACTCCATCCAAGTGGTTTTGTCTAAAATTTCCTGCATCATATTAACTTAAAAATTAAATGATGAGATGATTAATCGGTTTCCCTACGCCGGCATTATCCGGATCAGGTGTGGAACAACGTTCCTGGGTATCATCTCAGCCGATAAAAAATCAGCACCCCATTGAATTTTCAAAGTTGAAGCTTTTTTTTGAGATGGGAAAGAGATTGATGTGAAATTGTTAAAACAATACAAGTAAACCAAAACTCCTCTCAAAATTTGAGAGGAGTTTTTGCTGTTATTTAAGCACCTTGTTTTTCTTTAATGTGTGCTTTTATGCGTTCTTCTAATTCTTCTTGTAATTCAGGGTTGTCTTTAATTAATCCTTTTACAGCATCGCGTCCTTGTCCTAATTTTGTTTCGCCATAACTAAACCAAGATCCCGATTTTTTTACGATTTCAAAATCAACTGCTAAATCTAAAATTTCACCCACCTTCGAAATTCCTTCGCCGTACATAATATCAAATTCGGCTGTGCGGAAAGGAGGTGCTACTTTATTTTTAATGATTTTTACTTTGGTACGGTTCCCTAAAACATTATCTCCGTCTTTAATTTGAGTCGATTTACGAATATCTAAACGTACCGAAGCGTAGAATTTTAATGCGTTACCACCTGTTGTTGTTTCTGGGTTTCCGAACATAACCCCAATTTTTTCACGTAATTGGTTAATGAAGAAAACCGTACAATTTGTTTTAGAAATAGTAGCAGTTAACTTACGCAAAGCTTGCGACATTAATCGTGCGTGCAATCCCATTTTAGATTCTCCCATTTCACCTTCAATCTCACTTTTCGGAGTTAAAGCCGCAACCGAGTCAATTACAACTAAATCAATTGCACCAGAACGAATCAAGTTTTCTGCAATTTCCAAAGCTTGTTCTCCATTATCTGGTTGAGAAATAATTAAATTGTCGATATCAACACCTAATTTTTCTGCATAAAAACGATCAAAAGCATGTTCTGCATCAATAAAAGCTGCAATTCCGCCTGCTTTTTGTGCTTCGGCAATTGCATGAAGCGTTAAAGTAGTTTTACCAGAAGATTCAGGTCCGTAGATTTCAATTATTCTTCCTCTAGGATATCCCATTACACCTAAAGCCAAATCTAATCCTAATGAACCAGACGGAATCGCTTCAACTTCTTCCACTGCGCTATCGCCCAATTTCATTACGGTTCCTTTTCCGTATGTTTTGTCTAATTTATCTAATGTTAACTGTAAGGCTTTTAATTTTGCTTCTTTATCTGCACTCATTTTTCTATATTCTTTAAGAGCTACTAAAGTTAGTGTATTTTATTCAAATTTAGCTTTCAATTTTTTTTATTGTCCAGAAAATCGTACTTTAAATTAAAAAATTGAAAATGAAAAAGAGAATTTATTTACTACCCGCTTTAATTTTGCTTCCTTTTTTCGGATGTAAAGATAATAATCATGAGCGACAAGAAACGTCGTTAAAAAAGAAATTAGAAAGAAAATACGAAAAAGCGCAAGATTTTACGTTCAGCAATTGGGTGTTGAAAGATAACGATTCGGTTCGGACTATTTTTAAAAAGAACTTTTCTTCAAAACAGCTTCAAACAATTGTAGCTTTAAACCGAGTGGATAAAAATACGTTTCATACTGTTGATACGTTGGTTATTCCGGATAAGTTTGATGATGATTTTATGGCATATTCGCCTTTTCCGTATACATTGAAACAAGCCGAATCTATTAACAAACTTGCTGTTTTTTCTTATGCGATTCAAGCTTATGGTTTATACGAAAACGGAGAATTGGTAAAATGGGGACCTTCAAGTATGGGATCAGAGAAGCATCCAACGCCGGAAGGATTATATTTTACGAATTGGAAAGGAGAAGAAGTTGTGAGTACGTTTGATGATGAATGGGTTTTGAAATGGAATTTTAATATTCAGAACGAAGAAGGAATTGGCTGGCATCAATATTCAATGCCCGGATATCCGGCTTCACATTCGTGTTTACGTCTGTTAGAAGAAGATGCAAAATGGATGTATGATTGGGCTGATGAATGGATTTTGGCAGATAAACAAACGGTTAGTGCAAAAGGAACGCCGGTTATTGTGTTTGGAGCTAACGATTTTAAAGGAAGAAAACCTTGGTTGAATTTGGCAACAAATAATCATGCGAACGATTTGTCGAATGATTTATTAAACGAATTGGTTGGAAAATACCGCGCAGAAATTGAGAAAGAACAACAAAATAGGCAGTCGGTTTTAGCAAAAAAATAATTTTAAGCCACTTCTTAATTGAAGTGGTTTTTTAATTAATTTTAGTCAAAATTTGATGTGAAAAAAATATGAAAAAAGGGTTTTATTTGTTAATTGCCGTTATTGCGTTTATTCAATGTAAAAAAGAAACAACGGCAATTGAAAAAGAAGAAGTTATAAAGGATTCTGTTTATGAATTCGAAAATAATCAGAAGGTTCTAGATACAATTCCTGTTTTAGTTCAGGATACCATTGCAGAAAAGAAAAAAGAAGAAAAGGTTATCGAAACCAAAAAGAAAACGCCAAAGTTTGCAATCGTAAAAGGCGAAAAATATAGCGTTTGGCCTCATAAAGTAAGCGATTCGCTTCTTAAAAAATTCAATAACGAGTTCTCTGCATCACAGAAATACACAATTGCAGCTTTAAACCGAATTGATACAAATTACCTAAAAAGCAGAGATTCGTTAATTGTTCCGAACGAGTTTTATTCCGATTTTTTGGATTACAGTCCGTTTCCTAAACAAGCCGAAATTTTGCGAGATGTAGATAAGTTTATCATCTTTTCGTATCCAATTCAGGCTTTTGCGGTTTATGAAAAAGGAGTTTTAAAAAAATGGGGACCAACCAATATGGGAAAAAAAGCTTCTCAAACTCCGCGCGGATTATTCTTTACCAATTGGAAAGGTCGTAAAGTTCGCAGCACTGTAGACGATGAATGGATTTTAAATTGGAATTTTAATATTCACAACACGGGCGGAATCGGTTTTCATCAATATGCAATGCCCGGATACCCGGCTTCACATTCGTGTTTACGTTTGTTAGATGCCGATGCACAATATTTGTATAATTGGGCAGATCAATGGGTTTTGGCAGATAAAAATACGGTAAAAGTTAAAGGGAATCCTGTTATTGTATATGGCGATTATAATTTTGGAGTAAAAGGAGTTTGGTATCAATTGTATAAAGATCCAAATATCACAACTGTTTCCGAAGAAAAGCTGAACGAAATTATTGCGCCTCACAAAGAAGAAATCTTAAAACAACAGAAAATACGTCAAGAATATATTAGTAAAAAAGAAGGCGTAAACAATGTAGAAAAAGATAGTATTGAAGTTTTTGAACCAAAACAAGATTCCTTATAATTGTTTTTTTTGTTATTTAGAATATTGATAAATAAATAGTTAGTGTTGTTTTTTTGATTGAGAATGTAGAAATTAGAAGGGACAAAATTGATAAACTATGAAAAAAATAATGTTTCTTTTATTAGGATTAGGATTAATCATTGGGCTTTCGGCTTATAAAGCTTCTGAAATGCCCGAATATGAAGATATTGATTACGTTGGAGGTTTTAAAAACCTAAAAGTACTGCCACAAGATATTTCGAAAGATAGTTTAATGGACTTGATGAAATCTTATAACGTGGCTTTGGGCGTAAAATGTAACCATTGTCATGATAAAGACAAAGCAGCCGATACAAAGCACGAAAAAGAAGTGGCGCGCCATATGATTAAATTCACAAACGAATTAAATCAAAATGAATTTGCACCCATTGGCGATAAATATAAAAATGCCATTTCGTGCGCAATGTGTCACAGAGGCTCAAGAAAACCAATGGAAGATTCTAAGCAATTTATGCCTAAAGAAGACGATAAATAAAGGAGATTTAATTTGAATTTTTATGAAAAGACTAATTGTTTTCGTGTTTTTAACAGGAATATTATTTGGTTCTTGTTGTCATTTTGATGATGTAGTAGTTCCGATAATTTCAAATTGCGATAAAGAAGCTATAGAAGACGAAACAAGATTCCAGCAAACTTCAACAAATAACTATAATATAACCAATGTTGTTTTAAATGGAGATTGTTTAGAAGTTACAATTAGTTCAAGCGGTTGTAATCCAGATAACTGGAAAATGAATCTTATAGGAGCAATGAGTTTGGCTGCAGTTTCACCGCCACATGTAGGTGCGAAAATTGAGCTTATAAATAACGAAGCTTGTTTAGCAGTATTTCAAAAAACCGTTTCATTTAATTTAACACCTTTACAAGCAGTTGGGCAGAACCAAATACAGTTAAGTGTTTTTGGCTGGAATCGATCTATTGTGTATCAATATTAATTTATTCGGTTCAATTTTCGAACTAAGAAAATTATATAGTAACTTTGTAACCGGATTCTTCCATTTAGAGTCCGGTTTTTTTATTATCAATCACTTAAATGTATATAGCATGCAACTGTATAACACGTTAAGCGCCGAAGAGCGTGCGCAATTAATTGAGGAAGCGGGGCAAAATCGCATAACTTTATCTTTTTATCAATATGCAAATATTGAAGATCCTCAACAATTCAGAGACGATTTATTTTTAGCTTGGTCAAAGTTAGATGCTTTGGGAAGAACGTATGTTGCCAAAGAAGGAATTAATGCACAAATGAGCGTTCCTGCCGAAAATTTCGAAGCTTTTCGCGAAACATTAGAAGCGTATGATTTCATGAAAGGAATCCGTTTAAATGTAGCGGTTGAACAAGACGATTTGTCGTTTTTAAAATTAACGGTTAAAGTGCGCAAAAAGATTGTTGCTGACGGATTAGATGATGCAACATTTGATGTAACCAATAAAGGAATCCATTTAGGAGCACAAGAATTCAACGATTTATTAGAAGATCCGGATACAATAATTGTCGATTTCCGTAATCATTACGAATCAGAAATTGGTCGTTTCGAAGGAGCCATTACGCCCGATGTTGATACATTCCGCGAATCGCTTCCCATTATTAATGAGCAATTACAACCTTTTAAAGAAAATAAAAAACTATTGATGTATTGTACCGGAGGAATCCGTTGCGAAAAAGCGAGTGCTTATTTTAAACATCAAGGTTTTAAAAATGTATATCAATTAGAAGGCGGAATTATTGAATACACGCGCCAAATAAAAGAACAAGGATTAAAAAGTAAATTCATCGGAAAAAACTTTGTGTTCGATCATCGTTTGGGAGAACGTATTACCGATGATATTATTGCACATTGTCATCAATGCGGAAAACCTTGCGATACACACGTAAATTGTGCAAACGAAGCCTGTCATTTGTTGTTTATTCAATGCGATGAATGTGCCGAAACCATGCACGGATGTTGTTCTAACGAATGTTTAGATATTATTCAGTTGCCTTTGGACGAGCAAAAACGTTTAAGAAAAGGACAGCAAAAAGGCAATTTAATTTTCAAAAAAGGAAAGTCTGAAGCGTTGAAATTTAAAAAAGAGCGCAACGTTTTCGAAGAAGTTGTTCCGGTAAAAGTAGCAACCGTTACCGAAATCCGTAAGAAAAAACATGAACGAAAAATCTTGGTTGGTAAAGGCGAACATTATTTTACGAAAGCATCGGTAGCGCAATTCAGCATTCAAAACCAAAGTGTAAAAGTTGGAGACGAAATCTTAATTGTTGGACCTTCAACGGGAGAAGAACGCCTAACTTTAACGCAATTTAAAGTAAACGGACAAGACGCTTTTGAAGCAAACGTAAACGATAAAATTACCTTCGAAATTCCATTTCGTATACGTTTATCTGATAAATTGTATGTAATTCAAAAATAGATTTTTCCTGTTTTAAGCAATAAAGTATTAAAGCAAGTTGGTAAATCACTAACTTGCTTTTTTATTTAGATAAACTGCTCAAAATGAAAAAACTTTTACTTATCATCCTTAGTAGTTATTTGCTGTTTTCGTGTACAGATAGAAAAAAAACAATCGAAGTTGAGAACCAATCAACATTTAAAGAAGGTGTTGAAGTTTCGTCATTTCAAAATCCTACTTTACACAATTGGGAAAAGTATTATCAAACAGAAATCGATAGCCTTTTTAGTTTAGAACACTTTGTATACGAATCGAAAAGTGATATTTCAAAAATGGAAGGAACAGTTTACGGAATCTTTGATGAACAATTTAATCCTATTTATACAGACTTTTTAATTTATAGTCCTGACAGAAAAAAATATATTGATATTGATAGTTATCAATGGAGTGTTGATAAATTGACAAATAAGTTGATGTTCGATGTGGATCAAGAAATTAATTTAGTAGATATGCCAAATGAAAAAGTCTGGCGAATTGGTTTTTTAGGACCTTCTTATTGGGTAGAAGATGCTTTTTGGCAATCTGATTCTATTGTAATGCTTTTGCAAAACTCGTATGATCAAGTTCCGTCTATTCATAAAATCAATATTGAAACGGGGAAACAAACAACTTTTGTTTATAAGGATACTTTAAGAAAAAAATCAGATTATGTTATTCAACGTATTCAAAAAAGACTGAACAATGAGTGAGATTTGTAATCTAAATAAAAGAAATGTGTTATTGATATCCCTATTCTTTATTTTTAGTATGATAACACTGAATAATGTTAATGCACAAAGCCAACCGGAGAAAAAAGATCCTGACTTCGATAATAAATCATTGAATTTTGGTGTTGGCTATAGTTATAGTTTTGCAGAACCACATAATAAAAAGTTTCACTTAATAAACTTAGAAATCAATAGAACTAAACATAATGGCGTTGCAGGATATCAATATGGAGGAGGAAGCGAAATTGTTTTAAACACAGAAAGATTTACAATAGCCCCCAAGATAAATGGAATTATAAACTATCAATTTTTAGTTTTAGGAGCTGAATTAGTTAGTTATACTAATTTTGAAAATGGAAATTTAAGATTCGTTCCAATGATTGGGATTGGATTAGAAAAATTTAGATTTACAATAAATCCTCAGATTAATATTTTAAATAAAAATTATCAACCTGTTAATAAAGGATTTTTAAATCTAACCATTAATTTAAATTTACAAAAAATATAAAATAACGATATGAAAAAAATCTATTATTTAAAAACATGCGATACCTGTAAAAAAATAATGAAACAAATCGAAAATATAGATCGATTCGAGTTACAGGAAATAAAATCAAATCCATTAACCGAATCTCAGTTAGACGAACTATTTAAACACACAAAAAGCTACGAAGCTTTATTTAACAAACGTGCTCAATTATATAAAGAGTTAGGTTTAAAAGATAAACAACTTACCGAAACCGATTTTAAAAACTATATATTAGAACATTACACCTTTTTAGCTCGCCCTGTCATTTTCTATAACGATAAAATATTTGTTGGAAACGCAGCTAAAACAGTAGAAGCAATGTTACAAACTGTAAATCAGGATTAAATAAAAGAAAAATGATTGCTTAAAACGAACTTACTTTAAATGTTTTTTGTTAAATTTAACATAAACACAAAAAATAAAAAGCATGAAAAAGTTATTTGCCGAGTTCTTTGGAACTTTTTGGTTAGTCTTCGGAGGTTGTGGTGCGGCTGTTTTTGCAGCAGGTGTACCGGAAATTGGAATTGGTTTAGCCGGAGTTTCTTTGGCTTTTGGTTTAACCGTTTTAACAATGGCTTATGCTGTTGGGCATATTTCGGGCGGACATTTTAATCCGGCTGTTAGTTTTGGTTTGTTGGCAGGCGGGCGTTTTCCAATGAAAGATTTGTTACCTTATATTGTAGCACAAGTTGTTGGCGCAACTGTAGCAGCAGCTTGTTTGTACATCATTTTAAACGGAGCCGGAGCTTTTAGTACGGAAGGAGCCGGAGCGTTTGCAACCAATTTTTATGAAATGGAAGGTTATGCAGGTAGAAGTTACAGTATGGGCGCTGCTTTTTTAGCAGAGTTTTTATTAACGGCTTTTTTCTTAATTATTATTTTAGGAGCTACTGATAAATGGGCAAACGGAAAATTTGCGGGCATTGCCATTGGTTTGGCTTTAACGTTAATTCACCTTATTTCAATCCCGATTACCAATACTTCGGTAAATCCGGCTCGATCTACTTCTCAGGCTCTTTTCGTTGGCGGCGAAGCACTTTCTCAATTATGGCTGTTCTGGATAGCGCCAATTGCAGGAGCTATTGTAGGCGGATTAATTTACAGATTCCTTTTACAAAAAGACGAACAAGAAGCTTAAGCAAATCATTTATTGATATAAAGTACCAAGCAGGATGAGAATTTTTTTCATTCCTGCTTTTTTTAAACACTAAATCTTATAAATCATTCCATTTGTGTAACTTTGCGGTTTAATTTTTCAATATATGATTCATTCGATGACAGGTTTTGGTAAAGCATTCGTGCAATTGCCATTAAAAAAAATAACCATAGAGATTAAATCTTTAAACTCTAAAAATCTCGATTTAAGCGTTCGTTTGCCTCAACAATACAAAGAAAAGGAATTGGAAGTTCGAAATGTAATTGCACAGCGATTAGAACGTGGGAAAATTGAATGTTCGGTTTATATTGAAGTTACAGGAGAAGAAACTTCTTCTACGATTAATGCGCCAATTGTAAAAGCATATATCGATCAAATGCGTGCGATTATTCCCGATGCCGATGCAACCGAATTAATGAAAATGGCAGTAAGAATGCCCGATTCTTTAAAAGTTGAACGTTGCGAATTAGATGAAGAGGAATGGAAAAAAATTCAGATTATTCTGAATGAAGCTTTAGATAATATTGGTTCATTTAGAAATCAGGAAGGTGCAAAACTTCAAAACGATTTCGAAAAACGCATCAACAATATTCGTACGTTAATGAACGAAGTTGAAACCTATGAAGAAGAACGAATTAATGCTGTTAAAGAACGTCTTCGTCAAGGATTAGAAGAGTTAAAAGTGAATGTCGATCAAAATCGTTTCGAGCAAGAATTGATTTATTACATCGAAAAATTAGACATCAACGAAGAAAAAGTTCGTTTAACGAATCATTTAGATTATTTTATTGAAACCATGAGTGGAAACGAAGCAAATGGTCGTAAATTAGGTTTTATTTCTCAGGAAATGGGACGCGAAATCAACACAATGGGATCGAAATCGAATCATGCAAAAATGCAAAAATGTGTTGTTTTGATGAAAGACGAATTAGAAAAAATTAAAGAACAAGTACTGAACATACTTTAAAAGATATGACGAAACCACAAGGGAAATTGATTGTTTTTTCGGCGCCTTCGGGTTCTGGTAAAACAACAATTGTAAAACATCTACTCACTTTTCCTGAGCTAAAAATGGCTTTTTCAATTTCGGCAACTTCACGTTATATGCGAGAAGGAGAAATCAATGGAAAAGACTATTATTTTATTTCGGCGGAAGAATTTCAGAAAAAAATCTCAGAAAATGCTTTTATTGAATACGAAGAGGTTTATAAAGATAATTTTTACGGAACATTGAAATCTGAAATCGAACGTATTTGGAGCGAAGGTAAAAATGTGGTTTTCGATATTGATGTAGTGGGTGGTTTAAATATTAAAAAGCAATTTCCAGAGCAAGCATTGGCTGTTTTTGTAAGTCCGCCTTCGGTTGAAGAATTAGAACGAAGATTACGTTTCCGTCAGACCGAATGCGATGAAAAAATTTCAATGCGTTTAGAAAAAGCAGAACGCGAAATCTCTCGAGCTTCAGAATTCGATGTAATTTTAGAAAATCACGATTTAGAAACCGCCAAACAAGAAGCTTACGATTTGGTTTCAAAATTTGTAAACGCATAGAACATGAAGGTAGGTTTGTATTTTGGAACATTCAATCCCATTCATGTTGGTCATTTAATTATCGCCAATTATTTGGCAGAAAATAGTGATTTAGATGAGGTTTGGATGGTTGTTACGCCGCATAATCCTTTGAAAAAAAAATCAGGATTGTTAGAAGATTATCATCGTTTACACATGATTCATTTAGCTACGGAACGTTTCGACAAAATTAAACCTTCAGATATTGAATTCAAATTACCGCAACCTAATTACACGATTAATACGTTGATTCATTTAACGGAAAAATTCCCGAAATATGAATTTTCGTTGATTATGGGAGAAGATAATTTGAAATCGTTAAACAAATGGAAGAATTACGAGCAAATTCTAAAAGATTATGATATCTATGTGTATCCGCGAATTTCAGAATCAGAAGTTCCGGACGAATTTGTCAATCATCCAAAAATCCATAAAGTAGAAGCGCCAATTATCGAATTGTCTTCTACATTTATCCGAAACAGTGTTAAGGAAGGCAAAGACATACGCCCAATGCTTGATGAAAAAGTTTGGGAATACATCGATCATAATTTGTTTTATAGAAAGTAAATAGTTTACAGAAAAGAATTAACTTTAAAAGGTTGATTCTTTTTTGATTTTAATACTTTTCAGACTTAACAAAATAATAAATTGTAATAAGCGTAAAAATATTATTTTTGCAATTCAAATCAAGCAATAGAATGGAATATCCAAAATTTGCAGTAATTGGCGGCGGAAGCTGGGCAACCGCAATTGCCAAAATGTTGTGTCATAATATGGAGCAAATTGCTTGGTATATGCGCAACGAAACTGCAATTGAAGCAATAAAAGAAAATCATCACAATCCTAATTACTTAAGCGCTGTAGAGTTCGATACAGATCAATTAATTCTTACAAGCGACATAAACGAGGCTATTTCATATGCCGATTATCTTATTTTTGCGATTCCGTCGGCCTTTTTAGGGCAGGAACTTCAAAAACTAACGGTTTCTTTAGAAAATAAAATCATCATTTCTGCTATTAAAGGAATTATTCCGGAAACAGGTTTAATTGTTGGTCAGCATTTTATGCAAACATATAATCTTCCGATTGAGCAAATTGCTGTTTTAGCCGGACCTTGTCATGCAGAAGAAGTTGCTTTAGAACGTTTGTCTTTTTTAACAATTGCTGGTGGAAACCCGGAAATAGCCGAATGTATCGCCAAAAGTTTAAGAAGTCATTACATAAAAGCAAAAGTTTCGGACGACGTTATCGGAGTTGAATATGCTGCCATGTTAAAGAATATTTATGCAGTTGCTGCCGGAATGGCGCACGGCTTAGGATATGGAGATAATTTTCAGGCGTTGTTAATGAGTAATGCGATTCGTGAAATGAAGAAATTCATTAAACAAGTATATAAAATGAAGCGAAATATTAACGATTCGGCTTATTTAGGCGATTTGTTAGTAACAGGTTATTCGCTTTTTTCAAGAAATCGTATGTTTGGAAACATGATTGGAAAAGGATATACGGTGAAATCGGCTCAAATGGAAATGAACATGATTGCAGAAGGTTATTATGCGGCAAAAAGTGCTTATATCATGAATCAGGAACTTAAGGCAAAAACACCGATTATTAATGCGGTTTATGAGATTTTATATAACGGAAAAGAACCAAAACAAGTGTTTAAAAAACTAATAGAAAAATTAGATTAAGATGAATAATTTGCCCGAAGATCATATGATCAATCATCCTTGGTTGATTGGCGGTTTTGCAATTGCAGTTGTAATTATGTTGTTGCTAGACTTAGGAGTTTTTAATAAAAAAACTCATACTATTTCTAACAAAGAAGCTTTAAACTGGACTTTGGTTTGGATTGCGCTTTCAATGGTTTTTAGTGGAGTAGTTTACTGGGTTTTAGATAAACCTCACGGAATAACCGATAATTTCTCTAAATATCAGGCTGCTTATTGGATTGAAAAAGCACTCTCGGTCGATAATCTCTTCGTCTTCATTTTAGTTTTTAAGTTTTTCAGAATTCCGAAAGATTATCAGCATAAAGTGTTGTTTTGGGGGATTTTAGGAGCTTTGTTTTTTAGAGCAATCTTTATTTTTGCAGGTGTAGAATTAATTAAACACACCTACATAACGCTTCCTTTCTTAGGAATTGATCCTGAAACAGGAGGTCCGCGTCAGTTAAATATTATATTATTTGTTTTCGGTATCTTCTTAATTTTTGCAGGAATTAAATCTGCGAAATCAGATGATAATGAAGAAGGCGAAGGCGATCTATCTAAAAACTTTGGTGTAAGATTAGTTCACAAATTTTTTAAAGTGAGCAATACTTTTGACGGAGATAAATTCTTTACTGTTCAAAACGGAATTAAAATGGTAACGCCGATGTTTGTTGCGTTAGCGGTTATCGAAATTACGGATTTGGTTTTCGCAGTCGATAGTATTCCTGCTATTTTTGCAATTGCTCCAGACGATCCGTTTATCCTTTATACTTCGAATATCTTTGCGATTTTAGGATTGAGATCAATGTATTTCTTATTAGCAAACTCAATGGATTTATTTTCGAAATTACATTATGGTTTGGCAATAATCTTAACATTCATCGGAGTTAAAATGATTATAATGCCTTATTATCATTTTCCTTCAACGGTTTCGCTAATGATCATTGGCGGAGTTTTAACGCTATCGATTATTTGGTCGCTTTTATCAAGACAGAAAGAATAAAAGATCTTATTTAATATAAAAAAGCCATCTAATTTAGATGGCTTTTTGCTTTTTACGAATTATTTATTTTCTTCCGATTCCGAAACATCTTCAGCTTCTTCCTTAAACTGACTCATAATTTGATCTATTTCTTCTTCAGTAAGTTCCTCTTCGATCTCAACATCTTCTAATAAACCTTCAAAACGTTTGATATTCTTTTTTAATCGTTTTGAAATATCTTCGTACTCCTCTAATAACTTTTTGTACGATTTTATAACAGACTTTTGCTTTTTAAGCTGTTTATTTTGCTCTTTTAATTTTTTCTTTAATTGATCTTTTTTCATGAGAAATTTCTTTTATCTACTAAAGATAAGCAAAATATAATTACTTAATGAATTCTCAATGTTAAGTTTTAAATTGAAAAAAAATCTTTAAGGCATCACCAATGTTTCGTTCTTTTCCCAATTGGCTCGAATATCGATTTCGGAAGGGAAATTAATAACATTTTCGGGTTGTGTTTTCTTGTAATAATTTCCGGTATCCCATTTTTTGTTTCCGTTTGCATCTTCAATAATTCGGACGAAATATTTCGAAGGTTCAATTAATTGAAACTCAATCGGGCGTTCTTCGGTAATATATTGGTAATCGTATCGCTTTTCGTCTTTTGATAAGAGTTCAAAAATGATGGGATAGTTTACTGTTCCTGATAATTGAAATGTAATATTTCCATAATCCGAAAATTTGGTTGTTTGAAACGTCTGTACAATCGTATCGTTTACTTTTTTATCATAAAAATCAACAATACTATTCGGAAGTAACGAAAGCGTATATTTCTCGTTTTCATTCTTCTCGAAAGCGATTTTTACAACATTGTTTAAACTATCTATTTTGGTTGAAAAAGCAACTTGAGTAGAATCTTTTCTAATTAGTTGAATTAAATCGTTATGAACCGATTTTATCGGAGTATTTGTCGAAACAGAAACCGTATCTCTAAAATGTAAAGTCCCACTTTTAATAAACTTTAACTGAAGCGTATCAATCAGTTTTACGTTGCGTTGCGTTACCGAATAACTCTTTTCGTATGCTCCTGAACGGAATTGAAAATTCAACGAATCGTATTTTTCTAAAGGCGTATAAACATAAATAGAATCTTTTTCGGGAACTTTAGAAAAAACGCTTGGAATAGGTTTGTTGTTACCCAAAACCGAAAGTTTTAAATCGTGCACATTTCCTTCATAAGCTACCAACCATTTGTTTTGACTAATCATAGCGGGACGATACGCATTTGGTAATTTCTCTTCTTTAAACAGATTTAATTTAAAAATACTATCGTTCGGAATATTGATTTTTTGTGGAATATAACCAATTTTATCACTTTTTGGATCGAATTTATAATTACTGTTCTTTTCCTCTAAAGCAACTAAATAATAAGCACCTTCTTTTAAATTTTCAAGCGTAACATCTCGCAAACTATCTAACGAACTTGCAACATACAACGGTTTTTTCTTGTAAATGGTCGAATCGTTAAAATCGTTTGCTTCGTATAACAAAACGTTTACTCTTCCTAAATGCGCTGTGCTGTAAGCGTCTTTAAAAGTGGTTTTTAATGTTAAAGAGTCAATATAAGTTCCGGTCGAAAAAACGTAACGGTAATTGCTGTACGGATTTCCTTCGTTGTTATCCTGAATGCTTTCGCCGAAGTTAAAACTATAGGTTGTGTTGCTTTTTAAGGTGTCGAAAATCTTAATGCGAATATATTTACTTGGATATCCCATTGGAATAATTTCTGGCTGAATTTCCATTGGAGGAGAGATAATCAACTGCTGGTTTACCTTGTTTAATTTTACATATTCGTCAAAGTTGATTTGTATCGTTTTCGCAGTAAAATTAGTGCTGAAATTTTCGGGTGAAGTTGATAAAATAACCGGAGCCAGCGTATCTTTCGGACCTCCGTCAATTGTTCCGCGCTTTGCACAATTGGTAAAAAGAACCAACGAAAGGATAAGAAAAAAGCTCAAATAGTTTAAAAATCTCATGGACTTGAATTTACACTGCAAAGTAACTATTTTTATTTTATTTTTTAGCGTGTATACGCCATTGTTAATATGCTAATTTTATTGGTCGAGTTTTTTAAGATACAGTTTCCTGCACTTTCTAAGGTAGATCCGGTTGTAATTACGTCGTCGATTAATAAAATATTTTGATTTTGAACAGCAGTATATTTTGGATTTAAAGAAAATAAACTGTCTTTCGAAGCTCGTAAAATAATGTCTTTTTTAGTTTGTGTTTTGGAAGATTCAAGCTTAATTAGATAATCTTTTAAATACGGAATATTCAATTTTCGGCTTAAATGATTTCCAAAACCATCTAATTGATTATATCCGCGTTCTTTTTCTTTTGAAGGATGCAACGGAATTGGAACAATATAATCTGTCCATTTAAAAATTTCGTGATTTTGTAAATGTTGCAAAGTCAAAATCGCAAGAAATTCCGAAATATGTTCTTGTTTTTTATACTTTAAATCATGCAAAAGTTTTTGTGCAATACTGTTTTTGGAAAAAAGGAAAGTCGAAATTCCGTGTTCAATCTTCAATTTACCGTATAATCTTCGTTTTATTTCGCTGTTTTCGTTTCTTATTTCCGGAATAAAACTTAAATTCAGCAAACACATTTCGCATAAAACTTCAGAATCATTTTGCAAAGGTTCGTTGCATCCACAGCAAAAATGAGGATAAAACAAATGAAATACGTCTTTAAGCCACCGCATAACAAACAACTTTTGTACCTTTGCGTTAATTTACGAAAAAAAGTGAGATTGTTTCAAGAACAATACAACATTCTATAACCCAAGCAATTTTAGTATTTTTGCATTATGGCAAAACAGGAAGATTTTTTTAAAAGTGTGATTTCGCACGCAAAAGAATACGGATATATTTTTCCGTCGAGCGAAATTTATGATGGATTAAGCGCAGTTTATGATTACGCGCAAAACGGAGTAGAGTTAAAGCGTAACATTCGCGAATATTGGTGGAAAGCAATGGTGCAAATGCACGAAAATATTGTGGGAATTGATTCGGCAATTTTTATGCATCCAACCACATGGAAAGCTTCCGGTCACGTAGATGCGTTTAACGATCCGTTGATTGACAATAAAGATTCAAAGAAAAGATATAGAGCCGATGTTTTAATCGAAGATTATTGCGAGAAACTTTGGCAAAAAGCGCAAAAGGAAATCGAAAAAGCGAAAGGTCGTTTTGGAGATTCTTTTGACGAAGAACAATTTGTTGCAACAAATCCGCGTGTTGTAGAGTATTTGTCTAAGAAAAAAGAAATCTTAGAACGAATGGCACGTGGTTTAGATTCTGGAGATTTAGCCGATGTAAAAGCGTTGATTGAAGAATTAGGAATTGCAGATCCGGAAACAGGTTCTAAAAATTGGACAGAAGTTCGTCAGTTCAACTTAATGTTCGGAACAAAATTAGGAGCTTCTGCAGATTCGGCAATGGATTTATATTTGCGTCCGGAAACTGCACAAGGAATTTTTGTAAACTTCTTAAACGTTCAAAAAACAGGACGTATGAAAATTCCGTTCGGAATTGCACAAACCGGGAAAGCGTTTCGTAACGAAATCGTTGCACGTCAGTTTATTTTCCGTATGCGTGAATTCGAACAAATGGAAATGCAGTTTTTCGTTAAACCAGGCGAAGAAATGAAATATTACGACTATTGGAAAGATACGCGTTTAAAGTGGCATTTATCGTTAGGTTTAGGAAAAGAGAATTACCGTTTCCACGATCACGAAAAATTGGCACATTACGCAAATGCAGCGACAGATATTGAATTTAATTTCCCATTCGGATTTAAAGAATTAGAAGGAATTCATTCAAGAACCGATTTCGATTTAAAAGCACACGAGCAACATTCAGGAAAAAAACTACAATTCTTCGACAACGAAACCAATTCATCTTACGTTCCGTATGTGGTAGAAACTTCGGTAGGTTTAGATCGTATGTTCTTGGCTGTTTTTTCAAAATCGTTACAAGAAGAAACATTGGAAGATGGTTCAACTCGTACAGTTTTAAAATTACCAGCAGTTTTAGCGCCAACAAAAGTAGCAGTTTTACCTTTAATAAAGAGAGATGGATTGCCAGAAGTTGCCAAAGAAATAATCGAAGATTTGAAATGGGACTTCAATGTAGCGTACGACGAAAAAGATGCTGTAGGACGCAGATATCGTCGTCAGGATGCGTTAGGAACTCCGTTTTGTATCACAGTTGATCATCAAACCTTAGAAGATAAAACGGTAACAATTCGTCATAGAGATAGCATGAAACAAGATCGTGTTGCTATTTCAGAATTGAAAAATATCATCAATGAAGAAGTATCGGTTAAAAACTGGTTAATGAAGATGAAGTAAACTATATATAAAAAAAGGCTGGTTTTAACCAGCCTTTTTTATATTATAACTTAAACGTAACAATGGATCTTGGAGAATGGTTCATTAGATCTTCGCTAATGCTTCCGTTCAAGAAACGTGCAAATCCTTTTCTGCCATGCGTTCCCATTGCAATTAAATCAGCATTAATTCTATCGGCGAAATTTAAAATACCTTTTTCAATATCTAAATCGTTGTAAATAGAGAATTCATATCCGTCTAATTCAAACTGTTTTAAAAAATTGTGCGCCATTTCTTCGGCAACATGCGTTGGTTTAAAATTATTTGGAGTATTAACCATTAAAAAATGAGGAGTTCCGCCGTTTGCTTTTAAGAAATTAATGATTCTTAAAAAACTTTCTCCAGTATCTTCTGTAAAATCGCTTGCAACTACAACTTTATCAAATTTAATTTCGTCATTGTTTCCTTTAATCGCCAATACAGGAATTTCAGAAGTTCTGATCACTTTTTCAGTATTCGAACCAATAAAAAGTTCTTTAAATCCGCTAGCTCCGTGCGATCCCATTACAATTAAATCAATATTGTTTGCTTTTGCAACTTCGGTTACTTCGCTAAATGTGCGTCCTAATTTTAAGATTTGTGAAACAGTCAATCCGCTTAATTCAGGCGAAAATGAAGTTTGTGTTAATCTTGCTTCTGCACTTTCCTTAAAAAACATGATTTCCGGCAAATCGTATCCCGGTTTAATCATATCCATAGTCTCTTGAGGTAAATCGATAATATGTAGTAAAACAATTTCAGCGTTTGATTTTCTTGCAATTCCGGCAGCTGCTTTAAGCGCGTTAAAAGCCTGATCAGAAAAATCAGTAGGTACTAAAATTTTTTTCATTGGTAATGAATTTATGTGGTTAATATTTTGTTTAGTTCAATGTATAAATATAGTTATTATATTGATAAATAGCTAAAAAAAATGTTTTCTAAAATAAAATTTGTATATTTGCACGGTTATTTAATGTTAAACTAAATAATGAGGGGACATATGTCCCCTCTTTTTATACCGAATATGGATTTTAAAAATAGAGTAAAAGAATTATTAGAGCAAGGTTTGGAAGAACATCCGGAATTGTTTTTGATAGATTTTACCATTTCGCCAGATTATAAAATTTCTGTAGTAATTGATGGAGATAACGGAGTAACACTTCAAGATTGCATCGATGTTAGCAGAAGTATTGAACATAATCTGGATCGCGAAGAACAAGATTTTTCTTTAGAAGTAGCATCGGCTGGCGCAACGTCTCCGTTAAAATTTCCACGTCAATATCGTAAAAATATTGGTCGAAAATTGGAAGTAACAACCGAAGAAGAAAAAGTAGAAGGAACGCTGATTGATGCAAGTGAAACTTCTGTTGTTTTAGAATGGAAAGCACGCGAACCAAAAAAAGTAGGCAAAGGAAAAGAAACCGTTGTCAAAAAAGCTGAATTTCCGTACATTAGCATCAAAAAAGCAGTTGTAGTTATATCATTTTAAAAAAAATACACATAATTTCATGGATAATATTGCATTAATTGATTCGTTTTCTGAATTTAAAGATTACAAGCATATAGACAGAGTTACCTTAATGGCAATTCTGGAAGATGTTTTTAGAAATGCATTAAAAAAGCGTTTTGGATCAGACGATAATTTCGACATCATTATCAATCCTGATAAAGGAGATATGGAGATTTGGAGAAACAGAATCGTTGTAGCAGACGGAGAAGTAGAAGATGAAAATTCTGAAATTTCATTAAAAGATGCGCGCAAAATTGAACCGGATTTTGAAGTAGGAGAAGATGTTTCAGAAGAAGTGAAATTATTTCAGTTAGGGCGTCGCGCTATTTTAGCATTGCGTCAAAACTTAATTACAAAAATTCAGGAGCACGACAGTACCAATCTTTACAAGCAATTTAAAGACATGGTTCACGAAGTTTATTCGGCAGAAGTTAGCCATGTTCGTCCAAAAGCTGTAATTTTGATAGATGAAAACAACAAAGAAATCATCTTACCAAAGGAAAAACAAATTCCTTCGGATTATTTCAAAAAAGGAGAAACAGTAAAAGGAATCATCGAAAGTGTTGAGTTAAAAGGAAATAAACCTCAAATCATCATGAGTAGAACGTCTGAATTGTTTCTTGAAAAGTTGTTCGAACAGGAAATTCCTGAAATCGCAGACGGAATTATTACTATTCACAAAGTAGTACGTATTCCGGGCGAAAAAGCAAAAGTAGCTGTAGATAGTTACAACGAAAACATTGATGCAGTTGGTGCATGTGTTGGTATTAAAGGATCTCGTATTCACGGAATTGTACGTGAATTAGGAAACGAAAATATCGACGTAATCAGCTACACAAACAATGCAGAATTATATATTCAACGTGCGTTAAGTCCGGCAAAAATCAATAATGTAAGCTTAAACGAAGAAACTAAAAAAGCAAACGTTTTCTTAGACGTGAACGAAGTTTCTAAAGCAATTGGTAAAGGAGGTCAAAACATTAGATTGGCAAGTTTGCTTACAGGTTACGATATTGACGTAATTAGAGACGGAGCGCAAGTTTTAGAAGAAGACGACGTAGAATTGCGCGAGTTTTCTGACGAAATTGACGAATGGGTAATCGATGAATTTGTAAAAATTGGTTTAGATACCGCTAAAAGTGTGTTAAAACATACCGTGGCTGAATTAGTGAGAAGAACCGATTTAGAAGAAGAAACCGTTGAAGACGTTTTACGTATTTTAAGCGCAGAATTCGAAGACTAATTTAAACACAATAACAACACAACGACACACAAATATAGTAAAAGGATCATATGTCTGATAAAAGAGTAATAAGGATAAACAAAGTTTTAAGAGAATTAAATATTTCTCTCGATAGGGCCGTAGAATATTTGAAAACTAAAGGTTTTGAAATAGAAGCTTCTCCGAATGCAAAAATCTCGGACGAAGAATATACTGCTTTAAACAAACAGTTTTCGGCCGATAAAGGGAAGAAAGAGGCTTCGAAAGAAGTAAGCGAAGAAAAGAAAAAAGAAAAAGAATCCTTGCGTTTAGAGCGTGAGCAGGAAGATAAGCGTAGAAAAGACGAAGAAGAGAAAAAGAGAAAAGAAGAGGAAGATAAACGCAAGAAAGAAGAAGAAGAGCGCCAGCAAGAAATTATAAAAGCCAAAGCAGCTAAAGTTGCAACGATTAAAACAGTAGGAAAAATAGATTTGGAAGGATCTAAAAAAGCTCCTGTTGAACCTACTACATCAAATATTGAGACAAAAGAAACTTCAGGTGTGTCGAAAGAAGTTTTAGAAACAAAACCAACAAAAGAAGAAGTTCCTTCAGCTAAACCAGAAACTAAAAAAGAGGAAAAACCTGCTAAAACAGTTAAGGTAGAAAAAGTTGAAGAAGCGCAACCGCAAAAAGAAGCTGTGGCAGAAAAAACAGTAAAGAAAGAAGAAGTTTCTAAAGAAAATGTAGAAACTCCTATAGATCCTAATGCTGAACCAGAAGTTATTAAAACACAGTATCAAAAACTGTCTGGAACAACATTTACCGGGAAAACGATCGACTTATCTCAATTCGAAAAACCGAAGAAAAAGAAAGAAGATAATAAAACAGGTAAAGGAAACGACAAAAACAATCCGAATGCCGCGAATAATAAAAACAAGCGCAAACGCATTGTAAAAAACGATGGTACTAATACGCAAAACCAACAAGGTGGAAAACAAGGTACTCAACAAGGAGGTACTGGTAACAGACCACAAGGGCAAGGCGGGCAACCAGGACAAAACCGTCCGGGAGGTAACCGAAATGCTGGCGGAAACAACAATAATAACAGAGGCGGAAATAAAGGCGGATCTAACTTTAATAAAAGACAACCTGTTGTAAAAGTAGAGCCAACAGAAGAAGAAGTTTCTAAACAAATTAAAGAAACGCTAGAGCGTTTACAAGGAAAACAAAATAAATCTAAAGCGGCAAAATATCGTAAAGATAAACGTGAACTTCACCGTAGAAAAGAGGAAGAAGCACGTGCTGAAGAAGAAAACAAAATATTAAAAGTAACAGAATTCGTTACAGTTGGCGAAATTGCAACAATGATGAATGTACCAATTACGCAAGTAATCGGAACGTGTATGTCTTTAGGAATCATGGTTACCATGAACCAAAGATTAGATGCTGAAACATTGACGATTGTAGCAGACGAATTTGGTTACGAAGTACAATTTACAACAGCTGATATTGAAGAAGCAATTGCTGAAGAAGAAGATAAACCGGAAGATTTAGAAACTCGTGCACCAATCGTAACCGTAATGGGGCACGTAGATCACGGTAAAACATCTTTATTAGATTATATCCGTAAAGCAAATGTAATTGCCGGCGAATCTGGAGGTATTACACAGCATATTGGTGCTTATGGAGTAACGTTAGAAAGCGGACAAAAAATCACGTTTTTAGATACACCAGGTCACGAGGCGTTTACTGCAATGCGTGCTCGTGGTGCTCAAGTTACCGATATCGCAATTATTGTGGTTGCTGCCGATGATGATATCATGCCGCAAACAAAAGAAGCTGTTGCACACGCACAAGCTGCTGGCGTTCCAATTATTTTTGCAATCAATAAAGTAGATAAGCCAACGGCAAATCCTGATAAAATCAAGGAGAAATTAGCTGCAATGAACTTATTGGTTGAAGAATGGGGAGGAACGTACCAATCGCAAGATATTTCAGCTAAATTCGGACAAGGAATTCCAGAATTATTAGAAAAAGTATTATTAGAAGCCGAGATGTTAGAATTAAAAGCAAATCCTAACAAATTAGCAACAGGAACTGTTGTAGAGGCTTTCTTAGATAAAGGTCGTGGATATGTCTCTACAATCTTAGTTCAAAACGGAACTTTACGAGTTGGAGATTATGTTTTAGCTGGTAAAAATCACGGAAAGGTTCGTGCAATGCACGATGAGCGTGGAAGATTGGTAAAAGAAGCTGGTCCTTCTCGTCCAATTTCAATCTTAGGTTTAGATGGTGCGCCAACTGCCGGAGATAAATTTAATGTGTTTGAAGATGAGCGCGAAGCAAAACAAATTGCTGCTAAACGTACGCAGTTAATCCGCGAACAATCGGTTCGAGCTCAACGTCATATTACGTTAGCAGAAATCGGTCGCCGTATCGCTTTAGGAGATTTCAAAGAATTGAATATTATCTTAAAAGGAGACGTGGATGGTTCTGTTGAAGCTTTATCAGATTCATTCTCTAAATTATCGACAGAAGAAATTCAAGTTAATATCATCCATAAAGGAGTTGGAGCCATTACAGAATCAGACGTATTGTTAGCTTCTGCTTCAGATGCAATCATTATCGGATTTAACGTTCGTCCAATGGCAAATGCGAAAGCAATTGCAGATAAAGAAGAAATCGATATCAAAACATACTCGATTATTTACGACGCAATTGACGATGTAAGAGATGCAATGGAAGGAATGTTATCGCCAGAATTGAAAGAAGAGATTACAGGAACTGCAGAAATCCGTGAATTATTCAAGATTTCTAAAGTGGGAACAATTGCCGGATGTATGGTTACAGATGGTAAGATTTTCAGAAGTTCTAGAATCCGTTTAATCCGCGAAGGAGTTGTAATCTACACAGGAGAATTAATAGCACTAAAACGCTTTAAGGACGATGTGAAGGAAGTTTCGAAAGGATACGATTGTGGTATGCAGATTAAGAACTACAACGATATTAAAGAATATGACATTATTGAAGCTTTCCAAGAAGTGGAAGTGAAGAAAACGTTATAAAAATCATAAAAAGAGAGCTTCGGCTCTCTTTTTTAATGTCAAAATAGCAAGAAGTCAAATAGTGGAATATTATTTGATGAGGTGAAACAAAACAAAAGATATTATGGGATTATTATTGATGGGAATCATTATGCTGGCGAGCTGGTTGGTTGGTTGGCAGTTAAAAAATAAATTCGAAAAGTACTCAAAAGTTCATTTAAGCAATGGAATGAGCGGAGCCGAAATCGCTACTAAAATGTTGCATGATCATGGAATTTACGATGTTAAAGTAATTTCTACTCCGGGACGATTAACAGATCATTACAATCCAATGGACAAAACAGTGAACTTAAGTGAGGCAGTTTATAATCAACGTAACGCAGCAGCGGCAGCAGTTGCAGCTCACGAAGTTGGGCATGCTGTACAACACGCAACGGCTTATAGTTGGTTAACAATGCGTTCTAAATTAGTGCCGGTTGTAAATATTGCTTCTTCGTTAGTTTCGTGGATTTTGTTGGCAGGAGTATTTTTGATTAATACGTTTCCGCAGTTACTTTTAATCGGAATTGTACTTTTTGCAATGACAACGGTATTTTCGATTGTTACGCTTCCAGTAGAATATGATGCAAGTAACAGAGCTTTAAAATGGTTAGAAACTAAACATATGGTAAATCAGCAAGAACTTGCCGGAGCGAAAGATTCTTTAAAATGGGCTGCAAGAACGTATGTTGTAGCAGCATTATCTTCGATCGGAACTTTGCTTTACTACGTGATGATGTATATGGGAAGAAGAGAATAACGATTCAGATTATTAATTAAAATATAAAAAAGAGCAGCTAAAAGCTGCTCTTTTTTATTGTTTTATAAACTTATGACTATTAGAGCCACCTCCGTTATTAATGATTAAAATATAAGCTCCAGAAGCTAAATCCTGAATATTTATTTGATAATGGTTGTCGGTTGATTCAAGATTGACTGTTTTTACCAAACGACCGTTTAAGTTGAAAATATCGAATTTAGTTTTACTTGTAGTTTCAGAAGTGAATTCAATATTCAAAATATCTTTTGCAGGATTAGGATATACTTTTAAATCTGCCAATTCAAACTTATCAGAAGATGCAGTGGGATCCCAAATGGTTAATTTTTTCGAAACAGTGTAAAAAATGTTTCCTACAGCTTCAATTTTAATTCTTCCTTCGTATGTGTTGTTTAAAGAAGTTGGGATTGTAACCGTTTCGTTTCCGTCATTTGGAGTATTAGAAACCAGAGATGTGTAAGTAACTCCATTATCAGTCGAAATTAGGATGTTTACATGCGAAACATTAATGTTATTTGTGGTTGTTCCAGCAACATTCCATGTAATGTTTTTGGTTGTTCCCGTATTCCAAACTGGTTCTGCTACAGAAGGATTATTATTTGGATATGTAATTACAAAAGGACCCGTATTTGCAGCAGTAATCAAAACAGGTTGTGTATAAACAACACGTCCTCCGTTTGGATTATTATCACGAACTGTCGTAACAAAACTATAAGTTCGGGCTCTGTTAGCAAGTCGCTCCCATTCACTACTTACAATACCGTTGCTATTAGTTGTTCCTGCTAAAACGGTTGATTCAGAAGGGAAAGAACGATAATTATTGTTATTTGGAGCCATAGATCTAAAAGCAGGTCCATTAGTAGCATTTTCTAGTGGAGGTTGAGTTGCAATTTCTGTGTTGGTTTGCTCAAAAGTATAGGTTAATTGATCTCCGTCAGAATCTGTTGCAGTTGTACTTAATATAAAAGGAGTTCCATAAGGAATTGTTTTAGAAACTAAAGGAGAAACAACAGGAGCATTGTTAGAGATTGTTATTTGTTGTGCACAAGTTGCTGTTGAAAGAAATGTCTGCATTTCCTGAATACTTACATAATGATAATAAGGATCAACATTCATTTGAACGTTTGGAGTGCAAATTCCTGCATACGACATAATCGTGCTTCCACTTCCGGTTTCCATTGCAGTCGGCCAATTTATATTAAACTGACAAGAATTGTTAAAAGTATGATTTGCTCCAAATTGATGTCCCATTTCGTGTGCTACATAATCTACATCGTACGGATCACCAACAGGAGAAGGAGAACCTGTGATTCCTTGTGCTTTTGACCAAGAATTACAAACTGAACCTAAACTTGCCAAACCGCCACCACCTGTACTAAAAGTGTGGCCAATATCGTAATTAGAACTTCCAATAATCTTATTAATTTCAATTTGACTTTCATCAATCAACGCATTAGCATTGTTGTTGCTAAAGTTATCAGAAGTTACAAAAATAATATCTCGATTGTTAGCGATTAAATTCAAATGAATATTCAATTCACGTTCAAAAATTTGATTTAAACGAGTTAATGTAACATTCATTGCAGCAAGTACAATGTTTTTTTTCTGTTTAATTGTTACATTCGGAACGTTTGTAGGTGCTTTTGAAATATGAAAGTTTGCATATTCGGTGGTACAAGCCAACGCTAAACGAAACGTTCTTTTTTTGTTATCTAAGCTTAATGTTTGATTCGAAAGAGATTTTTCAACAGTTTCATTTCCTTCTGTTAAACATATAAAATTAGTCTTTGGGCTTTCTAAATCCGAACGATCGTAAATAATAACTGTATTCAAATCTTTAGTAAAACTGTCAATATAATAAACCGATCCGTCCGTTTTCATTCCCATTACATGTAATCCAAAAATATCAGACAAACTAATGCTTAAACTTGTTGAAGGATTTTCGATATTAACACCCTTTAAACTTCTAATATTCGGAATATCTTGTGCTAATTCTTCTTCCATAACCGGATTGTCGTAAATCCAGAAAGAAACGGTTTTTCCATTTGCATCGGGAAATTTTAAAACTACATTCGATGGATTGTTTGATAATCTTGGCGCATCTTTCACAGTTTCTAACAACTGTTTGTGATTTATCGTGTACAATTCATATTTTTCAGGATTGTGCGATCTTGCAAAAATGTTTTCTTCGGGCAAACGAGCTTTCGAAGTTTCTTTTAAAAGATTGAATTGAGCAAACGAAGTTGCCGAATATAAAGTAAGTAAAACGCAGAAAAGTTTACCGGTTATTCTCATAATAATGAAACGATTAATATTCAAATGAAATCAAAGGTATAAACTTAAAATCAGTATATAAAAATTAGAACCATTTTTTAACTCAAATCGTATTTGATTCGATAAAAGAAGTCATTTGAACCAAGACATTGATTTTTATTGATAAATTTGTAGAAAACAAAAAAGTGGAAGTTTTTCATTCGATACAAGATTTTCAAAGTACAGAGAAAACCATCGTGACTTTGGGCACATTTGACGGAATGCACATTGGACATCAGGCAATCCTTAATAAACTTAAAAAACAAAAAAATAGTTCGGGCTATAAAACCTTGGTACTTACTTTTTTTCCGCACCCGAGAATGGTGCTAAAAACCGATAATAAAATCCTTCTTTTAAATACGATTGAAGAACGCATAAATCGAATTGAAAATTTTGGGATGGATTATCTCATTGTTCAAGAATTTACAAAAGAATTTGCCAATTTATCGGCAGAAGAATTTGTGAAAAACATTTTGGTAGATCAGTTTAATATCGGAAAAATCATCATTGGATACGATCATCGTTTTGGAAAAAATCGTTCGGCAGATATTCATGATTTAATAGAATTCGGCAGAAAATATCATTTCGATGTGGAACAAATTTCGGCAGAAGAATTAGACGAAGTTTCAGTAAGTTCAACTAAAATCAGAAAAGCATTGACCGAAGGAAACGTTTCGTTGGCAAAAACCTATTTAGGATATCCGTATATGCTTTCCGGAAAAGTGGTTGATGGTAAAAAGTTGGGACGAACAATTGGTTTTCCTACAGCGAATATTCAGGTTGCTGAAGAATATAAATTGATTCCCGAAATTGGCGTTTATGTGGTTGGCGTAACTGTAAAAGACGAAAAATACTACGGAATGTTAAGTATTGGAACCAATCCAACGGTTGGCGGTTTGGAAAAAACGGTAGAAGTTCATATTTTCGATTTTAACGAAATGATTTATGGCGAAGAAATTACGGTTCACTTTCTGGAACGAATTCGCAATGAAGAAAAATTTGCTTCGCTCGATTTATTAATTGAAGCTTTAAAGGAAGACGAATCTTTTTCAAGAGCCTTTATATCTAAAATAAAATAACCATGTGGAAAAAAGCATTTACAAAAATTGACAACGCACCTTTAATTGTATTCCGTATTTTTTTCGGAATTGTATTTTTTGCCGAAAGTGTTGGTGCACTTTTACTAAAATGGGTCGACAATAATTTTGTAGATACTACCACAAATTTCACGTTTATAGGTTTCGAATGGCTTTTGGCAATTCAGAACGAAATCATGTACGGCGTTTTTATTTTAATGGCGCTGGCTTCTTTGGGAATCATTTTTGGTTTTAAATATCGATTTTCAATTATTGCGCTTACTTTGTTGTGGAGTTTGGTTTATTTTGGACAAAAAACTTCATACAACAACCATTATTATTTAATGTGGCTTATTGCGCTATTGATGTGTTTTTTACCTGCAAATGCTTATGCTTCGTACGATGCAAAGAAAAATCCTTCGATAAAAAAAGAATATATGCCGCAATGGATTTCGTGGATTTTTATTATTCAGGTTAGTTGCGTTTACTTTTACGCAACCATTGCAAAATTTTATCCCGATTGGTTAAATGGATTGGTTACGCACGGAATGTTTGCTTCGATGACCGATGTTCCGGAATCGATTCGAAACATTTTTCTTAAGAAAGATTTTCAGATGTTTATTGCCTATATGGGAATTATTTTCGACGGATTAATTGTTCCGGCTTTATTGTGGAAACGTACGCGTTGGTTGGCGATTATTGCTTCGTTAGTCTTTCATGTTTTTAACTCAATTACTTTGCAAATTGGCGTTTTTCCTTATTTTGCATTGAGTTTTAGCATTTTCTTTTTTCCGCCAGAACAAATTCGGAATTTCTTTTTAAGACGAAAACCAAAAGTTTCTTTTAAAGGTGAAACAACCTTAGAAGGCGTACAAAATTTTAAATACTTTTTTGTTCCATTTTTAATTATTCAAGTTTTACTTCCGCTTCGTCATTGGTTGATTAAAGGCGATGTTTTATGGACAGAAGAAGGACATAGATTAAGTTGGCGTATGATGTTGCGTTCGCGAAGTGGTGAAGCTACTTTTAGAGTGATCGACAAAAAAACGAACGAAGTACAGCGTTTTTATAATGACGAATTTTTAACTTATAAACAACAAACACGACTAAATACGCCCGATGTTATTTGGCAAATGGCGCAAAAAATCAAAAAATATTATCAAGAAAAAGATCTAGATGTTGCGGTTTATGTGGTGCAAAGCGATATTAGAGTAAATTCAAGAGATGCTAAACGATTGATAGATCCTACGGTTGATTTAGCAAGTGAAGAATGGAATCATTTTAAACATCACGATTGGATTTTGGATGAAAATGCGCCTCAAGATCTTTTTTCGAATACTGATTTAAACAAAATTCCTGTTCAGATAATACCCCAAAAGTAAAATACTGAATCCAATCACCTAAATTGATATAAAGTGATTTAGGATTGTTTTTTAACGGAAGAACCATGGGTAAATGGCGATGACCAAAAATAAAATAATCGGCAAATTGTTCGTTTACTTTTTTATTGGCGTATAAAATCAGCCATTCGTTGTCTTCGCCTAAATATGTAGCATCTTCGTCTCCCGAAATCAGTTTGTTTTTAACAGACAGATATTCTCCTAAACGAACGCCAAGATCTGGATGTAACCAACGAAATAACCATTTAGAAAAAGGATTTGTAAATACTTTTTTCATGCGTTTATAACCTTTATCACCGGGACCTAAACCGTCGCCATGACCAATAAAAACAGTTTTTTCAAAAATATTGAATACTTTAGGATGATGAAAAACTGGAATTCCCAATTCTTGTTCAAAATAATCTTCCATCCATAAATCGTGATTTCCTACAAAAAAGTAAATAGGCAAACCATTGTCGCGCAATTGAGCTAGCTTTCCTAAAATGCGGACAAATCCTTTTGGAACTACCTTTTTATATTCGAACCAAAAATCAAATAAATCTCCTACAATAAATAAAGCTCCGGCATCTTTTTCAATCGCGTTTAACCAATCTAAAAACAAGCGTTCGCGCGGAATGCTTTTTTCACGAGTGGGCGCTCCGAAATGATGATCCGAAGTGAAATATACTTTTTTATCTGCAGGAATATCTAATGTAATCATGACTATTGATTATCGGAAGCAAACCATTCGGCGTACGAACTTTCGGTTTCTTGCAAACGCAATGAAAATAATTTGATGTTTTCTGGTAAACGACTGCTGATTCTGTTCGCAAAATCAATCACTAAATTTTCGCTTGTTGGCTGGTAATCTACCAAAATCACATGATGTCCGCGTTGTTCTAATTCTTTAGCCAATTCAACATGAGGCGTGTTTTGATTAAAAACGGTAGCGTGATCAAACTGATCTACAACTTCTTCTTTTACAATAGCTTTAAGATCGGTGAAATCGATAACCATTCCGAATTTTACATGATTTTTATCGGTAATAGGCTGCCCAATAACCGTAACAGATAATTTATAACTGTGTCCGTGAACATTACGGCATTTTCCGTCGTATCCGTATAAAGCATGACCGGTTTCGAAAGTGAATTGTTTAGTGATTCTGATAAAACTCATAATCTGAAAATTTTAGCAAAATTAGTAATTTAAAATTTAATGATTCTTTATAGAGTCAATTAAAAAATCCTGTCCTTTTTACGAACAGGATTTTTGTATTTCACTATTCTGGAATTATTTCCCTTTAAAAGCATTTAACGCATTTACAGTAAAATCAGACAAAACTAATTTTCCTGAAATTGCGGCTCTGTTTTTTAATAAGGCATCCCAATCTTCGGTTCCTTCCCACAAAACCTTTTTCATTTCGTGCAAAGCTTCCGGATTATAACTGCTTAATCGTGTTGTAAATTGTTCTAATGCTTCGTCTAAAGTTGCTGCATCATCGAACAAACGAGTAAATAATTTGTTTTCGTGAGCCCATTCTGCACTTTTCCAAGTTTCGGCTTCTAAAGTCATTTCAGCTAAAGCGGGTTTTCCAATTTTTCTGCTTACCGCAGGTTCAATCACAAAAGGACCAATTCCGATTGCCAATTCCGATAATTTAATCGAAGCGTTTTTGGTTGCAAACGTATAATCGCAAGCTGCCGCCAAACCAACTCCGCCGCCAACTGTTTTTCCGTGAACTCTTCCTACAATAATCTTGTCCGATTTTCGCATTGCGTTAATTACGTTTGCAAATCCGCTAAAAAATGCTCCGCCGTCTTCTAAATTCGAAATGTTTAATAATTCATCGAACGAAGCTCCTGCACAAAAAGCTTTTTCGCCGGCACTCTGCAATACAATGATTTTTGCTTCGGAATGATGATTCAAATCGCTTATTGCTTTAGTTAAATCGGCAAGTTGAGAACTTGGAAATGAATTGCTTGCCGGATGGAAAAATTCGATAAAAGCAACATGATTTTTTATAGTTGTATTGATAAAAGGCGTATTATTCATAATAATCAATTTAGTTTGTTAATACAAATATAAAGCTTGCGGGCAAAATGCCGATTGTTTTTGATAAATATGTACATTTGCAGTGTTTTAGAAACACACTTTAATATGTATAAATATTTACTCACAGTTCTTGGATTTTCGTTTACCGTTACTGCGCAACAAGCTGATAAGACGTATTATGCGGTTCCGTATCTGCAAATCGAAAATGTTAACAAAACGATCGATTCGGGAATTAATGATTTTGGCTACAATGTTTTGCTGCATAAAGAAAATTCTTTTTTAAAGGAAGGATATTACATGTGGGTTGATGATCAATGGTACGAAATCATGAATGCGAAAGATGTTTTTATACCTTTTAGTGATTTTAAAACGCTTTTTACCATTTCGAAAGAACATCAAAATCCTTTAAAGATTAAAGACGTAAACGATGTGATTTATCTTTATCCGATTGAAGCTTTAGACGCTTACAAAGTGTCGTACAACGATTTTTCTGCTTTATCGAAAGTTGTTGAAAAGAAAGATGTGATTGCCTACGAAAAACCGAAAGTAATAGAAGAAATTTCGGTTAAAAAGCAAGAAGAGATTGCAATTGTTGAGCAAGTTGAAGCAAAACCAACTGAACTTCCGAAATTGAACCCAACGAAAGAAGAAGAAGTTTTAATAACAAGCGAAAATCCTTCTTCGGTTTTATTAGATGTTGTGGATATTGTAGAAGTTGTAAAAAGAGAAGAAATCCCTTTTAATCCAGAAGAAGAAACTAATGCAACTGAAAACACCGAACAGGAAGTTTTAGTTCAAAATGAAGAATCGAAACCAGAAGTAAAAGTTTCGGCTTCGAATACGTTGATTATTCCAAAACCTGCTAATGATTATGAAGTTGCAGTTAACGAAGGTTTTGACGGAACTGTAACCGAATGGATTGAAATGATTGATGCTAAAGGAGGAAAAACAGCTTATCAGCAAGCGGTAGATAAAGGTTACAAAGGAACGGAAGAAGAGTGGATGAAAATGTTGTGGGGACGTGAAGTAGATGTTGAAGTTGCAAAACGCGATAAAACAACGGCAATTGTTACGGAATGGATTCAATCACTGCAAACTTCAAAAGGAAATTCGCCTTACGAAATGGCATTGAAACACGGTTTTTACGGAACTTTTACAGAATGGGTTGAATCGGTAATTGGAACCGATGGCGAAAAAGCATACGAACACGCACAAAGTAAAGGTTTTGAAGGAACTTATAAAGATTGGATCGAAAATCAGTTAAACGCTTCGAACAAAGAAATGTTACGAAAAGAGCGTTTAACAAAAGTACAAATGTTTGTTGCGCCTAATGTTGCATTGCCTTTAGTTACAGAAGATCTTTCTCAGCCATTACAATTTGATTTGTTTGAATATTACAATCAATATTATGGTGCGCCTATGATTAGTAGCGACGGAAAAAGTAATGATGTTTTAGAAATCACTCCAGCCGATTTAGAATATCAGATTACATGGTTTGAGAAAGATAAAATCAAGATTTTAGAATTAAGTAAAGAAGGAATTATAAAATACATTCCTCTTGAAGGTGTAGAAGCAACTTCGACCAGATTGAATATACGATATGTTTTAAAATAACAAAAAATCCGACTTAATAAGTCGGATTTTTTTAGAATTTTACTTTTTCAATAATAGCTTTTAATGTCTCGATTTGATCTTTTAAAATAGCAATAGTTTCTTCATAATGCTGTTTTGTAGAAATAACATCGACGTTGCAATGATCGGTTTGTTCTGTATTGCTGACAGTTTCTTTTAAAACATTCTCTTCAATCATTTCAATCAAAGGAATATCTAAAATTAAAGCAATTTCACTTAATCTATTTATGGTAAGCTGGGTTTCGCCTCTTTCGATTTTAGAATAAGCGCGAATAGACAAACCTAGTTTTTCTGCCATAAAAGACTGTGTATAGCCTTTTTTCTTTCTAAGTTTTTTTATTTTATTTTCTATATTTTCCACATTATCAGATGTTTGTTGTTAGACTAAATGTGTAAAAAATCTTTTAAGGTATTTCATTACACTATTACAAAAAATGACATCTGTCACCTCATATATTAATTAGACTGTTTTTTGCTTATTAGGTTACTTAAAAAAATGTGAAATTTTATTTTATTTTTCAATTATAACTGTTTCAATTTATGAAGCCTAAGTGAAACAGGAATGATAATTCGTTTTTAAGATTATGTAAATAGAGAAATTAACATTTTGTCTAAATAGAAAGATGTTGAAATTGATAGAAGATTATATTCGGTAATACAATAAACGTGACGAGAATATACACTGTTGGTTTCTCAGATATTGTTGGTAGGAAATCGTTATTTTTTATTATTTATAAGTAATTCTTCAATAAAATTTTGGAACTCTAAAGCCTCGGTTAATTGATCTTTTAATTGCATTTTCAATTCATCTTTTAAAGATGTGGGTTCATTCGGTATGTTTTTTGTTTTTTCTTCTAAACAAGAAATTATTTTTTTATTTACAACAGCCGTTAATGATATAGTTAGGTTATTTGCAAATGTGATGGAATTTGTCTTTTTTTCGGTTAAATTGAATTCTTGTAACTTTAATAGTTCTGATCTTATGATAATAAAATCGGATTGAAGTTCTAAAAGATATTCAAGAGTGTTTTCGTTTTCTAATTCTTGCTTTTTTGATTGTAAAAATGTTGTTATTTCTTCTATTTTCATTTTATTTACATTATCATTGATTAACTAGGTATTGAGATTTGTTTTAAAAAATGATTCCTGATAATATTTCTTCAAAATAAGAATAATAGTGATCATCTCAAATTGTTTTTATGTAATTGTAAAAATAGATTAACAAAAACTAATTACATTTGATACATATTGTAATAAAATTTGATTTAAGTCAAGAATCATCTTAATTTTAAATTGCTACTTTTGTAAAGCTATGGTTTCAAAATTTACTTTCAATAATCAATATCTTTACCACGGACTTCCTGAAGATGAGAAAAACTTCCTCTCTCAAGTAATGAAGGATAAGAGATACCGTAAAAACGAAGCTATATTTACTGAAGGTACGCTTCCTTCAGGATTTTTCTTTTTAAAAGAAGGTAAAGTAAAAAAATATAAAGTTGACAAGGAAGGAAGAGAGCAAATCATTTATATATATAAAGAAGGAGAGTTTTTTGGATATTCGGCTGTTCTTAGTGATGAGTCATACGGCGATACTGTTGTAACGTTAGAAAATTGTGTAATAGCTTTTATTCCAAAGAACGACTTTATTAAAATGCTTGATAAATCTTCTGTTTTTCCTAGGCTTTTATTAAAATCGTTAAGTCATGAATTTAGCGTAATGGTAAATTTTATGACTGTACTTTCGCAACGTACGGTAAGGGAAAGGACTGCGCTTATTTTGTTAATTCTTAATGAAAAGTATCGTACAGATCATAACGAAGAAAACGTACTAATTAGTTTGTCTAGAACCGATATGGCCAAAATGGCGGGGACTGCAAATGAAACTTTAGCAAGGATTCTTCATGATTTTAGTGAAGAAAAGCTTATTCTTATCGTAGAGCGTAAAATAAAGATTCTTAAAATTGATCAATTAGTATCATTAGCAAGTTTTTATTAATCCTAATAAAATTCCGTTTTTTTGCCTTAGAATCTGGAATTTTAACACACTTTATTTATTTAATATTTTGTATCATTGTTTACTTTAATAGCGTTATTCTTTTTTTTTTATTTAAAATTAAAAATAATAGTTGTTTTTTTGTCTAATTTTTTATAAAAATAATCAAATGTGTTTTCTTCTTAAAATTGTGCGTAATGCTTGTTTCTACTCGTTTTTTATTATTCATTAGTTTCTTTTTTAGGTGTTTGATTGAACTAATTGTGTAAGAAGTCAATTAAAAAAAGTCGTGTAGGTTTTTTTTTGAATAAAAAATTCTTAATTTTATCAAAAAATTTGACGAAGATATTTTATACCTGTCTTTTTAAAAATGATATTTATCATGTTTTGAAAATAAAAACAATAATTTGTAGAATTATTTAGATAGCTTAAAAAAGAAAGTAAATTTTTTATAGCCCAATAAAACAAAGAACATAGACACGGTTTGTAGTTTTTTGAATGTAGAACAAGCGATTGATTGGTACCTTTAGTTTATTCTTCCTTCTTAAAACTACAAGAGTTAATAAATATTAATAATCATTTCTAATTTCATGAACTTATGAAGAAAATTACTCTTATGGCTACCTTATTAGGTTTAGCTTTTCTCACAAATGAACAAGTAGGTATAGGTATTTTTAAATCTATACTTTAATATAATAAACGAACCTATAGAAAAATTAGTACGGAATATTGTTTACGAACAAGGTTTTGAGTAGTTGTAGTTTATTTTAAAAATATTTAGTGAATCTTAAACGATAATAAGCGTTTAAGATAAAGCTTAATACCTACTAACTTGTTTTAAAACTCCAATATTCTAACGTAGTGTTTTTTCAATTCTGGTACGATTTATTTACACAGTTATATCGCTTATTGTGATATACTTAACAAAATGATCCTAAAATAGATATTGATAAAAAATGAAAAAGGAATCTACTATTTTTAAGATGAAAATCGCCCGTATTTTATCTTGTTTACTGCTTACCTTGCTATTTAGCAGTACGTTTTATGGGCAAACGAAGGAGTATGCGACGTGGGAACCTAGTGGTGATCGTGTTTCTCCACCAGGATTAAGTTTACTTCCTGGGGCTGCTGGAGTTTCGAATATGGCTAAAGCTAAAGTTGGAACAGATGCGGAATATGCTGTAATGACTACTGATCGCGGACTAGGTTTGCTAGGAGTTGTGGTGAGTGGAGGGGATGCTTTTTTGCAGTTGAAATTCCCCACAAATAGGGCGGCTGGAGCAACTACGTATGTAAGAGTAGATAAGCCAACGCAGTCTGGATTAAATCTTAATTTGGGCAAGCTATTAGGGTTAGTGGGTTCGAGTATTTCATCTAGCGTATATATTGGTGCAGGTAACACTTCTGGTTCTCAAGGGACTGTTGTGTCTGGTGTTGTAGATACTAAAATGATTGTCGATAAAGACGGTAAGTATTATTTAGCAATTACTCCAGAGGCTGGAAAGGTATATAATGCAGTTAGGATAGATTTAAAATTTCCAACTGGAGTTGTAGATCTAGGTGGAAGTATAACGATTAATGTATATAATGCTTTTACTTTTCCAGAAACAACTTGTGGGGTAGCTAATTATGCCGATGCTGGTATATACAGTGGTATATCTGTTGATTTATTAGGATTGTTGGGGAATGATAAAACTTTAGTTGTAAATCCGGATCGAGCAATAGATGGTAACAATGCTCAATATTCAGAAATAGGCTTTGGAGGTTTGGCAGTAGATGTTGGAGCAACTGTAAAGCAAACTTTCTTTTTTAATAGGTCATCTGCGCCTCAAGATTATTTTAAAGTAAAATTTGCCGTGGGTGGTAGCCTTGTTAATTTGAATTTGATAGGTGCATATGAAATAAAAGCATATAAAGGAAACGTCGAGGTTTTTTCTAAAAAGCTTAGTTCTGGATTATTGCAGGGATTAGACTTGCTTACATTGCTAGAGAATGGTGAACCAATTGAAATTCCTTTTGGGCCGGGTGTTGAGTTTGATAGGGTTTCAGTAGGAATAAATACCACTGTAGGTGTTGGGATTGCGAGTAATCCTTTAAGAGTTTATAGTGTGGAACGTTATGGATTGGGAGCTTCTCCTCTTTGCAAAGAAGCAACTCCTCCATTAGTTGATGAAGGTGGGGTACATATGTTAGGAAATAATAAAAATTGTGCGACGGAATTATTTGGACATGCTTATGCGAATTTTCCGTACAATGCGGTTGATGGAAATAATGGAACCTTTGCTATGCTTGAGGCTTCATCGGGGAAGATTGCAGGCTTAGGTTCATATAGTGGAAATATTCATTTAGGATATAATACAACTCTTAATGCAGGTACTACTTCTTATTTAAGAATAGATATGGGAGATAACGGATTGCTTTCTGGATTGCTAAATGGTAGTGTCGGAGGATTACTTGGTGGTGTTCTAGATAATGTTCTTTTCGGAAATCATTATTTTACTATTGATGTTTATGATAATCCTGCAAGTGCGCCTATACTTTCAGGTTCTAGTGCGAATGGTTTTAACGGACAACCAATAAAAATTGTTCAAGATAAATTTGGAAAATATTATGTTGCGATTACTCCTGGAGCTGCTTACAAAAGTGTAAAAATTACAGAGCATTTCCCTTCTTTAGTTGGAGCAGAGGCTAGTCGAACTATGAAGGTTTATGGATTATGTTATTCTACTGGTTCTACGGCATGTGAGCAAAGTTTTGCTACTTTCTCGGAATCTACAGGAATTTCTTTAGATTTATTGGGTCTTGGTGCTGCGGGTGTTGTAGATGCTCAAAATGCTATTGATGGAAACATCGCTACAGCTTCTAAAGTTAGTGTTGGTGCTGTTGGTGTTGGTGCTGGAATGTTTCAACATGTACAATTCCACGGGTTGTCTTCTAATCGCGATCACTTTAGAGTGAAAATGAAAATGCAAGCTAGTGGTGTAGTGACTGCTGATGTGATTGGTAGTATTATAGTTAAAGCATATAAAGGTAATGTTGAGGTTTACTCTCAACGTTTGAACGAAAAATTAATTCCGGGCTTAGATTTATTAGGTTTGCTATCTAGTGGGCAAATGATTAATCTTCCATTCGCTCCAGGTGTAGAATTTGATAGAGTGGCTGTTGGAATTTCTTCTTTGGTAGCTGCGAATGTTTTAGCGAATCCTTTAGAAATATATAGTATTGAGCGATTTGGCTCAACTACTTGTACTGATCCGGAATTGCAATGGGATCCTAAAACAACTCCTCCTTTCAATACTCCAGCTTGTGGAGTTAGTTTAGGTAGTTTTGAAAATGTGAACTTTCCTTTTGAAGCTGTTACAGACAATCCTAATTGGGATACCTATGCTACGCTTACTGCGGGTGCTGGTGTTGCAGCTGGATTAGGGGGATATTCAAGTCACATAGAATTAAAATATAATGATGCCGTTCCGGCACATGAAGTTTCTTATATAAGAGTAGATTCGGAAAGTGATTTATTTGATGCTTTGCTAGGCGGATCTTTAGGAAATGCTTTAGGAAATATACTTGGTTCTGTAGCCTTGGGTAATCAATATATCGTTGTTCAAGCTATTGATGCAAACGGTAATCCGATAGGGAGCGCCTACAATAGTCAAACTGGTTTTAATACTGAGTTTGCTAAATTGGTTAAAGATAAAAACGGTCGTTTTTATTTAGCAGTTACAGCTGCTTCTGTTTATCACGGTGTGCGTGTTGAATATCACCATACAGCATTAGTCGGTGCTAGTGGTTCTTCAAGCATTAATGTTTATAGCATGTGTAGAGAAACTAAGGTTGATCTATGTGAACAAGCAACATTTACTTCGTGGGATGGGAATGGAATTGCATTAGATGCTTTAAATCTAACAAATGGCGGAGTAGCAAATCCTGAGTTTGCTATTGATGCGGATAATTCAAATTATTCAACTTTAAATTTGGGAGTGGTTGGTGTTGCTGCTTCAGTTTCTCAAAAGATATATTTCAAAACAAAATCAAATATAGCAGATGAACTAAGAGTTCGTCTACAATTGGCTAATCCTGGAATACTAAATGTTGATCTTTTTGGGAGTTCTAAGTTGATTTTTTACAACGGGGAACAAAATGTAAAAGAAATGACTTTGGCTTCAGGATTGATTAACAATCTTGATTTATTAGGATTATTTAATTCAGGAGGTATTCAGTCTTTTACTTTTGCTCCAGGAGTTATTTATGACCGAGTAGAATTAAAGATTTCTTCTCTTGTAGCGGTTGGAACAAGTGCTCCAATTCGTTTATACGGAATGTCTCGATTAAGTGCAGCTTGTCCAGATCCAGATTTCTTAGATCCTAAAGATGTGTTCAAATCACCTGTTTGTGCAGATGGTGTTGAGGTAAGTACAGTGAAGGCAGTTGACGATGTTGATTTCGCTATTGACGGTGATTATAATTCATATGCAACTATGCGTGCTGATGCTGGAATTATTTTTGGAATTAATAGTCAACCTAGCGTTTTAGAATTGAAATTTAATTCTGCTGTACCAGCAAATACTACTTCTTATTTAAGAATCGGTGATGAGAAGGGGGTGTTAGCATCTTTGTTATCGGGAAGTATTGGTGAGATTGTTTTTGGACTTGTGAATCAAGTTGCTTTAGGTAATAATTATTTTGTAGTTCGTGCTAAGAATGGAGCTAATGAAGTGTTGGTGGGGAGCAGTAAAGATAATTTTGCTGAAGCTAATGGGTTAATGAAACTAGTGCAAGATAAAGCGGGTCGCTATTTCATTTCTATCTCTCCAACATTAGCTTATACAAGTGTAGAAATAAAATTATTCTCAGAGTCTGTTGTAGGCTTGACTTCACAGCCTTATAATCTTCATGTTTATGGTATGTGTTATCAAACTGATTTATCAGGATGTGAAGAAGGTTTCTCTACATCATGGGATGGTAGTGGTCTTTCTGTAGGAATTACAGGAGTTGGTTCTTATGGTGTTACAGATGCATTCAAAGCATTAAATAACAACAATAATAGTGATTTTTCAACATTAAGTTTAGGTACATTAAATGTAGCGGGACATATTCAACAAAATATTCAGTACAATAAAGTTGTTCCTGCTAATACAACATTAAGATTGAAAATGGCTGTTGGAACTGGTACTGTGAATGTTGGAGTGTTTGATGATATTAGAATTTTAGGTTATAAGGACGGTGTAGTTGTTTATAATGAGAAATTGCAAACAGCGGTTTTAGGTGGTGTATCTCTAGGTACTTTATTCAATAACGGTGGAGCACATGATGTAAGTTTTGCAATGGATAAAGACATAGATGAAATTGCATTAAGATTGAATTCTTTAGTGAATGCTACTGTAGGTGTTCCAGATGTTCGTTTGTATTACATCGTTCAAGATTGTGCAACACCAGAATTTGTTACATGGAAATCGGCAGATAAAGTTTCTGTGAAAGGTGGTGAAGAATTGGAATATACTATTCATGTTCGAAACACGGGAACTGTAAACGTATTGGGGGCTATAATTGAAGATATGCTTCCTGCAAATACAACTTATGTTTCAGGTGGTACTTTTGCTGCTGGAAAAGTAACATTCCCTGCGCTTGATGTGGCTGTTGGTGAAACTAAAACGGTTACATTTAAAGTGAAGGTAAATAACAATTTAACGGGGGTTACAGAAATTTTAAATACAGCATTAGTTAATGGTATAGAAACTTTCCCTCCATTGTCTAATAATCCGAATGAACCAAATACAACAGCTACTGAAAAAGTAACTAAAGTTCCAGTAGATCAAGTTAAGTCAGTGGTTTCTTGGAAAGCATATACTGTAAATGACGATAAAACAATAACTACAGTTTCTGGTGGTGAAGATGTTGCTTATCATATCTATGTTCGTAATACAGGAAATCAAAACCTTACGAGTGTAACTGTTTCAGATGTCTTACCAGCTGGTTTGACATGGAAATCGGGAGGAACTCACTCAGGAGGAACGGTTACTTTTACAATCCCTTCATTAGCGGTTGGAGCTACTTCTTCTGCTCTTAATTTCGTAGCAACTGTAAATAAAGATTTGTCTGGAGTTACACAAATTAGAAATATTGCGGTGGTGAAAACAGATCCTACAGATTCTGGAACTGAGTCATTCCCACCAATTGACAATACAAATCCAACAGAGCCAAATACTACAACTCCGGGTACAATATTGAATGTAACACCATTACACGATTTGGAAATTTCTAAAGTAGGGGTAAGTAATAATAGTACTAGTACTGGTCAGGCACAAGTTGGTAATCAAATTACATATACTATAACTGTAAAAAATACTGGAAATAAAGCTTTAACAAATGTGACTGTTACTGATGTTATTCCTACAAATCTTACGATCACGAGTTCTACAGGAGGTCTCGTTGTTGGTGATACATTTACTGCTACAATACCAACTTTAACCGTTGATGGTGTGGAGACTTTTACTATTGTAGTTACAGTTGACAATGTGAATGGTATTACAGAAATTGTTAATACTGCAAATGTTACATATAAAGATCCAAGTAATGTTGATAAAACAGAATCGGCAATACATAAAATGCCCACATCTTGTACGCCAATTTTAGCGGATAAGATCACTTTGACACCTTCAAGCTTAATTGTTTGTGCAGGAATTGATTTCACAATAACGGCTTCAACAACACTTACGTTAACAGGTGCTGTTTATAAGTGGTACACAAATGCTGCTTTAACGGGTACTCCATTTGAAGGGGATGTCTTAACTAGGAATATTGCTCAAACGACTACGTTTTATGTAACCTTAGAAGCAGATGGACATTGTTCAAGTACTCCTCCAAAGGAAATAACCATTACTGTTCTTCCAACAGCTGGGATTCCTACTATTTCAACAACAGGCGGTATAACCTCTGTTTGTCAAGGAGAGTTAATTCAGTTAACTGCTACGGCTACTGGCGCTTCTACTTATCAATGGTATAAAAACGGAGTTCTTATAAGTGGTGCAACAAACATTACCTACGACGCAGTAGAAAGTGGAAATTATACGGTAACGGCTTTAAATGCAACAGGCTGTGCTAGTAACTCATCGGCAGCAATTAACATTACTATTTTACCATTACCTATAAAACCAATTATTACACCTAGTGGAAGTGTAGAAATTTGTGAAGGAGAGTTCGTTAAGCTTACAGCAAGTGCTGGCGAATTATACGAGTGGTATAAAGATGGAGTTATTATTGAATTTAAGAGATTAACAGATCCAAACGATCCTGATAGTGCAATTATTATAGAAACACGTACGGATAAACAGTCTATTGAGGTGAATGTTGCTGGAGATTATACAGTAAAGGTATTTAATACGAATGGCTGTGAAAGTGTTTTTTCAGATGCAACTACTATCACTGTTAATCCAACACCAAAGTTAACAGTTGTTGGTAATCAAATGATTTATGTAGCAAAAGATGTAACCATTGCTTGGCCAAATGTAACTTCTGATATAGGTACTGTTACTTGGTATCACAATGGGGTTGTAGTAACTACTTTACCTACTACAATAGCTACACCTGGAGTGTATACTTATACTGTAGTCGGTTCAATAGGTAACTGTTACAGCACGGAAACCATAATTGTAAATGTCTATGATGATGAAGGTTGTCTTCCGGGAACTGTGCGTACATATGCTAATTCTCAATCTTGGGGTTCAATTATAACAGGTGGAGTGTCCGATAGAGGAAATGCGGTAGATGGCAATCCAAAAACGCATTCGACTATTACAACAGGTTTGGGACTAGCGGGAATTGGAACAACATGGCAAACTTTATTCTTCCCTGAAAAGGTAGCTGCTGGTACTCCTGTTACTATTAAGTTAGGAAAAGAGTATAGTGGGGTTGTTTTAGCAGGAGGTTTATCTGTAGTTGGGGTTTACAAGGATGGTTTAGGAACTCCATTTGATATTGGAACATTGAAGCCAGTACAAGGTGGACTACTAGATTTATTGGCAGCTGACAATGTTGTTGAATTCACGTTTGTGCCTTCAGATATTAGTGGAACTAAAGCTTATGACGGAGTTCGTATTTCGGTTGGAGCATTGTTGAGTGTGGCTCAAAGTGCAAAAGTGTATGGAGCTTATATTACAAAACCAGGTACTCCAAGTTGCGATCCTATAGACAGTACTACAAATCCAAATGTGATTGATGTTTTACATGGGGTTAAGGATTTAGGTCTAGGTGTTGCGAGTGCAACTGCTTCAGTTGTTGATGCGTGGAAGGCGGTTGATAATGATCTTAACACATCTGCGAAACTCGTGAGAGGAGTTTCAGTATTGAATGCTGCTACCATGACCGTTATTTTTAAAAACACTGTACAACCTACCGATGAAATTGGAATATTGATGAAAGATATTACGAACAACGGTTTGAATTTGAATTTACTTACTGGTTATCAATTTCAACGATATATGGGGAATACACCTGTTGGAAATCCAATTCAAGGTGGTGATGTTCTGAATTTGAAGCTTCTTTATTTCTCAGGTGATAAGAGAATTTTGATGGTAGATTCATATCCAGAACCTTTTGATCGAATTATGATAGGAGTAGGATCTATAGTACAAGTAGCTTTAAGCGATCAAATGGAAATTTTTGATGTAAGAGTAACGCCAAAGTTAGATTATGGTGCTGATGTAGATGGTAAATTGACCTTATGTACAATTGATTCGTTAACTTTTAAAGACTTAGATAATTGTACTGTTTATGAGGTATACACATCTGAAAATGGAACAGAAAAATTGACAACAACTGATGGCCTTACTTTTAAACTGCCTAAAAATATAGCGGTAGACGAACATAAATTTTATGTTCAACCAATAAGACAAGGTTGTACAATAGGTTCAAGACAAGAAATTACGATTAAGGTAGAAAAATGCTCTAAAGATTGCATTATATCTAACCCAATGTTGACAAATAAAATAAAAAAATAAAATTTAGACTAATATTAAAATTAGAACATTATGAAAAAAATAACATTAGTTGCAGCTTTAGTAGGAGTTAGTTATTTCTCTAATGCTCAGGTTGGAATAGGAACTTCATCACCAGCTGAATCGGCACAGTTGGAAATTAAAGCAGAAGATAAGGGGGTTTTAATTCCTCGTGTAGAATTGGTAAGTCTTACCGTCTTTTCGGTAAAAATTAAGGACACTTCTAAAGCTATAGCTAGTCTACAAGAAGAAAGCTTATTAGTATACAATACAGCAACAATAGTAGCGGAAAAATTGACACCAGGGTTTTACTATTGGGTTAAGAACGGTGTTACGACTCCTCATTGGGAACGTATCGTAAATCAAACTCAATTAGATGAGGTAATTAATAATTTTGGCGATGATGTTACCAAAGTTAAAGCGCTATTAGATTTTGTTTATCCGTCTAATGCTTTAGGAACATCTACTTTAAAAGATGGATCTAAAGGTGGTGGTATGATTTTTACACCTGCAGATGGAACAACTCCTGCTAAAATTGAGTATGTGTATTTTGATGGAACTACCTATAAGAAACAAGATTTAACAAGCATTCTTAACGATCTTATTACTCCAGAAGACGGGAACGTTATTTATAATTCTAGCACAAAAGTATTCAGTTATTGGGACGGTACCAAATATGTAGATATTGATTTAGAAGAATTAGTAACAGCAAATGAATCTAAAACCACTTTATTAGAATATCCAGCAAATTCAGGGAAGTTCTATTATATTTCAGAAGCTACAATCGAGGCAAATAATAGGGTTGTTCCAATTTCTCCTTTCTCAACAGGAACAACTTTAAGACCAGGTGTCGTTTATTTAGATGTTCCAGCATCTGTAATTAAAAATTTCAAGACAATTCTTGACGGTACTACAACAATTGTTAAACCAGGAACAACAAATGAATATTTTACAGTTGAAGAATATATTCAATATCTATCTTCTACAGTTGCTGGTAATGTAATATATAAAAATATTGCTACTGCTGGAGATCCTGATAATTTTGTTTTCCAATATTGGGATGGAACGAAATATGAGACTATTAATTTAGGAGATATTGTTAAAGCTAACGAAACCAAAACGTTTTTCAGAAAAATCACAAATGCTACTAATGGAAATGCACAATATCTTTATTTTTCGGAAGAAGCTATTCAAACTTGGTTAGAAGCAGATTCGGCAAATACAGTTGTAAATATTCCTAATTCAGCAGCATCTATAACTATTGACGCTGCAGGAGATGTGGTGAATAACTTTGAATCTATTTTAAAGCAAACGACCGTTTATAAAGGAGATACCGTAACAATTGAGAAAATTATCAATGAAATAGCTGGTAAAGTAGACGGTAATGTAATCTATAAAAATATTGCTGCTGCTGGAGATCCTGCAAATTGGGTTTTCCAATATTGGGATGGAACAGAATATAAAACAATCAATTTAGGTGATATTGTAAAAGCAAACGAAACAAGAACAACTTTAAAACGAAGTGAAAACGGTGTTGCTTATGCAGAAGTAATGACAGATCCTAAAGCAGCAACAAAAATTACTTATGAGTACTCGCCAGAAAGAGGAGATAAAAATTATATCGATGTAACAGCTGATATGATTTATTCGATAACAAACAACAAAGATGTTCAAAATGCGATTACAAAAATTTTGAATGATGGTGGTAATGTGTATTATACAGAAACAGTGATTAATGCTGTAGATAATCATGGTACAGATGTTCCGGCTAAAAGCCTTTTTGTAATAAAAACTGTTGGGGCAAACCAAGTAAAAACACCAATTGATATTTCTGGAACAGTTCTTCAGGTTATTACCAATAATACTCAAGATGTGAAGAATATTTTAGGTGATAATTTCAATAGTGCTATTACTATTGTGAATACAGGCGATACTTGGATAGATGGTAATAAAATATACAGAGGTATTTTTGAATCTGCTGTAGTTGCAAAAACAGCCAATGTTTCGCCAATTACATTAACAGGAACTGTAGGAAGCATAATAGATATTAAAATTTTAAATAAGAAAACAAATCAATTAATAAATACCACTACAACTGATGTAAAGGTTGAAAAAAGTGTTTTAGAATTTAAAATAGGTACAGGTAATATGTACGTTGTGCTTCCCGAAGCAGCAGATACCACAACTAATTTTGAAATTAAAGTAATTGTAGAATATTCAGCAAATATAACAACACCATAATTCTAAGTAAACAGCCTTTTCTATCCGTAGAAAAGGCAATTGTTTAATTTTATTAAAGAAGGAAAAGCTTTTTTAAGATATAAAAAAAATAAAACTATGAATACAAAAATATTTCTTCTAGCAACAATTTTATTTAGCGCAGTTGCATCTGCACAAGTAAAAATAGGAGGCACAGATGGTAAACCAAACGAAAGTGCCATGTTAGACATCGAAGCAACAAATAAAGGAGTTTTATTACCTCGTGTGGCATTGGTTACAACAGATGTTGCTACACCTCTTGCAACACATGTTGAGGGTATGACAGTGTATAATACAGCTTCAACACCTGTTGCAAATACAGCACCTGCAAGAAATAGAGTACAGCCTGGTTTCTATTATAATGATGGAACCAAATGGAATCAAATGATTACTACAGATAACAAGGCGGTAAAATTCTTTTATATGCCATCGATTACGTTTGATACTTCTGCAGATGCGGTAGGTGTAACTAAAGATTTATATACAGAATATAAAAAACAGTTTTCATTGCCTGTAGGAGGTAATCATGTAAAAAGTACAAATGCACCAGCAAACGGAATACCGTATTTTACAGATCCTAAAGATTTGTATTATTATGTTACCGATTATGACCCGGCAGTTTTTTCAAACATTAGCATAAACGAAAGTGGTGTGATGACATATGATGTGAAAGCTGCAGCTACAGATTGTACTTTGATAAATGTAGTATTTGTAGTGAAATAAAAAAGCAATAATTATCATGATGCAGCATAAATTATCAGACAAATAATTTAACATAAAGTTGCTTTCTGCTTTTTAGTTTCATTTAAAAAAAATTAAGACTATGAAAAAGATATTTATAAGTATCGGTCTATTGTTTATAGGGCTCAACTCAGTTGCGTATTCGCAATCGATTGATCCTGTAACAGTAAATTTAGGACAACTTTATATATTGCCTAATACGCTGCTTTCTACCCATTTTGATTTTGAGAACACAAAAGACGGCGAAGTGTTTAACGACGGATCTTTTCAATTTTTCGAAAATTACCAAAACAATGGTTTATTTACGCATACAAGTACTCGTAAAACGGGAACGACTTTGTTTACAGGAAAAAATCCGCAATTAATTGCAGGAGTAAATCCATCTAAACATTATAACGTATCATTTAACAATACTTCTGCTGCCTCTTCTTTTGAGTTAAACAGCGATATGATCATTAACGGAACCGGAGATTTTACTCGCGGAATCGTAAAGATCAATAAAGATTCCGGAGGACAGATGTTATTTGGTAACGGTGCAATTTCAGCAAATACAAGTGATGCAAGTTATGCAGAAGGACTTGTTGAAAAAGAAGGAAACAATGCATTTACCTATCCTATTGGTAAATCGGGTTATTATCGTTTAGCAGGTATTTCTGCACCATCAAATGTTGCGGATCAGTATACGGGAGAATACTTTTTAGCTCCGACCAATACCGATGCGCATC
>DERN01000014.1 GCA_002360925.1 Flavobacteriaceae bacterium UBA3339 | reverse complement strand
GTTCTTTGGTATCGATTTATTAGCAGATATGTTTACAGATCAGTCTCCGTATCATTTTGGTTATAACAATCCTATTTCATTTGCTGATCCAACAGGCTTGCATAATGATCCTGCTCGTCCTAATGTAACATCAGGGTCATGGGGGGAGCTTGTAGAAATAGATGGATATGATGGTTGGGAATTAATAATTAATATAAATAGAAAAAAGGACGATGGTTTTAAAATAAAAGGAACTGATCCGCATGCCCAAAAATATATGGAAATGTCTTATGCTGGTGGCAGCTATGGTGGCGGTCCCGGCGGCGGCGGTTCTAGTAGGGAAAACCCAAGCCCAAGAGGTGCGAGTAATGGATTCTCACCATCTGAAATAAGTACATTAGCAACTGTTGGTAGTGTTTTTGCAAATGGATTAGAGTGAAGAGCGAATGAAAATGTTAATCATAAATACAAATATGGTTCTAACACACATACTGCCAAAGAATTGACAGATCTGAATAAAGCAAGAATGAATAATATTGCTAAAGGAGCAAATGTTTTAGGCAGAGCGGTTGGTGTAACTGGAGCTGCAATAGCTGTATATGATGCGTTTGAGAACCCTACCACAGCTAATATAATCAAAGCAAGTGCAAACGTCGGTTTATTGTTTGTAAGAATGAATCCAGTTACGGGTGTTATATTAGGAATTTCCGATTTAAGTGGATTTAGTGATTTTATATATAATGGAGTGGGAAATATAATAGACAATTATTAATTAATTTTATGTATATCTTTTTTAAAAATTTAATTACTGTTTTATACAAATATTATAATCAAGGAGGTACTAAATCTACTGCATATTATTGCGCTATTTCAGGATTACTTATTGTACTTTATCTAAATTTTATAACCTTGTTATCTTTATTTAAATTTGATGATTTTGTAGGGTCTGTTAGATTTTATAGTAAGCCTATCAAATATTTAATATTCTTTTTTTTACTATTACCCTTTTTTTTATTTTTAAAAATGACCTATAAAGAAGAGGATATTAAAAATTATAAACCAAGTATTAACTATAAAGTTTCTATTTCTTTGTTTTTCATTTATTTAATGATCTCATTGATAATGTTTGTTGTAATTATAAAGAAATAATACTGAAGGCGCGGATTTTCATAATCCGTGCCATTTTTTAGGTTGTATGGAGAACTGGGCAGGTTCTTTGGTATCGATTTATTGGCAGATATGTTTGCAGATCATTCGCCGTATCATTTTGCATATAACAACCCTATTTCTTTTGTAGATCCTACGGGCTTGCATAATGTTCCTGCTCGTCCTACTGAAACAATAGGGAAAGGTGGTTATCTTGAAATGATAGATGATTATGACGGTTGGGCATTAGTAATTGAAATCACCCAACCTAATTTACCAATCCCCGACCATGTTGTAGAGTTTATTGATCATAGTGGTGGTTATGGCGGCGGAACTGGCAGCGGGCATGGTGGTAGTACTGGCGGCGGCGGAACTGGCAACGGCTCAGGAAATAACAGAAATCCAAGCCCAGGAGGTGCGGATAATGGTAAGTTTTCTGATGATAATATTGATACTATTCAAGATTACATATCAAATTATCTAACAATTTTAGAAGAATTTGCTAAAGAAGCTTACAAATATGGAGATGATGTTATGAATGCTGCCGAAAAAACAGCTGAAAATGCTGCCCGAATGAATAATATAGCAAAAAGAGCGGGAATTATCGGAAATGTAATAACAGCTGGTGATATCGTACACGGATTTGTAAAAGACAACGGAACTATAGGACAAAACACACAACAAGCAATAGCAGGAGCTCTTGGCGGAATGGCGGGTGCTTATGCTGGAGCAAAAATATTTGGGACAGCAGGATTGTTTTTATTTGGACCAGTAGGAGGTTTTGTCGGAGGAATTGCGGGAGCTCTCATTGGAGGATATTATGGAGGGCAATTAGGAGAGTCTATTGTAGAAAGTTATTATCAATAAATATTTAATTTTTATGTATAATGAGATTAAAATGAAATCTTATAAAATTTTATTAAGATTAGTAACGTGTATAATTTTTTTGTTAGGTGGGTTGTATATGCTGTTGGTTGGTAAAACAAATAGTTTCGTGTTTTTCAGAAATGAGTTTTTGGTTAAATTTTATGGATTATTTTCTGTAATTGTTAGTGCTTATTTCTTATATGGCTTTATAAAGCTTTATAAGAAAAGAAACTCTGCTCTTATACTTACCAATGAAGGATTGATAAATAATACAAATAATTTTTATAAACATACTGTAAAATGGAATGATATAAAAGAAATTAAAAAAGTGAAATATCAATCTCATTATATTATTGTTGTAGTCTTGAACAATGAAAATTATTATTTAAATAAAATTTCTAATAAACTATTGAAATCTGTTGCTAAGCAAAACAGTAAAATATTAGGATCGTTCTTTTTTATTAATGCTAATGATTTCCTAGGGTATTCAAATGATGAATTAGTAACATATTTAATGAAACAAGTTAATCTACCTTTGCTTTAAAAATATTAAATGGAAGAAATACAAATAGAATTAAGCAGAAATAAAATATTACTTCTCTTGCTTTTAGGAATTGTTTTTTTTTTAATTAGTGTAATATTAATTACAAAACCTTCAGAATTCTTAAACTATAAGATGCGCAGTGAAAAACTTATTTTGATAATAGGATGGGTAGGTTTTATTCTTTTTGGAATTATTACTATGTTTTTATTTATTAAGCTGTTTGATTCTAAGCCTGGATTAGTTATAAATAAAAAAGGTATACTAGATAATACAAGTACTAATCCTTCTGGTTTTATTAAATGGTCTGATATAATTTCTGTGGTAGTCAAAAAATCTGGGTATATTCAGTTTATATTAATAAAAGTGAAAAATCCAAATGAATATATAGAAAGATCTGGTCGTATTAATCGAATAGCCTTAAAACAAAATACACGGGAACATGGAACACCTCTTGTTTTAACATCTACAAGTTTGAAATGTAGTTTTGAAGAACTAAAAAAATATATTTCAGAAAATTTACCAGAGAATGTAGATTCTGAATTATCACAGTAAATGTGGGTAATGTGGTAATGTTTCAAAGTTAGTTATAGTATAAAAATTGGTAACTAATTAAGAAACCATAGCACGGATTATAAAAATCCGTGCTATTCTTTAAGTTGCACTAGGAGGTTTGTTTGGTGTCGATTTATTGGCAGATATGTTTGCAGATATGTTTGCAGATCATTCGCCGTATCATTTTGCATATAATAACCCTATTTCTTTTGTAGATCCAACAGGATTAGCTGCAGGTAAAGGTGATGAATTAGACGAGATTATAATTTATGTACCAGCACCTATAGTACCACAAGTACCAGGTTTTGGAACTAGACCTGGATATTGGGGGGATATAATACGTAATGATTGGTTTTTAAATCAATTCAATCCATTTCCTGAAGAAATATTACCTGAGATGACTATTGATAAAAGAACTGAAAAGCAAGAAGCAAACAATCATAGTTTGAAGACGTACAAAAATACCCACAAAACATTACTATTCATTTTTGCTTCTTATCAGTACTATTAGATATAACTAAATTAAAATATAATTAAGATTCTATGGAAATTATTTATTTTGTTTTAGCTGGAGAAAATTAACAATTTCAATATTTTAGATATCGTTAGATTCTAAATTAAATTTGTTATTTTGACTGTAGTTAGTAGAATAATTGGTTATAAAATGTCTATTAATATATTTAAAAAAAAACATATTAATGTGGGTAAATTATAATTTTAAGCGATTGGATTGGTGAATAAATTCTAATCATTACTCAATGCTGATAGTACTGTACTATTGGCATTTTGCATATTATTAATCAAAATGAACTTCTCTGATTTTTAGAGCAGCAAAAAGGTAAGCTTTTCTCAGTCTTATTATAAATAACAACACCTACAATTTGCAGGTGTTGCGTCCTAATTTCTTGTCTTAATTAAAACAAGCGAATGATTGGTAGTGCAAAAGGACTATTTTCTTAATAATTTAAATTCAATTAAAATAAAAATAAAATATATTGAGGTAATATTTATAATTATTTAAACAAATTTAATTGATAATAGATTCTTATACTAATAAGCGATTTTGCCACCAGTAGCTGCTATAGTTGCGCCACCTATGTAGGATGCTTCTTCCGAAGCCAAAAAAACATATATTGGAGCTATCTCTACTGGTTGCCCAGGTCTCTTAATTGGAGTGTCTTTTCCAAAATCTTCATAGTCAATGATTGTGCTCGGGATTAACGGGGTCCAAACCGGTCCGGGAGCAACAGCATTAACCCTTATATCTTTCTCTTGTTCTAACAACATCTGATTCAAGTTAGCAGTAAAATTTTGTATAGCAGCTTTCGTTGCAGCATAAGGGAGCAAGGTTGGATTTGGCTGGTAAGCATTTACCGATGTCGTATTGATAATACTACTTCCTTTTGGCATATATGGAATACTGAGTTTACAAAGATGAAACATCATCAATACATTTGTGTCAAATGTTAACTTCCATTCCTCCGTAGTTATGTCTGAAATATCTTGTTGTCCCATCTGATATGCAGCATTATTGATTAATACATCAATTTTTCCAAATTTTTTGATGGTTGCTTCAATTAACGCTTCGCAAAGATCTTTATCATTAAGGTCTCCTTTGAACAAGAGACTCTCCCGCTGTGCTTGTTGAATCCAATATACTGTATCCAAAGCATCTTGGTCTTCTTTATCGCTTAAGTATGCAATAACGACGTCTGCACCTTCTCTTGCAAATGCAATGGCTGTAGCCTTGCCTATACCAGAATCCCCTCCTGTAATGACTACACATTTGTTTTTCATTCTGCCATATCCTTTGTACGAAAGTTCACCATGATCGGGTTTTAGTTCCATTAGCTCTTCACTACCCGGAGGACTTTGTCTGGGTTCTTTAAAAGGTGGTGTGGGATAATCTCTTAAAATGTTTTGATCATTTTTCATATTAATAAGTTTTAAAGTTTGTAATATTTACCTTCGGTATTTAATGTTTCACCGGATAGCGGTTCGGAACCCCGTGCTGCTAAAAACACAAAAACAGGTACCACTTCATATGGGTGCATGGGATGCACTAATAGTTCTTTTGAATCCATTGAGTCATTTTTATATAAAAAGTCTGGTAAGTAGCTGCTCCAAATAGTCCCTGTTGTAATAGCGCTAACTCTTAATTTCTTTTTGTATTTTGAAAACATCACATGCATTTCGCGAGTGTATTCTTTTATGGATGCTTTTAGAGCAGAATAAAAAAGAATCTGTTCAGGTGAAGCATAAGAAGAAATAGTGCAAGCGTGAATAATACCACCATTCTCGTTTATATAGGTCGGTGCTAACCTGCCTAAAGTAAAAAGACTTTGAATTTTAAGTGTTTCATCTTTTTTTAAAAGATAATGGGCTTCATCCATTTCTCTTTTATTATTGACCGAAAAAAGATTTATCAAAAGATCAATGTTTTTGACGATTTTTAGCGCTTTTTCGAACATTTTTTTGCATTTGAATTCGTCGAAAGTACAAGCTTTAATGATCCATCCTTTACAACCCAACTTTTCAATTTGTCGCAATAATTTAGAGAGCGCTGACTCATACTTCTGATGGGAATATATCAGAATTATATTTGCTCCTTCTTTTGCAAAGGCTAACGCCAGAGCTTTAGCAATTCCATTGGCTCCGGAAGTAATCATAATAGTTTTGTTTTTTAATTTTTCGCTCGCATGATATTCCGCATCAATGTATTTAGGTTTCATTTTCATGAACATATCAATTTTAGCTGGGGCATTCGGAATAATCTCAGGTGATACCTTTTTCATATGTTAGTTTAAGCTTCTCTGTTCTATTTGTAAAAAGAAAAAAGAAATATTTGAACTTATAATTCAAAAGGTATGCGGAACCAATATGAGATAATTAAAAAACTAGCGTTAACTAGCGCAGAACCGTTCAATCCTGTAAAATTAAGTTTTGGATGTAATGCATATAAATGGATTGTAAATTTTCTTAAGCTATCTTTTTTAGTAAAACATGGATAAATACTACATAAAGTGGAAAAAAACATCTAAATTTTAAATAAATAATTAAAATTTTAAATATGTAATTTAATTTAACTTTTTAATTATTTATTTTATAATTGGGTTAAATGTGATGTTATATTCAATAAGATAATGATTTTTAAGTGTTATGTTGTATTATTTAATAAATAAAATACTTAATATAAATAAATGTGATTCTAATTATTTTTTAAATAGATGAAAAATCTATGCCTAATGTACATTTATGTATTTTTAATGATATAAATGTTAATTTTTTTTTCTAGCCAGACTCTTAGAAAACTCATATAATCAATTTTTTATTATTTACAACAAGCCTTTTTTTGAATTTTATAGGTACATATCTTGTTTTATTAGTTACAGAACAAAGCCGGCTAATAGTACTAACCTAAAAAATAAAAAGAAATGAATTCGAAAAACAGACAAGGTGGACACTCACTAAGTAACACTCAAGGAAAGCAAAGCAGTAACATGAAAGCCATTCATAAAGAAATTTATCAATTAGGATATGAAAATGGCTTTCAAGATGGATCAGATGACGAAGGTTACAACGACGATTTTTCTGATTATGAAAATGATTTTAACCGCCATCATTCATTTGATAATGACTCTTATGGTGACTCTTATGACGATGGTTGGAACGGAAATCAAGGGAAAAATAATACCAGTGGAGCTTTTTCAGAAAAGCATAACCGAAATCGAAGCTATGGTACAAGTGCTAGCAGTAATGAACAACGAAATTCGTCAAGAAGATCTAGCGCTGGAAATTTCACAAATGACAATAATCAAGGAAATAAGTACGGAAATCAAAGATTTAACGAAAATTACGAAGATCGAGGATATGGAAACCAAGGATACGGAAACCAAGGATACGGAAACCAAGGATACGGGAACCAAGAAGCAAATACTTACGGAACTCAGAATAAAGGATCTAAAAATCAATCATCAAATCATGATAAAGATTATGAACGACAAACTGGTTCAAAAGAATATCGTAGCTATCAGAATGATGGTATGAATCATAAAAACCATTCAAATCAAGATAATGATTCTAAACAGAATAATGAAAATCACAAAAATTCTGGAAAGAGATATTTTGGCTTCGGAGGGAGAAAAGACAGATTTTAAGAATTAGTTATAGAAATTTTAAAATTAGAATTATGATGGACGATAAAAATAAAACCTCTCAAAAAGGATCAAGTACAAGTACAAATGACAAATCAGAACGTAAATCGGATTCTGCTTTAAGTACGGAAAGTAACAAGGATAAAAAAAATACTAGTAAAAATGAAAAGAGCCATGGTCTTGAGGAATTTTTTCTGAATGCGCTTTATGATATTTATTATGCCGAGCAGGAAATTAAAGAAGCTTTGGAAAAGGTGAAAGTCCAAGCTACAACAGAAATGTTGCAGGATGCGATTGAAGATCACGAATTGGTTACTAAAAAACATATTCTTCGTTTGGAAAAAGTTTTTCGACTTTTGGGAGAGGAACCTAAAAAAAAGAAATGCGAAGCTATTGTAGGGATACTTAAAGAAGTAAACGAAATGGTGAAACAGACTGACGAAGAGACAATGACGAGAGATGTAGCTATAATTTTAGGTGCGCAGAAAGTGGAACATTACGAAATTGCTACCTACGGTGGATTGGTACAATTGGCTTTAACCTTAGGATACGATAGAATTGCCGATTTGTTGGAAACAACACTCGAAGAGGAAGAACAAACTGATGCCCACTTAACTGATATTGCAGAACAACATGTGAATTTTGAGGCTGCAGAAGAATAATAAGTCCATCTTTGATCACCTATGGTCAAATCTATATAATTTATAAGAGAGAGCTGTTTTTAAGAGAAATTAAATTATGTTAGTTGTGAATTTTATTTTATAATTTTTTTATTTAGAAAATTAATAAATACTTTTAGAATATAAGAGTCTTATATTTTACATACAGCTCTCTCAATAAAATTAAATGCTATGAGAAAGAAAATGCAAATCCCTTTAGATTTTAATCTAAAGGGATTTTCTTTATTATTTTATGAAGTATATAATAGACCGGATTATAGTCTTACGTTCTTCACTACTAATACTGCGTAATTTCGGGACTTAATATCTGTGAATTTTTCCACCAGCATCAATCGTTTGCCCAGCGATGGAACGTGCGTCATCTGAAGCAAGAAATACATATAATGGAGCAACCTCATAGGGATGTAGTGGTACACTTGAGTCTATGTTAACGGGTAAATGTTCATAGTCTGGCAACGCGTCTGGTAAGGTCTCAGACCAAATAAAACCTGTAGTAATACCGTTAATTCGAAGATTGTGTTTATTTAATGAGATATAACGATTCATCTCATGGGTATAATTCTTAATTGCTGCCTTTAAAGCCGAATAAAATACAAGTTGATCGGGTTCAGCATAAGCACATAAAGTACCAGAATTGATGATTACACCGCTTTGCGACATAAACTCAGGAGCAATTTTTCCGATTGTAAAGAGTGACTGGATTTTAAGCGTATCTGTTTTTCGCAATAAGTAATGGCCCGTTTCTGAGCTTTTCTTATTATAAATCGGAAACGTATTGATTAATACGTCAATACTATCAATTTTTTTTAGAACATTCTGTAATAATCGCTTGCATTTAAACTCATCAAAAGTACAAGATTTAAACAACCATGCTTTTCGTCCCATTTCTTCTATTTTCTTTACAAGACCTTTAACTTCTTTTTCTTTGCTCTGATGATTGTAGATTAATGCAATGTTTGCTCCTTCTTTTGCAAATGCAAATGCAATTGCTTTGCTTACTCCATTATCGGCAGCTGTGATCACCACATTTTTGTTGTGTAATTTATTATGACTGCTATATTCTTCAGCATAGTATTTTGGTGAAATTTTCATAAAAGCATTCGTTGCTTTTACAGTATCTATTGGAGTAGATACTTCATGTAGTCGTTTTTTCATGGTGAGATATTTTAATAGCTAAGTTAACAAATTGTGTACTATAAATAGGAATTTAAGAAAAAACAGTTGTTGAATTAAACAATTGGTTCATTTTAATATTTTTAACCAGAACTAAAACGTCTACTTTGTGAGGAATTCTTTTACAGAATGTATATTTCTTATACATCAACAATAAAAATTTATTGAGATGAAGAAAAAAAATAAAATCAAAAGATAATCGCATAGAAAGAATTTATATTACATATTTTTTTAGCGACACATCTATTTTAATGTTATTATTTTTGTATTTATTATATATTTTATATTTTTTTTTAATAATAATGTTTTATTACTAAGTTGATTAAATTATATACTCAAAAACATGTCTTAAAGAGCCATGAAAAGTAAAATAAGTTCAAAAAGTTAAAATGATACAAATCATTTATAAACCTACATCCTGCAATAAACAGATAACTTTTCTCAAAATATTTAGGGTTTGCTATGTATTAAATGAAGATAAGTTTAGGGTACGTGTATTGCAATTATTTTAGATAGATAGAGTTAGCCGGCAACTCAAATGTAAAATCAAAAACAGAAAAAATTATGAATTCAAGAAATAATAATAATAATAGAAGATCCAATTCGAGGGGATCTCAAGGAGGATCACACAACCAAGACATGAGTATGATCCATGAAGAAATTTATCAACTAGGATATGAACATGGCTACGAAGACGGTTCAAATGATGATGAATATGATGACGATTTTTCAGATTTTGAAGATGATTTCAATGATGGGCATTCTAATCAGTACGAAGACGATGAAGATTGGGATGACGAAGATTGGGATGATGAAGATGATGACGAAGACGACGAAGATTGGGATGATGATGAAGATGACGAGTTTGAAGACCAGCATCCAAGAGATTCTCAGGGGAGATTCGTATCAAAAGGACGCTCAAGAAACCAATCTGGCGGTTCGCGTTCTCAAGGTAGAAATTCAGGATCTAGTAGAGGATCTTCACAATCTAGCAGAGGTTCTGGATCAAGAAGCTCAAGCTCAAGAAGTAGTTCAAACTCTGGATCAGGAAGAAGCTCTTCTAACACAGGAAATTCAAGTTCTCGTACCAATAGTGGTCGTGGAGGACGTTCATCTTCAGGATCAAACTCAAGAAGTGGAAGTTCTTCTTCGAGATCAGATTCTAGAGGGGGAAATTCTTCATCAGGTTCTAGATCTTCAAACAGAAGCACAGGAGATACCTCGAACAGAGGATTTGCTTCGATGAGTAAAGCCAAAAGAACAAGAATAGCCCGTATGGGAGGTTTAGCTTCCGGGAAAAATAGATCTAATTCTGGTTCAGGTCGCGGACGAAATCGATAGTATTTAGTAAATAATTTAAAAATTATAGTTCAGAAGCTTGAAGTAATAGAGACTTATAGCAAACAATATTGCTTTTAGAAGTTACTATAATATTTAAAATTACTAATGTATCGTAATAATAAAAAAATGTTATGTTAAACGCCACCTTTAGAGGTGGCGTTCTATATATCGATTACCTAATCTATTGAGATGTTTAAAAAGCCCTCCGCAGAAAATAAACATCTCACCTTCTATATTCTTTAGCAGAAAACCCCACCATAGCGGAGGACCAATAAAGTCTTCTTTTATAAGAGGGATTTCAAGTAATTAAAAAAGGTGAGATAAGCAAATATATAACTATTTGCAGTTATTATACAATCATATTAATATTATGAATATCTGCATCTTAGCCGGAGAAGTTTTAGTGAATTTAATTCTATGTAATTATATAATTACATTCTTGGCATCAAATTGGATACATAAATAAAAATAACGTTAAAATTTAAGATATGTTAAAATATATTTATACATTATTGCTTACATCATTACTATTACTCTCTTGTAAAAAGGTAGAAAATCAACAACAAGTACCCATGGCGGATCCGCCAGTAGAAAATGTACATGATGATCAAAATGACAGTGAACAGTCAATTGAAATAGAAGTTCCTTCATTTAAATATAAAGAGGCAAATCAATTCGCTTTGGAATATGCCTCATTTGCTCATGATTATGCGGTTGCAACAAGCCACCATGATAAAGAAGCACTAAAAGAATTGGGTGACAAACTGAATGAGTACCAAAAAAGAGGGGTGGAGCTGACAAAACGTGTTCCTGCCGATGAGGCTGTGGAATTTCAAGATTTCTTGAATAGAATAGAACAAAGCTTTAAATAATGATCGTATTGATTTAGTTAATTATTAGAACTAAGAGAAAGTGAAAAATATTTCGCGTTCTCACCTTTAGTTCTTTCGGTAATGCTTATTCCTACGGGAGTAGGCATTATCTTTTTAACTGTTGGTTTCCTAAAAAAAATATTTTATTTGATTTTTTAGGTAAAATAACATGGGAGATTTGATTTTTCTGGTCCAAATTTTGCTTCAATCATACTAACTTAATTTTTATTAATTTAAGAATTATAACGGGCTATTTTTAGTATAGACGACCATTAATTCCTAAAATTTTGTATTTTTAATTATAAACTATAAATTTATATGCTATGGAACCAAACATTGGAATCACAAAGAAAAATTTGAAAGAAGTATGTTTAATTTTAAACAATTGTCTTGCAGATGCACACATTCTCTACTTTAAGCTACGAAAATATCATTGGAATGTACAAGGTGATAATTTTATGGAATTACATAAGCTTTTCGAAAACCATTATGAACAAGTCCAAAAAGCAATTGATGAGATTGCAGAACGCGTAAGTCAATTAGGAGGTATGGCAATTGGAACTACAAGTGAATTCGCTAAAAGCTCTTCCTTAAAAGAAGCACCTGGGAAAAATCCAGCAAATAATCTGGATATGATAAAAGAATTACTGGCGGATCATGAAACAATTATACGAAATTTACGAGTAGGAGTAGAAGAATCTGAAGAGAAATACAGTGATCAAGGAACGTCAGATTTTCTTACAGGATTGATGCAACAGCATGAAATGATGGCATGGACCCTGAGAAGGTATCTATAATAAATAACAAAGCCTTAAATTTTTTAAGGCTTTGTTATTATGTATACAAACTAAAAGCTTTTAGCAATACATATCATAAAGATAAGTTTCATTATTTCCTTTTAATATTACTCGAAAGAAGCCATTCATTCTTTTTGCAACGAGGACAATGGCAGCTGGTTTCTGCTAAAAAATTTAATGTAAAACCGCAAAATAAGCAAGAATAAAACTCTTCAGCAGATGGTTTATAAACAATTTTGGTCTCATACTCAGGTAAAATGGGTAAACCGTGTTTAATTTCCTCGTCGTCAAAATAATATACACTTATTTCTCCAGATATTTCCAAAATAGCACATGAAACTTGCCCCAAATGATAAATTCCTTTAAGCCTTAATTCCATAAAGAATTCATCTTTACTTAAAGTTTCTTTTTTAAAATTATTGATTTCGAATAGTCCATCCTTAATAATAGTAATAGGTTTGCCCTCTACCAAATGTTCCATCGGTTTATATCTAAAAACTAAATTTGTTAGAATTTTATAACATATAAGTATTATCGTAAAAGCTGTTAAAGTAGTTATGACTCCAATTTCTTTATATATCATAGGATCTCCGGCTGCCGATCCAAGTCCTATAATTACGACAAGTTCAAATACAGAAAGTTGTTTTACGCCTCTTTTTCCTATTAACCTCAAAAAAACAAGAATTATCAGGAACATAATAATAGTTCTTATCACAATTTCTGGTATAAAATGAATACCATCTTCACCATAAAAGAATTTTTCTATTTCCATAAACATATGATTAGGTTTTTTCTTCTTTTCAAGAATGTAATTAAAGAGGAGTGATTTAGATTAAGAAAATATAGTATAATGTTGTCCGTCAAAAGAAGAAAAAGTCATTGTTGGATGCGATTCGTAATGGTAAATATTACCCAGATAATCTATTGATATAGCTCCGGCAAAACCATCGATAGAAGATAACTCTTTGAAAGATTTTTTAAAGGCTTCCTCGATGGGCATTCCATCTGTGACACGAGTGACAATTTTACTTGCTAACGCAACACGAACTATATCTTCTCCCACACCCGTAATACTGACACCACAAAACGAATTAGCATAAGTTCCTGCAACAGTAGCAGAGTCAGATATCCTTCCAACGGTTTCGAATCCTTTTCCTCCTGTTGAAGTTGCTGCTGCAATTTGACCATTAACATCAAAACAAACGCATCCAACCGTACTAATAGGTTTGTTTTTTATTTTTTCTTGATACTCTTTTTTTCTTTCAACTGTTTCAGGATCATAAAATTCAAAACCTTTCCTTCGGGCGAATAGGGTAGCTCCGGAATCGCACAAAACTTTATCCTGTAGCGGGAGTAATTGTTCAGCTACTCTTATGGGATTTTTTACTTTTTGAATATTCATAACTCCCGCAAAATTTAAATTTTGTCCGTCTGCTATCGCGGCACTCATTCTTATGGATCCATCTGATTGAATTTGGGAACCTGTTCCAGCATTAAATAAAGGATTATCTTCCAAAAGCCCAACGGTGTAAATTACCGTTTCTAAAGCCGTATGATCGTGCATAAAATTAAAACCCTTTGTTACGATCTCTTTCAGAGCAGCTTGTTTTTGAATCTTTGTTGTGTGATTTGTTGCTGACTCAGAAAAAAAACCACCGTGTATGATAATTTTCATGATTTTTCGTTTTTTTGTTTATACTGCGAATCTTTAATTACAATCTTATTTTCATCTAGATAAAAAATGTCGTTTCGTGTCATTACATGCGATATTAGATGGCTGATTGAAATAGGTTGCCCAATGGCTACTTGCGTAAGACTAGTATCTAGTATCTCCCGTCCGTCAACTAGAATAACATTACCGGATCCGATCGCTGTCATCTTATTATTGTTTTCAATTAACAAGCCGGTATCTTCACCCAACCCTATTCCTATTTTCATTGGATTTCCTACCACAGCTTGAAAAAGTCGACCTATTCTTCCTCTATGGATAAAATGTGTATCTACAATAATGGAATCAATTAGTCCTAAACCACTATTAATTTCAACAGAGCCTTTCAATAGAGCGTTGGAACTTTCGCCTTCATAAATCATACTAGAAGAAGCTGCCGCGGCACCTGCAGATGTCCCGGCATAGATGAATTCTTCATGGTAATATTTTTGTAGAAGAGTCTGATGAAATAAGGTACCGCCTAAGGTTGAAGTTAATCTAAGTTGATCTCCTCCGGTAAACAATACGACATCTGCTGACTGAAGCCTTTTTATATGATCTGAATCAACAGCATCTTTTCTATTTTCAATTGGAAGGTGAGATACATTTTTTGCACCAAGCAGTGAAAATGCATTAATGTAAGTCTTGGCGGCTTCAGTTGGCATTTGGGATGCTGTGGTAATAATTTCGATGCGCGACTGTTGCCCCAGTTTAGAGGCCTCTAGTATTCTTTTGAGAATTCCATTCTCAAAAAAGAAATCTTGGCTGGTACTTTTCATTCCGGAGGGACTTATAGCATTTTCACCGATGTTGATAGCACCCCCGACAATAATTAATTTCCCTTTTATACTCATAGTTTTTTATTCTTTTAAATTACAAAAAAAAACAAATCGAATTCAATAATAATTGAATATTAATAAGTTAAAAAAATTGTCAGCGCAGTAAATTATTGGTAAATTCAAAATAAAAAATATGAAAATTAAAAAGATCAACGTTTTAAGAGGTCCAAATATTTGGAGTATTCGCAGAGAGTTGTTAATTCATATGATTCTAGATTTGGAGGAGATAGAGCATTTTCCGACAAATAAAATTAGTGGATTTTATGAAAGAATAAAGCTGCTTTTGCCCAGTTTGTATTCTCATCGATGTTCTGAAGGAGTTCCAGGGGGCTTTTTCATAAGAATAAAGGAAGGGACATGGATGGGACACGTGATTGAACATATTGCGTTGGAAATTCAGACTTTAGCGGGAATGGACACTGGGTTTGGAAGAACACGTGAAACATACAATAAAGGAGTTTATCACGTTGTATTTAATTATATAGATGAAGAAGTAGGTGTATATGCGGCAAAAACAGCTGTAAAAATTGCTGAAGCATTAATAGAAGGAACGCACTACAATTTAGAACCTGATTTAGTAGAGATGAAGCGGCTATATGAAAACAATCGGTTAGGGCCTTCTACTCAAAGCATAGTAGATGCAGCAATAAAAAGAGGGATTCCATTTTATAGAAAAAACAATCGATCTCTTGTACAATTAGGATATGGCGCTAATCAAAAAGTTATAGAAGCAACAATCACAAATAAGACGGGATACATAGCTGTAGAATCCGCTGGTAATAAACAGATTACAAAAGAAATTCTTCAGAATGCTTCTATTCCCGTTCCATTTGGTATATGTTGTGCATCATCTGAAGGAATCGAACAAGCAATACGTGAAGTTGGATTTCCGATGGCTGTAAAACCCTTAGACGGACATCAGGGTAAAGGTGCTTGTGTAAATTTAAAAACAAGACAAGAAGTTGAATTGGCTTTCGTAAAAGCTCAAAAATACAGCAAAGACGTTATATTTGAGCGTTTTATTGAAGGTGAAGATTATAGAATTCTTATTATTGACCATAAAGTAGTAGCAGCGGCTAAAAGGATTCCTGCACATATTGTCGGGGATGGTATTCACACAGTGATTGAATTAGTAGAATTGGTAAATACTGATCCATTAAGAGGAAAAGGTCATGAAAAAATGCTTACTAAAATAAAGATCGACGAAGAATCTGTTTACTTACTTTCAAAAGAAGGATTTTCACTGAATTCAATTCCTGAGAGAGGAAAATACATTTTCCTTAAATCAGGAGCTAATTTAAGTACGGGAGGGACCGCAATTGATGTTACTGATATTATCCATTGTGATATTAAATTTATAGCCGAAAGAATTTCTTATGTAATGGGAATGGATATATGTGGTGTTGATCTTATCTCAACTGATATAACAAAATCATTAAAAGAAACTGGAGGTGCCGTTTTGGAAGTTAATGCAGCACCTGGATTCAGAATGCACTTGTCACCAACAGTAGGATCCAGGCGTGAAGTGGGTGAAGCTGTCGTAAAAATGCTTTTTCCTGAAGAGAACCAGTTTTCAATTCCTATAATTTCTGTAACCGGAACAAATGGTAAAACTACTACTTCAAGATTAATAGCTTTCATTGCAGAGAAAGCAGGTTTCAAGGTAGGTCTTACAACATCAGATGGAATATATATACATGGTAAAATGTTGGAAAAAGGAGATACCACCGGACCTTTAAGCGCTAAATATGTTCTAAAAGACCCAACAGTAAATTTTGCTGTGTTAGAAACAGCAAGAGGCGGTATTATAAGAGAGGGGCTCGGTTTTAAAAATTGTGATATTGGAATCGTAACCAATATTACTAATGATCACTTAGGGATGAATGAAATTAATACACTGGAAGATCTTTCAAAAGTTAAAGCGGTTGTGGTAGAAAGTGTTAAAACCAGTGGATGGGCTATTCTAAATGCAGAAGATAGCTACTGCATGAAAGTAGCAAAGCAGTTAGATTGTAATAAAGCGTATTTTTTCCTTAATCAGAACGTAATCATTGAAAATGAACTAGCTTTTGAAGATACGGTATTAGCTTTTTGTGAAAATGGATATTTAAGCATAAGAGATAAAGGACAGAACGTAAGAATAAGCAAAATAGAAGATATTCCCTTGTCTATTGATGGTACCGCTTCTTTTATGGTACAAAATATTTTAGCCGCAATACTCGCTTGTTACTTGCAAGGTATATCTGTCGAAATAATTCAGTCAGCTGTAAAACAGTTTGTTCCTGGTCCAAAATTTACTCCTGGAAGAATAAATATTTTTGAATTTCAAAATTTCAAAGTTATGATAGATTTTGCACACAATCCCGCAGGATATAAAGCTATCGGTGAAATGTTGAAACAAGTGGAGGCTAATCGTAAAATTGGCATTATCGCAGGGGTAGGGGACCGTCGAAATGAAGATATTATAAAATGTGGAGAACTAGCCGCGGAAATGTTTGATTATATTATCATTAGACAGGAACGACATTTACGAGGACGTACGGCTCCTGAAATTGTAGAGCTTTTGCTAAGAGGAATGCATCAGGTGAAAAAAGATGTATCTTTTGAAGTAATACCTAAAGAAATTGAAGCTATAAAGCATGCTATAGATATTGCAGGCAATAATGATTTTATCGTAGCTCTTACTGATGTAGTTGAAAATGCAATTGAAATCGTCCAGCAATATAAAGAGAATGAAATAGCTGAAAAATAAATTAAATTAAATGAATAAAGAGATTCCCCTTTTTATTAAGGGTAATCTCTTATTATATATCAGAAAATAGAAAATTAATAATTAGAGTAGTTTTGTTATTATTTCGTTTAAAAGATTTAGTTTATCATCATCAAGATTAATTTTATTTAGATTTTCTAGCAAATTCTTCCTAACACTTGTATTGCTAGGTCCTAATGAGATATTTTCGAGCTTTTGCGTGAGAGTTTTCATTTCTTTTCCTATGGCTTCTTCTTCTGTTAATGCATATTCCTCGGTTTGTTTAACAGAATGGTGACCTAACATTTCTTTAACTACATGAATAGGAACACCGTTTGCAAGAGTTATAGTGCTTGCAAAGGTTCTTCTTGCTTTGTGCGTGTTTAAATCTGCAGAAATTCCACATAAAGAAGCTATTTCCTTTAAGTATTCATTCATTTTTTGATTTGAGCGGACAGGTAACACTTTATTTGTTGTAAGGCATTTGTCATCGTTTTCATATTTCCGAACGATTTCTATAGCTTTAGGTAATAAAGGTATTGAGATGTTAGAGTTAGTTTTTTGGCGTTTAGTTTTAATCCAAATAATTCCATCGTTGCTTTCTGTTAAATCTATTTTTTTGAGCTCTTTAACATCTACGTATGATAATCCTGTATAACATTGAAAAATAAAAATATCACGAATTATAGATAATCGATCTGTTTTAAATTCTTTATTTTCGATCAGAGTAATTTCCTTTAAACTAAGTGGCTTTTTATCTACCTTGTTTTTTTTGGGTTTATATCGAACAAAAGGATTGGAAGAAATGATATCTTTTGCAATGGCACGTAAGACAATCTTTTTAAAATTAGAAATGTATTTTATTGATGTATTGTTAGAACAATTTCGAACTGTTTTTAAATAATGCTCATAATTGATTATAAAATCATAGTTCAATTCTCTAAATTCTATATCATTTTTATTATATCTATGTTTTATGTAATCATTTACATGTGATTTTGCTGTAACGTAACGATCATACGTACTTTTTGCATATTCTTTGGGAATAAGTTCAAACATTTCATCATTATGTCGTTGGAATTCTTCTAAAACTTTTGTTTTACTTGCAACTTTACCTTGAACATGATCCATTAGAATTTGAGAAGTAATCGTTTCTCTTTTATGTATTAATTCAAGTTTATAAGTATTGATATTAATAACAATCGATTCTAGAAGATGATTGAGCACTTTAGCGTCTTCTTTAGTTCCAATCGCGCGTTCTAACTTTTGGTCCCAACGTTTAATGTCCCATTTGTGACAAATAGAAGTTTCTCTCGGGATACCATCAACCGTAATTCTTAAATACACATACCTTAAATCTACCTTCTTTTTATTCATTTTTAAAAAGAAATTAATTGAAAAGCTTTTCTCTAACATAATTCAACTTTTTTGGATTAATAAATGTCGAATTAAAATGCTCGTAAATCAAGATGTAAACCTCGTTAACCCCTTGCCATTACTAGATTTTCTTTCAAATTCGTGGCACTTTTTTAAAAAAAATAAAAGTGCCATGAATTTGCCATAAAAATTATGCGCAATTTTGAAAATTATGGGCTTATTGATGTAAAAACAAAAAACCTATGACTTTCAATTAGTCATAGGTTTTCAAAATTTTAGGCATCCTTTATAAAATAAGTGTTTGTAAAGAATACTCCCAAAACCCTTTAAAACACAGGGTTTTTTAACTGTGGGAAGAGCAGGATTCGAACCTGCGAAGGTTTCCCAACGGATTTACAGTCCGTCCTCGTTGGCCGCTTGAGTATCTTCCCGAACCTTAAGCTGCGGAGAAAGAGGGATTCGAACCCCCGGACCTGTTACAGTCAACAGTTTTCAAGACTGCCGCATTCGACCACTCTGCCATTTCTCCTTAACGTTGTTTCCTTCGTTAATTGTGGTGCAAATATAGAATGATTTTTTGATTGCGCAATAACTTTATCTGATGTTTTTAGATTTTTATAAACTAAAAAAACACGATGTTCTGATTCTTAAAAACTTAGACTTTTTAAGAATTAATATTTTTTTATCTTTCTAGACTAAACCTACCAAATATTCAGCGATATTTTTAATTTTGCAACTTAATTCAACAACATATTAAATTAAAATGGATACAAATTTATTATTAAACATTGCTCAAGAGTATGGTTGCCCAACGTATGTTTACGACGGCAACAAAATCGAATCACAGTTTCAACGTCTTCAAGATGCTTTTCAAAATGTTAAACACTTAAAGATCAATTATGCAGCCAAAGCACTAACTAACATTTCCATTTTAAAGTTGTTGAAGAAGAAGGGCAGTGGGTTAGATACCGTATCTATACAAGAGGTTTTACTTGGTTTGGAAGCAGGTTTTAGTCCTGATGATATCATGTTTACGCCAAACGGAGTTTCGTTAGAAGAAATTGAAGAAGCGGTTAAATTAGGCGTTCATATTAATATTGACAATTTGTCTATTTTGGAACAATTTGGAACCAAACATCCAAAAATTCCGGTGTGTATTCGAATCAATCCGCACGTAATGGCAGGAGGAAATAGTAATATTTCGGTTGGACATATCGATAGTAAATTCGGAATTTCGATTCACCAAACACCTCATATTTTACGTATTATTGAAAATACGAAGATGAAAGTAAACGGAATCCACATGCACACAGGATCTGATATTTTAGACATTGAAGTATTTTTGTATGCAGCCGAAATCTTGTTCGAAACAGCTAAACAATTCAAGAATTTAGATTTTATCGACTTTGGAAGCGGATTTAAAGTTCCTTATAAACAAGGCGATTTAGAAACCGATATCGAAGAATTAGGCGAAAAATTATCGTTGCGTTTTAATCAATTTTGTAAAGAATACGGAAAAGATTTAACTTTAGTTTTTGAACCAGGAAAGTTTTTGGTTTCCGAAGCAGGTTTTTTCTTGGCTAAAGTAAATGTTGTAAAACAAACAACATCTACAGTTTTTGCAGGAATCGATTCAGGTTTTAATCATTTAATTCGTCCAATGTTTTATAATTCGTATCATCATATTACGAATGTTTCAAATTTCGAAGGTAAAGAACGTTTTTATTCAATTGTAGGATATATTTGTGAAACCGACACTTTTGCAAGCAATCGAAAAATAGCCGAAATAAAAGAAGGCGATATTTTATGTTTCCATAATGCCGGAGCTTATTGTTTTTCAATGGCTTCGAATTATAATTCACGTTTTAAGCCAGCCGAAGTTTTAGTTTATAACGAACAAACATACTTAATTAGAAAACGCGAAAACTTTAAAGATTTGTTACAAAATCAGATTTTAGTCGATTTTGAATAACGAAATAGTTAATGTAAACTTAATATTTTAAAATTAGGCAGCAGTTTTGTTTGCCTAATTTTGTATAAAATTAATATTAAAATGAAAAGAAGAAGTTTTTTCAAATTAGGAGGATTAGCAGCTTTAGGATCAACTTTGGTAAATCCCTTAGAAACTTTAGCAGGAACACCTTCTAATAATCAAACAAACAATTTTATAAATAAAAAAGCTAAAAATATCATTTTTATGGTAAGTGACGGAATGAGTTCCGGAACGTTGAATTTAGCAAATATGTATTCGAATCGAATTTTAGGAAAAAGTGGAAATTGGCTTCAACTTTACACAGAAAATAAAGTTTCTCGTGGATTAATGGATATGGCTTCGGCTTCGTCAATCGTTACAGATTCGGCTGCTGCAAGTTCATCTTGGGGTGGTGGAGCTCGTGTAAATAATGGTTCATTAAACATTAGTCCTTCCGGAGAAGAAAATTTACCAATTTGGCAAAAATTTAAATTAAAAGGTAAAAAAGCGGGCTGTGTAACAACAGTTCCTATTACGCATGCAACTCCGGCAGGTTTTACGGTTTCAATTAAAAGTCGAAATAATCAGGCTGCAATTGCCGAAGAATATCTTAGAATTGGTTATGATGTTTTACTTGGAGGCGGACAACAATATTTCGATTCTGAACATCGAAAAGATAAAAAAGATCTATATCAGGCTTTTGGAAAACAGAATTATGTAGTTGCCAAAACCAAATCTGAATTAAAAAATACTACTAAGTCAAAAAAGTTATTAGGCGTTTTTGATTATGATGCGTTGCCTTATGAAATCGATCGAAAACAATCGAAAGAATTAACCGATAAAATTCCAACTTTGGCTGAAATGACAGATGTTGCAATCAATCAAATGAAAGATCACAAAGAAGGATTTGTACTTCAGGTTGAATCTGGAAAAGTAGATTGGGCGGCGCATGCAAACGATGTTTCGGCTTTAATTCACGAGCAATTACAATTCGATGAAGCAATCGCAGTTGCAATGAAATTTGCCGAACAAGATGGAAATACGTTGGTTGTAATTACGACAGATCACGGAAATGCAAATCCGGGAATGATTTATGGAAAATATGCAAATGAGCATTTCGATAGTTTGGCAAAGTATAATTATACAAACGAATATATTCTTAACAGTATTAAAAATAATCAATCCGAAAATCAAATTCGCGATTATATAAAAAGTTTGATTCATGTTGAAATTTCAGATGATGAAGCAAAAACAATCGCTTCATATTATAACGGATTAAGCAAAGGCGACGATGGTTTGTACAATTACAAACATTTGCCGTTTAAAGCTTTTGCCGAAATTCAAAAGAATTATAATTCTGTCGGATGGATTTCAATGGATCACTCAGCCGATTATGTAGAAGTTGCTATGTTTGGTCCGGGAAGTAATTTACACAAACCTTTTATGAAAAATACCGATATGCATTATTTGTTATTGCAAGCCGCAGAAATAGAAAACAAGTTTTAGTTGTACATTTTGTATATAAAACCTAATTTTACCTCTCTAAACGAGAGGTTTTTTATTGATGAAAATTGCTGTAATAAATAACTACGATTCTTTTGTATATAATATCATTCATTATTTAGAATGTTTTGATGGAGTAGAAGTAGAAGTTTTTTTGAACGATGATGTATATTTGGAAGAGTTAGAGAAATTCGACAAAATTGTACTTTCTCCAGGTCCGGGAATTCCGAAAGAAGCGGGGAAACTATTAGAAATTATCGATTTTTATAAAGATAAAAAAAGCATTTTAGGCATTTGTTTAGGACATCAGGCAATTGCCGAATATTTTGGTTGCGAATTAATCAATCTAGAAAAACCTTTACATGGTGTTTCTTCTAAATTGAACATTATCGAGTCAGATTATTTGTGGAACGAATTATCGGAAGGAATTCAGATTGGACATTATCATTCTTGGAGTGTAAAACCTTTAAAGGTGTCTGAACAAATTATTCCGACCGCATTAGACGATTTGGGAAATATTATGGCTTTAAAACACGCTTTTTATGATATACGAGGTGTTCAGTTTCATCCCGAATCTGTTTTAACTCCACAAGGAAAAAAAATAATAGAAAATTGGATTTTTTATAAAGGTTAAAAAAGAAAAACGATCTTATTGATCGTTTTTCTTTTTTGGTTTACCGTTGTTAAACTTTACATTTCCTAAGATTTCTTTTTTCATAGGATTTTTAGGAGCTGTATTATTTTTACCTTTAAAACTAGGTTTGGGTTTTGTTATGTTTTTTGTTTTACTTACTGTAGGTTTAATTTCTAGCGTTTTCTTTTCTGTTAGAGGTTTCTTAGAAGAAGCAATTCCAGCTAAAACTTCCATTGGTTTTTTAGGATCTTCTTTGGTTCCTCGTAAGAAAATGACTAAACCATTTAAAAAGTTACGAAGAATTTGATCTTTACATTCTACATATTTCGGATGATCTTCTGATCTAAAGAAGTTTCCTATTTCTCCTTTAGAAATTCTAAAATCAACTAATTCTAAAATTTCTACAATTTGTTCATCTCTTAACTGAAGTGCAACGCGCAACTTCTTTAAAATATCGTTATTTGTCATATATTCTCAAAATTGACTCAAAGATACTACAAAAAAAGCATTCAATTTGAATGCTTTTTCTTTAATAACTTAATGAACTAATTTGTTCTAAAGTAGTAAAATCATTATTCTGCCATTTATATTGCGAAATCTGGTTTGGACCAAAAGCAAACAGAATATTATTATAAATTACCACATCGGTATATTGTTTGTTAAATGCTTTTAATAAAGTAGGTTGAACAGGATTTGAAATATCAAAAATCTTTAATTCATCATCACAAATTACCAAATAATCGTTGTAAAGAGCCAATCCCTTTGGTGAAACTAAATTACGTTGATGAACTAAAAGAGGATTTTTAATATCAGCAATATCATAAACATTTAAACTATTGATCGATCCGCCACAAGCTGTATTCGAATGCAAGGTAACAAAAGCATGTGTTTGATTTGCTACAACAGGATCGCAAGCAGTAAAATGTCTTGCTTCGGACATTTTTGTCGGATTCTCAGGGTTAGTAATATCATAAATATACATTCCGCTTTGAGCTCCCATAAACAAATAATTGTCTAACGAATACAACGTTTCAATATCGAAACCAATTTGTACATCATTTACTTTAATTGGATTTGCCGGATCGGCAATCTGAAAAACATGAAGTGTTTTATAATCTACTGTATATAAATAGTTTCCTTTTAATGCAAAAACGGCTAAACTTCCGCCTTTTCCGTCATTTGGATTTCCTGTAGAAGGATCTCCTCCCGGATTTGTCGTTTCATTAGAACCTGATTCATCATTTCCGCAATTCGTTAGTTGAATACAACAAAATGCAATTGCTATAAAATATAATATCTTTTTCATATTTAATTTCTTTTAATCCAATCAACAACAACTTTACCTTCGTCAACATATTGTGTATATCCGTCAGGAGAAACTTTTGTCGGAAATGTATTGCGAATTCTTTTTGTAACGTCTACTGTTTTTGATGTGAAGTTTACATTTAGGGAAACTAAGTCAACAGATTGATTTACATAGATATAGTTATTTCTAATTACAAGATCTGTTACTCCTGGAATTTCTAAATAAGAATATTCAGTTGGATTATTTGGATTTTGATTATTGTAAATATGAACGCCTTTATTTTTATCGACTATGAAAACATATTGATCTTTAACATAGATTTTTCCGGCATTTTTCATCGGTTGAACTTCCTTAAACGAAATTGATTTTTCGAAAGCATCTCGATTCATGATAACAGGTTCGTATCGACTTGGATAATAATTTACGTCGTAACGATCTTCTCGTTCAAAAATACAACTCACAAAAGTGGTTGCAGTTATTAAAGAGAAGAATAGCATAAATGTTTTTTTCATTGTTAATGTATTTTTAATAAAAATATAAAAAAAACACTTATAAATTACCCTTTTTATCTGTTAATTCTTTTATTTCGTCGCGTAACTTAGCAGCTTGCATAAAATCTAAGTTTTTAGCAGCTTTTTCCATTTCCTTACGTTTTTCTTTAATCAGCTTGTCAATATCTTTTGCATTTAGATATTGAATTGGAGTTTCAGAAACAGCCTTTAAAGTGTTTTCTTCTTGATTATATGATTTAAATTGATTGGTTAAAGAATCGTCTATTTTTTTATTCAACGCTTTAGGTTTCAATCCATGATCATCATTAAATTTTATTTGTTTTGCACGTCGATAATTCGTTTCATCGATTGTTCTTTGCATACTGTCTGTAATTTTGTCAGCATACATAATCGCTTTTCCATTTATATTACGAGCAGCTCGACCAACTGTTTGAGTCAAAGAACGTGTACTTCTTAAAAAACCTTCTTTATCCGCATCTAAAATTGCAACTAACGAAACTTCAGGTAAATCAAGTCCTTCACGTAAAAGATTCACTCCAATTAAAACATCAAATAAACCTTTTCTTAGATCCTGCATGATTTCAACACGTTCTAAAGTATCGATATCTGAATGAATATAACGACAACGAATTCCGATTTTAGTGAAGAATTTAGCTAATTCTTCTGCCATTCGTTTGGTTAAAGTCGTAACTAAAACTCGTTCGTCTAACTCAACTCGTTGATGAATTTCTTCTGTTAGATTTTCAATTTGATTCTGACTTGGACGAATTTCAATAATTGGATCTAATAAACTGGTTGGACGGATAATTTGTTCAACATAAATTCCTTCTGATTTTTGTAATTCATAATCTGCCGGAGTTGCAGAAACATAAATAACTTGATTCTGTAATGATTCGAATTCCTCAAACTTTAATGGTCTATTATCCATTGCAGCCGGTAATCTAAAACCGAATTCAACCAAGTTTTCTTTTCTAGAACGATCTCCACCGTACATTGCATGAACTTGAGAAACCGTAACGTGGCTTTCGTCAATAACCATTAAATAATCATCCGGAAAATAATCTAATAAACAGAATGGGCGAGAACCGGGATCTCTTCCATCTAAATAACGAGAATAGTTTTCGATTCCGGAACAATATCCTAATTCTCGAATCATTTCCAAGTCGAAATTTGTTCTTTCCTCTAATCGTTTTGCTTCTAAATGCTTTCCGATCGATTTAAAATAATCGACTTGTTTTACCATATCTTGTTGAATTTCCCAAATTGCATTTTGTAAAACATCTGGAGAAGTAACAAACATATTGGCTGGATAAATATTTAAAACGGGATAACGTTCAATGACTTTTGAGGTTGACAAGTCAAATGATTCAATCATTTCGATTTCATCTCCAAAAAAGTGAATTCTGAACGGATCATCGGCATAACTTGGGAATATTTCTACAGTATCTCCTTTAATTCTAAAAGTTCCATGAGAGAATTCTCCTTCGGTTCTAGAATATAATGATTGAACTAATTGTTGCAATAATTTAGTTCTAGAAATAACTTGATCTTGCTGAACAGAAACAACGTTCTTCTTAAATTCAGTTGGATTTCCAATACCATATAAACACGAAACAGAAGCAACGACCAATACATCACGACGACCAGAAAGGAGTGAAGAAGTAGTACTTAAACGCATTTTTTCTAAATCATCGTTGATCGAAAGATCTTTTTCTATATAAGTTCCGGTTACAGGTAAATACGCTTCGGGCTGATAATAATCATAATATGAAACGAAGTATTCTACAGCATTATCAGGAAAAAACTGTTTGAATTCAGAATATAACTGTGCAGCCAATGTTTTGTTATGAGCCAAAACCAAAGTAGGTTTTTGAACTTCTTGAATAACATTGGCAACTGTGAAAGTTTTACCAGAACCTGTAACTCCTAATAATGTTTGAAATCTTTCATTATTTAGAATTCCATCTGATAAAGCTTTGATTGCAGCAGGCTGATCGCCCATTGGTTTATATTCTGATTCTACTTTAAATTTCATAGAGAAATATGTTTTGTGCAAAGATACGAAAGTTAGAAATAAAAAAAGAGAGGTCGTTAAACCTCTCTTTTCATAATATTTAAACTATTAATTAGTTTACTTTGAAAGTTACTCTTCTAGCAAATTTAGAAGTAGTTTTGTTTTTTCCGTCGAATGAAGAATCTTCACCGTTAGCAACTACTTTAATTCTTGAGCTAGAGATACCTGATTGTTCTAAAATTTTTGCTACATTTTTAGCACGTTTTTCAGATAATCTTTGGTTGTAGCTTGGGTTTCCTACTGAATCTGCAAATCCGTTAACTTCAACATTAGCGTTCGGGTTAGAACGTAAGTAAGTAACTAAGAAGTTTGTAGCTTCAGCGTTTTTAGGAGCAGATTTATCGAAATCGAAATAAACTGCTACGTAACCTTGATTGATCAAGTCTGCTGCTGTGTTTGAATCAGCTGAAGAGAAAGTATCTCCTTTTTTAGCATATCTTGAATCGAAATAATCCTCGTAAGAATCTGGAATACCATTTTTGTTTAAGTCAATAGAACGACCTTTAGTATCAACCATGTTTCCTGCTGGAGTATTTGGCTCTAGATCTAAGTAATCAGCAACACCATCGTTATCAGAATCAACCATTTTGTTTTCGATATCTGTAACACGGTTTTCTAAAGCTTCAACTCTGTTAGTTAAACCATCGTTTGCATACCAATCAGCGTGTTGAGCATTTTTACCTAAGTAGAAAGAAAGACCTAAAGTAGCGTTATAGAAAGTTCCGTTGAAACCTCTATCGTTAGCGTCGATGAAATTACCTCCATCAAAAGTTACATTTTGACGAATAGTATTGATCATAGAGAAATCAGCGTTTAAAGCTACACGATTACCTAATTTAACTTGTCCAGTTAAACCAACGATTACGTGACCCATTTCATCTTTATCGTAAATATTAGAAGCTAAATCTTTTCCTGGTTCCATCCAAGAGTATCCTGCACCAGCGTGAGCTTGTAACCCTAAAGTTCTAGTCCACTCTTCAAAGTTCATGATACGTCCTAAATTAGCTACCCCTTGTAAGCTAGCTCTGTAATGTTTAGTTCTGAAATAATCAGAATCTTCTCCACTTTTCATGTAGTCATAACCAAAATCAGCTTTTAAACCGAATTTGTTATTAAACATATAACGAACACCAGCGTCAGCGTGAACAAAACCGAAGAATGTATCTCCAGTATATCCTTGGCTCATTGGTGTAGCAGGTTTAGTTAAACCACCATTAATGTCAATTGACCATTTGTTGTAAGGTAAACCTTCTTGAGCATTCATGTTAGAAAAACCTAAAACAGCTGCGATTAAAGGTAAAGTTATTTTTTTCATAAAAACTTTTTTTAAATTATTAATAAAAAAACAGAATAGTTAAACTTATTTTTTTGTAAAAGTAATACATTTTAGCTAAATACAAAACTTTTTTTAATTTTTAAGCCATTTATAATCTGAATAGAAAGTTCCGAAAGGTAGGAGAGAAGCTAATAAAATTAATCCTAACTTTTTTAAAAACCATTTATATTCAACTTTTAAATAAATTGCCAACACAACATATAGAACAAAAAGTATGCCATGAGCCATGCCAATTGGATATAATAATTGTTGATATAATTCTGGATTTGCTCGTTTATTATATAACATATTATAGAATAATACCAAATAAGAAATTCCTTCTAAGGCTGCAATTAATCTAAAAAAGGCTAACATAGTTTTATATTAAAATGATTGAAATTGCTGATTATAATCTTTTAAATCGGCAATATTATGCTTATTGTTTAAATCTAACATTAAAGACAAAAAATAATTAAAGCTTTCTGAATTAGTATTCGTTGCGTTAATTTCTAATTCTTCTTCAATTGGTTCGTCAGATGGAATACTGATTAAAAAATCATTATTTTCTTCAATATGTTCATAAGCTAAACGTAAAGCTTTAACCAAAACAGGTTTTTCTTCAAGTAAAGCGAATTCACGTAATTTCTTTAATTGCGGAACAATATTTTCAGTAACAATCCCATTAGCCACAACTTCAGCTTGCAGACTTTTAATAATTTTTTGTGCGTTAGAATTTTCCACTTAATTTATTTTTTAAAACGATGCAAAAATAAAGATATTTGTCAAATATGAAAAGTTTTAAGAATTATTTGTAATTATAGTTCGAACTATAATATATATTATGTAAAATAGAATATTGTATTTTCTTAATTTTAAAAGAATGTTCCCATTAATTATTAGTTTAATATCCTCTTTATCAGTTGGTTTTTTTATAAAATATCTAAAAATCAATTCTATCAAGAACTTATTTATTTTAGTTCTTGTTAATTATTTTACAGCTATTTTATTATCGTATAATCTATTCAATATTTCTGTCGATCAGATTAATTTAGACCTAAATCAATCAATTATTGTGATTGTTTTAGGTTTTTTAATGCCAAGTATTTTCTTTTTTCTCAATAAATCACTCAAAACTTCAGGTTTAGCAAAAACCGATATTTTTCAAAGAATGTCTTTAATAATTCCGGTTACATTAAGTTTTAAGCTTTTTAATGAAGAATTAACTTCAAGTAAAATCATTGTAATCCTTATTTCATTCGTTTCTATTATACTTTTACTGTATAAAAAATCCACAAATAATGGAAAATTTAATGTGTTTTATCTCTTAGCTGTTTTTTTTGGATACGGAATTGTCGATACATTATTTAAAATCATCGCAACAAATCCGTCTATAAATTATACTACAATACTTTTTTTAGTATTTATATGCTGCGCTTTTGTGTCACTTTTCTATGTCGTAATTAGTAAAGGAAAAGTAAATTCTAAATTCTATTTTTATGGATTAATCTTAGGTTCATTGAACTTTTTAAATATTTATTTTTACATGAAAGCTCATAAAAATTTCATCAACAGCCCTACTCTAGTTTTTATAACCATGAATTTAGGAGTTATAATTGGTGGAAGCTTAATTGGGAAATTATATTTTAAAGAGAATTTATCAAAAACGACAATTTATGGAATTTTCTTAGCCATCTCTTCCATTATTTTATTAGCTTTAATCCAACTTAAGATCTTATAAAGATGAAATATCTACCCAAAATTTTTGTTACAGTTGACGTAACTCTATTTAGAAAAATCGATAATCAATTCGAAATATTGTTAATTCAACGACTTAACGAACCTTTTCAGAATTATTGGGCTTTACCTGGCGGTTTTGTTGATGAAAATGAAGATTTAGAAACAGCAGCAAAACGAGAATTATTCGAAGAAACCGATATTAAATTGTTTCAGGTTAAACAGATTAAAACATATGGAAATCCAGAAAGAGATCCAAGAAGCCATACTATTTCGGTTGCATTTTTTGGGGAAACAGATTCTTTATCCGAAGCCAAGGCTAAGGATGATGCAAAAACAGTTAAATGGTTTCCGATTGATGAATTACCTATTTTGGCTTTTGATCACGCTGAAATTATTCGAGACTCAATCGAAAAATATATTCTAAAAATTGCTTTATAAACTTTATACCTATATAATATAACGTATCTTTGATACAGTTTAAAATGATTTTTATGGAACAAATAAAATGGGAAACAGCCATAGAGTTTGAAGATATTACGTATAAAAAATGTAATGGAGTTGCAAGAATTGCATTTAATCGACCTGAAGTTCGCAATGCTTTTCGACCTAAAACAACTTCTGAATTATTAAGAGCTTTTAGTGATGCACACGAAGATACTTCGATTGGAGTAATTTTATTATCTTCAGAAGGACCTTCTCCTAAAGACGGAGTTTATTCTTTTTGTAGCGGTGGCGATCAACGTGCTCGCGGTTATCAAGGTTATGTTGGCGAAGACGGATATCATAGACTAAACATTTTAGAAGTTCAGCGTTTAATTCGTTTTACTCCAAAAGTTGTTATTGCAGTTGTAAATGGTTGGGCTGTTGGTGGTGGGCATTCGCTTCATGTTGTTTGCGATTTAACTTTAGCTAGTAAAGAACATGCTATTTTTAAACAAACCGATGCCGATGTTACAAGTTTCGATGCTGGATACGGATCGGCTTATTTGGCCAAAATGGTTGGACAGAAAAAAGCTAGAGAAATTTTCTTTTTAGGAAGAAATTATTCCGCACAAGATGCTTACGAAATGGGAATGGTAAATGCTGTAATTCCTCATGACGAATTAGAGCAAACTGCGTACGATTGGGCTCAAGAGATTTTAGAAAAATCGCCTATTTCCATTAAAATGCTGAAATTTGCTATGAATTTAACCGATGATGGAATGGTTGGACAACAAGTTTTTGCAGGTGAAGCTACTCGCCTTGCCTATATGAGTGATGAAGCGATTGAAGGAAGAAATGCCTTTTTAGAAAAACGTAAACCTAATTTCGACAAGAAATATATTCCGTAATATATTCTTAAAAGATATAAAATCCGTTTTAAATCTTATTTAAAACGGATTTGGTACAAAATAAAACAATAATTAAATAAAAGTTAAGCAACTATATATTTATCAAATAGTTTCTTAGCTTTTTTTGTTGTAACTTCTTTTTTATATTTTTTTTCGGAATCAATGTAAAAAACAGGAGCACTTTTGCACATCCCTTGGCACTTCATTTTTTCTAACGAAACCGAATTATTTAATCCACTTTCATTAAGTAATTTTTTTATACACGATTTAGCTTCTTCATTGTATCTACAGCATTTTTTTCCGTCACAAAAATAAATTACTTCACAAGAAGTTTTACATTTACCCATTATTCATTATTTTTATTGAGTACAAATATAATTAATTATTTTTATTTATTCTAAATAAGATATAAAATGTTTAAAAAAAAATATCATTTCATTATTCTAATTGTTTTTCTAGGATTTTGTTATTTTTTTGGTCCTAAACTTCCTGATTTTTTTACAAATACATATAATCAAAAAATCTATTCTGGGATTGATTTTATTTTTAGACCAATTTATAATTTCATTTCATTTTCGGTCGGAGATATTTTATATGCTGCTCTTATCTTCTTTATTTTATATAAAACATATTCGTTATTAAAGAAACGTTTATATAAAAATTATTTGTTTTTTTTATTGAATGTTGTTTTAATTGGAATGAGTTTATTTCAACTTCTTTGGGGATTGAATAATTACAAACATTCTATCACATATCAACTTAAATTAGAGCAAAATTATACTCAAAAAGAATTAGATACAATAACTTTTAAGTTGATTGATATTGTGAATAATCTTCAGGTAGATTTAGCGAAAAATGAAAACGATAAAATTATTATTAAAAAAGATTTAGAAGCATTCAATAAAGATGCTAAGAGGAATTACAATAAACTTTCTAATCAATTAAAAACGGTTTTAACGAATAATCAAATAAACGAAGTAAAGCCTTCCTTATTCTCTTTTGCGCAATCTTATGCAGGTTTTAGCGGATATTTCAATCCTTTTACACATGAAAATCAAGTAAATATTGAAATTCCTTCAATCGGAATGCCTGTTACTGTTGCGCACGAAATGGCGCATCAATTAGGAATTGCAAGTGAAAGTGAAGCTAATTTTTTTGGATATAAAACTATGAAGTTAAGTAATGATTTACAATACCAATATGCTGCGAATTTGTACGCTTTAAAATATTGCTTGAAAGAATATAGAAATAAAAACGAAGAAGAGTACCTAAAACTTTTTGACCAATTACACTTCGGAGTTCAGCAAAATATTACTGAAAGTGAAGAATTTTGGCAAAGTAAAAGAAACTTTTCTTCGTTCTTTTTTAAACATCTTTACGGTCGATTTTTAAAAATCAATAATCAAAAAGATGGTATGAGATCTTATAATAAGTTTGTTGAACTTTTGATTAATTACAACAAAAAATATCAAGAGATTTAATCTTCCGATTTAACAATATCACGATTTTTTCTGTAAGGACGAATAATTACGCGAGATTCTCTATCGAAAACAAAATAATTATAAACCCAACTCCAAAAAACCAATGCTTTGTTTTTAAAGCCAATTAATGACATTAAGTGAACAAACATCCAAACAAACCAAGCGAAAAAGCCACTGAAATGAAGTTTTGGTAAATCAACAACGGCTTTATTTCTTCCAATAGTTGCCATTGAACCTTTATCGTTATAAACAAACTTTTTCATAGATTGTTTGTTTACCAAACGAGCTAAATTTTCGGCTAATAATTCTCCTTGTTGAATTGCAGGTTGCGCCATCATTGGATGTCCAAATTGATATTTTTCACCATACATTGCTGCAACATCACCCAAAGCAAAAACGTCTTCAAATCCTTCAACTTGATTATATTCATTTACTTTAATTCGTGTAGCACGATCTAATGAATCGGCAATTCCTTCAACTGGAGCTCCTTTTACTCCAGCTGACCAAATTACAGCCTGAGTATTAAAAGTTAATCCATCTTTTGTAGAAATTGTGGCTCCATCATAATTTGTTACAATTGTTTTTAAATGAATTTTAACTCCTAATTCTTTTAAAAACTTTTCGGCAGATTTAGAAGACTTTTTTGACATGGCATCTAAAACTCGATCTGCTCCTTGAACCAAATTAATTTCCATCATTGTAACATCTAAATCAGGATAATCTTTTGGTAAAACAGCTTTCTTCATTTCAGCAAGTGCTCCAGCAAGTTCAACACCTGTAGGTCCTGCTCCAACAATCACAAAGTTCATTAACGCTCTTCGTTCATCCATATCATTGGTTTGTAAAGCCAATTCAAAGTTTTCTAAAATCAAACTACGAATATTCAAGGCTTCCGGTATGGTTTTCATTACCATACTATTCTTTTCGATTTCTTTATTCCCGAAATAATTGTTGGTTGAACCTGTAGCAATTACCACATAATCGTAATAAATTGTTCCAATATCTGTAATAACTTTCTTATTTTCAGTATCGATTCTTTCGACCAAAGCCATTCTAAAGAATGTTTCTTTATGTTCTTGAACAATTTTACGAATAGGATATGCAATTGATCCGGCTTCTAAACCACCTGTTGCAACCTGATACATTAAAGGCTGAAAATTGTGATAATTGTGCTTATCTAACAAAACCACCTGAAAGTTTTTGTTCTTTAGCTTCTTTGCCATCGAAACTCCAGCAAAACCACCTCCTATAATAACGACTCTAGGATTCTTAGAGTCTGGAATATTCATCATAGTTAACTTCTATTTGTACGACTACAAAATTACAAACTAATCTATAAATGGAATAGTTTTTATTATAAGTTTTACCTCAATAGTGAATTAATTATTTAAAATAAGAAGGAAATGAAATAAAAAAGCAACTCAAATTTGAGTTGCTTTTGTGACGTCGGAAGGATTCAAACCTTCAACCTCTTGAGCCGTAATCAAGTGCGCTATTCAGTTGCGCCACGACGCCAAAAATTTATTTTATTTTAGATTTGTGACGATGGCAGGATTCAAACCTGCAACCTTCTGAGCCGTAATCAGATGCGCTATTCAGTTGCGCCACATCGCCTTTGTTATTTTAACGCTGCAAATATAGCACGATTTATTTAAACTTTCCAAATAATTCTGCGCTTTTTTTTATCAAAAAAACACAATGAATTTATAACTTGTTTGTTTCTAAAGGCTTGTAAAATCAAAAAAATAATTTGTTTGTTTATAAAACTTCAAATAGTTTTGTTTACTTATTTAAAAACAAAATCAAAGTGTTTTCTTATCTCAAATTTTTATTAAAATCTACGAATCAACATGGGGTGCATTCTCCGTACGTTTATAATTATTTAACGAAAGGACTTTATAAGAATCGAAAACACTTTTCAAATAAAGAAACAAAATCTCTTAAGTTAATAATTTCTACTGTTTCATATTTCGAATGTAAAACTGTCTTTACTACCAATTCTGAAATTCAAAAAAACATTCAAAATTCTTTTGAATCGATTTCGATAAATGAACATCATGAATTATTTGATTTAATCATAATTGAAAATTTAACCGATTATAAGTTGTATTTAGATAAAATGAAAAACGATAGTTTATTAATCATTCTAAACACACAAAATCAATCAAAGGAAATTATTCTAAATCAAACTGATTGTACTTTAGTTTTAGATTTTTATTATATGATTGTTGTTTCAAAGCGAAAAGAACAAAAAAGAGAAAACTTTTTCTTACGCTATTAATAAAACGATCTTTTATTAATCTTTGCATCAATACTGTTTTGCCCAGGTCCAACTAATAAAAGGAAAATAAATCCTATTAAATAAAGAAAACCTAATTCTGCTTTTCCAAAAATATCCCATTCGTGCGTTCCAATTGCAACTAGCATGGTAATAATTAACGGAATCAAAGAAAAACGAGTATAAAGTCCTAAAATCAATAAAAGCGAACATAAAACTTCGCCAACAATTGCAAGAATTAATGAAACATTAGAACCTAATCCAAAAAGATCAAGAAATTCGGTTTTCAAAATATCATATTTAATGATTTTTGTCCAACCGTGATTCGCAATCATAAGTCCCCCCAAAATTACGCGTAGCATTAATAGTCCCGCATTTAGTAAACTGGGCGATATTTTCGTGGTGTTTAATTTCATAGTTATAAAATTGTAAATTCTAATTACATAGCGTCACAATATACTTATTTTTTAACAATTGTGCAATTTTATTTTTTAGTGTGTATCTTTACAAAAAGATATTTTTTATGAAAGTTTATACAAAAACAGGCGATAAAGGAACAACGGCTTTATTCGGCGGAACTCGAGTTCCTAAATATCATATCAGAATTGAAAGTTACGGAACAGTCGATGAATTAAATTCGTATATAGGATTGATTCGCGATCAGGAAATGAGCCAAATTTATAAAGAACAATTAATTCACATTCAAGATAAATTATTTACAGTTGGAGCTATATTGGCTACCGATCCGGAAAAAGCGGTTTTAAAAAGTGGAAAAGAACGATTAAACATTTCGCTGATTAGTGAAGATGATATTGCTTTTTTAGAAAATGCTATCGATGAAATGGAAAATACTTTACCGCAAATGACACATTTTGTTTTACCAGGCGGACATACAACAGTGTCATATTGTCATATCGCTAGATGTGTTTGTCGTAGAGCAGAACGTTTGGCAACTCATTTAAATGACATAGAACCAACCGATGCTATGGTTTTAAAGTATTTAAACCGACTTTCTGACTATTTGTTTGTGTTGGCACGAAAGTTGACTCTCGATTTAAAAGCCGAAGAGGTAAAATGGATACCGGAAAAACATTAAAAAAAACTCCGTTATTTTTAAGCGTTCTTTTTTTATAAAATATTTAATGAAAAAAAAATTGCTTTTTTAAGTATAAAAATTATTTTTGCACATAATTACTAAAAAAATATTTAAAGATGTATTGGACATTAGAGTTAGCATCGTATTTAAGTGATGCGCCTTGGCCTGCTACTAAAGATGAGCTTATTGATTATGCCATTAGAACTGGTGCACCTTTAGAGGTTGTAGAGAATCTTCAGTCAATTGAGGATGAAGGTGAAATTTACGAAACAATGGAAGAAATTTGGCCGGATTATCCTTCAGACGAAGATTATCTTTGGAACGAGGATGAATATTAGAACAAAATATACTTAAAAAGTCTCTGATACATGAGACTTTTTTTGTCGATATATACGAATATTAATTTAAAAACAACTTATTTATGAGTATCATAAATAGTATCTTAAAAGCGTTTGTGGGCGATAAATCTCAGAAAGATGTTAAAGCTATCAGACCAATTGTAGATAAAATAAACCAGTATTATAATTCGTTTGAAGGTTTATCGAATGACGAATTAAGAGACAAAACGATCTTTTTTAAAGACAAAATAAAACAATCGCGCGCAGAACAAGATGCAAAAATTGCTTCGTACCGCGATGAGTTAGAAAAAACAACCGATATCGATAAAAGAGAAACTATTTATGCTTCTATCGATACGTTAGAAAAAGAAGCTTATTCTTTATCAGAAAAAGCATTGATCGATATTCTACCAGAAGCTTTTGCTGTGGTTAAGGAAACTGCGCGTCGTTTCAGTAATAATGCTGAAATGATTGTAACAGCTACAGAGCAAGATCGAATTTTTGCTGAAACGAAAGGACACGTTCGTATCGAAGGTGATAAAGCAATTTGGTCTAACACATGGGAAGTTGCCGGGAAAATGCTTTCTTGGAACATGATTCATTACGATGTTCAGATGATTGGAGGAACAGTAATTCACCAAGGAAAAATTGCCGAAATGCAAACAGGTGAAGGTAAAACATTAGTTTCTACTTCTCCTATTTTCTTAAATGCTTTATCTGGAAACGGAGTTCACGTTGTAACAGTGAATGATTACTTGGCAAAACGTGACTGCCAATGGAATGCGCCTTTATTCGAATTCCACGGATTAACAGTTGATTGTATCGATAATCACCAACCAAACTCCGAAGGTCGTCGTAAAGCGTATCAAGCCGATGTTACATACGGAACAAATAACGAATTTGGTTTCGATTATTTACGTGATAATATGGCGCATACTCCTGAGGAATTAGTACAACGCAAACACAATTTCGCAATTGTCGATGAAGTAGATTCAGTTTTAGTCGACGATGCTCGTACGCCTTTAATTATTTCAGGACCGGTTCCAATGGGCGATCGTCATGAATTCTTAGAATTAAAACCGAAAGTTGATGCTTTGGTTGCGCAACAACGTCAATTATCAAACGGATTCTTAACCGAAGCAAAACGTTTGATTAAAGCGGGTGATACTAAACAAGGAGGATTCAATTTATTAAGATCTTACCGCGCTTTACCTAAAAATAAAGCATTAATTAAGTTTTTATCTGAAGAAGGAGTTAAACAAATTCTTCAAAAAACCGAAAATCATTTCATGCAGGATAATAATCGTGAAATGAAAAAAGTAGACGAAGCTTTATTGTTTGTAATCAACGAGAAAAATAATCAAGTTGAATTAACAGATAATGGTATTAAAGTGTTGTCTCAAGGAATGGATGAAAACTTCTTCATTCTTCCGGATATCGGAACTGAAATTGCTAAAATCGAAAAACAAAATCTTTCTCCAGAAGAAATGTCTGAAGCTAAAGAAGTTTTATTCCAAGATTTTGGTATTAAATCAGAACGTATTCACACTTTAACTCAGTTATTGAAAGCATATGCGTTATTCGAAAAAGATTCGGAATACGTTGTTGTAGATAATAAAGTTATGATTGTTGACGAACAAACCGGTCGTATTATGGACGGTCGTCGTTATTCAGATGGATTACACCAAGCAATCGAAGCAAAAGAAAACGTAAAAATCGAAGCAGCAACTCAAACGTTCGCAACTATTACACTACAGAATTATTTCCGTATGTATAACAAGTTGGCTGGAATGACAGGAACTGCAATTACGGAAGCTGGTGAGTTTTGGGAAATCTATAAATTAGATGTTGTTGAAATTCCAACAAACCGACAAATTGCTCGTAACGATCGTGAAGATAAAATCTATCGCTCAATTCGTGAAAAATTCAACGCAGTAATAGAAGATGTTGTGGAATTGTCAGAAGCTGGTCGTCCGGTTTTAATCGGTACAACTTCGGTTGAAAATTCAGAGTTATTAAGCCGTATGTTAAAAATGCGCGGTATTAAGCACAACGTTTTAAATGCGAAATTACACAAGAAAGAAGCCGAAATTATTGAAGAAGCTGGTAATTCTGGAATTGTAACTATTGCAACAAATATGGCAGGTCGTGGTACCGATATTAAATTAACGCCAGAAGTTAAAGAAGCCGGAGGTTTAGCAATTATTGGAACCGAGCGTCACGATTCTCGTCGTGTCGATCGTCAGTTACGTGGTCGTGCTGGTCGTCAGGGAGATGTTGGTTCTTCTCAGTTCTACGTTTCTTTAGAAGATAATTTAATGCGTTTATTTGGTTCGGAACGTGTTGCAAAAATCATGGATGGAATGGGCTTGAAAGAAGGTGAAGTGATTCAACATAGCTGGATGACAAAATCGATCGAACGTGCTCAAAAACGCGTAGAAGAAAACAACTTTGGTGTTCGTAAACGTTTATTAGAATATGATGATGTGATGAATGCACAGCGCGAGGTTGTTTATAAACGTCGTCGTCACGCTTTACACGGAGATCGTTTAAAAGTGGATATCGCTAACATGATGTTCGATTTGTGTGATTATTTAGTTGAAGGAAATAAAGTAGGAAACGATTTTAAAAACTTTGAATACGATTTAATCAAGATTTTCGGAATGGAATCTCCTTTTACAGAAGAAGAATTCAACAGAACACACGAAAATGAGTTAACTGATAAACTTTATGAAATTGCTTATAAAAAGTATTTAGCTAAGAGTGAAGAAAGCGCTGTTGAAGCTTTTAAGGTGATTAAAAATGTTCACGAAAACGGAGGTTACGAACGTATGGTTGTTCCTTTTACAGACGGAATTAAAACAATTAACGTTGTAACAAACCTTGAAAAAGCGTACGAAAGTGAAGGAAAAACCTTAATTAACGATTTCGAGAAAAACATTGTACTTTCTATTGTTGATGAAGCTTGGAAAAAACACTTACGTAAAATGGACGAATTGAAACAATCGGTTCAATTAGCAGTTCACGAACAAAAAGATCCTTTATTGGTTTATAAATTCGAAGCTTTCGAGTTGTTTAAAAACACGATGCAAAGCATCAATAAAGATGTAATTTCATTTTTAATGAAAGGTGATCTTCCAAAACAACAAGAGCAAGAAGAACAAGAATCAGAAGATTCTGAAATCAGAACAAACGGTTCATTCAGAATATAATTAATAAAAAAGCGTCCTTAATTAAGGATGCTTTTTATTTTGAATTTAAAAACTATTTATAAAATATCTTAAACCGCTTTCAAAACATCAATTAAATAATCGATTTCTGATTTGGTGTTTTCATGCCCGAATGATAAGCGTAAACTTGGTTTTTTTATTTCTTCATCGTTTAAGAACTCGGCTAAAACGTGAGAAGGTTTTTGACTTCCAGATTGGCAAGCACTTCCACGTGAAACCGCAATTCCTTTCATATCTAACTGAAATAACATCATCGCAGCTTTCTCTGGCGAAAATGGTAAACGAATATTTAACACATTGTAAAACGTATCTCCTTCTCCGTTAAATTGAACTCCTTCAAAGTTTTTTTCTAATTGTGCTTTGCAATAATCGCGTAATTCGGTAATTGTTTTACGATCTTTATCTAAATCCTGATAAGATAATTCCAATGCTTTTGCCATTCCAACAACCTGATGTGGAGCTTCTGTTCCGGCGCGCATTCCTTTTTCTTGCTCTCCTCCTACGATTAACGGTTTTAAAATATTCTTTTTACGGATAAATACAAATCCAGCTCCTTTTGGGCCATGAAATTTGTGAGCCGAAGCTACCATAAAATCCAATGGAATTTCGTCTAAAGGAATTTCAACTTTCCCTACAGATTGAACTGTATCCGAATGAAACAAAGCATTGTATTTTTGAGCTAAATCAGCGACTTTTTTCAAATCTAGAATAGTTCCAACTTCATTATTAACGTGCATTAAGCTGATTAAAGTCGGCTGCTCGTCTTTCAACAATTCTTCTAAATGATTGTAATCAATTTCGCTATTTGGCAACACGTTTACATAATCAATCTTAGTCCCGTATTCTTTTTCCATTTGTTGAATCGAATACAAAGTGCAATGATGTTCCATACGCGTTGTAATAATGCGTTTTATTCCTAAATCACGAACACTTGAACGAATAATCCAGTTATTCCCTTCAGTTCCGCATGAAGTGAAAATAATTTCGCCAGAAGTAACATTGAATTGTTTTGCAATATTCTTTCTAGCAGATTCGATTAATGCTTTTGAATGACGACCGATTGCATAAGTCGAGGAAGGATTTCCGAAATCGTTGGTTAAAATTTTGATCATTTCTTCTACAACTTCAGGACGAACCGATGTTGTAGCAGCATTATCCAAATATATTTGACTCATTATTTATAGTTTTTAATTCGTTTTTTTGAAAATTTGATAATTAAATATAATTACCGAAAGCAAAATTAAGAAATATGAAACGATTTGTAAAGTATTTACCGATTCTTTATAATAAAACACTGCCAATAAAAAGGCAATAATTGGATTGATGTAAATCATAACGCCAACTGTTGATGCAGATGTGCCTTTTAACGCGTATAAATTCATATATAAAGGCACAAGCGTAAAAAGAGTTGCGATGATAAAAATGTATAAATAAAACGACAATTCTGAGGGAACCGAAAATCCGTTTAGTATATAATATGGAATGGTTAAAACAAAAATGACAATCATTTGAAAAACGAGCGCATTGAATTTATCGAAATAAATATTTTTTCGTTGCGAAATTAAATACAAAGCATACGTTGTTGCAACAATTAAAGCAAAAAACAAGTTGTTGGCATTCGAAAAGAAATAAATTAAACAGCCTAATAAACTAATGGAAATAGCAATCCATTGCATTTTTTTCAAACGTTCTTTTAGAATGATATTTGCCAAAAAGGTTGTTATAATCGGACAAATTAAATATGCAAACGAAGCCGATTGAACATTGATTTGATTCACTACATAAATAAACAAGAACCAATTAATTCCTAATAAAACTCCGCCAATTAGTGTTAGTCTAATTCCTTTTTTTCGATCCTTTTCAGGAAGCTTTTTAAAAGTATTTATATCCGACACTATTATTTTTCTTCGGAATAAAAAAGTAAATAATATAATAAGAACAGCCGAAAACGTAATTCGATAAAATAAAATATCGAACGATGAAACATAAGCAATTGGCTTTAAAGCTAAGCTAAAAAATCCCCATAACATAAAAGCGAAAAATGCTGCGAGGTAATATTTTAAATTTTGCATATTTAAAAGAAAATGCAAAAGTAGTTTAGATGTTTGTCATAAAAAAGAATCGCACGATTTTAATTCATCGTGCGATTCTTTTTTATTCAATATTGATGTTTTGTTTCTTTAAAATCTTGACTACTATAAAAGCGAAAATCAAAAGGTAAACAAAGCAAACAAGCGAAACAATATACGAAGAATGAATTCCGATAATATCTGCCATTTTTCCTTGAATTGGCGGAATAATTCCTCCTCCTAAAATCATCATTACTAAAAACGAAGAACCTTGCGCTGTGTATTTCCCTAAGCCCATTAAACTTAAATTATAAATTGCCGGCCACATAATACTACAAGCTAATCCGCCACATAAAAATGCATAAATAGCAATAGTTCCTGTGGTATTTAATCCAACTAACAAAGCAATAATTCCGAATAAACTAAAGCCCATTAATGTTTTTGCCGGTGCATTTTTCGTTACTAAGATTAAGACAATCTGAATTACAACACAACCAATAAATCCATATAAATGCGTCATATCGTATTGTGCTAAGGTATTTGCGGTTATTACAACAGCAAAAGCGACTAAAGGCAATAAAATAGTTAAAAATGTTTGCTTACTTTTTGCCAAATTAAAAGCACTTACAGCACCAGCCCAACGACCAATCATCATGCTTCCCCAATACATGGAAATATACAGAGCAATTTCGGACGAAGAAAAACTTCCAAATTCCGACGTTTTTAATAATTCTCCTAAATTACTTCCAATCGCAACTTCTACTCCAACATACATGAAAATCGCCAACATTCCTAAAACCAATTGAGGATATTTCATTGCGCCCCAACCTTGATTGTTAGTAGAAGCTTTTTTGTAAGCGAATAATAAACTTAAAATCACAACAATAAAAGCCAACGAAAGCCATAAAACGCGCGTGCTTTCTAATGATGCTTTATCAATAATTTCAGATGTTTCTTTATAAGTCGAAAAAACAAAACTGAAACACGTTAATAATAAAACAGTCATTATTAACAACATATTAAGTGCTTTTGGAGCTTTTTCTATTGGTTCGGTACTTTTTCCTTCAGGTAACTTTTTCGAAAAATAAAATAAAGCGGCTGCACCAATAAACAGCAAACCTACACAAACGTAGAGTAAAACCACTTTATCTAAACTCAATGATTTTATCTGATTTTCGGTAACTGCTGCCGTTGTTCCAAATAAAGCAAAAGCCACAACTAAAGGTCCAATTGTGGTTCCTAATGAATTAATTCCGCCACCTAAATTCACTCGACTTGCTCCTGTTTTTTCATCACCTAATAATATCGCAAACGGATTTGCTGCTGTTTGTTGTAACGAAAATCCTAAAGCAACAGTAAATAATCCGATCAACATTCCGTAATAAACGTTTGCTTCAACAGCTAAAATCATAGCTACAGCTCCGATTACCGAAAAAAGCAATCCATAAACAATGCTTCGTTTGTATCCCCAAAACGTCACTAAATCTTTTCCTTTTACATTACTAATCGCAAAAAGAATCAAAGCACCAATATAATAAGCGGTATAAAATGCAAAGTCGATTAATTGTGATTGAAATTGATCTAAATGGAAATAATCCTTACAAAAAGGAATGAAAATGTTGTTTCCGGCTGCCATAAATCCCCAAAAAAAGAATACGACAATAAGCGTATATAAAGCAGGATAATTGGTTTTTATTGTTTGACTCATAAAAGATTGTTAATAAACATCAAATATAAAAATTTGACTTTACAAGCCCTATAATACCGTCAAAAAAGTTATTTTTGCAATTAAGTTATTCGTTTCTTATGAAGAAAGTATTTGGATTATTCGTAATTGCGGCTTCGTTAACAGCTTGTGATAATGGAGATATGGTTTTTGAAAATTTGAATTTTGAAGGAAAAGAAATTCAGAAATGCCAAGACAATGAACTACATTTTAAAATTAATAGTAATGAGTTATTATTAGTTGATTTTACTGATAATAGAAATAATACAACGACTTCTTGGTTAAATCGCGAAGCTGAATTGGACAAAATCGTTCCAATTGATACTGATAGAGCGAAAATTTATTACAGAACGTACGATGCACCACTATCGAATAACACAATTTGTTCTTTATTTGCGCCGGCGAATCCTAAAGTAACTTCGGAATACACTTCTGTAAGCGGAGGAAAAATTCTTTATACGCGTACTATGGCGCCTGTTGTAAAAGATGGAATTGTTACGGTTACATATGCATTTACCATTAATTTCGAAAATATAACGTTAACAAACGGAACAAGCGAAATTAAATACACGACGTATCCTTTTGGCACGTATATATATGATACTTCAAAAATATCTCTAAATTACACTAACTTTTTATTTTGTGAAGAAGAAAATACATTGGTAGGAAACAAAACGATAGAACTTTTGAAGTTAAAATTAGCAGATGATTTTGTATTTCCTACGACCGAAACTACACAAACAATTCATTTAAGTACCGAAAACAATTTAAAAACATTTATTTACGATAAGAATTTATCAAGCGATTTAAAGCTTTGCGAACCAATTGACAAAGAAAAATATAAAGTAAAAGAAGAATGGACTGCAACTGAAGGAACTTTAATTATTCAATCGAAATTAGGCGCAACAGGTTACCGACATAGTCTTAAAATAGAGAATGCTAAATTCACAAATGGAAAAAGCTCTTTCATCATAACTGATAAAGATATGGGAATTTATGATCCAAGAACTTAAAAAACAAAATCCGAATCTTAACGATTCGGATTTTGTTTTATGTAGATTTCGGTTGCGCCTAAACCGTATTTTCGGTAATTAGCATCTTGAAATGTGATTTCGTTATATCTTCCAAACAAAAACTCTAATTCGGATTTTAAAACTCCTTCGCCCATTCCGTGAATAAAAACAACTTTTGGAATTCTATTTTTTATAGCAAACTCCAATTGTCCACGGGCTGTATCGACTTGAATATTTAAAATATCGAAATTTGTAAGATGTTTAAAGTTTTTGACCAACTTTTCGATATGAAGGTCAATTTCTAATACAAATTCTTCCTTTTTCGATTTTTTATCCAGATTTACTTTATGATGATTTTTAAAAGCTTTTTGTTCTTTAGCAGCTTCTATTGCTCCAAAAGACGAATTTTGTCTAATTATAGAATTATCTCCAATTGGAATTAATTGCGATAAAGGAAACGTTAATTCGAAACCATCTTCTGTTAAAATAACAGCTTCATTATTTTTAATCTTTAAAACGGTTCCTTTAAAATCGTCATCCAAGATTTCTACTAAACTTCCAACGTTAATTTCCTGATTCATCTTCTTGGTTTTTATCTTCACTTTTATCAAAATTACTCGGGGTTTTATTCATTAGCTTCATCATCATAAAAAAGAATACAACAACTGCTAAAATCTGAATAAAAACATTCGGTTTTTCGCGAGTTTGTTCAATAAGAGCCCAAATCATAAGAGCAAATCCAGCCAAGTAAATAAGACTTTTCATTTAAAATTTTTCACAAATTTAATAAATTTATACCTTTAACAAAAAATGTGAATATGGAAGAATATATGTTGCCTTGTATGAATAAAAAGCTTTTTGGAGTAGAATGTTTTAGCTGCGGCACGCAACGCGCGGCTTATATGTTATCGCAAGGAGATGTTACGGGCGCATTTAAAATGTTTCCCGCAATTTACACCACCATTTTTTTATTTTTGTTTATATTTTTACACTTTATTGATAAAAAGAGAAATTACAGCAAAATAATCATTTTTTTAGCTATTACAAATGCCGTTATTATGGTATTTTCTTATATTTACAAACGAATTTAAATTTTAACAATTAAAATATCTATGGAAAATTATCAATCAAATCCTTTTCAACAAAATTCTGATGATAATCAAAATCTTGTCCCTTCAAATTTGCCAAATGCAACAGCAGTTTTAATTTTGGGTATTCTATCTATTTTGGGATGCTGTTTTTATGGTTCTGGGATTGTTTTCGGAATCATTGCTTTAGTTTTGGCAAATAAAGATATGAAGTTATATAAACAAAACCCAAATGCTTATTCAAATTATTCAAATTTAAATATTGGAAGAATTTTAGCAATAATCGGAATTGTTTTGTTTGTTATTTCTCTTATTTCAATGATTTTTGTAGGATCAATTTTTGGTTGGGATGCTCTTATGAACCAAGAATTAATGCAGGAAAGAATGCAAGAATGGATGCAGCAACAAGGTCAATAATCTTGAATCTTATAAAGACAAAACCACTTGAATATCAAGTGGTTTTTTGTTATAATAAATTTAAAACATCGAATATTTCGGTAATAATTAAATTTCTTCTCGATTCGTAATCTTCTTGAATTGGCTCTTCTAAAGATCGATACGTTCTTAACGAAAAGTAGATTGGTTTTTCTTTCGTTAAATAAACTCCAATTGTCCATTCAATTTTATCTCCTAAGTAACTTGTTGCGCTGGTACGCAAAGCTAATTTTTGATCGATTAATAAACTATTGAAAATATATTGTTGATTGTTTTTATCGAATGGTAATTTATTTTCATACAGATCCTTTAAAAACAAAATCATCGTATTGGGATTTGTTAAAGCTGCGTAATTCCAAAAATAATCTAAATCGTTATTCTTAATTTCTTTTAAAAAGTCATTTGACTTTATTTTAGATGCATAAGATTTATAATCTAATCGATATTTTAATTGATTAAAATACCAATCGTTTTGTAAAGTTAAAGCCTGAATTAAGTTTGTATCTTGATTCCATTCAGGTTTTCTTTCACTAAAATAACCTCGTTTTACGCCATCCCAAAAAAGTTTATCATTTTCATTACGACTAAAAGTATTTTCTTGTAAACCAACCAAAGCCATCCACAGCTGATAATGAGCCGAAGGAGGCGTATTTTTAAAAGGTTCTATTTCTTTATTAAAAATCCACTCGTTTTTATTTTCGTTATAAATCACAATTGCTCCATTAATTCCTTTTGATTTAAAGTAAAAATCGAGATAACTCTGACTATAAGCTGTGCAAATATTTAATAAAAAAAATAGGAATATGTATCGCATATTGTTTTTTTCAAAAATAATAAATTAAAATTTAATTTTAAAATTCAAAAATATTTTCTTTATTTGTTAATATTTAATCAAATAAATTTAAAATATGAAAAAACAATTAATTACTACTTCTATTATTACAAGTTTATTAGTTACTACTAATTTTTTTTACTCTTGTGCCGAATATGTTTCTGAAGAATTACCAACAAACTCATCACAAAAAGGATCTTTACAAATTAAAATTTTATCTGGAGTTGATGCTGGAAAAACTATAACAAACTCTGGTCCTGGTGCTCTTGTTGGAACAAAAAGATTTATCGAAGATAAATTTGAAGGATATCAAATTGTGGGAACATATGCTAATTTACAATTTACGGGAGGTATTTTTAACGAGGACGGTACAGGTGATTTTGAAGATTCGCAAATTGCAATTGGAAATATGATTGATGGCTATATTTACAATTCATTAGAAGACGATTCTAAAGGATCGATAAAATTAACCGATATAAAATTACTTGAAAGTTATGATGCTGTAGGTGCCCAATTTATAAATGGCAAACTAACTTTTAAAGGTAAATTCGAGAAAGTTAATACCAAATTAGAGACGGTTGAAGAAGGTATAGACATTGAAGGGACAGTTACATTTTAGTTTTTAAAAGATCATTTAATTGAAAAGCAATACATTTTGTATTGCTTTTATTCATTTTTGATACTATTAAACTTAAAACTTTAAGTAAACTTTCTTCATAAATTCCCTTCCCAACCCAGACAAAACGTTTATATTTGTTATCTCAGTTATTACTAAAAAATGAAAAAAATATTTTTACCACTTTTGTTTATTGGAATTACGGCAGCTTCATGCGATAAAAACTTCGACTTAGCCCAAGTAATTCGGAAGAAAAGTGATTTATTAAAAGATAAAAACAAACTATCCGTAGAAGATCCTTATGAAGTAAAATTTAATCCGGTTACACCAAAATATAAACTTGAAACCCGCGAAATTGTTGAGGAATTTTACAACAATCGAATTAATCGTGGTAATTTTTGGGGACAGTTTTTAGTCGCTAAGAACGGACAAATCATTTTTGAAGACAACAAAGGTTATTCAAACTATCAGAAAAAAGAACAAATTACCGACTCTACTCCTATGCACGTTGCTTCGGTTGGGAAAGTTTATACTGGTGTTACAGTTTTGCGTTTAATTAATGATAAAAAAATTACGTTAGATCAAAAAGTAAATACTATTTTACCTCTTTTTCCGTATGAAGATATTACCGTTCGTATGTTGTTAAATCATCGTTCTGGTTTGCCATATTACGGACATTTTACTTCCAATAAAGGAATTTGGGACACGAAAACAACGATAACAAATCAAGACGTTTTGAATTTATTGGCTACGAAAAGTATCAAATTAGATTTCAAACCTAATACACGTTTTACCTATTCGAACACGAATTACGTCATGTTGGCTTTGATTGTAGAAGAAGTTACTAAAAAGTCGTTTCAAGATGCAATGAAAGAACTCGTTTTAGAGCCTTTAAAAATGCACAATACGTTTGTTTTGGAAAATTTAGACAATAAAGAAAACGTAACACAATCGTACAATGCAAACAACTCTAGAATGCATTGGGATTATTTGGATGGAACTTACGGCGACAAAAATATCTATACAACAGCCCGAGATTTATTAAAATTAGACAAAGCTTTATATTCTGATAATTTTATTAGTAAAGCTTTAAAAATGGAGATGTACAAAGGTTATTCTTACGAAAAAAATGGGCAAAATAATTACGGTTTGGCGATTCGAATGGTTGAACCTAAAAATGGCGAAGGAAATTTATATACATTTCACAACGGCTGGTGGCGCGGAAATAGATCATCTTATGTGACTTTACGTCAAGATACGATTACCATTATTTGTTTCAACAACCATAATTCGCAATTGGCATATAAGACCAAAGAATTGGCTCCAAAATTAGGGAATTATCCATATATTCAAGTTAACGATTAAATTATAAGCGGCATTTTGTCGCTTTTTTTAAATCTATTTATGAAAAAAATAGCTGTTATTCTTTTTATTTCAGGACTTGTTTCTTGCGCAAGTCACGACAAACAAAATAAGCATTATAATACGAATATTGCTCCAACAGATTTACAGAAAGATGTAAAATACGTTAAAAAGCAATTAGAAAAAATGCATCCTGATTTGTATTGGTACATTTCGAAAGAAGATTTAGATCGAAAATTCGATAGTCTTTCTCGAAACTTGAAAGTACCAATGAAACCCAATGAATTTTATCTGAAGATTAGTCCAATTGTAGCTTCGGTTCATCAAGGACATATGAGCATGAATATGATTTCGTTGGTTTCGCCCGATTCGTTAAAAAAGAAATATAAAGGTTCTAAACACCCTTTAAATTTCTTCACATTCGAATATCTAAATGATAAATTATATGTAAAATCGAACGATTCAAAAAAAGATTCAATTATTCAAATTGGATCCGAAATATTAGATATTAATGGAATTAAACCTCAAGACTTATTCAATAAATATCGAAAAACATTTACTTCAGACGGATTTAATGAAACGGGAATTCCGAAATTCTTTGCTAAAAAAGCTAAATCGTTTTATAATGAAGAAATTGGATTTACCGACAGTATTCAATTCCATATTTCTTGTGGTGATTCTGTTTTCCATCAAACTGTAAAACGAACTTTCAGAAATAAAGAGACTAAGGAAGAGCGAAAACAATTAGCCGATAGTCTTAAAATGGTTTATGCTAAAACAGATACATTAACGTCGAAAAAGCTGACAAAAGAAGAACTAAAAATAAAAAAAATTGCTGATAAAAAATTGGCGAAAGAATTAAATTATAAGCGAAAATGGTTTGGTTATGATTCTGAAACAAAACAATATTCAAAAGAATTGATATATCCTGTCAAAAATGACAGTACAATTGTTCTGTTGAAAATTAAGGATTTTGTTGAGGGAAAAGTTAAGGTTTATGATACTATTTTTGCTGAATTAAAACATCATAACGTTCAAAATTTAATTATAGATTTACGAGGAAATCCAGGTGGCAGATTGAACGAAATTTATAAACTATCCCAATATTTAAATGATAGTACCTATCAATTTATTCAGCCGGCAACTATTACTAATCGAACTACTTTTTTTAATGTTTTTAAAGAAAGAAGTGTAGTTGAAAAAATATTAGCAGCTCCGTTTTTATCTGTTTTTGCTTCCGTTAGAGGAATTTCAGCAAAAAGATATGAAGATAATTCATTAAAATTACCGATTCAATCTTCTAAACTAACAGATCCAAAACCATTAAATTACAAAAACAAAATATATGTAATCACAGATGGAATGACCTTTTCGGCAGCTGCAATTATTTCATCACATTTAAAAGGAAGAAACAGAGCGATTTTTGTCGGAGAAGAAACAGGCGGAACTTTTAACGGAACCGTTGCTGGAATGATGCCAGTTTTAAAATTACCACACTCGAAACTAAAATTAAGAGTTGGCTTAATGACTATAAAACCAAAAGAACAAACTAAAAAAGAAGGTTTTGGAGTTATTCCCGATGTAAAAATAAAACCAACAATAGAAGAAATTGTTAATAAAAATGATCCTGAATTACAATGGATTTTGAAGGAGATTGGTAAATATAACAAACCCTAATCTCAACATATCGAGATTAGGGTTTATATTTAACCGAATTAAGAAAATTAAGCACTTTTCCTTCGTTATAACCTTTTCCTTGTTCTAAGCTTCCGCTTTCTTGAAGTTTAATTACTTTTCCGTTAACGTTTAATACGATAAAAAACGGATATCCTAATTTATCACCTTCTGGAGCGTATTTTTTAAAAACAGCTTCGTTTTTATTTTCTTTCGAATAGTTTAGATGATAATACAAGAAGTTTTTCTTAAGATTGACTTTAACAGCTTTATTGGTTTTGATAAAATCGTTAAATAAAAGACACCAACTGCACCAATTTCCGCCAGCTTGTAAAATAATGTTTTTCTTCTCTTTTTTTGCTTGCTTTATTAAAGCATCGATTTTTGCTTGAGCGTTATCTTCCGAATTGTATGGTTTTTCAAGAGATTTACTTTCTGTTTTCGATGTTGTTTGTGCTTCAATCGAAATCGATTGTAACGAAATAAACAACATAAAGAATGCTACAACTACTTTTTTCATCTTTATTGAAATTTTATCAAAATTACGAAAATCGAATCGTACAAAATCAGAAATTAACTTATCCAATTTTTAAAATCCTGAACACGTTCTCTACTTACAATAATATCTTCCTCGTTATAATGATTTAAAAGAACTTTTAAACGAGAATTACTGTAAATACTAATTTCTTTAATTGCCTGAATCGTAATAATAAATTGACGATTTACTCGATAAAAATGTAACGGATTCAGCTCTTTTTCTATTGAATCTAAACTTTCTTCTAACGGAAATGTTCTTCCTTCTTTTGTAACTAAAAAACTACTTTTAAATGCGCTGTAAAAACATTCAATTTCATTTATATCTATAATTTTGAAAACATTTCCAGCTTTGATTGTAAATCGGTTTTTGTATTCTTTTTGAAATAACCTTTTTATCAAATCCGAATCGATTGTAGTTTGCTGTTTGCGAGCAGAAAATTTCTCTATTGCAACTTTCAATTCATTTTCGTCGATCGGTTTTAACAAATAATCAATGCTGTTTAATTTAAAAGCCCGTAAAGCATATTCGTCGTAAGCTGTTGTAAAAATCACAGCGCTTTTAATGTTTAATTGCTCAAATATTTCAAATGATAAACCATCTGCTAATTGAATATCTGCTAAAATTAATTCCGGATGTTTGTTAGCAGAAAACCATATTAAACTGTCTTCAATCGAAGTTAAAATATTGGTAACTGCGTAACCTAATTGTTCTACTTTTCGTTTCAACAAACGCGCAGCAGGTTTTTCGTCTTCAATAATTAAGATTTCCATTTGGTTTAATTGTTTTTTAAAGCGTTTCGTTCTTTTTCCATATATTCTTTTATTTTTCTATTTTCCCATTCTTTATTTAGAAATGGAATAAAATGAAAAACTCCTGCAGCATGCGAAAAAAGTCCAATTCCCCAACCAATCATCGGGAAGAAAAACCAATATCCGCCCTTTGGATTTACTAAATTCGAAATTACAAAAAGTGAATTTACACAAATATAAACGATTAAATGAATATAAAATTCTTTAACTTTTTTGACTCTTTTTTTGGCTTTTAAAAACTCAATTTTATTATAATTTTCCATGTTTTATTTTTTATTTAGTTGTTTTTTAATCATATTTTGTTCCCATTTTCCAAACAAATTAACTACTCTAAAACCATTTATCAGAAGGGCTGTTACCATAAAAAATCCCATTATATAAGACCATTTAAAGTCGGGATAAATCCAAATATTAAGAATCACAGATAAAGGAAATCCTATGGCAGAAACCCAAATAGTAACATATAATTCTTTTAAACGAACCATTTTTTCATAAGCTGTTTCGAACAATTCAATTTCGAACATTTCTTGCTGATATTCATATCTTGTTTGTTCAGAAATTAAAGGAAGCTTGACAATAAAATCATTTTTAGATTGATTAATTGAAATCGTTTTGTCGCTAATTAAAGCATATCGATTGATAATATTTTCTAATCCAATTCCGTTTTTAGAAGAAAATGTTTCCTTTTTTTGATAATTATTCTTTACAATTAAATGATCTTCTTCAAAAAATAAATCAATAATTAAAGGTTTTGGTTCGCTTACAATATTATGTTTTATCGCGTTTTCTAGAAGTAATTGTAAACTAAGCGGAATCATTTTAAAATTAGATTCTGTAATTTCATTCGGAAAATTTACGATCAATCCATTTTCGAAACGCATTTGTAATAAATCAACATACGATTTAGCAAAATTTAATTCATCTTCAATACTCACTAAATTTTTATCTTGATGTTCTAAAACATATCGATAAATTTTTGATAACGAAATTGTAAATTCTTGCGCTTTCTTTGGATTTTCTTCAATTAAAGAACTCAAAACGTTTAAAGAATTGAATAAAAAATGCGGATCAAGCTGACTTTTTAAACTTTCAAAAGAGGCTGTTGCTTTAGTTGCTGTTGTTTTGTGTTCAATTACTTCGCTTTTATCTTTTTTCCGATTGGTTAACACAATATAAACAATGCTTGTGATAACCATTGAGAAAATAATTGTTACATAATTATTACCTACTTTACTAACTGCTTCTATGAAATTTGAGTTTGTGAAAAAGTAAAAACGCGTTGTATCTAAAACTATGACAACAAAAACGGTAAGAATGTTTGCAAAAAGTAAACCTTCGATAAAAGCATTTTTTTTCTGTATGTTTTTCGAAAAGTATTTGTTTAAAACAAATGCATTTGCAATATAAATTCCGAAAGTATAAATGAATACACTTAGAAATTGCATAACAAAACTAAAATCTTGATATGTTACTTTACCGAATTGGAAATTAATTGCCAGAATTAATAAATAACAAAATATAAGTGTTGTTAAAAACCATTTAAGATGTTTGAATATCCGTTCCATGAATTCTTTTTTTAGTTTTTTCAATTTTACGTGTCCAATATGCAATATAAGGTACTCCGATTAAAGTTGGTAATAACCAAAAAGTTAAACTGCCAATACTTAAACCAGCCACAATAAAAGCGGTTACCGAAGTTATAAATGCACCAACCATTCGACCAACATGACTTATAATTCCTATTTTATTATCGTTTACAAATTGCTTAAACGTTTTAAAATCGCGATATGTCATTAATAATCCAAATGCACTGAAAAAGAAATAGAGTTTCCATAATTCACTATTATTTATAAAACTGTAGATTCCTAATAAAATCATTAAAACAGCGATAATAAACATAGAATACGAAATACTTTTATCGATCCAATCAGCTTTACTTTTAATTGAAGCTTTTAATGTTAAAGCTCTATTTCCAGCAGATACCATATAAATAGTAAAAATTCCGATTAAGAATAAAAACATACTTTGATGATTCGGAATGCAAGCTATAATCAACGAAAGTAAACTGCTAATTAACATTCCTACGGAAAATATTTTTCCCCATAATTTATGATTTTTTCCTCCTTTACGAACTACAATGCTAATTGTTCCTGCGAATAAACCTAAACCGCCAAAAAAGGCATGAATATAAATTAATATTTTTACAAAAGTTTCCATGAATTGGTATTATTGATGAGTCAAAAGTAAATCAAGTTCATTTATCTGAAAACTAAAATCCGATGAACTGTTATATTTTACCGATGAGTTGTAAGAAGCTTCTATAATCAAAAAAAATCAATTTTAAAACCGCTCAAAACTCATTTTTAAATGATACATTTGTATCCAAATAATCAAATTATGGTTTACAAATTTCGCGTTATATTAGATGCCGAAGAAGATGTTTTACGTGACATCGCCATTAGAGATACCGATACTTTAGAAGATTTACATAATGCCATTATCAACGCATTTGGTTTTGACGGAATGGAAGGCGGTTCGTTCTTTACTTGTGACGATAAATGGAATCAGGAAGACGAAATTTCGTTGTTTGATATGGGCGATGTTCCAGGAGAACAAAAAACGATGAACGATTTTCAGTTGAGTGATTTGTTGTATGAAGAACAAACTAAGATTCTTTATATTTACGATCCTTTTGTAAATTGGACTTTTTTTGTGGAATTAGCTGCAATGGAACAAGACGACGAAACCGAAGAAAAAGAATTGCCTGCATTACTTTTTTCGCACGGAATTTTGCCGGATGATGCGCCAGTAAAAGATTTTAATGCTCCGTTATCGAACGATGATATGTTTGGAGATTTTGATGACGATTACGATGATGAAGATTTTGATGACGATTACGATGATGAAGATTTTGATATGTTTGGCGACGATAGCTTTGAAGATTTTGGCTACGACGATCAATACTAATTCATTCAACAATATAAAATTCTAAAAAAGAAAACTCAAAAGGTTTTCTTTTTTTGCCTAACATTTTTTACCTTAAAAACTATGATTAATTTATTCAATACTCAGATTGAATCTTTATCGATACATCGCGTAGGAAACAAAAGTAGAAATGAAGCTATTTTTCTTTCTGAAACACCAGGAACGATCAACGATGAAATTGCTCCGTTATTGAAAGAGTATTTTTTTAAACCTTTTCGTGAAAAAGAAGAAAATTATTATCAGTTTGCGCACGATGTAGATTTAGAATACAACGATATGTACAATTTTGCGAACGAGATTTTTGCAAATCCAAGCAATGTTCATGAAGTTTCTAAAAAAATCACGAAACATTTATTCGAACAATCGAATCATCCGCATATTAAAAACGGAGAAGTTTATGTGACTTATTTAACGCATTTAACTATTGATAATAATCCGGTAGATGCAATCGGAATTTTTAAAAGCGAATTAAAAGCCGATTTCCTTCAATTCGAAGAAAACACAAGCAATCTGGATATGATTTTGCAACAAGGTGTTAACTTATCGAAATTAGATAAAGGTTGTATCATTTTTAATTATAAAAAAGAAGAAGGATATAAGATTTTAACGGTTGATAGTAACAGATACGATGCGCGTTATTGGTTAGAGCATTTTTTATCGGTTGATGCTTTTGAGGACGAAAATTTTATGACGAAAAAATACTTGAAATTTGTTCAGGATTTTGCAAAAGAAGTAGTTTTACCTGCCGAAGATAAAAAGGAAGAAGTAATGTTTATGAATCGTTCTGTGAATTATTTCGCTAAGAATGATGAATTCGAGGAAGAAAATTTCATTAACGAAGTAATCGACAATCCCGATATTCAAATGGAATTTAAAAACTATAAAACCGATCGCGGAGAAAAATACAGTATAGAAGATGTTTCGTCTTTCCCAATTGCGAATAATGCAGTAACCGATGCTCGTAAAAAGATTAAAAACGTGATTAATTTAGATACGAACGTTCAAATAAAATTGGATTTTATCAATCCGGAATCAGCCGAAAAATTCATCGAAAAAGGTTGGGATGAAGAAAAACAAATGTATTATTATTTGGTTTACTTCAATAAAGAACAAAAACAATAAAAACTAAAAGCTTCCTTTTTCGGGAAGCTTTTTAATTTATTATCACAATACAAATCGGAATTATAATTGCTAGGCTTACTAAAGCTAAACGTTGTGCTTTATTACTCTTTTTATAGATTCCTAAAAAAACAATCGGTGGAATTAACACAATGGCAAAATCTAATAAGTTTGGAATTTCATACCATTTTTCTTTTTGATATTTAGTTGTCTTTTTCATTAGAAATGTTTTTAGTTGTTTAAATATACGTTTTATAGTTGGATTTAAAAATACAAAAAAACAGAACACAAGGTTCTGTTTTTATTATTCTATAAACGTAAACAAATCTTCTTTTGTTTTACGAACTTTTTTTAACTCAGATTGCCAGTCATTTTCGGCATCGCGATAACCAATTGGTAAAATAACAACGCTTTTTAAATGCTTTTGATCTAATTCTAAAATAGCGTCTAATTCGTTATTTACGAAACCTTCCATCGGAATAGAATCAATTTCTAAAGTTGCAATTTCGGTTAAAGCCATTCCTAATGCAATATAAACTTGTCGGGCAGCGTGTTCGAACTGTCGATCTATTGTCATGGAAGTTAATTGCTTCATGACGCCGTTTTTATATCCGTCTGAAAAACCTTTGGGCAATTCGCGTTCTTTTTCATAATGATCGAAATAATAGGTAATTCGATCAACTGTGTAATGATTCCAAGCAGTAAAAACCAGTAAATGCGAACAATCTGTAATCTGTGCTTGATTATAAGCGACTCTTTTTATCTTTTCCTTTATTTCCTGATTGCTGATAACAAAAACTTCAAAAGGCTGTAAACCAGAAGAAGTCGGAGTTAATCGAATAGCTTCTAAAATAGAATCGATGTGCTTTTGCGATACTTTTTCACCATTCATTTTTTTGGTGGCATAACGCCATTGCAAAGCAGGAATAATAGACATATTATTTTGAGTATTTTGCTAAAAATTCGTTTACATTATTTTCGATACGTTCTTGAATGTTCGAAACGTCGGCTTTAACAAATGTTTCGCCTAAAATATTTTCGTATAATTCAATATAACGATCTGAAACGGTCTCGATATATTCATCAGTCATTTCCGGAATTTGTTGTCCTTCTTTGCCTTGAAATCCGTTTGAAATCAACCATTGACGAACAAATTCTTTCGACAATTGTTTTTGATCTTCTCCTTTAGCTTGACGTTCTGCGTATCCGTCTGCATAAAAATAACGAGAAGAATCCGGAGTATGGATTTCGTCGATTAAAACAATTTTTCCGTCTTTTGTTTTACCGAATTCGTATTTTGTATCAACTAAAATCAAACCGCGCGAAGCAGCAATTTCTGATCCTCTTTTATATAAAGCTCTCGTATATTTTTCTAAAACTTCGTAATCTTCTTTCGAAACAATTCCTTGTTCTAAAATAGCTTCTCTCGAAATATCTTCGTCGTGTGTTCCAACAGCAGCTTTTGTTGTAGGCGTAATAATTGGTTCAGGAAACTGATCGTTTTCTTTCATTCCTTCTGCCATTTCAACTCCGCATAAAACACGTTTCCCCGCATTATATTCACGAGCCGCATGACCAGAAAGATATCCGCGAATAACCATTTCTACTTTAAAAGGATCGCACAAATGACCAACTGCAACGTTGGGATCTGGAGTTGCAACCAACCAATTTGGAACAATATCCTCTGTAAGTTGCATGAATTTTGTTGCAATTTGATTTAAAATCTGACCTTTATAAGGAATTCCTTTTGGCATGATCACGTCGAAAGCCGATAAACGGTCGGTTGCAATCATGACTAATAAGTTGTCGTTAATGTTATAAACTTCGCGTACTTTTCCTTTATATACCGATTTTTGTCCTGGAAAATTAAAGTTCGAAGAGGTGATCGTTTTCATTTGTTTGTTGTGTTATTTAAAACTGTAAAAGTACTAATAATTCTTTTTCAAAACGTTGTTTCGGTAAATATTGATCTTCCAAATTTTTCATGAAAGGAATGGGCGTTTCTATGCTTCCAACACGTTTTACTGGTGCATCTAAATACGCAAAACAATTTTCCATAATCCAAGCCGAAAGATCACTTGCAATTCCGCCAAACAAAGAATCTTCTTGTAAAATGATGACTTTATTTGTTTTTTGAATCGATTTTTGAATCGTTTCATAATCTAAAGGTTGTAAACTTCGCAAATCGATTAAATCTGCCGAAATATCCGAATGTTTTTCTAAGGTTTCTAAAGCCCAATGAACTCCGGCTCCGTACGAAATAATGGTAACATCATTTCCTTCTTTTAATAAAGAGGCTTTTCCGAACGGAATGGTATAATAATTTTCGGGAACTTCTTGCGAAATACTTCTGTACAACGCTTTATGTTCGAAATAAATAACCGGATTAGGATCGTTAATTGCGGTATTCAACAAACCTTTTGCATCGACAGGAAAAGCAGGATAAACCACTTTTAATCCCGGAGTTTTTGTAAACCAAGCTTCGTTTGTTTGCGAATGGAAAGGTCCAGCTCCTGTTCCGGCTCCGCAAGGCATACGAACCACAACATCGGCATTTTCATTCCAACGATAATGTTGTTTTGCTAATAAATTTACAATAGGATTGAATCCGGTTGAAACGAAATCGGCAAATTGCATTTCTACAATTGCTTTGTATTTATTGATCGAAAGTCCGGCTGCGGTAGAAACAATAATACTTTCGCAAATAGGTGTATTTCGAATACGTTCTTTTCCAAAATCATTTACAAAACCTTCGGTAACTTTAAAAGCTCCGCCATATTCTGCAATATCTTGTCCCATAATCACCAAATTTTGATGACGTTCGAACGATTGTTTTAAACTTTGCGAAATGGCATCAATAAAACGTAAGCTTTTTGTTTCGGAACTCGGTTCAAAATGTTGATATTCGTATGGTTTATACACATCATTTAGTTCATTTTCTAAAACAGCTTCTATCGAAACTTCGTCTTGTGTTATTTTCCAATGAAGATCAATTTCTTCTTTTAATTCTTTGTGAATCTTTGTATCTAACTCTTCCGATAAAAAACCTTCTCCTTCTAAATACGTTTTAAAACGAGCAATTGGATCTTTAATTTTCCATTCATCAAAAAGTTCTTGCGGAACATATTTAACGCCACTCGCCTCTTCATGTCCACGCATACGAAACGTTTTCATTTCAATTAAAACCGGACGCGGATTCTGGCGCATATCTTCTGCAATTTCAGATAAAGTTGTGTAAACTTCCAGAATGTTATTTCCATCTAAAATATGGCTTTCAATTCCGTAACCAATCCCTTTATCAGCTAAATTTTCGCATTTATATTGTTCGCGAGTTGGCGTAGAAAGTCCATATCCATTATTTTCGATAATGAACATAACAGGCAAATCCCAAACAGCGGCTACATTTAATGCTTCGTGAAAATCGCCTTCAGAAGTGGCTCCTTCTCCTGTAAAAACCGCGGTTATTTTATTTTCTTTTCGCAATTTATGTGCAAGCGCAATTCCGTCTGCAATTCCTAATTGAGGTCCCAAATGCGAAATCATTCCTACAATATGATATTCTTGTGTTCCGAAATGGAACGATCTGTCGCGCCCTTTTGTAAATCCGTTTGCTTTTCCTTGCCATTGCGAAAACAATCGACTTAAAGGAATATCACGACTTGTAAAAACACCTAAATTGCGGTGCATTGGCAAAATATATTCGTCGTTATGAAGAATAGAAGTTACACCAACCGAAATGGCTTCTTGACCAATTCCAGAGAACCATTTTGAAACTTTTCCCTGACGAATCAGGATCAGCATTTTCTCTTCTATTAATCTTGGTTTTAGTAGTTTTTTGTATAAATCAATTAAAACTTCTTTGGTTAAAGCATTAGATTCAAGATTCATAAATCTGGTTTTATTATTTCGCCCCTAAAATACTAATTTTTTAAGCATAAAATAAGATTGATTTTGTTTCATTTTTAATGAATAAATTTTTCACTATACAGAGAAATTTATTTTTTTTTTTCAAAGGAATGTTTACATTTGTGCCATATTTCACTTTAATCACAAAACACTTAAAAAGCGAAATTTTTGTTGTTACATGTTTTGTAAGAAAACAGTTGTTATGAAAAAAAAGCTGATTCTTGAATAAAGAATCAGCTTTTTGTATTATAATTGCCTGAAATTTAACTGACTTAAAATGGAGTCAAATCCAAACGAAAAGGAAAAAAAACCTAGAAAAAGAACTTCGGGAAAAATTAAAGATAAAGAACGAACTAAAGCTAAAATGGTTCAGGCTGTTGGTCGTGTTATTTCTAAAAAAGGATATACAGGTTTAAATGCCTCAAGTATTGCTAAAGAATCTGGTGTAGATAAAAGTTTGGTTTGGACATATTTTGGAAGTGTAGACAACTTGATTGAAGAGTTTATTACGCAACGTGATTTTTGGAAATATACAGCGCAAGATTCCATTAAAGAACTATTTACTTCTCCTAAAATCAAAAAGGAACATATTAATGCTTTACTTCAACATCAACTTAATACTTTGTTAAACGACAGTGTGTTACAAAGAATTATTCATTGGGAGATTGGTGAAAACAAATCTTTTTTAAGAAATCTTGCTGATAAACGTGAAGAAATGGGCGAAGGACTTTTTCAGCTTTTTGAAAGTGAATATAAAGATGCTCCTGTTAACATTCGAGCTGTAATTGCATTGCTTATTTCGGGTATTTATTACCTTTCATTGCACGGAAAAATTAATGGAAGTTTGTTTTGCGGTTTAGATATTAATATTGAACATGACAAAAACGAAATCAGTAAAACAATTGAATATATTTTGTATACTGCTTTTGAAAGTATTGAAAGAAAGTAAATAGAGTTATTAACATCTTTTTGTTCATAATTTAATAAATTTGCTTCTTAAACAAGCTTACACATGCAAAACATACCAAGTGTTGACTTGCGTGATTTCCTATCGGATGATCCGGTACGCAAACAAAAATTTGTAAATGAAATCGGTAAAGCCTACGAAGAAATAGGTTTCGTAGCATTAAAAGGTCATTTTTTAGACGACGAGTTGGTTCAACTTCTTTATCAACAAGTTCGAAATTTCTTTAATCTTCCTTTAGAAACAAAAGAAAAATATGAAATTCCTGGAATTGGTGGTCAGCGAGGCTACGTTTCGTTCGGAAAAGAAACTGCAAAAGGACGAAAAACATCCGATTTAAAAGAATTCTGGCATTTTGGACAATATGTTGAAGATAATCCAGAATTAAAAGCGCAATATCCTGAAAATGTTGTTGTAAAAGAATTACCAGAATTTAATATTGCCGGAAAAGAAGCTTATAAAATGCTTGAAAAAACAGGCGTTTATGTTTTAAGAGCTTTAGCAATTTATCTAGGTTTAGATGAATTTTATTTTGACAATTACATAAAAAATGGAAATTCAATTTTAAGACCAATTCATTACCCTCCTATTACCGAAGAACCAAAAGATGCAGTTCGCGCAGCAGCTCACGGCGATATTAATTTAATTACGTTGTTAATGGGAGCTCAAGGAAAAGGACTTCAAGTTCAAAATCACGATGGAGAATGGATCGATGCAATTGCCGCAGAAGACGAATTGGTCATTAATGTTGGCGATATGCTTTCGAGACACACGAATAATAAACTAAAATCTACTATTCATCAAGTTGTGAATCCGCCGAGAGAATTGTGGGGAACTTCACGTTTTTCTATTCCTTTTTTTATGCATCCGATTAGTAGTATGCCTTTAAACTGTTTAGAGAATTGTATTGATGAGAATAACCCGAAACAATTTGAAAATATTACAGCTGGAGAATTCCTTACTGAAAGACTAATTGAATTAGGTTTAATTAAAAAGTAATTCTTTTTTGGTTTGATTAAAAATAATATCATATATTTGTATGAACTCATCTACTTACAAGTAAGAAAGTAATAGAATAAGAGTTTTTCATAAGTGTTTTTTTTGGTTATTAAAGAGGATCTATTTCGATAGACCCTCTTTTTTTATGACTGTTGAAAAAAACGTTCGGTAATAAAGTCAATATCTTTTATAGATTTTCGAGCCCAATCAATCTTTTTTTCTAAAAGTTGAGCTTCAGATAATTTCCAATCAATTGAAGAGTTTCTTAATCGATTTGTAATATCTTGAATGATAATCGCTGCCGAAACTGAAATATTCAAACTTTCTGTAAAACCAACCATCGGAATTTTAATAAAAGTATCTGCTTCATTCATGATTTCGTTTGATAATCCTAGTTTTTCAGTTCCAAAAAAGATAGCAGAAGGTTTCGTTATATCAAAATCTTCTAAAAAACTTGCTTCGGCATGCGGTGTTGTTGCTACAATCTGATATCCTTTTTCTCTCAACGTATTTACGCACGACAAATTACTTTGATAACGATGAATATCGACCCATTTTTCGGCTCCCATCGCAATTTCTTTGTCAATATCTTTTCCAAAACGCTCTTCGATTACATGTAAATTTTGAATTCCAAAAACTTCGCAACTTCTCATAACCGCGCTTGTATTGTGTAATTGAAAAACATCTTCGACAGCAATGCAAAAGTGATTGGTTCTATTTTCTAAAACTCGTTCAAAACCCAATTTTCTGTTTTCGGTAATAAATCCTTCCAAATACGTCAAGTATTCTTTGTAGGCATATAATTCTTTAAGATTCATACGATTTCATTAAATTAGCTACAAAGATAACATTTGAAAATACAATGAAAAAATTGGTCGTTTTATCGGGAGCCGGAATTAGCGCAGAAAGCGGAATTAAAACGTTTAGAGATGCCGATGGTTTGTGGGAAGGACATGATGTAATGGAAGTTGCCAGTTATGATGGTTTTGTGAAAAACAAGGAATTAGTTTTAGATTTTTACAATCAAAGACGACGTCAACTTCACGAAGTAAATCCGAATAGAGCACACGAAATTTTGGTTGATTTAGAACGTTTTTTTAACATTACGATTATTACACAAAATGTTGATGATTTGCATGAACGCGCAGGAAGTTCGAATGTGATTCACTTACACGGCGAGTTGTTTAAGGTACGAAGTTTAGAAGATGAAACTCTTATTTATGATTGGAAAAAGGATTTAACGATTGATTCTAGAAATGAAAAAGGACATTCGTTAAGACCGCATATTGTTTGGTTTGGAGAACAAGTTCCGGAAATGGAACGCGCTATAAAAGAAGTTGCCCAAGCGGATATTATATTGATTATTGGAACTTCGTTGCAAGTTTATCCCGCTGCCGGATTGATTGATTATGCCGATTATACAAAGGAAATTTATTATATAGATCAAAATCCGGCGGATACACGTTTTTTTAATAAATCGATTAAAACAATTGCCAATAAAGCAACAATTGGAATGCAAAGCGTTTTTGATGAATTAACACAATTAAAACCCTTTTAAAAACAATTGCGGATAATCGGTTGTAATATAATTAATTCCTTGATTTTTTAATTGTTTGGCAATTTCAATATCATTTACTGTCCAACTATTGGTTTTTAAACCTAACTTATTGAACGAAGGAATCATATTTTGATCTTTTATCAATAATTTATAATGATAATCCATTCCGTTAAGTTGCGCTTTTTGAATTTCTTCGGCAGATTTATCTCCGTTTAAATAATGAACTTGAAAATTTGGAAATTTCTTTTTGGTATAAAGAGCCGATTCGTAATCGAACAGAATAAATTCTAAATTCGTTGGATTTGCTTTTTTAGGAAGTAATTTCGAAATAACATCGATCATTTTTTTAGTTCGTTCAGTTCCACCTAAATTTGACGTTTTAATTTCTAAAATCAATTTTGTTGTATTTTGTTGAAATCCTGTTTTAAAATAATCTTCTAAAGTTGGAATCTTTTCTCCGTTTGGATGTTCTTTCTTTAGCAAATCGACATAATTATTCGATTCAATATCAATTCCGTAAAAATCATGATCGTGATTAACAACCACAATATTATCTTTTGTAAGATGCACATCGAATTCGGATCCGAAACATTTTAATTCAATTGCTTTTTCAAGCGAAGCAATAGAGTTTTGTGGTAGATTAAATTCTTTCCAAGCACCGCGATGCGCAATAATTTCGGTTTTCATATTTTGAGCAAAATTGGAACTGATTGAAAATAAAAATATAAAAAAAACGTACTTCATGATTTAAATTTTCACAAAAGTACGTTTGCATTGTTATAAGAAAATTAAGTAATAAATAAGATTTGTTTAATCTTCGTTTTCTTCTTTTATTGGTTGAACCGAACAATTGCTATCCGGATCATCTTTCATTTCATCAATAATCGAATGTTTCCACAATTTGGTTCCGGTTACATATGCTACTTTTCCAATCAAAAAGCCTGCAACTGGCGATGTTAATATTAAGAATAGAATAATTGCAAATGCTTTTGTTGTAACCGAAAAATCGGCAAAATATAAAGTTGCAGCAATTAAAATACATCCAATTCCTAAAGTGGCTGCTTTAATTGTTACAGACAATCTTGCATAAAAATCGGGCATTTTATAAATTCCAAAAGAAGCTATTAGAATAAAAATTGCTCCTAATGTCGATAAAACCATTATAATAATATCAGTCATCACTTCTACTTTTAAAAATATAATACGAGAAAGCCACCGTACTTAAAAACGCAATAAGCGCCAAAATAATGGCAACATCAAGAAAAACCGCATTGTTCATAATAATACTAAACAATGCTATAAAACCAATCCCAATTGTAATAAGCAGATCTAGTGCCACTACCCGATCTACAATTTGCGGACCTTTTATAAATCGAAGCATAATAAAAATTAAAGCCAGACAAATAATAGGCATTACAATGTATTTTAAATAATCTTCTACACTCATGATTTATCGTAAAATTTCTAACAACTTTCTTTCGGTTCGCTCTTTCATGTCTTTAATAAACTTTTCTTTATCGTTTAAATACATAGCATGAATGTAAATATACTTTTTATCTTTCGAAATGTCGATAACCAAAGTTCCGGGCGTAATGGCAATCATATTAGAAAGCATCGTAATTTCGAAGTCTGTTTTAGCATCCATTTCATATTTAATAATTCCCGGTTTCATGTTGTAATTAGGAGTTATCACATCTTTTGCAACTTCCCAATTCGCTTTCATTAAGTCGTAAAAGAAATAAAAAATAAACGCTAATATTTTCGGAACTCTATAAAAATATTCTTTTTTAGAATTCGTATTGGTTCGATTAATCATCCAAAGAATAAAAAATCCTAAAACATAACCAAACACAAAATTGGCATAGTTTAATTGCCCGGTTAAGGCAACCCAAACCATCATCAATAAAATGTTTAATAGAAAATTTTGTAACATCATTATTCGCTATCGTTTTGGTTATTTAATACGGCATTTATATAAATAGATGGATTTTTCATTTCATGCGCAGCTTTTTCAGATAATTTAAAAACGCTGTTTGCATTTAATCCAATGAACAATGAAACCATTGCTAAACCAACAATTGGACTAATTAATGCGATTTTTCCCGATAAAGGGAAACTTGCAAATTGATCCATTTCTTCGGTTAAAGGTTTGGGAGAATCTTTCCAAAACACTTCAGACCACATTCGGGCAATTACAAATAAAGTTACGAAACTTGAAATAATCAGCATGATTAATAACGCAAAATTCTCTGTCTTAAATGATTCTTGAAAAAGCGAAATCTTAGGCCAGAATCCTGATAAAGGCGGAATGCCGACTAATGAAAACAGAACAATTGCTACGACTAACGAAAATTTAGGATAATCTTTCATTAAACCTCCTAACCTACTCATATCAACTGTTTCGCGGATTTTGAAAATAACCCCCGAAATCATAAAAACATTACTTTTTACAATAACATCGTGAATTAAATAGAACACAACAGCTACAAAAGCTAATTCGGTATATAAGCCCAAACCTGCAATTAAATAACCGATATGACAAACAATTAAGTACGATAAAACGCGACGAATACTACGCTTATTAATAGTTCCCAAAGCACCAGTTAACATTGTTAAAATGGCAATAACACTGAATAAAACCAACGTAAAATGATCGGGTTGAAAAATAATTGTGAAAACGCGGAACATTGCGTAAACTCCCATTTTGGTTAATAAACCACCAAAAATTGCAGCAATTGCCGAAGGCGGTGTATGATACGAAGAGGGCAACCAAAAATAAAGTGGAAAAACCGAAGCTTTAATTCCAAAACCAATAAAAAATAAAAGTGATGTAACAGTTACCAATCCTTTATTTTCTATTTCGGCAACTTGTAAAGCCAAATCAGCAATATTTAAACTTCCGGTAATTCCGTATAAAATCCCGATTGCAGTTAAAAAAATAACCGAAGCCAACATATTCATTGTCACATATTTCACAGCACCTTCCATCTGCATTTTCTTTCCTCCAACAGTTAATAATACGAAAGATGATATAATTACAACCTCGAACCAAACATATAAATTAAAGATATCGCCTGTTAAAAACGAACCTAAAAGTCCCATAATTAAAAAGTGATATGTAAAGAAATATCCAAACTTAATCCGACTTTCATTTAAACTTGCTGTTGAATAAATTCCGACTGCCAACGAAACAATCGCGGTTAAAAGAACCATAATTGCGCTTAAAGTATCCGAAATAAAAGTAATTCCGAAAGGCGCTTGCCAATTTCCAGCTTGTAAAACCAAATGTCCGTTATCCAACGTTTTTTCGAATAAACGAACACATTGAATAAACGCAATGGAGTTTCCGATTATACTGATTATTTTCTGAGCTTTTACTCGCTGCCAAAAAAATAAAAGTACAATTGCCGTAAATAAATGCGTTAATATAGGAACTAATATAAAGTTGGATGTCATATATCTAAATCTTGAATATTTAACGAATCTAAGTCATCAGATCCGGTTGTAGCATAAACTCTTTTTAATAAAACAATTGCAAAAGCAGTTAAAGCAAAACTAATTACAATGGCAGTTAAAATCAACGATTGCGGAATTGGATCGGCATAAATATCGGTAAACGTTTTATGATCTTCCTTGATGATTGGTGCACGACCTTTTGTTAATCCGCCCATTAAAAAGATTAAAATATTGGCTCCGTTTCCTAACAATAATAAGCCAATAAGCAATTTTACCATGCTTCGACGAAACATCATGTAAACGCCCGAAGAATAAAAAGCTCCTACTAATATTACTAATAATAATTCCATTTCTTAATCAACATTTTCCGAAATAGTAAACAAAATCGTCAATACTACTCCGATTACAACTAAATAAACTCCCAAATCAAAAATTAATGCTGTTCCAAAAGCGCCAATTACAACTACCGATTCTGCAAACCAAATTCCAGTCATAAACGGTTTTCCTAATAAAGTAGGCAATAATCCGCTTAAAAATGACAATAACAATCCGAAAGGAATTAAAAACATGGGAGAAAAACGAAACAATTTTATCGTTTCTTTTGGCGAATAGGCAAACGAATGCAAAACAAACGCAATAGAAGCAATTAAGCCGCCAACAAATCCGCCACCCGAAAGATAATGTCCGCGCAATAAAACAAAAACGGAAAACAAAATCAACAACGGCAACAAATAATTGGTCGATGTTTTTAAAATTGTATTATCTAATCTAGTATTCTGATTTTTCGCCATCTTTCAATTTATATTTTAACATTCCATAAACTCCGATTGCTGCAATCGAAAGAACAATAGTCTCAATTAAGGTATCGAATCCTCTAAAATCGACCAAAATAACATTCACGACGTTCTTCCCTTTTGCCAATAAATAAGCGTTATCTGCATAGAATTTACTAACATCTTTTGTGGAAGGATAAACAAGTGCTTGTAAGGTAATTAGTGAAATTAAAATTCCGAAAGCAATAGAAACAACTCCATCTCTAAATTGAATTTTCTTATTGCTGAATTTTAAAAATGTAGGCAATTTGAATAAAACCAAAACAAACAAAACAACTGTTAACGTATCGATTGCAAATTGTGTCATTGCCAAATCTGGAGCTCCGTAAAAAACAAAAATCAAACAAATACAATAACCTACAATTCCCAAAGCCGCAATAGCCGTTAAACGAGAAGTTGTATTGGTAATAATGTAAATAGCTGCCAACATAATAATGAAAACAACTAATTCATAAGCACGAAAAGCCGATAAATCTTCTGTATTTACTCGTAAAGGAACATCGGCAAAAAGTTTATATCCAACAATTCCGATAAAAAACAAAATAATATACATTAGATAAATTCGCAGATAGCCATTATGGAAAAAACGCGTATATGTAAATGCAAAAACACGAATACCGCCTGCTATTTTTTCGATAATATGTTGCGGTGAAACAGTTTCTAAAAAACTTAATTTATTCTCCATTTTATCCGATGGTTTTACAACGAAATAAAGCAATGTTCCTAAAATAATAGTCGCAATACTTATATATAAAACTAGGTTAAATCCGTGCCAGATTGCCAAATATTGACTAAATCCGTTTCCGAAAACACTTATGGTTACAGATTTTAAAATTGCGATATCTGCAATTGAAGGAAATATTCCAAATAGCAAAGTTAAGAAGGATAACAAAACCGGAGGTAACCACAAAAAGATGTCAGGAAGATGTACTTTTTCGAACTTTTTAGGGAGTTTTCCTACAAAAGGTTTTATTCCGACTAAATACCCCGAAGTTGTTAAAAATACATTTGTAAAAAACGCCAAAATCGTGAGGCCAATTAAAGTTTCCTCTGTCCAGATATGATCTGTTGTAGCAGTATAAACTAATTCTTTACTTAAAAAACCAAACGTTAATGGAATTCCCGCGCTCGATAAAGCTGCAATAAATCCGGCAATTGCCAAAATAGGCATCACTTTTCTTAATCCGCTTAAAACCGACAAATCGCGCGTTTGCGTTTCATGATCAACAATTCCGGTAATTAAAAACAAAGTCGCTTTATATAATGCATGAACCAATATAAATGTACAAGCTGCATAAATGGCGGTTTCGGTTCCCAATCCTAATAAAAAGACTAAAATTCCGAGAGCCGATATGGTTGAAAATGCCAAAACACTTTTCATATCTTTTTTAAAGATACTTGTAAAAGCACCTAAAAACATGGTAATTCCTCCTACAATCATTAAGGTTAAATTCCAAACATCGCCATCGCTTAAAACCGGTGTAAAACGTGCCAATAAATAAATTCCGGCTTTTACCATAGTTGCAGAATGCAGATAAGCCGAAACCGGAGTTGGTGCTTTCATTGCGCCCGGTAACCAGAAATGAAATGGAAATTGAGCCGATTTTGTAAAGGCGCCAGCAAATAAAAAGAAAATAATTACGTAATAATATGGATGATCTATTAATGTAGATGATTGTGTTAAAAGTTCATGAATAGAATATGTTTCCGTGATAGAACCTATTAAAACAAAAGCTGCTAATAAGAAAAAACCACCTAAACCTGTAATAGATAAAGCCCACATGGAACTTTTTCTTGATTCTTCATCTTCATTATTAAACCCAATTAAAAAGAACGAACTAATACTTGTTAGCTCCCAAAATATGAATAAAGTAATTAGATTATCTGATAAAACGACTCCCAACATCGCTCCCATAAAAATTAAGAGATAGCAATAAAATCGATGTAAATAAATGTGGCGTTTTAAATAAGATGAAGCGTACAAAAAAATCAATCCTCCTATTCCGGTAATCATTAAAGAGAATAATAATGATAAACCGTCTAACTTAAAATCGAGCGAAATTCCCATAGAAGGAATCCATTCGTTTCTAAAAAAAGAAACGTCTTTACCGGATTTTATTAAAGGAAGATAGGATAAAAAAAAGAGAAATAAACTAAAAGGAATTATGCTGAGGAATTTAAAATATTTTGAATCTTTTACAGGCCTGAGAAGTAAAACACCAAAGGCAAAAACAAAAATTAAAATAAGTAGTATTAGCATATTATGTTATGTATTAGTCCTTCCTCGATATTATTTGTGATTTAATGTTTGTAAATATACTATTTTTCTGATTTTTTTAATGTTAGAAAAGCTTTTATTATATTTTTTTTAACAGAAAAAGATTCATTTTATTTTATCTCTACCGGCGGAAAAGACAATTCGTATTTAACAGCTAGAATTCTAATTAAAATAATAGTTCCGGCTGTAGCTATGTAAATAAAATCATCGTTTAGGTTAAAATATTTTAAGATAAAAAACATAACAGCTCCAGCTAAACAAGCTGTTGCATAAATTTCTTTTCTAAAAATAACCGGGATTTCATTACATAATATATCTCGAATTACTCCGCCAACACAAGCTGTAATTGTTCCTAATAAAATACAAACAACAGGACTTAAATTCACAGATAATCCTTTTTCGATTCCAATAATCGTAAAAACTCCAATTCCGATGGTATCAAACAAAAACAAAGAAGTTCTGAAGAAATTTAATCTATGTCTAAAAAGAATCGCGATAAAAGTGCTGCATACAACAATATAAAATGTTTCAAGATTTAATAGCCAAGTAACCGGCGTATTTCCAATCAACAAATCGCGTAAAGTTCCGCCACCAATAGACGTTGCTAAAGCAATAACGAAAACACCGAAAAAATCTAATCGTTTATTAATTCCTGCCAAAGCACCCGAAATCGCAAAAGCAACGGTTCCTAAAATGTCTAAAATTGAAAAAATCATTAGTTACTTGTTAAATGATTAAAATCGTTGATAATGGTTTGAATGAATTTATTTTGATCGGAATATTGATTCTTAACTGAAGTAACTTCTTCTATTTTAAGAATTAGTTGATTAATCATTTGATGATCTTTTTGCATTAATGCCGTTTTGTATGCTTTTTTAATAATATTCATATCGTAATCAGACAAACGTACAACCGTAGGAAAGGTAACAATATATTCTGTAGATAAATCACTTAAAAAACGATGACTCAAATTCACATTCGATCGCAAAGAAATAACCGTTGTATCGGTTACAATATCTCCTAATCGCTGACTTTTATTCGAAAAAATAATACATAACATTGCTGGAAGTCCCATTGAAATATTTATATCGAACAACCTGCTTATCCAACGACTTAGATGATCCGAAAAACGTGCTTGATAACCTTCTATTTTAACAACACGAATCTTCATCATTCTTTTGCCTGGCGTTTGTCCATTCGACCAACTTTCAAAAAAAAGTGTGTAAAAAACAACAGGCGAATAAATAAAAAATAAGATAGAATTTGCCTCCCAACCATCTAAAGAATTTAATATGCGACCAAAATTAAAAACTTTAAATAACAAAAAGTACATTGCAATTGCATACGAAAACTTTAAAAGCATATCAATTGCAAATGCTAAAATGCGTTCGCCTAAAGAAGCGGCTTTAAAATTAATGGCAACATTTTGCGCAGTATCTATCGTAATCTCAGTCATTATTTATATTTTAGCATTTATGAGAGAAATTGCTTTTATAAAACAAAATAAAGAAAAATGGTTAAACATTGAGCAACAATTAGCAGAAAAAAATAAAATTTCTGCCGATGATTGGTCACAAATGTACATACAATTAAGCAATGATCTGGCTTTTTCTCAAACATATTACCCTAAAAGCGATGTGACTTCGTACTTAAATCATCTTGCCGGAATTGTTCATCAAAAAATTTACACGAATTACAAATACGAGAAAAATGTTTTAGCAAAATTCTTTTTCGATGAAGTTCCGCAAATTGCTTATCAATATAGAAAAGTTTTATATTTTTCATTGGTTGCTTTTTTATTGTTTGTCGGAATTGGAGTTCTTTCTGCTGCATACGATGATCGATTTGTCCGATTGATTTTAGGTGATAATTATGTAAATTCTACCTTAGAAAATATTGCGAAAGGCGATGCAATGGCAGTTTATAAAGGAAGTTCGAACTGGGGAAGTGCAATTGGAATTACTCTTAACAATTTATATGTTGGAATTCGCTGTTATATTTACGGAATTTTAGGCGGATTGGGAACTTTTTATATTATGTTGAGTAATGCCATTATGTTGGGAAGTTTTCAATATTTCTTTTACGAAAAAGGCGTTTTTACCGAAAGTATTAAAGGAATTTGGCTTCACGGAAGTATGGAAATTATGGCGATTGTAATTGAAGTTTGTGCTGGTTTTATTTTAGGAGGAAGTCTTTTATTTCCGGGAACTTATTCAAGGATTCAATCCTTAAAAATTGGATTTAAGAAAAGCTTTAAACTATTTATTAGCACTATGCCTTTTACTATTTTTGCAGGTTTAATAGAAGGTTACATTACTCGTTACGCCAAAGAAATGCCCGATTTTTTAAACTATTTAATAATTATTAGTACTTTAAGTTTAATCACATTTTACTATTTTATATATCCAATTTTAATTTATAAAAAACGCTTAATTAAACCATAATATGTTTCAATTATTTAAAATCAGAGCTTTTGCCGATTATATTTCAGACACATTTCAATTTTTAAAATTACAAGGAAAAAACTACTTCAAAAACTATCTAAAATACGCTTTTGTTGCATTATTGCTTTTAATGGTTTCGGTTACTATAATGGGAACTTTTTATTATCGAGTAATCATAACTTCTTTCGGACTTCCAGGCGATGAAACGTTCGATAATAATTTTATTACAGATAATGCTCTTTTGCTCATAATTGGTATTATTGTCGTTATTGTTGCTTCGTTGTATTTAGCCATTTTAAACTATTCGTATCCGGTTTATTATTTAAAATTATTAGGCGAAAATCCTGAAGATAAACCGCAATTAAAATCAATAAAAGTAATGCTTAAAGAAGATTTTGGACGTTTACTTTTATTTGGATTGTTAAGCGTTTTGGTGTTTTCAATAATCGGTTTTATTTCTATGGGAATTGCCATTGCATTGAGTTTTATTATCATCGGATTCTTCTTGCTCATGCTTTTAATGCCTTTTTTCATTACATGGTATACGCTTACTTTTTTCTTTTATATCAATCAGAAACAACCATTTTTTGAAGCTTTTGTAAATGCTTGGAATACCATTTTTAGTAATTTTTGGAATATCATCGGAGCTAATTTTTGTATGCTAATTATCGTGTACGTTTTAAGTTCGGCTATAACGATGATTCCGTATATGATTACCATTTTTGGATTCTTTTTCGGAATAAAAGACGCTCAAAATGTAGACAGTTTTGCAAATTCTGAGTTTTCAGTGATGATGTTGATTCTTATGATTATTTACTGCTTTTCGATTTTAGTCAGTATGCTTTTAAACCATTTATTATTGATTCAGGTTGGATTGGTTTATTATTCCGAACGCGAAAAATTAGAACACAGAACTATGCGTCAATCAATTGATGAAATAGGAAAACATGATTAAAAAACAAATCTTTTTAATATACTTAATTCCATTTTTTACTTGGGCACAAGTTCCTCAAGCGACTGATTCTATTGTAAATCCAGTAACAGAAACGGTTGTTGAACATGTTTTAACCGAACAAGATCTTGTCCAAGATTCTATAAATAGCACCTTAATTCCTATAAGTAACGAAGATTTGCAACCTAAAGAATTTCAAGAAAATTTTCGTTCAAAATATGTAAGTTCCGAGTTTCAATACGATGTTAAGAAGGAAAGTGGTTTAATTGCAAAACTGCGTGAGTGGTGGCGAAATTTCTGGAAACTTTTCGAAACAGACAACACGTCTTCCAAAAAAGTAATCGACGAAATCGTGAATATTATCATTGCTTTTGGAATTTTAATCGGTTTAGGTTTCCTTATTTACTATTTAAACAAAAAAGGATTTATTCGTTTGTTCGCTAAAAAAGAAGAACAAATGATCAATGAAAAATATATCGAAGAAAATATCGATAAAATCGATTTCGAAACTTTAGTAAATACAGCAAAACAAGAACCGAATTTGCGTAAAACCATTCGTTATTATTATTTATGGATGTTAAAAAACTGGTCGAAAAACGAGTTTATTAAGTATGAACCAAACAAAACCACGAAACAATATTTAAATGAATTAGAAAACGTTTCGCACAAAACGTCGTTTCAGTACATTTCTTATATTTATGATAACATTTGGTATGGTTATCATGAAATTTCGGAAGCCGATTTCGTAAAAATCGAACAGCATTTTATCCAACTTATAAATAAAAAAGCATGAAAAGCGAATATGTAAAATACGGTATTTACTTTTTTATTGCAGTATTATTTGTAATGTTGCTGCAACTTTATTTTCCAAACCCAATTAATTGGAATAAAAATTTTAATACGCAAAATAAAGATCCATACGGTTTGTATGTTTTTAATCAAGAATTGCCTAATCTTTTAAAAGATCAAAAACTAAGTAAAACTTCGTTATCTCCTTATGAATATTTTTCGGATAGTTTACAAAATCCGATTAACGAAACCACCTTTTTAATCGTACAAAACAATAATGCTTTTGACAAAAGTTCGGGAATTAAATTGTTAGAAAAAGTAAAAGAAGGTGCCGATTTGGTTATCTCTTTAGAGAATTATTTTTACACTTTTTCGAATTTTCTGTCAGATTCGCTTCAAGTCAATTTTTACAATGAAAAAGTGAATAAATTGTATTTTGTTCATGAAAATTTCTCAAAAGATACTTTAGAAACTAAAGACGTTTACAATTATATTTACACGGTTAAACATCCTGAAAACCATCAAGTTTTAGCAAAAATGGAACATAATCCGGTTTTTATTTCAACAAAATACGGAAAAGGAACAATCTATTTAAGCTCCACTCCTATTTTGCTTACCAATTATTATCTTTTAAACGAGAAAAAGAATTTTAGCAAATTTACCGAAGCGTTTGCTTCTGTCATTAAAAAGAAAAACGTTGTTTGGTTCGATGAATATCACGATTCAAATTCCCAAATTCAAAATCAATCTATTTTCAAGGTTTTATTCAAACATCTAAGTCTTCGGTTTGCTTGGTACACCTTAATTATTGGATTGATTCTTTTTGTATTTTTCTATGGAAAACGCAAACAACGAATTATTCCAATTGTAGAACCTTTAAAAAACACAACAATTGAATATATCGAAACCGTTGGAAATTTGTATTATCAGGAAAATAATCACACACAACTTCTTGATAAACAGATAAAATATGCGTTGAATCAAATTCGGGTCGAATGGCATATTCCAACACAACAAATGGACGAAGATTTTAAGAAACGTTTACAGCAAAAATCATTGGCTTCTGAAGAAAATATTAATGATTTTGTAAGTTTTATCATTCATTTTGATTTAAATCACAACTATTCACAAACCGATTTGATTTGTTTTAATGAATTAGTCGAAAAAATAAACATTTATTATGGAAAATATAGAAAATAATGAAATTGCATTTCAAAGCCGAATTCCTTTAAACGAGTTAAAAGAGCAAGTAAATGCCATAAAAAGCGAACTGCAAAAAGTAATTGTTGGTCAGGAAGAATTGATTGATTTACTTTTGGTTTCGTTAATTTCGAACGGACATGTTTTAATTGAAGGCGTTCCGGGATTAGCAAAAACCTTAACAGCAAAATTGTTGGCAAAAACCATTCAAACCGATTTTTCTCGAATTCAGTTTACACCTGATTTAATGCCTTCGGATATTTTAGGAACTTCGATTTTTAACAACCAAACGAATCAATTCGAATTTAAATCAGGACCTATTTTATCGAATTTTATTTTGATTGATGAAATAAACCGAGCTCCGGCAAAAACACAAGCAGCTTTGTTCGAAGTAATGGAAGAACGCCAAATTACAATAGATGGAACCACTTATAAAATGGAACAACCTTTTATTGTAATGGCAACTCAAAATCCAATTGAACAAGAAGGAACGTATGCTTTACCAGAAGCACAATTAGATCGTTTTTTAATGAAAATCGTAATCGATTATCCTACTTTAGAACAAGAAATTCAATTACTTCAGTTAGAACAAAACAATGAAAATGCTGTAAAAACCGATTTGTTAAAACCCGTTATTACAGCCGAACAATTAACCGAATTTCAAAAACTATCGTTAAAAGTAGTAATAGAACCGCATTTAATTCAATTTATTGCGCAAATCGTTAACAATACGCGAAATCATAATTTCTTATATTTAGGTGCTTCTCCTCGTGCTTCTATCGCGATTTTAAATTCGAGTAAAGCCTTTGCTTTAATAAACGGACGCGATTTTGTAACACCCGACGATATTAAATATGTAGCTTTTCATGTTTTAAATCATCGTTTAATTTTAGCTCCAGAACGCGAAATGGAAGGAATTACCATTAAAGATGTTGTGAAACAAATTGTTGAAGCTGTAGAAATTCCTCGCTAATACATCATGAAATCTCTGTATTTAAATACCCGTTTTTATGCAGCCCTTTTTGTGGTAATGACCGTGTTTGTCATTGGCTTTTTTGTACCCATTTTTTACTATGTTGCATTCATTCTTTTAGTCGTTTTTGTATTAATTGTTAGCGTAGAAATTTTTATGCTTTTCCATTTAAAAAATGGTTTAGAAGCAGAACGAATTATTCCAGATCGCTTTTCGAACGGAGATGAAAATGAAGTTCAAATTAACTTAGAAAGCAAATACGGATTTAATGTTGAAGTTAAAATTATTGATGAACTTCCGTTTCAATTTCAAGAACGAGACTTTTCAATTTTGGATCACATTTCAAAAAACAATAAAAAGAAAATCAATTATTATGTAACACCAAAAGAACGTGGTATTTATGATTTCGGTACTTTAAATATTTATATAAGTACTTTAACTAAAGCTATAAGTAAACGATATAAATATTCACAAAATCAAAATATTGCAGTTTATCCAAGTTTTCTAAATTTACGTAAACACGAATTATTAGCAAGCAAAACAGCTTTGCTTCCAAACGGAATAAAACGAACTCGAAAAATTGGTCAGTCTTCCGAATTTGAACAGATTAAAGAATATGTTTTAGGTGACGACCTTCGACATGTAAATTGGAAAGCAACTGCAAAAAAACAACATTTAATGGTAAACCATTATCAAGAAGAAAAAGCACAAAACGTTTATTTATTGATTGATAAAGGCAGAACCATGAAAATGCCTTTTGACGGGATGACTTTGTTAGATTATGCTATAAATGCATCGTTAATGTTGGCAAATATTGCGGTAAAAAAACAAGATAAAGCGGGCTTGTGGACTTTTGAAAAAAAGACCGATGTTTTTATAAAAGCTGATAATAAATTATTGCAAATTCGAAGAATTGTTGAGGCACTTTATCATATCGAAACCGATTTTAGAGAATCAGATTATCAATACGTTTTAACAGATAGCATTAAGAAAATTCAAAAACGAAGTTTGCTGATTCTTTTTACCAACTTTGAAACCTTAGATGCTTTAAAACGTCAATTACCCTATTTACGAGCTTTGGCAAAAAAACACGTTTTATTAACTATTATTTTCGAAAACACGTTATTAAACGATATTTCATCACGTAAAATAAATTCAACAAAAGATATCTATATTCAAACAATTGCGTCTAAATTTGTGCACGAAAAACAATTAATCATTCAGGAATTGCAAATGCACGGCATTAAAACCGTTTACACAAAACCTGCTGATTTATCGGTTAATCTTTTAAACAAATATTTAGAAATAAAACAATTAGAAATCATTTAAATGAAGCAAATTACAAGTGTTCAAAATCAACTGATTAAAGATGTTTTTCAATTGCAGGAAAAAAGTAAAACGCGTAAAAAAACGCAACTTTTTGTAATTGAAGGACTTCGTGAAATTGAAATTGCTTTAAAAAATGACTATCAATTAGATTATCTTTTGTGTTGTTTCGACTTTTTAAACGAAGACTTATTTCATGATTTAAGTAAAAAAGTAAGTAATTCAACTCAAATAATCGAAATTTCGAAAGATGTTTATCAAAAAATTGCTTATCGCGAAAGTACTGAAGGAATCGTTACAGTTGCTAAAACAAAATCACATCAATTAACAGATCTTATTCTTCCGGAAAATCCTTTAATTGTGGTTTTAGAATCATTAGAAAAACCCGGAAATATTGGTGCCGTTTTACGAACTGCCGATGCTGCAAAAATTGATGCTGTTTTAATTGCCGATCCCAAAACAGATTTATACAATCCAAATATTGTTCGTTCAAGCGTTGGTGCTATTTTTACCAATCAAATTGCAACGGCTTCTTCCGAAGAAATTATTTCGTATTTAAATGCGAATCATATTTCAATTTATAGTGCTATTTTACAAGAAGCAGTTCCGTATTTTTCACAAGATTACAAACAAGGAACCGCTATTGTAATGGGAACAGAAGCAACCGGATTGTCTAATATTTGGCGAAACGAATCAAAAGCAAACATCATTATTCCGATGGAAGGACAAATCGATTCTATGAACGTTTCGGTAGCGGCGGCAGTACTTATTTTTGAGGCAAAAAGACAGCGAATGATTTAATTATATTTATTAAAAAAATTATTTATATTTATAAAAATTTAAATTTTATGAAAAAAACGATAATAAAAGCTTTTTTCGGTTTGAGTTTATTACTTGGAATGTCGGCTCAAGCTCAGGTTATTCACAAATACGAGCGTTATGTTAAAGAATATAAATGGAAAGTGGGCGCAAGTTATAATATGATGGATTTTAACTTTAACCACAAAGATCTTCCGGATGGCGCAAGTATGATTTCAGGCGGAATTCCTGGTAAAGTTATGATTGGCTACGAATTTGCAAAACATTTATCTGTTGAAGCTGATTTTTCTATGAACGAAATGGAAAAAGGAAACGTGATGAACGGAAAAGTAATTGGAGATAAAATAACGGTTACTTCTTTTAACGGATCGTTAGCTTATAGTTTAGGTGGCGCTTTTAACCTTCCGGTTGTAGATCCTTATATTAAAGCTGGAATCGGACATTTACGTTTAAACGAAGTCGATTTGACAATGGCAAGTGCCGGAGGTGGTATTAATTTCTGGATTGCTGATATTCCTGCAACAAAAAGTTCTCGTTATCATCATGATAAAATTTACCGACGTTTTGGTATAAATGTAGAAGCAATGGGAAGATCGAACATTTCTACTGAAGGAGCTGGTTCTCATGCACAATATTCAGCAGGAGTTTTCTACGTGTTTTAGTAGATAATCACATTATAAATATATATTTAAAGGAGCAGAATTTGCTCCTTTTTTTATTGAAATCAAACTTAAATCAAATAAATATTCATGAAAATCAATCAATTAAAAATATTACGTAAATAGTAGTATAACTGCATAATTTTACTATATTTAGAAGAGATTAAATGGGCGTTTTTATGACACAAGAAGAAATAGAAAAAGAGAACAAAGAAATTGCACGCGAATATAAAGAGCTTTTAAGCATAAGTTACCAAACCCTTTCAGACGAAGATAAAAAATTGATTCGTAAAGCGTTTGATGTTGCTGTTGAAGCGCATAAAGATCAGCGAAGAAAATCGGGCGAAGCTTACATCTTCCACCCTATTGCTGTGGCAAAAATTGTAGCATCGGAAATTGGTTTGGGACCAACTTCTATTGCTGCGGCTTTAATGCACGATGTTGTTGAAGATACAGATATTACGGTTGAAGATATTGAGCGAATGTTTAATCCTAAAATTGCCAAAATTGTAGAAGGATTAACAAAGATTTCGCGTATGGAACCTGATCCGGATATTTCGCTTCAGGCAGAAAATTATCGTAAAATGTTATTAACATTAAATGATGATGTACGTGTAATTTTAATCAAAATTGCCGATCGTTTACACAATATGCAAACGATGGAAAGCATGGCGCCTTACAAACAAGCAAAAATTGCTTCGGAAACTTTATATATTTATGCTCCGCTTGCACACCGTTTGGGATTATTCAACATAAAAACGAAACTCGAAGATTTAGGTTTAAAATATACCGAACCTGATGTTTATAACGATATTTTAAGCAAAACAAAAGAAAGCAAAGAAGAACAAGAAGCGTATATCGAAAGTATTACGTCGGTTTTAGAAGAAGCTTTAGATAAAGAAGAAATTGATTTTACGATTAAAGGTCGACCAAAATCGATTTATTCTATTCGTAGAAAAATGAAAGCGCAAGGCGTAACTTTTGATCAGGTTTACGATAAGTTTGCAATCCGAATTATTTATAAAGCCAATCAGCAACAAGACGAAAAATTTCTTGCTTGGAAAATATATTCCATTGTAACCGATTATTATCGTCCTTCTCCAAGTCGTTTACGCGATTGGATTTCTTCGCCAAAATCTACCGGATACGAAGCCTTGCACATTACGGTTATGGGTCCAAAAGGTCGTTGGGTTGAAGTGCAAATTCGAAGCGAACGTATGGACGAAATTGCCGAAAAAGGTTATGCAGCACATTATAAATACAAACAAGGCGTTACTGAAGAAAATAGTTTAGATAAATGGCTTAATCTCTTAAAAGAAACTTTAGAGAATCAGGAATCGAACGCAGTTGATTTTGTTGAAGACTTTAAACTGAATCTTTACTCGAAAGAGATTTATGTGTTTACTCCAAAAGGAGAAATTAAATCGTTGCCAAAAGGCGCAACTGCTTTAGATTTCGCGTTTAGTATTCATACCGATGTTGGTATAAAAACACGCGGAACAAAAGTAAACGGAAAATTAGTTCCTCTAAATTATGAATTAAATTCTGGAGATCAGGTTGAAATCATTACATCGCAAAATCAAAAACCAAGTTCGCATTGGTTAGAATTTGTTACAACTGCTCGAGCTAAAAACAGAATTAAAAACGTTTTAAACGAAGATACTAAACGTATTTCCGATGAAGGAAAAGAAATTTTATCTAGAAAATTACGTCATTTAAAAATCAATTTAGATGAAAAAACGGTTAATGAATTAGTAACTTTCTTCAAACTAAAAACAAGTCAGGAATTATTTTACCGAGCTGGTTTAGGAAAAATCGAAAACCAGCAATTAAAAGAATTCGTTAGTCACAAAAACAGTAATATGTTCTTGAACTTCTTTAAGAAAACGATCAAAAAAGAAGCTCCTGAAACGAAAACTGAAACCAAACTTGATTTAATTGTTTTTGGAAAAGACGAAGAGAAATTAGACTATAAATTGGCAAGTTGCTGTACTCCGATTCCGGGCGATAATGTTTTTGGATTTGTAACGATTAATGAAGGAATTAAAGTTCATAAAATCGACTGTCCGAATGCTATCAGCTTACGTTCAAATTATGCTTATAGAATTCTTCCTGCAAAATGGATCGATTCTTCTGTTCAGGAATTCAACGCAACATTAACTATAAAAGGAATCGATGGTTTAGGACTTACAAATGAATTAACACGTGTTATTTCTAGTCAAATGAATGTAAACATTCAAAGCATTTCATTGAGTTCTAATGCCGGAGTGTTTAACGGACAAATTACGGTTATTGTTCCTAATAATCATGTGCTAAGTAAACTCATCGAAAACATACAAAATATCGATGGTGTAGAAAAGATTACGCGTGTGTACGGAGCTGCCTAATTTTAATACTATTTATTTTTTAGTATCTGTAATAAAGAATTATATTTGCATTGTTAAAGAAGATCATGGAAGAAAATAAAAATCAAGAGATTGTAAAAGCTGTTTTCACTAAATATCTAGAAGATAAAGGGCATAGAAAAACGCCTGAGCGCTACGCTATTCTTCAGGAAATATATGAAAGTGACGAACATTTCGACATTGAATCCTTATACATTAAAATGAAAAACAAAAACTATCGTGTAAGTAGAGCAACGCTTTATAATACGATAGAATTGTTATTGGAATGTGGTTTGGTTCGCCGTCATCAATTCGGTCAAAATCAAGCACATTACGAAAAATCGTACTTCGATAAACAACATGATCACATCATTTTAACCGACAGTGGAGAAGTTATTGAGTTTTGCGATCCGCGAATTCAAACCATTAAAAAGACGATCGAAGAGATTTTTAATATTAAAATCCACAATCATTCTTTATACTTCTACGGTACAAAAGAAGAAAATGACACAACTAAATAGATTAAAAACAGACTAACATACTAAACATCATGACAGTAGATTTGCTACTTGGCCTTCAATGGGGAGATGAAGGGAAAGGAAAAATTGTTGACGTTCTTACTTCAAAATACGATATTATAGCGCGCTTTCAAGGAGGTCCAAATGCTGGACATACTTTGGAATTCGACGGAATTAAACACGTTTTAAGAACGATTCCTTCTGGAATTTTCCATAAAAACTCAATTAACATCATCGGAAACGGTGTTGTTATGGATCCTGTAGTATTCCAAAAAGAAATTGAAGGTTTACAAAAATTTGATATTGATGTTCAATCTCGACTTTTAATTTCAAGAAAAGCACATTTAATTTTACCAACTCACCGTTTACTTGATGCGGCTTCTGAAGCTTCAAAAGGAAAAGCAAAAATTGGTTCTACTTTAAAAGGTATTGGTCCAACTTACATGGATAAAACTGGTAGAAATGGTTTACGTGTTGGTGATATTGAACTAGCTGATTTTAAAGAGCGTTATAACGCTTTGGCTGAAAAACATATTGATATGATTAAATTCTACAATGTAGATTTACAATATGATTTAGCCGAAATGGAAGCTGAATTCTTTGCTTCGGTTGAAGAATTGAAAAAATTAACGTTCATTGATTCAGAATTCTATTTAAACCAAGCTTTAAAAGAAGGGAAATCGATCTTGGCAGAAGGTGCTCAAGGTTCATTATTAGATATCGATTTTGGTACGTATCCGTTCGTAACATCATCTAACACAACGGCAGCAGGTGCTTGTACAGGTTTAGGAGTTGCGCCGAACAAAGTAAAAGATGTATTCGGAATTTTTAAAGCCTACACAACTCGCGTTGGTTCTGGCCCTTTCCCAACTGAATTGTTTGACGAAGTTGGACAAACAATGGCAAAAGTTGGTAACGAATATGGTTCGGTAACAGGTCGTGCGCGTCGTTGTGGGTGGTTAGATTTAGTTGCTTTAAAATATGCAGTTGAAGTAAACGGAGTTACTGCTCTTTATATGATGAAAGGCGACGTTTTATCTGGTTTTGATACGTTAAAAGTTTGTACAGCTTATTCGTACAAAGGTCAGGAAATTGATCATCTTCCGTACAATATCGAGGAAGAAAACGTTCAACCAGTTTATGTTGAGAAAAAAGGATGGAAACAAGATTTAACAGGTTTAACATCGTATGATGAATTGCCTGCTGAATTAAAAGAATATATCGAATTTATTGAACAATATGTTGGAGTTCCAATTAAAGTTGTTTCGGTAGGTCCCGATCGTAAACAAACCATTATGAAATAATATAAAGCGCTCGAATTCGGGCGCTTTTTTTATAAGGATAATCTACTTTTATTATAAATAGCTTAATACATTTAATAAAGCTTTAGTAACCCGAAATGCGAAAATGCAGGTGCTATTTCACTAAAAATTAGTATGTTTAGTTTTGTAAAATAGAATTGTTAGTGGTAATTTCAAAAAAACTCAAGTATGAACAAAAAACTCTTAACTAAATTAATTTTAATAATTCTATTTTTCGTTGGAAACACGGTTTTTGCTCAAACCAAATATCAAAAAGATTTCATTAAATTTTGGACAGACATCGATAACCATTACGCTTATTTAGAACAACAAAATATAGATTGGAATAAAGTCAAAGAAATTTATAAACCTCAAGTGGAAAAAATTACAAATGACGATGAATTTATTCAGTTCTTAGAAAACATTTTAAACGAACTTCACAACGGACATTCATCGCTTAATACCAACTTAAATTCGTCTAACAGATTAGTTCCTTCAGGTTTAGATTTATATATTCAAAAAAAAGATAATAGATATTTCATCAAAGATTTACGAAAAGGCTTTGGCGCAGATCTATCTGGTCTAAAAATTGGAATGGAAGTTAAATTTTATAATGGAAAACCAATTGAAGTGCAATTAAAAAAATTTCTTCCAAAATTCACAGATAAAGCTAATCAAAAGATGTATCAGTATGCTCTCGATATGCTTTTTGCAGGAACCCACGACACAAAAAGAGAAATTACAGCAATTGAAAATGGAAAAGAGAAAGTCTATTTTCCTATTACTTACTACGGAAACAGAGATGAATTACTATACACTGAAGTTTTGAACACAAACACAGCTTACATCAAAATCAATAATTCTTTAGGGAATAATAATTTAATTGCTGAGTTTGACAAAACGTTGGACAGCTTGTTTCAATATAAAAATCTAATCATTGATTTAACAGAAACGCCCGGAGGAGGAAATACTACTGTAGCCAGAGCTATAATGGGTAGATTTACAAACCAACTTCTACCTTATCAAATTCACGAGTTTGACGAAAAACGTTATCAAACCAAAAGACATTGGGTGGAATATGTAACACCAAGAAAAGAAATTTACAAAGGTAACGTCTTTATATTGGTTGGACACTGGACGGGAAGTATGGGAGAAGGAATGGTAATTGGATTTGATGGAATGAAACGAGCTAAAATTATTGGAACTCGAATGGCTGGACTTATTGGTGCTATTTCAAATTTTCAATTAACAGAAACAAAAATTGGATTTCAATTTCCAACAGAAAGATTATATCATATAAACGGAACACCAAGAGAAAATTTCGTGCCTGAAATACTTACAAAAAATAGTGAAGAAACAATCCAAAAGGCTAAAGAAATCAAATAAAGAAACTACTACATCGCATTAAGTCCCCTAGTTTTCGAAAAATATAGATAAAAATCCACTTATCTTGTATGGTCAATACAACTTAACCATAAACTTAACTTTCTCTAAATTTTGTTTTCTATTCGTCGTGTAGTTTAACCATTTAAATTCTTCTTAACGAGTCGGCTTGATCATTAAAAATTACGTAATTTTGAAAAAAATATTCATCGATTGAAAACGACTTTTCTAAATCTGTTCTTTATATTGTTTTGCATGGTATTGGGAATTGCTCAAACACCTGAGAAACAAAGCAAAGTAATTAAATTGCTACATGCCGATTTCACCGAAATTAATGAAAATGAAGTTCCCGGAGCCAAAATTTTAATTGGTAATGTACAGGCGCAACACGACAGTATGTACATTTACTGTAATAAAGCCTATCTTTTTGAAAAAGAAAACTATATAAAATTGTTCGGAAATGTAAATCTTATTCAAGATGATACCTTGCAATTAAATAGTAAATATGCCGAATATAACGGAATGCAATCTATTGCATACGCTTCTGGAAATGTTGTGATGACTTCTCCGGATTCTTCCTTAAAATCTGAAAAAGTTTATTACGATCGTAATACAGGAATTGCCTATTATAACGATCATGCAACTATTACTAACAAACAAAACACTTTAAAATCGAAATCAGGAAAATATTATACACGCGAATTAAAGTACGAATTTAGAACGCAAGTTGTTATTACAAATCCCGAAACGGTCATTAAATCCAATCATTTAGATTATTACGAAGACTCTGGTCACGCATATCTTTTCGGTCCTTCAACAATCGACAATAAAAGCAATCATATTTATACCGAAAATGGTTTTTACGACACGCGTTTAAACGAAGGAAAAATGATTCAGAATTCATTCATTTTGTACGATAACAAACGAATTGAAGCAGATGAAATGTTTTACGACGAAAAAACTTCGTATGCAAAAGGAATTAATAATGTTAAGGTAACCGACACCATTAACAATATGATTGCAACTAGCCATTACGCGGAAGTTTTTCGTGCAAAAGATTCAATTTACATGACAAAGAAACCCTTAATTGAATATTATACCGAAAAAGACACATCGTATTTTCATGCAAAAAACATTCAAATTGTAGGACCTGATAAACAACGAGTAATTAAAGGATATCCAAATGCGCGCGTTTTTAGAACACCTGATATGAGCGGAAAAGCAGATTCTTTGCATTATGATCAAAAAATAGGATTAATGCAATTAATCGGAAAACCGGTTTTATTCAAAGGCGAAAGTCAATTAACAGGCGATGTTATTCATTTAATAAACGATATCGTTACTGAAAAATTAGATTCGTTAAAAGTCTTAAACAATGCTTTTGTCATTGAACGTGACACATTAGGCACCGGTTACAATCAAGCCAAAGGAATTAACTTATATGGCAAGTTTATTGATAACAAGATAACGCAGATTGATTTGGTTCAAAACACTGAAATGATTTATTATATCTACGATGAAGGCGAATTACAAGGAATTGATAAAGGAATTTGCAGTAAAATTGTGTTGGAATTAGAAGATAATAAAATTACAACTGCAACTAGAATGATTGATCCGCAAGGAACAACATATCCGCCTGAACAATTTGCCGATGGAGATAAATTATTAAGAGGTTTTCTCTGGCGAGGCGATGAACGAATGTACAGTATTGAGGAACTTTTTTCGGATGAAGAATTGAAACATGACGAAACGGCAGAAAAAGAAGTTAAAAAGAACGAAAAAGTAATTGAAAAACCAATGGAAATTCAAGACAAAACATTGAATTTCAAACGAAAATCAAAAGCACCGAACGTTATTAAAAAACGAGAAGAAGCAGAATAATGAGAGAAGATTTTTTTAAATATCAAGCACAAACAACCTTCCATCCTTTAGAAGTTGAAATAAGTCACGCAAAAGGAAGTTATATATATAGTACGGACGGTAAAAAACATTTAGATTTTGTTGCAGGCGTTTCGGCTTGTACGTTGGGACATGGACATCCGCGCGTTATAAATGCTATAAAAGATCAATTAGACAGTTATTTACACGTTATGGTTTATGGAGAATATATTCAAAAACCAGCAGTAGATTTTTGTAAGCTTTTGGCAGCGCACTTACCTCCTACTTTAAACAAAACCTATTTGGTAAATTCAGGAACCGAAGCTGTTGAAGGTGCTTTAAAATTAGCTAAACGTGTTACAGGCAGAACGCAATTAATTTCGTGCGTAAACGCTTATCACGGAAATACCCAAGGTTCTATGAGTGTTTTAGGAAACGAAGAACGTAAACGCGCTTTTAGGCCTTTATTGCCCAATGTTGATTTTATAACATTTAACAATGAAGCCGATTTAGAAAAAATTACAACACAAACAGCCGGAATTATTTTAGAAACCATTCAAGGAAGTGCAGGTTTTGTAACGCCAGAAAATGATTATCTTTTAAAAGTTCGAAAACGTTGTGATGAAGTCGGTGCTATGTTGATCTTAGACGAAATTCAACCAGGATTTGGACGTACAGGAAAATTATTCGGATTTCAGAATTACAATGTTGTTCCCGATATTTTGGTAATGGGAAAAGGAATGGGCGGCGGAATGCCGGTTGGAGCTTTTACCGCAAACGAAAAACACATGGATTTGTTGGCAAACGATCCAAAATGCGGACATATTACAACTTTTGGCGGTCATCCGGTAATTGCAGCAGCTTCATTGGCAACGCTACAAGAATTGTTAGAAACCGATTTAATGGAACAAACTTTGATAAAAGAACAATTGTTCCGTAAATTATTGCAACATCCATTAATTACCGAAATTCATGGAATGGGATTAATGCTGGCGCCAATGACTCCTTCTGAAGAAATCACGAATAAAGTCATTCTAAAATGTAAAGAAAAAGGATTGATTTTATTTTGGTTGATGTTTGAAGGAAGAGCAATTCGAATCACACCTCCGTTAACAATTTCCGAAGAAGAAATTAAAGAAGGTTGTGCTATTTTATTAGAAGCTTTGAACGAAGTTCAGGCTGAAAATTGTTAATCATTTTGTTAATAATACAGTGATTTTTTATAGGTTTTACGCATAAATTTTCACTATATTTAAGTATAAAAATTGTCGCTTATGTTTACTAACGACGAAGATGAGTTTTTTAGAATGTCGATTTCGAAATTCGAAAATATGTTGAAAACAAACAAAATTTGTTTTTTCGACTCAGAAGAATTCGAAAATATTATTCTGCATTATTTAGATACGGGCAGAATCAATCTTTCTAAAAAAGCATTAAAATTAGGACTGGATCAACATCCAAATTCAATCGGACTAAAATTAGTTCAGGTTGAATTATTGGTTTTTGAAAATAAATTAGATAAAGCCGAAAAGTTATTGAACGAAATTCAAGCAATCGATTCAAGTAACGACGAAGTATATATTCAACGCGCCAACATTTTTTCTAAGCAAGGCGATCATTTAAAAGCAATCGAAAGTTTAAATCTGGCTCTTCAATTTACCGAAGATTTTGCCGATGTTTATTCGTTGCTTGGAATGGAATATCTGTATTTAGATGAATTGAATCAGGCAAAAGAGGCGTTCATTAATTGTTTGCGTTACGACACGGCAGATCAATCATCATTATATAATGTTACCTATTGTTTCGACTTTTTGGAACAACACGAAGAAGCGATTCAGTTTCTAGAAGATTTTATCGAAGAGAATCCGTATTCCGAAGTTGCTTGGCATCAATTAGGGAAACAATTTGTTACGATAAAAGATTACAAAAAAGCATTGAATGCGTTTGATTTTGCTTGTGTGATTGATGAAAACTTTATTGGCGCACATTTAGAAAAAGGTAAAGCTTACGAAAAGCTTAGAATGTTTGAAGAAGCAATTGATTGTTATAAAACGGCTTTAAAAATCGACGAACCTTCGGCTTATGTTTATCATAGAATTGGTTTTTGTTTTGAAGCTTTAAAAAGTTTCGATAAAGCCATAAAATACTATTTACGTTCGGTTCAAGAAGATCCGTTAATGGATAAAGCTTGGATTGCAATTGCCGATTTGTATTTAAAAAAGAACGATTTTAGAAAAGCATTACATTTTGTAAATAAAGCATTGGGAATCGATGAACACAATCATTTATATTGGAGAAGATTTGCAATTATTAATAAAGAACTGATGTTTTACGAAGAAGCCGAATTAGGTTTTAGAAAAGCAATAGAAAATGAGGATCATTTTTTAGATACTTGGCTTTTTTGGGCAGATTCTTTACAGCTTTTAGGAGAATTCAACACTGCGATTGAAAAATTGCTTAAAGCACGTGAATTATTTAACGATGAATACGAAATCGAATATCGTTTGGCAGGTTTGTATTTTATACTACTTGAAAACGAAAAAGCGTTCTATCATTTAACAAATGCTTTATCGTTGAATTTCGAAAATAAAGATTTGTTACAAAAATTATTCCCTTCGGTTTGGGAAAATGAACAAGTTCAACATCATATTAATAAATTTAATCGAGAATAAGACTTTTTTAAAATATAGAAGTAGTTGTCAAGCTGAATTTATTTTAGCTTTTCATACTAAACTTTGAAGATTAAATTAATGAGATTCTAAAACAAGTATGGAACGTTAAAAAGACAAACACCTTTTTAGACACCTTTATGTTATTTTTATAATGAACACTTACGGATTAATAGGTAAAAATATTAGTTATTCTTTTTCGCGAAATTACTTCAACGAAAAGTTTAAAAAAGAAACAATTTTAAATTCACAATACATTAATTTTGATTTAGATAGCTTATCTCAATTAAACCAAATATTTAATCAAGAAAACAAAGGTTTTAATGTTACGATTCCGTATAAAGAAACCATTATTCCGTATTTAGATGAATTAGATCTTCATGCCGAAAAAATTAGCGCAGTGAATACGATTCAAATCAAAAATAACATCAAAACAGGTTTTAATACCGATTGGATTGGCTTTAAAAACTCGATTGTTCCGTTATTAAAACCATATCATAAAAAAGCGTTGATTTTAGGAACAGGCGGCGCAAGCAAAGCCATAAAATATGCTTTAGAACAATTGCAGATTGAATATAAAGTGGTTTCGCGAACTCAAGCCGATTTTACTTATAACGATTTAAACGAATCTATTATAAAAGAATATCTGGTAATTATTAATTGTACGCCTTTAGGAACATTTCCAAATATTGAACAAGCACCACAAATTCCTTACAAATTTATTACCGAAAATCATTTAGCTTACGATTTGGTTTACAATCCAGAAGAAACGCAATTCCTAAAAAATTGTAAAGTAAAAGGAGCTCAAATAAAGAATGGTTTAGAAATGCTCGAAATTCAGGCGGAAGAAGCATGGAAAATCTGGAATTTTCAATAAATATTTTTATAAATATCATTTGATTATTTCCTCAAAATATTTATCTTTCACGAATTAATTGATAATTGTATAACTTAAACATTTTAAAATGTTAGAAGAAAAGAATGATAACCTGCAATTTGCAGATGGAGCTAATTTAGATAGTGAAAAAGACATTATTGTTGATGCAATAAATAGTACAAACGCCGAAGACAGCGAGGATACAACGATTAACGAAAGTATCGATATTCCTTTATTGAATTATGATGAGCTTTCTTTTGAAGAATTAAATTCTGAATTAGAAAAACTACTTCACAATCATAAAGTTATGGCAATTCGCGAACATGCCGAAGCTATCAAAAAAGCCTTTTATCATAAATACAACGAATTAGTTGAAGAAAAAAGAACGGTTTTCTTAGAAGAGAATCCAGATGCTTATGCACACGATTTTCAATATGAATTACCGATAAAAAACAATTTCGAATCTACTTTTAACGATTATAGAAACAAACGCAGCGCGCACTATAAATCTATTCAAGATCAACTGAAAAAGAATTTATTAGAGCGAAATCAGATTATTGATGAGCTGAAAGAAATCGTAAATAATACCGAAAATTTTAATTCAGCATTAAAAGATATTCATTCTTTAAGAGATCGTTGGAAATCAATCGGACCAATTCCAAAAGACAATTACAATCACGTTTGGAACAATTATCATTTCTATTTAGAGCGTTTTTATGATCAATTGCATTTAGATCGTGAAGCACGCGATTTAGATTTAAAGAACAATTTAGACGCAAAACAAAAATTGATTGAACGTGCTTCGTTACTTTTAGACGAAACCGATATTCGCAAAGCTTTTAGAGAATTACAAACTTTGCATCGCGTTTGGAAAGAAGAAATTGGACCTGTTCCGCAAGATATGCGCGAAACTGTTTGGGAAAACTTCAGTAATATTACCAAACAATTACACGATAAACGCGAAGCGCTACAAGCCGAGTTAAGAAAAGGCGAAGAAGATAATTTGAATCAGAAAAATGAAATCATTATTTCGATTCAAAAATTGACTGTAAAAGATGAAATGTCGCACAATGAGTGGCAAAAAAGCATCAAAGAATTTGAGGATTTAAGAAAACAGTTTTTAAATATTGGACGAATTCCTAGCGAAAATATCGAAGAATCTTGGGGAGCTTTTAAAGAAACCACACGCAATTTCAATCATTTAAAAAACAATTTCTATAAAGATATTAAGAAAGAACAACATGATAATCTTCTTAAAAAGCAAGCTTTAATCGAGCAAGCGCAATCTTTAAATCAAAGTACCGATTTCCAAACAGTTACTCCGATTATGAAGAAAATTCAAGAAGATTGGAAAAAAATCGGACACGTTCCGCGTAGAGTTTCTGATAAATTATGGAAAGATTTTAAAACAGCTTGCAATATTTATTTCGATCGTTTACACAACGAACGAAACAAAGAAATCGAAGCTGAAATGTTGAATTTTGATAAAAAGAAAGAATATTTAGAAGATTTAAAATCGTTTGAATTAAAAGGCGATCACAAAGAAGATTTGGATGCGATTAAAATTCATATCGAAAATTGGAAAAACATTGGTCCTGTTCCGCAAACGCGTCGACACATTGAAGGAAAGTTCAACAAGATTTTAGATGCTTTGTTCGATAAATTAAGTTTGACTAAAAAAGAAGCTGAGTTGGTAAAATTCAGTAATAAAATAGAACAGTTGATCGAAAATAATGACGGACGTCGTTTACAAAACGAAACCATTTTTGTTCAACGCAAAATAGATGAAATTCAAAGCGAGATTTTCCAATTAGAAAACAACGTTCAATTCATTTCAAATGCAAAAGCAGACAATCCTTTAATTAAGGAAATTAATAAAAATATCGAACGTCATAAAGATGAATTAAACTTGTGGAAAGATAAATTAACACAATTAAAAAATCTTAGCAAAAATGAATCATAATAATAAAAACCGGAGATTTCCGGTTTTTTTCGTTGCACGATATTTTGTCATGATCGCAAGTATTTTAATGTTTATTGGATGTAAATCTAAAACAGATTGGCGAACAAAATACAACGAAGAAAAAACGGCAAAAAAGTCAGGTTCATCTAAAAAAACAATAGATAAACCTCATAATCTGTTCGATTACACCAAAATATTAGATGTAAACGAAAATACGTTAAAAAACAAACAATTGTATTCGTTTATTACCGATTGGTATGGAACGCCTTATAAATTTGGCGGACAAACTTCAAATGGAATCGATTGTTCTGCCTTTACAAATGTTTTGTATAAAGAAATTTACAATATTCAATTGCCTAGATCTTCGAAAGATATTGCCGAAACTGTTAATCGGAAATTTACTAAAAACCTGAAAGAAGGTGATTTGGTTTTTTTTGCATTCGGAAATTCAAAAGAAATTAATCACGTTGGCGTTTATTTACATAACAATAAATTTGTACACGCATCAACTTCAAAAGGTGTTATAATTTCAGATTTGACCGAGCCTTGGTACGGAAATTTTTTGGTAAAATGTGGAGCTTATAAAGAATAATGTTACAAAACACTTTTCTCTTTTTTATGTTTTAAAAGCCAATCGTATAAATCTTTGTGACGATATAAATCTTCTACACTTCCGTGATTTCCTCCTTTGATAATTTGAAATTCAATTGGAGCAGATTTATTGCATTTTTTAATGGCATTTACAATCTTTTGAGATTCCGATAACGGAACAATAAAGTCTTTATCTCCGTGAATTACTTTAATAGGAACTTGTGCTAAATTACAAGCATCGCTTACATCACCTCCGCCACAAATTGAAATAGCTGCAGCAACTCGATCAGGATAATCTCCAACATATTTCATTGTTCCGTAAGAACCTAAACTCATTCCGGTAACATAAATTCGTTCTTCATCAATGTTATAGGTTTTAATCATATACGAAACAATTTCGTCTACTTTATCTGTGTTCCAAGGTCCGGAAGGTAATTGTGGTGCTACAAGAAAAGCCGGGATATCTAAACCTTTTTCAACTCCTTTTAAAGCTCCGTAACGTTTAACGCGATTAATATCGGTTCCGGAAAGACTTCTGCCATGAAGAAAAACGATTAAAGGCATTTTTTCTGTAGCTTCTTTCGGTTCATTTAACCAGAAATTATAAGAAGTTTTGTTTAGTATAGCTTTGGGTTGCCCAAAACAAGATAATGAAAGTAAAAAAATAAATGCTCTAAAAAAACGGTTCATATTCTTTTTAGAGCAAATATATTAAATTATCCTAATTGAAAAGAAGTCATGCTTAAAGAACCTCCTACATATTCATCGTTAAAAATCGAAATATCATCTTTATCGCTCATCAAAGCCAACGCGTATAACATAGGATAATAATGATCTGGTGTAGGAATTGCCAATTTAGCGGCTTCGCCCAATTTTTCGAAATAAATTAAATCTTTATGATCTTTTGATAAGATTTTTTTCTTGAACGTTTCGTTCAAAGAAATTGCCCAATCAAATCCAAAACCTGGTTCGCTTAATTGTCTCCAATCAAGCATTCTTAAGTTATGAATCATGTTTCCGCTTCCAATAATTAATACTCCGCGTTTACGTAAATTATACAATTCTTTTGCTAAATCGTAATGATATTGCGCAGGTTTGTAATAATCGATACTCAATTGCAAAACTGGAACATTTGCTTCGGGAAACATATGTTTAACAACCGACCAAGTTCCGTGATCTAATCCCCAATCATGATCTAAACCAACATTTGTAGATGTAATTAACTTTGCTGTTTCTTCGGCCAAAAACGGACTTCCCGGAGCTGGATATTGAACATCGAAAAGCTCTTGTGGAAATCCACCAAAATCGTGAATTGTTTTAGGTTCGGACATTGCCGTTACATGCGTTCCTTTTGTAAGCCAATGAGCAGAAATAACCAAAACAGCACAAGGTAAATCAATCTTTTTGCCTATTTCTTGCCATTTTTTCGAAAATATATTTTGTTCAATTCCATTCATAGGCGAACCATGTCCAATAAAAAAAACAGGTTGTAGTTTTTCTCGAACCTTAAACGAATCGGTATAATTTTTTAACGCTTGCATACTCCAAAATTTTCTTATACAAATTTCGTGATTTTAATAAAAAAACGACTTAATCTAAATTAAGTCGTTTAAATATTATTGATTTCCTTTTGCGTAATCGGCTAAGAATTGTTCTAAACCAATATCTGTTAAAGGATGTTTTAACAATCCTAAAATAGAACTTAAAGGTCCTGTCATAACATCAGCACCAATTTTAGCGCAGTTTACAATATGCATTGTATTACGAACCGAAGCAGCCAAAATTTGTGTTTCGAAAGCATAGTTATCGTAAATCATTCTAATTTCATCAATAAGATTCAATCCGTCTGTTGAAACATCATCTAATCTTCCAATAAATGGCGAAACATAGGTTGCGCCAGCTTTTGCAGCCAACAAAGCCTGACCAGCCGAAAATACTAAAGTTACATTGGTTTTAATTCCTTTGTCAGAAAAGTATTTACAAGCCTTAATTCCATCTTTTGTCATTGGTAATTTTACCACAATTTGGTCATGCAATTCTGCCAACTCCTCGCCTTCTCTAACCATTCCTTCGTAATCTGTTGCAATTACTTCGGCAGAAACATCTCCGTCTACAATATTACAAATGTTTACGTAATGTTTTAAAATGTTGTCTTTTCCTGTAATTCCTTCTTTTGCCATTAACGACGGATTTGTAGTAACGCCGTCTAAAACGCCTAAAGCTTGCGCTTCTTTAATTTGCTCTAAATTTGCTGTGTCAATAAAAAATTTCATTGTGTTGTTTGTTTTATCGTTTGTATAATTTATTTGATTTTGTAATGATTCATTAAGATACGTTCGTAAGTGGTATCGGGAAGAACTTTTTTAAGAAAAATAGAAAACTTTTGCATAAAAGCGCCCACTTTATAATGCACTTTTGGATTTTGATTTTGAATGATTTTATCGATTGCTTTTGCCATTTCAATCGGATCTCCACCTTCATCTACATGTTCGTCAATTGTTGCTAATTGCTGGCTATACATTTTTTTATAAGGCGAATTTTCTAAAATAGGCGCATGAAATCTACGCGAAGCAATGTCTGTTGCAAAATCTCCCGGAGCAACATTCGTAACCTTAATATTAAAAGGTTTTACTTCCATTCGAATCGATTCGGTAATTAATTCCAAAGCACCTTTCGAAGCCGAATAAATTCCGCGATAAGGTAAACCCATATAGCCTGCAATCGACGTAACATTAATAATTAATCCCGAATTTTGATGGCGCATAAAAGGCAAAACGGCTTTCATCATCTCAATCGGTCCAAAAACATTCGTATGAAAATTATTCTGAATTTCTTCCAAAGGAATTTCTTCAATCGGACCTGTAATTCCAACTCCGGCATTATTTATTAAAACATCGATTTTTCCTTCAATATCAATTATTTCTTGAACAGCTTGTTGAATCGATTCAGAATTTCGAACATCAATCGCAACCAACGGAAACGAATTATTGGTAATATTTTCAGGTTTTCTACTGCTTCCGTAAACTTTATAGCCTTTCTTTTGCAGATAAATTCCAACTGTTTTACCAATTCCCGAAGATCCTCCTGTAATCAATACAACTTTGCTCATTCTTAATATTTTCAACAAATATACAATAGCTATTTGAAAAAAGTAGTATTTTTAGATAGTACAATTTTAAAATTGAGATAATGAAATTAAGACACAATTTGTGGCTTTTTATTGCTTTAACCGCTTTGGGAACGAATCAAATTTCGGCTCAGAAAAAGAAAGATCGAGTAAAAGAAATGATGGAACATCTTTCTAAAGATGAGTTGGTTAAACACCTTACAATTATTGCAAGTGTTGAAATGGAAGGACGAAAAACCGGAGAAGCGGGACAAAAGAAAGCTGCAAATTATATTCGGAATATTTATAAAAATTTAGAAATAGAAGCGCTTCCCGGAACTGAAGATTACTTTCAAATTGTTCCTTCCGAAGCAATGAAACGAATGTTTAGTCCAAAATTGAACGACAGCGAAAATGTTGTTGCTTATATAAAAGGAAGTGAAAAACCGGAAGAATATGTTATAATTTCGGCTCATTACGATCATGTTGGCATTGCAAACGGAGAAATTTTTAACGGAGCCGACGATAATGGAAGCGGAACAACAGCCTTGTTAGAAATGGCAAGAATGTTTAAAATTGCTCAAAAAAACGGAAATGGACCTAAGCGTTCCATTGTGTTTTTGCATTGTACAGGCGAAGAATACGGTTTGCATGGCTCGCGATATTTTGTGAATTCTAAGATTATTCCGCTCGAAAATATTGTCGTAGATTTAAATGTTGATATGATTGGAAGACGTGATTTTGTATACGAAAAATCGAAGAAAAATTACATCTATTTAGTTGGAAGCGATAAGTTAAGTACCGAGCTTCATGCTATTTCCGAAGCCATGAATAAAAAATACACCAAACTAACTTTAGATTATACGTATAATGACGATAAACATCCGGAAATGATTTATTATCGATCAGATCATTACAATTTTGCGAAGTACAATATTCCGGTCATTTTTTATTATAGCGGCGAACATGCCGATTATCATAAAGCAACCGATACTGTTGAAAAAATTGATTTTGATCAAATGTTGAAACGAACACAATTAATTTTTGTAACAGCTTGGGAATTAGCAAATAGAATAGATCGAATTAAACTAAAACAATAATGAAAAAATTAATCCTCATAACAGTCTTTTCGTTTTTTTTTGTTAGTGGTTTTTCGCAAACAAACGATGAAAATATAAAAGAAATACAGCATTATATTCAAACAACTTCTCAAAGCGAATGGTTTGATCCTGTGAATAAAAGCGGAACTTTACAAAACAATTCAACGTTCGATTTAGCTTATTATATTTTGCCTACTAACGAAGTTTTTTCGATTATCTATACCGTTTTCGACAAAAACACATTACGTAAAATATTCTATTATCAAAACAACGAATTAATTGCGTGCATTATGGAAGAAACCGATCCTAATAATGCAAATAAACTGCTTCGTTATGCCGATTATTTCTATCAAAATGGTATTTTAATCAATACAAACGATGAGAAAAATGATTTTCCTTCAAATACAGCTTATCAAGAAGGAATTAAACAGCTAAAAGAATCCGCTTCGAAATAAATTAAAATTTTAATTAATTATTTGCTTTTGCACTAAAAAAACAATATTTTGCATAAGCATTTATCACAAAATCAAACGCATATGTCTCAAATTGGCAGATTATTCGATATTCCTTATTATCAATTACAAAATTATCCTCTTGAAAAGGCACTTACCACCAAATACAATGGCAAGTGGATTTCTACAAGCACAAAAGATTATATTGAGCAAGCAAATTATGTTTCGAAAGCACTTTTGTCGATGGGAATTAAAAAAGGCGATAAAATTGCGTTGATTACTTCTACAAACAGAACCGAATGGAATATTATGGACATCGGAATTTTACAAACCGGTGCGGTTACCGTTCCTATTTATCCAACGATTTCCGAACACGATTATGAATACATTATTAAACATTCCGAAAGTTTATATGTTTTTGTTTCGGATAAAGAAGTTTTAAAAAAATTAGATGCAGTAAAATTCAACATTCCAAAACTTCGCGGGATTTATTCGTTCGATGAAATTCCGGGTTGCGCCAATTGGTCGCAAATCATTACAGCTGGTAAACAAGCTTTAAACGATCAGGAATTAGAAATTGTAAAAGCAAACGTTGTTCCGAGTGATTTGGCTTCGGTTATTTATACTTCGGGAACAACAGGAACGCCAAAAGGAGTTTTACTTACACACGAAAATATCGTGAGTAATGTAATGGGATCGGAAAATCGAGTTCCGTTCGAAAAAGGAAAATATACCGGATTAAGCTTTTTGCCGTGTTGTCATATTTTTGAACGCATGATTTTGTATTTATATCAATATTTAGGCGTTTCGATTTATTTTGCCGAATCTATTGATAAGATTTCGGATAACCTTCAAGAAGTAAAACCGCAAGTAATGACCGTTGTTCCGCGTGTTTTAGAAAAAGTATTCGATAAAATTTATGCAAAAGGATCTGAACTTTCGGGAATTAAAAAATCACTTTTCTTTTGGGCATTGCGTTTAGCCGAAAATTATGAACCGTACGAAAAAAATGGTTCGTTTTATGAATTTAAGCTTAAAATTGCTCGCAAATTAATTTTCTCTAAATGGCAAGAAGCCTTAGGAAACAATTTAGAATTATTGGTTTCGGGTTCTGCACCCTTAGCTCCTCGCCTTTCTCGAATTTTTGGCGGAGCCGGAATTTCGGTTATGGAAGGCTACGGACTTACCGAAACTTCGCCGGTTATTGCAGTAAATGACGAACGTAATCACGGATGGAAAATTGGTTCGGTTGGTCGTGTTTTAGATAATGTAAAAGTAAAAATTGCGGAAGATGGCGAAATTCTTTGCCAAGGTCCGTCTATTTCACAAGGATATTATAAAGATGACGAAAAAACAAAAGAAGCTTTTGTTAACGGTTGGTTTCACACAGGCGATATTGGTTTGGTAGATTCCGACGGATTTTTATTTATTACCGATCGTAAAAAAGAAATGTTTAAAACTTCGGGTGGTAAATATGTTGCGCCACAAATGATTGAAAATGCCATGAAACAATCTCGTTTTATTGAACAAATCATTGTGGTTGGTGAAGGACAAAAAATGCCGGCAGCGTTAATTCAACCAAGTTTTGATTTTATTAAAGAATGGGCAAATAGAAAAGGAATAAGTCTTGGTTTTTCTTTAGACGAAGTTGTAAAAGACGAACGCGTAATAGAACGTATTCAAAAAGAAATCGATTTAATTAATCCGCAATTTGGTAAATGGGAACAAGTTAAAAAATTTGCTTTAACTCCATCTATTTGGTCAATCGAATCTGGAGAATTAACACCAACTTTAAAATTAAAACGTAAAATTATTTTAGAAAAATTTAAAGATCTATATACTAAATTGTATTCATAGGAATGAACAATAAAGATTATATACTGAATATTGAAAATCCTTGTCAAGAAAATTGGTCAGGAATGCAACCTCAAAACGGAGGAAGATTCTGTATGCAATGTTCTAAGAAAGTTATGGATTTTACCAAATTAAACGATACAGAAATTGCCCAAATAATGAAAGAATCTAAAGATAAAGTTTGTGGCAGAATGTTGGTATCTCAGTTAAATCGTCCAATAAAAATTCAATCTAAACCTAAAATTAGACCAAAATTATATAAAGCACTAACAGCAATCTTTGTAATAGGATCAACATCCAGCATTTTTGCAACACCCATTTTTTCAAAAGGGACAAGTTTAAATATTTTAAAAAATGAATCTAATTCTAATTACAAAAGAATTGATTTAAAAAACAAAACATCAACAGATAGTTTAAAAAACATCATAAAAGGTCAGGTTTTAACCGAATTTGAAGATCCTATTCCTGGAGCTTATATTTTAATAGAAGAATTGAATTTAGAAATTGAAACTAATTTAGAAGGATATTTTTCAATTCCATTACCTGAAAATTTTAAAGACGATTCTATAAAAGTTCTTATAAAATATCTTGGATTTCATGATTTGGAAACTCATATTTATAAAAACGACATATTAAAAAAAGTGAATTTTTATCTAAAAGAGGAAGATAGTATTTTTATGGGAGAAATAATCGATTACATAAAACCAAAATGGTGGCAATTTTGGAAAAGATTATAAATCAATATTCTTGTAAATTCTATTTATAAAAACCAGTCTTTTCTTAAAGAAATCACAATTATTTCCTAAACACAAATAATTTACCAAAAATAGTATGCGTGCATACTATTTTTTTTATTACATTTGGTAGTATAACTTTTTTGGTTAGATGAAAAATAAAACAATCGATTCTGTAATAAAGAATACTTGGCAAGCCATTGCGCGTATGTATAACGAGGAAGCATCAAAATATGGTGCCACAATGGCTTTGGGGTACGCTTTATTAAATATAGATAAAGAAGGAACACCTTCTACCGCTTTGGCTCCGCGTTTAGGAATGGAAGCCACAAGTTTAACGCGCACTTTAAAAACGATGGAGGAAAAAGAATTAATCTTAAAAAAGAAAAATCCCAAAGATGGTCGCGGCGTAAATATCTATCTAACCGAACTCGGAATTCAAAAAAGAGCACTTTCTAAGGATACGGTATTAAAATTTAATGATAAACTTTTAGAAACCTTTTCGCAACAAGAAATAGATAACTTTATAGAAATGTCCGAAAAGATTCAGGAATTAATCAGTTCAAAAAAGATTTATTAATCATATAAAACAAACCAAACTTCATATAAAATGAAAAGAAGAATTAAAAAAGTGGCAGTTATTGGTTCCGGAATTATGGGATCTGGCATTGCATGTCATTTTGCTAACATTGGCGCCGAAGTTTTGCTTTTGGATATTATTCCCAATCAGCTAACAGAGGTTGAGGAAAAAAAAGGATTGACGTTAGAAAGTAAAGCTGTTCGAAACAGAATCGTAAACGATAATCTGGCAACAGCTTTAAAATCGAATCCCTCTCCTATTTATGACAAAAAATTCGCTCAAAGAATTTCAACGGGAAATACTACAGACGATTTACCGAAAATTAAAGATGTTGATTGGATTATTGAAGTTGTTGTAGAACGTTTGGATATTAAAAAAGCAGTTTACGAACAAATTGAAAAATACCGAAAACCGGGAACATTAATTACTTCGAATACTTCAGGAATTCCGATTCATTTTATGAGCGAAGGACGAAACGAAGATTTCCAAGAACATTTCTGCGGAACACACTTTTTTAATCCTGTTCGTTATTTAAAACTTTTTGAAATCATTCCAGGTCCCAAAACAAAGCCTGAAGTTTTAGATTTCTTAAATAATTACGGAGAACAATTTTTAGGAAAAACATCGGTTGTAGCCAAAGATACACCTGCATTTATTGGAAACCGAATCGGAATTTACGGAATCATGAGTTTGTTTCATTTGGTAAAAGAAATGGAAATGACGATTGAAGAAGTCGATAAACTAACAGGCCCAGTTATTGGAAGACCAAAATCGGCAACTTTCCGCACTGTCGATGTAGTTGGTTTAGATACGTTGGTTCACGTTGCAAACGGTTTATACGAAAATTGCCCCAACGATGAAGCACACGATTTGTTTAAACTTCCCGATTTTATCAATCACATGATGGAAAATAAATGGTTGGGAAGCAAAACAAAACAAGGTTTTTATAAAAAAGTCGATAAAGATATTTTGTCTTTAGATTTAAACACATTAGAATATCGCGAGCAGAAAAAAGCTTCTTTCCAAACATTAGAATTAACTAAAACAATTGATAAAGTTTCAGATCGATTTAAAGTTTTAGTAAAAGGAAAAGACAAGGCGGGCGAATTCTACCGAAAATCGTTTGCTGGTTTATTTGCTTATGTTTCAAACCGAATTCCTGAAATAGCAGACGATTTATATAAGATTGACGATGCCATGAAAGCTGGTTTTGGTTGGGAACACGGTCCTTTCCAAATTTGGGATGCCATTGGTGTTGAAGCCGGACTGGAACTAATGAATGAATTGGACGAAAAACCTGCGCAATGGGTTTTAGATATGATTGCTTCGGGAAATAAATCGTTTTATACCGTAACAGAAGGAGCTAATTATTATTATGATATTCCATCTAAATCTCAGAAAAAAGTTCCGGGACAAGATGCGTTTATCATCTTAGACAATATTCGCGAAACGCAAAAAGTTTGGGGAAATGCCGATAGTACTCTATTCCATTTAGGCGACGGAATTTTAAATTTAGAATTTCATTCCAAAATGAATTCAATTGGTGGCGGTGTTATCAACGGAATCAACAAAGCAATTGAAATTGCTGAAAAAGAATACGAAGGATTAGTTATCGGAAATCAAGCTGCGAATTTCTCTGTCGGAGCAAATTTAGCGATGATCTTCATGATGGCAATCGAACAAGAATACGACGAATTAAATTTTGCTATTAAACAATTCCAAGATACGATGATGCGTGTGCGTTATTCGGCAGTTCCGGTTATTGCGGCTCCTCACGGAATGACGTTGGGCGGTGGTTGCGAATTGGTCATGCATTCAGATAAAGCAGTTGCAGCAGCCGAAACGTATATTGGTTTGGTTGAATTTGGAGTTGGTGTAATTCCTGGCGGCGGCGGTTCTAAAGAAATGACGTTGCGTGCTGCCGATTTATTCAAGAAAAACGATGTGAAGTTAAATATTCTTCAAGAACATTTCTTAACTGTCGGAACAGCAAAAGTTGCAACATCGGCTTATGAAGCTTTTGACACAGGCGTTTTATTGAAAGAAAAAGACCTTGTAATCGTTAACAAAGACCGACAAATTGCTGAAGCTAAAAAACACGCATTAATTATGGTCGAAGCTGGATATACACAACCGGTTCGCAGAAATGATATCGAAGTTTTAGGAAAACAAGCTTTAGGAGCTTTCTTGGTTGGAACAGACGGAATGATGGCTGGACATTATATTTCGGAACACGATCGTAAAATTGCCAACAAATTAGCTTATGTAATGGCAGGAGGCGATTTATCGGAACCTACTTTAGTAAGCGAACAATATTTATTGGATTTAGAACGCGAAGCTTTCTTATCGTTATGTACTGAAAGAAAAACATTAGAACGTATCCAATTCATGTTAACAAAAGGAAAGCCATTACGCAATTAGAATTAAGATAAAGTATTAAGAATTGAGTAATTAGAAACTAGATTTTTGGCATGCATAAAATAGAAGATTTATTGATTTGGAAGAAATCTATTGAATTAGTAAAAGAAGTGTATTTGTTATGTTCTAAAATTTCGAATGATGAGAAGTTTGGAATAATCTCTCAAATTAAAAGAAGTTCTGTTTCTATTCCTTCCAATATTGCAGAAGGAGCTGGAAGAAATACAAATAATGAGTTTAAGCATTTTCTTGGAATTGCAAATGGTTCATGTTATGAATTACAAACTCAATTAATATTATTGAAAGAGCTAAACTTAATTAAAGAAATTGAAGCAAATCCATTAATTAGTCAATGTGTAGAAATCCAAAAAATGATTTATTCACTCAAATTAAAAATCTAATTACTCAGTACTAACATCTAACAACTATAAAAAATGAAAACAGCATATATCGTAAAAGCATATAGAACAGCCGTAGGAAAAGCTCCTAAAGGTGTGTTCCGATTTAAAAGACCTGATGAACTAGCTGCTGAAACTATCGAATTCTTAATGAATGAAGTTCCACAATTAGATAAGTTAAGAATTGATGATGTAATGGTTGGAAATGCAATGCCCGAAGCCGAACAAGGTTTAAATATGGCACGTTTAATTTCTTTAATGGGATTAAAAATTAATGATGTTCCGGGCGTTACGGTAAATCGTTACTGTGCATCGGGAATTGAAACAATTGGAATGGCAACTGCTAAAATTCAATCCGGAATGGCAAATTGTATCATTGCAGGCGGTGCAGAATCTATGAGTTTTATTCCAATGGGTGGTTATCGCGCTACTCCAGATTACAAAGTTACTGCTGCTGGTCATGAAGATTATTATTGGGGAATGGGATTAACTGCCGAAGCAGTTGCAAAACAATTCAATGTTTCGCGCAAAGATCAAGATCAATTTTCGTACGAATCGCACATGAAAGCGCTAAAAGCACAAGCCGAAGGTAAATTTGATTCGCAAATTGTTCCGATTACAGTTGAACAAACTTTTGTAAATGACAAAGGTAAAAAAGAAACAACTTCGTATGTAGTAACAAAAGACGAAGGTCCCAGAAAAGAAACTTCGTTAGAAGCTTTAGCAAAACTAAGACCTGTTTTTGCAGCAGACGGATCTGTTACAGCAGGAAACTCTTCTCAAATGTCAGACGGAGCTGCTTTCGTTTTGGTCATGTCAGAAGAAATGGTAAAAGAATTAAACTTAGAACCCATTGCTCGTTTGGTAACTTTTGCCTCTGTTGGCGTTGAACCAAGAATTATGGGAATTGGTCCTGTAAAAGCTATTCCGAAAGCATTGAAACAAGCTGGTTTAAAACAAAACGACATCGAGTTGATCGAATTAAACGAAGCTTTTGCAGCTCAATCTTTAGCTGTTATCCGCGAATTAGATTTAAACCCTGAAATTATCAATGTAAACGGTGGCGCAATTGCCTTAGGGCATCCACTTGGTTGTACAGGAGCAAAACTTTCTGTTCAACTTTTTGATGAAATGAAACGCAGAGGAAACAAGTACGGAATGGTTACCATGTGCGTAGGAACAGGCCAAGGAACAGCAGGTATTTACGAGTTATTATAAAATGTTATTACAAAATTAAAAGATAGAATCATGGAAGATGTTACAAGAGGTGGTCAATTTTTAGTGAAAGAAACATTGGCCGAAAATATTTTTACACCAGAAGATTTTTCAGAAGAGCAAATCATGATGCGTGATTCGGTAAAAGAATTCGTAGATCGTGAAATTTGGCCAAATAAAAACCGTTTCGAAAATAAAGATTATGCTTTTACAGAAGAAAGTATGCGTAAAGCCGGAGAATTAGGTTTTTTAGGAGTTGCAGTTCCGGAAGCTTACGGCGGTTTAGGAATGGGATTTGTTTCTACCATGCTTACATGCGATTATATTTCGGGTGCAACAGGTTCTTTTTCTACAGCTTTCGGTGCACATACCGGAATCGGAACTATGCCTATTACATTATATGGAAACGAAGAGCAAAAAAATAAATACGTTCCCAAATTAGCTTCAGGCGAATGGTTTGGATCGTATTGTTTAACAGAACCTGGAGCTGGATCTGATGCAAATTCAGGGAAAACAAAAGCCGAATTAACCGAAGATGGTAAGTTTTATAAAATTAACGGTCAGAAAATGTGGATTTCAAATGCGGGATTCTGTCATTTGATGATTGTTTTCGCCAGAATTGAAGATGATAAAAATATTACCGGCTTTATTGTAGAATATAATCCGGAAAATCCAAACGGAATTACATTAGGAGAAGAAGAACATAAATTAGGAATCCGTGCGAGTTCAACTCGTCAAGTATTTTTTAACGACACCGTGGTTCCTGTAGAAAACATGTTGGCTGGTCGTGGCGAAGGTTTTAAAATTGCGATGAATGCTTTAAATGTTGGTCGAATTAAATTGGCGGCAGCTTGTTTAGATTCTCAAAGAAGAATCGTTACCGAAGCCGTTAAATATGCTAACGAGCGTATTCAATTCAAAACTCCGATCGCTAATTTTGGCGCAATTCGCAAAAAGATCGCTGAAATGGCAACAAATGCGTATGCTGGTGAATCGGCTTCTTATCGTGCGGCTGGTGATATCGAAAAACGTATCAATGCTCGTATTGAAGAAGGAAACGCACATAATGAAGCTGAACTAAAAGGAGTTGAAGAGTTTGCAATTGAATGTTCGGTTCTTAAAGTAGCAGTTTCGGAAGATGTACAACATTGTGCCGATGAAGGAATTCAGATTTTTGGAGGAATGGGCTTTTCAGAAGACACTCCGATGGAAGCAGCTTGGCGCGATGCTCGTATTTCTCGTATTTATGAAGGAACAAACGAGATAAACCGTATGCTTTCTGTTGGAATGTTGATTAAAAAAGCAATGAAAGGACATGTTGATTTATTAGGTCCGGCAATGAAAGTTGCAGATGAATTAATGGGAATTCCTGATTTTTCTACTCCTGATTATTCTGAATTATTTGCAGAAGAAAAAGCATTAATTACCAAATTGAAAAAAGCCTTTTTAATGGTAGCTGGTTCGGCAGTTCAAAAATACGGAACAGAATTAGAAGAAAACCAACAACTTTTAATGTGTGCTTCGGATATGTTAATTGAAGTTTATATGGCAGAATCAACCATTTTACGTACCGAAAAGTTAGCTAAATTAAAAGGAGAAGAAAATATTAAAGAGCAGATTGCAATGGCAAAATTATATTTGTATCAAGCAGTCGATATCATCTATTCAAGAGGAAAAGAAGGAATTGTTTCTTTTGCTCAAGACGATGAACAACGCATGATGTTAATGGGACTTCGCAGATTTACAAAATACGACAATCAACCGAATGTTGTGGAATTACGCGAAATAGTTGCATCTAAGGTTATTGCCGAAAATCAATATTGTTTTTAAAGTTCGTTGAGTTTATTTGTTTGAAAATCCGTTCAGAATATCGAACGGATTTTTTTATTTTCACACGAACGAAATCTTTTATATTTTTGAAAAAAAGTCATGGAAACACCGAACGAAACTCAATTGGACAACAATCAACCTATTAAAGAATAAAAGAGCAAAAAAGGACTGTATATTTCACTTATTCTAATTGTTATTATTTCTATCTGTGCAGGCGGATATATTTATGTTAATAATAAACAAAACGAACTTCCTGAAGAAGAAGCTTATGATGTCGTTGAAAGTGTGTTTTCTGTTTCGGAATACAATGACATTCCAACGAATTACAAAACGTTTATATACAACTTCTTAGATTACAATAAATATTTAGACGAAACCTATTTCTTGACTAAAATTGCCGATAGAGCTAAATCGGTTTATGCTTTTGGAGATTTTACAAGCGATGATAACGATGAAGACGATTTAGCCGTTTTGTTTGAAAACAATGATTATCAAAGCAGTATGTTGGTTATTTTTAATCATAAAGGCGAAGGTCTTTTTATTAAACATTACGAAAATGAACTTCCGGTAATTAATTCGTTTAAAGTTGGATCTAAAATCTTTATGAACGATACAAAATTGGTTCCCGCTCCTTGCGACGGCTTAATTGTAAAGACAGATTACAGTAAATACGCAATTGTTTACGATAAAAAAACAAAGAAATTCAATTCGTATTATCAATATTCAGCAGAAGAATTAAAAGAAATCGAAAACGAAAGAGCTTATTACGAAGAAGAAACCGATGAACCAATAGACGATACACCTGAAGAAGTAATTATTTCTACAAACAATACCGAAAGCAGCAATTAGGCTGCTTTTTTTATTTTTTCATAGGAATTCTAAAATTTACTTCCTACTTTTAGTCAAGCCACAAACCTGACAAATGTTAATTCAGGTACAGAATTTGCTAATAGAATACTATAAAACCCTAAATACTAAAAAAAATGGACGATAATTTTTCACCAAGAGTAAAGGAAGTAATCACCTTTAGTAGAGATGAAGCTTTACGTTTAGGGCACGATTATATTGGTACGGAACATATCATGCTTGGAATCTTGCGCGAAAGCCACGGAGAAGCAATTACGATATTACAAAACTTATCAATTGATTTGGACTTTTTACGAAATCGCTTTGAAGCATTAATTCCAGAAAATCCAAACAAAATGATTAATGCCGAAAAAAAGAACATTCATCTAACAAAACAAGCCGAAAATGCATTGAAACGTGCATTTTTAGAAAAAAAATTATACAAAACCGAAACAATTAACACAGGGCATATCTTAATGTCTATTCTTAGAAACTCTGAAGATCCTACAACCATCTTATTGAATCGTTGCAAAGTCGATTATGATAGTGCGAAAGAAGAATTTGTAAGCTTACTTTCGAATTCAGAATCTTTATCAGAGCAACCTAGAAATAACGCTTTCGACGACGATGAAAGAAGTGACAATCTGTCAGAAGGCTTTAATAATCCGTCAGCAGGAAAACCTGGAGCTAAAAAATCAAAAACACCTGTTTTAGATAATTTTGGTCGAGATTTAACCGAAATGGCCGAACAAGGAAAATTAGATCCTGTTGTTGGTCGTGAAAAAGAAATAGAACGTGTTTCTCAGATTTTATCGCGTCGTAAAAAGAACAATCCATTGTTAATCGGTGAGCCAGGAGTTGGTAAATCTGCCATTGCCGAAGGTTTAGCTTTACGCATTATTCAAAAGAAGGTTTCTCGTATTTTGTTCAACAAACGTGTTGTAACATTAGATTTAGCTAGTTTGGTAGCCGGAACAAAATATAGAGGTCAATTCGAAGAGCGCATGAAAGCCGTTATGAACGAATTAGAGAAAAACGATGATATTATTTTATTCATCGATGAAATTCATACAATCGTTGGCGCCGGCGGAGCAACAGGTTCTTTAGATGCTTCGAATATGTTTAAACCAGCATTGGCTCGCGGAGAAATTCAATGTGTTGGTGCAACAACCTTAGATGAATACCGTCAGTATATCGAGAAAGATGGGGCTTTAGAACGTCGTTTCCAAAAAGTAATTGTGGAGCCAACATCTGAAGAAGAAACTATCACGATTTTAAATAACATTAAAGAAAAATACGAAGATCATCACAACGTAATTTACACGCCCGAAGCAATTGAAGCTTGTGTAAAATTAACGAGCCGATATATGACCGATCGTTTTCTTCCGGATAAAGCAATCGATGCTTTAGACGAAGCCGGTTCGCGCGTTCATATCACAAATATTGAAGTTCCGGACGATATTTTAAAGCTTGAAAAAGAATTAGAAGAAGTTCGCGAAAAGAAAAGTGATGCCGTTAAACGTCAAAAATACGAAGAAGCAGCTGCTTTGCGTGATGACGAAAAACGAATCGAAAAAGATTTGGCTGTTGCTCAAGAACGTTGGGAAGAAGAATCTAAAACGAATAAAATTACGGTTACCGAAGATCATGTTGCCGATGTAGTTTCTATGATGACAGGAATTCCGGTTAATAAGATTGCGCAAGCCGAAAGTAAAAAATTGGCAAAACTTCCCGATGCAATTAAAGGAAAAGTAATTGGTCAAGATGAAGCAGTTGCTAAGATTGCAAAATCGATTCAACGTAATCGTGCTGGATTAAAAGATCCAAATAAACCAATTGGTTCTTTCATTTTCTTAGGTCAAACCGGAGTTGGAAAAACGCAATTAGCTAAAGTTATTGCCAAGGAAATTTTCGATTCGGAAGATGCTTTAATCCGTATTGACATGAGCGAATACATGGAAAAATTTGCCATTTCGAGATTAGTTGGTGCACCTCCGGGATATGTTGGATACGAAGAAGGCGGACAATTAACCGAAAAAGTTCGTAGAAAACCTTACGCAGTTGTGTTATTAGACGAAGTTGAAAAAGCACATCCCGATGTTTTTAATATGCTGCTTCAAGTTTTAGATGATGGACATTTAACAGATAGTTTAGGACGAAAAATTGATTTTAGAAATACCATCATTATTATGACGTCGAATATTGGAGCGCGTCAATTAAAAGATTTTGGAACAGGAGTTGGTTTCGGAACCAAATCAAAACAAGATCAACAAGATGAATTATCGAAATCGGTTATCGAAAATGCCTTGAAAAAAGCATTTGCTCCTGAATTTTTGAATAGAATTGACGATGTTATTGTGTTTAACTCTTTAGAAAAAGAAGACATTCACAAAATCATCAACATCGAAATCGAAAAGTTATATCAGCGTGTAAAAGCTTTAGGATACGATTTAGAATTAACTCCGAAAGCATTAGACTTTATTGCCGATAAAGGTTTTGATAAACAATATGGCGCAAGACCTTTAAAACGTGCAATTCAGAAATATGTTGAAGATTTGCTTGCCGAAGAAATCATTAACGGAAACATTCATGAAAACGATGTTTTAATAATGGATAAAGCTAAAAATGAAGAAGCTTTAAAAGTAAAAATTAAACATACCGATTCTTCGTTAAAAGAGTAAATCAATAAAGTTTTAATAAAGTAGTAAGATATTTCTTACTACTTTTTTTATACCTTTTCAGCAACAAAAGTGGCTATGAATCAAATCAAGAAAATTAAACGTATTGGAAGTGTAATTTCTATTCTATCGAAATATGGTTTCGACGATATTATTGCCCGTACCAAAGCCGAAAAATTCTTACCAAAAGGTTTCGTTACATCTAAACGTGGCGAAGAAATCTTTAAGTTAAGTGTTTTTACTCGTGTCCGTTTGGCGTTGGAAGAGTTAGGTCCGACTTACGTAAAGTTGGGACAAATGTTTAGTAGTCGCGAAGACATTTTGCCTGCCGAAATGATTGTTGAATTAGCAGAATTGCAAGACAATGTTCCGCCAGAAGAATTGGATATTGATAAAAAAATATGCGATGAACTTTTAATCGATCCGCAACTTCATTTCGAATATATCAATCCAATTCCGATCGCTTCTGCGTCTATTTCTCAAGTTTATATAGGAAGATTGATTAACGGAGAAAAAGTTGTTATAAAGGTGAAACGTTCTACAATCGAAGAAATAATTCGTTCAGATATTATGATTATGAAAGATTTGGCGAATATTTTGGAGAAGAATTATGATGCTGCAAAACGAATGAATCTGAATCAATTAATCAATTCGTTCGAAAATAATATGCACAAAGAACTTTCGTTAACGAACGAATTTCATAATATCGAGAAATTTAGAAAGAATTTTGAAGAGCGATCAGAAGTTTACGTTCCTAAAACCTATAAAGAACTTTCGAATAACAATATTTTAACGATGGAATTTGTCGAAGGTTTTAAAGTAAACAACCAACAAAAAATTGTCGAAGTTGGAATGCAACCTAAAGAAGTTGCCCAGTTAGGAGTTGTTTTGTTTATGAAAATGGTTTTAGAAGATGGATTTTTTCATGCCGATCCACATCCGGGAAATGTTTTTATAATGAACGATCAAAAAATTTGCTTTATAGATTTTGGCTCGATGGGACAAATTCTGAAAAGTGATATGGAAATTCTGGAAGGAATTATTGAAAGCTTTTTAATGCAAGATGCCAAAAAGATTATTCGATTGATAAAACGTTTGGCAATTGAATATCATATTGAAGACGAACGCAAGCTGGAACGTGATATTTATGATGTTTTCCATATGCTAGAACATACTGCTTTAAATGAAATAAACGTAAACGAAATAGTTCATAAATTAAAATCAATCATGGCAAATAATCAGGTTTTAATGCCCGAATTTATTTATTTACTTTTAAGAGGAATTTCGATTATTGAAGGAATCGGCAAACAATTAGATCCCGAATTAAACGTAATGGAAAGCATGCGTCCGTATGCAAATGAATTAGCTTTAAAAAAATACGGACCCAAACAAATTGCGCAAAAATCGATTAAGCATTTAAAGATTTTAGCTTCGAATCTTCAAAATCTTCCAGATGATTTAACTGTTTTACTAGAAAAGATAAAAGACGATAAATTAAAAATAAATTTTGAAATTGAAGGATTAGAAGATGTTAGAAAAACGATTCAAAATGCATCGAATCGTTTAACATATGCTATCATCATAGCGGCTTTATCAATTGGATCATCGATTTTAATGATGGCGAAAGTACCGCCGCTTTTCTTCGGAAATTCGTTATTAGGTTTGGTTGGATTTTTAATTTCGGGCGTTTTAGGAATCGCCATCATATATTCTATCTGGAAAAAAGATAAATAATTTTATCAAACACGAACTTTTAGTACATTTGCCATATGCAAAAAAATGTCAACATATTAAATAAACGCGCTAAATTCGAATTTGAGTTTATTGAAAAATATACTGCTGGAATTGTTTTGGTTGGAACCGAAATTAAATCAATTCGTATGGGAAAAGCTTCGATAGCCGAGAGTTTTTGCGAATTTCAAAATGGAGAATTATACATGATCAATTCGCATATTGAAGAATATTCATTTGGAACGCATTATAATCATAAAGCAAAAAGCGAACGTAAACTTTTATTGAATAAAAAAGAATTAAAATCACTTTTTAAGAGTGTTCAAAACAAAGGTTTAACGATTGTTCCTTTGCGTTTATTCACAAACGAAAAAGGTTTAGCAAAAGTAGAAATCGCTTTAGCAAAAGGTAAAAAAATATATGATAAACGCGAAACAATTAAAGATCGTGAAAATAAAATCAGCTTAGATCGATTAAAAAAAGCTTATTAGTATTCTAATAAGCTTTTTATTTTTTGTAAAAAATAATACAACTAATAATTGAACCTAAAAATGCTAATGCCATATCTTTTTGAGCATCCCAAATATCTCCTTGTGTTCCTAAATATGTTTCGCCATGCTGTTTAAAAAATATATCGGCAATAAGCCATTCTATAATTTCGAAGGCACCGCTAGCTGCTAAAACAATGACAACAGGAAAATAAAAAGCGATTGAAAAAGGATAGTTCAACCATTTTATAAAAAACTCTTTAAGCGGATAATAAAGTAAAAAGCCGAATGAAAAATGTACAATACGATCATATGGATTTCGTTGCATATCTAATAAATCCTTTAGCCAAAAACCAAAAGCATTATCGGCATACGTATATTTAGATCCATATACATGTAAACATAAAAACAAGGTTATTAAAAAATAACTTTTGTTCGAAAACTGAAAATATGGATAAGTAACTATTAAAAAGAATAAAGAAACAAAAGTCAAAATATTTTCAATCCACCAATTACTTACATCGTTTGTCCAAACAAAAGAATTGACCCAAATAATCAGAAAAAAAATGGAAAAAAGCAGTAAATTTTTCTTATTATGTAACATATATGTTTACTTCTAAAAAAAAATAATTAAAAGCAAATATATAATAAGATTTGAAAGGTTTTCAATAATAAAAAACATTTAGATGATCTTAATTCTTATCCTCTAACATAGGAACAAAACGAAAATCGCCTAATTCATGTTGTTCGAAATGTGTTTCTGTTTTACGAATTAAAAGTGTCATAATTTGTTTGTCTTCTCCAACCGGAATCACTAACCTGCCTCCTACTTTAAGTTGCGCCATTAAAGGTTTTGGAATAAACGGCGCGCCTGCAGTTACAATAATTCCATCGAATGGTGCGTCGGCTGGTAAACCTTTATAACCATCACCAAACATCATAACGCGCGGACGATATCCTAACTTTGGTAATAAAGCAGACGTTTTTCGGTACAATTCGTTCTGACGTTCAATGGTGAAAACTTTAGCACCCATTTTACACAAAACAGCAGTTTGATAACCAGATCCGGTTCCAATTTCTAAAATCTTATCATCGGTTTTAATTTCCAATAACTGAGATTGAAAAGCTACGGTGTAAGGTTGCGAAATCGTTTGCCCTGCACCTATTGGGAAAGCGGTATCTTGATAAGCAAAATCTTCAAAACTAGATTCCAAAAACAAATGTCGCGGTATCATTTTCATGGCTTGCAATACTTTGGGGTCGTGTATTCCTTTTTTTGCCAATAAATCTACCAATTGGTTTCTTAATCCTTGATGTTTTGCTGTATCTTTCACTAGTTTCTTCTTGTCTTAACGAGTCAAAATTACATAATATTTCAATGTTTCCATAAGTTATCTTTATGATAATTTTAATGTAAAGCTTAACTTTCACGGAATAAAACACTTCCATTTTCAAATATATTTTAACTTTGCATAAAACATTGATTTATGTTAAAAATCGGAGTATTGGGCGCAGGACATTTGGGAAAAATCCATTTAAGACTGTTAAACCAATCATCAAAATACGAATTGGTTGGATTTTACGATCCATGTAAAGAAAATGCTGCTAAAGTAGCTGAAGAATTTGGATATAAACCATTTGATTCTATCCAAGAATTGATCGATTCTGTAGATGTTGTCGATATTGTAACACCTACTCTTTCGCATTACGATTGCGCTGTTCAGGCGATTCAATCTAAAAAACACATCTTTTTAGAAAAGCCTATTTCAAATACGGTCGAAGAAGCCGAACATATTATTGCTTTGGCAAATCAATATGAAGTTAAAGGACAAGTTGGACATGTGGAACGTTTTAATCCGGCTTTTAAAGCAGTAAAAGACAAAATTCACAATCCTATGTTTATCGAAACGCATCGTTTGGCAGAATTTAATCCGCGTGGAACTGATGTTCCCGTTGTTTTAGATTTGATGATTCACGATATCGATGCTATTTTAAGTGTGGTAAAATCGCCTATAAAAAACATTCATGCTACAGGAACTGCAGTTATTAGCGATTCGCCTGATATTGCTAATGCTCGAATCGAATTTGAAAACGGTTGTGTTGCTAATATTACTTCGAGCCGAATTTCGATGAAAAATATGCGTAAAGCACGTTTTTTCCAGAAAGACGCCTATATTTCGGTCGATTATTTAGATAAGATATGTGAAGTTGTAAAAATGAAAGATGCTCCTGAAATTCCGGGAGACTTCGATTTGATTCTTCAAAATGCCGAAGGTTTAAAAAAACAGATTTATTTCGATAATCCTAAAGTAGAAACAAACAACGCCATTTTAGAAGAATTAGAGACTTTTGCCGATGCAATTCAAAATAATACGACTCCGGTTGTAACATTAGAAGATGGTACTGCAGCCTTAAGAGTTGCACATGAAATCATCAAATGTTTCGATAAATAGATTAAAAAAAGTATATTCGCATAAATTCCAAATAGTAAATAAAAATGAAAAATATAGCTGTAATTGGTGCAGGAACAATGGGTAACGGAATTGCTCATACCTTTGCACAAAAAGGTTTCAAAGTTTGTTTAATCGATATTTCTGATAAAGCAATCGAACGCGGAATCAACACTATTGTTGCAAATCTAGATCGTATGATTGCAAAAGGAACAATCACAGAAGCCGACAAAAAAGCTACGATTGAAAATATTATTACATACACAGATGTGAAAGATGGTGTTGTAAATGCTGATTTAGTTGTAGAAGCTGCAACCGAAAATGTAACATTAAAATTAAACATCTTTAAAGAATTAAGTGAAGTTTGCGACGAAAATGTAATCTTAGCATCAAACACTTCTTCTATTTCTATTACGCAAATTGCTTCGGTTGTTAAAAATCCTTCGCGCGTAATTGGAATGCATTTTATGAATCCGGTGCCAATTATGAAATTGGTCGAAATTATTCGCGGATACAATACTACAGACGAAGTAACTAAAAAAATAATGGATCTTTCTACTCAATTAGATAAAGTTCCTGTTGAAGTAAACGATTATCCTGGTTTCGTAGCAAATCGTATTTTAATGCCGATGATTAACGAATCGATCGAAACTTTATATAACGGAGTTGCCGGAGTTCAAGAAATTGATACGGTTATGAAATTAGGAATGGCACACCCAATGGGTCCATTACAATTAGCCGATTTTATTGGATTAGACGTTTGTTTATCGATTTTGAATGTGATGTACGACGGATTCAAAAATCCTAAATATGCTCCATGTCCTTTATTAGTAAACATGGTAATGGCAGGGAAATTAGGTGTAAAATCGGGAGAAGGTTTCTACGATTATTCTGAAAGCAAAAAGGCAGAGAAAGTTGCAAAAATGTTTTCTTAAATACAATCCAACTTAAAATTTAAAGACGATTGAACTTTGTTCAATTGTCTTTTCTGTTTAAAAAATTGATCTTTAAAATGAATCGATTTGTCATTTTGAGCGAAACAAAGTGAAGTGAAAAATCTCGACATTTATAGATTTCTCCTATCATTGAAATGACATCAAATTACGTATAAAGTATCAGAAAAAAATAGTAATGGCAGAAATAATACCTTTCAAAGCAGTGCGTCCATCAACCGATAAAGTTGCTTTGGTTACGACACGACCTTATGATGAATATTCGGCAGCCGAATTAGCTTCGTGGTTAGATTTTAATCCTTTTTCTTTTTTACATATCGTGAATTTCGCGTACATAAATCAAGAAAAAATCGATCCAATTCGTCGTTATCAAATGGTTGCGACCAAGTATTCTGATTTTAAAAGAGATGGTATTTTAATTCACGACGATAAACCTGCCTTGTATCTGTATCAGATTAAAAACAAAAAAAATAATTTCATTGGAATTTTGGCAGGAACTTCGCTTGCCGATTATCGCAACAATGTGATTAAAAAACACGAAAATACTTTAAAATATCGGGTCGAAAACCTAAAAGATTATTTTAACGAAACCCGTTTTAATACCGAACCGGTTTTAATGATGTATCCTGATTGCGATTCGTTAAAAGATTGGATTCAGAATAAAATGACCGAAAATCCTTTGTATGATTTTTCGACCACAAATCGTGAAAGACATATTCTTTGGAAAATTGACGAACCTTCGGAAATTGATTTTTTGCAAAAAACCTTCGAAGAATTTCCTAATTTATATATTGCCGACGGACATCATCGTTCTGCAACTTCGCAATTACTTTTACAAGAAAATGGCGAAAACGCAAGTGATGCAATGGAATATTTTATGAGTTATTTAATTTGCGAAACCGATATTCAAATAAATGAATACAACCGTTTGATTCACGATTTAAATGGAATGGAAGTTGATGAATTCATTAAAATTCTTTCGGATAAATTCGTAGTAAAAAAAGTACACGAATATTGGAAACCGCATAAAAAATACACGTTCGGAATGTATTTAGATGGCGTTTTTTATTCACTTACATTAAAAAATATTCCAAACAATCAAGACATTATTGAGCATTTAGATGCACAAATCTTATACGATTCGATCCTAAATCCTTTGTTGGGAATTGGTGATTTAAGAACCGACAGCCGAATTAGCTATATTCCCGGAAATAGAAATATCATGGAGTTAGTCGATAAAATCGATAATGGAGATTTTCGTCTCGGATTTATTCTATATCCTTCTTCCATCGAAGAAATTAAAGAATTGGCAGACAACAACTTAACGATGCCACCAAAAAGTACCTATATTGAACCTAAATTCAGAAACGGTCTGATTATTTATGAACTTAAATAAAAACAAATCATGTCGATAAAAGCTAATTTAGAGCATATTAAAAGGCAATTACCGCAAAATGTTCATTTGGTTGCGGTTTCTAAAACCAAACCAGTGAGCGATTTAATGGAAGCTTATGAAGCCGGACAACGAATTTTTGGCGAAAATAAGATTCAGGAAATGACTCAGAAATGGGAACAAATGCCTCGAGATATTCAATGGCACATGATTGGGCACGTGCAAACCAACAAAGTGAAATATATGGCAGAATATGTAAGCCTGATTCACGGAGTTGATAGTTTAAAATTGTTGAAAGAAATTAACAAACAAGCTAAAAAATGGCGTCGCGTAATTCCGTGTTTATTGCAAGTTTATATTGCTACGGAAGAAACAAAATTTGGTTTGGCACAAGACGAATTGTTGGAATTAATTCATTCGGACGAATTTAAATCGTTCGAAAATATAAAAATAATAGGATTAATGGGAATGGCTTCGTTTACTGAAGATACCGAAAAAATCCGCAAAGAATTTGAAACCTTAAAAAACATTTTCGATTACGTAAAACCGTATCAATTACCCAATTGCCATTTCGAACAACTTTCGATGGGAATGAGTGGTGATTACAAAATTGCGATTGAATGTGGAAGTACGATTGTACGAATTGGAAGCAGTATTTTTGGCGAAAGGAATTATGAGGTAAAAATATGAATAAATTAAAAAACATACTATTTTTAACTTCGTCTTTAATTTTAGTCAACTGCAAAGCAAAAATTATTGATGAACAAAAAAATAGAATTTTTAGTACATACGATTCTAGTTGGTACTTTTTTAATTTAGAAGATACCATTAATGTAAAAATTTTAAATCATTTAAAAAATGAAATTTTTTGTGGAATTGTAACATTAGCTTCCGTTTCAATTGTTGTCGATGATAAAGGGAATGTATTTAGAGTTTTAGATTTGTGCAATATGTCTGACTACGCAGTAAATGAAAATATTAGACTTATTCCTGCCGAAAAACCTAATTTTCATGTTAATCTACCTTATAGGTTTTATATAAATCCAATAACAAAAAAGCGCGAACAATATGAAATTGATAAAAAGACACTAAATACTACTTATGCTTACATTGAGAAGATTAGCCATTAATATCAATTTCTTTTATAATTCTACTTCTAATAACATTAACATTTTTTGTAATTTAGCAAACAGCAAAAATCAGTCTTAGTAAAAAAATATTCAACAAATTTTCTAAGCTGGCAAATAGAACATGTGTACGCAATTATAGATATAGAAACTACCGGCGGGCAATACAACAAAGAAGGTATTACCGAAATTGCCATTTATAAATTTGATGGTATTGAAGTGGTAGATCAATTTATTAGTTTGGTAAATCCCGAAATTCCTATTCAGCCTTTTGTTGTAAAACTTACGGGAATCAATAACGCAATGTTGCGTTTGGCTCCTAAATTTTATGAAGTTGCCAAGCGAATAATAGAAATTACCGAAGGCTGTATTATTGTAGCACACAACGCTTCGTTCGATTACAGAATTCTACAATTAGAATTTGGTCGTTTAGGATACGACTTTCAAAAACCTACACTTTGCACGGTAGAATTATCTAAAATGTTGCTTCCAAATGTACAATCGTATAGTTTAGGAAAATTGGTTCGTTCGTTGGGAATTCCAATTGCAGACCGACACAGAGCTAGCGGCGATGCGATGGCAACTTTAAAGTTGTTTAAATTATTGCTTGGAAAAGATACCGATAAGAAAATAACGAAACAGTTAATTAAAAACGAAATGTATCAAGGAATTTCGCCAAAACTGTTTGATATTTTGGAAAGCGTCCCTTCTTCTGTCGGAATTTTTTACATTCACGATACTTCCGGAAACATTATTTACATTGGCAAAAGTACTAATATGCGTAAAAAAGTGAGTCAATTGTTTACAGCAACGACAAAAATGGGAAAACGCATTCAGAAAGAAGTCTATACTGTAACTTTTGAAGAAACTGGAAACGAATTAATTGCTTCGTTAAAAGAACGCGAAGAAATATTACATAATAAACCTGTTTTAAATACTTCGCAACGAAAATCGCCTTTTTTATGGTCGGTTTATGAAGAAAAATCATCTTTGGGATATTTCACTTTAAAAATCAATAAATCAGACGGACGCAAACAAGCATTGCAATCGTTTAAAAATCAAAAAAGCGCGTTACATTTCATCAATGATTTGTACAAACAAAACGAAATTGTTGAGGAAGTTCAGAATGCTTTATCATCTTTAGATGAAATAAAATATCCAGTTTCAATGCACAATGAGGTATTCGAAGAATTAATCAATTCAAATAAAAATGAATGGAAAAACCTCATTGTAATCTTAAAAGGGCGAAATATTAACGAAAAAAGTGCAGTAGTTATACAAAACGGACTTTTTAAAGGATATTGTTTTTTCGATCTTAATTATCAAATAAACAATCCTGAGGTTTTAAGCAAAATATTAATTCCGCTTACTTTCACAAAAGACGCATTAAATACAATTAAGTACTATCTTTACGCAAAAAAAGATTACAAGGTTATTTCGTTTTAAATGAGACATATAAAAACTAAATACGAAGTCTTAAGACAAAAGATTTACATCATTATTTACGGCTCAAACACATTTGCCGGTAAAACATTCGATTTACTTTTATTAGGAGTTATCCTTTTAAGTTTAATTTTGATTATGATGACGAGTGTTATTCGTTACGACGATAAATATCACTCGTTTTTGGTTGTCAGTGAATGGATTATTACGGTTTTCTTTTCGATCGAATATATTCTTAGGATTATAAGTAACAAAAAACCTTTAAGTTATATTTTTAGCTTTTATGGTTTGGTGGATTTACTTTCGTTATTACCAATGTATTTGAGTTTCTTTATTCCTGGATCAGAATTTTTGGCAACTATTCGTTCGTTACGTTTATTGCGTTTATTTGCTATTTTAGACTTACTTCCTTTCTTAAACCAATCTTCACATATCAAAGATTCCTTAAAGGCAAGTATGAATAAAATTATTGTTTTCGTGTATTTTATCGTTGTAATGTCGATCATTTTAGGAACAATTATGTTTATGGTTGAAGGACGACATAACGGATTTACGAATATTCCAAACAGTATTTATTGGTGTATTGTAACTATGACAACAGTCGGGTACGGAGATATTGCGCCAATTACGCCTGTTGGAAAAGCAATTGCTTCGTTTATTATGATTATGGGTTATGGAATTATTGCGGTTCCTACGGGAATTGTTACTGCCGAGCTTGCTAAAAACAAACGAAAAGAAAATGCAAAATCACATTGTCCAAAATGTAAAACTTATATTTATAACGAATATGCCAACTTTTGTTACAATTGTGGTAAAAAATTAGTTGATGGAGAAGTTAAACTCTAAACACAATTACTTAATTTGTGTTGTTGGTCCTACTGCAATTGGTAAAACCGCTTTATCAATTGAATTGGCAAAACACTTTAATTCGGATGTTGTTTCGTGCGATAGTCGTCAGTTTTTTAAAGAAATGACGATTGGAACTGCGGTCCCTTCAAAAGAAGAATTAGCACAAGTAACACACCATTTTATTCAGAATAAATCCATTTTCGAATCCTATAATGTGGGCGATTATGAACGCGAGGTTTTGCCTTTACTCGACACATTATTTAAAGAAAATAATGTTCAGGTTTTAGTTGGTGGTTCAGGTTTGTATGTAGATGCTGTTTTAAGAGGATTTGACGATTTTCCGGAAGTTTCGCAAGAAATTAAAGATGAAATAGAACAGCTTTTCGACTTAAAAGGAATTGAATCTTTACAAGAACTTCTTTTAAAATTTGATTCAGAATATTATCATTTTTTACAAAATACCAATCCTCAAACATTGGTTAATCCACAACGAATGAAACGCTTTGTAGGTGTTTGCAAAGCATCTCAAAAACCGTATTCTTCGTTTTTAAATCAAGATAAAAACAAACGCAACTTCACTCCTATTTTAATTGGTTTGGAAGCTCCTCGAGAAATTATGTACGATAGAATTAATCGTCGTGTAGATATCATGATGCAACAAGGTTTATTAAAAGAAGTTGCAGATTTAAAAGAAAATCAAAACTTAAACGCTTTACAAACAGTTGGATACAAAGAGTTATTTAACTTTTTAGATGAAGTACTTTCTTTAGACGAAGCAATCGAAGAAATTAAGAAAAATACCCGCCGATTTGCCAAACGACAATTGACTTGGTTTAAACGAAACGAAGAAACAAAATGGTTTTCGTACCAGCAACCTTTAAATCAAATTGTTTCGTACATAAACACAAAGATTAATGAATCAGAAGCAATCTAATTATATTAAAGATTGGGAAATTTATATCTCGCAATGCGGAACAAATTCTCAATTAAAAATTACCGAATTAAGTAATCTTTGTCAGCAAACGGCAGCTTTACATTCGGCTTCTTGGGGAATGAGTTATTTCGATATGCAAAAACATAATCAAGCTTGGGTTTTGAGTACAATGCGAATCGAATTAGAAGACAATCTTCCAAAATGGCACGAAACCATTCAAACCGAAACTTGGATTGAAAATTTAGCAGGAATGCGTTCAATCCGTGATTTCGAAATTACTCAAAACGGAAAAAAAATTGCATCTGCAAGCAGTTTATGGGTCGTTTTGAATACCGAACGACGACGTCCGGAACCTTTAGCGATTTGTCATGATGAATTAAAACAATTTCCCGATCGAAAAGCGACTCAAATTCCAACTGGAAAAATAGATTTAACCAAAAATGCCGAAAAGGTTGCTTCAAAAGAAATCCTTTATTCTGATTTAGATATTGTTGGACACGTAAACAACGTAAAATATGTTGAATGGTGTTTAGATTATCTTCCCAAAGAATGGATTGAAGAAAATCGAATTCAAAATATTGACTTAAACTACATAAAAGAAGTTCATTATCAAGACATTGTAACTATTTTTTTATTTCAAGAAAATGAATATATTTACTTTTATGTAAAACGAGATGAAAGTATTTGTTTTACAATGAAAATTGAATTAAAACACTAGAAAAATGAAAAAAACACTTGTATTTTTTTTAGGAACTGTGTGTTTGTCTTCCTGCGAAATAGATTATTACAACGGAGACGAACGAATCGTAGTAGAAGGAATTGTAGTTTCGAACAATGAACCACTATCTTACGCTAAAATTGAAGTATTTCCTTCTTGGAACACTCCAAAGAATGGTATAATTGCTCAGATTGATAATTATGAAGATAATTATTATTATCACGAATCTGGAAGCGGAAGTGCAATTGCTGTAATTAGAGCTGATAAAAATGGAAAAGTAAGCCTTAGTTTTCCTCGAAGTACAGAAACAAATGTTTATAAAATAAGAGTTTCATCATATAATGCTGTAAAAACATACGGATATATTTCGGAGTATAATTCGGCAAATTATTATGCTAATCTAGGAACCTTAAATTTTTAAACGATGAAAAAACTATTCTTCTCAATAACTCTTTTGAGTTCTACTTTTGTTTTTTCTCAAGAATCTGCTAAAAACGAAATTTGGTTTGTTAAAGACTTCCAAGTTGGTTTAGGCGTTTCTAATTTATTACCAAATAAAAGTATGATGGGCGAAGCGCATCGAACAGCAGTTCCTGTAATTTATGCTCGTTTAGGAGTTTTTCATATCAACCAATTTACTGTTGGTTTACACGGAAATATGGGTGGAATGGAAGTAGATAACTCACAATATTATGGTGATTTTGATAAAACATCCTTTTATACAATTGGTCCTTATGTAAGTTATTTTCAGCCAATTTCAAAAAGTAGTCTTCTAGAACCTTATATTTCATACGATTACACCGATTTTAGAGCAAAATACCAATCTAAAAAACTAAAATATGATAGTAATGGTGTAGGTTTGGGATTAGATTATGAATATAAAATAAGCAACGGTTCTTATTTTATGTTTGGATTAAAATATTCGATAACAAAGTTAAAAACCGAAACTAATCGTAATTGGGAAGATTATTTAAATAAATACAACTTTGTATCCGCCAAAATAGGATTTACATTCGCTAAAAATAGATTATAAAAAAGGTTCTAAATGAACCTTTTCTAATTTAACAAGATAATATTTTCACAAACGAATTTCCGATTTATCTTAAGAGTAATATTATCAAAATTAAGAAAACATTTTTTCAGTCTTATAATGAAAATAATATTTATTAATTTAAAACTTTTAGTAAATAAGTCAGTATAATTATTAAGAGAAAAAGAATATGTGATATTCACTATTTAATAGGAAGGTATACTAATAAAAAAACTCGCTAGTAGCGAGTTTTTTTAAACACATTTAGAATTTTATTCTAAAATTTGTGATCCAGTCAGGATTCGAACCTGAGACCTACTGCTTAGAAGGCAGTTGCTCTATCCAGCTGAGCTACTGGACCTAGTCTATTTCATATTCTGATTAACTTTTAGTTTTAGAAATTAACCATAGAGTTATACAAGATTAAGCCGTTGCAAATTTAATTATTTTTTAAGAATTACCAATTTAATTTCACGCTAATTTTACAACAAAAAACAATAACCTTATTATCAAAACTATAGATGCCTAAATTTGATTTATTTCTAAACTTCAAATAAAAAATCCGAAACAATGTTTCGGATTTTTTAGTATTTAAGAATACATTTTTGTTCTTAATTCTTTGATTTTTGGATCGTCTAAATATTCATCGAATGTCATGTAACGATCAATTACACCATTTGGAGTCAATTCTAAAATTCGATTTCCTACAGTTTGAGCAAACTCGTGGTCATGTGTTGTAAATAAAACTGAACCTTTAAAGTTTTTTAATGAGTTGTTAAAAGCTGTAATCGATTCTAAGTCTAAATGATTTGTTGGTTCGTCTAACATTAAAACGTTTGCACGTAACATCATCATTCTAGAAAGCATACAGCGAACTTTTTCTCCTCCTGATAATACCGAACCTTTTTTCAAAGCTTCTTCTCCAGAGAAAATCATTTTTCCTAAGAATCCGCGAATATAAACTTCATCGCGTTCTTCTTCCGTTTTTGCCCATTGACGTAACCAATCTACTAAAGTTAAATCTTCGGTAAAGAAATGGTGATTATCAGCAGGTAAATAAGATTGAATTGTGGTAATTCCCCATTCAAAAACTCCTGAATCTGCTTTTAAATTTTCATTCAATATTTCATAAAAGGCAGTTGTAGCACGAGAATCTTTAGAGAAAACAATCACTTTGTCACCTTTTGCCATGTTAAAATCGACATCTTTAAAAAGAACTTCTCCTTCTACAGAAGCCGATAAACCTTTAATATTTAAAATTTGATCTCCAGCTTCGCGTTCCTGTTCAAAAATAATAGCAGGATAACGACGTGAAGAAGGTTTAATTTCGTTTACATTTAATTTCTCGATCATTTTTTTACGAGAAGTAGCTTGTTTCGATTTCGCAACGTTCGCAGAGAAACGACGAATAAATTCTTCTAATTCAGCTTTCTTTTCTTCCGCTTTCTTATTTTGTTGTGCACGTTGTTTTGCAGCTAATTGAGAAGATTCGTACCAAAACGTATAGTTTCCTGAGTAATGATTGATTTTTCCGAAATCGATATCCGAAATATGCGTACAAACAGCATCTAAAAAGTGACGGTCGTGCGATACAACTAAAACTGTATTTTCGTAATTTGCTAAGAAATTTTCTAACCAACCAATGGTTTCAAAATCCAAATCGTTGGTAGGTTCATCCATAATCAATACGTCTGGATTTCCAAATAAAGCTTGTGCTAATAACACACGAACTTTTAACTTTGGTTCCATATCAGCCATTAAAGTATAATGAAAATCCTCTGAAATTCCTAAGTTCGAAAGCAATGAAGCTGCATCAGAATCTGCATTCCAACCATTCATTTCATCAAACTGAATTTGAAGTTCACCAATACGATCTGCATTTTCGTCAGAATAATCTGCATAAAGATCATCCATTTCCTTTTTAACAGCGTACAAAACTTTATTTCCCATTAAAACTGTTTCCAAAACCGTTTGTTCATCGAACATATTGTGATTTTGGTTTAAAACCGACATACGTTTTCCTGGTTCTAATATAACGTGTCCTGAAGTTGGATCAATATCTCCAGCTATTATCTTTAAAAATGTAGATTTTCCTGCACCGTTTGCTCCAATGATTCCGTAGCAATTTCCTTGTGTAAAAGTTGCATTTACTTCATCGAATAAAATGCGTTTTCCAAATTGTACCGATAAATTTGAAACTGTTAACATAATTGTTGTTTTTTAAACTGCAAAATTAGTGAAAATTATTGGAAGGATTTTTAAAATATATGTTATATGTTTCAACTAGAAAGTAATTTATGAAGGAAATTTATTTTAATTTTTAAAAAGTGAACAAAATTTTATTAAATTTATCATAAAGCAATTCAACTTACTGTAATTTTGGGTTTATGAAAACTATAAATATAATAGGTTCTGGTAATGTTGCGTATCATTTGATACAAGTTATCAAGAATTTGAGTGATTTTAAATTACAACAAGTTGGAGTTCGTTCTAAAGAAAAAGTTTTAGAATATGTTCCGAATGAATTAATTAGTGAAATAAAAGACTTAAAACCGGCCGATATTACGATTATTTCGGTTTCGGATGGAGCTATTTCAGAAGTTTCGAATACAATTCCGTATTCAAATCATTTTGTTGTTCATACATCTGGCACAACGAATATGAATGTTTTAAATGATAAAAACCGAAAAGGAGTTTTATATCCTTTGCAAACGTTCTCAAAAAATAAATCGATCGATTTTAAAAAAGTTCCTTTGTGTTTGGAAACACAACAAACTGAAGATATGTTTATTCTAAAGAAATTGTCAGAGATTTTATCTGATAAGGTTTACGAAATATCTTCTGAGCAGCGAAAAAGTTTACATGTTTCAGCCGTTTTTGTAAGTAACTTTGCGAATCATATGTACACGATTGGAAGTGAAATTTGTAAAGAAAACGAAATTCCGTTCGAGATATTACAACCGTTAATTCAGGAAACAGCTGACAAAATCCGATTTCTAACCCCGAAAGAAGCTCAAACAGGACCTGCTATTCGGCACGATGAAAAAACGATTTCAGCACACGAGGATTTTTTAACAAACAAAACATATAAAAACATATATAAACAAATTACCGAATCAATTCAAAATGTCTAAAAGTTACAAAGAATACCTAAGCGAAATCACTACATTTATTTTTGATGTTGATGGCGTTTTAACAGATGGAACCATTCAGGTTACACAATCTGGCGAATTATTAAGAAGTATGAATATTAGAGACGGCTTTGCAATGAAAGCCGCAATTGAAAAAGGATATAATGTCTGTATAATTTCAGGCGGATCCAATGAAGGCGTAAGAACTCGATTACGAAATTTAGGTTTATACGATATTCATTTGGGCGTTTCAGACAAAGTTGCTATTTATCAAGAATACATCGATGTAAACCATATAAAACCAAATCAGATTTTATACATGGGCGACGATATTCCGGATTATTGGGTAATGCAAAAAGTAGGAATGCCAACTTGTCCGCAAGATGCTGTTCCGGAAATTAAAAAACTGAGCAAATACATTTCGCATATAGATGGAGGAAAAGGTGCTGTCCGAGATGTAATTGAACAGGTTATGAAAGTTCAAGGAAAATGGCTTGAGCATTTCGAAGCAAAGTTTGATTAACATTTAATATCATAGACTTATGAAAGTTTTAAAAAAAGATCAATTGCAAATAATGTTGCAGGTAATCATTACGGTTTTATTATTCCGTTTTGTTTTATTCGAAAATTTGATAGCTAATTTAGGACTTTCTAAGTTTTTTTATGGATTATTCTTATTAGCAATTGGAGTAATCATGTATGGAGGCGTTTTATTATATAGAATTGTACTACAAGAAGAATTTCCTTCTAAAATCTTTATTAAGAATTCTGAAAATGCTTATTATAAATATTTAGCCGTAAATGTTTTAGGAATAGGAATTAGCTTCTTCGTTGCTAATTCAATCAATAAAACCTATTATTTTGGTTTTTTTCTTGCGTTGGCAGCAATCATTTATCTTTATATAACGCAATGGCGAAAAATATTGGTTTTCGATAATATTATTTATTCTTTAATTATTTCATCTCCTTTTTTTACATTGGTATCGATCGATTTAATGCCTTCATTACAAACAAACGAAATACAAATGCCCGAAAAGCAACAATTATTAACTATTTCACTGCAAATTTGCGGCTTATTGTGGTTTTTGTATTTTGTAAAAACAATTCTTTTAGATTTAAAATTTATGGAATTGGATATTAAACATCAACGAAAATCATTGGCAACATTACACGGAAGATTAATTGGCGCTAAAAGAACAACCTATTTATCTTTACTTCCTTTAATATTAATCATTGCTTTTTGTGTTGTACACTTAAATCTTACATATCTTATTGGATATATTAGTTTAGCTGTTATTCTTCCCTATCTTTTTTACATGATGAAGCTATGGAATGCTAAAACAACAAAGGATTTTGATTTCGTAAACAATATTTTAAACATAATCATTTGGTTAACTATTTTTTCTATAGTAGTTTTATTTTTTAATTTAAAATAAAATGACTTTAAAGGAAAAATTCAGTTTACATAACATTATTTTAGCCTCAAATTCACCAAGAAGAAAACAATTCTTAACCGATTTAGGTTTAGATTTTACCATAAAACCAGCGAATGTCGACGAAAGTTTTCCGCTTCATTTAAAAGATAAAGACATTGCTCTATACATAGCCGAACAAAAAGTTTCGGCTTTTCCTAATTTAGATGATAACGATATTGTTATTACGTGTGATACGGTTGTTTGGTTAGAAAATCAATCGTTTGGAAAACCCGAAACGTTGAACGAAGCCAAGCAAATGCTAATGCAACTTTCTGGTAAAACACATCAAGTTATTAGCGCGGTTTGCATTAAAACGAATTCTAAAACCATTTCGTTTTACGATAGTACCGATGTTACATTTAATGATTTAGAAAACGAAACGATCGATTATTATGTAGAAACCTACAAACCTTTAGACAAAGCTGGCGCTTATGGAATTCAAGAATGGATTGGTTTGGTCGGAATCGAAAAAATAAACGGTTCTTATACAAATGTTGTAGGAATGCCAATGGAAAAATTATATCAACATTTAATTCAGTTATAATATGTTCGAAAATTTTGTTTTATCTCATTATTACGGAAAGATAATCGGTACTCTTATTCTGATTATTTTTATGTATTTGATTCGTTTTGGAATTAAAAAAGTGGTTTTAAAATTTTCTGCTTATTCCACCAAAACTGATAATAGAAGTAAGTTAATTATTAAATATTTCAATTCTTTACTCTTAATATTATTCATTATTTTCTTTATTATTTTGTGGGGTGTTGATGCTGATAAATTGATAACTTTTGTTGGTGGCGCAGTTACTTTTATTGGTGTTGCATTTTTTGCGCAATGGTCGGTTTTAAGTAATTTTACAGCTGGAGTTATCATGTTTTTTGCTTTTCCATTTAAAATTGGAGATCGAATTAGAATTCAAGATAAAGATTTTCCGATTGAAGCCGAAATCGATGATATTAGAGCTTTTCATACAATTTTAATTACAGCCGAAGGCGAACGAATTTCGTATCCAAACAACTTGTTTTTACAAAAATCTGTAGTGGTTTTATAACAATGAAAAATAAACTTTTATATATTTTCTTTCTAACGTTTTTTCAATTCTGTGTTCAATCAATAACTGCGCAAAAGCCCGGAACTCCTACTCCATCCGAAATTTATTTCAAAATGGAACAATTGAATGTTCTCGCAAGTGCTTTGTATATTGCAGCGCATCCCGATGACGAAAATACGCGCTTAATTACTTATTTAACGCATCACGAAAAAGCTTACACAAATTATTTGTCTTTAACACGCGGAAACGGCGGACAAAACTTAATTAGTAATGAATTAGGAACAGATTTAGGCGTAATTAGAACGAATGAACTATGGAATGCTCGAAAAATAGATGGCGGACGACAATTTTTTTCAACTGCAGATGATTTTGGTTTTTCTAAACATCCAAAAGAAGCTTTTGAAAAATGGAATAAAGAATTGCTTTTACAGCAAGTTGTTTACATGATTCGCAAAGAACAGCCCGATATTATTGTAAATCGTTTCGATCACAGAACCGAAGGAAATACGCATGGTCATCACACGGCTTCTGCGCAATTATCGAAACAAGCTTTTGCTTTGGCGCAAGATGCTTCTTATAAAATTTTGACAAATGAAAAATTAAAAACGTGGAAACCTAATCGGTTGTTTTTTAATGTTTCGTGGTTCTTTTTCGGAAGCAAACAAGCTTTTGATGCAGCCGATAAATCAAAATACATTCCATTAAATATTGGTGTTTTTTATAATCAATTAGGTAAAAACAATCAAGAAATTGCCTCTTTAAGTCGAAGTCAGCATCAATCGCAAGGTTTTGGCGATTTGTCTTCTCGCGGAGATGAAATAGATTATGTAGAATTGGTTGATGGAACCTCTTTAAAATCATCGAATTTATTTGAAGGAATTGATACAAGTTGGAATCGAATTGAAGGCGCAAAGAAAATTGAGCCTTTGGTACAACAACTTTTAAAAGAATATGATTTTAAAAATCCTTCAAAATCTATTCAATTGTTAACAAAAATCTATTCCGAAATCGATAAATTACCTTCATCAATTTGGAAAGAACGCAAACAAAACGAAGTAAAAGAATTGATTAAGAACTGCGCTGGTTTATTTTTAGATCTTACAACAAATGAACCGTATACAGTTCCCGAAAAAGCAGTCTCGGTAAAATTAGAAGCTGCAAATCGTTCGAATATTGCAATGGAAATTAAAGATATTTCGCTAAATAATCAGAAAACGATTTTGAATAAAAAACTGACAGAACAGGAAGTTTTTTACGACTTTTTCGATGTGAATTTTACTAAAAATGAATTATCCGATTTTAAATTCTTTTCAACTTTCGAAGGTTATATTAAACAATTCGATCATTCAGAAAAAAACGAAATAGGATTGATGATAAATGACGTTTATTTAACATATCCGCTTATAATCCAATATCATTACAAAGATGTGGTAAAAGGCGAAATCTACAAACCTTTTCACATACTCCCAAAGGTTTCGGTACAGTTTAAACAACCGACTTATATTGTAAATTCGAATCAAAATCAGTCTATTGAAATCCTTTTAACCAACTATTCGAACAATGCAATAAGTGGAGAATTATCTTTAATCGACCAAGCGAAAAAAGAAGTTTTTAAAACAGCGATTTCTTTAAATGCAAATGAAAAAAACAAAGAAATTCAAATTGAAAAAATCTTAAAAGAAGGAACTTACGAGGCGCATTTTAAAGAAGCAAACAACGATTTTACAAACGAGGTTAACTGGATTTCGTACGAACATATTCCGGAAACATTTTATTTAAAGCCGGCACAAACCAAAATCGTAAACTTTAACAAATCAATCTTAAAAAAGAAAAGAATCGGCTACATTATGGGAGCCGGAGACGAAATTCCACAAATCTTAAAAAATGTTGGTTATCAGGTAGATTTTATTAACTTAGAATCGTTAAAAGGTTCGGATTTAACTTCATACGAAACGATTATTTTGGGAATTCGAGCTTTTAATACCGAAAAAAGTTTGGCAGTAAAAAATCAATTGTTGTTTGATTATGTAAAAAAAGGCGGAGTTGTAATGGTACAGTATCAAACCAATACGAATTTACAAACCGAAAATATTGCGCCTTATCCACTTAAAATTGGTAAAACGCGTGTTACAGATGAAAATGCGGTGGTTCAATTTATAAACCCAAATCATAAAGTTTTAAATAATCCTTTTAAAATAACGCAAGAAAATTTTAAAGGCTGGGTTCAGGAACAAGGTTTGTATTATGCCGATGAATTTTCGGACGAATTTATGCCTATTTTATCTTCGCACGATTTTGATGAAGAAAATACAAACGGAGCTTTAGTTGTAGCTTCGCATGGAAAAGGATATTACATTTATACCGGTTTAAGCTTTTTTAGGCAATTACCTGTCGGAAATACAGGTGCTTTAGAACTTTTTATCAATTTAATTGAATTAAAAAATGAATGATTTTAAACATATAAAATGGAAAAAAAGCTACAGCATTGTGTTGTTGATTAACTTTTTTTATTTGCTTTTATTTTACTTTTTAATGCATTTTTTCGCATAATATGGAATTATTAGACTGGATTATATTACTGGGAACACTTTTGTTTATTGTACTTTACGGAACATACAAAACAAAAGGAAGTAAAAATATAGAAGAATATATTCTGGCAAATCAATCAACAAATTGGTTTACAGTTGGTTTATCGGTTATGGCAACGCAAGCCAGTGCGATAACGTTTTTATCAACTCCGGGGCAAGCGTATCATGACGGAATGGGATTTGTGCAATTTTATTTTGGTTTGCCTTTGGCAATGGTTGTAATCTGTATGGTTTTTATTCCCGTTTTTCATCGTTTAAAAGTTTACACAGCTTATGAATTTTTAGAAAGTCGATTCGATTTAAAAACCAGAACCTTAGCTTCGGTTATCTTTTTGATTCAAAGAAGCGTGGGAACAGGAATTACAATTTATGCGCCTGCAATTATTTTGTCGTCGATTTTAAATTGGGATTTAACTTACATCATTGTTTCAATCGGAGTTATCATTATTTTTTACACCTATTTTGGCGGAACAAAAGCATTGAATATCACACAAAAACAACAAGCATTTGTCATTATGGCAGGAATGTTTTTAACCTTCTTCATTATTTTATTCCGTTTGCCACAAGAAGTCAATTTTGTGAATGTTTTTGATGTTGCCAGAGTAAACGACAAAATGAATCTTTTAAATTTTTCGACCGATTTTAATGAACGATATACTGTTTGGAACGGCTTAACAGCGGGGTTTTTCCTTATGTTGGCTTATTTCGGAACCGATCAATCGCAAGTTGGTCGTTATCTTTCCGGAAAAAGTATTAAAGAAACACAAATGGGCTTGTTAATGAACGGAATTTTAAAAGTTCCTATGCAGTTTTTTATTTTGCTGGTTGGAGTAATGGTTTTTATTTTCTTTCACTTTTATCAAGCACCTTTGCATTTTAATCCGGTAAATACCGAAAAAGTTTTGAATTCGGAATACAGAGAAGAATATCGAAATTTAGAATTGGAATTAAAGAATTTATTGGACGAAAAGAAAGAAGTTACTCAGATTTACACCGGACAATTAAACCAAGGCTATGACAATGAATTGTTGGAAGAAAAGTTAGTTTCTTTAAACGAATACGAAACAAAATTGCGTGATGATGCGAAAACAATTATCGGAAAAGTAGATCAAAAAGCCGAATTAAATGATAAAGATTATGTGTTTATTTACTTTATTCTAAATTATCTTCCGCACGGAGTTATCGGTTTCTTGTTGGCTGTTATTTTTAGTGCTGCAATGTCGTCTTCGGCTTCAGGATTATACGCAGTTGCATCGAGTTCGGCAATTGATATTTATAAAACATACAAACCGAATAAATCTGAAGATCATTATCTAAAAGCAACGAAATATTTAGTTGTATTTTGGGGAATCATCTGTATTCTAACAGCTTGTTTAATTACGTTGTTCGAAAACCTGATTCAGTTAGTAAACATTATCGGTTCTTTATTCTACGGAACCGTTTTAGGAATCTTCTTAATTGCCTTTTTCTTTAAATATTGTAAAGCACAAGCTACATTTTGGTCGGCTTTAATTACACAAATTATTGTACTATACGTTTACTCGTTAGATTTTATAAGCTTTTTATGGTTAAATCCGTTAGGTGCTTTATTAGTCATTATACTTGCATTTTTATTTCAATTTATCATAAACAAAAAAAAGTCAGTTTAAGCTGACTTTTTTGATTTATTATAGCAACAAATATCACTTTTAGAACAAAAAAGCCAATACTTTAGTATTGGCTTTTTGATTATATGATTTATTAAATTCCTATTTCGATTTGGAAACGAGCATACCAGTTATTTTTTTGTTGTCCGGTATAAAATTCTAACTGATCATAACTAACTTCTGCCTGAACTTTAAAAGCATGTTCCCAAATATATTTGGTAACTCCAAAACTATATTGTTTTTGGTTCGGAACATTTAAGTTATGAATGGCTTTATTTACATTTTGAGTCGAAAATCGTCCGATGATTTCATAATGTGAAGCAGGAAATGTATAACTTAATTGATAATCCATTCCTTCTCCGGCAAAAACATAACGCGTTTGCGGAAGACCTTCAGAATTTAAAGAAGTTGTTAAAGGATTATCTGTCGATCGGTTCATATACGAAATCATTCCCGCCCAACCTTTATATTTTGCAATTGCATCGAAGAAAACCGATTGTAGATTTCTGTTTTCATACAATTCGTCTCCTTGTTGTCCGCGAGCTAAATTTGCATCGAAGTTTTTATGCCAAACTCCAGAAACCATTAATTTAATTTTTTCTTCGTATTGAATATCTCCTTCAAAATATTCACCTCCTTTTTTAAATGTTCCAAAAGGCAATAACTCCAATTTTCCTGTTAAGGCAACGTTTTCATCTTTTCCACTCCAATTTCGTCCGTTTCCAGAAGAAATGGCTGTTTTAATATTATAAGAGAATTTATCTTTTGATTGCTGATAATGATTTGCCTGAATTCCAAAATCGCGATCAATATTAAATTGCGCATTGTTTATAGAACGATCAGTTAATTGTAACGATCCCGAAGAATTCACACGTTGGCGGTTTCCTGGTAATTTTGTTTGACCAAATAAGAAACTCCAATTTTTGTTCGGAACGTAACTTACAGCCGCATCACGAATAATATTTAAGTTTTTTCCCTCTTCAATTTCGCCTACATCTCCTGGAGCAAACGACAATTGTATTACGTACTGAAATTTTGGATTTCCAACATATCCATCAAAACGCAAACGCAAACGACGAATCTGCGCGTCATAATTCGATTCTTTATCTTCATAATCGTAGTACGTAACGCGATTTTGCATTCTAAAACGAATATTCAATTGAAATAAACTGTCGGCAGAAGTCATTCCCAAACCTTTTCCGTAATTGTAATAAGGTAAAGCGGTCAATTTAAATTCCTGCTTTTCTTTTTCATGATCAATTTGCGCGAAAACAGCGTTTCCGACTAATAAGCTTAACAAAAAAATAACCTTTTTCATGTGTAAATTTAAAGATTTGTGCAAAAGTATGAGTAATTTTGTAGCGTAAAGAATTACAATATTAAATAATCGTTAAGTAATTGTAAATGGAATCTAAATACATTGCGTATCACTTTAAAATAGAGCCAAAAGAGCCAGCAACAGAGATATTATTAGCCGAATTAGGCGAACTTGATTTTGATAGTTTTGTGGAAACCGAAACAGGTTTATCGGCTTATATTCAGGAACATTTAAATACTCCGAATATTTTGGAAGATATTTATATTTTAAACAATCCGGAATTTAAAATCAGTTATAAAACAGAAGATATTGAACAGGTTAATTGGAACGAGGAATGGGAAAAGAATTTCGATCCGATTGATGTTGATGGAATTTGTTATGTGCGCGCGCCTTTTCACGAACCTAAAAATGTGAAATACGAAATTGTAATTGAACCTAAAATGAGTTTCGGAACTGGTCATCATGAAACAACTTTTATGATGATGAAACATTTGTTGAATTTGGATGTAAACGAAATGCAAGTTTTAGATATGGGTTGCGGAACTGCAATTTTAGCAATTTTAGCTTTAATGAAAGGAGCAAAACATGCAGATGCAATTGATATTGATAATTGGTGCTATTTAAATTCGATCGAAAACGCAGAACGTAATAATATTGAGAATATTTCGGTTTACGAAGGCGATGCTTCTTTATTAGCAGATAAGCAAAATAACTACGATTTGGTTATCGCAAATATTAATCGAAATATTTTGTTGAACGATATGGAAGCGTATTCCAAAACATTAAAAACAAATGGAACTATCTTGTTTAGCGGTTTTTATACCGAAGATATTGAAGCGATTGAACAAGAAGCAAATAAAAATGGTTTATTTTTAGAATCTCGATTAGAACGAAACAATTGGGTTTCATTAAAATTTATAAAAAAATAATGAGTACAAAAGAAAAAGTTTTAGAAGAAGTAAAGATCGAAGAACTTTTGGGAAACCAAAATGTAATTGTTCTTTTTAATGACGATGTAAACACTTTTGATCATGTTATTGAAACGCTTGTAAAAGTTTGCGACCACGAACCTTTGCAGGCAGAACAATGTGCCTTTATTGTACATTACAAAGGAAAATGCGAAGTAAAAACCGGCGAAATGAAAGATTTGGTTCCTATGTGTTCCTCTTTATTAGATGCCGGATTAAGCGCGGAGATACAGTAAAAATAAAAAGGCGCTTAGAATTTTCTAAGCGCCTTTTTATTTTTAAGCATCGATTTTTGCGTAAACAGCATTTTTCTCGATAAACTCTCTACGTGGCGGAACTTCATCCCCCATTAACATTGAGAAAACTCGGTCTGCCTCTGCCATATTGTCTAGTGTAATTTGACGCAATGTTCTGTGCTCTGGGTTCATTGTCGTTTCCCATAACTGTTCTGCGTTCATTTCTCCCAAACCTTTATAACGTTGAACATTTGCCCCTTGTCCCATTTGTTCCATTAAAGCAAGACGTTCATCATCGTTCCAAGCATATTCTTTTTTATTTCCTTTTTTAACCATGTATAATGGCGGAGTGGCAATATAAACATATCCTTTTTCGATTAGATCGCGCATATAACGGAAGAAGAATGTTAAAATTAAAGTTGCAATGTGACTTCCATCGACATCGGCATCACACATGATTACAACTTTATGATAACGTAATTTTGAAAGATTTAGGGCCTTACTATCTTCTTCTGTTCCAATGGTTACACCTAAAGCTGTGAAAATATTACGAATTTCTTCATTTTCGAAAACTTTGTGTCCCATTGCTTTTTCAACGTTCAAAATCTTACCTCGTAAAGGAAGAATTGCCTGAAAATTACGATCGCGTCCTTGTTTTGCGGTTCCACCCGCCGAGTCTCCCTCGACGAAGAAAATCTCACATTTTTCAGGATCTTGTTCCGAACAATCCGATAATTTTCCTGGAAGTCCACCACCGCTCATTACCGTTTTACGCTGAACCATTTCACGTGCTTTTTTAGCAGCATGACGTGCTTGTGCAGCCAAAATTACCTTTTGAACTATTGTTTTAGCATCGGCAGGGTTTTCTTCCAAATAAGCTTCTAACATATCGGCAACAGCTTGCGATACAGGCGAAACTACTTCACGGTTTCCTAATTTTGTTTTTGTCTGACCTTCGAATTGAGGTTCCATTACTTTAACAGAAACAATAGCTGTTAAACCTTCACGGAAATCGTCTCCGGTAATTTCGAATTTCAACTTATCTAACAATCCAGAAGCATCGGCATATTTTTTCAACGTACGCGTTAATCCCATACGGAAACCTTGTAAATGCGTTCCTCCTTCGTGCGTATTAATATTGTTTACGTACGAATATATATTTTCAGAATAACTATCGTTGTAAACTAAAGCAACTTCAACAGGAACTTCTCCTTTTTCGTTTTCCATGCTAATTACATGGCTGATAATCGGTACACGATTTCCATCTAAAAAGCGAACGTATTCTTTCAATCCTTCTTTAGAATGGAATATTTCTGTTTTTGCTTGTCCGTTTTCATCAACCACACGTAAGTCAGTCAATGTAATCGTCAATCCTTTATTCAAGAAAGACAATTCACGTAAACGACCAGCCAAAATATCGTAAGAATATTCTAACGTTTGTGTAAAAATTGTTGCGTCAGGTCTAAACGTAACTTTTGTTCCTGTAATATTTGTTTCGCCAATACTACGAACTGGATAAATTGCTTTACCTCGCTCGTATTCTTGTTCCCAAACTTTACCATCGCGATGAACTTCGGCATGTAAATGATCAGAAAGCGCATTTACACACGAAACTCCTACTCCGTGCAAACCTCCAGAAACTTTATAAGAATCTTTATCGAATTTACCTCCGGCTCCAATTTTAGTCATTACAACTTCTAAAGCCGACACTCCTTCTTTCTTATGGATGTCAACCGGAATACCACGTCCATTATCTTGAACCGTGATTGAATTATCTTGATTAATAATTACCTGAATCGTATCACAATGCCCTGCTAAAGCTTCGTCAATAGAGTTATCAACAACTTCGTAAACTAAGTGGTGTAAACCGCGAGGTCCCACATCACCAATATACATTGAAGGACGCATACGTACGTGCTCCATTCCTTCTAATGCCTGAATACTATCGGCCGAATACGAATTTTTCTTTACTTCTTCACTCATAATAATATGTAAGCTAAATATGAACTTAAACTACAAATATACTAAATTTCAGCGAATTTACCTCATTTAAACGCCTTTATTGTTTGGTAAGTTATGAACACTTAACAGTTAAAAAATCATTAAATTTCGAGAATTTTATAGGTAATGGAATATAAAAGTAATAATATAAAAAAAGCCAAAAGAATAATTATTCTTTTGGCTTTTTTTATGAATGAAAGATGTCTTATCCCTCAAATTCTTTCAAAGTTTCTGTAATAATATGAACACAATCTAATAATTGTTCTTCGTTCATTACTAAAGGCGGAGCAAAACGTATAATATTTCCGTGTGTTGGTTTTGCTAACAATCCGTTGTCACGTAGACGTAAGCAAATATTCCAAGCTGTTTCACTTTCTTCACTATCATTAATTAAAATGGCGTTTAATAATCCTTTTCCACGAACCAAAGTACAAATGTTTGAACCTTTTATGTATTCGTCCATTTTTGTACGGAACAATTGACCTAATTTATCCGCATTTTCAGCTAACTTTTCATCTAAAACAATATCTAATGCTTCGGTTGCAACTGCTGCAGCTAAAGGATTTCCACCAAATGTTGAACCATGTTGTCCTGGTTTAATCACATTCATAATTTCATCGTTCGCCAAAACCGCCGAAACTGGATACATTCCGCCTGATAATGCTTTTCCAAGAACTAAAACATCTGGTTTTACATTTTCATGATCAACAGCCAATAATCGTCCTGTACGAGCTATTCCAGTTTGAACTTCATCTGCAATAAACAACACGTTATTTTGCTTACACAATTTATAAGCTTCGGCTAAATATCCTTCATCCGGAACATAAACACCAGCTTCACCTTGAATTGGCTCAACTAAAAATCCAGCAATATTTTTATTTGTAATAACATCTTTCAAAGCATTTAAATCGTTATACGGAATTCTAATAAACCCATCGGTATAAGGTCCGTAATTTTTTCGTGCTTCTGGATCGTTCGAAAAAGAAATAATAGTAGTTGTTCTTCCATGGAAATTATTTTCACAAACAATAATTATCGCATCGTTTTCAGAAACTTTTTTTACTTCATAAGCCCATTTTCGAGTTAATTTAAGAGCAGTTTCAACAGCTTCTGCTCCAGAATTCATTGGTAATACTTTATCGAAACCGAATAATTCTGTAATCTTTTTCTCGTAAACTCCTAATTTATCATTGTAAAATGCACGAGAAGTTAAAGCCAAAGTGCTCGCTTGATCTGTCATTGCTTTTACCAATCTTGGATGACAATGTCCTTGATTTACGGCAGAATAAGCAGATAAAAAATCATAATATCTTTTTCCTTCCACATCCCAAACATAAACTCCTTCACCTTTTGACAAAACAACTGGTAACGGATGATAGTTGTGTGCGCCGTATTTTTCTTCCAATGCAATCGCTTCATTTGAAGTTAACTGATTCAAACTCATAAAATTTTCTTTAAATTGTATACTTTACCATTCCTTCTTTATGGAGAGAAATCATCCGTAGTGCAAGTTAAGAAATAATAATTTTTTACAGAAAAATATTGAGCACATAAATGAACTCAATTATATACAATATTGTATTTTTGCAGCATGGCAAGAAAAAGTAAAGAAAGAATCGTATTCGAAAACGTAGAAGTCCTTGATGCAGGTGCAAAAGGCGTTTGTGTAGCGAAAGCTCCGGACGGAAAAGTCATTTTTATTCCAAATGTAGTTCCGGGAGATGTTGTAAATGTGCAAACCACTAAAAAGCGAAAAGCTTATTACGAAGGTATTGCTACACATGTTCATTCCTATTCTCCACATCGTACCGAGCCGGTTTGTGAACATTTTGGTTCGTGTGGCGGTTGTAAATGGCAGAATATGAAGTACGACCAACAATTGGTCTACAAAGAACAAGAAGTTTTTAATCATTTAAAGCGAATTGGAAAGATTGAATTACCTGATTTTGAACAAATTTCGGGTTCTAAAAAGCAATTTTTCTACAGAAATAAAATGGAATTTTCGTTTTCTAACGCTCGTTGGTTAACTCCGCAAGAAATTAAATCGGGCGAAGAATTAGGAAAAGAAAATGCTTTAGGATTCCATATTCCAAAAATGTGGGACAAAATATTGGATATTAAAAAATGTTGGCTTCAAGAAGATCCTTCAAATGATATCCGAAACGAAATTCGAGCTTTTGCAAATAAGTACGGAATGGAGTTTTTTAATCCGAGAGAAAATAGCGGATTCTTAAGAACTTTGATGATTCGAACTGCTTCAACAGGCGAAATCATGGTTTTATTGCAATTCTTTAAAGAAGATGTCGAAAATCGTGAGTTAATTTTGAATTTCATCAAAGAACGTTTTCCAATGATTACATCGCTTCAATATGTAATCAACGAAAAATTGAACGATACAATTTATGATCAAGAAGTAATTTGTTTCTACGGAAGAGATTATATTTTAGAGGAAATGGAAGGTTTACAATTCCGTGTAAATGCAAAATCGTTTTATCAAACTAACTCAGAACAAGCGTACGAATTGTATTCTATTACACGCGACTTTGCCGGATTAACTGGTGAAGAATTGGTTTACGATTTATATACCGGAACCGGAACTATTGCACAATTTGTATCGAAAAAAGCAAAAAAAGTAATTGGTGTAGAAGCAGTTCCTGAAGCAATTGCCGATGCAAAAATTAATGCAAATCACAATAACATTGCGAATTGTAAATTCTTTGTTGGTGATATGAAAAACGTTTTTAACGACGAATTTATTTCAACGCACGGACAACCAGATGTGATCATTACAGATCCTCCACGCGACGGAATGCATAAAGATGTTGTGGAACAAATTTTAAAAATTGCACCAAAACGAGTAGTTTATGTAAGTTGTAATTCGGCAACGCAAGCTAGAGATTTAGCTTTAATGGACGAAAAATATAAAGTAGTTCGCGTGCGCCCGGTTGATATGTTTCCGCAAACGCATCACGTAGAAAATGTAGTACTTTTAGAAAGAAGATAGCAAAAAGAGCAGCGATTTTGTCTGCTCTTTTTTTAAAAATGATTTCGTATTTTTGAATCGATAAGAAAAATTAAATGAAGAAAATTTGGCTTTTAAGTTTAGCGGCAGTATTGCTTTCGTCTTGCGAAAAAGATGATATTTGTGAAGGTGGCGAATCTGAAACGCCAAATGTTATCATAAGTTTATACGACAATTTCGAAACCGAAAAACTAAAAGTTGCTACTAAAGTTTGTTTGGTCGCAAATGGTTTTAGTGATACGATTGTTTTTAAAAATCGTTCCAAAATCGAAGTTCCTCTACAAATTAATAAACAAGAAACAACTTGGGAAATTACTTTATACGAATACGATCCAACGGCAGAAAATGATACGATTATTAAAAAGAATCAACTGCGTTTTCTTTACAATACAGAAGAGTTTTATGTTTCTAAAGCGTGTGGATATAAAGTAAATTTTTATGATTTTGGAGCTTCTTTATTACCTTCTGCAGATCCTAATTATGCACCTTGGATACAAAGTATTTCTAAATTAACCAACGAAATTACCAACGAAAATAATGCGCACATTTATCTTTTTTATTAGTTTAGTATTTACAACATCGTTATTTGCACAAGATTCTTTAGTAAAAAAGTATCCTGAAGTTTACGGTTTGCGAATTGGAACAGATTTAATTAAAGCAAGTCGAAATGTTTGGGATAAAAACTATAAAGGTTTTGAAATTAATGCCGATTATAGATATAATAAAGATTGGTATATTGCTGCTGAGGCAGGTTTTGAAGATCGGTACAAAAAAGACGATCAATTAACATACACCACTTCGGGAATGTTTTTAAAGGTTGGAGTTGAAAAAAATCTTCATAAAAACTGGCTTAACATGAATAATATGATTTATGTTGGCGCAAGATATGGTTTGAGTTTACATAATCAAACCCTACATTCATACAGAATTAATACGGGAAGTGGCTATTTTAATGAAGAAATTCAACATCCTGAATTAAAATCAACCGGATTATCGGCTCATTGGTTAGAATTAGGTTTTGGAATGAAAGTTGAAATCGTGGATAATTTATTTTTAGGAATAAACGCGCGATTCACTGCTTTGTTATCCCAAAAACAACCCGAAGGTTTTGAGAATTTATACTATCCCGGATTTGGTCAAAAATACAGCGGAAGTATCGGCGCCGGATTTGGATATACAATTAGTTATTTAATTCCGCTTAAGAAGAAATATAATCCTATTAAGGTTCAGCAAAAAAGATAAAATCAAGCTTATAGCTTGATTTTTTTATTGAATTCAGTTAAAAAATAATATTTAAAATAACAAAAGTGTACAAAATTAAAGCAAATAACATAAATCCATTTGCAAAAACTTTTTCATTAGGCTTATCTAAATTTTTCCAAGCATAAAGCTGACCAAAAAAGATAAAAGTCAATAGTATTATTATTGGATTTGTATTTGCAAGAATTCCTAAATTTAGGCGATCTTTTGTTTTAGTTTGCTTGTTGTAAGTATTTAAATATTGAGTTTCATTTTGGTTATTAATTCCAATTGCGTAAGAATACTGACTTTTTCTTTGAATTATTTCTGTATACTGACTTTCGGAAACTTCGACCGTAATTCGTTCATCAAAAACCAAAAAATAAGATCGATTTGCACTATTTGAAGTCGGTTTGGAAGAATCAGTATAATGATGCGTTAAGGCAACCGGAATTTCTTCATATTTTATTATTGATTTTACCGAAATTAAAAAGAATATAAAAAAATATGCACTAAAACTGACTTTTTGTAATAAACTTAATTGTGAGGTTAATTGCCTAAATTCTTTTTTAATCCAATTTATAAATGAATATTCTTTTGAATCAGGTTTCATCCCGAATTCATTTACAGCATTTTCACTTTTTTCGGAAATTAAATCTTTAAAAACATATAAATTATAAATAGGAATCCATAACTTATATATATCATTTTTTAAATGTTCAATATCATGCATTCTCTTATAGATTTGAACGTAAATCAACCACAAATTAAAGCCTAAAACAATAAACATTACGTATTTGTAATTTGCCGAAATGTAAAAAAAAGAGTTTGTCGCTAAAATAATAAATAATAAAATAATTCTATTATTAAATTCGTTTTTACTTAACCTTGCATGATAATAAAATAGTTTTTCTTGTTTAAAGTTGATTGATTTTGTCTCAGGATTCTTCAAAAGCATTTCATGAAATGCCTTTAATGCAGGATTTTCATTATGATAAAATAACTTAATTTGAAATTTATATTCGATATCGTCTAATCCTACTACTGTCATTAAAATGACCAATTCTTCAATAAAATGTTCGATTTTTAAATAGTGAGTTCCTGAAAACTTTACATTTCCAATTACATTTATAAAAAGAGATTTACATTGACTTACATTCCATTGTATCAAAATATAATCGTGCAATGTAAAGTTTTTTCGATCTGTCGAAAAATAATGAATTATTGGCTTTTGTTGAGTTCGATAAACAGTTTCTTGAGTTTTTTGTGGTTGAGAAAAAGTTTGTTTTTGATGAGCTGAAATCAAAAACTGATTCAATAATAAACGTTTATTTTCGTTCATTAAAAAATCATAAGCTTCATTTATTTTTAAAAAATAATCAACCGAAATTGGATCTTTATTTACATCGGGATGATATTTCTTAGATAAAGTTCTATATGCTTTTTTGATTATTGATTCTTCAGAAAAATTTGGAATTTCTAAAATAACATAATAATTAATCATTAGAAATAGTGTTTTCTCAAATATAATTAAAAATATGAAATAAGATTATTTCTTATAAGAAATCGATTTATTTTACTTCCCTTTTTTGTATATTTGCATTTCAATTTTGGGGTCGATCGGTTTTGACAGCGAGTGGAATTGAAAAGTAAGCATGTCGAGCGCTCATTTACAGCTCGTAAATATCATGAATGAAACTTTTTTTAAACGGCGAAGAAAACTACGCTTTAGCTGCTTAATTCTGAATTATAGTAAGATCAAGCCTTTGTCCTATTAGATAGGAAAGCTAAATTCCTCTTGGAAGCCTTGATTTATGGCATCCTGTTTCGGGGAACCGTAAAATAAATCTAGAAGGATTAGTGCTTCGGACATTCTTTGAAACTTTAGAAGCTAAGTAAAAAGTGGATGTTATTAGCCAAGCTTTTTATCGAAAATTTAAATAATAACTAAGCATGTAGAAAGCTCTTTGATTGCTTGTTTGGACCAGGGTTCGATTCCCTGCGACTCCACCAAATAAAAACGTATCTAATTAATAAATAGTTAGATACGTTTTTTTAATATAATGAATTAAATCTACAACTCATTCTAACATATCAGCAAAGGTTTTAATCGCTTTTTCCAGATCCTCTTCTGTTAATGTGCCATAACCTAATCGTAAACCGTTTATTCCTTTGTCAAAACTATAAGAATCTGGTGTAATGATTTTAATACCTTTTTCGTTCATTTTTTTAGCAATAGATTCCCAGTTTTGGTATTCATTCGGAACTATCCAAATAGCTAAACCACCTTCAGGAACGTTAAAAAAAACTTTTCCTTTTAAATGTTTGTTTAAAAGTTCTATTGTAAAATCACGTTTTTGTTGGTAGAGATGTGTTGCTTTTTTAATATGTCGTTTAATGGTTCCGTCTTTAACAAGTTGTAAAACGGCTTGTTCCATTATACTATCGCCTTGTACATCGATAATCGAACGTAACTCGCCTACTTTTTTAATCAAAGAAGAATCATTACTCGCTAAATATCCGATACGCAATGCCGGAGCAACCACTTTGCTCATGGTACCAATGTAAATGTAATTTTGGAGTTCTTTGAAACTCGATAAAGGTAAAACCGGACGATATCCAAAATGAAATTCATTGTCGTAATCATCTTCGATAATGATAAATTCGTATTGGTTTGAAAGTTTTATTAATTCCAATCTCCTTTTCAAACTCAGTGTAACAGTTGTGGGATATTGATGATGTGGCGTTGTATAAAGTGCCTTGATTTTTTTTGATGATTTTAAATATTTTACAACTTCATCTACCAACAATCCATCTTGATCAACCGAAACCGGAAGCAACTTCGCTCCTGCACTTTCAAAAGCTTTCCAAGCAGGTTTATAGCCCGGATTTTCTACTATTACATAATCTCCCTTTTCTAAAATACAATGAGCAGAAAGATACATCGCCATCTGGCTTCCACGAGTTATACACAAATTTTGTTCCTGAACCTGCATTCCTCTTTGATGATTAAGCATTTGAACAATGTTTTTCCTAAATTCTAAATCTCCAAATACATTGCTGTAACCCATCATTTGCCATCTTGCTTTTCGATGGAAGATTTGACGATAAGCTCTTGCCAACTCTTTAATAGGTGCAATTTTACTGTCGGGATATCCGTCATCAAACATAATTTGAATTAAAGGATTTGAAATATCTTCTAAAGAAATTTCTGTCTTTTCGTTTTTTACAGCTTCTTCAAAATCGGGTAAAGAATCGGATACAAAAGTACCGCGTCGTTCTTTAGAAATTAACCACCCTTCTATCAATAAAACATTTAGAGCTTCGACAACCGTATTCCGATTAACGTTCAACATTGTGGCTAAATTCCTACTTCCGGGCAAAGCTTCACCCGATTTTAATCTACCTGATTGAATATCATTTATTAAAGCATCGGCAATCTGGAGATAAATCGCTTTATCTGATTGACTATCTAATTGAATTTCAAATTTCCATTCTCGTAACATCTGGACTAGCTATTTTTATAAAAACTGTATCATTAAGACAGTCCAAAAATAAAATACTTTTGTATTGCAATAATGCATTAAACAATAAAAATTTTTAATCATGTCAAAATTAGAAAACGTAACAGAAGTAAAAAAATCGATTCATGCCGAACAAAAACAATTCAGCTCTAAAGATTTTCATCAAACCTTTGCAAGACCTACCTATTTAAAACCTTCGCACATTATTCACAAAAACGTTGAAAATGCAGGAATTCACAATCAATTTTCGGAAGAAAGAAAACATCCTGTATTTTTTGTAGATCTGCCAAGTAAAAATGTAAGTATGACTATTGGAGGTTTGTTACCAGGACAAAAAACACATTTGCACCGCCACACTTATGAAACTGTTTTATATGTGATTGAAGGTAAAGGTTGGACTCGTGTTGAAGACGAAATTGTAGAATGGCAAGCGGGCGATGCTTTATACATTCCTTCTTGGGCTTGGCATCAGCATCAAAACCTAAGCGATACCGAACCAGCAAAATATATTGCTTGCGAAAATGCGCCACAGCTTCAAAACCTTGGCGTGGCATTACGAGAAGAAGAAGGAAGAGATTTTTAACAATAAAAGAACTTTAAAACAAAAAGAAAAATGAACAATATACCTTTTAAAGGCGTGATTGCTTATCCGGTAACACCATTTGATCAAAATGAGAATATAGACCTTCCGTTGTTTAAAAAACAAGTCGAGCGTTTGGTTACTTCCGGTTCGCATGCGATTGCTCCGTTGGGAAGTACAGGTGTAATGCCTTATCTAAACGATACAGAAAAAGAAGCTATTACCGAAGCTACGATGCAACAAGTCGCAGGTCGAGTTCCCACATTAGTAGGTGTTTCAAATCTTACAACAGAACGAACGATTTACCATGCTCAATTTGCCGAAAAAGCGGGTGCAACAGCTGTTATGATTATTCCGATGAGTTATTGGAAATTATCGGATCAGGAAATTATAAAACATTATGATTCGGTTGCTTCTAAAATTTCTATTCCTATTATGGTTTATAACAATCCTGCAACAAGCGGAGTAGATATGTCGCCCAATTTATTGAAACGATTATTGGAAATTCCTAATGTTACGATGGTAAAAGAAAGTAGTGGCGATGTTCAGCGCATGCATTACTTAAGAAGAGAATTAGGTGAAGATGTTGCTTTTTATAACGGATCAAATCCTTTGGCATTAGCCGCTTTTTCAGCTGGTGCAAACGGTTGGTGTACGGCAGCTCCGAATCTGATTCCTGAATTAAACATCGCTCTGTATAATGCTATTCAGGAAAATGACTTGCAAAAAGCTCGTGAACTATTTTACCAGCAAATGGATTTATTAAAGTTTATTGTTGCAAAAGGATTACCAAGATCTATAAAAGCTGGATTGGATTTATTGGGAATTGGCGGAGGTCACTTTAAAAGTCCTTTAAATGCTCTAAACGAAAACGAAGTTGAAGAACTTAAAAATATTTTAAAAACATTAAACTACAACGTTGAATAGTGTTAACTTTTAAATCGAAAATAAAATGAAAAAAGCTATTTTTTACCATGCAGGTTGTCCTGTTTGTGTTAGTGCTGAAAAAGATCTTTTAAATTTAATTCCAAAAGATCAAGTTGAAGTTATCCATTTAGGTACGGATAAATCAAAAATTAAAGAAGCCGAAAATGCAGGTGTATTATCAGTTCCTGCTCTTGTTCTAGCAAACGGAAATGTTTTGCATATCAATTTCGGAGCTTCTATCGAAGATGTAAAATAAATTATAAACCTCTCCCGAAAACATAACTTTTGGGAGAGGTTTAAAAAACTTCTAAAAACATGTTATTGCTTTTCAGTTTTATATTTTTGGCAAATTCCTTGTCTTTTAAAGCTTCATCCATTTTTGTGGAGAAGTTTTTGGTGAAATAAAGTCATGTTGAATTAATTATGAAATATTATTTTTAGTTTTCTTTCTTAGACCGAATCAATTTTAATAAAGTATCTCTGTTTTTAGCACTTTTGGTCCATTGTGGCAAACGTGAAGCAATGCTATCATTTTGCATGGGAATTCCGTTTCGGTTTCGGTCTTTGCTACCAATATAATTTTCGATAACTTCTAGATGCATTGCGTTATATGCCCAGATAATTCCCCAAGGGGTTTCTATAATGTACCATAACGGAAAGTTAAAATATGGATCGGTTTGCGAATCAAAAAACAAGATTCGGGCATATTTCGTGATTCCTCTACTATTCGTAAAAACGGGAAATTTAGGCGTATTGGCATACTTTATTGCATGACCGCATTGTGTACAGGTAAATTGTATGGCATCTTCAAAACCAACCGTATTACTTACAGGATTTCCGCCTAAAACCATTGCTTTTTTACTGCAACGTGGACATACTACAGCAATTGAATCAACAAAATCGATATTTTTTAATTGATAAGGATTACTTTTCATATAAAGATTATAACTTGTAGAAGACAAAATATTAATAAATGAACTCTTAATAATATAATTAATTAAACAAACGGATTCCTGTTTATCATTAATCACAAGAAACAGTAAAATCTCTTAACAAAAGTGGATTCCAATCTCGGTTGTAATCTGCTATTCTTTTTCGGCGGTCTTTTTCGGCTTCTTCCCAAGTATCATAAGGTCCGAAAGCTATCATACGATTTAGTCCGTTAAAACCACGACGCTTGCCATAATATGCCGAATAAAAATCATTGAGTTCGTTGGTTATTCCTTTATCAATAGGTAAATAATCTTCTTTACAGCGTGTATAAAAAATATTGCTTACCACAGGTTGCATATTACTTAAACTTTGGTTGGGTATAGGCAGATACTCCCATCCCACAGCATAAAAATATTTGGTTTTGCTTTCGCCTTTTTGGGCATATACCACAACGCTTAACAAAAGTGTTGCGGTAAAAATGAATAATTTTTTCATATCTTAATGTATTATATTAATATGTAAACGGGTCGTTTTCTTCAGGTTCGGCTTTTAGTAATTTTATAAGATGTTCCAATGCATTTTTTAGACGTTTACTATCTTCGTCATTACCTCCCCAAAGACCTGTAAAAACATCGCTATACGCATCATCTCCTTTACGAAAAAAGATACATTTTTCTCCTCCAGCACAATTTTTTATAATCAAATTACCTTCGTTTTTAGTTAGATGAGTTCTTATAGGAGTTGTTACGACGGGATCTATAACGGTTCTTACCAATGTTTTTCCGTCAAGGCTTACCTTTTCTTCTTGCTTACCAGTTGATTTTATATACAAATCATTGATGTATTTTACGGTTTCTTCTTTGGTTTGCGAAAATGCAGTAATGCTAAACAACATAAGAGCTGTTGTTATAAAGGTTGTTATTTTGTTCATGATTTTAAATATTTTATTAATTGATTATAAAAAAAAGATTCTATTTTCTGTCAGGTTGAGCGAAGTAGAGACCTTAATAACTTCTCGATTTCGCTCGAAGTGACAGCGATCTATAATAAGTTGTAAAATATTCTTTAGTAGATTTAAAAATATTATTTTGTTAGATAGCAAAACCTTAAAACAAATCGTCATCTATTAACTTCGCACCATTTAAGGTTGCCATGTGTTTTAGAGCTTTAAGATATTTACCTCTAAGTTCTTCATTTGAAATTGCAAAACTGATATATGAGGTCTTGCCATTATACGTACTATTAGAAACTACTTCAATATAGTAGCCACTTTTTTTTATATCTTTAATTTCGTGCCATTGATAATATGACTGTGCACCATCTTCAGAATATGCACGAATACGTTCTTTGGTAATTTCTAATTTCCCATTACTTACTGTAAGACTATACACGTTATATACTTCTGTTTTTTTTGCGTTTAACCATTCTACAGTCTGCTGTTCGGTTTGGGCATAGCTTAGTGTAAAGCTAAAAAGCACTAATAATAGGGTTGTTATTGATTTCATATTTACTTTGTTTTAAAATTTTAATGATTGTTAATTTTTAGGTTATGATTATTTATTAAAAATGCTTTCTAATATTTTTAAATCGACTCCTACTCCAAATTCCCACCAATACTTGCCATTATATATTCACTCTTTTCCTGCCGAATTGGTAGCAATATCAAAACCCATAGGGATAGCTGTAAACGTTAATTTATTGTAGGAATAATTTAAAGACAATCCAAATGACGCAAAGAATTGCTTGTTTGTTGCGGTTACATTTTTAGTATTCTTTTCTGTTAGTTCTTCTACTAAAGGTGTGACAAGTACACCGATACTACCACGATGAGTAGATGTTTTTCCTGTTACAAAATATCGATCCCATTGCTTTGAATAGAAATCAATATTTACACCTACATTCTTTAGATCTGAAAAAGCGTTCGTGTTTTGTCCTTCTATTTTGGGTCTTATTTTAAAAGGAACTGTAAGTAGTGATACTGTAGGGAACCATTTGCTTGTTTTATTGGTATATACTTCGTTTACCTTCATCTGTTTCGATGCTTCACTAAATTTTCCGCTATTTTTCTCAAAACCTTTTACATAAAGTATAGCATCTTCTATTTTTACTTCTGTAATAACTGTATACTGTGGTATCTGTGTTACCTCCTGCCCCCAGCTTTGCCCTGCAAAACCAAAGACCATCATAATTAGTAGTAATCTTTTCATAATCTTAAATATTTAATTATTAAAATGCTTCGTTTTTTGTTTCTTCACAAAACGTTGCTAAATGCAAAAGTGCTTTTGCCATACGTTCGTGAATATTTGATTCTCCATTTCTAAGCGTAAAAAGATTAGAAACCCCTATTTTATCATCTACAACTATATAAGCATCAGAGATTAAATAGACTTTATCATTATCGGGCACCCATACTTTACTTTTACTTGGATTAAATATTTTTTTTCTACTCTCATCAATATTTTTTTTATTCTTAACTATATAGCTGATGTTACATGGGCTAACTTCGATGTTCGTAAAATATGTATCGTTGTAAGGTAAATCGTCGTAACCTCCATACTTTTCCAATTTCTCTTTAATCCACTTAATAGTTTCTTCTTTAGTTTGTGCTTGGCTTAGATTTATAAAACCAAAGACCATCATAATTAGTAGTAATCTTTTCATCATCTTTAAAATTTAATTGTTATTATTCGTTTTAAAACTTCAACAGCGTTTTTATACTCTATGAAAGTTGTTTTTGTTTGTCATATTGAGCGAAACGATAGTGAAGTCGACCCGAGCTTGCGAACTGAACGAAGTTAAACATCTCTACTTCTAAAAGAGATTCCTCCACTTCGGTTGTAATGACAAAATTGTCTTGTTATTTAAAACACGCTAACGAGATAGCTACTACCTGATGATACACTGGGTTGTAGGCATCGTTTTTATATTTTGCAATGGTGTTTTTACGATCTCTTTCAGCTTCGTCAAACGATTTAAAAAACTGTACATCGGCATAATGTTGGTTGATGTAATAGCCACGTAATTTATAACCGTAATCGTACTCTGTTTTAAAAGCATTTTGTATTGCCGATGTGATACCACCACCACTATCTATACTATAAAATGACACTTGACTGCTTCTGCAAAATTTGACTTCGAATACATTCGAAACAATCAATCTATTTACTTTATCCGACGGTGCGTTTTCAGATTTTTCTTTTGCACTTACATAGCCGTAATACGTTTATGCGTTTATATTTGTTGCTGTTAGCAATGCCATCATCCCGAAAGTCGTTGCTATTGTTTTAGTAATTGTTTTCATTTTATTTCTATTTGTTTGTTAATTTTTCAAGTATAGACCTCTCTAAAACATTAAACTCCTTAAATATTGATTTGTGCCCTTGCATTTGTTGCAATAAGCAAACAAATCATCCCAAAAAAGCCTGTTATTGTTTTAGTAATAGTGTTCATGCGTTTATATATTATAATTGATGAATCAAAGGTATTTGGGGTAAACACGTGAAACAATACCCACTAGAGGGTATTTTTAACAAAATATTATATATATTTGATATAAATTCTTCTAAGAATCAGGATATTTAGGCTTCTTTTATTTAAAAATGTTTATGAGTTGTTTGCAACATGAAAGAATATGAAGACATAGAGCAAAAGCTTTTTCAGATTGAACGAAATCTGTCAAAGGATTCTTTTGAAATAGCCGATATTTCAGAAGTTATTCCTGCTTCTATCATGGTTCATAGTTTAAGTGAAGGTGTTCCGCAACAAATAGTTTACATGAATGCCTGGGGATGTAATCGTTTGGGAGTAGAACTAGAAGAGCTTAACGCTTTGCGAGCGCAATATTATGAACAGTTTTTTATTCAGGAAGATTTAGAAGATATTTACCCGAAAGTTATTCGTTATTGTAACGAAGGAAATCATGCTACACAACTCAACTTTTTTCAGCGTGTAAAACTTTACAAAGCTGACAGACATAGATGGTTTTATACAGTTTGCAAATTATTAGAAAAGAATGATGCAGATCAACAACGATTGATTATGCTTTCGACACCGATTGATGGTGTTGGAGCTTTGATGGAAAAGGTAAAACGTGTATTAGATGAAAATGAATATATCACACGTAACTACAAGAAATTTGCATTACTTACCAAACGTGAAAAAGAAATTTTAACTTTACTTAGCATCGGAAAATCATCGATCGAAATTGCAGATCAACTATTTATTTCAAAGGAAACTGTTGCAACTCACCGAAAAAATATTATCCGAAAATTAGATGTAAAATCCTTTGCCGAACTTTTACGTTTTGCTCTTGCGTTTGATTTAATTACGGATTGATTTTTTGACTATAAAACAAAAACCAAATGCAACAGATTCTAATATTTGTTGTTCTAAATTATAAGGAAAATAGTTATTGTAAATTTCATGTTTAGAAATCGAGCACAAAAGCTCTAAATCCTTTTTAATTACTATTATTGTGCAGAAAATATAAATAAGACACTATACATTAAAAATTGTAAAACATGACAACAAATAAAATAGTTCGATTTAACCCTACAAATATTCCTGCACCAGTAGGTAATTATTCTCACGTTACTATAATTCCAAAAAATTCAGATATTTATACCTTTTCAGGACAAATAGGAATTGACGCTAATGGAATTATTCCGGAAAACTTTAATGAGCAGGTAATCTTAACATTTAAAAATATTAAAGAACTTTTAAAAAGTCAAAATTTAACACCCGATCATGTTATTAAAGTAAATATATGGTCAACCGAAGAAATTGATTGGGATTTTTTCGACGGAGAATGGGATAAATTATTTGGTCAAAAATATCCATCAATGACTATAGCTTATATAACGGCTTTAGGACTTCCAGAGTTAAAAATTGAAATTGAGATTTGGGCTGCTAATTAAAAATAACAGAACAATCTTAATTGCTGTTTTAAAAATAAAAAATTAATTGCCTTACCTATTTTAGATAAGGCTTTTTTTATTCACCAATATAAAAAACAAGAAAAAACAATTAAAAAAGTAGTTATATTAGTATATAAAAAGACTAAATCAAAAAGCTAGAAAATCACTGTTGTATATGAATATAAGAAACAAATTTTGGGATTATGTAAATCTTCACAATGGAGAGGAAGACAAACAAAAAGTTTTAGAAACCGTAACAGCGAATGTTTCTTTTAAAGGCTCTAATTTATGGATATTGGCATGTGCAATTCTGATTGCTTCAGTTGGTTTAAATGTAAATTCAGCCGCAGTTATTATTGGTGCCATGCTTATTTCTCCATTAATGGGACCTATAGTAGGAGCTGGTTTTGCTTTGGGAACTTATAATTCGCAACTATTAAAAAAGTCTTTAAAAAACCTTTTTATAGCAACACTTGTAAGTTTATTTGTATCGGCTTTTTACTTTTATTTGAGTCCGTTTAAAGATGTTCAATCCGAATTACTTGCAAGAACCTCTCCAACTATATACGATGTTTTAATAGCCTTTTTTGGCGGTCTTGTAGGTGTAGTAGCCATTACAAGAGTTGAAAAAGGAAATCCTATACCCGGCGTCGCTATTGCAACTGCTTTAATGCCGCCTTTATGTACTGCGGGTTATGGTTTGGCAACTTTTAATATGAGTTTCTTTTTAGGAGCCTTTTATTTATATACAATTAATTGTTTTTTTATTTGTATTTCGACTTTTCTTGTAATTAAATATTTGAGTTATCCTGCTTCAGAAGCAATAAATCCGCAGAACGAAAAACGAATCCGATTTGGTATTACTGCCTTAATATTTATAATGATTATTCCTAGTTTCTATCTTGCTTATAATTTATTTCAAGAGAAGAAGTTTACGAGTACTGTGGAAGACTTTATAAATAATGAGTTTAGCAGCAGAGGATATACGGTTGTTTATAAAAAATTAAATTATGGATCTAAAACGGTTGATCTTGCATTTCTAAATAGGAAATTAAGCAAAGAGGATATGGAAATGTATAATAGGCTTTTAAGAGAACGCGGATTGAACGATGCTAAATTAGTTTTTAGACAAGACGATGCCGATTTAAAATCAGAGATATTAAACGAATTAGGCAAACAGAATGTTTCAATCTCGGAAAAAGACCTTGCTATTAGCAAACTTCAACAAGAATTAGAAAAATACAGAGTTAATGAACCCGGTTTAACAAATGAAATGGAAATACTTTTCCCTAATTTAAAAGAAGTTGCTTTAGGAAAAATAGAGAAAAACATGACACAACAAGACAGCATAATAACCAAATTGGTTGTCTTATATAAAACCGATCATGAATTAAAACCCGATGATAAAACAAAATTAACGGCTTGGTTACAAGAACGCTTAAAGATTGAAGAAGTAGTTTTGGTTAATGATAAAAATTAGATTTTTTTATTGTTATAGTATATTTTTTTTAATCTTAAACTAGCTTTAACTAATAATATTAGCACCGGAACTTCAACTAATGGACCTATAACACCAACAAATGCCTGCGGAGAATTAATTCCAAATACTGCAATAGCAACTGCAATTGCCAATTCAAAGTTGTTACCTGTAGCTGTAAACGCAATTGAAGCGTTTTTATCGTAAGGTATTTTAAGAGATTTATTTATAAAAAAACTCACAAAGAACATTAATACAAAGTAAATAACCAGTGGAATTGCTATTTTAAAAACATCTAATGGCAATTCTAAAATTTTATCTCCTTTCAAACTAAACATTATAACAATAGTAAACAATAAAGCATATAATGTTATAGGCGATATTTTAGGAACAAATTTTTTATTATACCAGTTTATCCCTTTTGTTTTCACCAAAGTGTATCGGGTAATGAAACCTGCTAAAAACGGAATACCTAAGTATATCAATACACTTTCCGTTACATCTTTCATTGATACGCTTATATTGAAATTAGCCAAACCTAATTTGCTAGGTAATATATTTATAAACAGCCAAACTAAAAAGCTATAAGAAAATACTTGAAAGATACTGTTTAAAGCAACTAACATAGCAGTATATTCTCGGTTTGCTTTTGCTAAATCGCTCCAAACAATTACCATTGCAATACATCTTGCCAAGCCAATCAATATTAAGCCAGTCATATAATCGGGTTCGTTTCGTAAAAACAAAACTGCTAAACCAAACATTAATAAGGTACCTACAAACCAATTGAGAAACAACGATATTCCTATCACTTTTTTATCTTTAAATACCTGAGGCAGCAAAAAATAATCAACCTTAGTTAATGGCGGGTACATCATAAGTATTAAACCAATTGCTAAAGGTATATTGGTAGTGCCTACAGATAAAGTATTTGTAACTTTTGAAATACTAGGAAACAAATATCCCAAACCAATACCTACTGCCATTGCAAGGAAGATCCATAAAGTTAGATAACGATCTAGAAATTTTAATTTGGGTTGCATAATTTTAAAGATTTATTTTTGAAAAAACGTAAAACATTTCTGTAGCTATTTGCAAGCTTCTTTGGTCATAAACTGTTTGTTGTTCTGGTGTAAAGTCCGAATCTTTTGGATCGTCAAATGTAATAAGGATTCTTTTTTCAGCCCTTGCAATAAACGGACACTCATCATCTGCTTGTGAGCATGTCATTACAGCAGCAAAATCTGATATTGGATTGAAAGGATCATTATGTTTCTTTGAAAATCCTATAATAGGAAAATCATTATCGCTGTACTTTATAGCTTGTATTGGATTACTACCTTCAGAAATTTTAAACACACGAAATCCCTGACGAACCAAAGTTTCTGCAATTATTGGAAACAAAGCAGTTTCTTCTGTTCCGCCCGAATAACAAGACACATTTGGAACATTAAAATATGTACTTGCTGTTTGTGCCCAAACCTGAGCTAATAAGCTACGGCGCGAATTATGGGTACAGATGAAATTAATATTGATTTGCTGTTTATTTTTCAGTCTGTTTTGAATATATTCAATTAATGGTTCAATTACAGTTTTGCGTTCTTCACTAACATAAAAAGGATACAGCTTTTCGATTGTTTTAGATAATTTGTAATACATCTCGATATTTTAAAGTTGGTATAATAATAATCCTAAAAATGCTCCTCCTAAAATAACAAAAGCACTGTTTAATTTTTTAAATCGAAATACAACGAAAATACTGATAACAGCAATTAATAAAGTTCGCCAATCTGCAATAGCTTCATTTCCCATTGTAAAACATACAGATGCAATAAGAGCAATAGCTGCAACATTTACCGAATCTAAAAAAACTGACAGTAATTTAGACTGACGCATTTTTTTCATTAAAGGATTTATTAAAGCAACCAATACAAAAGAAGGAAGAAAAATAGCAATTGTTGACCATAATGCACCTGAAATACCATTTATTTGATAACCGATAAATGTTACCGACGAAAAAACAGGTCCGGGAGTAAACTGCCCTACTGCTATAGCGTCCATTAATTGTTGCCTTGAAAGTAACCCGGCTTGCACCAATTCTGTATCTAAAAAAGCAAAGAGTACGTAACCGCTTCCATAAAGAACAGCTCCTATTTTAAGAAAAATCCAAAATAATCGAATGTTTATTTCAGAAAACAAGGTCGTTCCGCCCAACTGCAAAATGAAAAAAGGAATTACATTTTGCAAAGTATTTTGGTGTTTAATGGTTTGAACATAAAAATAAGCTACGCCAAATAAACCAGCACCAAACATCAAATAAATTTCGTTAATTCCGAATAGTGATGTAATTAGTACTGTTATGGCCATAATCGCCAAGAAAAAAGTCTTTACAGATTTCTTTGCCAATGGATAAATTGCTCCAAGAATAACCGAAATAACAGCAGGTTTTATTCCATATACAAAAAGCTCTACTTCGGGTAAGTGCCCATATTTTCGATAAAGAAACGCAAAAATACCTGTGATAAAAACCGCCGGAAGTATAAAACATAAGCCAGCAGCCAACATACCTTTCCATCCTCTTTTATCGTATCCAATATGTATCGCCATTTCGGTACTATTAGGACCTGGAATTAGATTGGTAGCTCCCAACAAATCTAAAAAATGTTGTTCGCTCATCCATTTTCTTTTTGCTACAACTTCTTGCTGCATCATTGCAATATGGGCCGCAGGACCTCCAAAGCCAAGAAATCCAAGCTTTAGAAACAAACGGACAATTTCTTTTATACTTACATTGTTTTTCATTAAACTTTTTTATAGAAAAAACTTATCAGATTATTTTAAACGTGAAACACATTTTTAAAATATCTTATTTAAGTATTTCAGTCATTTCAAACAGAAAATGGATGTTGACATTAAAAAATCGGAAAAATTAACAACATCTAGAATCTGGTGTGCAACATGAAGATTGATTGTCTGTTAAGTTGATTAAATTTCTTTTCTGCTTTTCAGAAGGTATACCGCAAGCATCTTCGGCTAAACAAGCTGTTGTTTTATTTTTCAGAATAAAGTGTTTTCCACTAAAATCTAAATCATATTTACCAATGGTTTCTGTTTGATATTCCACTTCAATTTCTGCATCTTCAATCGCTAATTTTTCTTCAGAAAGCTTTATAATATTTAAAAGTTTTCGCGGTTTTAATCTATGCTCATAATCGTCAGCATTCCATAATTGAAAGTTTACAGTCTTTTCGGTTCTAATTACACCTCCACAATCAATAAAATTTTTAATAATTTGTCCAACTTCCGTAACATGAAAATGTTCCGGTACAAATGTTCCATTTTCTAACTGAAATGCTACTGTTTCTAATGTTGGTAGTATTTCTTTAATTTGAGATAACTTCATGATAATTTAATTTTAAATTTATGATATATTTACATATAGCGTTTTTACGATATTAAGATCAAAAAAAAGCTTTAACAACACTCGTTTATATTCACGTTTTGATTAAAGAATGTATTGAAATTTTCTTGAAAGGATTTCCAAACTTTTTCTTCAATACAATAACAAACAGATTTTCCTTCAATGGTTCCTTTTATAATTCCAATATTTTTAAGTTCCTTTAAATGTTGTGAAATAGTAGCCTGAGCCAAACCTAATTCATCAACCAAATCATTACAAATACAAGCTTTTTGATCTATAATATATTGTAAAATAGCAATTCGCGCAGGATGCCCCAGAACTTTAAAAAGCGAAGCTAGCTCATTTTGCTCAACAGAATACATGTTGGTTTTTGTAACGCCCATAATAACTTTATTTAACATCGCAATATTACGATATGTATTTTTTATTCACAACACTTTTTAAATTTTTTTAATAGATCATCATTATTAAAATAATTATACAAGTATTTGTATTCTCAACAAGTTTAATTCATTCTTTTCTATTAGAATAAATTCTTATCCAACTATTTATCGTACTTTTGTACTCAATTAACAAGTCGGCTCCTGCCCTGCTTTACCTGATACGGTTTAAAATAATATTTTTTTTCTCTCAGCTTTCGCTTTTCAGTTGCTTTCTTTCTATTTTTATTATGATGAATATTTATGTAAGCAATCTTAGTTTTCATACTTCGGAAGAAGATTTAAACGAACTATTTAGTCAATTTGGTCAAGTTATTTCAACAAAAATTATAAAAGACAACTTTTCAGGACGTTCTAAAGGTTTTGCTTTTGTTGAAATGACCAATACAACTGAAGCCGAAAATGCAATAACACAATTAAATCAAACCGTACTTAATCAACGTACCATTAATGTAAAGGAATCTAAACCAAGAGAAGAAAACCGCAAACGTTTTTAGGTTTTAGATTGCATAAAGCAACGTCGTTTTATTTTAAAGATCATTTCATTTTATAATCGGATCTCCGGATTTCTTGAAATTAATTATTGAACAAACACCGGAGACCCAAATCATATAATATGAATTTTGATGAACTAAATATTATCCCCGAAATTACAAAAGCATTGCAAAAAACGGGATATACAACACCAACAGAAATACAGCAACGTGCTATTCCGATTGTCTTAAATAAAAAAGATTTGATTGGATGTGCACAAACCGGAACCGGAAAAACAGCCTCATTTGCCATTCCGATCTTGCAGTTACTACACCAAAAAAAAGTCGATAAAAAGCAAATCAGCGCATTAGTTTTAACACCCACTCGCGAGCTTGCCTTGCAAATTGATGAAAATTTTAAAACGTATTCGCAATTTCTATCGCTTTCTCATCTTGCTATTTTTGGAGGCGTACCTCAAGGAGCACAAGTAACAGCACTAAAAAAAGGAGTTAATATTCTTATTGCTACTCCCGGAAGGCTTTTAGATTTTATAAATCAAGGCATTATAAATCTGCAAAATATAGAAATATTAGTTTTAGATGAAGCAGACCGAATGCTGGATATGGGCTTTGTGCATGATGTAAAAAAAATTCTGACTAAGATTCCGAAGAAAAGACAAACTTTATTTTTCTCGGCAACCATGCCTCCTGAAATAAGAAGTTTTGCACAGTCTTTATTATATCGCCCGGAAGAAGTAAATGTAACACCGGTTTCATCTACCGCAGAAACCGTAAAACAATCGGTTTACTTTGTAGAAAAAGATCAAAAAGTAGAACTATTGACAGACTTATTAAAAAATAGTACTTCAATACGAACGCTTATTTTTACAAGAACGAAATACGGCGCAGACAAATTGGTAAAAAAGCTGATTAAAGCCGGTATTCCTTCAGCAGCTATTCACGGAGATAAATCACAAAATACCCGTCAACGTGTGTTAGACGATTTTAAGAACAGCCGTATTGGAGTGTTGATTGCAACCGATATTGCTGCACGCGGAATCGATATTGATGAACTACCTCAGGTTATAAACTATGAATTGCCGAACGTTCCCGAAACATATGTTCACCGTATAGGAAGAACCGGGCGCGCAGGTGCAGCGGGAAGTGCCATTTCATTTTGCGATACCGACAGTAAAAAAGATTTAAAAAACATCGAAAAACTAATCGGATTTCGTATTCCTGTACGAAAAGATCAACCAGAACTTGAATTAAAAACTAAAAAACAATAAAAAATATGGCAGATTCTTTTGGAAAAAAAGAGAACAACAAGAAAAAAGCAAAGAAACAACAAGATAAACAACTTAGAAGAGAAGATCGTAAAGCGAACAACAATAAAGGAAAATCGTTAGATGAAATGTTGGTTTATATCGACATTAACGGAAACTTTACCAATGTGCCGCCTCACCTTCAGGTACAAGATACAGAAACGGATCGTAAAAAGGAGAATGAGAGAAATGAAGAAGACTTCTTTACAGGGCTTGTAACCTATATGAACGAAAAAGGTTACGGTTTTATCACAGAAGACGAAACAAAGGAAAATGTATTTTTTCACCAACAACAACAGCGACAACCTATTAAAAAGAACGATCGTGTAAGCTATAAAAAAGAAACCACGACGAAAGGACATCGCGCCATTGAAATAGAGATTCAAAAATAACAAACCTGTTTATATTAAAAAGAAGGATATGAAAATTTTCATATCCTTCTTTTTAAAATTCGTAAACAAACGCATTAATATTCATTCCGGCTCCAACCGAAGCAAATAAAACTACGTTTCCTTTATTTATAGCATGATTCGGAAGTTCTCCTTTTAAAATCATTCCAAGCAAAGTAGGAATGGTAGCTACACTGCTGTTTCCTAATTTTCCAATAACCATAGGCATAATGTCTTTCTGCATTTCCAAACCATATAATTGATAAAAACGACTTACAATCGCTTCATCCATTTTTTCGTTTGCTTGATGGATGATGATTTTATCTAACTGATCAATGGAATATCCGCTTTGGTCAAAGCACTTCTTCATTGCTTGCGGAACATTTGTCAAAGCAAATTCATAAATCCGCCTTCCATTCATTTTAATGTATTTTATATCCGGACATTTTTTATCGTTATACGATTTTCCGAAATAGAGATATTCGTTTTCTTTCTGTGTATAAGAAGCCGATACATGCGATTTTATGCCGGCACTCTCATTTCCGATCTCTAAAATTACAGCTCCGGCTCCATCTGCATAAATCATACTGTCGCGATCGTGAATATCCACTACTCTAGACAATGTTTCAGCACCAATAATAAGGCATTTGCCGGCAATTCCGGCTTTTAAAAAAGCATTTGCCTGAATAACGCCTTCTACCCATCCCGGACATCCAAAAAGGAGATCATAAGCAACGCAAAAATTATTTTCTATATTCAATAGATGCTTAACTCTGGAAGCCAAGCTAGGAACCATATCCGATTGTACCGTACCAAACGAAATATCTCCGAAATTATGAGCAAAAATGATATAATCAAGTGTTTCGGCATCAATTCCTGCATCTTCAATAGCAGCTTTTGCCGCATAAAAACCTAATTGCGAGGTTACTTCATGATTTTCGGCATAACGTCGTTCTTCAATTCCTGTTATTTCTTTTAATTTATCAGCAATTGTAGCATTATCTTGTTTTAACGCCTGACCTTTTTCATCCAAAAAAACATGTTGATCAAAAAAAAGATTGGAAATGGTCTTTGTAGGAATGTAGTGTCCTACGCCTGTAATGATTCCTGTCATCTAATAAAAGTTACTTTTACAGAAACTCCTTAAATGAAGAAACGCAAAGCAATACTTAAAGGTAATGAATTTTGTATTTGACTGTTTATATATTTTGACTATTTTAAATACTTGTTTGTTATATCATACCTGATCTTCGAAAATTTTAATCCATTTAGCAACGGTATTTCTACTTAACTTAAAATGATTCGCAACCTGAGTATTATTTAATTGATGTTCTTTCTTATATGCCAATATTTTACGAATTGTTTGCTTGTTATAGGCTCTATATCTTTGTTCTTGAAACAACTTACTTTTTTCTTTTACCCCAAAAAGTTGTTGATTAATAGATTGTATTTCAAAAAAACTTAACATTTGTTTATCTAATATTTTTTTAAACTCCCCAGCTTTTTCCGGATACTTTTGATTTATTAAATCTTTATAAATCTGAGAATAATTTGGTCCTAATTTTCTTCTTTTTTGTGCTTCTTTATCCATTTATATAAAGTTGTTTTAGGAATACGGTATTTCTCAATAATTTCTGCAGGTGTTTTTTCTTTTCTTTCTACTAACTCTACAATAAAATGTATAATCTCTGGTGTATATAAGTTTTTGCTAAATGTTGGCATCTTACTTCTTTTGTTAGAAACCGTTACATAATTGTTATTCGCAGGAGGTGCATATAATAAAAGATGCTGCGAATAAATTCTAAAAAAATCATATTCCAATAATTTGCACCAACGCAGCAATAAATCAGTTTTAATATCTTTTGCCTTATATATTTTATCTAAACCAACTTCATCAATATCTAAGAAGTTATAAATTCTATTTGGCAGAATATTTTTTTCCAAAACCATTGTTTCAATCAGTTTACCTATATGTATTTCTTTAAATCTAAATTCTATCATAATAAAATCCTCAACCTATATTTCCTTGAATTGTTTCTTATAATTTGTTGGAGTAATTCCAATATGTTTTTTAAAGTATTTTGTAAAATTGGTAACATCTTCAAACCCATATTTAACAGCAATTTCCCCAATTGATGATGTCCCAGCTACTAACTCTTGTTTTATTTCTTTAAGAATCAAATTAGTCAGCCATCGTTTAGGTGTAGTATTTTCATATTGTTTAAAAGCCTTATTTAAAGTAGTCACACTTATATTTAAAGCTGTTGCATAATACTTTATGGAACGGTTTTTATTGTCTTGCATAAACACACTTTTTTTTAACCTGTTCATTAAATTAAAAGTTGCCTTATGTCCTAAGTCAGAATTAGATTTATTTAATATTTCCGCTCCAATTAAAAGTATACTGAATAAATAATTAGCTATTAATTGTTTTTGAGTATGATTGTAGATTTCCTTAAGTTCTCTAATAATCATTTCGCTTAAACAAAATACATCTTCATATCTTTTATTTAAAAAAATATTTTTACTATTTCCCGTGCGTTCAAATAACGAAGAATCAAATAAAAATTGAAGTTTTATAGGATCTCCAGCAAATACAATTTTTGAAAAAAAAATTAATTTGCCTTTTAATTTATCTGGATTATTAAATTGAATAATTTTATGCGGAGCTATACACAAAATCTGTTTTTCTTTAATAATTATATTTTGATGTTCCACATTTATAAACCCCTCTTTTTTTTCGCATATAAACAAAGAATATAGGCTCGTTTTAAAAGGTTTTTCACTTTGACTAATTTTTTTAATAAAATCTTTAAATTCAAAAACTTTAATCCCTTCGATGTTGTTTAACTTTAAAGAAACAATATTTTCTAAGTCTACTAAATCGTCAAGTTTTAATTTAAAAGATAGCTTACCAACTGAATTAAGTACATCTGTTCTAATATTAGCGGGAAGTTTATCTTTAATTTTCCTTCCCGCTTTTTTAAAATTATTCATAGAAATATCACATTTCCACAATAATGAATTCTGATCTACGGTTAGCCTGATGTTCTTCTTCAGAACATTTTACACCGTCTTTACATTTGTTGATTAGCTCGCGTTCGCCATAACCTTTAGCGGTCAATCGTGTGGCTTCAATTCCTTGATCCATCAACCAAGCGCGGGTTGATTTGGCACGGCGATCTGATAACTGATCGTTGTATTTATACGAAGCACGGCTATCGGTATGTGAACGAATATCGATTCTCATCGTTGGATATTCTTCTAATACGGCTAATACTTTTGCCAATTCTGCCGCTGCATCTGGTCGAATGTTTGATTTGTCTAAATCGAAGTAAATCGGATTTAAATTCAATACTTTAAACAAATCATCACCTTTTTTAACCGGTGTTTTTACAGGATGCAACGTTAGGGTAATATTGGTTACACCCGATGTGTTGGGTACATAAAAATCGGTTTCTGCGGTTTCGTACCCGTCTTTTGTTGCTTTGATGCGGTAAGATGATCCACATTCAAAATCGGTATTGAACTGATACGCACCTTCGTTGTAACGACTTTTGCTGTTTTGATCTACATACAAATAATCAAATAATGTTAAATGTGCATCGGTGATTACATTTTTTGTTTTTCCGTCGATCACCGTAACTAAAACGTTTTGTATGCATTCTAAAGGCAACGCACGGGTTTCTGCAAAGCTGTAAATATCGTCGTTTCCGCGACCACCTTCCCGATTTGATGAAAAGAATCCTTGTTTTGTTTTAAAATCGATGTAATACGCAAAATCATCGGCCGGCGAGTTGATAGGTGTCCCTAAGTTGTGTATTTCGCCAAAACTGCCGTCTGCTTTTGTTTTTACGCCATAAACATCTAATCCGCCTAAACCTACACGTCCGTCGCTTGAAAAGTACAATTCGTTGTTTTCATTGATAAACGGAAAGGTTTCACGGGCTTCGGTATTGATTTCGGGACCTAAATTCTCAGGTCCTCCAAAAGTACCGTTGTCGTGAATAGATACACGCCATAAATCAGAATTCCCATAACCACCCGGACGATCGGATGCAAAATAGAGCAGCTTTTCGTCTTGACTTAAAACAGGGTGTGCCGTACTAAAGGAATCGCCGTTGATAGGCAATTCTTCTACATTGGTCCATTTACCGTCTTTTAAGAATGCTCGATAAATCTTCAGATTCGTATTCTTATCGGCATCGTATTTACGGCTACCGTCTAAAATGTTGTTTCTGGTGAAATACATCGTTTGTCCGTCTTTGGTAAGCACAGCCGTTGACTCGTTTAGCTTGCTTTTTATATCGCCTTTTAAACGGGTTACTTTTTGCCTTTGATCGGCTTCTAACGGATAACTGTATATGCTGGTAAAGGCATCGCTGGTCCAGGTATGTACTTTTTTGGCTAGGCTTCCGGTATCTCTGGCGCTGGTAAAATACAACTGATTGTGATGTACAAAGCTACCATAATCGGCATAAGGCGTGTTGATCGGTAGGTTTTCTACTTCGCGGTAACGTCCCGAATTCTCTTTGATTTGTTGTTTTAAAGCGGTTTCGTTTTTGCGGATTTTTGCAATCTGCGTTTGGCTGCCTGCTTTATCTACAAAGTGATCGTAATAGCGTTTAGATGCTGCTTCGTTGCCTGTGTGTTGCAAGGTTTGTGCATAACGATAATAATATTCAGCGGCAATTTCATCATCTGCATAATCATTGAATAAACGTTCGTAATGTTTTTCGGCTTCGCTGTAACGTCCATTAAAATAATACGAATTGCCCAGTTTTTCTAATAAATCCCTGCTTGCATAACCTCGCTTAAGAACCTTTTCGTAAATTGCTGTCGATTCAATATACGCCCATTGATTATACTGTCTGTCTGATTTTTTTAAGCCTGCTTGTGCATTCACCTCTGTACTTCCTAAAAATAAAGTGCATACTAAGACTGCTAATGATATTTTTTTGTTCATTTCCTTACTTTTTTAGAAGAAACGCGGCGAATTCACGCGGCGGTACTTGTTAAACAATTCAAATCGTAAAAAGAGCTCATGAGATCCGCTGTTATAGTTTTTTAAAGCTTTGGTATCGCCATCGTAACTGTAACCTATAAATAAACCATCGGTAATCTGGAAACCTGCCAAAGCACTCCAGGCGGCATCCCAACGATAAGCAGCTCCTAAAGTAAACTTATCATGAATTAGAAAGTTTGCTGTAATATCGGCCTGTAAAGGAGCTCCTTTAACAGCTTTAAATAAAAATGCTGGTTTAAACTTTAAAGTCGGGGTCAGATCAAATACATGTCCTCCCATAAAATAATAATGCATACGCTGGCGCATGGTACTTTGAAGATTATCATCGTAGCGGGTTGTCTCTAAAAAGTTTGGAATCGAGGCACCTAAATAGGTGCGCTCGTTATGCCAGTAAATACCGGCTCCAACATTGGGCGTAAACTGCCCACTGATATCTTGCTGGAATTGTGGATCGTTAGGATTATAGTTTAGCAATCTGGAGTATTCCACATTTAACATATTTGCAGATCCTTTCAATCCAAAGCTCAGCTTGTTTTGATTAGTTATTCCGCCTAAGTCTAAGGTGTACGAGAAATCCACACTGATGGTATTTTCACTCGTAACCCCTAATTTATCATTGATAAAACTAATTCCCAATCCTACCTTACTATCTGCTATAGGTGTATTTACAGAAAAAGTATTTGTTTGCGGGGCGTCATCGATTCCGACCCATTGGGTACGGTGCAATCCGAAGATACTCATAGAACCTCTGCTACCTGCATAAGCCGGATTAATGTTAATGGTATTGTACATATAATTAGTGTACTGCGGATCTTGCTGTGCACTGGCTGAGATGCTTACTAAAGCCAACAAAGCCGTTATTACTTTATTTCTTTTCATTGCTTCTCCGTTTTAATTATTATTTTCCAAGTGAAGGAATCCTACTTTCTTAACCCAATTGTTTTCTCCGTCTCGATCATACAGATATTCTACTACGTAATAGTACGTTCCTGTTGGCAACATTTCGCCTTTTCCTACAACATCTACTCCTTCAGCATACCCTTTAAATACATTGCCTTTACTATTATAGCTTTGTGTTTCATAAACTTTACGTCCCCAACGGTTGTAAATACTTACATGATTATTTGGAAACAAGTTGATGTTGTCTATAATAAAATAGTCGTTCATTCCATCTCCATCAGGCGTTACCCCTTGATAAATAACTACATCACCCGGATTCAAATGTTTTTCTTTTATGGTAGCCAAAGTAAAAATTCCAAAACCTTCAACGTTTACAGGCGTGGTTACCGTGTTGTTCGATTCATCGACCAAACCGCCTTCATCTATCCACAATTGTTGTTTTTCATCCCAACGTACAATGTGTAACGCTTGCGTATTTGAAGTAAGTTTATTAGGAGTAGTTCGATGATCCCATGACAAGGTTACCAGTACCGAATTATTTGTCGTGGTAGTTTGGTTGATGATCCAATATTCTTTGTCGTTAATCAATTCGATGATCCCTGTCTTATTTTTATGAGGATATTTTATATCCGAATTTTCAAAGAGATACTCACCAGTATAGATTTCTGCATTATTTACGGGTGCCGAAATTCCTGCAAAACGGTAATATCCATCATCTCCTATAGGATATTTAAAAGCTTCGTTTCCTATTTTGGTTACTTCACCGTTTACATGGCTTTTATCTTTCACATTCATGTGTTGAGCTCCTTTTAGGAATACAAAAGCTCCTCCATTTACCTTATCCATTAACACTACGCCATCGGTAAAGTTTACCGTTCCTGCACTGGCCATGTCGTTGGTTAAATGAAACGCATGTGCATTACTCGATTTGTTGAATAACACATCGTAAAAATTACTGGGCGAAGTGCCTTTGATGTTTTGCATCTCGGGCATTAATCCCTCAAATACCACGTAACCTGTACGACTGTTGGTGCTGTAACTAAACAAACCTTCGTTTTCGTAGTGCCCGTAAAAATAGAAATCTCCGTCGTTTAATACATTGCCCGACACTTCGTTCGTAAAATCGAAATACGTAGAAACTTCTGTTCCCGAACGAATACCGAAATCACCGTGATTTACTGTTTGTGCTGTTCCGGTTAAGGGAAGTCCACACAATACATATATTATTTTTCGCATAATTCTTTTGTTTTTGTAGATTCTTGTAATCGTCAAATTAAGGAATCGTTGATGTTCTTTTTATCCCCTACAGTACTTAAATAACTGTTAGGATATGTTAGAATTATTGTATTCGTTGACGAACCATTGGATTTGTAATAAGCAAGGTTGACTTAATAATTACAGAAATTTCTGCGTCGTTATTTGTTGTATCGCATTCTGTTTTTTCTGATTCTACAGAAACAGGAAAAGAATATGAACCTTCTGCTTTAACTATTGCTTTAATCTTAAGAGTCTTATTCGTACCTATATTTAAGGCCCCAACAGTCCATACACCAGTAATACCAATGTAACCTGTATCTCCAGATACAAACTCATAACCATCAGAAAGCATTGAATTTACAAATACATTCTCAGCATCACTTCCGCCTGTGTTTGTTACCTTCAATGTAAACTCAACTTGATCTCCTACAGTAGGATTATCGTTATCTACAGTTATCTCTATTTTTAAATCGGCTTTTAGACGAACAATTACTTTTTCTGAAGCTTCAGGATTTGAACATGCACTATTGTCTGTTGGAATATAAAAAGCGTAATACTCGCCTTGCCCCACTGCGTGAGGGTTTTCCACTAAATTGTTAGAATTTTTAACATTACTGGTGTACCATTCAATTTTCATTCCTTGAGGCAAATCAATAATATGAGCTAAGTCAAGATTTCCTGTTTCACCTGCACAGATCTCTAGATCTTTTACAACTGGCGTTGTTGGTGCACCACATAGATTTACTTCAGCTGTATTGGTGAAATCAAAGTTACTTATGTTACCTGAACTATTACTTCCATCTCCCATACTACCGTTGATTTTATGTCCGATATAGCCGTATTTCTTACTACATTGACGGATTATCATGGTGGTGTGTCCTCCTGTCTCTAATGCAATTAGCTTATCTGTAGCTCCAAGATTTCTTCCCATAAAGATTGGATCTTTAGTTGCATTGGTATTACCACTAACAGTACCACCACCAATCATCTCACCATTATTTGACCCCCAAGACCATAACTTACCATCTCTTGTTAAAGCACTCACAGCTGCATGTCCTGCATAATCGTGTTCGTTAGGGCTAAACCAAGCAATATTTGACATATTGGTAGTTGAATTAGTAGATTTAACTCTTATCCAAGAATTTCTTGCTGTAGTAGAAAAATCACCTAACTGTTTTAGCCCATTGTTGCCCAATGCGTATAACTCACCATTTGTAGATAAAAGATAATAGCTATTACCTTGAGTATTATTACTAGTAGTTCTGTTATAGGTCATCCCAATCATTTTAGGAGTAATACCATTTGGCAAAGTTATTTTTGTGGCATAGCTTCTATTCGAAGCTCCTGTATTATCACCTAAATACGTTCCTGTTCCCCAGGTGTATATTTCACCATTACTTGTTAAAGCCATCATAGCATTAAAGGTTCCACGCATAGCTACCACATTGGTTAAGTTAACACCGCTTGACGTTTGAACTTGTGTCCATGTTGCTACGCTATTACTATTACTTCCTCTTCCATTTTTACCTCCTATATCAGACAACATCCACGCTTCTCCACTACAAGTAACAATACCTAAAGTTCTATAACTACCGAATAACATCTTTACATCGGTAGGATTCACACTAGTGGGAAGACCATACGAATTAGTACCTGTAGTAGAAGTAGAAACTTTACCAAAAGTTGAGTTGCTTTTTACTGTAGTATTAACTAAGTGATTAGTTGCTCCCCATACATAAAGTCCTTCTGTTGTTAAAATAGCGAATTGGACTGCTCCAGTTGTTGCAGCATTACTTGCCAACGTGACTTTCAAAATCTCACCTTGATAATTATATCCATTTGCTGGTGTTACAGCTCTAGGTGTTGTCAGGTTCGTGTTTGTCGCGCTTGCTCCCTGTCCCCATACTTTAACAGTTCCATCACTTTCTTTTAAAATTGTAGAGTGAAAGCCGGATACCATATTATCATATTCGATTGTATTAGGATCAGATGACCATACAAATGTATTATCGTTACAACCAGATATACAATACGATTGTTGTGCTTGTATCTTTGAAGTAAATCCTAAAAAAATAAATAATCCTATTGTTGTAAACAGCAGGTGTTTTATATAGTTCTTCATCTTATTGTACTATTTGAGTTAAACCATACGACTGCACTTCTCCATTAATATCCACAAAGTCAAACATAATATAGTTCCCTGATGTGGCTTGTCCTTCCAATACAAACTCAAGGGTATTCACTCCTTGTTGAAGTACTATAGATCCATCTTTTAATTTCCCGATAATAGAAGTACCAATCCCCGCCGTGATAAATCCTTCATTATAGGTTGATTCTTTATTATCATAGGATGAATACCTTGCATTTACACGCAGCGTAACGCCATTGTTAGACCCTCCTATAATATTTCTAGATAATTTCACTGTAGAAAAATCAAATTCCATCTTCATTGTACTCACTTTGATAAATAATTGTTCTGGTAAAGAACCATGATCACACGAGTTTGCATTATGAACATGATGTAGTTGTATGATGTAATCACCTGGTTCATTAAAAACTTCATTTTCTAAACTCCCTACTCCCCTTTTTATAGATTCACCTGCAGAAGTTTTAAGTTCCCAACTTGTAGCATCTTCTAAAATATAAGAAAAAGGCATGCTATATGACATCAAAATATGCTGTTCATTTGAAGATAGACTCTGTCCAAAAGTCAAACTAACATTCAAGAACAAGGCTATAAACATCAGACATCCTGATATCTTTTTTATAATATAATTTCTATTTTTCATTATTCTTTCGTTTTTGTAATTAAACTTGTTTTTTTAGAAACCTACAAGGTTGTGAAAACCTTGCAGGTTTTGTAAACGTTTCAATTATTTGATCACAAATACGATATTCATATATGAGCTCGGTGTTGCGCCTGTTTTAACGGTATAGGTTAATTCTCCATTATCATTAATAGACAGGTTTTCAAATACGTCTTGATCATAATAAGTAACATAGTAATTTAATTCACCTCTATTAAATGTTGCGATATCAGCTGGTGCACTTGTATTTCCTATAATTCCTCCTGTATATTGCATTGGCGTTGTACCTGCTGGTCCGTGAGAAATAGGATATGTAGCATTACCTGTTCCTACCGCTCCACCTGTAAACTGGTTTACATATTCTTGGTACAAATCGCGTGTTGCTGTACCTGTTTCTTGTGTATCAAAAATAACCGCCGGCATGTAGAAGAACTGAGGTGTTACCTTAGCTTGGTCTTTCCATGTTGGTTTGTTATCTGCACCTGTTACCAATACTTGGTTAGCTCCTGCATTTGCCATATCTATTGGAGCAATTGTTCCGTTTTGGATATGGTCAGTTGTGATAGACTCTCCTTTTACACGTAGGCTTGCATCTACCAACGTAGCCCCTGTTCCTCCTGTTACTTCAATGGTCGATTTATCTAAAGTAGGATCTGCATCGTAATCTGCTGCGGTTAAGTTTTTGGCATTTAATACATCTGTTGCATTTACTTTCGGTGTACCTACAATCCACTGCTCAGTTGTAGTATCATAAACCAACGTTTGTCCGTCTGTTGTTGGTGCAACTGCACTTACTGGCGTTCCTTGGATAGCTTCTACTTTTGTTTCTCCTACCTTACCTGTTACATCACCTGCTAAAGTAATTGCTGCTTGGATAGCTGCATCCGAAACGTTTACTTTATATTCGGTATTGTTTCCAGTTACGGTTTCATCTACCGTAGTATTTGTTCCGTCAACTACTGTAACTGTTTTTTGGTTTGCTTGGATAGTTGGTGTTAAATCTAACTCATTAGAAACGCCCTTTTCGTCTTTGTAGGTTAACTTTCCTTCCGAAGCGTCAATAGTTACTTCAGTCAATGTTTCGAAATTTGGAACCATTACACCTAAATCTAAAGTAGTCGCGTTTCCGTTTTCGTCGTTGTATGTTAAGATTCCTGTTGTAGCATCAAAAGAAGCTGATGTTAAAGTTTCTTGCGCTTTTACTAAATCGCCTAAGTTTAAAACGTTGGTGTTTCCTGCTTCATCAACATATGTCAACGTACCTGCTGCGTTGTCAACTGAAACGGTTGTAAGAGTTTCGAAGTTTTTAACTACTGCTGATAAATCAATTGTTTGATCGTCGCCGTTTTCATTTGTATAAGTAGCGATTCCTGTTGTAGCGTTATAAACTAAATTGGTAATGGTTTCTTGTGCTTTTACTAAGTCGCCTAAATCTAATATGTTAGAGTTTCCAGCTTCATCAACATACGTTAAAGTACCTGCTGTGTTGTCAACTGAAACCGTTGTAAGAGTTTCGAAGTTTGGAACCATTGTGCCTAAATCTAAAGTAGTCGC